>NC_017941.2:0-1474442 GCF_000306765.2 Haloferax mediterranei ATCC 33500
ATGGACGAGGACGACAATCCACGAGATGGCAATCGACGGGAAGATGGGGGTAACCCTCAACGCGACATCGACACCGGGTCCGGTGGCGTGGCTCCCGAGGATGACGTATCCGCCGAGGATATCGATATTCAAGCGAGTATCGGCCCAGATGCCGACACTCCCGACGAGGACCTCGACCAGCACAAAGACCCTGATGTCGGACTCGACAAGGTCGTCTTAAACGACGACGACGGTTCGAAAGGGTTGTTCGACGACCTTCTCGCTGGTGAACCCATCTTCGAGAACAAGGAGGTTCTTCGGCCGTCGTACACGCCGCACGAACTTCCCCACCGAACTGACCAGATTAACCAGATGGCGACGATTCTCGTCTCCGCGCTCCGCGGCGAGACGCCATCGAATATTCTCATCTACGGGAAGACCGGGACCGGGAAGACGGCAAGTGCGAAGTTTGTCAGTCAGGAACTGGAGTCTACCTCGCAGAAGTACGACGTTCCGTGCGAAGTCGAGTATATCAACTGCGAAGTGACGGACACACAGTATCGCGTGCTCGCGCAACTCGCGAACAAATTCATCGAGAAGAACATCGAACGAATCGAGGCAGAACAGGACCGCCTCGACGAGATGCGCACGCGGGCGACAGAAGACCCGAACGCGCTCGCCGATACGCCCTATGACTCCATCGCCGAGATAAACGAGCGCGAGGAGGAACTCGCCGTCGACGCCGACGAGATGGAGACCGTTCCGATGACGGGATGGCCGACAGACCGTGTCTATACGACGTTCTTCGACGCCGTCGATTACAAAGAGCGCGTGGTCGTCATCATGCTCGACGAAATCGACAAACTCGTCGAAAAATCGGGCGACGACACGCTCTATAATCTCTCGCGGATGAACTCGGAACTCGACAACTCGCGGATTTCTATCATGGGTATCTCGAACGACCTGAAGTTCACCGACTTTCTCGACCCGCGAGTCAAGTCGAGTCTCGGCGAGGAGGAAATCGTCTTCCCACCGTACGACGCCAACCAACTCCGCGATATCCTTCAGCACCGCGCCGACGTGGCGTTCAAAGGGGGCGCATTGACGGACGACGTAATCCCGCTTTGTGCCGCCTTCGCGGCGCAGGAGCACGGTGACGCGCGCCGCGCGCTCGACTTGCTCCGAACAGCCGGAGAACTCGCCGAGCGTGGGCAGGCCGATACCGTCGAAGAAGCGCACGTCCGGCAAGCACAGGATAAAATCGAACTCGACCGCGTCGTCGAGGTCGTTCGGACGCTCCCCACGCAGTCGAAAATCGTCCTCTTTGCTATCATCCTCCTCGAAAAGAACGGCGTCCGAAACATCAACACCGGTGAGGTGTTCAACATCTACAAGCGCCTTTGCGAGGAGATTGACGCCGACGTGCTCACACAGCGCCGCGTCACCGACCTCATCTCCGAACTCGACATGCTCGGCATCGTCAACGCCGTCGTCGTCTCCAAAGGTCGCTACGGCCGGACCAAGGAAATCAGCCTCTCTGTTCCTATCGACGAGACGGAGGCGGTCCTCCTAACGGACTCCCGTCTCGGCGACATTGAGAGCGCACAACCCTTCGTGCAGGCGCGGTTCGACAACTAAGGGTCGAGTATACCTCTTTACTGACATTCGAGTCACACTACTCTACGAGGCTTCGAGTCACATTCTAACGCTTCGAGCCCGAGATACGGATTACCGGACGTGGAGTGTCGGAGTGGACTGTCAGACGAGAACTGCTGAGAACGGAATTGCCTTCCCGAGCTATGCGGCCAGCGATGGCTGCGAAAACTGTCTGTGCACGTTAGCCGGTCGTTTTGGCTCGATGGCCGACGCGTTCGGCTCGAAAGCCGCTGATTTCGTGTCGATAGTCGAGACCTGCGCTGCTGGTTGACTAACCATCGAAGACCCCGATTCAACCGGAGCCGACACCGACTCGACTGGCACGGGGTCGACAGAATTCGGTGCCATGAGCGTGTTTGCGAGCGTCAGGCGAACCCATCCGAGGAACGGAATACGGACGCGAGCGATGCCCTGAACCCACTTGGGCCGGACTGGGTCGCTGATACCGCTCACCTGGTCGTAGCGCGGGTTATTGTCTCCTTTCGTGATGAACCCGGAGTAGCGAGCGGGGCAGTTGGCCAGTTCGTTGCAACTGTCCGCCGAGATGTAGTCGGGGTTTGCCTTGTCGTACCAATTTTCACCCTTTTCGACGTGGAACATTGCACGGTGGATGATGGGTGGGCCAGTTGCGTTCGGGTCGTGATACACGACGACGCTTCCGTTCCCACCGAAGGACCGATAGCCGACTTCTGAGCCCTTCTCCGCAGTGACGACGGCAGTCCCCTCGACAGCCGAGTCGGGGACGTAACGGTCCGGTCCCGAAATGAACACGAGGTCGCCTTTGTGCATGTGCGGCTCCATGCTCCCACTCTCGACGGCGACCATCGGTGGCCACACACCGCTAATCGCGAATAGGAGCAAGCCAACGGCTAGTACGGCGAGAGCGCTCGTCAACACCTCTCGAATGAACAGTAACGGTCCCTCGTCGGCCGTCCAGAGCTGTTTCAGAAATCCTTCATCGGTGTCTGGACCGAGCGGCGAGTCGTTGGAGGGCGGGCGGCCGTCGTCGGCACTCATCACTTCCAGTTTGCCCGCGCCGGATTTCAACGTTCTGGGTTTCGGCACCCTTTTTGCCACGCTCCGCTGACTCGGCGGTGTGCCATTGGAGACGCCGGCGCGCATCGTCCGGACACTCGTCGGTCGCGGCTACAACGCCGAACGCGAGGCCGTGACCCTCATCGCCGGTTCGGACGACCCGGGCACTACGCTCGCCCGTGTCGTCGAAGCCACCCCGGATGACGCGCTTCGAATCACTGCAGACCACGTCCGCGAGGTGCTCGCGTCTGCACCCGCTTCGGACCCACCGGGAACTGAATCCCCGAGCGCCGCCGACGTAGGCGACCCCCCCGTTTCCGCTGCAACATCGGATGACAACGCCACCCAAGTTGGAAATACGACTCCATCCGAAGTACAGGAGTCGTCCAGCGGACGGAACGTCGACCCGGCGCTTCGGTCGCTCGATATTGCGAACGACATGACCGGTCAGTCGACGGGAACTGGGGAGTACGACGACTTTGTGAAGGTGTTCCGCGACCGCTACGAGAAGCTCTCGAAGATGCTCCGTGGACGCGTCAACCACCGCCCGGCGAAGGCCATCTCGAAGATGTCCGGCGGGGAAGACGCGGAACTCATCGGTCTCGTAGACGACGTTCGGTCGACAAAGAGCGGCCACTGGATTATCGACCTCGAGGACACGACAGGGACGTTCCCGTGTCTCGTGATGAAAGACAAGGAAATCGCGTCCTACGTCGACGACCTCCTCTTAGACGAGTGTATCGCCGTCCAGGGAACGCTTTCCGGTGACGCCGGGATTCTGTTCGTCGATTCGATGCACTTCCCGGACGTGCCGCGGAGCTACCGCCCGAACACCGCGGACCGACACGTCCAGGCAGCGCTTATTTCGGACGTACACGTCGGCAGTCAGGAGTTCATGGCCGATGCGTGGAACCGATTTGCTGACTGGCTCCACACCGAAGAAGCGGCGAACATCGAGTATCTCCTCATCGCGGGCGACATGGTCGAAGGCGTCGGCGTCTACCCGAATCAGGACGAAGAACTCGACGTTATCGACATCTACGACCAGTACGAGGTGTTCTCGGAGCATCTCAAATCGGTTCCCGGCGACCTCGATATCGTGATGATTCCGGGTAACCACGACGCGGTTCGCCTCGCAGAACCCCAACCCGGCTTCGACGACGAACTCCGCGACATTATGTCCGCCCACGACGCCCGCATCACGAGCAACCCCTCGATGGTCACGCTCGAAGGCGTCAAGGTGCTCATGTACCACGGCGTCTCGCTCGACGAAGTCATCGCCGAACTCCCCTCGGAGAAGGCGAGTTACGACGAACCGCACAAGGCGATGTACCAACTCCTGAAAAAGCGGCACGTCGCACCGCAGTTCGGGGGTCACACGCGCCTCGCACCCGAAGAACTCGATTACCTTGTCATGGAGGACGTTCCGGACATCTTCCACACCGGCCACGTTCACAAACTCGGCTGGGGGAAATACCACAACGTTCTCGCGGTCAACTCCGGTTGCTGGCAAGCCCAGACCGACTTCCAGAAATCCGTCAATATCGACCCTGACGCTGGGTACGCTCCTATCGTCGACCTCAACACGCTGAATATGACGGTTCGGAAGTTCTCCTGACCCTCGTCTCTTCTGACCCACACCGTTTTTGACGCGGAAGCACACGGTTGTGCGCCCCGCCCAACCACACCGCCGTCTGCTTATAAGCCCGACAGTCGGATCGGTGGTAATGTCTGACGACATACTATTTGACGCGACGACGCTGAACGACCTGGAACTCGACAACCGCGCTGGCCTCGCACCCATGACTCGTGTCAGCGCGACCGCCGACGGGCGGGCGACCGAGCAGATGGCGCGCTACTACGCGAAATTCGCCGAGGGTGGCTTCTCGTTTCTCGTCACTGAGGGCGTCTACACCGACGACACCTACAGTCAGGGATATCTGAATCAACCCGGTCTCGTCACCGAGGACCACGTAGAGGCGTGGACACAGGTCACGGATGCCGTCCACGACTTCGACACGCCAATAGTTGCCCAGTTGATGCACGCCGGAGCACAGGTACAGGAGAACCCGAACGTCGAGAGCGACGAGACAATCGCCCCCTCGGCGGTCCAACCGGACGGTGAGAAGTCCGAAGCCTACGGCGGGAGCGGTGAATATGCCGTTCCACGGGAAGCGACTCTCGACGACCTCGATGCAGTCCGCGAGGGGTTCGTCGAGTCTGCGACGAACGCGGTCGAAGCCGGGTTCGACGGCGTCGAGATTCACAGCGCGAACGGCTACCTTCTCAACGAGTTCCTCGCGGCGGACGCGAACCAGCGCGATGACGAGTACGGCGGCGCGCCCGAGGCCCGCGTTCGATTCCCCGCGGAAGTCGTCTCGGCAGTTGTCGAGGCCGTCCCCGACGAGTTCGTCGTCGGCGTACGCGTTTCGCAGACCAAAGTGACCGACGACAGCTACGAGTGGGTCGAAGGAGTGGACGCTGCCGCGGTCTTCTTCGAGGAACTCTCGGCCGCCGGTGCAGACTACGTCCACACGGTCGACTCGGATGCTGCCGGTCCGACATTCGGTGAAGACGGGCCGTCACTCGCCGAAACCGCAGTCGAGTACGTTACCGACGAGACGGTCGTCGTTGCAAACGGTGGTCTCGGCGACCCCGACGCGGCGCGCGCGGCGGTTGACTCCGGTGCCGACCTCGTTACGCTGGGGACGAGCGCCCTCGCTAACCCCGACTGGCCGGCGCGTGTGGCGGCGGATGCCGACCTCGACCAGTTCGACCCCGCGGCGTTCCTCGCGCCGACAGCGAGCATTTCTGACCACGAAACTCCGACCGACATCCCGACTGCAGACGACTGAACCCCTTCGCTTCCACTCGAACTTTTCACTCCCCATCCCCTCACTCCTCGCCCCCTCACTCCCCATCCCCTCACTCTTCACCCAAGCGTCACGTCCAAATAGAGCATCACGATGACGCCAATCATCGTCCCGAACGTCGCCACGCGCTCGTTTCCGTTTGCGTGCGTTTCGGGGACGATTTCGTCGGAGATGACGAACAACATCGCACCCGCAGCGAATCCCATCGCGTAGGGGAGGAGCGCTGTGGCGTACTGGATGGCCCACGCGCCGAAGACGGCGAGCGGAATCTCGACGAGACCCGCACGAATACCCGTGAACGTCGCATAGGTCGTGTTTCGAAGGCCAGCGTTGACCGCGGCGATAGAAACTGCGAGCCCTTCCGGGATGTTCTGGATGCCGATAGCGAGCATCAGCGGGATGGCGGTTCCGAGGTCTCCGGAGCCGAAGCCGACCCCGACTGCGAGTCCTTCCGGCATGTTGTGGATGGTTATGGCGATGATAAAGAGAACGACAGACGCCATCTTCGTCTCTGCTTCTATCTTTGCCTCTGCCTCTGTCTCCGCCTCGGGAGCGTCAGCGCGGGCTTGCCCGGTTACGAGGATATGGACGTGCGGAAGCCACATGTCGGCCCGGTCGAGGACGGCGACGCCGATGATGAACCCGACGAGAACCGGAACCGGACTGCCGCCCGCGGCCTCGATACCGGGGAGGATGAGGCTCGTAAAACTCGCGGCGAGCATTACGCCAGCAGCGAATCCGAGAAGCGTATCGAGCGACCGCTTCGAGGGGTTGCGCCAAATCAAGATGAGAAGCGCACCGAGCATGTTCAGCCCGGCGATAACGAGGCCGCCGACGAGACCGTGGATAACGGGATTTGTCCCGGCGATGGAGACGAACAGTTCTTCGACTGTCGTCACCGCCGTCTCGCCTCCACCTGTCGCCCGTCACGCCCGGTTGCCATGTCTCTCTAAACGAGAGGTGTCTACGTATGCCCTCCGTCAACTCTCAGTCGCTGAGAGGCCGTCGGTAGTCGCTGAGAGGCCGTCGAAACCGACTAGTTCGTTTCGTCGAGATAGTACCTAACTGTCCGAGTCCCGTCGAAATCCGGCCCGTGACCGACTCGCTCGAACCCGACGTGTTCGACTGCAGTGTGAAGCGGTTCTTCCGATTCGAGGACGAGCACTTCGACCGGGAGTTGTTCAGTGTTGGCGAACCGAAGGGGTTCTTCGAGAAGTCGCTGAACTGCGTCTTCGGTTCCGCCGAGTCGAGTGACGTGGAGGACGCCATCTCGAACGTCGAATCCGACGAAACCGAGAACTGGGTCGTCGGCTGCCGGTGTGTCTGCATTCGGGTCTGCACCGGTTTCCGCGGTTGCAATGCGGACCGTCCGGTCTTGTATCAACCGACGCATTGCCCGTTCCGGCGCATCGGCGACGGCGGCGAGGGCCTCGGCGTCCGAGTCGACGGCGTCTCTGACTTTCATAGCTAAACGTTTCGCCCCTTCGTTCATAAACCTCCGCACAAAGAAGGGTTAGGGACCGTCTCGGCGGCGGATTCGCCGATGTCGGCAACGGTTGAAAAGGAGGACATAGTTATACGTCCCCCCGCGTTAGCCCCTCGCATGTTTGAGCACCGAGAGTCGCAGCGACACGACGCAGCGGAGGGACGATGCGCGTAGTCGCGAAGTTCGGCGGCACCTCTCTTGGGAGCGGTGACCGAATTAATCGCGCCGCGGACTCTATCGCCGCGGCCGTCGAAGAGGGACACGAGATAGCCGTCGTCGCCTCTGCAATGGGGTCGACGACCGACGACCTGCTCGACGAAATCAAATTCGAAGCCGACGACAGAGACCGCGCCGAAATCGTCTCGATGGGCGAGCGAACCAGCGTTCGGATGCTCAAGGCGGCGCTCGCCGCTCGCGGCGTGGATGCACTGTTCCTCGAACCCGGGGCTGATGACTGGCCGGTCATCGCGAACGACCTCGGCGAAGTCGATGTCGAAGAAACCCAGCGGCGCGCCGCGAAACTCGCCGAGGAGTTAGACGGCGTCGTCCCGGTCATCACGGGCTTCCTCGCACAGAACCTCGAGGGCGAGATTACGACCCTCGGCCGCGGCGGCTCCGACACGACCGCCGTGATGCTCGGCAGGTACATGGACGCCGACGAGGTCGTCATCGTGACCGACGTCGAGGGTGTCATGACTGGCGACCCGCGCGTCGTCGAAGGTGCGCGGAACGTCGGCCGAATCACCGTCGACGAACTCCGAAACCTCTCGTTCCGCGGTGCCGAGGTCGTCGCGCCGTCGGCGCTTTCCTACAAGGACGAAGAACTCGACGTTCGCGTCGTTCACTACCAACACGGTGACTTACTCACCGGCGGGACGCTCATCGAAGGTGAGTTCCACAACCTCATCGACATGCAGGAGGACCCGCTTGCGTGTCTTACCGTCGCGGGACGAGCGATTCGCAACCGACCGGGTATCCTCGCGGACCTCTCTGTCGCCCTGCGCGACGAGGACATAAACGTCGACTCGGTCGCCTCCGGGATGGACTCAATCACGTTCTACGTCCTCGAAGAGGAGTCGAATCAGGCGGAGGCAGTGCTTCACGACCGCGTCGTCGCCGACGAAGCCCTCTCGTCTGTCACCGTCGAAGACAACATCGCCGTCATTCGCGTCACCGGCGGTGAACTTCCGAACCGGCCGGGTGTCATCCTCGAAATCGTCCAGCCGCTTTCCGAGGCGGGCATCAATATCCACGATGTCATCACCTCCGCAACGTCTGTCGCCATCTTCGTGGCGTGGGACGACCGCGAGGAGACACTCGAAATCATCCAAAACGAGTTCTGAGCCGGTTCGACTGCTTCTGAGACACGCTATCGTCAACGTGTCTCTCCGAGGGAGTCCATCGTGGATCACCGTCTACCATGGACCATCGCCCACTACAGACCATCGTCCACCACGGACCACCGCTATCTCTTGAACCGGGCCGGATTGGACCGGTTCGGACTCGGACAGGCTAGCCAACTCACTGGCCTGTTCAGCCGAGACAATAGCCTACCCAGCCGAGACACCGGTCAGAATTGACGGTCCATGGTGGCAATCAACACAGACACCAACACCGATGTACAGAATAGCCCGAAAACGACGAGAAACAACCGTATCTCCCCTGTTTTCCGCCTGCATTATTCTTCACATTCACGGCCGTATAGGGTGGTATGCGCTCATACAAGGCAAAGATGGTCGAACCCATCGAACTTCCCTCTCGCGAGGAGCGGGAGGCCGCCATCGAACAGGCGGGGTACAACGTCTTCAATCTCGACGCTCGCGATGTCTACATCGATTTGCTGACCGACTCCGGCACGGGAACGATGTCCGCAGACCAGTGGGCAGCGATGATTCGCGGCGACGAGGCGTACGCCGGCAGCGAGTCGTTCGACAACCTCGCCGAATCCGTCCGCGATGTGATGGGATTCGAACACGTCGTTCCGACCCATCAGGGACGCGGTGCGGAGAACGTCCTCTACGGTGTGCTTCTCGAAGACGGCGATGTGGTCCCGAACAACTCGCACTTCGATACGACGCGGGCGCACATCGTCAACCAGGGTGCCGAACCCGTCGACTGCCCGTCGCCCGCCTCTCGCGACCCGAACTCGACCGACTTGTTCAAGGGGAACTTCGACCTCGACGCGGGTCACGCCCTCGTCGAGGAAGTCGGTGCAGATTCGATTCCGGTCGTCGTCCTCACTATCACGAACAACTCCGTCGCCGGCCAACCCGTCTCGATGGAGAACATTCGCGCCACTGCCGAGTTCGCAAGCGACATCGACGCGATGTTCGTCATGGACGCCTGCCGGTTCGCGGAGAACGCTCACTTCATCCAGACCAACGAGGCGGGTTACGAGGACATGTCTATCGCCGAAATCGCCCGCGAGCAGTTCGAACACGCCGACGCCATCACGATGTCGGGGAAGAAAGACGCCCTCGTCAACATCGGCGGGTTCGCCGCGATGAACGACGAGACGATATTCGAACACGCAAAGCAGCGGGCGATTCTCTACGAGGGCTTCCCCACCTACGGCGGCCTCTCTGGCCGGGATATCGAGGCGATGGCCGTCGGCCTCCGCGAGGCGGTCACGCCGCCGTACATCGGCGAGCGCGTCGAGCAAGTGGCCGAATTGGGTGACTTGCTCTCCGAAGAGGACGTCCCCGTCTACCTTCCGACCGGAGGTCACGCCGTCTACCTCGACGCCAGCGAAATCTTCTCCCACATTCCGAAAGAGCAGTTCCCCGGGCAGGCGCTCGTCTGCGCGCTCTACCGCGAAGGCGGCGTCCGCGGCGTCGAACTCGGCGGATTCGCATTCCCCGGCACCGACCGTCCGGACCTCGTCCGTCTCGCGCTCCCACGGCGGACGTACAGTTTCGAACACCTCGAACACATCGCTGAGACGGCCGTCAAGGCGATGGAGAACGCCGAGGAGTACGAGGGTCTCGAAATCATCGAGGAACCGCCGATGAAGGAGCTTCGGCACTTCTCGGCGCGACTCGAACCGACCTCGAACTGAAAGCGCTCGCATCCCGCCGTCTTCTGACTGCCTTCTATTCGCTTCTATTCGCCTTCTCGATTCACTTTCCTTCGTAGAGTCGACTCGCGAGCCGTTTTGGCAGTCCGACTTCGCGGACGCGCTCTGCGACTCGGTCGATGTCGTAGTTGACCCGGTGTTCTTCGACCGTCATCGTCTCGAGGTCGACGACGGCGTAGGCCGCCCGCGGGTCGCCGTCGCGGGGTTGCCCGACGCTTCCCGGATTGAGGACGATTCCCTCGTCGTAGATTTCGTGGCCTTGGATGTGGGTGTGCCCCAATACGAGAAGGTCTTCGCCCGAAAGCAGCGCGGGTGAGAAACCCTCCGGGTAGGTGTACCGGTCGGGGTCGTCCGGGTGGCCGTGGGCGAGTCGAACCCGGCCGTTGGCGACGGTTCGCGTCTCCGGAAGTGATTCGAGCCAGTCGAGTGATTCTGGAGACAGTTCTTCGCGGGCGAAGTCGACGCCAGCGGCGGCCATGCTGTTGAACCGAAAGCCGGTCGCGGCTGTGACTGCTCGGTCGTGGTTCCCGGAAACGGTCGGCACGTCCCGCTCCGACAGCGTGGTCACGCACTCCTCGGGCCACGGATTGTACCCCACCACGTCGCCGGCGCAGACGAGTTCGTCGACCGGCGGCAGCGATTCGAGGACGGTATCGAGTGCCGGGAGGTTTCCGTGCACGTCCGAGATAACGCCCAGAAGCATGGCTCACGATACGGGTCCTCGGGTGAAAAGTACGGGGCTGAAGTCGGTGACGGGACCGACTCGGTTCGACTACTCGCCGTTGTAGAAGGCGGTTTCGACCGACTCGCCGACGGTCGCCGCGGCGGCACAGACCGTGTGTTCGAACTCGTGGTTGTAGAGTTCGCGGGCCGCATCGGCGGCGCTCTCGGCCGACAGGTCGAACGTCCGCGGGTCGTCTTCCTCGTAGGTCGCAACCAGCGTCGGTTCCTCGACCGCTTCGACGACGAGTGCGTCCTTGCGGACGATGCCGATGTACGCGTCGTCGGCACCGACGACGCCCGCGATTCGCGGCGTGTCGTAGTCGTCTTTCTCGTAGTCGAGTGCGAGCAGAATCTCAGCGAGTGCGTCGCGCGGCGGGTAGCCGAGGTCGAGTTTTTCGGCGATTGGGTCGACCTGTGACCCGTTTCCGACGACGACGTACTGACCACCCTCGCGGACGCAGTTGTAGGCGATGTAAGGGTTGTCAGTCTCCGGGGCATCGGGCGTCGGCCCGACGGTCAGGGCTCCGTCCCGGTCGACGACCTGTCGATTCGGGAAGGACCGAGAGGAGACACGATAGGCACCGATTCCGGGACCGACGACGACGAATCGTCCGACGTACATACACGACAGTGGATAGAACAGGGGCAAATAGTTGGTGGTTTATGCACGTCTGTTCTGTTGTATGTCACTAGTTTGCACGCGAGGGCCGACACGCAACGTTTACAAATGCCCACGAATTACGAAGTGATGCGAAGTTCCATGGGGTAGTGGCCAATCCTGTTGCCTTCTGGGGGCAACGACCCAGGTTCGAATCCTGGTGGAACTATACTGGTTCGCGCGGTTCGAACGTCGGAAGGTAACTTCCGGAAGTTCGAATCCTGGTGGAACTATTCTTCGTTCTCTACACTCTTCGGGGCGACGCTGTCCCCTGTTCTCCAGTTGAAACGAAGGGGTTACTTTTGGAAACTGAAGGGGTTCGTTTCGAGTGGAAACCGATAGACTGCAGTCCGGTAAATCGTGAGAAACCCAGATACAGCAGCCGAGCCGTGGATTCGACTCAACGGTCGACCGCGAGAAGTGCGACGCGCTCGTTGACGAGTGCGGCGAGGTCGCCGTCCGCCGCGGCGCGTTCGTCGTCGCCAATGTCGAAGAAATCGCAGACGAGCGATTCGTCGTAGTCTCCGAGCGTGTCGGCGGGCGTGAGGTCGAGCCGGTCGAAAAGCGCCGCTTCTGCGGCGTCCTCGTCACCGCCGTCGACGAGAATCACGACGGGCACCGTCCCTTCGCTGACGCCGATTTCGAATGCGCGGTTAATCTGGCGGCGGCCGCTGGCGTAGAGGATGAATTCGACGGCGCGGTCGCGGGCGATTTCGTTGCCGCGGGAGATGGCTCGGTCAGCGAGTTCGACCGCCCGTTCGAGGTGGCTGCGGCCCGCGATGTACCGAGCATCGAACGCTTGAATCGTCGCTTCTGTTTCGTCGGAGACCGCTCCGACGGTAGCGATGAACGCGTCGAGGTCGGAGACGGTCGCTTCGGCTTCGAGTACTCTCATTCGAAATCACCTAAACTCGCCTGCTGGTCGGCACGCTCTTTCGCCGTCTCGAATCCCGAATCGTCGGGGACCGCATCTTCCGGCGCGTCGGACTCATCGATGTCGTCCATCGACGGGTCCTTTCGACCTGCCGCTTCGAGGATGTTTTCGGCGGTCTTCCGCCGACCACGGAGAGCGGCGAGGATACGCGACTTGTCCGCCTCGCGGAGGTCCGAACGGGTCTCGACACCGGCCTCGAACAGCCGCCGCGCGCGTTTTCGACCAACACCGCGGACGCCCGCGAGATTGAGGAGTTCTTCGCGGACGCCGTACTCGACGCGCTTTTTGGCCTCACGGACAGCGTAGACCGAATCAAGGTCCAGTTCGGAGGCGAGTCGTTCGGCCGCGCCTAAGAGCCACTCCGCCGTGTCGACCTTTCCACGGATGTCGCCCGGCCCGACCCCGTAGCGCTCCGTGATTCGGTCTTCGTCCACCTCGCCGACCCAATCTTCGAGGAGTTTGGCGGTCTTGAGCGCCGAGAGCCAGTCTTCGAAGGCGACGTCCTCGTACTCGGTGGGAACGCGACCGAGGAACTCGGGTTCGCGCTCGTAGCACAGTTCGGTGTAGGTCTCTCGGTCGCCGGATTTCAGGTACAACTGGTACATATCCGGCGTCCGGCAGACGAGGTGATAGAGACCGAGCGGGGTCGGGTAGGTCTGGTCGGTTTCGAACTCGTCGTCGGTACCGTTGTCGGCACCGTCGCCGCTTCCGCTGTCGTCGGCACCGTCGTCGCTTCCGCCACCGTCGCCTGTCGAGACCATCTCGCTCGCCCGCTGGAATCCGCCGGGGGCATCGTCAGCGTCTGCGTCCGTCCTCTGTTTGGGCTTCTCGGGCGTCTCTCCGGCCAGTGCGCGAAGTTTCTCGGAGCGATGCTTCGCACCCCATTCGAGACCGTCGATGATTTCGGCGGCGCTCATCGGGTCCAGATAGAGCCGCGAGACGGTGTGACCGACGGGTGTCGCCTGAATTCTTTCGCCCTCAAACTCGATGAAGCCGTTCACTTCGAGGTAGTCGAGCACGCGGTCTGTCACCCGTCCCAATCGCTCCGGGTCGTCGGTCTGCGTGGCGTAGAGCGTCTGGTCGAGGAATTCGAGCAATCCCTCGCGGGTGTGGGCGAACCCGGATGCGACGGTTGCGAGGAGGTGCGTCCGAAGCGCGGGTTCGGCCGCCAGTTTCGAGCGGACGTCCTCCGCTTCGGCCCAGATGTACCGCTCGAACAGTTCGTCGCGGGTGTCGGCGTCGTTGGCGAGTAGCACCGCCTCGCCGTAGGGGTCGAGACCGGGGCGACCGGCGCGACCCATCATCTGATGTACTTCGAGTACGTCGAGCGGTTTCATCCCGCCGTAGTCGCCGTCGTAGCGCTGCCAGTCGCGGATGATGACACGACGACTCGGCGTGTTGACACCGGCGGCGAGCGTCGGCGTCGCGCAGATGCACTTGATGAGTCGGTCGCGAAAGGCGTCTTCCACGAGGGTTCGGTGCTCCGAGGCGAGACCGGCGTGATGGAACGCCGCGCCCTTGGCGACGGCTTTGGCGAGGTCCTCGGAAGTTTCGGTGTCGGATACGTCGCGTATCTCGGCGGCCAACTGCGCGAGTTCGCCGCGTTCGTCGCCGGTGATGTACTGTTCTGTTACGTCGGCCATCCGCCGGGCCGCGGACTCCGCGTTGCGGCGTGAGTTGACGAAGACGAGCGACGAACCCTGGTCGTCGTCGTCGTCGCCGTCGAGCGCGTCGGCGACGAGCGCCGGTGCCTGCCGCTCGCCGCGCCCGACGGGAACCTCGCGTTGGCTCCCGTCGTCGAACGAGATTGCGTTGCCGTAGTGGACGCCCATCTTGAGGTCGATGGGTCGCCAGTCGGAGTGGACGAGCTCGGCGTCCAGCCAGTCCGCCACCTCGCCCGCGTTGCCGACGGTCGCCGAGAGGGCGACCACCTGTAAGTCCGGGTTAAGTCGGCGAAGCTTCGCCAGCGTGACTTCGAGTGTCGGACCTCGGTGGCGGTCGTCGACGAGGTGAACTTCGTCGGAGACGACGCAGGTGAGTTGCTCCAGCCACGCCGCGTTGTTTCGGACGAGCGAGTCCACCTTCTCGGAGGTCGCGACGATGATATCGCGCGAGGAGAGCCATTCGCCGCTGGACTCGTAGTTGCCGGTCGAGACGCCCACGTCGATGCCGTACTCCTCCCACCGCTCGAACTCGGCTTTCTTCTCCGAGGCGAGCGCTCTGAGCGGGACGATGTAGAGTGCTTTCCCACCGGTAGAACCGCTGGGAAGTTCTCCCGAGCCATCCGAGCGCGGCTCGGGGACGCCGCGTGCGACGCTCGATAGCATCGCGAGTTCGGCGACGAGCGTCTTTCCGCTTGCCGTCGGGACGGCGGCGACGAGACTCTCACCGTCGGTCAGGCCGGCCTCGACGGCCTCGGCCTGCGGCGGGTACAACTCCTCGATGCCCTCGTCGTGGAGGGCCTCGGGAATCCCCGTCGGCAGGCCCGTCAGGTCCGCTGTTCGCATTGCATCCCCCTTGGTCCGTCCTTCGGTTTAAGGCATCGGGTCGTCGCGCTCGTACCAACCCGGCTCTTTCGCCGCCGAGCGTCGGCAGGGCTATGTACGGCCCGGCGGAAAATGATGGTATGAGAGTCGAGTACGACCGCGACACCTGCATTGGTATCTTCCAGTGTGTCGACGAGTGGGACGCGTTCCAGAAGAATCTCGACGACGGCAAGGCTGACCTCGAAGGCGCAGCGGAGGCCGACGACGACGTGTTCGTCCGCGAGATTCCCGAGGACGCCGAGTTCGACGCGAAGTTCGCCGCCCGCGTCTGTCCCGTCGAAGCGATTCGCATTATCGACGACGACGGCGAACAACTCGTCCCCTGAGACGGTTCGATTCGGTTCGTTCCACCCGCTCCGCTCCGTTTTGTGACCTTTCGCAGGTTCTATTAGAAATATGAACAGTGTGACGACGGACCGTGGGTCCCGTCCCCGAACCCCTTCGTTTCGAGTGGAGATTCGCCCGACGTCAGACTGTACAACTTTAAGCGTCGGGGGTAGTAATCGTGCCACTATGAGCCAAGCGACGAAAATCGTGCTCGGTACCGTCGGCGTGTCGGCCGTGTTGGCCGTCGTGCTCGTCGGGATGAGCCTCGCCTGAGGAAATGTTTGAGACGCGCACACTGCCGTCGGACCTCGAATCGATACGCGACGAGTACGCCCCCAGCGCACTCGTCTTGAATGTAAGCGGGGATTTCGACACTATCCCCCCGGAAGCAGCGGAGAACCTCGGTCTCGTGGTCGATTCGCTCTCCCCGGCGGCGTATCCCGCTGAGTGGCTACCAGACGATGTCCCGAAGGCGCTACGCCGATACGCCTCCTCGGATTTCACCGTCGGGATGCCCGGCGACGGAACCGTGACGTGGACTTGGCAGACGACGCCCCCGGTCGTGTTGGTGAAGTACCGCGCGAAGGGGACTCCGGACGACTTTCTGGACTTCCTCATCGCCGAGGCGCTCGTTCAAGCGGGAACTGACGACATCCCGGAACACTTCCTGCCGTTCTTCGGCGAGCAGTATCGCGACCTCGAAGCGGCGATGCCCCTCGGCCCGAGCGAGACGTATCAGGTTGCCGCCGCTCTCTACGAGGGTTGGGTGGGACTTCAGACCCGCGAGGAGTTTGCCTCGTGGGACGGCAGATACGACCGCCTCCACGATGCGTGGGTCGATGCGGGCGAGCGACTGGACGACAGACTGGCGAATCTCCCGCGGTTGGTTGCACTCGGGCGACTGTCGTTCCCCGAGGCGACCGAGTTCGCGTGCTCGGCCATCAAACACGAGCGCGACTTGCCCGCGCCGTTTGCCGCTCTCGACACCGCGGCGTACCTCGACCATGGCCCAACCTACGCGGTCAAGTGGGCAGAAAAGACGTTCGAGCAACTCGCGGAGGGCCAGGACGCCCGCGACACAGACGAGTAGGTAACCGAGTGTCGGCACGCGACGCGCCGTGCTCCTGAACTGAGGGAGTTCGTCTTCGAGTTAGAAGTCCGTCGTGACGCTGCCGTCTTCGTCGAGGTCGACAACGCCGTCGAACAACTCGCGAAACCGGTCGAGCGTCTCTTGGTCGTGGACTTCTTTCGAGAGGTGGAACAGTCCGACCGCGTCGTACTCTTTGAGGAGTTCGAGGATTCGCTTTGTCGCCTCGAAGGCGCGGTCTTCGTCGGCGTAGTAGGCCATCTCCGTCACCGAATCGACGCTGAGTCGGAGTTTCCCGTCGTAACTCTCCAAGAACTGTCGGGTCTTTTCGACGATGGTGTCGAGGTCGTCGGGCGCGGCGACGTAGTAAATGTTGTCGGCGCTTCGTCGGGAGTAACCACGTTCGATAGAGAGCGTGTCGAGGATGATTGCGCGGGATTCATCGACTTCGTAGTGCTCAATCTTCTGTTCGACCTCGCGTGCGGTGGTGCGCGTCGAGATGACGAGGAACTGGTCGGTGTCGACCTTGAAGAAGTCCGTATCGATGCGGTCAGTCTCGCCGATACTCGGATGAAGGAGCAGGATTCCTGTGCCGCCCGGAATCGTCTCGGGCGCGTCTTCGATGGCGAGCTCGTAATCCATACCTCAAGCAGTTACTCTGCCGACTTAATCCTTCATGCCATTTCGACTACCTGATTGGGAAACTGTGGGTCGCCACAGCCCCATACAGCGAGTCAGCCGTCATCGCGATTAGCACAGCCGCCGTGAGCCGTCGTGATTAGACAGGAATTCGCCGTTGCGGCGATTAGAACAGCGAGTCAGCCGTCGCCGCACCGATGACACTGAACACCGCACCGACGCTCGTCGCCTTGAGCGTAATCGCCAGTACAGCGAGGTCGAGTTTGATTCCCATCGCGTCGAAGATGATGCGCCCCGACACGTCCGAGAGGAAGGTTCCCGGCGCGTCGAATGCGATAGCGAGGATGAACACGGAGAGATACGCGACGCTGATGAGTGAGATAAATCGAACCGGAACCCCGCCGACCTCACGTTCTCTGTCCGGGTCACGGTTGTCGGCCTTGTAGAGCGCGCCGTAGCCGACCGCGAGGACGATAACGACCGTGAGAATCGCCTGCAAGAGCGACATGCTCCGCGCGAGCACCCACACCTCCTCGGTCACGACGAACGGTCCGGCGAGGAGGAACCCGCCGACAATCTGCTGTGCGGTGTCGGCAAGCGCGAATCGGCGGCGGACCCCGACCATACTCCGGTCGTGGCGTCGGCGGTAATTAAAAGGCGCGGCGGCAGCACCGAGTGAGGGGGATATCGAATTATCCGTCGTCGCGCTCCGAACTGATTTAGTCCCCACACTGTAAGGTTCGAGTATGAGCGTTCGCGACGAGTTCGACGCCTGGGCGGCCGACGGCCGCGACAAAGGCATGGAGGACCGACACTGGCACACTGCGAAGCACGCCCTCGCACGGATGCCGGTCGAAGAAGGCGATACCGTTGTCGACCTCGGAACGGGAAGCGGCTACGCCCTCCGCGCCCTCCACGACACGAAAGGAACCGGTCGCGGTTTCGGTCTCGATGGCTCGCCCGAGATGGTCCAGAACGCCCGCGAGTACACCGATACCGACGACCTCACGTTCCTCGTCGGCGACTTCGACGACCTTCCGTTCGACGACAACAGCGTCGACCACATCTGGTCGATGGAGGCGTTTTACTACGCCGCCGACCCACACCACACTCTCGAAGAGGTCGCTCGCATCCTCAAGCCGGGCGGCACGTTCTTCTGCGCCGTCAACTACTACGAGGAGAATATCCACTCTCACGAGTGGCAGGAGATGATTTCCATCGACATGACCCGCTGGACACACGAGGAGTATCGCGAGGCCTTCCGCGACGCCGGTCTCTACGTCGCCGAACAGGACTCCATCGCCGACATGGACATCGAAATTCCGCCGGCTGAAGCGTTCCCCACCGACGATTGGGAGACCCGCGAGGATATGGTCGACCGCTATCGGACCTTCGGAACGCTTCTGACCGTCGGCGTCGCGCCCTAGGTTCCCGAATCGACCGATAAAATCCTGGTTTTCACTCGACGATATGCGACGCGTCGGGGTTGAACCCGACTTCGAGTTCCGACCCGAGTTCGAATCGACCGTCACCGCGCTCTGTGTCGTCGTCGATTGTCACCGACACTTCGGTCCCGCTCCAGTCGAGTCTGATACGTGTCGTCGCGCCCTGAAACTCGGCATCGACGATGGTCCCGCGAATCCGGTTTTGACCGGCACCGACGCGGAGCGCTTCGGGCCGGACGCAGAACGTAATCGACTCGCCGGGAGCGGCATCCGACGTACTTGGCGACAGTGATTCGCCGAACGTGCGGCCGCCCTCGGAGAGCGTGAATACCTGGTCTTCGGTACCGACTCGCAACCCCCCCGTTTCCGGTCGAGACTCCACGACCGCGTCGAGGACGTTGTTCTCACCGACGAACTCCGCGACGAATCTGGTCTGCGGCCGGTGATACACGTCGCGGGGGTTGCCGACCTGTTCCACGCGCCCGCGGTTGAGCACCGCCACGCGGTCAGAGACGGCCAGCGCCTCGGATTGGTCGTGGGTGACGTAGACGGTCGTCACCCCGAGTTCCGACTGGATGCGCTTGACTTGTCGGCGGAGTCGGTCCCGAAGACGGGCGTCCAGCGCCGACATCGGCTCGTCCAGAAGAAGGAGGTCCGGGCCGGGCGCGAGGGCGCGAGCGAGCGCAACCCGCTGTTGTTGCCCACCAGAAAGCGAATCGGGGTCGCGGTCCTCGAACCCGGAGAGGTCGACGAGTTCGAGGAGTTCGGCGACGCGCTCGTCGCGGGTGGCACCACCCGGTGGGTCCGTAAACCGAAGGCCGTAGGCGACGTTCTCGCCGACGGTCAGATGGGGAAACAGCGCGTAATTCTGAAACACGACGCCGACCCCTCTCGATTCAGGTGGAACTCCCGCCATCGACTCGCCGTCGAAGCGGACGGCACCCTCTGTCGGCGACTCGAATCCGGCAATACACCGGAGCGTCGTCGTCTTGCCGCACCCCGAGGGGCCGACGAGCGTGAAGAACTCTCCTTCCCCGACAGACAGCGAGACCGAATCGAGTGCGGTCGCTGTCCCGTAGCGCTTGGATACGTCGTCGAGTTCGAGTCTCATGGATTCACCTCCGGAATCACATCAGTCGGTCGTGTACGGACACTCATAACTCTCCGCTTGTCGCCGTTCATAACTCTCCGCTTGCTGCCGCTCATAACCCTCCACTTGTCGCCGTTCATAGCTCACCCCTTCCACCGAATCGGTCTATGACGACGAAGCTCATCGAGGTGACGACGAGGAGGACACACCCCATCGCCGTCGCGGGACCGAGTCGGCGGCCGAGGAACCGTTCGACCGCAACGGGCATCGTGTAGCTTCCCGACCCTTCCGCGAGGATAATCGTCGAGTCGAACTCGCCGATGCTGATAGCGACGGCGAAGGCGGCTCCGGCGACGACGCCGGTCCAGACAAGGGGCAACTCGATGTCGAGGAGTGCGCGAGTTCGGGTCGCACCGAGCGACCGGGCTGACTCCACGAGTCGGCCGTCGAGTCGGGAAAACAGGGGTGCCACATTTCGCGTGACGAAGGGGTACGCACCGACCGAGTGGGCGGCGATGATTGCGAGCGTCCCGGTGACGCGGATTCGGGTTCCGAACACGTCCACGCCGAAGACGAGACCGCGGAGCAGACCGAGACCGACGACGATACCCGAAACCGCAAAGGGGGCCATCGAGAGCACGTTGATAAGACCGCGGCCGCGGTACTGCCGAGTCGTGAGAATGGCCATCGTCACGCCCATCGGGACGGCGACGAGGAGCGTTCCCGCGGCGAAGACGAGCGAATTCCAGATGGCTGGAAGCGGCTTTACCTGAAAGCTCGCGCCGGTCGCCTGCCGCTCGACGAGGAATGCGTAATGCGAGAGGGTAAACCCGCCGTCGCCGCCGGTGACGCTCGCGAGAACCATGCTCGCAATCGGGACGATGAAGACGAGTCCGATGATGATTCCGTATCCGGCGATACCGACTGTTCTGAGGGCTGCTTTCGGCGTCCAGTCGGCCGGGAGCACGGACTGTCGCGGAAGCGGGCTTGCCGCTCCACCGGCGGCACGTTGATTCGCCTCGTACCAGAGGTACACCGCCGTTAGCGTGAGCGAGATGACTGTCTCGATGACTGCCAGACTGGCCGCTTCGGCGTAAGCGAGGTCGCGGACCTTCGAGTAGACGAACACCTCGATGGTCGCCAGTTGGAACCCGCCGAGCGCGAGGACGATGGGAAACGACGCGAACGTAAAGATGAACGTCAGGGTCGCGCCGATACCGACCGACGGAAGGAGTTGCGGAAGGACCACGTCGCGGAAGGCCCGACGAGGATTCGCACCGAGCGAGCGGGCCGTTTCGACGGTTCGGGCGTCGACACTCTCCCACGCGGCGGTGACGATGCGGGCGACGAGCGGCGCGTTGTAGAACGCGTGGGCGACGATGATGGCTTCGAGCGTAAACAGTAACTCGACCGGCGGGAGACCGACGACCGAGAGTGCGCGATTGAGCGTCCCGTTGCGGCCAAACGTCGCAACGAACCCGATAGCGACCATGATAGAGGGCATGACGAACGGGAGGATGGTGAGCGAACGAAGCGTCTCGCGGCCGGGGAACTCGAAGCGGGAGAACAACCACGCGGCGGGAAGCCCGAGCGCGAGACTGGCGATAGTCGAGTAGAACGCCTGCTTCGCCGTAAACCAGATAATATCGACCAGATAGAACTCGTTCGTCAGAATCGAAATGATGGGGTCGAGGGTAAACCCGCCCTCTTCGAGCACCGCGTCAGCGAAAACGGTGGCGACGGGGTAATAAAAGAGGACGAGGAGGATGACGGCGGTGGCCGCCGCGACGACCGAGAGCAGTCGCTGTTCGAGCAGGCGAGTGACCCGGCGTGCCGGGATTCCGCTCACCTCACTTGCTTGCGAACTCTTGTTCCCACGCGTCGGTCCAGTCACTCAGGTTACCCTTGAGGCGGTCGTAGGAGAACGTGACGGCTTCCGGCGGTTCGTGGGCGTATTTGGCGAAGTCGGCGGGGAGTTCAGCGGTGGTTGTCGCCGGGAACGCAACGTTCCGGACGGCGATTTCGGCCTGCACTTCGGGCCGAAGCATGAAGTCCATGAACTCGGTTGCGAGTTCTGGGTTGGCGGCGTCGGCGAAGGTGGCCATCCCTTCGGGGTTGGCGTAGCCCTGGTCGTTCAGGAATCGAATCTGGTGTTTGGCCATGTCCTCGCCGGACTCTGCGGCATAGACCTGGTCGGTCGAGTACGAGACGACCATCGGGGCCTCGCCCTTCGAGTAGGCGTTGTAGGCTGGTTCCCATCCGCCGAGAACGCGGACGCCGTTTTCCTTCAACTTGGCCCAGTAGTCGAGGTAGCCATCTTCACCTTTCGCGTCGATGGTGTGGAGTAAGAACGCCTTCCCCGTCCCCGACGACGTGGGATTCTGTGCGAGAAGCGTCCCCTCGAATTCGGGTTTGAGCAGCTCGTCGAACGTCTTCGGCGCGGTGAACGCCCCGTCGTCGCCTAGCGTCTCGTTGTAGACGATAGATACGTAGCCTGTGTCGTAGGGGACGGCGCGTCCCTTGGGGTCGAATTCGAGTTCTTCGTTCACGTCGCCACTGTGAGAGAGTCCTTCGGTCGGCGTGAACAGTTCGCCGTCGAGGTTCTCGTCGATGCGGACGAGCATCTGCGCGTCGAGGCCGACGTAAAGGTCGGCACCGGATTCGACGCCGCGGTGTGAGCGCTCGATGTAGTGATTGACGCCCGAATCGGGTGTCTGCCACTTCAGTGTTGCATCGAACTCAGATTCGAACTGGTCTTTCAGCCACGGACCGGGGCTCGAACTCACCGTGTCAACGAACGGCCCGTAGGTTCCGATGGTGAGTGTCGGAGACTCCCCGCCTGTGGTTGTCCCTTGCGTCGTTGTCGTCCCCGTAGCCCCACCAGACTGCTCGGTCGTCGTCGACTCGCCACCTGTTCCGGTACATCCGGCGAGGAGTGCCGAAGCACCACTCGCACCGGCGGCCTTCAAGAAGGTCCGTCGTCTCATTACCGGGTTGTTGTACTGTGTGGTATTTAACGCCCGTGATACGTCCGGTTTCGATACTCCCGGCTGAGAGGTTGTGAAACGGCTGTATTCGAGGGAACCGCTTTGACTAATGAGCGTGTATTAACAAGAGTACTGTCGTGGACTATCCTTCGATAATAGCCCCGTCGCGGGCTTCCCATTCCGTGAGGCTGCCCTCGTAGAACTCGACATTGTCATAGTCGAGATGTGAGAGGACGACGTAGGTATGGCTGATTCGGCGCGCAGTGTTGCAGTAGAGCACGACTCGCCGGTCGGGCGTGATTCCGACCCCTTCGAGAATCGCGTCGATTTCTTCGCGTGGTTTCAGCCCACGGGTCTCGTCGTCGACGAGTTCGCGCCAATCGAGGTTGACTGCGCCGGGGAGGTGCCCTTCCACAAACTCTTCTGGCTCGCGAGTGTCGACGATGACCGCTTCTGGCTCGTCGAGTGCCGCTTGGACCGTCTCGAAATCGACGAGCGGTGTCGTTTCGGGGTCGGAGGGTTCGTAGGTCGTCGCGGCCACCTCGGTCGCCTCGGTCGTCGTTTCGTGCTCGCGGTTCCACGCGCTGAAGTCGCCGTCGAGGAGATGCAACTTCTCGAAGTCGTGGCCGTACAACAGCGCCGTCACGAGAAACCGGGCCGCGAAGACGCCGTGGGTGTCGTCGTAGGCGACTACGTCGTCATCGGCCGCGATACCCGCATTCGACATGAGGTCGGACCATACGTCTCGACCGGGGAGCATACCCGTGTCACCATCGGCGCTTCGAAACTCGTCGAATGGAATCGAGACGGCACTCGGAAGATGTCCGATACCGTCGAATTCCCAACTGTCTCGCACGTCAACTACGCGAACATCGTCAAGTCGGTCCGCGAGCCACGTCGCAGAGACCACGTCTACCATGCGCCCACGTATCCATTCCGTGGATTTAGGTTCGCGGCTCCTCGCACCCCTCGCCCCGTGTCCGGAGTAGCAGAGTATGTTGCCGGTATATCGAAAAAACGACTTCAAAACCCGCCAAACACCGGTTATGGGGACCCACCCGACGGCCGAACCCCCAAATTCTGGGTGATACTTGCCGCATCACCCGGGGTCAGGATGTACATGCCGTCGATGTGAAAGTTATGGGGTTCGGTTTCGTATGGGAAGATGCGATGTCAAACTCCGATTACGCAAAGGACGTACTCGTCTCTGCGGACTGGGTGGAATCCCACCTCGACGACTTCCAGAGCGACGACCCGACGTACCGACTTGTCGAAGTCGACGTTGACACCGAGGCGTACGACGAAAGTCACGCACCCGGTGCCATCGGCTTCAACTGGGAATCCCAGCTTCAGGACCAGACGACTCGCGACATACTGACGAAGGAGGACTTCGAGGACCTTCTCGGCTCCCACGGCATCTCGGAGGATTCGACGGTCGTCCTCTACGGTGACAACTCGAACTGGTTCGCTGCCTACACTTACTGGCAGTTCAAGTACTACGGCCACGAGGACGTTCACCTCATGAACGGCGGCCGCGACTTCTGGATCGACAACGACTACCCGACCACCGACGAAACCCCGTCCTTCTCGGAGCAAGACTACACGGCGAAGGGTCCGTTCGAGGACATCCGCGCCTACCGCGACGACGTCGAAAAGGCAATCGACAAGGGTCTGCCGCTCGTCGACGTTCGCTCGCCTGAAGAGTTCTCCGGCGAGATTCTCGCCCCGCCGGGACTGCAGGAGACCGCCCAGCGCGGCGGCCACGTCCCGGGTGCCAGCAACATCTCGTGGGCCGCAACGGTCAACGCCGACGGCACGTTCAAGTCGGCCGACGAACTCCGCGAACTCTACGCGAAGGAAGACATCGAAGGCGACCAGTCCACCATCGCCTACTGCCGCATCGGCGAGCGTTCGTCCATCGCATGGTTCGCCCTGCACGAACTCCTCGGCTACGAGAACGTCACCAACTACGACGGCTCGTGGACGGAGTGGGGCAACCTCGTCGGCGCGCCCGTCGAGAAAGGAAACTGAGGCCGCCTCCGTTTCAGTTCGTCTCGGACTCAGTCGTCTCGAATCCGATTTTCGATTCTTTTTGCGGTCACATCGGGAGCACGCTGACGCCGACAGCGACGATAACGCCCACGCCGAAGAGTACCATCACGCAGTAGCCCATGATGTCGCGGACTGAGAGACCGCTGATGGCGAGAAGCGGAATGGCCCAGAACGGCTGAATCATGTTGGTCCACGCGTCTCCCCACGCTGCGGCGATGGCGACCCGAGGAATCGACTCGCCGGACGCTTTCGCGGCCGTGACGAGCGTCTCGCCGATGACAGCCCACTCGCCCCCGCCGGACGGGACGAAGAAGTTCACGAGACCGGCGGTGAAGAAGGCGAACACCGGGAGCGTCCCATCGGGTGCGACGGCGACCATCCCCTGTGCAATTTGCGTTGCGAGGCTGACTGACCCCTCCGGCGCGTAGGCCATGATGCCCATGATGCCAGCGTAGAAGGGGAACTGAAGGATGATTCCCCAGACGTTCTCGACCGCTTCGACGATAGCTTCGATATACGCCTTGGGTGTCCTGTGGAACAGGAGTCCGAGGAAGAGAAACGCGAAGTTGACGATATTCAGGTTCAGGTTGTTCCACGGCATCGTTCCCGCCTGAATTCCGTCCCAGAAGAACAGGCCAACGGCCAGTAAGCCGACGAGACCGATACCCATGCCGATGAGGGACGAATGCTCGATACGCGTCGCAAGGGATGCATCCTCGGGAAGCGAGACGTTCGCCGTGCCGCCGTCGGACCGTGCATCCGACGAGGCTCCCGAATTGTCCATTCGCTCGCCGCCGTCGGTCGCTGCTTCCAACTCCTCGGGGTCGATGGGCGTCTTCTTCGCGTCCGACTTCGGGTACATCAACGCGAACAGCACGGGGAGAAAGAGGAAGCCGACGACAGCCACGAGAGCGAGGTTCACCACGGTGAAGATGGTGCCACCGGTACCGAACGTCGTATCGAGAACACCGGCTTCGATGAGGAAGTTCCCGTCAGTGTTCAACAAGAGCGGAATCGACCCGGCGAGGCCGCCGTGCCAGACCACGAATCCGGCGTACGCGCCAGCGACGACGATTGGGAAGTCGATGCCGCGAATTTCGGTTGCAACCTTCCGGGCGAACAGCGCGCCGACCACCAACCCAAGCCCCCAGTGGACGAACGACGCCCCGGCGGCGACGACGGGAACCATCGCGGCGGCTCCCCGCTCGGTGTCCGGAACTCTCGCGAGTTTGGTGAGGAGCCTATCGACCGGTCGCGTCTGTGCGAGCGCGTAGCCCGTCATCAAAATGAGTGTCATCTGCATCCCGAACGAAAGCAGGTTCCAGAACCCGCCGTACCACCCGTCCATCAGGATGTTGCTCGCGTGACTGACGGTGCTTGTCCCCGTGCCCGGCGAGACGGAGACGAACGCCAGTATGTATGCGACCCCCGTCAGGATGATAGCGAACAGGAATGCGTCGGGCAGGTAGCGCTCGACGAGTTCCGAACTACTCTCCGCTGCTGCTCTGATGAAGTTTGACATGATTCAACATACCATAATCATAGTTAAACATAATTTTTTAGATTCTGACCTGACTACGACGGTCATAATCACTGAATCACGTGTCTGTGGCGCTGACCTTGCGTCACTCCACCGTCGTAGACTGCCCCCGGAATTCGCCGCCGCCGATGGGTACAAACCCAACTCGGACGTACATATCCGCATGACAGATTTCCTCGACTCGCTTCGCGATGCGCACGAGACACCTCTCTCTCGACTCGGCTCTTCGAAGGCGCTGTACGCCGTTACCGGCGGCGAGATGGATGGGGACGCAGTTCGCGCCGCGGCAGCCGCCGAGGCCGACGCCGCAATCGACCTGTTCGATTCGTGGGCCGCCGACGAGTCGAACGACGAGGTTGTCGACCTGTTTTCGGACCTCGCCGACACCGCCCGCGACCACGCCGAAACCGTCGATTTCGACCCCGATTCCGACGCACCGGCTATCTACGACTTGCTTTCGGACTTCGACGCAACCGACGAACGACTCGGCGGCGCGCTCGCACGCGCGCTCGTTTCGCTGAAGACCGTCGAGCAGATGGTCGGCTTCTTCGTCGGCGATGCGGACCCGATGACCGCGAGTACGTTCCGCACGCTCAAGACCGACCTCAACGACCAACTCGACACGCTCGCGAACGCCGTGGACGAATTCGCCGAGGACGAGGCTGTCGCCCGCGAGGCCGCGGACGAAGTCGTCGAAACCGCATACGAGGAGTACGTCGAGACGCTGGAGGGGATGGGAATCAAGCCGAAGAACGTCTGTTAACCTACTTTTTTACTCCTCGGGGTCGCCGAAGGCGACCCGCTCGGAGCAAAAACCTGGAGCAAAAACCTGGAGCAAAAACCTGGAGCAAAAAAGCCGCGATGAGGCCGAAGGCCGAGTCGCGGTACAATATTCTTGTAGTACCGGTCTGTCGACTCTTTGAAACTCCATACTACCGGAGATTGTGACCCATCCGGACGGCCGTTGGCTAGCATCCGGCGACCGAGTGGTCCGTTAGGACTCGGTAGGTCGCTGGTTCACTCGCCGAAGACGAGGCGTGAGCGCGACCAACGGGAGCGCGATACGTATTTGGTCCAGCTTTTGCCGAGGGCTGGCAGCGCCAGCCCGTAGCGCAAAAGATGGGCGTGCCAACTCCTCTCGTTCCAGTTGAAACGAAGGGGTGTGTCAGACGAGCGTCAGACGCCCGGAACGTCTTTTCGGTATTCGAGGACTTCCTGTCGCGCTTCGCGCACCGTCTCTTCGACGTCGCCGTCGACTTCTTCGGCGAGGTCGTTGAGCGTCGTCATGTGGCGCGCGAGGCGGCCGTGGTCCGGTCCTTGGTCGCGCGTCGCGAGTTTCGCTAACTGGTCGGACTGGTCGTAGAGTTGTTCCTGTACCTCTCCGTCCGTCGCTTCGGCGGCCTCCTTGAGCAACTGACTCGCTCGTTCGAGTTCTGGTCGTGACATACGGTATGGTACGGTAAGTCAACGGAAAACCGTTCCTCCGGCGACAAGCACCGCCTCGCTCAAGTACACCGCGACCCAACGACGGACAATGAGCGAGTCCGGTCCCCTGTCCGCCGATAGACCCGAGGTAGACCGCGAATTCCGCGTCGATGCGCCCTTCGACCCGGCGGGCGACCAACCCGAGGCAATCGAAGCGCTGGCCCGCGGTTACGGCGAGGGTGCCGACGTACAGACCCTCCTCGGTGTCACCGGTTCCGGCAAGACAAACACCGTCTCGTGGGTTATTGAGGAGATTCAGAAACCGACGCTCGTCCTCGCACACAACAAGACACTCGCCGCCCAGTTGTACGAGGAGTTCAAGAGCCTCTTTCCCGACAACGCGGTGGAGTATTTCGTCTCCTACTACGACTACTACCAACCCGAGGCGTACATCGAACAGACCGACACCTACATCGACAAGGACATGTCGATAAACGAGGAAATCGACCGCCTGCGCCACTCCGCGACCCGGTCGCTTCTCACCCGCGACGACGTTATCGTCGTCGCTTCGGTCTCCGCCATCTACGGTCTCGGCGACCCGAAGAACTACACCGACATGTCCCTCCGCCTCGAAGTCGGTGAGCAACTCGACCGCGACGAATTGCTCAAACGCCTCGTGGACCTCAACTACGAGCGAAACGACGTGGATTTCCGACAGGGTACGTTCCGCGTCCGCGGCGACACCGTCGAAGTGTTCCCGATGTACGGGCGTTACGCGGTCCGCGTCGAGTTCTGGGGCGACGAAATCGACCGGATGCTGAAGCTTGACCCGCTCGAAGGCGAGGTCAAGTCGTCGGAACCGGCGGTGCTCGTCCACCCGGCGGAACACTATTCGATTCCGGAAGACCAACTCGAAGGCGCTATCTCCGAAATCGAGGAACTGATGGAAGCGCGCGTGAAGCACTTCCAGCGACAGGGTGACCTCGTCGCCGCCCAACGAATCGAAGAGCGGACCACCTTCGACATCGAGATGCTGCGCGAGACGGGCCACTGCTCCGGCATCGAGAACTACTCGGTCCACCTCTCGGACCGCAAACCGGGCGATTCGCCGTACACCCTCCTCGATTACTTCCCCGACGATTTCCTCACCGTCGTCGACGAGTCGCACGTCACGCTCCCGCAGATAAAGGGCCAGTACGCGGGCGACAAATCCCGGAAGGATTCGCTCGTCGAAAACGGGTTCCGGCTCCCGACGGCCTACGACAACCGCCCGCTGACGTTCGAGGAGTTCGAGGAGAAAGTCGGCCAAGCGCTGTTCGTCTCCGCGACGCCCGGCGACTACGAGCGCGAGCACTCCGAGCAAATCGTCGAACAAATCGTTCGGCCGACGCACCTCGTTGACCCCAAAGTCGAGGTCACGGAGGCAACAGGCCAAGTAGACGACCTCATGGCCCGAATCGACGAGCGAATCGACCGCGAAGAGCGCGTCCTCGTGACCACGCTCACGAAGCGGATGGCCGAAGACCTCACCGAATACCTCGAAGAAGCCGGTGTCGACGTGGCCTATATGCACGACGAGACCGACACGCTCGAACGCCACGAACTCATTCGGTCGCTCCGCCTCGGCGATATCGACGTGCTCGTCGGTATCAACCTGCTCCGCGAAGGACTCGACATCCCGGAAGTCTCGCTCGTCGCCATCCTCGACGCCGACCAGCAGGGCTTCCTGCGCTCCGAGACCACACTCGTCCAGACGATGGGCCGCGCCGCCCGCAACGTCAACGGCGAGGTCGTCCTCTACGCCGACGAGATGACCGATGCGATGGAGGCGGCTATCTCCGAGACGCAGCGTCGTCGTCGCATCCAACAGGAGTTCAACGAGGAACACGGCCACACACCGAAGACCATCGAAAAGGAAGTCGGCGAGACGAACCTCCCCGGAAGCAAGACCGACACCCGAGGCGTCTCGGGCGACGCTCCCGGTGATGCCGACGAAGCAGCCAAACAGATCGCGTTCCTCGAAAACCGGATGCAGGAGGCCGCCGACAATCTCGAATTCGAACTGGCCGCGGACATCCGCGACCGGATTCAGAACCTCAGACGCGAGTTTGACATCGACGCGCTCGACGACGGCGTCGCGCCGGAATACTCCGATGAGGACGACGACGGTCTCGCCCCGCCGGACGAGTTCTGACGTTCCTGCGTAGCGAACCAGTCGGTAAGCCGACGCGCGCCAGTGGCTCACTCCCGCTGAGACCCGCGAACGACTCATCTACGAGACCGATCGGAGTCTCGTTCGGCGGGTACTTGCCCTCTCATGCGTGCCACAGTCTTCGGGTCGGAACACATGTCGCCGCTTTTTCGACGCCCGTCGGTGTGGGGAACGTACCCAAAACCTGTGTAGTCATCAAGACTTATCACCCCGACTTCGCTATGCCCGACCCACCGTGATCCGCAACTCGGCGGACGAAGCCGCAGGATACCCCGTTCACCACGCCTATCCGAACGGAGGCATTACCTGAATGACCTCCACGTCCGAGCGCTCGTCGCTCGACAGTCCGGGCGGTCGCTCGACACCGGCGCTCCCGGTGTGCGATGCGGTCCCATCTTCGGTAGTCGGTGAACACGCGCGGGTCGATTCCGCTGACGATTCGGTGTGCAGGCTATTTTCGTCGCGTCACTCCACGCGAGTAGGCGCGAACGTCACTGCGAACTGATAACAACGAGAACCATGAGCTCTCAGTCTCTCAGTCACGTCCAGAAGTCGTTCTTGAAGTACCAACACATTCTCGTGTTCATCGCACCCGTGCTGTTCCTCGCCGCTGTGTTCACCATAGCGCCGACGCCGGCCGACGCCAATATGGACTATTGGCTCCAATACTGGTGGTTGTTCCCGGTGTTCGTTACCGGAGCGACTATCGTGAACACGGTTGGAATCAGCGGGTCGGCCCTGTTCGTCCCGTTTCTCATCTTCATCTTCCCAATCTTCGCGCATCCTCTCGAACCCGCGACGTTGGTGAAGGTGGGTCTCATCAGCGAGGCGTTCGGTCTGTCGAGTTCGGCCGTCGCGTTCATCCAGTACGGACTCGTCGACCGGCGACTCGCGCTGAGTCTCGTCGCCGGGTCGATTCCGTTCGTCGTCGGAGGCGCGCTACTTTCGTTTATCATCCCGGAAGTCGTCTTCCACGCGCTGCTCGGAATCGCGCTTCTCGCGGCGTCGTACCTCCTGTTCAAGACGGACCTCAACCACGAGGAACCTGGTTCGTCCGGTTCGGACCACGCGACCGCCACTGACGGCGGAACCGTCACCGACCTGCCGAACGACCCCGGAAAGCTCGGTCCCGCGGGCGTCCACACGGCTGACGACGGAACCGTCACCCGCGTCGACCGCGAGGGCGACGACTACCGCTACACCCGCGGTGGCTACCTCCGTCGCTTCGCTAACTACAGTATCGGCGGCACGTTCCAGGGCCTCGCTGGCTTCGGTATCGGCGAACTCGGCATCATTTCGATGCTCGGAACGAAGGTCCCCGTCCGCGTTGCCATCGGCACGAACCACATCGTGGTCGCGCTGACCGCCATTCTGGCGTCGCTCGTCCACGTCTTCGGCGGCGGCCTCGTCGGCGGCCACTCGCTTTCGCTCGCCAGCACGCCGTGGAACATGGTCGTCTTCACCGTCCCCGCGACGGTTCTCGGCGGCCAAATCGCGCCCTACGTGTCGAACGCACTGGAGACTGACACCATCAAGAACTTCGTCGGCGTCCTCTTCGCGATTATCTCGCTGGCGCTGTTCCTGATGGCGTTCGGTGGTTTCTAATCGGGCGGACCGCCCGTCTCGGACACACTCCGTCTGTCTGACACGAACTACTTCCCAGTTCCTGAAACGAACCCCAAACCTACTCCACGCACGAAATCAACGTCCAATCTATTCCGATGTACGACCACATCCTCCTTCCGACCGACGGCAGCGATGCAACCGACGCGACAATCGAACACGCAGCAACCCTCGCGGAGACGTACGACGCGACCGTTCACGTCCTCTCAGTCGCCGACTCGCGCAACCGCTTCGAGACGCCGTCCGCCGGTATCGCCCCCGACGTGTGGGAAGAATCCGAGCGCAAACGCGCGGAGAACGCTGCTGACGCCGCTATCGATGCGCTTCCAGACACCGTCGCCACGGAGAAGCTTGTCGAAGAAGGCGTCCCGCACGCGGTCATCATCGACTACGCCGACGACGCCGACATCGACGTCGTCGTGATGGCGACACACGGCCGAACCGGCCTCGACCACTACCTCGTCGGGAGCGTCACCGAGCGCGTCGTCAGAAAATCGTCTGCGCCCGTCTTGACTATCCGGGCGAGCGGCGACGAGTAGGCGACTCACCCGTCGAATCGGCTGTTTCTTCACCGCTGTTTCCACACTCTTTTGACTACGCTTCCGCCCCGTGAGAACCTTCACCGTATCTCTACTCACGAACCAACTCCGGTGATATCTCCACCACTAAGAAACAAACACAGTTTCAATATCTCAATTTTAGTTGGTAACTCTTTTATCGCTTCGTCGGGACCATCGGACACAGTCGGTTCCCCGCGAATCGCTCGATTCGAGGCCACTTCGGCCGCTTCACCAGTGGCGACACTATCTCCGAAGACGAGTGATTGTGTCGGTGACCCGACGGTCGAAACACCATGAGCTCTACAGCAACGACCGAACTAGACGAGACGATACGCGCCATCCTCGACCGGGCGACGACGAGGACTGAGGCGGCTATCCCCGATGAGGTCCTCGACACGCTCTGCGCCGAATCACAGCGGAACCTGTACGGCGGTGCGACCCGGGAAGAAGTGTACGACGTTCTTACAGACGTCTTGACCGCCCGAATCGACCGCGACCCGAGTTACGACGACCTCGCGGCCAATGTCTTCTTACAGGGCTACTTCGAGGAAGTCGTCGGCTCGCGCCCGGACGACGAGAACCGCGACGAAGTCTATCGCGAGACGTTCGTCGAGAACATCCGCTTCGGCGTCGAGACCGACCTGCTCGACGAGCGGATGCTCATCTACGACCTCGACGACCTCGCCGCGGAACTCGCGCTCGACCGCGACGACCTGTTCGACTACACCGCGGTCGATACGCTCTATCAGCGCTACTTCCTCCGGACCGCCGACGAAGAACGACTCGAACTCCCGCAGGCCTTCTTGATGCGGGTTGCGATGGGTATCGCCCTCCGCGAAGACGTGGCCGACCGACAGGAACGCGCCAAGGAGTTCTACCACCTGCTTTCGACGCTTCGGTTCCTCTTTTCGACGCCGACGCTCTTCCACGCGGGAACGACGCACCCGCAACTCTCGTCGTGTTACCTCACGACCGTCGAAGACGACCTCGACGATATCTTCGACTCCTACAAGGCCCACGCGAAGCTCTCGAAGTGGTCCGGCGGTCTCGGCAACGACTGGACGAACATCCGCGCCGCTGGCTCGCTCATCTCTTCGACCGGCGTCGAATCGACCGGAACCGTGCCGTTCCTCAAGATTTCCAACGACGTGACGTCGGCTATCAACCGCTCGGGCAAGCGTCGCGGGGCGGCGGCCGCCTACCTCGCCTGCTGGCACATAGACTTCCCGGACTTCCTCGACCTCAAGCGCAACACCGGCGACGAGCGCCGCCGGACGCACGACATGAACACGGCGGCGTGGGTGCCGGACCTGTTCATGAAGCGCGTCGAAGCCGACGAATCGTGGACGCTCTTTTCGCCCGACGAGGTTCCGGACCTCCACGAGACCTACGGCTCCGAGTTCGAAGCGCGATACGAGGAGTACGAACAACTGGCCGAGGAGGGAGAAATCGACCAGTTCGAGCGCGTCGAAGCCGCCGACCTCTGGCGGACGATGCTCACGCGCCTGTTCGAGACGGGCCACCCGTGGATTACGTTCAAAGACCCCTGTAACGTCCGCTCACCGCAGGACCACGTCGGCACGGTCCACTCGTCGAATCTCTGTACCGAAATCACGCTCAACACCTCCTCTGAGGAGACGGCCGTCTGCAACCTCGGCTCTATCAACCTCTCGCAGCACGTCGCCGCCGACGGTGACGGCTTCGACCGCGAGAAACTCGCCGAGACCGCGGAGACGGCGATGCGCATGCTCGACAACGTGGTCGACCTCAACTTCTACCCGACCGACCGCGCCGAGCGCTCGAACATGCGCCACCGCCCCGTCGGTCTCGGCATGATGGGTTTCCACGACGCGCTCGTCGAGCTGGGCGTGCCCATGGCGTCGGCCGACGCCGTCGATGTCGCGTCCGACGCGGCCGAACTGCTCGCGTACCACGCGATTCTCGGCTCCTCGAAGCTCGCCGCCGAACGCGGCACCTACGAGACCTACGCGGGGTCGAAGTGGGACCGCGGTCTCCTCCCGCAGGACACCGTCGATATGCTCGAAGCCGAGCGCGGCCGCGAGATTCCTCTCGACCGGACCGAGACGCTCGATTGGGAGCGCGTCCGCGAACACGTGGCCGAACACGGGATGCGCAACTCCAATACGATGGCCGTCGCGCCGACTGCGACGATTTCGACCATCGCGGGCACGACTCCCTCTATCGAACCGCGCTACTCCAATCTCTACGTCAAATCGAACATGTCTGGCGACTTCACGGTCGTCAACGAACACCTCGTCTCGGACCTCGAAGCCGAGGGACTGTGGGACGCACAGATGCGCGACCTCTTGACGTACCACGACGGCTCTGTCGCCGATATCGAGGCGATTCCCGAAGAGATACGTGAACTCCACCGCGGTGCGTTCGAAATCGACCCCCGACACCTCCTGCACCTCACCGCACAGCGCGCCGTCTGGATAGACCAGAGCCAGTCGCACAACGTCTTCTTCCCGAGCACCGACGGCGAACTCCTGAACGAGGTCTACCGAACTGCATGGAAACTCGGTCTGAAGACGACCTACTACCTCCGCACGCTCGGAGCCTCACAAATCGAGAAGTCCACGCTCGACACGAGCGAGTACGACGACACGCAGTTCCGCAACTCCTCCGCCACCGACGACGAGGACGTACCCGACAAATCACCCGAAGAAGTCGCAGACGGCGGACGTTCCTGTGACCTCCCAAGCGTCGAGGACCCGACCTGTGACGCCTGTCAGTAACGATGTGACGACGACCAACGCGACGACTGAATCGCCAGCAGACCAGTCACAGACGATACGAAACCCGTCGCAGACACCCCCAAACCATCGATGCCGATAGTCAATAACGACACCCAACACGACCCGAACAAGATACTGCCCATCGACTATGACTGGGCCCGTGAGTACTACAAACAGGGCGTCGCCAACAACTGGGTTCCCGAGGAAGTTCCCATGGGCGACGACGTTCAGCAGTGGAAGACCGGCGAACTCACCGAGTCCGAGCGCCGTCTCGTCGAGTGGAACCTCGGCTTCTTCTCGACGGCCGAGTCGCTCACGGCGAACAACATCGTCCTCGCCATCTACGACCACGTGACTGCGCCGGAGTGCCGCCAGTACCTCCTGCGACAGGCCTACGAAGAGGCCATCCACACGGACACGTTCATCTACTGCTGTGACTCGCTCGGCTTCGACCCGGAGTACATGTACGGCATGTACGACCGCATTCCGACTATCGAGGCGAAAGACGAGTACGTCGTGAGCCTCACGCAGGCCATCGACAAGGACGACTTCACCATCGAGACCGACGACGACCTGCGCGCGTTCCTCCGTGACCTCGTTGGCTTCTACGTCATCATGGAGGGTATCTTCTTCTACGCCGGATTCGCCATGATGCTCGCGTTGAAGCGTCGCGGGAAGATGGTCGGCGTCGGCGAGCAGTTCGAGTACATCATGCGCGACGAGTCGCTTCACCTCAACTTCGGAATCGACCTCATCAACACGATTCGAGACGAGAACCCCGGCGTCTGGACCGACGAATTCGAGGCCGAAGTCCGCGAACTCATCGTCGAGGCCGTCGACCTCGAACGAACCTACGCCCACGAGGCGTGCCCGCCGAACGTACTCGGCATGAGCGCCGACCAGTTCGCCGAATACGTCGAATACGTCGCCGACCGTCGCCTCGGCCAACTCCGGATGGGCGCCGAGTTCGGGACCGACAACCCGTTCCCGTGGATGACAGAGCAGGTCGACCTGAACAAAGAAAAGAACTTCTTCGAGACGCAGGTCACTGAGTACCAGTCGGGTGGCCAACTCAACTGGTAACCTGCCGACCCGTTTCGACGGCCTGCGTTACGAGTCCGATTCCGCCAACGCGGCACGGTGTTCCTCGCGCTTCCGGAGCGCCGAATCCCGAAGTTCGCGTTCTTTGTCAGACTCACAGACCAGTTTCGGGACCGGCACCGGCGTTTCGCCTTCGTCCAGTGCGACGAACGTGAAAAACGACGTAATCGTCGCTCGCTTTTTCCCCTCGCTCGGTCGCTCGGCGGTCACATCGACCTTGATGTCCATGCTCGTTCGCCCAGTGTCGAAGACGTACGCTTCGACGGTCACCACGTCGCCCACGTCGATTGGGGCGAGAAAGTCAACGTGGTCCATCGACGCCGTAACGACCTGCCCCTCGGCGTACCGACGCCCGGCAATTGCGCCGCAGATGTCCATCCATTCGAGAATCCGCCCGCCGAGAGCACGGCCGAGGTTATTCGTGTCGTTCGGCATCAGAATCTCGCTCATCTCGGCGCGGGATGCCGACAACGACCGCGTTCCAACCGTCGATTGCTGCTGCATACAACCAGCTCTATCGCGGACGCTGTTAACTTATTCTACGTCCTAAACAATAGAAATAAACTTGGATTAATCGCCCGGGTTCCCCCATTCGGTGACTTCCCACTTCGCCTATTCGACGCGTTCGGACTCGGTTTCGACGCCACCGTCTTCGATTTCGATGTCGACGGCGTCCGCCGAGATGTCCGCCGTCTTGTCGAGGTCGAGTTCACCGAGTATCTCGCTGATGTCGTCTAACCCGAGGAGCTGTCGGGTTTCCTCGTCGAATTCGAGACTGTCGAGACCGGCCGAAGCTTGTACGTCGGAGCCAGTCAGCCCCTTTCCGTACCGGCCGAGAAGCGAGGTGAGTTCTTGCGGGAGGACATACGTCGTCGACGGTGACGTGCCGATGTTTGCCACCGTCTCCATGCCCTTGTCGATAATCGCTCGCTCGCCCATCGACTCGGCAGCGCGAGCACGCAGAACCGTCGAAACGGCATCACCCTGCGAGCGCAGGATTGCAGCCTGCTTTTTTCCCTGCGCTTCGATGATGTTCGCCTGTTTGGCCCCTTCCGCCGCCTCGACGGCGGAGCGACGCTCACCCTGCGCTTCGAGAATCATGGCGCGGCGGCGGCGCTCGGCGGATGTCTGCTGTTCCATTGCGTTTTCGACATCCTTCGAGGGCTTGACTTCGCGGACTTCGACGGACTCGACGCGGACGCCCCACTCGTCGGTCGGTTCGTCGAGTTCCCGGCGGATGCGTGAGTTGATGTGGTCGCGTCGCGCCAGCGTTTCGTCGAGTTCCATGTCGCCGAGGGCGGCGCGGAGTGTGGTCTGCGCGAGGAGGGAGACGGCCCGCTGGTAGTGGTCGACTTCGAGGAAGGCGCGCTCGGGGTCCATCACGCGAATATAGACGACTGCGTCGGCCGTGACGGGCGAGTTGTCTTCGGTGATTGCTTCCTGAGTCGGCACGTCGAACGTCTGTGTTCGCATGTCGAAGCGGTAGGTCTTCGAGACGAACGGCGGAATGATATTCAATCCCGGTTCGAGGATTCCTTTGTACTCGCCGAAGATGGTGAGCGTTCGCTTTTCGTACGCCTGGACGATTTCGACGGCGTCGTACACCGCCGCGATGGCGAGCGCGAGGAAGACGTAGCCCACGAGCGCCAGTGGCGTCACGGGAAAGACAATCACGGCGATACCGAATACCACCACCGCAACTGCGAGGGGACCGACCCAACGCGGAATACGGGAGGGGCCGCTATCGACGCGAGCGCCGCCACCGGACCCCGACGACCCCGGCGACGTCGTCGCGGAGAGTTTTCCGAGTTGGTAGAACACGCTATCCATACAGGAGAGTGACACCGAAGGGGAATAAAGCTACGCGGCCACCAAGTATTTGCCTTCGAACGCCCGAGCGGCGGGTATGAGAACGAATCGTGGCGGCGTTGACGTGGAGGACCTGCTGAAAATCGTGTTGGTTCTCGTGGTCGTCTGGCTGGTGCTCGAAATCATCGGCGAGGTGTTCGGCCTGTTTAGTGCGCTTATCGGGCTTGGTCTCCCGCTTTTCGGCCTCGTCGCCGCGGCGCTCATCGTCCTCTGGTTCCTCGACTGGATTTAAGCTCCTGACTGGTCCGGTCGCGGCGACGACGACACGTCTTTGTGTCTAACCCACGAGACACGGGCGTGTACAGTCTGAACGTCCCGGTTCCGGGGCGGGTCGCCCGCCTCGCGTCCGACCTGTTTCCGTATCTCGCCTCGTTCGACCGGGTTCGCGACCGGCAGACGCTCGTCTGCAAGCGCTTCGAGGAGTCCGAATTCGACCGCCTTCGCGAACGCCTCCGGCAGACGCTCGTCGGGCAACCCGCGTTCGAAGCCCGTGTCACCGGTATCGACTTCTTCGAACAGCCACCTCGCGGCTCCGCGCCGGTCGTCTACCTCGAAGTCGAGAGTTCGGGTCTCATCGAGTTGCATCGGCGACTCGTCGACGAATTCGGTCCCATCGACGGTCTCGAAGGTGACGATTACGTCCCGCACGTCACGCTCGCTCGCGGCGGAACGCTCGCGGATGCGCGGGTGGTCGCCGGGAAGGAGATAGAACCCGTTGAGTGGACCGTTTCACAGGTCGACCTCTACGACTCGTCGTTCCGCGAGAGCGTCGCCTCGATTTCACTGCCAGCCTAAACGAGGTTGCGAATCACCGGGTAGAATGCGGCTATTCGCGGGCGCGCAGTCGCATCCCTATCGGTTCTTGGGGGTGCATCGTCAACGAGCCGCGGAGCGAGAACAGTTCGTTCCGAACGTAGTCGAGTTCGTACGCTTGGGCGACGGTCCCGAGGATGAGTCGGCCTTCGAGCATCGAGAGGTGCTTGCCGATGCAGTGGCGAGGACCACCACCGAAGGGGAAGTAGGCGAAGCGCGGGCGACCCTGCGTCCGCTCGGGTGTCCACTGGCCGGGGTCGAATTCGAGCGGGTCGTCCCACCACCGTTCCGACCGGTGGACGACCCACTGTGGAAGCATGATTGCCGACCCTTTGGGGACGCGATAGCCGCCGAGGCGAACATCGACTTTCGGCTCACGGAACATGACGTACACCGGTGGGTACAGGCGCATCGCCTCGTTTAGCACGCGCTCTGTGTACTCCAACTTCTGAACGTCCTCGAACGTCGGTGTCCGCCCGCCGAGCACCTCGTCCAATTCACGGTGGAGCCTCGCTTCCGCTTCTGGATGTTGCGAGAGCAGGTACCACGCGTATGTCAGCGTCAGGGCGGTCGTGTCGTGGCCCGCGAGCAACATCGTCATCAACTCGTCGCGGAGGTTCTTTTCGGTCTGCTCGCCCGCGTCGTAGGCGCGGAGCAGAATCGAAAGCAGGTCCATCCGTTCCCCCTCGACCGAGTCGTCGGCCGCCACGGACGACGCGGGAGTCGACGCGTACTCGGTGCCGCGGCGGTCGTCGACGATATCCCAGATGAGGTCTTCGAGCACCGATAGCGCCTGCTTGTACTCTCGGTTCTCTCTCGTCGGTGCCCAGTCGGGCAGAAGGAAACGAAACGGGTCGGGTTCGAACCGCGCGCCGAGCGGTTCGAGGTTCTCCTGTACCCGTCGAATTCGCTCGTCGTCGAGGTCCGTCCCGAACATCGCGTCGACGATAATCTCGACGGTCAACCGCGCCATCTCCAGTTGCACATCGACCACGTCGCCGTCGTCCCACGACGACAGCATCGACTCCGTTCGGTCGGTCATCATCTCGGCCATCGTCGAGATGCGGCGCACGTCGAATGCCGGTTGGGCGAGGTGGCGTTGTTTCTTCCATGTCGCGCCCTCGCTCATGAGGAGTCCGTCGCCGAGCAAGTCGCCGATGGCGCGGTCCTGAAACTGGGGTTTTCGGAACTTCGACGCCTCGCTCACGAGCACCGTCTCGATATCGGCCGGGTTCGTGAGCATGTACGTATCGAGTGGCCCGAGGTCGAAGTGAATGACATCACCGTAGGCGTCCGCCACCGCCGTCAGGAAACTGAACGGGTCGCGGGCGTACTGCCTGCTCGCGCCGAAAAGCGGGATGCCCTTCGGTCCGGGAGGGGTCGAACTCATCGGGTATGTGTTGGTTCCAAGAGGTAAGAACTACACGGCGGAGGTGATTGGTGAGCGATTCGACGCGTCGGGTGCGCCGATAAAAACCTCCCGCAGGGGTGCGGCAGAGGCCCTATGCTCTAAATCGCCCTACAATAGCGTATGACGACACTTTCGACCGTGGCACCCGTCGCCTTCGGAGCGGGACTTTTCGCCTCCGCCGGAATCTTTCTCATCTTGGTGGTCACGCTCACGACGACCCGGCAGTGGTGGCCGCCGGGCGACAAGACGTGGGCGTACTACCTGCACTGGTCGCTCGTCGGCGTGTTCAATATCTCCATACTCGCCGCTGCCGTTCTCGACTGGAATCAGTGGATACTACCGAGACCGGCATCGCTCGTCGTCGGAGCGGTCATTTCGGCGCTCGGCACGGGAATCTTCGTCCGAAGCGCGAACGTGATGCAGTCGGACGAGGTTCGGGGCGTCACCGGCGACCTCTACACCGGTGGGCCGTATGCGTACAGTCGAAACCCGCAGTACGTCGGCATGATTGTCGGTGTCGTCGGATTCGCGTTGCTGACGAACTCGGTTTTCGTCGCCGTTCTCGCCACGGCACACGTCGGGTGGATTCTGTTGTTACCGCTCGCCGAAGAACCACATCTTCGCGCAGAATACAGAGACGAGTACGAGCAGTACACAGCGCACGTCCCCCGGTTTGTGGGCCGAACAACGATTCGAGAACTGACGAAGTGACCGGATTACGACCGGCTACACGGTCGCTCCCGTTTTCACGGCCGCGGCGGCTCGCCATCGTAGGCGTCGTGGTCGTTGTAGAAGTTCAGCATCGCGAACTTGAGTTTTCCCGGCGCGATGTCGACCATCTCGGCCCGCTCTTCGACGGGGAACGACCCGCGGACGCCGTATTTCCCCATCGACGAGCTCTCTCGCGTGTAGCGCTTGTCGGCGAGGATGCGCACACCGTAGTCGTTGGGCGCGCGAATCACGCGACCGAGGGCCTGTCTGGTCTTTCGAATCGTCGGAATCTCGACCGCATAGCGCCAGCCAGCATCCTTCTTGCCCCGGTAGACGCGGTCGTAGGCGTCTTGCACCGCTTCCAAGCGCTCGGAGAGATGCGGGTACGGAACGCCGACGACCACGACGGTTCGCGCGTCGTCGCCGTCGAAACTCACGCCTTCGGCGAGCGTTCCCCACAGCGACGTGAGAAGCACTGCGCTGTCTTTGCCGACGAACTCGCGTCGCATCTCTTCGGCTCGAACGCCCGGTTCGTCCAGATAGAGGTCGATATCGACAGCGGGGTTTCCGCGGAGACGCTCGTGGTAGCGCTCGGCCTCCGAATACGAGGGGAAGAACACGAGCGTGTTTCCCGGCGTGAACCGAGCGGCGTCGGCGAGCAACTGCTCGATAGTCTCCTGCGTGCCCGGGTCGTCGCGCTCCGACGAGAACAACGCGGGAAGTGAGACCGAGAAGGTCCGACGGTTGTCCTCCGGATATTCGAGTCCGTAGGCCATCGTCACCGGGTCGTCGAGGCCGAGCGTCGATTCGGTCACGTCGAACGGGCGGAGCGTCGCCGACATCAGAATGCTCGCGTGAACCTCTTCGAACAGTTCGCGGGTGACCTCTCGCGGGATGCAGGTGTAGAGTTCGGCACGACCGTAGATTTCGTCGGTTCCGCCGTCGCGGCGAACCGAGAGCATCGGGTGTCGACCGAGGTCGCCGCCCATCTCCATCCAATCGGCGATGAAGTTCGCCGCCTGCAAGGTTTGACACTCTTGACGCGTCGTCGCGTCGCCGTTTTTGTACTCGTCTTCGTACTGTTCGTCCAGTCGCTTGCCCAACTGCAAGGCGAGTTCGACTTCGATGTCGATGCCGCGGCCCTCGTACGACTGGAGGAAGTCCATCGTCAGGTCGTCGCGGCGGCCCTGACTGGCAATCGAGAGGTCGTACCAGTTTTCGCCGACCTGCTCGCGCTCGCCGAAGCCGAACGCCTCTTCGTAGCCATCGCGGAGCGATTCGAGGAACGTCCCGATGACGTTGCGGGCGCTCTCGGCACGGGAATCGTCCACGTCTTCCAACTCGTTCATGGCGCTTTCGAGGGTGTTTTCGGTGAGTGAGCGACTGGCGTGGTCGCGGGCGGCCCCCTCGATGTTGTGCGCCTCGTCGAAGACGGTGATGATGTCTTCGGGGTCGCGGTCTAACCACCGGAAGAACTGCTCGCGTATCATCGGGTCGAGCAGGTGGTGGTAGTTACAGACGACGAGGTCGATTCCCTCCATGCCCTCTTTCAGCAACTCGTAGCCGCAGAGGTTTTGGCGGCCGGCGTACTCGAAAATCTCGTCGGGAGTTCGCACGTCGTCGAACAACCACTGGAAGAACTCGTCTGTGTTCTGCGTGAGATTATTGTAGTAGTGGTCGCAGTAGTTGCCCTCCTTCAACTGCTCTAACTCGTCGTCGATGGTGTCGAGTTCGTCCGTGACGGCGCTTCTCGCGTCCGCCGCGCCGGATTCGCCCTCGCGCATCTGGTCGAGGAGCGTCTGGGCCTGTTCGGAGAGTTCGGACTTGTCGGATTCCTTTTCGACGATGCTTCGGGTGGTGTCGCGGAGCGTCTGGCACTCCTGAAAGCCCACGTCGATGTGGCACATCGAGGATTTGCCGCGGAAGACCACCGCCCGGATAGCTTCTTGTCTGGTGATGGCGCGGGCGTCCTCGACGAACTGCCGCATCTGCTGGTGGACGTTCGTCGTGATGACGACCGTCTTGTCGTGCTCGCGGGCGTACGACAGCGCGGGAACGAGCGCGGAGATGGTTTTCCCGGTCCCCGTCGCCCCTTCGAGGAGGACGTTTCGCTCCTCGTCGAGAGCGTCCGCGATACCGGACATCGCCGCCTCCTGGTTCGGATACGGCTCGTCGTACGGGAAGAAACGCCACGCTCTCTCCGTGTCGCTGTCGTCGGGTGAGCCGTTGGCGTGGGCCACGAACGATTCTCGGCCGCCATCTGATTAAAAGCCTCGGAGCAGTACCCCCACTCGATTCGGGAGCCGACATATAAGAGTGTCCCCGCGGTGCGGCGGTTCCGCCCGGCCGAGAGAGCATTATCTGCGGCGCTTCCGACCGCTGGCACATGGTGTCAGAAACAGCCACCGCACGAACCGAATCGACTGCAACCGTTTCCTGGCAAGCCGGCATCGTCGCCGGTGTACTCGCCGCGCTCGTCATGGGCGCGATGATGTTGATGCAGATGCGGCCGGTTCTCGAAGTCGCAATTCCCTCGATGTACACGCTGATGGGTGGGACCGCCGGATTCACCATCCACGTCGCCCACGGCGCGATTCTCGGCATCGCGTTCGCCGGACTTGCTGGCGTTGTCGGATTCGACTCGCTCGGAAAATCGCTCGGTAGTGGTGTCGTCTACGGTGTCGTTCTCTGGGCCGTCCTCGCTGTCCTCGTCATGCCGGTCTGGCTCGGAGCCGTCGGTTCGCCCGCGAACCCGCCGCTTCCGAACGTGAGCACGACGAGTCTGATGGGTCACGTCGTCTACGGCGCGGTTCTCGGAGCGGCGTTCCCGACGGTCGAGCGGTTCTTCTGAAAAATCAGTCCGTTCGTCCTTTCCTAGCTACGCGTCCAGCAACTCGACGATGAGTCCCTTCTGGGCGTGCAGGCGATTTTCCGCTTGCTCCCAGACGAGCGACTGCTCGCCTTCGAGCACGTCGCCCGTGATTTCCTCGCCGCGGTGGGCAGGCAGGCAGTGCATGACCTTCGCGTCGGTGCCCGAAAGCAGGCCCTCGTTCAACTGGAATCCCTCGAACGCCTGCAGTTTCTCGTGGCGCTGACCCTCTTGGCCCATCGAAATCCACACGTCGGTGTAGACGACGTCGACCCCGTCGATAGCCGCCTCGGGGTCCGTCGTGACGGTTGGCGCACTCCCGAGTTCGTCCGCCTTGTCGAGTACCTCGTCGTCTATCGCGTATCCCGGCGGCGTCGCCACCGTCAGGTCGACACCGGCCATCGCACAGCCGAGGACGAACGACTGGCCGACGTTGTTGCCGTCGCCAATCCACGCCGCCTGCACTTCCTCGAACGAGCCGACGTGTTCGCGGATGGTGAGCAGGTCGGCGAGCGTCTGACACGGGTGGGCGTCGTCGGTCAGGCCGTTGATGACGGGTGCGCTGGAGTGTTTGGCGATTTCGAGCAGGTCGTCGTGGTCGAACAGGCGGGCCATGATGGCGTCGCCGTAGCGACCCAGCACGCGGGCCGTATCGGAGAGCGGTTCGCCGTGGCCGAGTTGGATGTCTTCGGGGCCGAGAAAGAGCGCGTGACCGCCCAGTTGGGTCATCCCCGTTTCGAAGGAGACACGCGTGCGGGTGCTCGGCTTCTCGAAGAGCATCGCCAGCGTCGCTCGGGGCAGTCGCGTCTCGTCGTCGCCGGCCTTGATGGCGGCGGCGCGGGTGAGAACGCGGTCTAACTCCGATGCGCTGATATCGTCGATGTCGATGAAGTGTGTCGTTTCGAGCATTGTCTTGTGTGTCGTGTCTCCGTGTCGATACTGCGATTCAGTCGTCCCCGAGGCGCTCGCAGACATCCACCAGCACGTCGATGGCGCTGTCGAACTCGTCGAGTTTGAGGTGCTCATCGGGTGCGTGGTCGAGGTCGGAATCGCCGGGGCCGTAGGTCGCCATCGGGCAGTCCCACACACCGGCGAAGATGTTCATGTCGCTCGTTCCGGTCTTGCGAAGCAAGCGGGGTTTCGTCTCGCCGACGTTCCGGATAGCAACGCGGAAGGCCCGCGCGACTTCCGTGCGGGGGCTTTCCATCACCGGGGGAATCGGCTTGTTCCAGTGGACGCTCCCGCGGGTGAGTTCGCCTTCGGCGACTTCGCGCACGTCTTCGATGGTGTAGCGCGGCGGGACGCGGAACTGCACGTCGACCGTCGCTTCGACCGCGAGGCCGTCCTCGGTGGGACCGCCATCGAAGCTGACGGGTTTGGTCGTCACCGTGTCGAAGACGCCGTCGCGGTCTTCGTCGAAGAAGTCGGCCACGCGCGACCACCACGCGACGGCCGACTGGATGGCGTTGTCCTCGGGGCGCGAGGAGTGTCCCAACTCGCTCGTCGCGACGTAGGTCCCCGAGAGGAAGCCGCGGTAGCCGAGTGTCACGCCGTCCCAGCCGGAGGGTTCGCCGTTGATGACGGCGTCGGGTTCCTCGCGGTCTTCGATAAGGTGCCACGCGCCGCGCGAGGAGGTCTCCTCGCCGACGACGCCGACGAACGAGACCCCCGTCTCGACGGCCGCGGCGGCCATCGAGCAGAGCGGGCCGGTCGCATCGACGCTCCCGCGACCCCAGAGCGTCCCGTCTTCGACCTTCACGGGAATGTCGCCGGGAACGGTGTCGATGTGCGAGGTCAGTAAGACCGAGTCGTCGGCGGGTGCGCGGACGTTGCCGACTTCGTCTATCCAGACCTCGCGGTCGTGCGCCTCGAAGAACACCTTCAGGACTTCGGCGGCGGCCTCCTCGTCGCCCGAGACGGAGGGCGTCGACACCATATTGTAGAGCAGTTGGCGTGCCGCAGCCCAGTCGCTTCCCGCAGTCAGTTCTTCGGGTGCGTCCGTCTGGCTCTCCGTTTCGGGTGCGTCCGTCTGACTTTCCGTTGCTGACGCATCTGTCTGGTCCTCCGCTTCTGCCTCCGCGGCCGCGTCGTGGTCGATTCCGGCGTTCATGACAACACGTTCGTCATCGCATCCACCGCGCGGTCCGCGTGCTCTTCGTCGATTATCAGCGGCGGGAGGAACCGGACGACGGTCCGACCCGCGGGGAGCGCGAGCAGTTGCTCGGACAGCGCGAGGTGCTTCAGCGTGCGGTTCGCGCCGCGTTTGACCTCGACGCCGACCATCAGTCCCTCGCCGCGAACGTCGCGGACTGGCAGGTCGTGTTCCTCGACGGCCGCTTCGAGTTCGGTCGTGAAGTAGTCGCCAACCGCGGCGGCGTGGCCGGGCAGGTCCTCCTCGACAATCGTATCGAGCGTGGCGTTCGCCGCGGCGCAGACGACGGGACCGCCGGAGAACGTCGAGCCGTGAGAGGCCGCGCCGTCGGCAATCCAGTCGGCACAGAGCGTCGCGCCGAGAGGCAGGCCGTTGGCGATGCCCTTCGCGCTGGTGAGGATGTCGGGAACGACGCCGACGTTCTCGCAGGCCCACAGCGACCCCGTGCGACCGATGCCGGTCTGAATCTCGTCGAAGACGAGCGCGGCACCGGCATCTTCGGTCAGGTCGCGGGCGGCTTGCAGATACTCCGCAGCGGCGGGGTTGATGCCGCCTTCGCCCTGAATGGGTTCGAGGAAGACCGCGGCCGTCTCGTCGTCGATGGCGTCGGCCAGTTCTTCTTCGTCGCCGTAGGAGACGAACTCGACGCCCCCGGCGACCGGCTCGTAGGGCTTCTTGTACTTCTGTTTCCACGTGAGCGCGAGCGCGCCGAGGGTACGGCCGTGGAAGGCGCGCTTGGTGGCGATAATTTTCTGGCGTCCGGTGGCCGAGCGGGCGAACTTCATCGCCGCCTCGTTGGCCTCGGTGCCGGAGTTACAGAGCCAGACGTTCGAGAGGTCGCCGGGCGCGACGGTCGCGAGTTTCTCGTAGAGTTCGGTGCGAACGTCTACGGGATACGACGCCTGCACGTAGGTCAACTTCGCGGCCTGCTCTTGAATCGCGGAGACGACGGCGGGGTGCGAGTGGCCGAGCGCCGCGACAGCGTAGCTCGCGCCGAAATCGAGATATTCGGTGCCGTCGTCGGCGTAAAGGTACGCCCCCTCACCGGATTCGATAGTGATGGGTTTCTCGTTGAAGACGAAGCCGCTCATTTCGCTTCGCCCCCTGCTTTTTCCGCCACCAGCGCACCGGGCGTCACGTGCGTGCCGCCGCCGTTGAGCGCGGTCACGATGGGGTCGTTCAGGTTCGCACCGGAGACGATAACCTCGGCGGCCCCGCCGTCGAGCGCTTCCTTTGCGGCCATGACTTTCTTCGTCATGAAGCCCTCAGCAGCATCCTCCAGCGCCGCGAACTCGTCGGGCGTGTCGGCCGTCTCGATGAGCGTCGATTCGTCGTCGGGGTCCTCGTAGACGCCTTTCACGTCGGTGAGAACGACGAGTTTCGCGCCGAGTGCGCCCGCGACTGCCGCTGCGGCGCGGTCGGCGTCGGCGTTGACCGGCACGCCGTCGTCGGCCAGCATCGGCACGGTCACGATAGGCGTGTAGCCGCCGCCGAGGAGCGTTTCGAGGAGCGAGGCGTTCACCGAGGTAATCTTCCCGGAGTGGTCGCCGCGCTTGATTTTCTTCTTGCCGTCTTCGATAACGCGGACAGCCGACTTGCGCGGGCCGGTGAGGAGGCCACCGTCGACGCCGGAGAGACCGAGTGCGTCGACGCCCGCCTCGCGGAACAGCGCCGTGAGGTCGGTGTTGAGTTTGCCGGGCATCACCATCGAGAACACCTCCATGGTGCGCTCGTCGGTGAAGCGGCCGCTGACGCCGGAGGGCGATTCGACGTAGGTCGGCTCCTCGCCGAGTTCTTCGAGCGTCTCGTCGACGGCGGTCGAACCGCCGTGGACGACGACGACGTCGGTGCCGTTGGCGACGAGGTGTGCCACGTCTTTGACGGCTCCCTCGGGGTCGACGGCTTTCGCGCCGCCGATTTTGACGACGACCGGCGGCTCGGTGCCGCCATCCGTGACGAGATTTTTCTCGTTATCGACGAGCTGTTCGTGTGCCGCGAGCAGTTCCTCGCGTGTGTATCCTGTCATAGTCGAAATGGTGCGATAGATGGTCAGTCGGGGGACGGAGTGTGTTCAGAGACGGTGCTCAGGGTGAGCCAATCGGGTGGTAGCCGGTGAAGTCGAGGCCGGCTGTCTCCTCTAAGCCGAGTGCGATGTTGGCGGCGTGGACCGCCTGCCCGGCGGAGCCTTTCATCATATTGTCGATGGCCGAGAAGACGACGAGTCGGCGGTTCGTCGGGTCGATCTCGAAGCCGACCTCACCGAAGTTGGTGCCTGCAACGGACTTCGGCTCGGGGTAGCGATAGACGCCGCCACCGCCGGCGACGGTGCGCATGAAGGGTTCGTCGCCGTAGGAGCCGCGGAACGCTTTCCACATGTCGCCCTTCGAGACGGGTCCGTCGGGGAAGACGTGACAGGTCGCCGCCGCGCCGCGGACCATATCGACCGCGTGGACGGTAAAGGAGACCGAGAGACCGAGATATTCCTCGATTTCCGCCTCGTGACGGTGTCCGGTTGGTGCATAGGGCCGGACGATACCGGAGCGCTCGGCGTGCGACGATGCCTTACTTGCGCCCGCGCCGCCTTCCGAGGAGCCGACTTTCACGTCGACGACGACCTGCTCGTCGCCGGAGAGGATGTCGGCATCGAAGAGGGGCTTCAGGCCGAGAATCGTCGCCGTCGCGTTGCAGCCACCCGCCGCGATGAGGTCCGCTCCGGGGAGGTTTTCGCGGTTCAGTTCGGGCAGTGCGTACTCGGATTTCTCCAGATACTCGGGACAGATGTGGCCGTCGTACCACTCGTCGTACTGTGTCTCCTCGGAGAGACGGAAGTCAGCAGAGAGGTCGACGACGGTGTCCGCAGCGTCCTGAAACGCGTCGATGTGCTCCATCGAGACGCCGTGGGGCGTCGCCGTAAAGAGCACGTCCACGGATTCGAGGTCCGCAGGCGAGGTAAAGCGGAGGTCGAGGTGACGAAGGTTCGGATGGACGTGGCCGACGGTCTTGCGCTCGTAGGAGCGACTGGTCGCCTGTGCCACCTCGAAGTTCGGGTGGCCGTCGAGCAGGCGAAGCAGTTCGCCGCCGGTAAAGCCGGAACCACCGACGACACCCGCGGTCAGTTGTTCGCTCACGCTGAGACCCCCGCGAGCGTCTTTTCGCCTTCGACCGTGGCTTCCAGCCAATCGACGACTGCTGCGGGAACGTCCACGTCGACGGCGTCGTTGAGCGCCTTGAATTCGACGGTGTGGTTGACTTCGTGAACCGTATAGTCAGAGCCGGTCTCCATGAGGTCGACGCCGAGCAGGCCGCCGCCGACCGCGTCGGACGCCTGTTTCACAAGTTCCTTCGCGCGGGCGTCGAGTTCGAACGCCTCGGCGTCGGCACCTTTCGCGGCGTTCGTGAGCCAGTGGTCCGACGAGCGGGTCATCGCGGCGATGGGTTCACCGTCGACGGCGAGGACGCGGATGTCGCGGCCGGGCTTCTCGACGAACTCCTGAATGTAGAACACCTTGTGCTCGTAGTTGCCGAGCGTGGCTTTGTGTTCCAAAATCGCCTCGGCGGCTGCCTCGGAGTCGATTTTCGCCATCAGGCGCCCCCACGACCCGACGACGGGCTTGAGCACGCAGGGGTAGCCGAACTCCTCGACGATGTCCATCGCCGATTCGACCGTGAAGGCGACCTTCGTGTTCGGCGTGGGCACGCCCGCGTCGGCGAGCGCGAGACTGTTTTTCGCCTTGTCGGCGCAGATGTCCGCGGTCTCGTGGGAGTTGACGACGGGAATGCCGTACGACTGCAGGAAGCGCGTGATGTAGAGACTCCTGCTCGTCGCCAGACAGCGGTCGACCACCACGTCGAGTCCGTCGAACGATTCCGGCGGCTCGGTGAGGTCGAACTGCTCTTTCCGAACGTCTATCTTCGTCACTTCGTGGCCGCGCTCGCGAAGCTCGTTCAAGAGGAGCTTCTCGTCGCGGCGAATCCGGGAGTAGAGCAGTCCAATATTCACGCTTACTCTCCCCAATCCTCTTCGAGTTCAGGTGCTTCTTCGAGTGTCACGGGGTCGAGAGACACGACTTCGAGTTCCGCGCCCGTGGCGGGACTGTCGATAATTTCGCCGACTTCGACGTCGGACGGCAGGTCGATTTCTTCGCCGCTCAGCGGGTCTTCCGCAGTGATGGTGTCGCTCATTACATCCTTGGCTGGACGGTGGGTAGTATTAAATCCGTCGAAAATTACACAGCAAAAAATAGCGCAAAGAAGTGTCTAACGCGATTTAACGGCGAATTGGCCGATTTTGGTAACCGGCCGAACAACGCGTCGAGCTTGGGTGCCACGCTCACTCGACGCCGGGGACGGGACCGGTCGCGGAACCGGTCGAATCGTCCCCTGCGTCGGTCGCGGCGCCGGTCGCGGTCGTCGCGGAACCGAAACCGGTCGTCGCGGTCGTCGCGGAGCAGTCGCTCGCGGCGGTCGCGGCAGGCGGGAGACGGCAGCGGCGTGCTCGTGTTCAGACATAGTTCGAAACCTCCGCTTCGAGTTGCTCGGCGGCGGCCGCGAGCGAGTCGCGGGCGTCGGCAACGGCGGCCGCATCAGCTTCGAGTTCGTCGCGGGCCGTCGAAAGTGTCGCTTCAATGGCAGCGGGCGCAGGCCCGCCGACCGAATCGCGACTGGCGACGCTCTCCGTTGGGTCGAGCGCGGCTTCGACGGCCTCGGCTGTCACGTGTGTAAAGAGAGACTCACCTAATACGTCCGTAGCGACGGCGTCAAGTGTTGCCACATCGGGGGTTCCCGACGAGCGCGAGGCGGCCTCAGCGACGACTTCGTGGGCCGTGCGGAACGGTAATCCGGCCATCGCCAGGAGGTCTGCCACGCCGGTTGCCGTCGAGAAGCCGTCGCCCGCGGCGGCCGCGAGTTCGTCTTCGGGCCACGTCGCGGAGGCAACTGCCCCGGCGGCGACTGCGGTCGCTTCGGTCACGTCGTCGACGGCGCGGAAGGTGTGCTTGTGAGCGCGCTGTAAGTCGCGGTTGTACGCGCGCGGAAGCCCCTTGAGCGTCGTCAGGAGTCCGGTGAGTTCGCCGACCGCGTCGCCCGCGACGGCGCGGACGAGTTCCATCGTGTCGGGATTCTTCTTTTGCGGCATGATGGACGAGGTCGACGAGTAGTCGTCCGAGAGTTCGACGAGTCCCTTGTTCGAGAAGACGACGAGGTCTTCTGCGAGGCCGGAGAGCGTGACGGCGTGGGTCGTGAGCGCCGAGAGCGTCTCCGCGAGGAAGTCGCGGGTCGCCGAGGCGTCCATCGAGTTCTCCATCACGCGGTCGAAGCCGAGCAGGTCGGCCACGAGTTCGCGGTTCACGTCGAAGGGCGTGCCCGCGAAGGCCGCCGACCCGAGCGGTGACTGGTTGATGCGCTCGTACGCGCACACGAGGCGGGCGCAGTCGCGGGCGACCGCTCGCTCGTACGAGCACAGGAAGTGCGCCACCGTCGTCGGTTGGGCGGGTTGCAGGTGCGTGTAGCCGGGCATCACCGTCTCGGTGTGCTCGGCGGCCGTCTCGATGAGCGATTCGCGCAGGGCGAGTGCAGCGTCGAGCGCGTCGAGTACGTCGTCGCGCAGGCGGTAGCGGATACAGGTCGCCACCTCGTCGTTGCGCGAGCGGGCGGTGTGCATCTTGCCGCCGTCGGGACCGACGCGGTCGATGACTGCGGCCTCGATGGCTTCGTGTACGTCTTCGCCGCCGGAGAGTACGTCGTGACCGGCGGCTTCGACCTCGTCTAACGCACCGAGGATGTCCGCGGCAACGTCGGACTCGATGATGTCCTGCGCCGCGAGCATCACGACGTGCGCCCGGTCGACGGCGAGGTCGGCTTCGAAGATGCGTTCGTCGGCCGCGAGACTCGACATGAACCCGCGGGCGGGGCCGCCGCTGAAGCGGTCCCGGCGGATGACGCTCTCGGAGTCGCCGTCCTCGCCTGTCATGTTATTCTTCGCTGCCGCCGTCTGCGGCCAGTTCGGGCTTCTGCTTTTTCGTGCTCTGGTTGGCGAGACGCGCCTGGAAGCCGTGGTACTTGGCGACGCCCGTCGCGTCGGCCTGTTCGATGCCGTCGACCGTCTCCGTGTTGAAGGAGGCGGCGGACTCGGAGTAGGCAGCGTAGTCGGAGTCGCGGCCGACTGCGCGGGCCTGGCCACCTTCGAACTTGACGGTCACGGTGCCCGTGACGCGCTCTTGGGTTTTCTCGACGAACGCGGTCAGTGCGTCCATGAGCGGGGCGTCGATGAGACCTTCGTAGGCCTTCTGGGACCACTCGTCGTCCACGGTGGCCTTGAAGTCGCGTTCTTCTTTCGTGAGGACGAGTCCTTCGAGCGCCTTGTGCGCGTTGAGGAGCGTCGTCGCCGCGGGGTGTTCGTAGTTCTCGCGCACCTTCAGACCGAGCATGCGGTCTTCCATCATGTCCGTGCGGCCGACGCCGTGTGCGCCTGCCTTCTCGTTGAGGAACTCGATGAGTTCGAGTGCGTCCATCTCCTCACCGTCGATAGCGACGGGGTAGCCGTTTTCGAACGTAATTTCGACGAGTTCCGTCTCGCCGGTGGGCTGTTCGGTCCACTCGTAGATGCTTTCCGGCGGGACGTAGCTCGGGTCTTCGAGGTTGCCGCCCTCGATGGAACGGCTCCAGAGGTTGGTGTCGATGGACCAGACGCCTTCGTTGCCGCCCTGTACGGGGAGGTCCTTCTCGGCGGCGTACTCGATTTCCCACTCGCGGGTCATGCCCATCTCGCGGACGGGGGCGATGACTTCGAGGTCGGAGGCACGCCAGACCGCTTCGAAGCGGAGCTGGTCGTTCCCTTTGCCCGTACAGCCGTGGGCGATGCCGTCACAGCCCTCTTCTTCGGCGAGTTCGAGGATTGCTTCCGCGATGACCGGGCGTGCGAGCGCGGTGCCGAGCGGGTAGCCCTGATAGTCCGCGTTCGCACAGACGGAATCGAGACAGAGCTGTGCGAATTCATCCTTTGCATCGATGACGTAGTGGTCCAGTCCGAGAGCTTCGGCCGTCTCGTAGGCCTCCTCGAACTCCTCTTCTGGTTGGCCGACGTCGACGGTGACGCCGATAACTTCGTCGTATCCGTACTCCTCTTCGAGAATCGGGACGCAGACTGTTGTGTCGAGTCCGCCCGAGAACGCGAGTGCGACTTTCTTCATGTACCTGTTTGTGGCATAGACTCGTAGATAAATTCTTTGCATTGTATTTATGAAATTAAGTGGTAGAGATGCCTATGGGCAAGAAAACTAGAGATTAGCAATTTCGACGTGTCCCGAAGGATATGGTAATATTGGCCCTAAAGGGCCGGTCGTCGGGTTCGGACAGCAGCGGCTCGCAGCGGGGCAAAAGTGGCGAAAGTGCTGCGAGTCGCCATAGTTGTGAAACGGTACTACCTCATTCCTATTAAACGCTTTCGGCGACGCAACCTTCGCCGGAGTGCTCGCGCTCTCGCACGCGCTCGAAATATTGCCTGCATTACATTTTTTGGCCGTATCGAGCGATTCGCGTCCTATGAGTTGGCCTGTACCCACCCCTCTGATATTCCCGCCCCAACCGACGATTTCTCCCCCGCTCGTGGGCGCACTTCTCGCTGCCACCGTCGCGCTCGGCGTGATGGTCAAGGCGGCGCAGGTCGCTGTCGACCACCTCGTCGCTGTCGCACGCGCGTTCAAAATCTCTGACGCGATTCTCGCCTCCACGATTGTCGCTGTCGGAACGAGTCTTCCCGAAATCGGGTCGCACCTCGTCGCTTCCGCGGGTATCCTCTCTGGAACCCTCGACTATCGAATCGCGTCGGCCACCGTTATAGGTGGCAACATGGGTTCTTCGACGGTTCAGCAGACGCTCCTCGTCGGCGTGTTCGTGCTCGGGATTGGCCGAACGGCCTTCTCGTCCTCATTTCTTCGGTCGACGTACTATCCGATGATTCTCACGTTCGTCGCGACGCTCGTTCTCGCGCTCGACGGGACGATTTCTCGCCTCGATGGCGTCGCTCTGCTGGTCGGATTCGGTGCGTACGTCCTCGTGGGTCTCCGAATCGCGCCCGAAGACGGTCACTCGTACGACGGTGCGAGTACGAACCACGTCCGCGACGTTGTAGTCGCCGTCGGAGCGCTCGTACTCGTCTTTGGGAGCGCATACGTCGTCCTCGCCGTTGTTCAAGACGTTGTGGGGATACTCGGTCTCAACGGGTCCATGGTCGGCGTCGTCACCATCGGTCTCGCCTCCGCGCTTCCGGAACTTACCACCGTCGTCGAAGCGATTCGGCGGCGCTCGGTCGATATCGGTCTCGGGACGCTCATCGGGTCGAACGTCGTAAATCCGCTCGTCGGATTCGGACTCGGCGGGTTGCTTTCGACCTACGCCGTCCCGCCGTCCGTGATTCGCTGGGACCTCCCATTCAAGCTCTTCGTCGCGGTGGGCTTTCTCCTCGTAGTCCGTCGAAATGACGGAATTGCGACTCGCCGCGAGGGCACGTGGCTCGTCGGTGCCTACTTCGTGTTCGTGAGCATCCGGTTCCTCTTCTACGCGACCTGACTGGGTTCTCCCTTCACGATTCGGCAACGGTAGTCACTGCCCGCCCTTGACGACTCCATCTGACTCACCGCGAAAGACCAGTCGCTCCACGAGGTCCGACTGCTGCATCAACACCGTCCCGAGCGCGCTCATGACGAAGACGTAGCCGACGGCGAACGCCGGAATGACCTCGCGCATGACGGGTGTCGTCCCCGACGCGGCCAGCGCCGCGATGACGAGCGAGAACTCGCCGCGCGGAACCATCCCGAGGCCGACGCGGAGCGACCGGGATGCCGAGAGGTCGTAGGTGCGACCGCCGACGTATCCGGACACCACTTTTGCAGGCGTCGTTAGCACCACTGCAAGGGCCAACGGCACCGCCGCCGCGGTCAACAGCATCGGGTCCGTTCCGAGTCCAATCCAGAAGAAGAATATCGCCGCGAACACGTCCCGAACCGGGATGAGAGTGCGTTCGATACGCTCTCGGTGTCCGCTGGCCGAAAATCCCATCCCGACGAAAAACGCCGCAACGGCTTCGCTCACACCTAACGCCAGCGCCGCGCCCGCGACGGGAATGACGACGGCGAGCGCCCGGAGGACGAACGCTTCCTGATTTCCGATGTCGAGGACGCGGGTGAACAACCCTGTTCCGTACTGGACGGCGACGAACAGGAGTCCGAGGAAGCCGAATGCGATAGCCAGCGACCGGCCAATTGCGCCGAAGCCGCCTTCTCCCCCGAGGACCAGCGAGGTGACGACGGCGAGGTAGACCGCGATAGCGAGGTCTTCGAAGACGAGTGTGCCCAAGATTGGCTCGGATTCGGGGTCCGCAATCCACCCGAGGTCGATGAGCGTCTTCGTCACGATGGCGGACGACGAGATGTAGACGATGCCGCCGAGAAGCAGCGATTCGACGAACGACCACCCGAGAAGGAGACCGATTGCGATGCCGAGTGGGAGGTTCACGCCGAGGTCGACGACCCCGGCGCGCCCGATTTCCGACCCGGACGCGCGAAGTCGGTCGAGACTGAACTCCAGTCCGAGAAAGAACAATAGGAGGACGATACCGAGTTCTGCGAGAAGCGCGATGACCTCACCGTCGGCGACGTAGGGCAGTCCGAGGCGACCGGCGACGTAGGGTCCGGCGACGACACCACCGACGACGTACAGCGGGATGACCGACAACCCGAGTCGCAGCGCGGCCGCTCCGGTGAGCGCGAGGACGACGAACAGGTAGCCGAATTCGAGGAGCGCCGCCGCCATCAGGCCCCGGTGACGAGTTCGACGAAATTTCGGCAGGCCTCACGCGGTCCGATGACGACGAGTGTGTCCCCGGCTTCGACCATCGCGTCGCCGCCGGGCGAGGCGATAACCTCGTCGTCGCGCTCGATGGCGATGACCGACGCGCCGGTTGCTTGCCGGAGATTCGACTCGCCGAGCGTCTTTCCGACTACGTCTGCGTCGGCACCGACTTCGACCCACTCGATGAGCGTACTGTCGCCGAGCAGCGTCTCAATCCTCGTCGGTTCGACCGGCTGAAAGTACGCACCTTCGAGGAGCGTCCCGACCTGCCGCGCGAGTTTATCGTCGAGTTCGAACAGCTTTTCAGAGTCGCTGTCGACGCTCTCGCGGCGGAACACCTCTCGTTTCCCGGTGTTGTGCGTCACGATGATGAGGCGCGCTCCGTCACCGAGTTCCACTTCGTGTTTCTTCCCGACGCCCGGAAGGTCGCTCTCGTAGACGGTCACGACAGTCACATTCGTCGGCGAGAGAAATAAAATCGTGTTACGGTGTCACAAAATCTGGTCGTGCCGGTGCGGTCCTATTCGTTCGATTCGTCCCGGGATTCAGGCAATAAGCCAGAGTATCGACGCGATAGCGACGCAGGCGACCGGCGGAATCGAGACGTTGTCGTCGATAACGTAGCCCGCGACGACCGGTTTCGCCCCGTCTGCCAGCGTCGCCCCGGCGGCACCCGCGGCGGCCGCCACACCTCCGGCGATAAATCCGAAGGCCGGAATTACGAACGGCGCGGCGAGAGCGAGACAGACGATGAACATCACCGCGAGTGTCCGGACTGACTTCCACTCGCCGACCGGCGCGGAACCGAGAAGCCCGCTAATCGGGTCGCCGATGGTGAGCATGAGCATCCCGGGAACTGCAATGTGTGGGCTGAAAACCAGCGCGACGGCGGTCTGACTGTAGACGTATAGCGCGTAGCCCGCGATGTTGTCCTGTTCGTATTCGCGAGTGAGTTCGTCGTAGATACGCCAATCGAGACCACCGAACAGTCGAAGGACTTCGAGAACGCTGACGACGACCGACAGGAAGACGAACAGGTACCCGAGCGTCTGCCAATTGACAATATCGAGAATGTACAAAAGGGGCATCCCCGACCCACTCGCGTGGACCAGTCGCCGCTTCACTTCGGCGGTACTCGGGCGTCCCACGGCTCTGTTAGGCCTCGACGATTTCGTTCTCGTCGAGCACGTCGTCGAACGAGGTGGTTCCCGCGCGCAGGCCGACGAGGGTCTGGACGAGGTCGTCGACCGGCAGCCGAACCTGCTGACCGCTGTCGCGCTCGCGGATGGTCACGGTGTCTTCGCCGTCGCCTTCCATCCCATCGCGGTCGATGGTGATACAGAAGGGCGTCCCGACTTCGTCCTGTCGGCGGTAGCGCCGACCGATGCTGCCGGAGTCGTCGTAGACGACCGCAAATCCGGCCGCGCGAAGCTCTTCGGCCACGTCGTCGGCGAGGTCCACGAGTTCCTCGACGTTGCTGACGAGGGGGAAGACGCCGACGTTCGTCGGCGCAACCGAGGGCGAAAGCGACAGGAACGTCCGTGCTTCGCCGTCGACCTCGTCGGTCTCGTACGCGTGCGCGAGAAGCGTGTAGACCGTGCGGTCGACACCGAACGACGGTTCGACGACGTGCGGCGTGATGTGTTCGCCCGCTTCGGTCTGCGTCTCGACCGAGAAGTTCGCTACGTCGGTGTCGACGGTGACCTCCTCGCCGTCGATATCGAGTGTGACTTCGTCCGCGTCGAAAGCGTCCGGGTCGCGCTCGGCGAGTGCTTCGAGCGCGTCGGCCACGTCCGCGGCCTGCGCGCCGAACTCGGGACCGAGCGTCGCCATGTCGGGGTCGACGACGGCGCGTTCGACCGTCTTGGGTTCGTCGTACTGCTGGAAGACGGTGAAGTCGTCGTCGCCGTACTCGCCGTGCTTCGAGAGGTCGTAGTCGCTGCGATACGAGAAGCCGGCAATCTCGATCCAGTCGCCGTCGACTTCGCTTTCTGCGTCCCAGCAGTCCGCAGAGTAGTGGGCGCGTTCGCCCGCGAGGTGCTGGCGGAAGCGGAAGCGGTCCATGTCGACGCCGACATCCTCGTACCACTCTTGGGCGATGCCGAGGAAGTAGCCAATCCACGCGTTGGCGATGATGCCCTCGTCGACCGCCTCGCCGATGGTCGTCTCGATGTACTCGCCGTCTTCTTTCTCCTGTTCGGTCGCGGGGTAGAGAAGCACCTCCACGTCTTCGACCGCTGAGAGGTCGGCTTCGTCGCGCTCGGGGTCGATGAAGTGTTCGAGTTCGGCCTGCGTGAACTCGCGTGTGCGGACGATGTTCTTCCGCGGGCTAATCTCGTTGCGGTAGGCGCGACCGATTTGCGTCACGCCGAACGGGAGTCGGTTGCGCGCGTACTCCTTGATGCGCGGGAACTCGACGAAGATGCCCTGTGCCGTCTCGGGACGGAGGTAACCGGGCGTCTTCGAACCGGGACCGATGTTCGTCTCGAACATCAGGTTGAAACTCTCGACCGACTGGCCGGCGAGGTCTGCGCCACAGTTCGGACAGACGAGACCGAGGTCGGCAATCTCTTCGGCGGCTTCCTCCAGCGAGAGCGTCTCCGCGTCTTCGAGGTCGGAGTTGTCCTCGATGAGGTGGTCCGCGCGGTGGGATTCGCCGCACTCGGCACACTCGACGAGCATGTCGTCGAAGCCGTCGAGGTGACCGGACGCCTCGAAGACGGGTTCGGGCATGATTGTCGGGGCCTCGATTTCGAGGTTGCCCTCCTGTACGGCAAAGCGCTCGCGCCACGCCTCTTCGACGTTGGACTTCAGGGCCGCGCCTTGCGGGCCGTAGGTGTAAAACCCGCCGACGCCACCGTAGGCTTCCGAAGAACCGAAGAAGAAGCCGCGACGCTTCGCCAGTTCGGCGAGTGCGGCGGATTCGGTACCTTCACTCATATAGCGCCTCCAGCAGGTTGATGTCGCGGACGATACCGATGAGTTCGTCGCCGCTGACGAGCGGAATCTGTTCGATATCCTCTCGAATCATCATCTGTGCGGCGTCCTTAGCGGCGGCGCGCGTCGAGACGGTTTCGAGGTTCTCGGTCATGAACTTCGAAACCGGTTCCGCCGGAATCTCGACGTTGCGGGTTGGAATGTAGCGGTTGCCGACCGCCTTGATGCCTTCCCACATCCACTTGTCGTCCTGGTTGGCGACGGAGTCACCGGTGCCTGCTTCGCCTTCGACGACGCGAGCGACTTCGATGATGTCGACTTCGGTCACGATACCCGCTAGCGAGGCCTCGTCGTCGAGGACGACGGCATAGGGGACGTTCGCGTAGTAGATCTCGCGCTCGACGACCGGGAGGGGAACCTCCACGTACGTCGTGTTCACGTCGCGTGCGGCGAGGTCGCCGACCGGCGTCTCGCCGTCGATATCGCCACGAGCGATGGTGCGGATGACGTCGGTGACGGTGATGATACCCTCGATGGTATCACCGTCGACGACGGGGATTCGGCGCGCATTTTCGGTGACCATCGTCGCGGCGGCCGCTTCGAGGTCGTCGTCGGCGCTCGCGGTCGGTACTTCGCGGACGAGCACCGCGAGTTGGTCTTCGTCCGGGTCCTTGATGAGGTCCTCTCGGGAGATGAGACCGCGGTAGTTCGTGCCTTCGTCGGTCTCTTTCACCACTGGCACAGAGGAGAACCCACGCTCTTGGAGGTACTCCAGAACGTCGTCGCGGGTGCCCGGAAGGGACACCGTCACGACCTCCTCACCGGGAGTCATCGCGTCGGCTACTTTCATACCCCCGCTTTCATCCCCCCGCCTAATGTACTCTGCGAAGGCTCGCGCCTGATTCACACAGTGGGTCTCAAACTGCCAAACCTTCTGAAAAAATGAAAATAGAACAAAAACCCGGCGTGAGAAACAGTTGCTGTCAGTCGGAGTTCATCGCCTCGGAGTCAACGTCTGCCCAATTTTCGACGGCAGTAACGCTCGGGAAGAATTTCTCGTAGTCGTCGTGACGGAACGAGCCGAGATGGGTGCCATCGAGTTTCTGGATGTGCGTGTACATCGTCTCTGTTTCAGTCGCAGCACGCACGCAACCGAGTGAGTTCCTGAGTTCGAATACCCCCGCGATGAGAATCGCCGTCTTCGACTCGGGGTCGCGGAACTCCGTGACGATAAACACTTTGCCGCTCTGCTCGGCACGATACACCTCGTACTCGGGGAAATCATTCGATTCGACCGCTTCCGCGAACGGTTCGGCCTTGTTCCCGGGTATAACGTATACTAGTCCGAAGCGGTCATCATCGTCGCTTTGGCCCGTCGGTGCAGTGCTCCCTGCCTGAATCGTAACCGTCGACCACCCGTCGTCTTCCAACTCCGCAGCGAGCGCTCGCATATCTTCGAGCGTCGCCGCCCAGGCTTCTTTTTCCGCTCCCGCGTTCGCGGCGAGTCGCTCACCGCGGTTGACTCCCTCTCCAGTCTCTGGCATACACCTACGTCACCGCTCGTCGTGGTAAAAGTTGTCGAAGACTGTGAATTTACGGTCTCCGGCGTCTCAAGAGCCCATCCCGATACCGATACCGAAGATGACCTCCATGGCCAGCGAGGTGGCTAAGACGCTGAGGCTTGCGACAAACAGCTTTGCCGAAACCGACAGTCGCTCCGAGGCCGGGAGGTAGTATTTCGATGGAAGCGCTCCCGCAACGGCGGCCTGTATGCCGACCGGCTCACGTGACGGTTTCTCTTTGTCCTTCCAGAGCGGCGTTGGACGGAGTTTGAGCGCCGAATAGGCGAGCATCACGAACCCGACGAGGAACATGAACCACTTCGCGCCGAGAAGTGGACGAATCCTCACGAGCAACGCGAGCAACGCTCCAAGGCCGAACACGACGGCGGTAATCACCAGTGCGTACGCCCCCGCATCGATGAACTTGATTCCGAGCCGCCTCGTGTCGACCATCAGTCGTCTGCGAACAGACCGCTGTGTGTCTCCGTGTAGGCTTCGACTGGCTCTTCGTAGTCGTTAGCGTGCCGGTGACAGAGGCTCGTCCGTCCAGTATTGCCCACGGTGTACTGCTCGGGTTGTTCGGTGTCGCATACGCTTCCGAACTCCTCGCGAAGGTACTCCTCAGCCCGCTCGGGCTTGTCCTGGTCGACGTACTCGATGGCCTCGTGGATGTGTGACGATATCTCCTGTGGCACGTCGATATCTCCGAACAGCTCCGATTCGACCTCGTAGATGTCTGTCAGGCGGGTCTCCCTGCCGAGGAGGTTGCTGATGCGTTCTGTTAGGCTCAGTTCGACACGGCCGCGTTCGCGGATAACCTCACGCAGGATGCTAATCCGCTCCCAGAGGTCGTCGTCGACATCGCTGTACTTGCCCGGCCGAATCTTCACCGGACACCGCGTCGAGAACGGGCACCCAACCGGCGGGTCGCGCGGACTTGGCGGCGTCCCGCGCAGCGTGATTCGGTTCCGGTCACTCGTCGGGTCCGGTTCCGGAATCGCAGACAGTAAGGCGTGTGTGTATGGGTTCGCCGGGTCGTCAAACAGCGCCTCCGTGGGACCGATTTCCATGATGTTACCGAGGTACATCACGGCGACACGGTCGCAGATGTGGTGAACCACAGAGAGGTCGTGCGCGATGAAGAGATAGGTCAACCCGAACTCCTCTTGCAGGTCGTCGAGCAGGTTCAGGACCTTGGCCTGAACGGACACGTCGAGCGCCGAAACGGGCTCGTCGAGGACGATGAATTCGGGTTCAAGGGCTAGTGCACGGGCGATGCCGATTCGCTGGCGCTGCCCGCCCGAGAACTGGTGAGGGTAGCGGTAGTAGTGCTCTTCTTGCAGCCCGACGGTCGAAAGTAACTCTCGAACCTTCTGTGTGCGCTCTTTCTGTGTTCCAATCTCGTGGACATCGAGCGGCTCGCGGATGATTTCACCGACGGTCATCCGGTCGTTGAGGCTCGACTCGGGGTCTTGAAACACCATCTGGGTGTTCTTTCGCCACTTCTTGAGTTCGTCTCCTGAGAGCGTCGTAATGTCGCGTCCGCGGCGGAGCACCTCTCCGCCGGTTGCCTGTTCGAGGCGAACGAGCGTCCGACCGAGCGTCGACTTACCACACCCTGACTCGCCGACGAGCCCGAGCGTTTCACCCTTCTTGATGTTGAAGTTCACACCGTCGACTGCCTTGACGGGTGTCCCACCGAGCAGACTCCCATCTTCGTAGTACGTCTTGAGGTTCCGCACCTCGATAAGCGTCTCACCCGATGAGACCTCTTCGGTGGCGCTCATCATCTGACCGTTCGCGTTTGTGTGTGTGCTCATTTGGAATCACCTCTCTCAGCTCGGTGAGTTTCAATTGCTTCTGCCGTGCTCATGTCCTCGGGGTACAGGAGACATGCTGCGGTGTGGTCGTCTGCATGCTCAGTGACAGGGACAGACTCCGGGTGGACGGTGTCACACTCCTCGAAGGCCTTCGGACAGCGCGGGGCGAACCGACAGTACGTCGGCTCTTCGTTCGGTGTTGGAACATCTCCCTCGATTGTACTCAGGCGCTCGCCGGCTGCAGTTCGCCCGGGAATCGACTTGAGGAGGCCCTGCGTGTAGGGATGACGAGGGTTTTCGAACAACGCTTCGACTGATGCGCTCTCGACGACTTCTCCTGCGTACATCACGTTGACGCGGTCTGCGACCTCGGCGATAACACCCATGTCGTGCGTGATGAACATGATTCCCAGATCACGCTCTTCTTTAAGCGTGTCGAGCAGTTCGAGAATCTGGGCCTGAATCGTCACGTCGAGTGCCGTCGTCGGCTCGTCACAGATGAGCACTTCGGGGTCGCACGCGAGTGCCATCGCGATGACTGCACGCTGGCGCATCCCGCCAGAGAACTCGTGTGGGTACTCTCGAAGTCGGCGTCGTGCGTCGGGAATCCCGACAGCTTCCAGCAGTTCGACGGCCTCGCTGGTCGCTTTCTGCCCACTCAAATTCTGGTGAAGTCGGAGTGCTTCTTTGATCTGGTTCCCGACCGTGTACACTGGGTTCAGTGACGTCAGTGGGTCCTGGAACACCATCGCGATGCCGTTCCCACGAATCTTCCGCCACTCTTTTTCTGTTTTCTGCGCTAGGTCGTCTCCCTCGAATTCGATTCGGCCGCCTTCGATGCGGCCGGGGGAGTCGACGAGGCCCATAATCGACCGGGCGGTCACACTCTTTCCGGACCCCGACTCGCCGACGATACCGACCGTCTCGCCGCGGTAGATGTCGAAGCTCAACCCGTCGACAGCGCGGATGACCTCCTTATCCGTGTAGAAGGAGGTCCGCAGGTTCTGCACGGAGAGGATGGGCTTGGCACCTTTGGAACGGCCGCTCATACGCCCGACCCCCCTGCTGCAGCAGCTTCAGTACTTTCTCCGCCCTCACTCTGTGGGTCGATTGCGTCACGGACACCGTCACCGAGCGCGTTGAAACCAGTCACGACGAGCGTGATGATGAGACCGGGAAGGAGCGAGATGTGCCACGAGACACTCGCAACGTATGGTTGTCCGTCTGTAATTAGCCGCCCCCACTCGGGTGTTGGCGGTGCGATGCCGAGGCCAATGAACGACAACCCGGCGATGGCGATTATGATGCCACCGAGGGTCATCGACGAGTAGACGAGAAGGTATCCGATGACGTACGGTGCCATATGTTTCTTCATGATGACGAGCGGTGCCTGACCGAAGCTCTCCGCAGCGTCGATCCACTCTTGGCCCGACACTTGGAGGGCGGGACCACGGACTGCACGCCACAGACTCGGCCAGTAGAGGACGAAGAAGATGCCGACCATTAACGCGGCCCCATCGTACAGGTCCCCAAGCCACGTTCCGCTAAAGACCACGAAGACGATGATGAGCAACATGAACATGGGGATTGCCTGTACAGAGTCACTTGCGAGGACGGCGGCGAGGTCTGCGATACCCTTGTAGTAGGCCGTGACGAGTGCGAGGAGTAACGCCATACCCGCAGCAAGCATGATTGAGAGGAGCGCGATGGAGAGCGATACCCTCGCACCCGAAGCGACGAAGGTAAACAAGTCCTTGCCGTCTGTCGTTGTTCCGAATGGATGGAACCTGCCGAAGTCATCGTATTGCATCGGGCCGACGTTCCGGTCTGGCGACCCCTTCGAAGAGGACTGGATGTTCGCGTCACCGACGGCCATCGATTCGATAGAACTCACCTCTTCATCCCAGTAGGTAATCTCGTTCGAGTACGGATTTCGAATGTTCTTATCGACCGTGGTCGGACCGATTGCTGGCGCGAACACTGCCATCACGAGGAATATCGCAACGACGACGAAGCCGAACTTCCCCCAACTGTGGCGGCGGAAGCGATTCACGATGTCGTCACCGGGCGTCCAGTCGGCTTCGCGGTAGTGTTCTCGGTATCGGAAGTACCCGTTGATGAGCCAGCCGATGAACACTGCCGAGTACGCATACACGAGCGCCACCCGGATGAACCACGCAATTCCGGGTTCGAGACCGAGGAAGTTGCCTTCCCAGGTCGTCCCGTTGTAGTGCCCTGAATTACCGATGACATCACGCGAGAGGAGCGTCGGAATCTGGTCGCCGAACGCCTTGATGCTCGCCGCGACCTCGGCTTGCCCGAGTACTCCGAGCACTGCACTGAGCAAGCCACCAACGGCTTGGACGAGTGCACCCACTTCGGGGAGGATAAGGACCACACCGATAGCGGCCCACACGAGCGCGGGGCGGGGGTTGGCTGCGATGCGATCCGTGAGTTTGCTGTCTTGGTTTTGGTTCTCAATCATATCGTGTCAGTTCTGATCAATTCCGACGCGGGGGTCCACGACGGTGTAGAGGATGTCTTGGAGGATGTTCACGGACACGAGCAAGACGATAGAGATGTACATCAACGCACCCACGAGCGGGAGGTCACCCTGCACGGATGCCTGAAAGAACAGGTACCCCATCCCGTTGATAGCGAATACCAGTTCGACGAGGACGGACCCGCTGATGAGGATGAACGCCTCGCTCGTGATGATTGGAATGAGCGGGATGAGCGCGTTCCGGAACACGTGCTTCCAGACGATACTTCGCTCGGAGAGACCTTTCGCACGCGCCGTCTCGACGTAGTTGGAGTTGATAGTCTCCAGTACCGCTGTGCGCCCGATACGCATCTCGTTCCCCATGGACGACGAGCCAAGAACGAGGGCTGCGGGGGCAACTTGTTTGGTTGCCTTTAGGAACTCGGTAAATGCCTCGCCGGGGTTCGTGAGCGATTCGAGCGGATGCGCCAAGAACGCGAGCGAGGGCGGTGTCACGATGTTCGTTTCAACGAGTAGCGACGACCACTCGAATCCGAGCACCTTGTTCGACTGCGCAAGGATACTGACGAAGATGACGGCGAGCCAGAAGTTCGGCATTGCGCGCCAGACGATACCCCCGAACGAAGCGAGGTAGTCTCCGATGGTGTTCGGACGGAGTCCCGCGTAGAACCCAAGCGGGATACCGACGAACAGCGCGATGAGCACCGACCAGAAGCCGAGCCACATCGTCCGCGGGAGGTAAATCAGCACGAGTTCGAACGCCGGCGTACCCGGGCTGATAACCCACGAGTTGGGCATATTAAGCGTCACCAAATTCACCAGGTAGTCGAAGTACTGCTGCCACAGCGGGTCGTTCAAGCCAAGTTGCTGCCGAATCCGTTCCGCTTCGGCACCCGTTGCACCTTGGGGACCAAGGATAGCCGCGGCCGGGTCTATCGGCCCGAGCCGGATAATGAAGAAGGTAACTGTGACACCAAAGAGGACTACTGGAAGCGCTAGTAGAATCCGTTTGAGTAGATACTCCCAGCGGCTCATTTTCCACCCCTATGCCAGTTCTTGTCGCTCATACTATGTAGGTCTTGAACAGCCATCATGATTATGTCTTACGTTATGCTCGCGGAAACATTTACCACGGACACTGAACCTTCGGTTCACTGCCTGATTGTTGAAAAATCGGCGCGCTGAGTTGCGTTACTTACTCTCGGAGAGCGTGATGTCCTTGTCCATTGCGGACGCAGCACCCATCGCACCCGGCGGCTGGTAGTCGATCCGGTCGTACCAGAACAGCTCACCCTTCGGGTGGTAGAGGTTGATGAAGCCGATGTCCTCCCAGTTGGCCTCTTCGAGGGCGACGTATGCCTCGTCGCGTGCGGCGGCAGCCTCCTCGGTCGTCGCCTTGTTATCGAGGACAGTCTGCCACGCATCGGTCGCCTTCTGCGAAGCGTCGCCGGTTTCTTCGCTCCAGTCGAGATACGAAACCGGGGTCGACTCGCCACCGATGATGGTGTCTGCCGGGTTCAGAAGCTGGAGGAAGTTGCTCGCTTCTGGGTAGTCGGCACCCCATCCGAGCGTGTACAGTTCGAGGTTACCCTGACGACCGCGCTGGGTCAGCGTCGCGAACGGCGCTTCCTCGATCTTCATGTTGATGTGAACGCTCGCAAGCTGGTCGCGGAGAATCTTCGCCATCGCCGACCAGGTTGCCGACTTGTACTGCGTCCATTGCAGCGTGTACTTGTTGTCCTTGTTGTACCCTTCTGCTTCCATGATCTCGCGGGCCTTGTCGAGGCGAGACTCGTTGATGCCGTATGGGTACTTTTCTTCGGCGTGCTTGTCGTAGGCGCTGGAGCCACCGGGGTAGATTGCCGGTGGGGTGAGGTGGAACGCGGAGCGACCGCGGTTCTTGAAGACCTCGCTCACGATGACTTCGCGGTTAACTGCGTATGCGACGGCTTTGCGGACCGGCTTCGGCACGTTGGACATGCTAAAGCCGATGTAGTAGGTCGTGAGTTCGGAGATTGCCGAGTAGTTCAGGGTATCACCGTTACGAACCGGGCCGTAGCTACCGAGTTCACGGCCGACATCGTCGGTCTCTTCGACGTTCACAAGACTGGGGTCGTACTTCGGCGTCGGAATTGCGAACGCGTCGGCATTCTTCTCCATCGTGTACGTCCATTTGGCGTCGGTGTCTTCGATGATCTGCCAGTGGACGCCGTCGTTTTTGACTTCGCCGCCGAAGTAGTCGTCGTACTTGACGATGTCGACAGACGTACCCTGTTCCCACTTTTCGAGCTTGTACGGACCACAACCGACCGGGTTCTTGGTTGCGAACTCCGTGTACTCCATCTCGCCGTCGTAGCCTTCGACGTCGCCGACGATGTTCTCGGGGTGAATCGAGAAGACACCGTATGCGAGCATGCCGAGCGTGGACGCGAATGGCGAAGAGAGCTTGACCTTTACCGTCTTTTCGTCGACCTTTTCGACACCCAGGGTGCCGGGCTTGTACGTCTCCACTTCTTCGCCCTCGCCGTTGGTCGTCGTCTCGGTTTCGTGGACGACACTGAGAGTGTCGAGCAGGAAACTCGCACGGCGAGTGTGCTCGGAGCCAGCGAGGCGTTCCCAGGAGTAGATGACGTCGTCTGCGGTGACCGTAGAGCCGTCGTGGAAGGTCGCATCGTTCAGCGTGAACGTGTACTCGGTCCCGTCCTCAGAGACAGAGTAGTCAGATGCGAGGAGGGCTTCGGTGCGCGCTTCGCCCTTCGGGTAGTGGACGAGCGCCTGGTGGATGTTCGTGACGACGTGGTTCGACGCTTCGTCCGTCATCGCGACGGGGTCCAGAGTCGTAACCGTCGAGTTGATGTACTTGAGGATGTCTCCCTCGGTCTCCCCACCGCCAGTCTGTTCCGTTCCGGTCTCGGAATCGGTGGTCTCTGTTCCTTCGCTACCATCGCCGCCGGTACAACCGGCGAGGGCAGCGGCCGTAGCAGCCCCACCCGTTGCCTTCAGGAAACGGCGACGCGAGAGTTTGTTAGTGTCTGGCATTCGAAACCACGTTCCGAGCCCTTTTGGATAAACTTACCGTATTCGATTTGTTTGATAGGGTGTATCGTGGAAGATGGTAGTCCCCACTTAAACGGCGAATTCTGCCAAGAGAGGTAATCTCCCGTTCATTTTACTTTTTAAACCAGTTTTTGAGACGACAGAATCGAGGGACCGAATCGACCTCTCCGACTGTGGTTTCGGGCAACTTATATAGGGGTGACACTATGTATCATACATGACGCCGGATGCGACGGCTTCCGTCGACGACTCGGGCGCCGAGGTTATGGCCTCGGTGGATCGTACCCAGACGGGCCAGCGTCTTATTATCGCGGATATCTCCCGCGACGACGCGTGGCTCGCTGCAGACGTAGCCGACGCACTCGCACTCGACAACTGGCGATAATCGCCCCGGCCTTTTCGACGACCTCGCCGGCCTCACCAACCGGCGACTGAGACCATTCACATTTTAGTCCGACTCACTCGTGAGACATTGCATGAACGCTCGAGCGGTGACGGTGAGCGAGGAGTACCTCGCGAGCCTCGAACACGGGGCAGACTGGCGCGAAGAGATAGAGGAGTTCTGTGCCCGAGAGGACATCGAGTCCGCGTGGTTCAACGCCATGGGTGCCGTTCAGGACGCCGAAATCTGGTTCTACGACCAGACGGACCAGGAGTACCAGTCTGTCACGTTCGACGAACCACTCGAAGTCGCCACCTGCGTCGGTAACGTTTCGCTTCTCGACGGCGAACCGTTCGCACACACGCACGCGGTACTCTCTCGCCGAAGCGGGCAGTCGCTCGCGGGTCACCTCGACTCGGCGACCGTCTTCGCCGGTGAAGTGTATCTCCGTGCGTTCGACGAGCCACTCGAACGTGAACACGACAACGTAACCGACCTCGACCTCTGGTTGTAGACGTGCGAGAGGAGGATTCCCAGTACTTCGAGCGCATCGAAGACCGACTCGACGAGGCATTCGACCTCGCCCGCACCGCGAAGGCGACGGGATACGACCCAAAGACCGACGTCGAGATTCCGGTCGCAAAGGACATGGCCGACCGCGTCGAGAACATTCTCGGTATCGATGGGGTCGCAGCACGCGTCCGTGAACTCGAAGGCGAAATGTCTCGCGAAGAAGCCGCACTCGAACTCGTGACCGACTTCGTCGACGGCAACGTCGGCGATTACGACTCCCGCGAGGGCAAAGTCGAGGGCGCGGTTCGAACTGCCGTTGCCCTCCTCACCGAGGGTGTGGTCGCTGCTCCCATCGAGGGAATCGACCGCGTGGAGATTCTCGAAAACGACGACGGAACCGAGTTCGTCAACGTCTACTACGCCGGTCCGATTCGCTCTGCGGGCGGGACCGCACAGGCGCTTTCCGTGCTCGTCGCCGACTACGCCCGGTCGCTGCTTGGTATCGACGAGTACAAAGCGCGAACCGACGAGGTCGAACGTTACGTCGAGGAAATCAATCTCTACGACAAGGAAACCGGGCTTCAGTACTCGCCGAAGGACAAGGAAACCCGATTTATCGCCGAGAACATGCCCATCATGCTCGACGGCGAGGCGACCGGCGACGAGGAAGTCTCGGGGTTCCGCGACCTCGAACGCGTCGACACCAACTCCTCCCGCGGCGGGATGTGTCTCGTTATGGCCGAGGGGATTGCTCTCAAGGCCCCGAAGATTCAGCGCTACACCCGCCAACTCGACGAGGTCGACTGGCCGTGGCTTCAGGACCTCATCGACGGCACCATCGGGAAAGATAGCGACGAAGATGGGAAAGCCGACGAACCGTCCGACGACGAGGACGGTGAGAACGAAACCGAATCTGATGCCGAAGCCGAATCGGACGCCGACGAAGACGCGGATTCGGACGCCCCGAACGGCCCGACTCGCGTCGAACCCGCGACGAAGTTCCTCCGCGATCTCATCGCGGGCCGTCCGGTCTTCGGCCACCCCTCGGCCCCCGGTGGCTTCCGACTCCGCTACGGCCGCGCCCGTAACCACGGATTCGCAACCGCAGGCGTCCATCCCGCGACGATGCACATCGTCGACGACTTCATCGCTACGGGGACGCAAATCAAGACCGAACGCCCCGGCAAAGCCGGTGGTGTCGTCCCCGTCGACTCCATCGAGGGGCCGACGGTCAGACTCGCCAACGGCGACGTTCGTCGCATCGACGACCCCGAGGAGGCCGAAGAACTGCAAAACGGGGTCGAGAAAATCATCGACCTCGGCGAGTACCTCGTCAACTTCGGCGAATTCGTTGAGAACAACCACCCGCTTGCGCCGGCCTCGTACGTCTTCGAGTGGTGGATTCAGGACTTCGAGGCGACCGACGCTAACGTGCAGGCGCTTCGAGACGACCCGACCGTCGACCTCGAAGACCCGAATGTCGAAGAGGCCCTCTCGTGGGCGACCGAGTTCGACGCGCCGCTGCATCCGAAGTTCACCTACCTCTGGCACGACATCTCGGTCGAGCAGTTCGACGCGCTCGCCGACGCCGTCGCTGCCGGTGACATCGCCGCTGCCGAAGTGGACGGCGGAACCACTTCGGCGCTCCAAGCCGACAACGAACCTGAACGTGGCGAAGAAGGAACGCTCGTTCTCGAACATACGCCCGAAATCCGCGAAGCGCTCGAACACCTTCTTGTCGAGCACCGACAGACGGACGAGACGCTTCGGGTTCCCATCTGGCGACCGCTCGCCTGTTCTCTCGGTTTGACCGACGACCGAGAGCGAACGTGGGAACTTGCTGACCTCCCGGACCGCGTCCGTGAGTGGGACGACGGCGACAACGCCACCGAGGCGGTAAACGAAGTCGCACCCTTCACTGTCCGCGAACGCGCACCGACCCGTATCGGAAACCGGATGGGCCGTCCGGAGAAGTCCGAGCGCCGCGACCTTTCGCCAGCGGTTCACACACTATTCCCCATCGGCGAGGCTGGCGGCAGCCAACGCGACGTGGGCGATGCCGCCCGACACCGCGGTGAGTCGGGAAAGCGCGGTGAAATCTCGGTTCGCCTCGGCAGACGCAAGTGCCCCGATTGCGGTGCGTTCGGCTTCAAATCCAAGTGCTCTGACTGCGGCGGCCACACTCAACCGCACTACGAGTGCGACGACTGCGGCACCGTCATCGAACCCGACGAATCCGGTCGCGTCTACTGTGACCGCTGTGAGTGGGAAGTCGAAAGCGCCGCGTGGCAGGAAATCGACCTGAACACCGAGTACCGAAACGCCCTCGAACGCGTCGGCGAACGTGAAGCGTCGTTCAAGATTCTGAAGGGTGTCAAGGGACTTACGTCTGCGAACAAGACGCCCGAACCAATCGAGAAAGGCATCCTCCGGGCGAAACACGACGTGTCGTCGTTCAAAGACGGAACCGTCCGCTACGACATGACTGACCTTCCGGTCACCGCCGTTCGCCCCGAAGAACTCGACGTGACGGCCGACCACTTCCGCGAACTCGGCTACGAGACCGACATCGACGGCGAACCCCTCCGGTTCGACGACCAACTGGTCGAACTCAAAGTACAGGATATCGTCCTCTCGACGGGCGCGGCGGAACACATGATGCAGACCGCCGACTTCGTCGACGACCTCTTAGAGCAGTTCTACGGGGTCGACCGCTTCTACGAAATCGAAGAGCGAGACGACCTCATCGGCGAACTCGTCTTCGGGATGGCCCCGCACACGTCCGCGGCCGTCGTCGGCAGAGTTGTCGGATTCACGACTGCCGCCGTCGGGTATGCCCATCCGTACTTCCACGCCGCGAAACGCCGGAATTGCTTCCACCCAGATACCACAGTCTGGTACAAGGACGAAGCCGATTGTTGGCACTATGACGACATCCGGACGTTGGTCGAAGACCGTCTCAACGACCCAGAGACAGGCGACTTCGGAACGCTGGTACAGGAACTCGACGGCGAGGTATACGTTCCGTCTCTCACTCGGGATGGACATGAGACTGTCAAAACAGTCGAAGCGGTATCCAAGCACGTCGCCCCCGACCAACTCGTCCGAGTCGAGACTCGTGCTGGAAGGGAACTGACTGTCACTCCCGACCACACGATGATTCGGGCCAATGACAACGATTTCGAGCGTGTTCCGGCCCACGAACTCTCCGTCGGTGACGATGTTCCGTCGCCGAAGTCGATGGAAATCGAGGCTGAACCAGTAGAGATTGACTTACTCGCCGAATTCTTGGCTGGTGATTCGATACCGCCAGAGGATCTAATGGTTCGTGGGCTCAGAAAAGAACGTATCAAGACGCTCTTTGACGCGAATACAGCAGATACGGGGTATCTAAAACCAACCGCCGAGCTACTCGAGTGCAGTGATTCGACAGTCTACAATTGGGTTTCTCGTGACAGTGTTCCTGCCTCGGTGTTTGTCGAGCTACTTGGTGATGTTGTCGCTGTCGTCGAAACACTTCCGAGCGACATCTCGTTGGGGGTTCGACGCGATACCGCGACTGTCTCTCGAACGCTCGAAATCGACGAAGAGTTCGGAACTGTTCTCGGGTACTACGCCGCGGAAGGGTTCACGAGAGCAGACCCGGGGAGCTTCTACCAGACGACTATTTGCATCCCTGATGAAATCGCCCGCGACCAGATCACCGAAACACTGCACGAGACGTTAGGGGTCGAAGCGTTCGAGGAGAACGAGTGGAAGCTCACGATATCCAGTCGTCTCATCAAATCCTTGTTCGCGGATATCCTTGAGCTGGGGGCACGAGCGAGAGACAAGCAGATTCCGGACACAATTCTGTCTGGACCGAGTACGGTGCTTCGGTCGTTCCTCGCAGCGTACTTCTCGGGTGATGGTAGTGCCTCTCGTGACCGTGTGGAAATTCGTGCACACACCGTGAGCGACGATCTCAAACGAGATCTCGTTGCTGCCCTCAAGCGGTTCGGAATTGCTGCGAAGACCTACTCTGAGCGACGGGTTCCCCAGTCTGGTGCGGTTGCGGAATTCTACGATGCCGTCCCCGAATTCGACTCGTGGGTACTCAAAATCACGTCGGAGAATGCACTTCGGTTCGCCGACAAAATTGGGTTCCACCTCCCACGGAAGGAAACAACACTCTCGAACGCAATCGACAATATCGACGTTCGGACCCAACGCCTCTTGTCTGACGGTGGAGAGATATGGCTTGACGAGGTCGTGTCTACTGAATACGTCGAAAGTGATATCGAACACACGTACTGTCTTACTGTCGAAGAGACGAACTCTCTCGTTGCTAACGACCTATACGTCGGGCAATGCGACGGTGACGAAGATTGTGTGATGCTCCTCATGGACGGTCTTCTCAACTTCTCGAAAGAATATCTCCCCGACAAACGTGGCGGGCAGATGGACGCACCCCTCGTGATGTCCTCGCGCATCGACCCCTCGGAAATCGACGACGAGGCGCACAACATGGACATCGTCCGGCAGTACCCGCGGGAGTTCTACGAAGCGACGCTCCGGATGGAAGACCCGGACGACTGGGAAGACGAAGTCACCATCGCCGAGGAGTACCTCGGAACCGACCGCGAGTACACCGGGTTCGACCACACCCACGACACGACCGACATTGCCGCCGGTCCGGACCTGTCGGCCTACAAGACCCTCGGGTCGATGATGGACAAGATGGACGCGCAGTTGTTCCTCGCACGGAAGCTTCGCGCCGTCGACGAAACCGACGTGGCCGAGCGCGTCATCGAGTACCACTTCCTGCCGGACCTTATCGGGAACCTCCGCGCCTTCTCGCGACAGGAGACGCGGTGTCTCGACTGCGGTGAAAAGTACCGTCGGATGCCCCTCACTGGCGAATGCCGCGAGTGTGGCGGCCGAGTGAACCTCACGGTCCACCAGGGTTCCGTGAACAAGTACATGGATACGGCGATTCAGGTGGCAGATGAGTTCGACTGCCGCGATTACACCAAACAGCGCCTCGAAGTGCTCAAAACAAAGCTCGAATCTATCTTCGAGAACGACAAAAACAAACAGTCCGGCATCGCGGACTTCATGTAGCCTTCGGCGCTGCGGTTTTTCCTTCAGGTTTTCGAGCCGAGTGGTTTGACCACTCGGCGCAGAAAAAGTGGGTGCAGAACGACAAAAACAAACAGTCCGGCATCGCGGACTTCATGTAACTCGTCGGGTCTTGCGACTTTGAATTCGCGTCAGCGCTGTGTTGGCCTCAACGCGAATCCGCCGACAGCAACGACGGACATCGTACCTTCGAGCGAAACCCCCGTCGTAGATGCCCTGTAAAGCCTGGCCTTAGCCTCCATATCTGTGATTTGGTGTACCTATCTACGATTCTATTCTACATAATCATACACTAAGGTCTTCCTGTGAGCACTAGCAGATATATGTATACTTCTCGTGCGCGCGCGATCATACCGGTCTGTAGAGGTTTCAGAAGATTGACAATCACTATGTAGAGACTTCTTTCGTTACACTGTATCGACCGTAGCGGAGAAAGGAGTCAAATCAAAATGAGGACAAGTATGGTTTGGCAACTACTGGTTGCGGCTCTGGGAATGGCATCCTTGATACAGGATGTACGTGACGAACACTACGATATATGCCGTCGCAAGTAACTCGGTAACTAGCGACCGGTGGAAAACAGTGATTATCACGATTAGGAGGGGGCCGATTAACAGGAGTGAGTCGAATACTCGATCCTCAGCACCGGATTCGAGGATATGCGAGATGATAGGTACGTTACTTGGGTTCATGAATACAGCCCTCCGCGATGGAAGATCGTTCGGAGTGTAACCAGTACCGGAATGATTTCGAGTCGCCCAATCCACATATGAAAGAGGAACACGACTTTCCCGACCGGTGGGAGTGATTCTGGTCCCGTAATACCCGACGAGAGCCCCACGTTCCCCTGTGCGCTGGCCACCTCAAATACGACATTAGCGAGCGAATACTCTGCGGATGGAAGCGTGAGCAGCAAGACGAAGGTACCAACGACCAGGAACGTAATCCAGAGGACGACGATAATGGCTGCCTCCATGAATTCACGGCTGGCCTCTTCATCATTCAGTCGCCGTCCGTTGATCCCCAGTCGCCGAATTGCAGTCTGAGGATAGAAGACATCCGCGATTTGATACCGGATTCCCTTCACGAGCGTCAGTCCACGGATGAGTTTAATGCCGCCCACGGTTGACCCAGCTGCACCACCGACGAACATCCCGAACGTGACCGTGAGTTGGGCGTACGCTGGCCACCGGCCGAGTGCGACATTGGTCGCATCGACGGCCGTTTGGAATCCTGTACAGGTGGCAGCCGAGACGAACTGAAACAGTCCATAGCGCAAGGCGTCAAACGGGGTTTCATAGGGGCCACCGAAGTACAGGAAACTCCACAGCAACGCAGACCCGATGCTCATATAGATGAATACCCACCGCGTCTGGAGGTCCGAGTAGAAGTTCCGCAGGTCGCCTTGGAGGATGAGATAGTGCACCGGAAACGCGATGCTCCCCAGCAGCATAATCGGAACCAACACGAAATCAATCACGGCGCTGTCGTAGGTCGCAATCGAGTTATCCGTAATCGAGAAGCCGCCGGTCGAAAGGCCGGTCATGGCGTGATTGATCGCCCCCCAAATCGGCATTCCAGCCAGCCACAGCGCGAGAATGGACACGAAAGTGAATAGGGTGAAAATCCACCATATCGTCCGGACCGTCGAGACGATGCTCGGGTGAATCTTCTCGGAGCGCGCCTCGCTTTCGTAGAGCGTCAACGAACCGCTACCGGGACGTGAGAGGACCGCCGTCGTCAAGACTATCACACCGACGCCGCCGACCCATTCGCTAAATGTCCGCCACCACTGGAGCGTGCGCGGAAGCACCTCCTCGTTATCAGTCATCGTGAGTCCGGTGCCGGTGAATCCACTCATACTCTCGAAGATGGCGTTGAGTGGCTCGGTGAACGCTGCAAGCGTCGCCGTCTGGTCAGGCGTTGTGAATCCCGGCACGCCGAGATGAATGCTCCACGCGATCAGCAGGAATGGGAGTGAACCAAAGACACCCACTGAAAACCACCCCAACGCGGCCACGACCATCCCGTGGAGCCGACCAGGGTCCTCGGCGTTTCTGAACCGACGATAGAGTAACCGCCCGATTCCCAGCGGAATAATGGCCGAGATGAGCAGAGCCGGGAGCGCATAATATTCTCCCCAGATGACCGGAACGACGAGCGAGACCAGCATCAACCCACCAAGCGCCTCCAAGATGCGACCGAGGTCTCGGCCGACTGTTGCTACGGACCCGTTCATACGTTCCCCGCGTTTACGATCAGACCTTCAACGATTGTACCGGTGCTCAACATAGTCTGCTCACTCGATGTGGTCTTCATAGTGGCCGAAGATGTCCGTAATCTCCGGATCAGCGCCGACACTAGAGTACACAGTCAGCAGATCGCCTTCCTTGATAGTCGTGTTTCCCCGAGGAGTGATCGGGTGGTCATTCCCTTGGCGTTCGATTGCCACGACGAGCATATCGCCGGTAAGGATGTCCGTCTGTACGGCTTCCTCAAGTGTCTTCCCCGCGACCGGCGCGTCCTCAGTGACCCTAATCTCGAAGACTTCGGCCTCCTCGCCAATGCGCATATAGTCAACAATCGCTGGACGGGCCACGGCTCGATACAGATACTCGGCGATGAGTTGCTGGGGGTTCTCCATCGTATTCACGCCAATCTGCTCGAACAGCCCCATATGCTCGGGATTGTGGACGACAGAAAGAATCGCGGGAACCTCGAATTCCTTCGCAAGGAGGCAGGTCATCACGTTTGTTGCGTCTTGGTCAGTCGTCGAGATGAGCGCATCAGCCCGCTCAGCGCCAGCATCAGCTAATATCTCCTTCGTAGTCGCGTCAGCGTTCAGTACTAGACAGTCAAACTGGTCCGCGGCTTGATTCGCGCGTTTTTCATCACGTTCGATGACGACCACCTCGTTGCCTGACTGCGTCGCAATATCGATGAGGGGTGTCCCAATATCCCCAGCACCGATAATGATGATGTACATAGTGATTACACCTCCAGTCTCCGCAGCAGAGCTTCACGAATCGACATTGGTGATTCCTCCGGTCCGCGTGCCATCACGACGGTCTGCTCCACTTCCGCGCCGACTTTCTCCGGGAGCGACCCGAATACTGCCTGGGAAATCGCTCCCGACCGTGTCGCACCGATACAGATTGTGTCGTACCCCGTGGCAGCTTCGAGTATCGCCTGCTCAGTATCCTCAGCAACCGTCACTTTGGAATCGTATGACATATATTCGATTCCAGCGCGTTCGGCTAACTCGTCAATCACTGCCTCACCACGCTCGGTGGGGGAGACGTCCTCGTCACTATCGGGTTCCGGAGACTGCACGTTAAGCACCGTCAGCGATGCGTCATCCGCGGCCGCAGCGACGAGTTCAGCCGCACGTCGTGCAGCAACCGGTGCGTGTGGTCCCTTACCGGCAAGGACCATGATGTCTCCTTTGCCGCGTCCATCCTCTGGTCCGAGTTTCACGAGGGTCGCATCACACGGTGCGCGCCCCACAACGGGGTCGATCGTCGACCCAAGGACGTGCTCACGCCGGCTTCGGGTACCCTTCCAGCCGAGAAGGACGTGATCCACGTTTTCCTCTTCGATCACGTCCAGGATGATAGACCCAGTGTCACGACCGACGATTGCCCGAGTCCGAAGTCCGATTTCGAGATCAGAGGCGATATCGCGAGCAGAGTCCAGCAGCTCCTGTTGCCGTTCGACTCGCTCCTCCTCGAAGGTGAGATCCTGAGAGAGTGAGGTCTGACGAGGGACCTCGATAACGTTCACGGCAATCACTTCAGCGTGTTCGTCTTCGTGGGCGTGTGCGCTGGCCGCAGCCATCCGGAGGAGATCCCGTTCAGTCTCCGGATTCGCGACCGGGACAACCACACGATATCGTCCTTCCCCGTCCGCCATCGTAGCTGGTTCGGGTGCGATAGCTTCGCCGACGAGGCTTTCACTCAGTGCCCGTTCTCGGGCGTACAGGTAGTACCATACGACACCGAACGCGATGAGGACAGTCCCGATGGCACCAACTGGCGTTGGAGTAACCGGGAGAACGAGATCTACCGACCCAACCGCTACAATAGTCGGAACGAATTCAACTGACATTTGTACGAGGACAGCTAAGCAAGCTACCATTCCGACTACCGGTACGATTGGATATAGGGCCGAAGGAATCTGGAACGCAGGGTCGTACGTCTCTGGGTTCGCCCGGCGCAATACGACGACAGTTACGTGAACGAGGGCGTACGTCACGAGGTACATAAAGCTCGCCACTTCCGCGAGCGTTCCAATCCCTACGCCGATAGCGATCAGTACGAGGGTGATAATACCGGTTGCTGTGATCGCTCGATATGGTGTTCGGAACCGCTCGTGGACCTCGTTGAGCCAGTTGACGAGAATTCGGTCCCGGCCCATCGCGAAATTGACGCGGGCAGCCGACAGGATGCTCGCGTTTGCACTCGATACGGTCGCGAGGACAGCACCGACAATCATCGCTAATGCCCCGATCGACCCCATGAACTCGGTCGCCACGTCGGCAACCGGAATCGGCGACGCTGTGAGGACATCAATCGAGAGCGTCCCTGTCGACACGAACATAACACCGACGTACATCAGCGTCGGCGTTACCACCGACGCGATCATCGCTAGCGGAAGGTTCCGACTCGGATTCTTGATTTCTTCAGCGCTGGTCGCGATAACCTCAAATCCGATGAACGTCACGTAGACAGTCCCAATCGTCGCTGCAACAGCCGGCCAACCGTTTGGATTGAACTCCTGAATGGTGGGTCCACTAATGATACCAAGACTGAGGAACGCAACGATGAGGCCAACGAGTGTGAGGACGATAACGTTCTGAAGCGAGCCGGTTTCCTTGACCCCGTAGTAGTTGACGCCGGTCAAGATTGCTGCCATCACGAGCGCAGCAACGGTAATCCCGATTTGGCCCCAGCCAGCGAGGAAGCCTACGTACTTTCCGAGTCCTGGAAGCAGATACTGGCCGAAGCCGATCATGTAGAACGCCGAAGCGAACGTCAGTCCAGCCCACATCCCCCAACCGACGATACTCCCGAAGAACGGCCCGAGCGCGCGATTGACGTAGTAGTAGCTGCCGCCAGCTTTCGGCATCCCTGTTGCCAGCTCCGAAAGCGAGAGCGCTGCTAACAACGAAACCAGGCCCCCAGCGAAGAACGAAATCATACTGGCGGGACCGGCCTGCTCGGCAGCGATGCTCGGGAGAACGAAAATTCCTGCCCCGATCATCGTCCCCAGACCAATAGTGTAGGCCTCGAGGAAGCCGAGGTCGCGGGCGAGTTCTTGCTCGGTCTCACTCATAGAATACTACCTCTGCCATCGTGCCCGTCGCTGCGTGTGTGCATATTCGAATACAACCCGACTATCATTCGTTTTCGGTCTCGGGGAGGGCGATTACCGGACGCTCAGCATCCGTAACCAGCTTGAGAGCAGTGTCACCAGACAGGAACTGTACGAGCCGACTCCCGCCTCGGGGACGAAACGCGATAGCGCTGGCTCCCACATCTGCTGCGACATCAATGATGGCTGCAACGACATCTCTGCGGTAGGCAACTTCTGAATCTGCCTCCGGGATGATTTCCCGAAACGCAGTAAATGAGTCCGCAGCTTGTTGTTCAGCCTGTTCGACGGGGATCTTGTCAGGAGCTCCCTTCCCCTTCTCAATTACGTGAACGACAGTTACCCGGTCGTATTCATAGTTCTCGAGTATCTGCGCCGTTTCACGTGCATCTTCTTCGTTCGCAACCGGGACAACGAGATGTTTGGTAAGTGACTCAGACATAACTTAGTCCTCCGTCTCAGGTCGATCGACGTGTTCACTGCCACAATGGGGGCAGATAGATGCATCCTTGTCCAGATGTCCACCGCAAGACCCACACCGGATTTGCTCCGAGTTATGGACATCGCCGAGATACGCCCAGTGTAAGGATTCCGTTCCATCCACGTGAGGTTCCCGGCGAACGTGATAGAGTGCGACACGGTCCGTATTGACGCCAGGAGAATCCGGATTCGGAGGATGCTTCCGCACGAGCGCGTATGCGCCGTGGTCCTCTATTTTGAGGACCTCTCCAGTAGCAGTCGCCTCGATTTCCTCTTCGATTGGGTTGCGAAGAGCTTGGATACGGTACTCAACGTACGAGAGCATGGATTTCAATTCAGGGAGCGCCAGCGAATCGATCCGCTGAATTAGCGCATCGGAGAGGTTATTCGGTGGCACCGGATTTTCAGTTGAGTCCCCCATAATCTCACCACCTGCTTACAGACGTATGGCAATCATCTGGTTCACGGAGTGAATCACCCCAGAAACGCCACCCGTACACTTTCGACACATCCGATACCGAGGCAGCAAGTCGATCGACGGTCGTGCTCTCTGAGTTGTTCAGTAGAGCTGTAACGAAGGTGAATAGTGAAGTCATACACGGAACGATATCGTGAACGAATAAATAATTGCCGTCTTTTCAAACGAATCCGTAGAATACCCACTATTACATTTTCTAATCGTTTATCTGGGTTATTGGCGTGTCTACTGCTGATTTACGCGTGGTTCAATGATACAGGCTCTGTCGGTTTTTGCAGAGCAGTCAGAGAATCAAACGGATGACTCATAGTAACTTAAAAACACTTGTGGTTCCAATATAATGGCATAAATATGTCACTTCAGATCGATACAGTCGACGAACAGATCCTGTATTATCTGTCGCAGGAGGCCCGGCACACATCTGCGCCCGATATCGCTGAGCAGGTCGATGTCTCAGCACCGACCGTGCGGAATCGGATTCGACGACTTGAGGAAGCGGGGGTAATCCAGGGCTACCATGCTGATGTCAATTATCAGAAAGTAGGCGGACGGCTCACAAACCAGTACGTCTGTACTACTGGGAACCGAGACCGAGAGGAGATGGCCCAGCGCGTTCTCGATGTTCCGGGCGTGATTAACGTCCGGGAAATCATGTCCGGCAAAGGCGACCTTCGGATTACGGTCGTCGGGACGGACACCGATGATCTCACGCGAATCGCACAGGGAATCACATCACTCGGCATCGAAATCAACGACGAGGATTTGGTCCATCGGGAATATTTCCGCCCCTATGCCCCATTCGGTCCCCGAGATGAAAAACTGGCTTCCCCAGTCGCAGGCGTCGCGGGTCTGGCCGGGGACGCTGATGTCGTTGAAGTCATTGTCAGAGAACAGGCCCCTATCGCGGGGAAAACGCTCCAAGAAGCGAACGAGGAGGGCCTCATTCCCTCCGGTGTGCTGGTCGTCCGAATCAACCGTGACGAGGGAAGCATTACGCCGACTGGAGAGACGCTGATCAAGGAGAGCGATTTCGTCACGATTCATTCGCGGTCGGGTGTCACTGAAGTGACGCTCGAAGCGTTTACCGGGAAGTGAGTAGAGACTCGAATATTTGGTGGGATAGACGAAGCAGTACAACGAACCCTCAGTTCGTATGTCGTCATCCAAACGCCGAATCTATGGTGCCACAAGTTCGGTTTGTCCGGGTAATGCATGTCTTGCTTTGACACGATTTAGCGCGAATGGGCCACGTCTGCTGATTCTCCACTCGAACAACATCCCACGCACCTTGCCGGTAGGCACGCGTCAGAACCCTATCTCCGAGACTCTGGAGATAGTCCTCTAACTCCTTTAAGCCAAAAATATCTATTTGAATAGTTACCACAGGTACTGTCCAGTTAAGCCAGTTTGAGAAGTGAGCAGATCGTTGAGTTAGTTTGGAATGCTGCTCGCAGACTTGCTCAGCGAGTGCTTTGCGGCGGATTTAGAAGAAACGTGGGAGCGCGAGCGGACGGCGACGTTGACGAGACGCGAAGCGTCTCGTTCGCACACCAGAAATCTCTGATTTCTGGGGACGTCCCAAACTCACGGTGCGAGTTTGTGGGCTCGAAAGACACAAGCGTCTTTCGAACGTGACGAGACGCAACGCGTCTCCTTCGCATCTCGCAGAATCTCCGATTCTGCGGACACCCTCAGGTTGTTCGCCGTCCAACTTCACGCGACCGGCTGTTCATTGAGAGAAACAAAACAAATTCTTCACTCTCTCGGCGTTGAACGCTCTCATCAAGCTGTTTGGCAATGGGTACATCGACTGGCTGACAGCGGACACAACCCGCTTGAGGCAACGCCGAAGCGGATTGCGGTCGACGAGACCGGTCAAAATCAATGGCGAGTGGTCTTGGTTGTACGCTGCAATAGACATCGAGACGAAGCTGATTCTTGACGTCGAATTGTTTGGACGACATGGGACTGACCCGGCTGCTGCGTTTCTCCACCGACTCTCGGAGAAACACGATCTCTCAGATGCTGTATTTCTCGTTGATGGCTACGGATATCAGATTGCCCTCTCTCGATTAGGATTGAGCGGTCGACTTGACTACGTCGAGCGAAACCTCATCGAAAAGTGGTTTCACACCCTCAAAATGCGAGTCGACCGCTTCCATAATTCGTGGGTGGGCAGTCACGGAAGCGTTCGGGAGTGGTTCATACAATTTGCGCAATACTATAACTTTCACCGACCGCATCAAGCGCTCAATGGACGAACTCCGGTTGAGGGGGGTCACTAACTAGACAGTGCCGCACCACCAATTGGTACTCCAGTAGTATAATAACACTTAGCCACTACTCGATTAACCATAAATAATGGGGATCAATGGTCCAGCCTATAGCGTCATCTATCCTAGTGACCTAGATGCCGAGACCGAGATCGAAGTCGCTTGGACCGTCGTGCAGAGGATACTCCCAACGGCAGACAGCGCAGTCTTGCAGCTCGATCTTGATGTCCTTCCGGACGAGGATAGGGACTTCGTTACGAGCGTCCGAAATGGGGCCCGCTCTATTGAGGACGGACTATACTACCTCGCTCCGGACGATCCGGAGCTACTCCATCGGATAGTTACCTTCGGTTCACCGTATCGAAACGTCGTCCTCGAGTGGCTGGAACTCCGCTGTGACGATGAGTGTTTACTCAACTACGTCCCCGATCACGGAATACTCGAAATCGATGTAACGGCCGTGGAGGGCTTGGAGGAGATCAACAACGAGCTCGAACGTAGTGGTGCTGCGGTGGTCTCGGAACAGTCGGTCCCCGCATGGCAGGAGAACGGCGCTCAGGTCTCAATCGAACCGCCGTCGGTGTGCGTCGGACGCGATGCGGTGTCCAGCCGAACCTGTTTCTCGCTGGCCGATGTCGATAGCGTTGCGGTCGATCACAATCCCCGAACGATTGAACTGTCGTGGGAGAACAAAGGTGGGTCGCTGCCGCAGCGTGCTATCGGCGCTGTATTCGAGCGGTTAGGCGACGACCGTCCGGGACAGGTCACGTTTGCGTCTGAAACGGAGTGGCAAGCAGCGGTCTCGTTGTTCGAATCGCTCCCAGATGTCACTGTAAATCGGCATTCCGTCGAGTAACCACCCGGCGACTCACCGATGACCTGGTGAGTTGGCTTGGACCGAGACATCTGGTCTCCTTGGTTGTGACCGCCGGGGACATTCGTCCGTCAGGACGGCTGAGGGGACGGCTCACCCGTCGCTCGTCTGCGGTGAGCCGCAGGGCTTGCGTTCTGGGCGCAACTTCGAGTGTTTCCAAGGACATCTCTCTCGGCTGACTGGGGCTTGCTGTATAGGACTCAACAGACACTCCTCAGATGCGTCTACATCCCCCGAGATTGGTTGTAGCCGCGTCCCGAAAACGTGGTGATGCCACGTCCCTTATATTTTATATAGCGAAATTCAATTCATTATTTATGCCCGTGGCGTTCTGACTGTTCCCTCAACTGTTTGCCCCGGATTTGAACAGCGGGCGAGAGCCATTCGATTTTATCGGGTTGCGTGCCCAATGTTCACACATGGCTGAGAGCACACAGCCGACGGTGGGAATGACGGTGTACGCCGAAGATGGAACAGAACTCGGCAGTGTCCGGGGGTTCAACGAGGACGGGTTCTTCGTCACGACCCGCGAGGGGATTGCCGAGATGTCCATCGAGCACGAACGCGCCGGTCACGAGTTCGGGGAGGCCGAGTTAATGTGGCGATGCAGTGACTGCGGTGAGATGGGTGACATCGATGAACTTCCGGATTCGTGTCCGAACTGCGGCACGGAGCGCGAGGCGCTCTACTACTGGATTGAAGACTGACCAACCGCGGTGCTGACCACAGTCTCATCCGACACGGACCGCCGCAACCACGAGACTCCCCGATTTTTGTCGCCTCACGAGTACAGGTAGCTATGCGAATCCTCGTCTTCGGCGCGGGCAGTCTCGGCACCCTCGTCGGCGGGCTTCTGGCGTCCGTTCACGACGTGACGCTCGTCGCCCGCGACCGACACGCCACACGAGTCTCGAAGACCGGTCTCGACATCGTCGGTGCCGAGTCCGCACACGCCTCACCGGCCGCCACGACAGCCGAAACGGGCCACGACGCCGACCTCGCGATTGTCACTGTCAAATCGTTCGACACAGCGGCGGCGGCCGAGGCACTCGCCGATTGCGACGCCGATGCCATCCTCTCACTCCAAAACGGTCTCACCGAAGAGATGCTCGCCTCCCGACTCGAAGCTCCCGTCCTCGCCGGGACAGCGACCTACGGTGCTCGACTCGTCGCCCCCGGGCGAGTGGAGTGTACTGGCGTCGGCCGCGTCGTCTTAGGTGCTCTCGACGGCGGAACTTCTCCCCTCGCAGAGCGGGTCGGGAAAGCGTTCCGCGATGCGAACATCAATACGCTCGTCGCCGCGGATATGCCCCGCCGCCGCTGGGAGAAACTCGCGGTGAACGCCGGCATCAACGCTGTTACCGCGCTCTCGCGGGTCGAAAACGGCTGCCTTGCGGCCAACGAGGCGAGCGAGCTTACCCACCGGGCCGCCCGCGAGACCGCCCGAGTCGCCCGATTAGAGGGCGTTCGGCTCCCGAACCGCGTCGCTCGTGCGGCGATTGACCGGGTCATCGAAAAGACAGCCGCAAACCGTTCTTCGATGCTGCAGGACGTGGAATCGGGCAAACGAACCGAAGTCGATGCCATCAACGGTGCGGTGGTCGATATCGCCGCCGAACACGATTTCGAGGTTCCGACGAACCGGACGCTCGCGGCGCTCTTGCGGGCGTGGGAGCGCGGAGAAGGGCTTCGGTAGGACGGAAACGCAGACAGGCCGCTATTCGAGATATCCGAGGTCGCGGAGTCGCTCTTGTGCTTCGTCGTCCATCTGGTCGACCGAGCCGTCCGAAACGTCGGTGTCGAGCGCGTCGGTCCACGCGCCGCCGATGGCGTCTTCGAATTCACTGAGTGCGCGCTCCGTCTCGGCGATGGCTTCGTCGTCCGACGTGGCGAGGTTCTCTGTCTCTTCTGGGTCCGTGTCGATGCGGTACGCTTCGTCTGGAATCCGGTCGATTCGGGTGTACTTGGCATCGACTCGCCGGGCCGAGCGCATCCGGGAGTAGAACCGCGAATCCTCCGGGAGGACGATGCCTGCGCCCGATGCCTTCTCCTCTAATTGTTTGAGTTCGACAACGGGACGAGAGTACTCGACGAAGGCGTATTCGCCGTCTCGTCGCTGTCCGGGGTCGTCGTTCGTCGCCTTGGCGAAGTCGCGGTAGTCCGCGGACAGAAGCGACCGCGTGCGGTCGAGACCGACCACGTTGTCGCCGGGGCTGGCGGGTTCGCCACCCTCCACACCGAGCGAGTCGAGGACCGTGTGGTAGAGGTCGACCAGTTCGACCTGTTCTTCGTGTCGCCCCGTGCCGAGTGTGGGGTGTTTGACGATGAGCGGGACGTTGATGAGCGGGTCGTACAGACAGAACTCGTGGCCGTACAGGCCGTGTTCGCCGTGGAGTTCGCCGTGGTCGGCACAGACGACGACCATGGTGTCGTCCCACTGGTCGGTCTCTTTCAGGTAGTCGAACAACCGCGTGAGTTGGTCGTCGATATGGGCGATTTCGGCGTCGTAGAGGCCGCGGATGGCTTCCCACTCGTCGGACTCTATCTCGTAGGCACCGGCGTTGTACTCTTTTGAGTTCTGGCACACTTCGGTCGAGTCGACACCCGATGCGAACTCCGCTTTGTACTCCTCCGGTGGGTGGTACGGGAGGTGTGCGTCCATGAGGTTGATGAACGCGAAGAACTCCTCGGAGTCGTCGATGAAGTCGATAGTTTCGTCGATGACAGTGGGCGTTTTCGAGTCCGCCCCGTCGCCGCCGGCGAGATACTCGTGGGCGGTGTTGCCGAGGCTGACGAGTTTGTCGGCGAGCGCCCGGAGTGTGTCGCTGTCGTTCATGGTCTTCCAGGCCTTCGCCAGCGGGCCGGAGAGGAAGTCCCCCGGCATGACCTCGAAGAAGTTATCCTGTTGCTCGAATCCGTCAGTCAGGTGCGTATAGGGCGTAATCCACGCGTTCGAGGAGTAACACGCTGTGTCGTAGCCGGCCGCCGAGAGCGTCTCGGCGAGCGTGGTGACGCCTTCGAGGTAGGGGTTTTCTTGGTCAGCACCGTGCTGACTCGGGTACATCCCAGTAAAAAGCGAGGCGTGAACCGGGAGGGTCCACGGTGCGGGTGCAACGGCCTGTTCGAACACGGTCGCCTCTTCGGCGAACCGTTCGAGGCCCGGCGTCGTCGGGCGGTCGTAGCCGTACGGGGTGAGATGGTCCTTTCGGACCGTGTCCATGACGACGAAGAGGACGTTCTCGGGCGACTCGGTCATACCCGTGGGTGTGCAGTAGTCGCCGATAAAAGTCCTGTTCTCGGATGCGTGCCGAGAGAAAAATCCCGAAAAGACGCCCTAGAACGGGGCCTGCGGACCTTGGTCGTCTTCGATGTCGGTCGTGTCGTCGCTGGTGTCGCCGGGGAACGACGGACTGGTGCCGCCACGACTCTCGCCGCCCATGTCTCCGTCCATGCCGGTGTCGGCGTGGACTTCGTTGATTTCGGGGATTTCCTTGACCATGCGGGTCTTGATAGCCTGAATCGTCATCGGCGAGATACCGCACCCGGAGCAAGCGCCACCGAGGAGAACCGTCACTTCGCCGGTCTCGCGGTCCAGGTCGCGGATGGCCGCGCTGCCACCGTGCATCTGGATCTGCGGGAAGTTCCGACGGAGGAAGTTCACAACACGCTCTTTGAGGTCGTCCTCGCCGTCCTGCGTCTCCGTGCTCATGGACGCGGCTTCGGGGTGAACGTGCTTAGGCCTTTGGTTCGGGGTTACGATTCGACGCCGAAGACCCGATGCAGTTCGCCCTCTATCTCGTCGAGATACCGTTCGAGAACGGATTCGAGCTCGTCGTCGTCGATTTCGACGGCCGTAAGTCGTTCCGACGGATTCTCGGGGAGTTCGACGGTGAAGTCGCCGTCTTCGTAGAACGGCTCGGACTCGTTCAGAATCTGCTGGTCGATACCGTGGATGAGCGTCGAGTCGAACTCGTCGTTCATCGTCTCGAAGGCGTTCTTGTACGCGCGCTGGAGTTCGGGGAAGTAGTTGGCGTACTTGTCCTCGAACTTCTCCGGGTCGAAATCGGCCATACTCGGTGATTTCCCGTTGCCAGCAAAAAATCGGACGATTGGCCGGCGAGCCCTCCGCTCTCGGAGACCGCGTCTGATTGCGTCTTCTCTCGCCCGAGCCGATACTTATACTCTCGTTCCCACATATTATATGGTTTGTTAACTGAATGTGGTAATGCAATGGAATTAAAATCCAAAAGAAAGTACAAAATAAAATACAAACTAGGTTACAAAACGCAAACCCGTCCAATGTGTGAGGTGAGGTGATTCGCCGTGTCTCGTCAGTCTCCAACTGAGACGGCCGCGCAGTGGGGTCCTGTACTCCTTCGGCTCGCATTGGCTATACCCATGATTGTCTCTGGCGCTGGCAAAGTCCTCGCAGTCGGGCCAAAATCAATGGGAATCTCGAGTTTCGCGGGGTTCTTGGCGAGCCTCGGTGTTCCACTCCCCGCCGTTGCGGCGTGGGGTGTCGGTCTCGTCGAACTCGTCGGTGGATTCCTGTTGTTGGTTGGGTTGTTCGTTCGTATCACGGGTTCGTTGATTGCCATCATCATGTTCGTTGCGATGGTGGCAGTCCATCTCCCGAACGGATATCCCTCCTCTAGCGGCGGCATCGAATACACGCTCACGCTGGTCCTGCTCGCGCTCGCAGTCGTGTTGAGCGGACCGGGAGCGCTCTCACTCGAGCGCGCTCTCTTCGACGAAGAAGTACTCACATCTGGTACTGGGCGGTCGATGCGGGCGGACTGACCAGCGTCAGTCAGTCTTCCTGTGTAGATATTTTGGAAACCTTAACGACTCCGGTGAGCATCGGCTGTCCCCCCGAACTGTCTGTGTTTACCGGATTCTGTATAGCGCGTATTGATTTATCAGGGGCTAACGGACGAACGGTGATTTTACTGACGGCTAACGGTCGAAACCCGGTGATTCCACTCGCAGTACGTCTCAGATGCCGAAAATTGAGTGACGCAGCACGTCACTCGATGAGTGGACTGTCCACGCGGGCGGCGAGAAGCTCGCTCGCCGTAAAGGTGGAAACCAGTTCGTTGATTAGTTCGTCGTACGACTCCTCGTCCTCGCACAGCGCATCGAGTCGCTCGACGGTTCGACGGTCCAGTTCGACCGTCTCTGTTTGTACCTCCGGTTCGTAGCCAACCGGGTAGTCGTATTCGAATCTGTTTGTTCTCGCGGACGCCATCGTCTTACCCCGAACCGGCCATGCGGACCGGTATCATGTCATACACAAGCATCCAATATGAGGATTTCGCGCATTTCAACGGGTGAGACTGGGGTGTTGTGGCTTCGATGAGGTCCGTTGGCTCTTAGGGAATAAACTCTATAATGCGATATAGAAAACGGATCGCTCACTCACAATCGGACGATGGCGTTAGTATCTAGCTTCAGAAACAGCAGAACTACACTTACCAGTGACTCGCGCCGCTCTCGCGAAGTCGCGACTCCCGCCAGCACGTTACTTCGAGTTCGTTTCCGTCGGGGTCTGTGAAATAGAGACTCGTATCGGTGTCGCGGAAGTTGATACTCTCATCGCTGAGTCGTTCGCGGAGCGAGTCCAGAAACGACTCCGGTGCGGCGAACGAAACGTGGCCCGGCCGCACGTCGTCGCCCTCGGCTGTCTCGGCAAGATTGAGTGATTGCCCTTGTCCGACGCGAACCCAGTGGTACGTTCCGTCTGCTGGGTTTCGTTTGTCCACCGACGGCAGACCGAGTACCTCGGTGTAGAACGAGACCGCTCTTTCGAGGTTCGAGACGGGAAGGGCGACGTGGTCGAATCCGTAGACGCCGTGTGCCATTGCCGACACTCTCGTGGCCGTAGAATAGTTGTTTGTGGCTCTTACCCTAACTGCTCGCCGACGATGCGGTCGGCTTCGGCGATAAACGCCGCCACTTCACCCTTCGGAATCGTCGCGCCCGCGGCAACGTCGTGACCGCCACCGTCGCCGCCGACTGCACGGGATGCCTCGCGCATGACAGCAGAGAGGTCGAGACCGTTTCTGACCATCACGTACGACCCGCGCGAGGAGACCTTCACGTCGCCGTCTTCGTTCTCGGCGAAGGCCAACACCGGAATTCCGTTTCGCGTCGCGTTGGTACCAACGGCCATCCCCGCGACGATGCCGACGATGGTCTCGCGTATCTCGTCGCCCGCGTCGAACCACTGGAGGTTCTCTTCCACACTCACGCCCTGTTCTTTCACCCATTGAAGCCCGTTCGAGAGGTTTTTGCGGTGATTTCGAAGGAGCCTGCGCGCCCTATCGAGTGCGCGGTCGCGCTCGCCGAGACAGACTGCGAGACCCACGTCCGCCCGGTCGTAGCGCGCCGTCGCGTTCAGGAGCGTCGAAAACTCGCTCACGTCGCGAAGTTCGGTTCCTTCTTTCTCGCGGGAGAGTACGTAGGTCGTCCCTACGAGGTCGTCGATGCGCGAGGCGGGAACGCCGCTGGCGATGGCGCGGCGCATCAGTGCGCTGGCGAGCGTCTGTCGCTCGTCGCCGGTGAGGTCGACCCACCGTTTCCACTCGCCGTCGTCGTCACGGCACGGAACGTCGAGTTCGGTCAGGAACTCGATAGCGCCGGCTTCGTTGTTCGAGATGCCGGGGATGCGAACGTCGGTCGCGTACTGGAGCAGCTTTGGGAGGGCACGGGTCTGGCGACCGTAAATGCGGAGGTCGGTCCCTTCCTCGACGACGCCGGCTTCGACGCCCTCGTCGACGATGCCCGTGTTGGCTCCGTGGAGTTCGCCGTTCGAGTCCTGCATGTCGCCCACCGCCCCGACGACCGCGAGAGCCGCGAGGTCTCGATTGTCTCCGCCCGCCGGTTCGAGCGCGCGAGCGAGGACGTAACTCGCGCCTGCTCCGGAGAGTTCGGTCGCGCCGTCGAGTCCGAACCGAAGCGGGTTCAGGTGGTGTTCGGTCTCGACGCCGTCGGCGGGTTGGTGGTGGTCGGCGATGACCGGGTGGAAGTCGCCCGCGTCCTCGTACTCGACGATGATATCGAGTTGGCCACTGCCGAAGTCGGTGAAGAGAACGGTGTCGTAGTCAGTGGCGGCGATATCGGCGACGGCCGCCTCGTCGAGTTGGCGACAAAACACCGTCTCGAACGGGATTCCGGCGCGTTCGAGTGCCGCCGAGGCGATGCCAGCGCTCGTCAACCCGTCGGCGTCGATGTGCGAGGCGAGAAGCACCCGGTCGGCGTCGCGGAGTCGGTCCGCACACGCCGCTGCGTGCTCGGTGAGTTCGGGGACGGGTCCGTCCATCAGTTCGATACTCACGTCGTCACCGGCATAAACGCTGGTAGTTCGGTGGTGATACTCCACGGTCGGACGTCGTCGTACATGGGCCGGGATTGCGCCGTTTCAGTACAAAAATGTCCGCCAGCAATGGACACGGGGGTGCTTTTCAGAGTCGCCGTCTCACCACGAACAGGAGCGCGGTCGCAAGGACCGTCGAGGCTGCGACGAGCGCCCATCCGGCCCCGTAGCCGACGAACTGGACTACGGTTCCGAAAAGTGGCGGTGCGAGCAGGCCGCCGATGTTGAGCGCGGTTTGTCCGCCGGCAGTCGCTGCTCCAATGTCGCCGTCGTCGACGACGGCGCTCAGACACGAGTAGAAGACACCGGTCGAACCGTGGATGGTGAGGCCGAGCGCGACGAACACGGCGACTGAGAGCGCGAGCGACCCGCCCGTCACCGCGAGGAGGGCGAACAGACCGACGGAACCGGCGAGTTGGACGAGCGCGACTGTCGCCGCCCCGCGCGCCCCGCCGAGTCGGTCGGCGAGGCTTCCGGCACCGATGCGGCCGATACTGCCGGTCACCTGCGTCGCCGCGAGGACGCCGCCGGCGATAGCGGGACCCTGCTTGACCACGTCCTGCACGTAGAGAACGGTGTAGCCGAGCATCGAGAAGATGGACGCGCCGATGAAGAGAGCGGCGGCGACGAGCGCGACGTAGGCCCGGTTGTCGCGCAGTCCATCGAGTCTCGGGCGTTCGAGGCGGCCGGTTCCGGGGTTTCCGTCGTAGCGAGCAGCGAAGACGAGCGCGTAGCCGAGCGCGACGGCGGCGATGAGCCAGAAGCCGACCTGCCACGCGGCGACGACGGCGATACCAGTGATGATGAGCGACGAGGCTCCGCTGCCGACGGTGACGCCGACCTGTTTCAGGCCCATTGCGAGATTCTTGCTCCCGGCGGGCGCGGCCGCGACGATGCCACGATTCGAGGCGGGCATCGCGGTCGAGTAGGCTCCACCGAGGAGCGCCGCCGTCACCAACAACAGCGCGTACGACGGTGTGGAAAGCGTGACACTGACGAGGGCGACGGCCAGCGCGAGGAGGCCGACGACCATCACCGGTTTTTCGCCGTAGCCATCGACAGCCGCGCCGCTCGGGAACAAGACGAGCGTGTAGCCGAGTAACCCGGCGGTCACGAAAACGCCGACCAGCGACTCGGAGAGTCCGAACTCCGTTCGAATCAACCCGGTCGCGGCGAAAATCGTGTAGTAACAGAGACTCGCTGCGGTCTGCCATCCGGCAACCGCGCCCACGGCCTGCCACGACCTGTCTATCGAACCCGCATCGGTCGAGCTCGCGTCGGTCGTGCCTGAAACCGTCCCGCTTCCGCCGTCTCCCGTCACTCGTGGTACGTCGGCGCGGCCGTCTCGACCACGTCGCAGGCGAGCGCTTCGAACGTCGCTTCGTCGGGGACGACGGTCACGTCGATACCGTGTGATTCCGCCGTTTCGCGGGTCGGCGGACCGATTGCACCGACGATGGCGTCGTTCAGACCGGCGATAACCTTCTCGCGGATACCCCGTTCTTCGGCGGCGTCGAGCAGGTGTTCGACCGTGAGCGACGAGGTGAAGAGTGCGGCTTCGAGGTTGCCCGTGGCAGCCATCTCGGCGGCTTTCCCAGACCCGTTGGGGCGGGTGAGTCGATAGAGGACCGTCTCGTGGACCTCCGCACCCGCTTCGCGCAGACCGTCGATGAGTTCCTGACTGCCGTGGTCGCTCCGAGCGACTTCGACTGTCGCGCCGTCAACGTCGGGAGCGAGGTGTTCGACCAGTCCGAGCGAGGTGTACTCTTCCGGGACGCGGTCGACTATCCAGCCTGCGCCGCGGGCCGCATCAGCAGTCGCAGGTCCGATACAGCAGAGGACCGAGCCGCCGGGTTCCCAGCCAGCCTCGTCGAGGAGTTCGACGCCCGTCTTGCTCGTGAGGATGACGTAGTCGCCATCTTCGGGCATCGCATCCGTCGGCTCGACCGCGAGCATCGGGTCCGGAACCGGCGTCGCGCCGAGCGATTCGAGGAGTTCGACGGCGCGGTCGATTCGGTCGTCGGCCGGTCGGAAGACGGCCGCGCGGACTTGTTGGCTCATTCGGTCTCCTCCACGTCGCCGCCGGTTGTAATCCGTTCGGTGATGGCGTCAGCGCCGCCACCGAGGAGGAACTCCTTCACGCGGTCGCGGGTCGCAGCCACCTCGCCGATGACGGTGATTGCGGGTGGCTCAATCTCGCCCTCGTCGCGCACGTCGACGATAGTGTCGAGCGTGCCGGTTGCGACTCGCATATCGGGCCACGTCGCCCGTTCGATGAGTGCGACTGGCATGTCGCCATCCATTCCCGCATCGCGAAGTTCGGCGGTGTAGAGGGGAAGTTTCCCGACACCCATGAGGACGACGAGCGTCCCCCCGGTCGCGGCGAGTGCTTCCCAGTCCACTGCAGACTCGTCCTTTGTCGGGTCCTCGTGGCCTGTGACGAACGAGACCGACGAGACGTGGTCGCGGTGGGTGACGGGGATGCCCGCCGACCCGGGACCGGCGACGGCCGAGGTGATTCCCGGCACGATGTCGAACGGGATTCCGTTTTCGGCGAGATGTTCCATCTCCTCGCCGCCGCGGCCGAAGACGAACGGGTCGCCGCCCTTCAGGCGGACGATTTCCTTGCCTTCGCGGGCGAGTTCGACCATCCGGTTGTTCGTGTACTCCTGCGGCGTCCACTCGCCGCCGGCCCGCTTGCCCACGTCTTCGCGCTTTTCGGCCGGAATCATCTGCAGAATCTCCGGGCCGGGAAGCTTGTCGTGGAGGACTACGTCCGCCTCGTCGATGAGGCGGGCAGCCTTCATCGTCAGCAGTTCCGGGTCACCCGGTCCGCTGCCGACGAGGTGGACCGTTCCGACGGTCGCGTCATCTGTCGATTCATCTACTGCCGTCTGCTCGTCCTCCACTGTCATCTTACTCCTCCTCGGCCTCTTCCCGGGCGGCTTCGACTAACTGTCCTGCACCGCGGTCGCGGAGGGCGGCCGCGAAGTCGCGGGCGGCGTTTGCGTGGTTCCCAACCGGCAGGTCGCGGGACGTCTTGATGGACTCCGAGCCGTCGGTTGCGAGCACGTGTACATCGACGTGGACGTGTTCGCCCTGCAGGAGCGCGTGGACGCCGACCGGTGCGATACAGCCGCCGCCGAGTTCGGCGAGGATGGTTCGCTCGACGGTGGTCTCGACGCGGCTCCGAGGGTGGTCGAGTTTGTCCTTGACGAGGTCGATGACTTCGGAGTCGGATGCGGTCACCGCAATCGCACCCTGACCGGGTGCGGGGACGAAATCCGTCCGGGGAAGCCGCTCGTAGTTGATTTTCTTGTCGAGACCACTGCGTTTCAGTCCGGCCTCGGCGAGGACGATGGCGTCGTATTCGGTTTCGACCTTGCGTTCCATCGCCTGTCGTTCGAGTTCGGTGAGTCCGTCGAACCACTCGTCTGCGCTCTCGTCGAACTCCGCTTCGTGGTCGGTCTTGCCGCGCTTGCCCTGTCGTTCCTTGTCGTTTTCGACGCGAGCTTCGTGCTCGCGCTGGAGGTGCGTGGCGAGCAGTTTCTCGATGCGGGTGTCGATGTTACCGCGGAGCGGTTCGACTTCGATGTCGTCGCGGTAGTTGAGCAGTTGGGCCTGCCGGCGGAGCGACGAGGTGCCGACGACGGCTCCTTCGGGAAGTTCGTCGATGTCGTGACCCTCGGCCGTGATGAGCACGTCGCCGGCGGGAGCGCGCTCGGGGACGCCCGCGACCACGAGGTCGTGGGGCTTCTCGGTCGGCATGTCCTTCATCGAGTGGACCGCGATATCGACCTCGCCGTCGAGGACGCGCTCGTCGAGCGCGTGGACGAACGCACCCGTCTTGCCGAGTCGGTGGATGAGTTCGTCCTGAATGAGGTCGCCTGTGGTCTCGACTTCGACGAGTTCGACGTCGAGTTTGCGACCTGCGAGCGCCTCCTGTACACTCGTGGCCTGTGCGCGAGCGAGCGCCGACCCTCGCGTCGCCAAGCGAAGTGTCCGTGTAGTCATATGCTGTTGTCCGGCCCCCGCGTTGAAAAGCCCTCCAGTTCGTTCCTCCCGAATCGGGTCGTGACGCGTCGAACGCGGGAAATCGTGATGATTTTCCACACGCGAATGGCGGGGTTTCCAACACGGTGGAGGTGTGGTTTCCAACACGGGAGTAGCGTGCTGTTCCCTGCCGACCTCACGAGAGAAAGACGGATACAACGCGCCTCCAACAACGTCCCCAATGCCCTCTCTCGATTCGGTTGTCAGGCAGGTCGGAGATTTCGTCGTCGTGGCGTTCCTCTTCTTCGGCCTGCTTCCGATTTTCGGTCCGCTTGATAACCTCTTACCGCTTTTCGGCTTCGACGCGCCGTCGTGGCTCGGGTTCGTACTCGCGGGCGCGGTGGGTTTCGTCCTGCTTTGGCTCCGCCCGCTTCGACTCCGTCTCGTCGTCCGGGTGTGGCTGGTCGGACTCGTAACGACGCTCACCTACGTCACGCTCTTCGCCTTCCTCGAACTGCGGGTGAATGCGCTCGGTATCGTCATCGCGTGGGTCGTCGGTGTCGGACTTGGGACCGTGGCGGCCTACCCGCCGCTGTGGAGGCGAGCGGAGTCGCGGTTACGAGTCGATTAGTATCCGACTACCCAAATCGTGTCGAATTAACGAACTATTATATCGAGCGACGGCGCAGCTGAGAACGTGAACTCCATCATCCGCGGTGCCTTCACCATCGTGGCCGCCGCTGTCGTCTCGTTTCCAGCGGCGTTCGTACTCGCCCCAGACCCGACGGGAACGCTTCCGATTGTTGCCGGCATCGTCTTGACCGGCGTGGTGAGTTTGTTGGTCTTCGCTGGAATGCGACTCGAACTGCTATAGCGCCGTCTTGTACGCTTCCAGCGTCTCTTCGATGTCCTCGTCGGTGTGGGCGTAGGAGACGAACTGCGATTCGAACTGGTTCGCGGTGAGGAAGACGCCTTGGTCTTTCATTTCCTGCCAGAAGACGCGCTCCCAGCGGTCGGTTTCGGCCTTCGCCACGTCCGCGCCGTTCTTCGGGCAGTAGTCGTAGTTCGGGCACGCTTCGTGCTGCGTGCAGCCGTCTGCGCACTCGTCGGCGCGGTCGGCCGAGCCGTGGCGGGTGAAGACGGTCTTGAACATCGAGTCCGTGCCGACGACGGTGTACTCGGGTGCCTGGTCTTCGAGGATGTCGGTGATGCCGCGCCGCAGTTTCTCGCCGAGACGGTTGACGTGGTCGTACACGTCGTTTTCGGCGGCGTATTTCAGGTACTCGTGGCCCGCAGCGACCGTGACCGGGTGGCCCGAGAAGGTACCAGACTGGAACACGTCGCCGCCGGGGGTGAACTGCTCTATGAGTTCGGCTTTGCCGCCGATTGCGCCGACGGGGAATCCGCCGCCAATAATCTTCCCGAAGGTCGTGATGTCCGGCGTGACGCCGAACTTCCCTTGGGCGCACTGGAGGCCGCCGACGCGGAAGCCGGTGATGACCTCGTCGAAGATGAGAAGCGAGTCGTGTTCCTCGGTGATGTCGCGGAGGGTCTGGAGGTAGCCGTCGACCGGGTGGATGATGGCCGTGTTCGCGAGAATCGGCTCGGTCATGACAGCCGCGATGTCCTCGCCGTGTTCCTCGAACACCTCGCGAATCGCTTCCTCGTCGTTGAACGGGACGGGAAGGGTGTGTTCGGCGAACGAGGATGGGACGCCGCGGGTACTGGGTTGTACGTTGCCGGGTTCGCCCTCGACGAGCGTAGATTCCTGTGCGCCGTGGTAGCCGCCCTGCATGATGACGATTTTGTCGCGGCCGGTGGTTGCGCGGGCGAGTCGGACCGCCGAGACGGTCGCTTCCGTGCCGGAGTTGACGAATCGAATCATCTCGACCGAGGGGACGTGTCGCGCGACGAATTCGGCGTGCTCGACCTCGATTTCGGTCGGCGCGCCGTACATCGGCCCGGCCGCGGCGTGTTTCTGGACCGCCGCTTGGATGGGTTCGGGGATGTCGTGGCCGTAGAGGAGCGGCCCGTAGCCCAGCACGTAGTCGATGTAGCGGTTCCCGTCGGGGTCGATGACGTGCGCGCCGTCACCGCGCTCGACGAAGAACGGGTAGGGCTGTGTCGCCCGGACTGAGGAGTTCACGCCGCCGGCAAGCACCGATAACGCCCGGTCGTACAACGCTCGGGACTCGTCGTGTCTCATGCGCGCCGGTTCGAACCGTCGTGCCAAAGAGCTTACTGGGTCGCCCGCTCGGCGGTGCCGTCGATATCCCGAACCGACCCGACAAGCAACAATCCGACCGCGTCGTTCAGGGCGTGGATAGCCACGAGAACGACCACGTCGCGCACGAGCAGGTACATCACGGTTGTCAACAGCGCGGGAACCGCGATTCTGGCGACTGCGCCGCGGTCCCACCCGACCGCGTGGCTCGCCGTGAAGGCGACGAAGGAGACGCCCCCGGCGATAAGCGGACTCCCGGTCACGTCGAGCAATCGCTCGATGGCGTAGCCGTGAAATAGCACTTCTTCGGTGATTCCGGCCGTTGCGGCGACGAACAGTCGGTGTCGAATCGACAGCGACGTGAACTCCGACATGTCGTTTCCGAGACCGCCCACCTCGAAGCGGTCGAAGAGCGGCGCGGTCAGCGCATTCGCCGCGAAAAGGGCGAAGACGCCGCCGCCGACGACCGCGACGAACGAGAGCGGGTCGAGAGCACGTCCGGTCATCGACGACAGCTGTCGACCTTCGACGAGGATGACGTAACTACACAGGAGCGCGAACACCACCCACTTGTTCGCGTCGCTCACGAGGAGGTCCGTCCGGAGGTTGTCGGGTTCGGAGAGGTATCGGTCAGTGACCAGGCCGACGATGGACATTCCACCAAGGGCGACGACGAGGCCGCCGAGGATTTCGACATTCACCACGGGAGGGCACCGCTCATCGTCACGTCGCTTGGTGCGGAACGGAAAAATGGTTTCGCGTGGCTTCGGTGCTCACCATATTTACCGGTGAGCGCCGTCCCGGTGCCGTCGACACCGGTAAGAGACTACAACAGTCCTTATCAGACCGCGTCGCGTCCGGTCTTGCCGGTCCGAACCTGAATCGCGTTCTCGACGGGCAGGATGAATATCTTCCCGTCGCCCTTCTCACCCGTGTGGGCGGCGTCTGCGATGGCATCGGCAACGTCCTCGGCGGGTGTGTCGGCGACGACGCACTCGACTTTCACTTTCTGGTGGAGGTCGACGGTGTACTCTTCGCCGCGCCACTGGCTCTTTTTGGCCGGTTGCGACCCGCGCCCGGAGACGTTCGTCACCGTGAGCGAGGGCGCGCCAACCTCGGCGAGCGCCGTCTTCACGTCGGCGAGTTTGTCGGGGCGGATGATGGCCATGACGAGTTTGATACCGCCGTCGTTCGGCAGGTCAGCGTCACTCATGGCTTATTCGTCCTCCTGTGTCGTCATGAATCCATGCCCGTAGGGAATCCCGGAGCCGTCGGCGCGGATACCGGTGTCGGCGTCGGGCGAGCCGAATTCGGGGTAGGTGTCGACGCCGTGTTCGGCCGTGTCGAGTCCCTGACGCTCGTGGTCGGCGGAGACACGGACCTGTCCAATGGCGCGGAAGCCGCCGAAGATTGCCGTGGTGGCGACGAAGGTCCAGACGGCGATGACGCCGACGCCGACCACCTGCGGAACGGCGAGCGAGACGATGGACGCGCCTTCGTGCCAAACGGGGACGGCGAACACCGGGTACAGGAGCGTCCCGAGAACGCCCGCGGAGCCGTGAACGGGGAAGACCGCACACACGTCGTCGATGCGGAGGCGCTTTTCGACGAACTCGAAGACGATTGGAAGTTGTGCGCCGGCGAGAAGCCCGACGACGAGAGCGCCGGGCCAGACGATGTCGTCGGCGATGGCGGTGATGCCGACGAGTCCGGCGAGAACGCCGTTTGCGACGTAGAGCGTGTCGACCTTGCCGGTCTTGTAGAACGCGACGCCGCCCGCGCCGAGTGCGCCCGCGGCCATGCCGAGGGTGGTCACGAGCGCGACCCGTCCGACGTAGGCGAACGAGCCGAGGGTCACGCCGCCGTCACTGTACGCGAGTGGTGCAGCGGCGGTACCGACGTTGAAGCCGTACCAGCCGAACGCGAGGATGAGCGTCCCGAGGACGGCGAACGTGATGGAGTGGCCGGGGATGACGTTCGCGCTGCCGTCGGCGTTGAAGCGGTTCATGCGCGGGCCGATAATCCACGCGGCGGTGAGACCAGCGATGCCGCCCATTCCGTGGACAATCATGCCGCCGGCAAAGTCGTGGAAGCCGAGACCGTTGAGGAAGCCACCGGCCCAGGTGACGCCGACGACGACGGGGTAGATGACGCCCGCGATGAGGATGGTGTAGGTCAGGTACGCACGAAGCCTCGCGCGGCCCGCCACTGCACCGGAGACGATGGTGGCGGCGGTCATGGCGAAGACGGCACCGAAGAGCCAATCGACCCACGCGGTCGTCGCCGAGGCGTCGGGTGCGTAGAGACCCATGAAGGCGTCTGCGACGGTCGTTGCCGGGCCGCCGGTAAGTCCGGCGACGATTGCCGAGACGGCCGCACCGAGGAGGAAGAACACGATGACGCCGATACTCCACGTCAGGAGGTTCTTCGTGAGCTGATTTGCGACGTTCTTCGCACGCACCTGCCCGGCTTCGAGCATGGCGAAGCCGGCGTGCATGAAGAAGATGAGGAACGTGACGGTGAGGACCCACACGAGATTCACGCCCTCGACGACCGAGGCGAGGTCTGCCTGAAGTGCGGTCAGCATACGATTCCTCCGATATGCGATTCGAACGGGAGTTCAAGTGGACAGTCGTTCATGTTGGTGCTCGATTCGCGACCGAATGTCTCGCGAATCATGGAAGATTGTATCCACATGTGAGTACATAATAGTTTGCGTTGACAATTGTCCATTTATTTCTAAAACTGAGGTCGTATGTTCGCTTTACAATGGGATATGAGATATATAAGGGCGTAAGTCGCGGACTAACTGGACAAATGTTGCCAGACTATCCTACGTATGTAGTGTCAGTTTACTAATACGAATGGCTCGGGCAAACTGACACCCTCGACGGGTGTGCGCTCGCGCGAGTCGAAAAAAAAGGGGAGACTACCGTCCGGTTAGGGACTCAGGAGTACCATTCGTTGTTGTGCTCAGACTGCTGGACTCCCCTCCTTGCCGGTTCGAACTTGGACGGCTCCCTCGACGGGCAGGATGAATATCTTCCCGTCTCCTTTCTCGCCCGTGTGGGCGGCCTCCGCGATAGCGTCGACCACGTCGCCAGCCGGGATGTCGGCGACGACGCACTCGATTTTGACCTTCTGGTGAAGGTCGACGGTGTACTCTTCGCCGCGCCATTGGCCTTTCTTCGCGGGCTGTGAGCCGCGCCCGGAGACGTTCGTCACTGTGAGCGAGGGCGCGCCGACTTCGGCGAGTGCGGTCTTCACGTCGGCGAGCTTGTCGGGACGGATGATGGCCATGACGAGCTTGATACCGTCGTTTCCGGTCTCAGTCTCGCTCATTGGTTTTCACCTCCGTCGACTGCGGCCGAATCGTTGCCTTCAGTCACGGCCACGCCGTTGTCGCCAACGACGTCGCCGTCAGTCCGGACATCGTTCCCACCGTCAGTCCGGACATCGTTCCCACCGTCAGTCCGGACATCGTTCCCACCGTCAGTCCGGACATCGTTCCCACCGTCAGTCCGGACATCGTTCCCACCGTCAGTCCGGACATCGTTCCCACCGTCAGTTGCGGCGCGCGTTCCAACGCCACGGTCGGGACCCGATTCGCCGATGAACTCTGGGTAGACCGAGACGCCGTGTTCGCCGATATCGAGGCCTTCGAGTTCTTCTTCCTCCGAGACGCGGAGGCCGAAGACGGTGCCAGCGGCCGCGAAGACGACCGCCGAGGCGACGATGGTCCACAGGGCGATGATGCCGACACCGGCGACCTGCATGACCAGTTGCGTGGCCGAAAAGCCGCCGACGGCGAACACCGGAATGAGGGCCGTGCCGACCGCGCCGGCGACGCCGTGGACGGCGAAGACGCCGCACACGTCATCAATTTTCAGCGAGTCGACGGTCCAGCGGTACGCGGGCAGGACGATTGCGCCGCCGAGTGCGCCGAGGACGAGGCCACCCCACCACGTGACGTGCGGGACAGCGCCCGTGACGGCCACAAGTCCGGCGAGCAGACCGTTCGCCATCCAGAGCGGGTCGGGCTTACCCTGGTAGTTCGTGGAGACGACCATCGCGGCCACCGCACCGGCACCCATGCCGAGGGTCGTCACGAGCGCGACGCGGCCGAGTGCGGCACCCATGAACTCCAGACCGCCGCTTTCGGTGGTTGCGAGGACGGTCGCCTGCGTGCCGACGTTGAAGCCGTACCAGCCGAACGCGAGGATGAGCGTCCCGAGGACCGCGAGCAGCATCGAGTGGCCCGGAATGGGCTGGCTCTCACCGCTCGCGCCGAAGCGACCCTTGCGCGGGCCAACCATCTTCGCGCCGACGAGACCGGCGACGCCACCGCACATATGGACGACGGTCGCACCGGCGAAGTCGAGGTAGCCGACGCCGAGCGCGGCACCGAGATAGCCGCTTCCGGAGAGCAGGCCGCCGGACCACGTCAGGCCCTGTACGACGGGGTAGATGAATCCCGTGATGGTCGCCGCGAAGACGACGTACGCACGGAAATCCATGCGCTCTGCGACGGCACCGGAGACGATGGTGGCGGCGGTCATGGCGAAGACGGCACCGAAGAGCCAGTCAATCCACGCGCCGGAGTCGCCGATGTACGAGAACGCGGCGGCAACGTCGAAGCCGCCCGGCGAGGTGAGGCCGCCGACGATTGTCGCCACGCCCGCACCGACGACGAAGTACACGAGGACGCCGAGCGCCCAGTCGGTCATGTTCTTCATCAGCACGTTCCCCACGTTTTTCGCGCGTACCTGCCCTGCCTCTAAGAGCGCGAACCCCGGCTGCATGAAGAAGATGAGGAACGAGACGACGAGTATCCACACGTAGTTGACCCCCTGTGCGACGACGTTGGGGTCGACCTGCAATGGAATCACGCGTGTTCACCTCCGTACGCAGACGGTGGACAGTTTGGTACTTTCCTACCGAATTCGTATTGATTGTGGTTGTTTAGCACGCTTCGACTTCATGATAAGGTAATACATAAAGTGAAGGGTTGAGTTTGTCAATTTCTAAGGGTTGTAATACGAAGCTTGGACAAAATAGATAACAATATTACGCATATAAGGTTGTAATTCGTCCATCGAATAGACGATTGTCTGCTTGTCTGTGGACGAACGTCCACGTAAATATTGCCAAAACTGGGCTGTTTCGATGTGCGCGTCGTGCTATCGACTCTTTCGCTCCGGTCGTCTCTGTTTTCGTGGCGCGGTCGTTTCTCGTCTCGAAATTCGGCCGTTTCGGGTGTGGTCAGCGGCCCGCCGAAAGCTGCTTCGCCACGCTTTCGGCGAAGTACGTAATAATGAGGTCCGCACCAGCGCGTTTCAGCGAGAGTAACGACTCGTGGGCGACACCGTCGAGGTCGAGCCAGCCCTTCTCGGCGGCGGCGTGGAGCATCGCGTACTCGCCGGAGACGTTGTAGGCGGCGACCGGATGGTCGTATGCTTCGCGGATGTCCCGAATGATGTCGAGGTACGGCAGTCCGGGCTTGACCATCAGCACGTCCGCGCCCTGCTCCACGTCGAGGGTGACCTCGCGCATGGCTTCGCGGGCGTTGGCGGGGTTCATCTGGTAGTGTCTGCGGTCGCCGAAGGCGGGCGCGCCGTCGGCCGCATCGCGGAAGGGACCGTAGAAAGCGCTCTCGTACTTCGCGGCGTAGGACATGATTGGAATGTCCGAGTAGCCGGATGTATCCAATCCCTCGCGGATGGCACCGACCATCCCGTCCATCGCGGCGGAGGGGGCGACCATGTCGGCACCGGCTTCGGCGTGCGAGACGGCGGTCTTCGCCAGGAGGTCCAGCGTCGGTTCGTTCTCGACGGTGAGCGTCGGGTCGTCTTCGGCGTGTGATTCCAACACGCCGCAGTGTCCGTGGTCGGTGTACTCACAGAGGCAGACGTCGGTGATGACGTAGGCGTCCGTCTCGGCGGTGATACGTCGAACGGCTTCTTGCACAACTCCATCGCTTGCGTACGCGCGAGAACCCTGCTCGTCTTTCGACTCGGGAATCCCGAAGACGATGACGGCCTCGACGCCCGTTTCGAGCACTTCGGAAACTCGGTCGACCGCCGCATCGACCGGCACGCGCTCGTGTCCCGGCATGGACTCGATGGGAACACGTTCGTCGGCCGTCGCGTCCACGAAGACGGGTGCGACGAGGTCCGTCGCGTCGAGTGTCGTCTCCGAGACGAGAGGCCGTATTCCGTCCGTTCGAAGCCGTCGCGGGCGGTCGGTAAGGTCCATACGCGGGCTTCGGTCGGCGGCGGCAAAATGCCGTCGCTATCATCGTGGCTGACCATCACAACCGCTTTGTCGCCGCTCGAAAAACGTGCTATCGATGAGTTCCGTCGTCGCCGAACTTCCGGATTTCCTCCGCGAACTCCTCGTCTCTGATTTCGCGTTTGTCGTCCTGTTTTTCGTATTCGTATTGGAGGGTGCGATGCTTCTCTACGTCGCTCCGAGCGAGTTGCTCGTTCCCGGGGCGTTGATTCTCGTCGGCGAGGCGTACCTCCTTCCGATTCTCGGCATCGCCGTCCTTGGTGCTACTATCGGGCAGTTCGCACTGTTCCTTCTCGCAAAACGAGGCGGGCGCGAGTATCTCCTCTCGCGGTCGTGGTTCCGCATCGACGAGGCCAAAATCGACCGGTTCGACGGCTGGTTCGACCGATGGGGACCACTCGTCGTTCCGGCGAGCAACGCGATGTTGTTCACACGCGGGATGCTCACGGTGCCCGCGGGATTCGCCGAGATGTCGTCGCGGCGGTTTCTCGTGTTGTCGGCGGCGGGAACGCTCGTGTTTGAGGGCGCGCTCGCGGCGCTCTATCTTCTCAGCGGGCAAGTCCTGGCATAAAGTAGCCCGGCCGTGGTGGGCGGTTGGAGGTGGTAGGGAGTCCTTATTCGGGGTGCGTCCGTGAGTAGTCCGTCACTTCGTTCGGTTAATGTCAAGCTTCTCTTTCAGGGCGGCGAGTTCTTCAGACTCGGCAAGTTCCTCGACCCGCTTGCGGAAGTGTCGCTCGCAGAGACCGACCTTGATGTGGTCTTTCTCGGCGGCGTATGCGGCCTCACGGTCGCAGTAGTGACACTGCATACGCCCTCTTCGGTTCCGATAGGATTTAACTCTACGCCCCAGACAGTCGGCGCAGTTATTCGCGTATTAATACGGGTAGCGTCGCTGACAACTGTAGTTAGGTGCATGGACAACTCCGGTTAGTAATACGGATAACTAGGTTAGAGACGCGAATATAGCGGTTAGAAGCGTGGACATTCGGGTTAGAGTCCGTCTACCGCGGCGGCAAACCGAGCGAACTCGGATTCGGGCGGTCCGGCACGACCGAGCGTCTCGTCGTGGGCGTCGCTCCCGCCGGTCGCGAGGAGGTCGTACTCCTCGATTGCATCGTCGACGAGACCCGTGTCGACTTCGTATCCGTACGGATAGTATCGCTCGACAGCGTCGAGGTCGGCACACAGTTCGAGCGCGGTGGCCGGGTCGCGATAGCGGAACGGGTGTGCGAGACCGACCACTGAACACGCATCGCGGAGAATTTTCACGCCCTCGTCGAACGACGGGAGGTCGCGCGCGACGAAACACGGTCCGTCCGCGCCGATGAGTTCGTCGAACGCTCCCTGATAGTCGTACGGTGCGTCGCTGGCTTCGATTGCGTGGGCGATATGGGGTCGACCGATGCCCTCGTGGAGGTCCAAATCGAGGTCGACGCCGGTCGTCTCCTCGACGTATTCGACGATTTTCCGCGCGCGCTCGATACGATTCGCTTGGAGTCGTTCGACCTCGGCGGTGAGTGCCGGGCGCTTCTGTACGCCGTAGCCGAGTAGGTCGACTCGACGGTCGCCCGCGTCGACCCGTAGCTCGATGCCGTGGATGATTGTCACCCCGCCGCGCTCGATGACCGGCGCATGGAGTTCCGGGTGGTAGCGGTCGTGGTCTGTTACAGCGACCACATCAACACCACCCGCGAGAGCCGCATCTGGGAGCGTATTGATGGTGAGCAGCCCGTCAGAGGCGGTCGTATGGAGGTGCAGGTCCGCGACTGGCGGGTCGTCGTTCATGTGTCGTGTTCCGAGTGAGGGGGCTACAAACGTTGCGCCGCATCTTTCATTAAGGTTCATTAAGGTATGCAATGGCTCTAAAAGACATACATGGAAAATCATTAAGGATGTGGTCCGCACAGCAATGAGTGTAATGCGCCTGAACGGACTCGGCGACGCCATCGAACGCCACGAATACCCGACTAGCTCGACCGACTTCGCCCAACACTACGGCGACGAAGTAATCGAGCTACAGAACGGTCAGGAGACTGTCGCAGAAATTCTGGCCCGCCTCGGGGAAGAGACGTACACCTGTCCGCAGGATGTTCGTGATGCCCTCTTTACCGGCGTCGGCCACGAGGCAATCGGTCGCCGGTACTACAGCGACCGCGACCCATCCCCGTTCGGCGAGGACGGGCCGCAGATGCTCTCCTTCTAAGCTGAGCACGTCGTCTCCACTCCGGTACTTCTTCGAGAAACCTACACCGCCAAGCCTGCGGCTCGTCAATCCATTCGAGAAGAGGGTACAGCCGAATTAGGAGAGCCACGGCAGGTCCACGGGGACCGAACCTTTCGAGTAGCCTTCGACGTGGCCGGATGGTCGGAGTCGGAAGACGACCGCCGGGCGGTGTCGCACGTCCGGTTGTTCGCCCATAATCGCGGCCCAGTCGTCGTCGGGGAACGACGAGCAATCGACGAAGAGCGTCACGCCGCCACCGTGTTCGGCGAGTTGTCCTTGACCGTTGGTCTTCGTCTGAGCCGTGTCTCGAATTGCAGCCACCGGATTACTCACTGAGCGTCGGTTCGGCGGGAGTGGGCGCGTCACTTCGATGAGCGCGCCGCCCGCTTTCGTGTTCTCGGCGCGGAAGTCGATGGAGTGGCCCGTCGCCACCTCGATCTCCGGCGTGATGTCGTAGCCGGCTTCGGTGAGAAGGTACGCCACGTCGAACTCGCCCATCGCGGCGGCCATCCGTATCGGGTCGAAGTACTCCGACGTACCGAGTTTTCCGGCCATCACTTCGCGGTATTCGTCGAGGACACCCGTCGCGAAGAACGACTCGTAGAACGCCAGTGCCTCGTCGCGGGTCGTATCCGGGAGACCCGCCGAGTGGTCGTGGAAGAACGCGCGCGTCGTCTCTCGTCCGTCTTTAGAGAGGAAGACCGGCAGGAAGAACCACGAGAGGTGCGGATAGGGCTTCAGCCACGGCGACTCGTCGAACAGTTCGGAGATGAGTTCGCGTTGTGCCCACCGGGAAATCTCGAATGGTGCCTCGTCGAATCCCTCTTTGTCGGTTCGCCACAGTGCACTCGGTGTCTCTGTGTTGCCAATCCAGTAGGCGTGGTCGTCGGTCCACGCGAAAAGTGCGGTGTCACCGTTGTCCATGTCGAACCGTCGGGCTTCGTACCCTTCGGGGGGTGTGTACCACGGTGCACCCATCTCAGCACCGAGATTGGCGTCGAGCGACTGGAATATATCACGGGCTATCCGTGCTTCGTCCCAGTGACCGGGGGCGTAACGAAATCGGAGCGGGCGTGCCACATACGGTGTAGTTCGGCGATTGTTTTTACCCTTTCCTGCCGCCGGGCGAATCTATCATGGTTTTGAACATCTCCGATAATTATATGTGGCATTCTCTCACATGGCTTAGTGAACCATGTCAATGGGTGCCTATGACGAAGCCGAACACGAACGCCGCGAGCGCATGACGAGTCAGGTCGAACCCGGCACCGACGACGACCGGAAGACCTACCGCGGCACTGTCGAGTACGACTCCGGCGACTCGACCGACGCGCTTCTCGAACAGTTCAAACAGATGAAGGCAGACGACTAAGCCGACACCTTCTCAAGCCTCTGCACGTCGCTACGTTCTCGTCAGCAACGCGGCAGCCACGGAGACGACAGTCACTGCCACGACGTGACCGCCGACCGCGACGAGGAGGACCGGTTGGTCCAGTACGAACGGAACTAAAAGCACCTGCGCGACGCCGAATCCGACGTTGAGATAGTTTACTCGTTTGACCGACCGGGCGGTCGGTTCGTCGAACCGGTAGCGGACTGCTCCCCAGAGGTTGACGACGGCAGCCCACCAGGACGTGCCGATACGGTAACAGAGGTCCCACAGTACGAGGAGCGTCAGGTAGACGACGATGACGGGCGGCTCAGCCCCGAAGAGAACCGTCAAAAGCGGTGTCTCTGTCTGCTGCGGGTCGAACACGAACAGATGCGTCACGAGCGCGACGAACGCGAGCACGCCCAGCACAACCTCGATGCTCGACCCGAAGAGAAGGCGACGGTACGGGACGGGAACTGCTGCAGCACGGGTCTGTTCGCCCATGCGGAGCATCACGACGCTGCCGACGGCGGCGACGACGATTGCCGCCGTCCCGGCGACCGCCGCGGTCCACAGGTCGTACACCCACGCGAAAAAGAGAACCCCAACCTCGAACACGGCGATTTGAAGGACAATCGCTCCCCTCTCTCCGATGTTCACGCCCGGGAGCGCGCCGACGATACTCTCGTAGACCCACGTCTCGCCGTACTCGGTGGTGTCGTTCACGCGTTTACCCTCCCTTCCTGCGAACACACGGTCACGACGCCGTCGTTGGCGTCTCGACGGTAACCGTCGTCGATTCCCGTTCTTCTTCGAGAAGTGCCCGCTCTACCGCGACATCGAAGGGCGTCTCGTCGACTTCCACGATGTCACGGATGCGGTCGTCGGTGACGACGACGGGATTCTTCAGGCCCTCGATGAGCGGGCGGGCGACACCCGTATCCACGTCGGTCACGAGTCCAATCCAGTACGACGAGAGTCGGGGGGTCAACACGGGCACAGGGAGGATTTTCGGTGATTGCCCGAGGTGTTCACCGACCCGCAGTAGCATCTCGCGGTAGGTGAGCACGTCCGGGCCGCCGATTTCGTAGGTCTCACCCGCCGTCTCGGGATGGTCGAGTACGCCGACGAGATAGGCGACAACGTCTCTGATGGCGATGGGTTGACACCGCGTTTCGACCCACTGCGGCGTCACCATCACCGGGAGACGCTTTGCGAGTTGGCGAACCATGTCGAAACTCGCACTCCCTGCACCGACGATAATCGCCGCCCGGAGCGTCGTGAGTTCGGGCGACGACGATGCAAGAATGTGTTCGACTTCGCGCCGCGAACGGAGGTGCGGTGAGAGTCGGTCGCGCTCTTCGCCGAGTCCGCCGAGATAGACGACCCGCTCGACACCCTCGGCGGACGCCGCGTTGATGAAGTTGCGCGCCGCGAGACGGTCCCGCGCCTCGAAGTCGCCGCCGGACTGCATCGAGTGGATGAGGTAGTACGCCGCGTCGACACCCTCCATCGCGGGTGCAATCGTCTCCGGTTCGAAGACGTCACCTTCGACCACCTCGACTTCGTCCGGACCGTCGTACCGTTCTGCATCGCGAACGAAGACGACGACATCGTGTCCAGCATCGAGGAGGGCGGGGACGAGATGCCGACCGACGAACCCGGTCGCACCGGTCACGAGAACTCTCATGTGGTATGCTGACGTCCCACTAGGTGTTAAACTCTCGTCACCTTTGTCGGAGTAGACGACTGGTTGTCGCGCCAGCACTCCACCCGCCCTTCAGTCGTCGGCCCGAATCGTGTCCCAGCCGGGTGTTTCCGGCGCACCGCGGTCGACTTCGACCTCGTCGGGTGCCGGTGCGCTTTCGGCCGCAGCACCGAGTGCTCCAGCCATCGCACTCCATGCATCGACCACGTCACCGGCCCACGACTCGCTTTCGAGCGCCTGTGCTCGGGCCTCACGGGCGCGCTCTTCGTCGACCTCGGTCGAACCGGGGTGTGACCCGACTGCGACGCCGACGAACTCGGCTCTGTCGGCGGGTGTCAGCGACCGGTCTCGGAGGCGTTGGATGACCCCCGACAGTTGCTCTGGGTCCGGATGGACGAACACCTTCGCGCCGAGGGCGTGGGGGCCGAGGAGCAGGCCGTGTTGGTCTTCCGGCGGAGTCTCGTCGAGGAGACGCTCGCCGCCGCCGTGTCGCTCCACGCGCTCGCACTCGGTTTCCTGTTCGAGGACGAGGTTATGTCCGGGATACTCTGCGCACTCGTCGGGATACAGGTCGGTGTCGTGGATGCGGCACTGGAGCGTCTCGGGGTCGAGAAAGGTACAGGAACGGAGCCACGTCCGCTCCAACCCGAACGGGCCGACCGGCTTCGGTGGCTTTCGCATCCCGACGAAGAACGCCGGATTTCCGGCGATCGTCGCCACCTCGACGCCGTCGATTTCGACACCTTCGCCGGGTGGTGCCTCCCACAATCGGGGCGTAAGCACGTCCCCGAACCCGGCGTCGACGAAGTTTCGAATCTCGTCGCGGGTCAGCGGGACCAGATTGTACGTGTCGTCCAGCGGCGCACGCGGCCCGCGACGCTCGTGGTCGAGCGGGACGGACGAGACTGGTCGCCAGTCGATACAGCAACCTGCACAGCCCTCGCAGTCGACACGCATGCCATAGAAATAGTGCTGCAATCGACATGAACCTCTCGGCTGTGTGCACTCGTCGGGTGTCGATGCCGCGTCGAGTGAGGGCACTCCAACTGGACAGGCGGGGTGCTTTTGCCGCTTCGTCGCCTCGATTTTCGTATGACTTCGGAACCGTGTGATGTCTGCGGGAAGGATGTCCGCATCGCCGGCGGCATCGGCGACCTCTGGAACTTCCCCACGTCCTCGTCCGGTGGGATGACGCTCGAACTCGTCGACGGTTCGGAACACTTCCTCTGCTTCGAGTGTATGGAGCGGTTGCCGGGCGACCGCGAACCGACCGCAGAGGACGTGGCGGCGCTCTGAACTCGGATTTCGTCGTATTCTCGCACCGCGACCGCACCCGGGAGCGGTGGATTTAGGCCCACCCGCCGACAGGAACCATCGTGGACCCGTCGCGCATCATCGATTCGTTTCCCGCTCCCAGTTTTCGCGGCAATCAGGAGCAAGCACTGCGTGACATTCGCGACGCCTTCGCCGACGGCAACGACGTGGTGCTGGTTCGCGCCCCGACCGGGAGTGGCAAGTCGCTTCTCGCCCGTTCCATCGCGGGTGCGGCGGCGACCGTCGAGGAAACGTCCCCGGCCGAGGCGACAGACGCCTACTACACCACGCCGCAGGTGTCGCAACTCGACGACGTGGCCGAAGACGCCCTCCTTTCCGACCTCAAGATAATCCGCGGGAAGTCGAACTACAACTGCATCATCCGCGGCGAAAAAGACACGCCGGTCGACCGCGCACCCTGCACCCGCAAGCGTGGGTTCGACTGTAGCGTCCGGCACCGATGCCCGTACTTTTCGGACCGCGCCATCGCCTCGAATCGACAAATCGCGGCGATGACACTCGCGTATTTCATGCAAACCGCCGGTTCGGACGTGTTCAGAAAGCGGGACGTGGTCGTCATCGACGAGGCACACGGACTCGCCGAGTGGGCCGAGATGTACGCGACCATCGACCTCAAACCCCGAACCGTTCCGATTTGGGACGATATCGGCGTCCCCGACCTTTCGGACGCGGGCGACCCCATCGAACGCGCCGTTCGGTTCGCCGACACCCTTGTCGGCGTCTGCAAACGGGCAAAAGACGAGTTACTGACGAAATCGGAGTTGCTACCCGAGGAAGCCGCCAAACGAGACCGATTACAGGAACTCATCGGCGAACTGAAGTGGTTCGTCGACGACTACCGCGACCCGCAGAGTCCGACGACGTGGGTCGTCGACCAGCACGACGGCGAAGGCTCTCCCATCGCCATCAAGCCACTTGACCCCGCGAAATACCTCAAGCACACCGTCTGGGACCGCGGAAACAAGTTCGCGCTCCTCTCGGCGACGATTCTGAACAAGGCCGCCTTCTGTCGGTCCGTCGGTCTCGACCCCTCGAAAGTCGCGCTCGTGGACGTGGGACACACCTTCCCTGTCGAGAATCGCCCGCTGTACAATGTGACGCAGGGGAAGATGACCTACGAGCACCGCGACGAGACGCTTCCCAACATCGCCCGTCTCGTCGTTCGACTGATGGCGAAACACCCCGACGAGAAGGGTCTCGTTCACTGTCACTCCTATGCGATTCAGGCGGAACTGCGCCGCCGCCTCGCCGAGATGGGACTCGGAAACCGCATCCACGGACACGACCGAAACAACCGTAACGCCGAGTTGGAGACGTGGAAGGCCACCGACCGCCCCGAGGTGTTCCTCTCGGTCAAGATGGAAGAGGCGCTGGACCTGAAAGGCGACCTCTGTCGCTGGCAAGTCCTCTGTAAAGCGCCGTATCTCAACACGAACGACTCGCGGGTCGCCCGCCGCCTCGAAGACGGACAGTGGGCGTGGTACCGCCGCGCCGCCCTCAGAACCGTGATTCAGGCCTGCGGGCGGGTCGTCCGCGCCCCCGACGACTACGGCGACACCTACATCGCAGACAGCAGTCTCCTCCAACTATTCGAAAAGACTCGCACCGACATGCCCGGCTGGTTCGAAGAACAGGTCGACCGGATGTCGAAGCCCGACCTTCCAGAATTCGACCCTGTGGCCGCTGGCGGTCGTGGAAGCAACGCGAGCGGCGGCGACACGCCCTTCGGGAGCGGGTCCGCTGGTCGGTCCGGGTCACAATCGCAATCGAGCGGTCGCTCGACTCGTACTTCGGGAACGACCGCGAACCGTTCGACCGGTTCAACCGGGTCGTCTGGAGGGCAAACTGGGGGCAGCAATCGCTCTTCGGACAATGGGTCGAACGACGGCGGACGCGGCGACCACCCGCTCTCTGATGTCTGGGGCGAGTGACTATAGGATGAACGTGGCCGCAGAGAACAGGCTCGACCCAATCATGAGTGCCACGAGCGTCAGTGCGAGGAACTGCTGTCGGTCCATGGACATGGCTTCTCGGGGCGACAATTAACACTTCGGAGCCAGTTCGCACGGGTGATAACCGCGGACTATCCGCTTTGGTCTTTGGTTACCCCGTTCTCGACAGAGACAGTTTCCTCGCAGTGTCACTCCACTAGTGTCGTGCTATTTCTCGGCATACTTTCGGCAAAAATCGCCACAGTGTCCAAGACAGACGCCGTTACCGGAACGATTCATTAATGATTGTTAATATGGGTGGTTGATTAATTAGAGAATATTGGAATATTGTGGCTGATTGTAAATGTAATCGTGCCTTGTTTGTGTCTTTGACACGCTTTCTCACGAAATAGTTAACATCGGAGGGTCTGAAGAACGCAGTATCGGCCATGCACACCACCGCACTCGCCACGGCGATTACACTGTATCGTAGTGGGACACTCACGCTCTCGCAGGCGGCCGCTCGCTCCGGCTACTCCGAGGACGAACTCGTCGTTGCCCTCCAGCGCCATGGTGTGCCAGTCCAAGAAGCCGACGCTCCCGCCGTTTCGACGTCCGCCGACCGGCCGGCGAGCGCCGACTGATTCTGTTTCGGTTTCGATTTCGGTTCGTTCGATTCCTCTCTCGAACCTACTCGGAAGTCACCGGTTTCGACGTAACTTCGAAACGAGTCTTCTCCGTCACATTCGTCCTTCCGTTCGTCGGGAATTGCTCCCGCTTCGTTTCCCCTACTCGTCGTTCTCGACGGCCTCGTCGGGGAGGATATAGAGCTCCGACCGGTTTTTGAGAACCGGAACCATCGCGGCGTCAGTGTCGAAGTAGTCCGGCCGCGGGATGGTCTTGGCCTCGAACGTCACCGGGTCGAGCACCTGCACTGCGTGTTCGTCTTCGACCGTGACGACGGTGGTCTCTTCGGCGTCGTCGACAGAACCGAGGTGTTCGGCATCGGGTCGTTCGCCCTCTTCGAACTCGGATTCGTAGTCGTCTCCCGAGGTGAGACGAACACCTTTGAGTCGCCCGCGGTTGCTCCTGACGAGGACGGGTCCGTCGCCGTCTTCGGGGTCGATAACGTCGCCGGCGGTGTAGCGGGGGAGTCGGGCGACGAAGGTGACGCGGTAGACCTCGTTGCCGTCGCCGTCTTCCGTGACGAGCGTCGGGTGTTCCTCGATGGTGCCGCCGAACCGCTCGCGAATCTGTTTTGCGACGCCGCTTCCCATCTGGTTCGTCGATATCTTGATGTTCGGACCGTCGGGCGTCCGGTTGACCTCCGTGATGAAGGCGTCTCGGTCGCCTTTGTCCTCGCGTTCGGCGATGTAGGATTCGGCGATTTCGATGGCCGTCTCGGCCTCGTCGGTCGTGGGCGTCCGGTCGTCGGCACGGACCTGCACGAGACTGGCGAAGTAACCACCCGCGATGCGGCCACAGCGCTGGCACGTCTCGCGGGCGATGCTCACCGGGACGACCACCGTCTCTTCGAGCGGCGTCCCGCGGACGACGCCCGAGAAGTGGCAGTGCATCTTGATGTTGTTCTCGTCGATTTGCTCGGGTTCGACGCCCCAGCGGACCTCCTCGGCGTTGAGGTGGACGCCGAGGGAGTTCGATACCTCTTCGATGGCGATGTCGGTGTAGTCGCGGGCACCGACGTCGACCCATCGGTTTCCTCGGTGAATCGCACCACACTGTGCACAGACGCGCACCTGCACCTCGTCGGGTGCGTCGACGAGGTCGAAATCCTCGAAGTAACACGAGTCGCAGAGCACGTCGTCGCGCTCGCGGGGCATCCCCGGGAGCGGTTCCGGTCGCTCCGGAATCGGGTCCCCACACCGAGGACAGAAATCGCGGGATTCGCTCATTGAGGGCTTTAATCCACTCGGCTGCTTAAGTTCCGCGTCACGTCTTCGCCGCGTTTGGTCTCGGACCGTCTCCGAATATCTGGCTCACTCGATGGATTCTTCCGAATCCAGATACGTAGCGGCCTCCTCGTCTGTGACCTGCGTAAAGTCGCGGTAGAACGCGCCCACCGCGCCGAACGCCTCGGGTGCGTCGACAGTGACGATGCCGTCACACTCGTCTTCGAGGTCTTCGACGGTGTGCGGTGGGGCGACTGGAACCGCGAGAACGACGCGCTCTGCGCCGCTGCCGTTGACCTGTCGGAGACAAGCCCGCGCGGTCGCACCCGTGGCGACGCCGTCGTCGACGACGATAACGCGCTTTCCTTCGAGGTTCGGAAGCGGGTCACCGCCGCGGTAAAGAGATATCTTCTCGCGCGCTACTTCGGCCTCGCGCTCGCGCCCCTGTTCGAGGTAGTTTTCGCCCACTCCGAGGTACGACAGGAGGTCTTCGTTCCACCACGCGCTCCCGTCGCCTGCGACGGCCCCGACCGCGAGTTCGGGGTTCCCCGGCGCGCCAACCTTCGACGCAATTACCACGTCAAGGGGTGCTCTGAGCCGGTCTGCCACCTCACGCCCGACCGGAAGCCCCCCACGCGGGATGGCGAGAACAACGTCCGCCTCTTCCTCTTGTTCGTCGAGGAGGTCTGCCAAGCGTCGGCCCGCGTCTTCTCTATCGGCGAACATACGTTCTAGCAATACGCACCCGGTCGGGAAAACGGTGTGTCCCGATTTAGTCCCGATTCCGCTTCTCTCGTCCTCGACTGAGGCTGATTTCACTCCCAAAGCGTCGGTTCGGAGACGGTCTCGTCGACCGCATCGCGCCACGAATAGCTCGGTTCCCAGTTGAACAGGTCACCCGCTTTCGCAGTCGAGAGTGCGGATTCTTCCCCGTCGAGCGAGCAGTCGTCTGGAAGCTCACCCCAGTACTTCTCGGCGGCGCCCGCGGTCGGCCGCCCGAGATACGTGTCTGCGGCCGCTGCGTGGACCGCTTCGTGACCCGAAACCGGATTTTCGAGGGCGGTGGCGACCAGTTCGGCCACGTCGCGCACGTCGACGTACGTCCAGAAGTTCCCTGCTCCGGCTTCGAAGTCACCGGATACCGCGATATCGCGACAGTTGTACTCGCCGGGATACTGAATCCACGACGGGCGGATGGCACAGGACGAGACGTCGTACTTTCGGGCGACCATCTTCGACACCTCTTCACCGGCGACTTTGGCGGTCCCGTATGGGTCCTCGGGCCGAAGTGGGTGGTCCTCGGTAATTGGGAGAACGTCGGGAAGCCGCTTTTCCTCGGCGAAGGCGAAGCCGTAGGCGCTTTCGGACGACGCCCAGACGATTCTCGAATCGGCTCGGGCGGCAGCGACGAGGACGTTGTACGTCGATTGGACGTTCGTCTCGAAGACGCGACTGCCGGCGTGACGGGTCGGCGACGGGATGGCCGCCCAGTGGACCACTGCGTCGGGGTCGATGTCGGCAACGAGGTCGGCCACTTCACCCATCTCCATCAGGTCGGCAGCGCGGAAATCGACGTTCTCGCGGGCGTCAACCTCGAACCCGGGGTGGTCGAGGTCGACGGCGACGACCTCGTACTCCTCGGCGAGGCGGTCGGTTATCCAGCGACCCGAGCGGCCGAGAGCGCCGGTGACGACGAGAGTTTCCATGGTTCGTAGTGGGCCGCAGCCGTCTAAACCCACCCGATGCCGTGCGACACATTTGCACTCCAACAGCGTTTATTAGCCTGATTACTAATCACGGCGTATGGAATGGAAACCGGACTGGGGGCTTCGTGGGCGGATGGCGTTCACGATGTTCCTTCTGTTCGCCCTCTACATCGTCTTTGCAGGGGTGTTAGCAGTCTACTTCACGAACCTGACTGTCGTCGTCGGGTTCATGAGCATCTTCCTCTTCGCCCAGTTGTTCTTCAGCGACAAACTCGCGCTCTACAGCATGGGCGCGCACGTCGTCGACGAAGACGACGGCCCGCAGGCGAAGAAACTCCACGCGATGGTCGGTCGCCTCTCGCAGCAGGCCGACCTGCCGAAGCCGAAAATCGCCATCGCCGACACGTCGGTCCCGAACGCCTTCGCAACGGGTCGCTCGCAGAAGAACTCGGCCGTCTGCGTCACGACCGGTCTGATGCGCACGCTCGACGACGACGAGTTAGAAGGCGTCATCGCGCACGAACTCGCGCACGTGAAGAACCGCGACGTGATGGTCATGACCATCGCGTCGTTCCTCTCCAGCATCGCCTTCCTCATCGTTCGCTGGGGCTGGTTCTTCGGTGGCGACGACAACCGCGAGAACGTGCCGGTCATCGTCGCAATCCTCGCGTCGCTCGTCGTCTGGATTATCTCGTATCTCCTGATTCGGGCGCTCTCGCGCTACCGCGAGTACGCCGCCGACCGCGGGGCCGCCGTCATCACGGGTCGACCCTCCGCACTTGCCTCCGCCTTGCTCAAGATTTCGGGGCGGATGGAGAACGTCCCGAAGCGCGACATGCGCGAGACCTCGGAGATGAATGCGTTCTTCATCATCCCCATCAAGTCGGACTTCATCGGTCGCCTGTTCAGCACCCACCCGTCGACCGAAAAGCGCGTCGACCGCCTCCGCGACATGGAGCGCGAGATGGAGACGTTCTAGTCGGACGCTGATTTTTTCGGGTTGTCGTGTTTGCACCTCTGCGAGGTGCTTCTCTCTCGCATATTTATGACAGTCTGGTAACCCATCTGTCTATGATGAGCCTTCCTGCGAGTATCGATGTGAACGAATTAGCGTCGTATCTCTCGGCGGAACTCGGGGTTACGGTGACCGATTTTCGGCTTCTCAACGACAAACTCAACGTGATGCTCGCAGTTTCGACTGCGAACGACGAGAATGCCTTCGTGCTCCGGCGGCCGAAGAAGTTGCGACACGACGGGTTGTTCGATGAACTAAAACGGGAGTACGAGCTACTGCAACGCCTCCAAGAGACGGCGGTTCCGACGCAGACGCCGGTGCTGTTCTGTGACGACGAGTCGATTCTGGGAGTGCCGTTTTTCGTGACGACGTATCTCGACGGCGAGACGATTCCGGCCGGGACCGACCTGCCTGAGCGGTTCCAAAACCCGACTGCACGCGAGCACGTCGCGACCGATTTCATAGATTTACTCGCTGAAATACACTCGCTCGACATCGAACCGTTCGCGGATGTCTGTGAACGCCGCTCCCCACGCGAACAGGTTGCCCGTGCGACTGAACGGATGGGAGAGGCTGCGCGCGTGACCGGGCACGACCTCTCGACGCTTCGAACCGTCGCAACATGGTTGCAGGAAAATGCTCCACCGTCGCCGGAGACGACGCTCACCCACGGCGATTTCAGGCCGAGTAATATCGTCTTCGCGGAAAAGAACCACCCCGAGTTTGCTGGCGTCATCGACTGGGAAACGGCGCTGCTCGGCGACCCCTTGACCGAACTCGGCTACGTCTCGCTCTACTGGCGAGACGAGGACGACCCGACGCGCTCGCTCGCCGAACTCGAATCGAAGTACGCCGACGCGGGCGGCATCCAACACGTCAGGGAGCTCGACGAACACGGATTCGCTCCGTTCTCTACGAAACCCGGTAGCCCTTCCAGACGAGAACTCATCGCTCGCTACGAGGAACAGTCGGGTATCGAATTCGAGAATAAGCGGTTCTACCGGACGTATTCGGCGTTTATGCTTGCAACGGTCTGGGCAGACCTCGACCGACACGACGTGGAGACCGGTTCGGAAGCGACCAGAGGGGCGCTTATCAACTACATGTCGCTGGTTGCCGACGACATCGTTCACGGAGAACTCCACGACTGAGCGCCGAACCGTTCTCCCACGACGCTAAGTTACCACCCGCCTTACCGGTGGCCATGGGACTCTTCGATTCAGTTCGTGCCGCACTCGGTATCAGCGCCGAGTCCGACGCGACCAGCCGAGCCGACCCCGACGACCTCTTCGGGATGAGCACGGCGTATCTCACGATGGAAGCCGACCTCCGGTTCGACTCGGCCGACGAGGCGGCCCTCTGTTTTTCCTCCGTAGACAGTACCGACTTCACCGAGACCGTCGACGCCGTCGAGGAAATTCTCACCGCCGGGAGCGAAGAAACCGGCACCGAATTCCGCCGCCACACGGACGGTCACGGCTACAATTGGGTCATCCTCGTCGACGACGACCCCGAGGACCTCGTGACGAGCGTCCACTTCGCCGCCGACGAGTTCATCGAACGCGGCTACGGGTCGCGCCTTCTCGCTGCTCTCTTCGGCTTCCGGCGAGACGGCGACCGTGCCTACTGGGTTTACTCGTTCCGCCGGGGCGCGTACTACCCCTTCGCCCCGCAGGGGACCTCGAAGCGGAACCAACAACTGGAGTTCAAACTCGAATCGGTCCTCGACGGCGAATTAGAAATCGAAGACGACGAGAGCTACTGGTACCCGCTTTGGCCATCGACGCGCGATGGCCACCCGTGGTCGTGAGTCGATGCGGCGGCTTCTCGTTCGCTTAGCGACCGTACAATAGATACGAGAAGCCCATAAACGCGAACGCTGCGCCGAAGAAGAAGACAAACAGCACTCTTGCCAGCGTCTCATATGGTCTGAGCGCCGCCGCGGAAACCGCGCCAGCGACTGCGCTCCCGATGATGAGAAACGCTCCGGTTTGCCACTCTTCGATGAACTCGACGGCGGTCTTTTCCGACATATGTAGTCACAATTTCACTTAGCATAAAGCACTGCTGATGGCCGAATCGCTTCGTCTTCTGACTTCAACCCTCGTCAGACACTCGTCATCGGGTCGCCGCAGTCTTTCGATTTCACTTTCACTCCGCTGTTAACGAGGGTTTATGTGGGTATGGGCGGAACGACTGGGTATGGCAGAAGACGACCTCGAAAATCTCCCCGGCGTCGGCCCGGCTACCGCCGACAAACTCGTCGAGAGCGGTTACGACAGCTATCAGTCCATCGCAGTCGCCAGTCCCGGCGAACTGTCGAACAAAGCTGATATCGGCAACAGCACGGCGGCCGACATCATCAACGCGGCCCGTGACGCGGCCGACATCGGTGGCTTCGAGACCGGTTCGATGGTCCTCGAACGACGCCAGCAAATCGGCAAGCTGAGCTGGCAAATCGACGAAGTTGACGAACTCCTCGGCGGCGGACTCGAAACCCAGTCTATCACCGAAGTCTACGGTGAGTTCGGTGCCGGTAAGTCCCAGGTCACACACCAACTGTCCGTCAACGTCCAGCTTCCGCCCGAAGAAGGCGGTCTTGGCGGCGGCTGTATCTTCATCGACTCCGAAGACACGTTCCGCCCGGAGCGTATCGACGACATGGTCCGCGGCCTCGAAGACGACGTCCTCGAAGCGACCCTCGCCGACCGCGACATCGAGGGCTCTATCGACGACGAAGAGACGATGACGGCGCTCGTCGACGACTTCCTCGACAAGATTCACGTCGCGAAGGCGTTCAACTCCAACCACCAGATTCTCCTCGCTGAGAAGGCCAAGGAACTCGCTGGCGACCACGAAGACTCCGACTGGCCGGTTCGCCTGCTTTGTGTCGACTCCCTTACGGCCCACTTCCGCGCCGAGTACGTCGGTCGCGGCGAACTTGCCGAACGCCAGCAGAAGCTCAACAAGCACCTCCACGACCTGATGCGCATCGGCGACCTGTTCAACACTGGCATCCTCGTGACGAACCAAGTCGCGTCGAATCCCGACTCCTACTTCGGCGACCCGACGCAGCCTATCGGTGGCAACATCCTCGGCCACACCTCGACGTTCCGTATCTACCTCCGCAAGTCGAAGGGCGACAAGCGTATCGTCCGCCTCGTCGACGCGCCGAACCTCGCCGACGGTGAGGGCATCATGCGCGTGCAGGACGCCGGTCTCAAGCCCGAATAGATTCGGTTCGAACCGCTCTCAGACTCCATATTTCTTCCCCCCTTTCAGTCTCTGAGCGCCAGCAGTCGTGCTTAGTTTCCTATTTACCGCCCTATCTGGACGTTCCCATCTTGATATATTTGGACTTTAAACACACCCTACTGCCCACTTGTTCTCACAATCTTGGAACTACAGTCCAATACTATCTCTTTCGAGAACCACTATTCATATAGGTGAACACAATGACGAAACGAATCGTAGTCGTTGGCGGTGGTACCGGCGGTACGGTGGTTTCGAACCGCCTCGCCGAGGAACTCGCGGCGGAGGTGGATACGGGCGACGTAGAACTCGTCCTTGTCACCGACGATACCAAGCACGTCTACAAGCCGGTCTTCCTGTATGTCCCGTTCGGACTCGCGGAACCGGAAGACGGCGTCCGAGACCTGCGAGAACTCGTCGACGAGCGAGTGAACATCGTCATCAACCGGGTTCGTCGCGTCGACACCGAGGAAAAACGGCTCTACTGCCAAGACGGCGACGAAGTTATCGACTACGACACACTCGTCCTCTCGACCGGTGCGAAACTCGACCCCGACGCGGTTCCCGGATTCAAAGAGGGTGCTCATCACTTCTACAGCGCCGCTGGTGCCGAACAACTTCGTGAGGCACTCGCCGAATTCGACGGCGGTCGCCTCGTCTTGAGCGTCGTCGGGACTCCGCACATGTGCCCGGCCGCACCGCTCGAATTCACGTTCATCGTAGAGGATTGGCTGCGCGACCAGGGACTCCACGAGGACACCGAACTCGTCTACACGTATCCCATCGAGCGGAGCCACGGGAAACCCGAAGTCGCCGCGTGGGCTGACCCCATTCTCGCCGAACGGGGCGTCCGCGTCGAAACCGACTTCGTCGTTGACGCTATCGACCCCAATGACCGGGCCGTCCACGCCGAAAACGGCGGGGAAGTCGAATATGACCTGCTCGTCGGCATCCCGCCGCACCGGGGCGACGACCTGATACTCGAATCGGGTCTCGGCGACAACGGCTGGGTCGAAGTCAACCAGCGGACGCTCGAAGCAACGGACGCAGCGGACGTGTACGCCATCGGCGACACAGCGTCGTTGCCCGTTCCGAAAGCAGGGAGTGCAGCGCACTTCCAGGCGTTTGCTGTCGCAGACCGTATCGCCTCGAAGGTCCGGAACCACACGCCCACGAAGAAGTACGACGGCAAGACGGTCTGTTTCGTCGAGACCGGACTGGACGAAGCGTCGTTCGTCTCGTTCGACTACGAGACGCCCGCGACGATGCGCCGGCCGTCGAAGACGATCCACTGGGCGAAACACGCGTACAACGAATCGTACTGGCTGACCGCCCGCGGGATGCTTTGAGGTGAGAACAATGCAGAACCAAGAAAACTCACAACCGACCGAACAGGCGGTGCCCGACGAACTCGTCCGGGCCATCGAGAACAACCCCGAAGAGGTCGCCGTCCTCGTCGAGCGACTCGGCCTCATCAACGACCTCGTCGATGTGGTCGAACTCGGTATGGACGCGGTTGACGACGAAATGGTGCACTCGCTTGCTGGGACTGGCAGCAGACTCGCTGAAGTCGCCGACGACGCTTCGGACCCCGAGACAGTCGCCGGAATGAAGCGCCTGCTCCGCGCTGTCGGCGATGCGGAAGAAGCCGAGGCCGAACCAGTCGGTGCAGTTGGTCTCCTTCGTGCGACCCGGGACCCGGAAGTGAAGGCCGGACTCGGCTACCTTGTTGCGCTGGCCGCTGCGCTCGGCGCGCGGACGGATGAAGAATAGGTCACAGACCAGACGAAGCTAGTCGTCGTCTTCGGTTTTCGTCTTCTCGATTTCTATCTCGCCGTCGTGAATCTTCGCGCCGTCCTGTGCGACCTGTCGCGCGAGGACGGCGCACTTGACACGCATCGGCGAGATGTCAACGCCGAGCATCTCCGTGATGTCGTCGGTGTCCATCTCGTTCAGTTCCGAGAGCGTCGTGCCCGGGAGTCGCTGGGTGAGCATGCTCGCGGACGCCTGACTGATGGCACAGCCATCGCCGGAGAACGCGACGCGCTCTATCGTCTCGCCGTCATCGGCGAGCTGCACGTCCATCGTAATCGTATCGCCGCAGGAGGGGTTTTCCCCCGTGTGAGTGTACGTCGGCGATTCGAGCCGACCGTGGTTTCGGGGGTTCTTGTAGTGGTCCAAAATCTGCTGACGATACATATCTGAGCCAATGCCCATTGGTGTTCGTCGGGGCTACGCCCGAGCGCCGTAAAAGGATTCCGGGGCCGCGAATCGGTCGATTTCGCCGGTTATACTCGTTCAGTACGAGGGGTGACTCAGGCGAATAGTTTGAAAGAGACGGGAGGGATTCAGGCGAACAGTTCGCGGGCCACGTCGAGCCCTTCGACCAACTTGTCGACTTCTTCCTTCGTGTTGTAAATGTAGAAGGACGCTCGCGTCGAGGCGGCAGCGCCGAGTTTGTCGTGGAGCGGTTGCGTACAGTGGTCGCCGGCGCGGATAGCGACGCCCTGCTCGTTGAGGATGCTGGAGAGGTCGTGGGCGTGGACGCCTTCGAGGTTGAAGGAGACGAGGCCGCCGCGGTCGTCGCCCGGCGGGCCGTAGATTTCGATGTCGTCGAACTCGGTGAGGCGGTCGTAGGCGTACTTTGCAAGGAGTTCCTCGTGAGCCTGCACGTTCTCCATGCCGATGTCGTCGAGGTAGTCGACGGCGGCGGCGAACGCGATACCCTCCGCGATAGGCGGCGTTCCGGCTTCGAACTTCCACGGAAGGTCCTCCCACGTGGCGTCCTCGAAGGTGACGCGGCGAATCATCGAGCCACCGTAGAGGTACGGTTGCATCTCTTCGAGAATGTCGCGCTTGCCGTAGAGCGCGCCGATGCCGGTCGGACCGCACATCTTGTGGCCCGAGAAGGCGAAGAAGTCGGCGTCGATGGCTTCTACGTCGACCGGACGGGTCGGTGCCGACTGTGCGCCGTCGACGAAGATGTACGCACCAACCTCGTGAGCCATGTCCGCGAGGTCGGAGACGGGATTGATGGTCCCGAGCGTGTTCGAGATGTGGACGACAGAAACCATCTTCGTCGTCTCGTCGATGAGTTCCTTCGCGTGCTCCATGTCGAGTCGGCCGTCACTGCCGACGCGGATGTAGCGCACTTCAGCGCCGGTCTTCTTGGCGATTTGCTGCCAGGTGACCAGCGAGGCGTGGTGTTCCATCTCGGTCAGAACGACAGAGTCGCCCGGGCCGAGTTCTTCGAGGCCCCACGCGTAGGCAACGGTGTTCATCGCCTCGGTGGTGTTCTTAGTGAAGGCGACTTCTTCACGACCGCCGGAGGCACCGATGAACTCGGCGACTCGGTCGTGAGCCTCCTCGTAGGCGACGGAGGCCTCTTGGCTCATGTGGTGAATACCACGGTGGACGTTCGAGTTGTAGCCGTGGTAGTAGTCGACCATCGCGTCGACGACTTGCTTCGGGGTGTGACTCGTGGCGGCGTTGTCGAGATAGACCAGCGGGATGGTATCGTCGTCGTGCTCGCCCGGCGTCGAAGTGTCGCCGCCGACGTTCCGCTGGAGAATCGGGAAGTCCGCGCGGATGGCGTCGACGTCGACGGGATACGATTCCTTCGCTTCCATTAGGCGTGAGTTACGGCCGTAGGCACAACACGTCTTCGGTCCCGGCGTTGTTTCGAAACCGATTTCCGTTGCGTGAGGCGGCGACTGCTGCCGGAATCGATGACAGTCGCGGGTGCTGAACGGTGTGCAGAGAGTCGAGCAGTGGCGGCGCACGATTCGAAGCCACGGGTACCGAACGCTTGCAGGACGACGGGAACGAGTAGAACAGACGGCGACGACTCAGCGAAGCCAGAGCAGTTGTGCGTGGAGCGTCCCACCGACTTCGAGAACCGTCTCTTCGTCCACGAGTCCGGCGTCGATGGCGACGGTGACGGATTCTTCGCCGACGATGTTGGCGACGGTGGCACGGGTAAGACTCTCCACGACGGTATCTTCGTCGGCCTTTTCGGCTTCTTCGCCGCCGTAGAAGTCCTCCGTCACGTCCAGCGAGACGCCGCCGTCGGTGTACGTCTCACCGAGACAGTCGGCGTCACAGACCGAAACGAGGAGTCCTTCGGGCGTCTCTCGTTCGCGAAGCAGCATCAGTAGTCCTCGACGAGCTCCGCTTCGGCCTGCTCGCGAATGTCGTCGGCCTGCTGCTGCGCCTGTTCGGCTGCTTCCTCGCGGCCGAGTTCTTCGAGTGCGCGTGCCTTCTCTTCGTGGACGGCGGGAGTGCGCATACCGAGGCGGATGGCGTTGTCGAAGGCGTTGACGGCGTCTTCGTTCAGGCCACGCTCGTGGAGGAAAAAGCCGCGGTTGTACCACGCCTGCGCGAAGCGCGGGTCGAGTTCGACGGCGCGCTCGGCGTGGTCCAGCGCGTCGGCGGTTCGACCCGACTCCCAGAGCGCGTACGCGAGGTTCGTGTGTGTCGTCGCGGCGTGCTCGCTATCGTCGTCGACGCGGAGCGCCTCGTGGTACGAGCCGATTGCTTCGTCCCACTCTTCGAGTTGCGCGTGTGCCGCGCCTTTGTTCACCCACGCCTCCTGTTGGAGGGGGGAGCCGTCTTCAGCGAAGCGAGCGGTTCGCTCGAACGCTTCAGTGGCTTCCTCGAAGCGGTTGATTTGCATATACGAGAGGCCGACGTCGAGCAGTTGCTCCACGTCAACGTCCTCAGGGTCGATGTTCCGCTGGTCGAGGATGTCCGTGAGGACGCGCGAGTCGACCGGGTCGACCTTCGTCGGGTCCACCGAGAGTTCGGGCGGGTCGAGCGAGAAGTCAGAGTAGTCCTCGTCGAACCCCTGCCCTTCTGAGAATCGGTGGGGCCGCTTGCCGTCGTCGGTCATATAGCCGCGCTTGGGTGTCACGGCGGTTAAACGCTACGTCAGAGCGGCGACACCGACCGCTTTTTAGCCTCGCGGGGGTGACCGTCTGCGAATGACTACCCCTGCGACAACTGTGGTTTCGTTCGTCCGGCACGCCCACTCGCCGTACATCCCGGATGCCGAACGGAGCCGTGGTCTCTCGCGTCGAGGACGCCGCGATGCCGCCCGCATCACCGCTCACCTCGCCGATGTCGCTGACGTGGTCGCCACGAGTCCGTACAAGCGTGCCCGGGCGACCGTCGAAGGCGTCTCTGACGCTGCCGGCGTCCCGCTGGTCGTTGACGAGGACCTTCGCGAACGCGAACTTGCAGGAGAACACGTCGAGGACTTCGATACCGCCGTCGAACACCTCTGGGCGAACCCCACGGCGTCCCACCCCGGCGGTGAATCACACTCCGAAGCACAGGCCCGCGGCGTGGCGGCGGTGGACCGACTCGTCGAAGCCTACCCCGACCGGCACGTCGCCGTCGGGACCCACGGGACGCTCATGGCGCTCGTGTTCAACGCCTACGACCCGCGCTACGGCTACGAGTTCTGGGATGGACTCTCGATGCCTGACGTATACGAAGTGACATTCGTCGACGACAATCCCCTCAGCATCGTTCGGACGTGGGTTCCCCCGGATGAACGGTCTGACGTGGGCGACCGCGACCCGACAGCAGGGGTCGGCGATGCGGATGGCTCCGATTTCTGAGCTGAATGCGTTCAGTCTCTGAGATGGGGGTGCTGAGCTGTCCCCGTGTTGCCCCCGGCGGAACCTTAACGTCCGTTTCCGGCCACTATTCTACCATGCGACTGTTCCTCGCTATCGACCTCCCGTCGTCGCTCTCGGAGGATGTCGCTGCGGTGCAAGAACTGCTCTCTGACGCCGACAGCCTCCAGTTCACCGACCCCGAACAGGCGCACGTCACGCTGAAATTCCTCGGTGAGACATCGCCGGACCGACTGGACGAAGTCGAAGACGCGGTCGAGGATGCGCTCGACGCGGCTGCTGTGGACCCGTTCGACGCCTCGGTCGGCGGACTGGGCGTCTTCCCATCGCTCGACTACATTCGCGTCATCTGGACCGGCGTTACCGACGGTGCCGACGAAATGACCCGACTTCACGAGGCTCTCGAACGGGAGACGACGGCGCTCGGATTCGACGCCGAAGACCACGAATTCTCGCCGCACATCACACTCGCCCGCATGAACGACGCCCGATGGAAAGCCCACGTGCGGCGGGTCGTCGAACAGGAGGCCCCAACTATCGGAACGTTTCGGGTTCGGGAGGTTCGGCTGAAAAAGAGCGAACTCGGACCCAACGGCCCCGAGTACGGGACTGTCGCGCGGTTTTCGCTGTAGCGCCGATTCGTCGTCACCCGCTCGACTACGGCTTCGTCAATCGTCCGTCGGCTTACGCTGTTGGCGAGCCATAGCGCGCCGGAGTTCACTCCGAATCGCATCCCGCTTGAACAGGAGAAAGCCGACGAAGATGAGCACGAATCCGACGACGGTCGTCTTTGTTGGGGCCCGCTCGATAATAACCCACTCCGCGAGCGCGGCGAAAATCGGGATGACGTACTCCAGAATGCTCACCTCGATGGGTCCGATTCGGTCGAGGAGCCAGAAGTACAGTAAGAACCCGCCCGCACCCGCGACGACGGCGAGATAGCCGGTCGCGACCAACGCTTGCGGAGTCCACACCGCCCCAGCGGCGGACTCCCACGGGAGCGCGATACTCGTCACGTGAAGCGTGACAGCACCGATGAGCATCATCCACGATTGCACAGCCAGTAACGACATATCCGTCTCGCTGTCGTGGGTGAGCACCGCGCCGAGGGCGAAAGCAATCGCAGAGCTGAACACCAACACTGCCCCGACGAGGTTCGACGACAGCAGGTTCTCGGGGTCCGGGTTGGCGATGACGACGAGACCGAGGAATCCGAGGACCAGTCCCGCTGTTTTGATGGGGGAGAGCCGTTCTCGGGTGGCCGTCAAACGGGTGAGCGTGGGCGTCGCGAGCGGGATGATGCCGAGGAGAACCGATGCGACTGACCCGGGAATGTACACCTGACCGGAGAACAGGAGCGCGTGGTGTGCGCCGATGCTGAACACTCCCCCAGCGAGAATCGGCCGCCACTCGCTCCGTTCGGTCGGGACGAATCGGTCGCCGCGGGCGACGGTGAGAGCGAACAATAAGAGGGCCGCAATGTCGAATCGGACCGCTCCAAGAAACGCTGGTGGAACCGATTCAAGGGCGATGTCAGTGGCGAGAAAGGCGCTGCCCCAGACCGCTGAGAGTGCCACGAAGACGACGAGTGTACGGGCCCGACTCATTCGGTTCAGACGTTTCCGTCGGCGGTACTGAATAGGTCGGTTCGCGGACGTGCTTGCCGCCGAGATATCGAGGGATTGTCGGTTCGCACGTGCGGACGCATCTCACACGGCTAAAACGCGAAGGAACAAGATTTTATGCGGAGGATGGAAAGTGTAGCCCACTATGGGTAAGAAGTCGAAGGCTAAGAAGAAGCGTCTGGCGAAGCTCGAGCGCCAGAACAGTCGTGTCCCCGCGTGGGTCATGCTCAAAACTGATATGGAAGTTTCGCGAAACCCCAAGCGTCGCAACTGGCGGCGGAGCAACACGGACGAGTAAGCAATGAGCGCAAACGACTTCGAGGAGCGCGTCGTCACCGTCCCGCTCCGCGACGTGAAGGCAGTCCCGTCCCACGAGCGCGCAGGTCGCTCGATGAAAATCATCCGCGAACACCTCGCGAAGCACTTCAAGGTCGACGCCGAAAACGTGCGCCTCGACCCGCAGATCAACGAGGACATCTGGGAGCACGGTCGGCAGAGCCCGCCGAGCAAGTTCCGCGTCCGCGCTGCCCGTTTCGACGAGGACGGCGAGTCGATCGTCGAAGCCGAACCGGCCGAGTAAACGGTGCTCCGCGCCTCCTTCGCCGGTTCGTCCTACATCGGCGTCTTCGCTCGGGCAACCGACGATGTGCTTCTCGTCCGCCCGGACGCCGACGACTCGCTCGCCGAGCAGATGGCCGAAGAACTCGACGTGCCGGTGGTCCAGACGACCATCGGCGGGTCCGGCACTGTCGGTGCGTTAGCGACAGGTAACGAGAACGGTCTTCTCGTCTCGAGTCGTGCGACGACCCGCGAAAAGGAGGCCCTCGAAGACGCTGTAGACCTTCCTGTCTACGAGCTTCCCGGTCGTATCAACGCCGCCGGAAACGTCGTTCTCGCGAACGACTACGGCGCGTACGTCCACACGGACCTCTCCGACGAGGCCGTCGCAGCCGTCGAAGACGCGCTGGACGTGCCCGTCGAACGCGGCGACCTCGCCGACGTTCGGACCGTCGGGATGGCGGCCGTCGCCAACAATCGCGGCGTCCTCTGCCACCCGAAATCTCGGGAACCCGAACTCGAGGCGCTCGAATCGCTCCTCGACGTTCGCGCTGACATCGGCACTATCAACTACGGCGGACCGCTCGTCGGCTCCGGCCTCGTCTCCAACGACGAGGGATATATCGTCGGCGAAGACACGACCGGCCCAGAGCTGGGTCGCATCGAAGACGCCCTCGACTACATCGACTGAGGGCCTCACGTCCGCCCGTTTTGCGGTTCACTTTCGCTCCGAGTAGGAAGACTCTTCCCGCTTGCCGCCCGACCGATGTGCATGAGCCAGTTCACTATCACGGGCAGCTTCACGAGCCGTGGCGTGGTCCACGAGTTCACGAAGACTGTGGAAGCCCCCAACGAAAACGTCGCAGAAGAGCGAGCGTATTCGCTTATCGGAAGCGAGCACGGAATTAAGCGTACGAAGGTTACCCTTTCTGAGGTGTCCGCAGCATGATGGGCGGTGGTCAGCAGCAACTCCAACAGCTTTCCCAAGAGCTGCAGGCCATCGACGAGGAAATCGAATCGCTCGAAGGTGAGGTTTCGGACCTGAACCAGGAGAAGTCCGAAATCGACGAGGCTGTCGAAGCCATCGAGACGCTCGAAACCGGCTCGACCGTGCAGGTCCCGCTCGGCGGCGACGCGTACCTCCGCGCCGAAGTACAGGACATCGACGAAATCATCGTCTCCCTCGGCGCCAACTACGCCGCCGAACAGGACCAGACGACCGCCATCGAAGCCCTGCGCCGCAAGCAGGACATGCTCGACGAGGAAATCGCCAGCATCCGCGGTCAGATTGAAGACCTCGAAGAAGAGAGCGACGAAATCGAGCAGCAGGCGATGCAGGCCCAACAGCAGATGCAGCAACAGCAGATGCAGCAGATGCAGCAGATGCAGGGCGAGGGCGACGACGGCGACGACGAGTAATCCCAACAACCCATTATTCAGATGTTCGACGGACTGAAGAAGAAACTCAACAGCTTCCGGAAAGACGTCGAAGATACCGCCGAAGAGAAAGCCGAAGCGGCCGCTGAGGACGCTGAGGCCGACGCGGAAGCGGAACTCGACGAACCGGCGGCGGACGTAGCAGATGCCGAAGCCACTGAGACGACGGCGACCGAGACCGGTTCGGACGCTGTCGAGACTGACACCGAGACGGCCGACGCCGGTTCGGAGACAGTCGACGCCGATGCAGACGCGGCCGACGCCGACGCCGCCGCGGTTGACACCGACGCCGGAAACGGGCCGGTAGCCGAACCGCCCGGCGATACGTCGGGTTCCCAAGCGACCGCTCGGTCGGAGACGATGCCGGACTCCGGAACAGACGAGGCCGCGGCCGACGATGTTCCCGAGGCTGACGACGATTCCGAGGACGACGTTCCCGAGTCGCTCGCTTCCGACGCGGCGAAAGCAGCGCTATCGAAAGAAGCCGAAGACGACTCGTCGTCCAACGCAAGCCGACTGAAGCGTGCTGCCGCCTTCGCCACGGGGAAAGTCGTTATCGAGGAAGAAGACCTCGAAGACCCCCTGTGGGAACTCGAAATGGCGCTCCTCCAGAGCGACGTGGAGATGCAGGTCGCAGAGGAGATTCTCGACACCATCCGCGAGAAACTCCTCGGCGAGACGCGAAAGCAGGTCAACAGTACCGGCCAACTCGTCTCCGAGGCGCTTCACGACGCACTCTACGAAGTCATCAGCGTCGGACAGTTCGACTTCGACCAGCGCATCGCCGAGGCGGACAAGCCTGTCACCCTCATCTTCACCGGCATCAACGGTGTTGGGAAGACGACGACCATCGCCAAACTGGCCCGCTACTTCGAAAAACAGGGCTACTCGACGGTGCTCGCCAACGGTGACACCTACCGTGCCGGCGCGAACGAGCAGATTCGCGAGCACGCGGACGCGCTCGACAAGAAACTCATTTCCCACGAGCAGGGCGGTGACCCGGCGGCCGTCATCTACGACGCCGTCGAGTACGCCGAGGCCCACGACATCGACATCGTCCTCGGCGACACGGCCGGTCGACTCCACACGTCGAACGACCTCATGGCGCAGTTGGAGAAAATCGACCGCGTCGTCGGTCCGGACCTCACCATCTTCGTGGACGAGGCCGTCGCCGGACAGGATGCGGTCGAACGCGCCCGGCAGTTCAACGACGCGGCCGCCATCGACGGCGCGATTCTCACGAAGGCCGACGCCGACTCCAACGGCGGCGCGGCCATCTCCATCGCGTACGTCACGGGCAAGCCCATCCTGTTCCTCGGCGTGGGACAGGGCTACGACCACATCGAGCGGTTCGACCCCGAAGCGATGGTCGACAGACTCCTCGGCGAAGAGGAGTAAACTGAAACAACCGGTTTCACCGACTGCACCGGCTGTACCGGTTTCACCGGTTCCACAACTTCGGTCCGTCGTTCAGTCCGTCATCCCTTCTATTCCAGTGCAAGAACGATGCCGAGCAACAGCATCGTCCCCGCTCCCACGTAGTTCAGGGCGCTCGTGACGCGGGTTTCTGCGAGGGCGGTTCCGAGTCTGTCGGCTCCGAGCGCGACGACCGAGAGATAGAGTGCTGTGAGTACGGCGTACGTCGCGCCCAAAAACGCCATCTGGACCCCTGCACCCGAACTCCGGCTTGCGAACCCGGGAAGGAAGGCGAGGAAGAACAGCGCAACCTTCGGGTTGAGCGCGTTCACGAGGACGCCCCGGCGAAAACTCGCCCCACGCTGGTTTTCGACGGACGGGTCGAATTCGTCGTTTCGAAGGGCGACGACGCCGAGGTAGACGAGATAGGCTGCACCGACGTACTGGAGGGCGGTCGCCGCCTCGGGCACCGCACGGAAGAGCGCGGCAACGCCGAGCGCGGCGAGACTCGTGTGGAAGAGGACGCCGGTTGCGATGCCGAACGCCGACCGGACACCCGACTCGCGCCCGTCGAGGCCGCGGGCGAGGACGTACATCGTGTCGGGACCGGGAGCGAGGATGAGTGCGACCGCTGCGCCGCAAAACGCGAGGTAGGTCCCGAGGGTGAGTCCGAACGCGAGGCTCGTCATCTATCGGGCGTACACTGCTCGGAGAGAAAGAACGCAGGGTTCAGGAAGCATTTGAGTTCTGATGCTTGCGTCCTCGGTCGACTATCATCTATGGATGTGTGGTGTTGTATGAGTGTGTGGTGTTGTCTCGCAAACGCGACGGATAAAGCCTTTACCGACGCGACGGCGTAGGAGGGGACAATGGTACTCGATAATCTCGGGAGTTCTCTCCGCGGCAGTCTCGATAAGCTGCGGGGTAAGTCCCGCCTCGACGAGGACGACGTCCAGGAGATTGTCAAGGAGATACAGCGCTCCTTGCTCTCTGCGGACGTTGACGTGAGCCTCGTCATGGACCTCTCTGACTCCATCAAGACCCGTGCGCTCGAAGAAGAGCCGCCGGGTGGTACGAGCGCTCGCGACCACGTTCTGAAAATCGTCTACGAGGAACTCGTCGGTCTCATCGGCGAATCTACGGATATTCCGCTCGAATCGCAGACAATCATGCTCGCCGGTCTGCAAGGGTCGGGGAAGACGACCACTTCCGCCAAGATGGCGTGGTGGTTCTCGAAGAAAGGCCTTCGCCCGGCGGTCATCCAGACCGACACCTTCCGCCCCGGTGCGTACGACCAGGCCAAGCAGATGTGTGAGCGCGCCGAGGTCGACTTCTACGGCGACCCCGACTGCGACGACCCGGTCCAAATCGCCCGCGACGGCCTCGAAGCGACCGAAGACGCCGAGGTTCACATCGTGGACACGGCCGGTCGCCACGCCCTCGAAGACGACCTCATCGCCGAAATCGAGGAAATCGAATCGGTCGTCCAGCCCGACCTGAACATGCTCGTCCTCGACGCGGCAATCGGACAGGGTGCCAAAGAACAGGCCCAGCAGTTCGACGAGTCCATCGGCATCGGCGGCGTCGTCATCACCAAACTCGACGGGACGGCGAAGGGTGGCGGTGCGCTAACCGCCGTCAACGAGACGGATTCGTCCATCGGCTTCCTCGGCATGGGTGAGACCGTTCAGGACATCGAGCGCTTCGAGCCGAACGGCTTTATTTCCCGCCTGCTCGGCATGGGTGACCTGAAACAGCTCTCCGAGCGCGTCGAACGCGCCATGTCCGAGACCCAGGCCGAAGACGAGGACTGGGACCCCGAGGAGATGATGCAGGGGAGTTTCACCCTCAAGGACATGCAAAAGCAGATGGAGGCGATGAACAAGATGGGGCCGCTTGACCAGGTTCTCGACATGATTCCGGGCTTCGGCGGCGGAATCAAGGACCAACTTCCGGACGACGCGATGGACGTGACCAAAGACCGGATGCGGTCGTTCGAGGTCATCATGGACTCCATGACCGAAGAGGAACTGGAGAACCCCCGGAAGGTCGGTGCCTCCCGCGTCAAACGCATCTCGCAGGGGTCGGGACAGGACGAAGAGACGATTCAGGAACTCCTCGAACAGCACCGCATGATGGAACAGACCATCAAGCAGTTCCAGAGCATGGGCGATGGCGACATGCAGCGGATGATGAAGAAGCTCCAGAAGCAAGGTGGCGGCGGCGGTGGCATGGGTGGTCTCGGCGGTATGGGTCCGTTCTGAGTTTTCAGTTCTTCCATAACACCGTTACCGACCCGTGCCACACCGGCCATACGTGTGAGATACCGCCGACTTTTAACGTTCGAGGCCGTCGCACCCGACAATGACGGTGCGAGACGTTGCAGTCGAGGCCTATAAGGAAGCCTTGCCTGCACTCGCGGCGAGTCTCGTCGGGGGCCTCATCGCGGGCGTCGTTCTCGGCGGCATGCGCGCCGAACTTCGAGCAGTTCCGGGATTGCTCGTTCTCGTTCCCGCACTGCTCGCAACCCGCGGCAACGTCTACGGTTCGCTCGGTGCTCGCATCGCAACCGGACTCCATCAGGGTCTCGTCGAACCGCACGTAACCAGCGGTGACAAGCGGCTCCGCGCCGCCACCACGGCCGCCCTCGCAAACGGAGTGCTGACGAGCACCTTCGCCGCCGTAGTTGCGTTTTTCCTCCTTTCGTTCCTCGGCAGTACTGTCGCTCCACTCTCGATTCTCGTCGGCATCGCAATCGTCGCCGGATTGCTCTCGGGTATCGTTCTCACCGTCGTCGTCGTCACCGTCGTCTTCGCGGGCTATCGGCGGGGCCGAAATCCGGACACTATCGTCGGTCCCGTCGTGACGACGACCGGCGACGTGTTCGGTATCCTCTTTTTACTCATCGCGGTTAGAACCGTCCTCGCCATCGCGGGGGTGCTCTGACGTGCCCACCGAGTGGACCGTCCGCGCCATCACGCGAGCGATGCTTCCCGTCTTGCTCGTGCTCACGCTCGTCGAACTCGGAAGTGGTCTCGTCCTCGGAAGCTTCGAGGCGCAGTTGCTCCAGTATCCGTCGCTTCTCGTGCTCGTCCCGGTCACCATCGGAACAGCGGGCAACCTCGGAAGCGTTCTCGCAGCGCGACTCTCCACGTCGTTTCACCTCGGGACGCTCACGTTTTCGCCTAGTGACGACGAACTCGCCGGAAACGCCATCGCGACGCTCGCGCTCGCGGTAACCATGTTTCCCGTTATCGGTGCCGGCGCGTGGCTCGCGACACTCGTCGTCTCCGGCGACCCCGCGTTGACCTTCGCTACGGTCATCTGGGTCGCCCTGTTGAGCGGGATTTCGCTCGCCATCTTGGCTATTCTAGTGACGTTCACCGCGACCTACTTCGCCTATCAGTTCGGTCTCGACCCCGACGACGTCGTTATCCCTGTCGTCACCAACGTCTGCGACGTGTTGGGTGTCGTCGTTTTGTTCGTCGTGGCGCAGCTATTCATTTAGTCCTCGCCCGCCCGGCGGCGACGGGTGGCTCTGACCGACGGCGACGGGTGGCTCTGACCGACGGCGACGGGTGGCTCTGACCGACGGCGATTAGTTTATTCGGACCTGAGAACTCTCCGTGCAGTCGGCCATCCTTCCGGTACTCTTCGAGGTCCTCCCGCGAGTCGTGCGCATCGCCGCGTACATCGCCGTCGGCGTCTTCGCGGCGAATCTCGTCGTCGCCTTCGGTCTCGTCGAGCGAATCGCCGGTCTCTCTCGGTATCTGACGAGTCCTGCAAACCTCCCCGACGAGGTTGGGACGGCCATCGTCACGACCGCCGCATCCACGACGGCGGGATACGGAATGCTCGCCGAGTTCCGCGAATCCGGCGTCCTCGACGACCGAGCGACTCTCATAGCTGTCACCATCAACACGTTCTTCGGCTTCGTCCAGCACATCTTCACGTTCTACTGGCCGGTTCTCATCCCCATCCTCGGCCGCGAAGTCGGGTTCATGTACGTCGGCGCGCGGGCGGCTATTGCCCTCGCAATCACCATCACGGGCGTTCTCGCTGGCGCAGTTTTCCTCTCCGACCGGAGTACTGCCCCCGTGGCCGTCGCCGAGACCGACGGTTCGGGCGAAATCGCCACAGCTGACTCTGTTCTCGACACCGACAGCGACGAGTCGGTACGAGCAACAGTCGAGGATGCGGTCCGGAGTACGTGGAAGAAGCTCCGTCGCATCGTCCCGCGACTCGCCGTCGTCTACGTGCTCGTCACGCTCGTCCTCCGGACGACCGACCTCGAATCGTTCACGACACTCGCCGAACCGCTGACCGCCCTCGTCGGGTTGCCCGGGGCGGCCGTGCCGGTCGTCGTCGCCTTCGCGTTCGACACGACCACCGGCGCGGCGACTATCGCGCCGGCTATCGGCGAGACGTTCACGCCGAAGCAAGCCGTGGCGACGATGCTCATCGGCGGTATCATCTCCTTTGCCGTCTCGACGTTCAAGCGGTCGATTCCCTTCCAGTACGGCATCTGGGGCCCCGAGTTCGGCTCGAAGGTTATCGCCGTCAACACGGCGCTGAAGGTCGTCTTCATCGCCGCCGCGGTCGCCGTGCTCGTGGCGTGACCTACGTGACCTAGCGTAAAAACGTCTGAAAACGGCGACTCAGCGGTCTTCGGGGTCGATTGGCCGCCCGTCTTCGGTCGGTGGCGCGATGTAGTCGATGAGTTCCTCGACGGAGGGGTCGCGGACGGTTACGTGCACTTCGATATCGCCGAGTTCGTCGGGCTTGCCGACCGAGAAGTTGACCACACCCTTGAACGCGGCCTGTTTCTTTAGTGCGAACGAGAATCCCTCGTCGTCACGGCGTTTTGCGAACTCCCGGCGGGCCGTATCGAGGATGGTCTGCTCGTGTAGGCGCTCGGAAAAGCGCTCTAATTCGTGGGTTTCGCCGACGAGCTTTCCCGGTTCGTGCGTGAGTTCGACGCCCGGGAAAAGGTTCTCGACGGCGTCGCCGACGCGGTCTGTTACCTCGGTGTCGCGGACGGGAGCCTCGATGCGAACGTCGACGCTGTAAATCATGCGTCGGCCTCCGTGACCGCCCCCGGTCCGTCTTCGAACAGGCGGGTGATTGTCTCGCGGTACGACTCCAGCGTGCCGGTGTTCTCGATAACCACGTCGGCGCGGTCCATCGCTTCACCCATCCCGAAGTCGAGTTCGCGCGCTTCGCGCTGTTTCAGTGCCTCGACGTCGGTGTCGCTCGCGTCGCGCCCGCGGTCGAGCAGGCGCTCGGCGCGCGTCTCGAACGGTGCTTCGACGCTCACGAGGACGAACTCGTCGCCGAAGGCCTCGCGGAAGCGGTCGAGTTCCACGTCCGACCGAAGCCCATCGACGAGCACCACGTCGTTCGATTCGAGATGCTCTTCGATGACCGGCAGCGAGCGCGCCGCGATGGCGTCGTCGCCTTCCTCTTCGCGGAGGGCCTTCGCTATCTTCCCGTGGTCCGTCGCGGGGTCGAGACCGCGGCGGCGACACTCCTCGCGGATGATGTCGCCCATCGTCACGACGGGGATGCCTGCTTCGCGGGCGACGTCGGCGAGTTCGCCCTTGCCGCTTCCGGGCAAACCGACCGTCCCGATGACTCTCATAGCCGGTGATACCGCGTTGGCGCTGTTAAACCCTCCCTTCACGTCGCTCCGAGCGGCCGAAATGGGCGTGTTGAATCGGCGGTCGACACGCATTCCGTCTTGTCCCGCTCTTTTTCGTTTCTCGTCGCGTACGTTCACTATGACACAGCGGACTCTCGTCGTCCGAGCGCTTTGGTTCGTATTCGTTGGCTGGTGGGCAACCCCCGCCGTCGTCAACGTCGCGTGGCTCCTGAACGCGACCATCATCGGTATCCCTCTCGGTGTCGCGCTCGTCAACCTCGTTCCGACGGTGTTGACGCTGAAAGAGCCGACAGCGCGTCTGGAAGGCGAACCAGCACGGGGCCAGCGGTCCGTGCTCGTCCGCGCCGTCTACTTCGTCTTCGTCGGCTGGTGGCTCGGTTGGCTGTGGGCGAACGTGGCGGTCCTCTTCACGCTCACGATTATCGGACTCCCGGTCGGCATCTGGATGCTGCATCGGTTGCCCGCGGTCACGTCGTTGTATCGGTTTGATGGATAGAACCCGATTCGTTTTTCTTGCAGGGCCGATTTGTGGGAGTCGAGGGCGCGTAGCTCAGTTGGACAGAGCGTCGGACTTCTAATCCGATGGCCGCGGGTTCGAATCCCGTCGCGCCCGCTCAGTCGCGTTGCTCCTTCGCGGGCGCTCCTGAGTCCCACTCGGCGGTGCCTCGTGGGACTCCCGTCGCGCCCTTTTGCGTTTGTGTTGGTCCACCGAGCGACAGCAAGACGTGTCGAACCGTCCGCGCGGGATTCGAATCAGGGAGCAACTTGTTGCGACCGAGGTTCGAATCTCGTCGCGTGAGCAACGCGAACTGAACCTCTATCGCGGCTGTAGCCTTCTCGCGGGTTACTGGAACTCTTTCTCAGAGTAGTTAGATAATCAATATATTATTGCTTCGGGAGAACAATTTCAGATATGATGGATGTCGTTGGCGTACTTGCGGCGATGGTGGTTCTCGGGGTCCTCGTGTACAATCTGGTGTCCAATTTCGCCAACCGGGGGCGGTTGAACACCGTCCTTCACGGGTTGAACCTCATCGTGGGGCTTCTCTTATTGGCTTCTTATTTCGGCTTCACGCAGGCCGTTCCCGTGGACGTTGAATTGCTCATGCTGGTACTCGCACTACTCCTCGTGCCGTTGCTTATCTCTGAGTATCTCTTCGGACGCGCTCCACGGGACGTTTCAAAACAGACGTAATCCTCCTGTCGTGGGGCTCATCTCGACTCACTCACGGCAACTACCGTTGTCTCAACCTCACCGTTTAGACGTGACAAACACTCTTCAATTGACGGGTAGTTACTGACACTATGGTCTTCAGCCCTAATTCCCCGATGCACGATTTCTTCGAACAAACAATGGATAACGCCGTCGTCTACGGCGACGCGGACAAAGAGACGATACTGCACGAAGGCCCCGTTCGAATTCTCGCCAATGGATGGGTCGAAGTATCCAGCGGGAGACTCATCTCACCGAGCGCGGTTCACCACATCGACAAGCAACCGTCCGAGTAGATACCGGCCTGTGCAGCGCTGAGTGACCTCGGTTCAGTATCTTCGTCGCAGTCGCTCTCCGGTCGAGTCCAAGAAAAATACGGTTCTGAATCGGGCCGACGATTCGAGTCGATGCGCGAGTCAGGTGGTGGGTGTATGTGTCCTATCCGGGGACGCTCACATCGCACCGCCCATGCCGCCCATACCGCCCATGCCACCCATGCCGCCCATACCGCCAGCGGGTGCGCCGCCTTCGTCGTCGTCGCCACCAGTCTGGCCACCGGAGAGGTCGCCAGCAGCGATGACGTCGTCGATGCGGAGAATCATGACAGCGGCTTCGGTCGCGGACTCGATGGCCTGCGTCTTGACGCGGAGGGGCTCCACGACGCCCTCTTCTTCCATGTCGATGACTTCGCCCGTGTAGGCGTCGAGACCAGCGGCGAATTCGCCGCCGTCGTGACGCGAGCGGAGGTCGACGAGGGAGTCGATGGGGTCGAGACCAGCGTTCTCGGCGAGGGTGCGCGGGATGATGTCCAGCGCTTCGGCGAATGCCTCGACGGCGAGCTGTTCGCGGCCGCCGACGGAGTCAGCGAACTCGCGCAGGGTGAGCGAAAGTTCCGTCTCGGGGGCACCGCCACCGGGGAGCACCTTGCCGTCTTCGAGCGTCGTGCGGACGACGCCGAGGGAGTCCTCGATTGCGCGCTCGAGTTCGTCGACGACGTGTTCCGTGCCGCCGCGGAGGATGAGCGTGACGGACTTCGCGTCTTCGACATCTTCGACGAAGATGCGCTCGTCGCCGCCGATGTCCTTCTGGCCGACGGAGCCGGCGAAGCCGAGGTCGTCGGCTTCGATGTCTTCGAGGTTGCTGACGACGCGGCCGCCCGTGGCGCGGGCGAGACGCTTGAGGTCGGAGGACTTGGCGCGGCGGACGGCGAGGATGCCTTCCTTCGCGAGGTAGTGCTGCGCCATGTCGTCGATACCGTCACCGACGAAGACGACGTCGGCGCCGACATCGACGAGCTGGTCGACCATCTCTTTCAGCTGTTTTTCTTCCTGGTCGAGGAACTGCTGAAGCTGGTCGGGGTCCGTGACGTTGACTTCGGCGTCGATTTCGGTCTCGCGGACTTCGAGTGCATCGTCGAGGATGGCGATGTCGGCGTCCTCGACGGCGAAGGGCATGTTTTCGTCGACGCGCTCTTTGTCGACGATGACGCCTTCGACGAGTTCGGAGTTGTTGATGGTGCCGCCGACGACCTTCTCGATGGAGACGTTGTCCGTATCGATGCTGTCGTCGTCCTTGACGGCCAGCACGGCGTCGACGACGAGTTCGGCGAGCAGGTCCTTCGCGGACTCCGCGCCCTTACCGGTCATCGCCGTTGCGGCAATCTTCTGGAGGGTTTCGTGGTCGTCCTCGGTGACCTCGATAGCGTTGTCTTCGAGGACTTCCTTGGCCTTCTCGGCGGCCTGACGGTAACCCTGCGCGATGGTCGTCGCGTGGACGTCGGATTCGAGGAGGTCCTCGGCCTGGTCGAGGAGTTCGCCGGCGATGATGACGGCCGTCGTCGTGCCGTCGCCGACTTCGGTCTCCTGCGTCTCGGAGACTTCGACGATCATGTTGGCCGCGGGGTGGTCGATGTCCATCTCTTTGAGGATGGTGACGCCGTCGTTCGTGACGACGACCTGGCCCGACGAATCGACGAGCATCTTGTCCATCCCCTTGGGGCCGAGCGTGGTGCGTACGGCCTCGGCGACAGCCTTGCCGGCTGTAATGTTCATCGACTGTGCGTCCTGTCCGGACGTACGCTGAGAGTCTTCACCCAGAATGATCATGGGCTGACCCTGCTGCATTCGCTGGCTCATAGACATCGCCTGATTGTTTGTGATTCTATAAAAATGTTGTGCTTAGTGGCATGTTAAAACGCAACACAGTGTAGGGGTGACACCCCGACGTTGGCGGTCGGTTAGTCGGGTTTATCAACGGGTTGCAGCCGAACGCGACGTGCACCGTCGAGGGGGTCAGTGTAGTCGATATCGAGTCGGTCGTACACGCCGCGAGGAATCCCGATGTCGGCGAGGAGCAAGTCGCCAGCAGTCGCCTCCGTCCCGACTAATCCGGTCTTCGGGAGCGCCAGCGTGAGTATCGTGTCGGGGGCAACCACCATACCCGGCGAGTCACCGGTCGTTGCGTCGATTCCGGACGGAACGTCGAGCGAAACAACGCGACTATCCTCCGGGATGGATTCGACGAGCGTCGCCGCCGTCCCACGGAGTGGGCCGGTGAGTCCGTAGCCGACGACCGCGTCCACGACAACCTCGGTATTTTCGAGATGGTGTGCTATCTCTCTGTGTCCTCCAGAAACGACCGCCGCGTCCGTCGCTGCAAGAATACGTCGCTGCCGCGCTGCTGCGCCGGTCAGCTCGTTGTCTGCTCTGTCGAGTACGACCGTCACGTCGATACCACCGTTTGCCAGATGGCGGGCGGCACAGATACCCCCGCCGCCGTTCCCGCCGTTTCCGGCGAGGACGACAATCCGACCGTTCTCGGCGGTTTCGGTACCTTCGGTGCTCTCGACCGTTTCGCGGGCGACTTCTGCGAGGTTCCGCCCGGCGTGTTCCATCATCTGGAGGAGTCCGAGACTGACGGTGTCGACCGCGACGCGGTCTACCTCGCGCATCTGGTCGGCGGTGACGGCGGAGACGACTCGCCCGCGTTCTGTTTTGAACGTCGGAGTCACGACTCTCTGTACGGAGCGTGGGAAAAAGACGATACGGGGACGAGTGCCGCGTCGGCGATGGACCTCGTCGGCGGTGGCGTCTCAGTTGTTCTGCCGAACGTTGAAGCCGCGAGTCAGGTCGTTGTGCTTGCGTTCGAGGAACGAGTACACTGCGCCGTGTGGCGCACCGTCGAGAATCATATCGACGGCGCGACGGACGACTTCGACCTCTTCGGGTTGGCCGATGATGCCGAGCGTCGACCCGTAGATGACCACGTCCGCGCCGGTCAACTCTTCCATGAGTTCGCGGGTGCGACCGTTCTCGCCGATGAGTCGGCCCTTCTGTCGCCGCATGTCGTTTTTGTTTCTCGTGTGTCGGTCGATTTCGATGAGTTCGAACATCATCATGTCGTCGTCGAGGAGCGCCATTGCGTCCTCAGGGGCGAATCCGCGGCCGACGGCCCGAACGACATCGGGTGCGACCATCCCGAGAACGGGGTCGCCCACGCTGTCGATGGCGACACTGCCGTTTTCGGAATCAACGTCGAGTCGGACTTCTGCACGACTCTCGATTTCTCGGAGCGTCGAACCACCTTCGCCGATGAGAACACCGATACGGTCCTGCGGCACCTTGACGTGCTGCATATCACTGGGTACCCGGTCGAACGGTTTAAGCGTTCGCTCGCCCGGTCGCTACGTGTCTCGGTCGCATACGATGCCGCTGTCTGTCACTCGTCCTCGTCGGCGGTGACGAACTCGTACAGCGAGTCGATGTCGGCGTCAGCGCCCTGCCGTCGGAAGAAGTTGGCCACGTTGCGGCAGTCACGCTGGAGGAACTCCTCGGCGTTCGGATGGTGAATCGTGACGGCCTGTCCGAGGTCGATGACGACGAGTTCGCCCTCGTGGATGATGAGATTGTACTCCGAGAGGTCGCCGTGGACGAGTCCGGCCCGGTGGAGGCGACGCATGTACTCACGGACGACCTCGTAGGCTGTCTGCGGGTTCTCGACGGTTACTTCGGAGAGGCGACGCGCCCGGTCTTCGACCAACCCGACGAGTTCCATGACGAGGACGTTCCGCTGGACAGCGATTGGTTTCGGAACTCGGACACCGGCGCGTTGGGCACGTTCGAGGTTGGCGAACTCCTTTCTGACCCACGCGCGGACGACCTGCCCTTTGTCGTGGCCGATGTTTTCGAACCGCGGGTCTCCTTCGAGGTAGTCGCGCATGTGGCGGAAGTCCGAGGCGTTGATGCGGTAAATCTTGACCGCGACGTCGGTTTCGTCGTCGCCGAGCGCCTCGTAGACGTTCGCCTCTTTCCCGGTCGAAATCGGGCCGCCGAACGCGGCGATGTGGCCGTCTTGGACTAGTTTGTAGATGGCAGCAAAGGTGGCATCGTCGAACACCGACTGTTCGACCTTGAACTGGTCGGCGTCTTTCAGCCGCATCCTGAACTCGTCGAAGTCGCGGTCCTTTCGACGTGCGATGCGGTCTGCTTCGTCGTCGGAGACGTCTATCTCCTCCCACTCGTCACCGAACGCCTCGCCCTCTTGGGGCTCGACCATGCCGAACTCGTCACTCATTGGACTACAGCTACGGGAGGCGAGATGAAAAGGGCACAGGTGCTGTCCTCGTGACGTTCGTCAGCGTTTGTAATGATGTTCACTTGGGTTCGGAACGCTGTGAGTTGCATGCTCCGGTGCCATCAGTACGTGTCGTCACGGTTCGGCCATCCGGTGTGACTCGGATTCGTCTGCGTTACTGGATATGGCCTTCGCGGCGGAGTTGGTCCGCTTCGGACTTCTCGTAGCGCCACGTTACGTCGGCTTTCTCGTCTTGCCAGTCCCACGGCTCGACGAGGACTACGTCGTCTTCTCGAATCCAGATCCGTTTCTGCATTCGGCCGGGAATGCGAGCGGTCCGCTCGACGCCGTCGGCACAGCGGACGCGGATACGATTGGCACCGAGCATGTTGGTCACGACGGCGAACACTTCGTCGTCGTTCGGCATTCGGAGATCTCGGCGGCGCTCGTTCTCGTCGTCGCTCATGCGCGAGCGTTTGATGGCGTCATGTTTAAACCCGCCGACGTTTGTTCGCCGCAAACTGTCGCATCAAGCGACGCGTTTAGGGCATTCCCGACATGCCGTGGTGGTATGCTCGATAAACTTGGAACGAAGGGAATCGTTGGAATCATCTGTCTGCTCGTCGGTATCGGCATCGTCGCGTATCAACAGCCAATCGTCGCGGCCGGTCTCGCGTTTGTCGTCGCCGGACTGGGTCTCGTCGCTAGCGGTCTCGCCGAGGGCGTGATGAAGATGTTCGGCATGGCCTGAGCCGCACTTAGGCAGAAAAAACGAACGTGTGTTTCGATAGCCGTCGCGGACTGTGCTACTCGGAAATCTTCTCGCGACCCGGCGCGATGAGTTCGTCGAGGTAGTCCGCGAGCGCGCCCTTCGCGTCGGCCGGGTGGAGTTCGCCGGATTCGAGGTCCGCCTCCAGCGACTCGTAGTCGTCGTAGTCGAGGTTCCCGCCGTACTCGTCGGGGCGCTCGACCACGACGCGCTCGAAGCGCGGGAAGACGTGGTACTCGAAGATTTGGAGGACGGGATTCTCGCGCGCTTCACCGTCGTCCGTCGGCTCTGGGTCCGCCGTCGGCGGGCAGTAGGCGTCGTTGATCTTCTCCTCGATATCCTCCGTCGAGTCCTGCATCGAGATGGTGATTCCCTTCGACGACGACATCTTACCGACGCCAGTTCCCAGTTCGGCGATAAGGGGCGTGTGCAGACAGGTCGGCGAGTCCTCGTTGATGCTCGGCAGCGTATCGCGGGCGAGCATGTGGACCTTGCGCTGTTCCATCCCGCCAATGGCGAGGTCGATGTCGAGGTAGACGATGTCGAGCGCCTGCATGAGGGGGTAGACCGCCTGCGAGACCGTGACGCTGTCCCCGCTTTTGATTTCGGCCATGGCGCGTTCGGCGCGCGCGAGGGTCGTCTCCAGTTCGAGCGCGTGCAGGTCGAGCACGTAGCTCTCGTCGAGTTGGAACTCCGACCCGAGGACGAACTCGGTTTGGCTCTCGTCGAGGCCGTAGGCGATGAACTGCTCTTTCATCTGCTCGGCCGTCTCGCGAATCTCTTCGAATGTACCCTTGTCGTTGAGGTAGGCGTGTACGTCGGCCAACAGCACGACTACCTCGAAGCCCGCCTCTTGGAGGTCGATGAGCTTGTTGGCGCCGAGCATATGACCGATGTGGAGGACACCGGAGGGCTCGTAGCCCACGTACGCTCGCTTGCCCTCGGGGTTGTCGGCCAGCGCGCGCACTTCGTCCTCCGTGACCACTTCGGAGGCGTTCCGAGTGATCAGGTCGTATGCGTCCATACGTATCGGGTGACGGGGACGTGGCATATTACTTCTGGAACGCCCCTTGGTGTCGAAACGGACAACACGCCCCGGTCCCAACTGCGGGTGATGTCCGACTCCGGAACTCGAACACGTGCGCCGATACTCATCTTCGCCGCGCTCATCTTCGCCGTTTTCGGCCTGCTGGCAGCCATGTGGGCCTCGGTTAGGGGTGGCGACTTCCTCCCGTATATTCTCGGCTTCGTCGTCTACTTCCTCGCGTTCCACATTTACCTGCCGTACCGGGTCCACAAGGATGCGACATTCAAAGGGCGGAACGCGACGTTCTGGGCGGCCGTCGCATTCTTCGTGCCACTTCTCGGTCCAGTGCTGTACTTCGTCATCGGTGGTCTCACCGGCGGCGACGACGTTGCAGGATAAGCGTATATCGCGGTTTGACTACCGCCGATTCTCGGCGCGGTGCTCGGAGATAATCTGGTCGACCATCTCTTTTTGTTGTTCCTTCTGGCGCTCTTCGGCCCGGTCTTCCCAGTCCGCAATCGCGGCGGCGACGTCCGACTCTCTGGCGACGGCGAGTTCGTCTATCTCCTGAATCGCTACGCCGTCCGCGGGGGCGACCGGAATTTCGGCTTCGAAAAGCACCTCGTCGGCGACTTCCGAGAGGTTCCCGGCACGGAGGACGACCCGAGGGTCGAAGTCCGCGAGTCGCTCTGCGGTCGTTCGCCCCGCCCCGCTGGCGTCGCGGAGGTAGACCACGTCGCCCGCGGCGATGCCGTACTGCTCGACGGTTTCGTCTAATGCGCCGTTGGTGAACTGCTCGACAATCTTGACCGGGACGAGGTTTCCACCGGATTCGTTCGCTTCGCTCTTTCTTTCGGCGACTTCCCACTCGCTGTCGCTCGTGAGAATCCCGTTCGTGTTCACGTCCGCGAAGTTCGAGTGGTCGAGTTTCCACAGCGACTTCAGGCGGTCCAGTTTCTCCGTTAGCTCCTCGTTTTCCGATTCGAGCGATTCGACTTTGCGTTCCAGCCGGCCGTTCTCGCGTTCGAGTCGGTTGATCTCCCGGCGTTCGCGGGCCTCGCGGCGTTCCTCGCGCCGTGCCTCGGAGAGTTCGTCTTTGTACTCGTCGATGATTTCGTCTTTCTCCTCGATGGTCTCGCTGAGGTCTTCGACGTGAGATTCGAGCCGATTCACTCGCGACTTCAGGTCGCGAATCTCGCGCTCTTCGGGCGTGAGTTCAGGCTCTTCGTGTGCCGTCTCGTCTGGTTCGTCGCTGGTGTCGTCCCCGTCATCGTTCATCTCACGGAGGACAGCCTCGACAGACTCCTCGCGTACGAGAACGCGGGCGATGACTTCTTCGCGGTCTACGTCGGCCGGAACCTTCCGGGAGATGCGCTCGAACTGGTCTTCGTGGTCGTCGAAGGCGAACAGCGCGGCCGCGAGGGCGTCGCGCTCGTGGTCGTTTTCGTAGTCGATGTCGCGGGTTCGGTGGAGCTTTTCGTCGACCGGGATGTCCGACGGCGGTGCCCACCCGGCGGCGTCGAAACTCCGGCGGAACTTCTCGACGGTTTCGGGCATCGGCTGCACGTCGGCGGCGACGAGGCTCGGACGGCCGCGTTCGATGATCCATTCGATGACGGCGGCGGTGTCGGCGGTTCGAGTCGAGTGGACATCGAGGACGCGCCCGTCGAAGCCGACGACCGCGACGGCGGTGGTCGTGCCGGGGTCGATGCCGACGATGACGCGGTCGCGGCGCTTCACGAGGGGTTCGAACTCGATGCCGTCGCGGCGCTCGCGTTCGATTTCGACGCGGGTGTCGCCGGAGCGGTGGGTGGAAACGGGGATGTCCTGCGGGCGGGCTTCGACGGTGAAAAGCGCCTGCGAGTAGCCGCCGTACTTCTCGGTCACGTCCCGTTCGAAGTCGAGATTCGCCTCGTCGAGCGCGGCTTCGACCTTGCGGGCTTGCTTCTTCACCGACCCGTGAATACGGCGCGTGTAGCGGTCTTGGCTCCAGCCGCCTTTCCCGGTCGAGCGACCGCGAGAGACCTTTACGGTGGTCGTGTTCTCGAAGGCGGCGACTTCGTAGCCAACGTTTGCGAGAGCGAGTCGGGCGGCGGCTTCCGCCTCTTTCATCGGCTCTTTGCCGTAGGGGACACCGTGCCGCGATGCAACTCGCGAGAGTGGTTCGGGCCGCTCGGAACCGGTAACCTGTACCAGTCGCGTTTCGTGGGGAAGCCACCGTAGGAAGCGGACCAGGTCGTCTTTGTCCGCCGCGAGTTCGTACATGTTGTCCGTCGCGACGATTGCCGGTTCGTCACGCTCGATGAGTCGGCGTAACTTTCGGAAGGAGACGACGTCTCGTTCGATTCGGACCTCGTCTGACTCGGTGTCTCTGGTGTCCAACACGACCAGCGCGTACGACGGTGAATCGCCGCGGATGTCGCCGCTCTGGATGTCGACGCCGAAGACGACCGAGTCGAGCGCACTCGTCCGGTCGTTCACGGCGGCGACTAGGGACCCGCCGAATATATAGTCCACGCCGGGATTTATATGGTCTCAGCCTCGGGCTGACACGAAACAAACAAGTCATGTGTATATGATGTCGATACGATGAGTTCCAATACTCCCTCCCCGCCGTCGGTGACTCCGCGGTCGCTGACGCGGACGGCGCTTATCGGTGTTATCGCCCTCCTCCTCATCGCTGCCCCTATTGCCGGCCTCCTCGCTTGGGAACCCGTCGAAGAGGGTAACGTGAAGGTTGTAAAGAAGTGGGGTGCGACGACAGACACCGTCTTCCAACCCGGTGCACATCTGATTAATCCGGTCTCACAGTCCACCGTCTCGCTCTCGGTGCGCCCGCAGTCGTACACCATGTCCGGAAAGAGCACTGAAGGTGCTCAACAGGGTGACGACGCTATTACTGTCCTCACGAAAGACGGTCTCCGAACCGATATCGACGTGACCGTTCGCTACCGCGTCGACTCCGGGAAGGCCGTCAAGTTCTACCGAAACTACCGGACGCTCGGAAGCGCCGAAGAGCGTCTCATTCGTCCGTCGATTCGGTCCGTTCTCCGGACTGAGGCTGGTCGACTTCCGGTCACTGTCATCTACACTGGCGAGGGCCAAACCAAATTGAAGGCGGCCGCCGAGAAGGAACTCTCACAGGAGTTCGCCGAGGCCGGTCTCATCCTCGAAGCCGTCCAGGTTCGTAACGTCGAACTCCCCTCGGAGTACGCCCAAGCGGTCGAACAGAAGGAAATCACCGAACAGCGCCGCCAACAGAAGAAAGACGAACTCGCCGTCGAGGAACTCGAAGCGGAGCGAAAGCGTATCGAGGCACAGGGTCAGGCGGACGCCAACCGCATCCTCGCCGAGTCGCTTTCCGACGAGGTTCTCACCCAGAAGTACATCAAGAAGTTAGACGAGACGGACACGGTGTACATCCCAGTCGGTGAAGGCGGTTACCCGCAGTTCGTCCGCTCGCTGGAGAGTGACGGGTCGGAATCATCGTCTTCGTCGTCATCCTCATCGTCTTCAGCGTCTGACTTAGATTCGGCGTCTTCGTCTTCATCCTCGTCAAACGACGCTGAAAACACGACTGCAGCCTGATGCGTTTCCGCCGCGAACTCGCCGTCGTGGTCGCGTTGTTCGTCCTCGTCGGCGCGCTCGCACGAACCGGTGCGGGACGATTCGTCCTCCCGGTCGTCAGTCTGGGTGTCGCCGTCGCGCTCGGCGTACTCCTACTCAAGCAACCGGCGTATTCGCGGACGACGTTCGGCCCTCGGACGCGAATACTCGAATCGACGCCGAATACGTCGGACGCCGTCTGCGTCGAGTGCGGGTCGCCCGCGACGACGCTCCGGCACTACGTCCGCGAGTGGGTCGTCCTCGGTGTCCCCGTCGTCCTCCTCGATGACGGGAAAAATCCGGTCTGCGACGACCACCGCGACTGAAGTGCGCCCTCAGACTAAGTTACCTTTTGCGACGAACTCGACGCGGCCGCCGACGTGAACGGTGACTTCCTCGCCGCCGTCACCTTCGTTGCTCTCGTCGTTGGCTTCGAGGTGGAGGTGCGACGGCCGACCCATCTCGTAGCCCTGTTCGACCGTCGCTTCGACAACCGAGTCGCCAAAGTATTCGTGCCGAGCGAGATAGCCCGCGAGACACCCGTTTGCACTCCCCGTCGCGGGGTCTTCGGCGACGCCGTGGCCCGGCGCGTACATTCGCGCTGCGAGGTCGTTCGCGTCGTCTCGCGGGTCCGGACAGAAAGGAAGGAGGTTCTCGACGCCCACATCGTCGAAAAACGCCCGGTACGCGGGCAGGTCCACTTCACTTCGACCCAGTGCGTCTCGGTCGCGGAGCGGAATCATCACCGCGGGCAGCCCGGTCGAGACGACTTGAACCGGCCAGTCAGCGTCGAGGTCGGCAACGTCGAGTGAGAGGACTTCGGCGAGCGTTTCGTGGTCCGGTTGGTCGCCGAATTCGGGTTCGTTCTGCGCCATCCAGTAGGTCTCTTCGCCAGCATCCTGTCGTACTTCGACTGGTATCGACCCGACACCGAGATTCAGTGTGACGTCGTCGCCGGCGTCGAACTGTTCGCGGAGGACGGCCGCAGTTCCGAGTGTGGGGTGACCGGCGAACGGAATCTCTCCGGCCGGTGTGAAAATGCGAACGTCGAAGCCGCGTTCCGGGTCGCCGCCCTCGATAAACGTCGTCTCCGAGTAGTTCATCTCGTTGGCGAGCGCGGCCATCTGGTCGTCGGAGAGCGTGTCGGCGTCCTCGAAGACGGCGAGTTGGTTTCCGGCGTACTTCTCGGTCGCGAACACGTCGAGGATGTGGAAGTCGTTTGTCGGCACGCGAGTTGCTGCACGCGGCAGCGAAAAAAGCGTATCTGCGGTCTACTCGTCGTCGCTGTCCGGGTACGGAATCTCGACTTTCTGGCCGTCCTCGGCGACGAACACCTCGCCCTTGTAGACCCCGCGGGCCTGTTCGAGCAGCGGTTTCGGGTTCGCCGCGTAGCGCGCCGAGATGTGGGTCAGCGCGAACCGACGAACGTCGGCGTCGCGGGCGACTCGTGCGGCCTCGCGGGCGGTCGAGTGTGCTGTTTTGGTGGCGCGTTCAGACTCTTCGTCGGTGAACGTCGCGTCGTGGACGAGTAAGTCGGCGTCGCGGGCAATCTCGATTGTCGAGTCGAGCGGGCGCGTGTCGCCGGTGTAGACGACTTTTCGACCCGGTCGGGGTTCCCCGACGACCTGCTCGGATTTGATGACGGTCCCGTCTTCGAGTTCAACGTCCTCGCCGGTGTGGAGGCGACCGAACGCCGGACCGACCGGGACGCCGAGTTCTTCGGCTTTCTCGCGGTTGAATCGGCCGGGGCGGTCGTCTTCGACGAGAGAATAGCCGACCGAGGAGGTCCGGTGTTCGGTTTCGAAGGCGCGGACTTCGTAGTCGTCGGCGCGGTAGGCGACGTTTCCGGGTTGCGTTTCGTGGACCGAGACGTGGAATCCGGGCTGGTAGCCGCCGGCGTGGACGAGCTTTTCGAGGTGTCGTTTGCTGCCCGGCGGGCCGTGGATGGCGAGCGCGTCGTCGCGCTCGTTGAAATCGAGGGTCTGAATCAGGCCGGGAATCCCGAGGATGTGGTCGCCGTGGAGATGCGTAACGAACAGGTGGCTGATGCCGAACCCGGTCCCGAACCGCATCATCTGGCGTTGGGTGCCCTCCCCGCAATCGAACAACAGGCGCTCGCCGTCGCGGTTCACGAGGAACGCGCTCGGCGCACGCGCCGTGGTGGGAACGGCCCCGCCGGTCCCGAGGAAGGTCGCGCGCATGGACATGCCCCACAATCGACGCGGCGGGACTAAACGTGCGTCGAATCCGTCGCGGCCGCGGTCGCTTTCCCACGGCGGTCGCTTTCCAACGGCGGGCGGTGACCACGACGCGGACCGACCGATTCTTACCCGACCGTCTGCTACGGCAGTCCAATGGACGCGCCGCTGTGGACCGAGACGCACGCGCCGACACTCGACGACCTCCCACAGCCGGAGGTCCGCGAACGTCTTCGACGCGCCGTGGACGAACCGATGAACCTCGTCGTGCAGGGACCGCCGGGCGTCGGCAAGACTGCCGCCGTCCGCGCACTCGCACAGGAAGCGCACGCCGACCCCGAAAACGACCTCATCGAACTCAACGTCGCGGACTTCTTCAACCGGACGAAAAAGCAGATTCGTGCCGACCCGCGCTTCGAGCAGTTCCTCGACGGTCGCAGCCGAATGGCGAAACGCGACATGATAAACCGCGTGCTCAAGGAATCGGCGAGTTACGCCCCGATGTCCGGGGAGTACAAGACAATCGTCCTCGACAACGCCGAAGCCATCCGCGAGGACTTCCAGCAGGCGCTTCGCCGCGTGATGGAACAGCACCACCGGACCACGCAGTTCGTCATCACCACGCGTCAGCCTTCGAAGCTTATCCCGCCGATTCGCTCGCGGTGCTTCCCCATCCCAATCCCCGCGCCGGACGACGAGACGCTCGAATCGCTCCTCGCCGACATTCTCGATGCCGAGGGCGTCGATTACGACGACAGCGGCCTGCAGTTCCTCACCGACGCCTCGAACGGCAACGTCCGGAAGGCAATCCTCTCGGCCCAGCGGACGGCGACTGAGGCCGACGAGGTGACGATGTCTACGGTCCACGCCGCCCTCGGCGATGTGGGCTTCGACGACGACCTGAAGACGCTCCTCATTCAGGCCCGCGACGGCGACATCAAAGACGCCCGCAAGACGGTCACGACGCTGCTCGACGACGAGGGCTACGAAGGACAGGAACTCCTCCGCGATATCCTCCGCGTCGCCGACGCGACCCCCGAGCGATTCGCCGACGGCGAACTCGCCCGACTGCACGAACTCGCGGGTGGCATCGACTTGGACCTCGTGACGGGTATCGACGACCGCCTGCACATCACCCACCTCCTCACGAGTTGGGGCGCGGAAGTCCGAAACGAGGCCTGAATGCGCTTTGCTCCCGGCTACCGACGGTTCGCCGTCCCGGCGTTCCTCGGCGCGGCGCTCGCAGCCTTCGTCTTCCCGCCGGCAGGCGCAGTGCTGCTCGGCGTCGGCGTATTCGTCCTCTGGTTCTTCCGCGACCCGGAACGCTCGCCTCCGGACGAAGACGGCGTTATCTCGCCCGCCGACGGCCACGTCTCGGTGATTCGCGTCGAAGACGGTCGCGTCCGCGTGGGCGTGTTCATGAACGTCACCGACGTGCACGTCAACCGCGCGCCCGTCTCGGGTACGGTCAGCGACGTGACTCACCGTCCCGGTGCGCACAAGCCGGCGTTTTCGAAGGATTCGGATAGGAACGAGCGCGTCGATATCACCGTCGATTCGGACGACGGCGACTACGAAGTGTCACTCATCGCCGGCGCATTCGCTCGACGGATTCACCCCTACGTCGCACCCGGCGACGAACTCGCCCGCGGCGACAAAATCGGACACATCGACTTCGGCTCCCGGGCGGACGTGTTGTTACCGCCCGAGTTCGGGTCAGAGGACGTGATTGTCGAAAAAGGCGAGTCGGTGCGGGCGGGCGAGACGGTGTTGGCGCGGCGGGACTGAGAAATTGGACACGTACTTGACAACAATCTTCTACCGTGGCTTTGTTTGTTCTCGCATGTCCGCCACAGCCCATTCTTCGTCCCCAAATTGGTGGTACGGCGTCGCCCTGTTCCCCGTTTCGGCTCTCTTCGGACTGCTTGAATTACTGTCTCGGCAGTTCCTTTCGAGAGCGATTGCACACGACAGCCCGGGAGACTATTTCCTATCTTTCGTTATGACCGTTCTCTCGCAGTGGGGTGCGATTTTCTTCGGTCTCGTCGTGTTAGTCGCACTCGTTTTGGACATCCGTGGATTGCGAAACAGCGAGGCACCGTGGCGACCCAACTGGGCGTGGGGGCTCGTTGGTCTACCCAATCTCGCGGTCGGGGTGTACCCACCGATACTCGCCGCATCCGTGCCGCTGTTGTCGTTCTACCTCTACCGGCGCGGGAAACAGGTCGGTGCGCCGAGTATCGGTTCTTGAGACCGACTTACGACCAGCCTGCGCTACGGCCTTCCCCTGAGAAAGCCGTAGCCGAGCAAGACGACGAGCGCTAACACGCCGAACGTGGACTCGAAATTGACCTGAAAGCCGATTATGAGTAGAAGGAGAAAGTTGCCGCTAAGAGCAGGAGGGCGGTATCGAGGCGTTTCTGGAGACCAGCGTCTGCCATGGAGCGATTCAATCACAGAATTCTATTTATTGTTGTTATCTCTATGTTGCCCACGACACGCGACGCGATTTTCGGAAGAAGCCCACACAAGACACTTAATATCTAGATTCGTTTAGAAGATATGAACCGCCGAAAGGCGCTCGTTTCTCTCGGTTCGCTCGTTTTTGCCCCCGGTTGTGTGAGCGACGGGTCCGAGGAAACCACCGAAACTGAGTCCGATACAACCACGGACGACTGTGGCTGGCCGCAGTTCTGCGACGGGTCGAAGATGGTAGAAGTGACGGTCAACACCGGCTTTTCTGGTGAGGTCGTACTGAAACCCGGGTGCCGTGACGAGGACATCGAGATTCAACCGGGCGAGACGAAGGCCCTCACGCGGCAGGTTGACGCCGAAGAATGCGCTATCACGCTGTACGTCGATGGCGAAGAAGTCTACCACGACACGATTCAGGACTACGAATCCACGACGTTGCGAGTCGGTTCGAGCGGTGAGGTCACAGCCGAGACGATAGAACTGTAGCGAACTTGTCTGCTCTCGATTCCGAAACTATCGATGCAGCAAATGCACGTATCGCACTAACGACCGATGCACCCGCCGTTCGAACACCTGTTCGACTTCCCATCCAGCATCCTCAGCTTCATCGACCCACGACCGGTCGGCGACCATCACACAGCGTGGAGCCACCCGACGAACCTCAGCCAACGCGCCACCAACCAAATCTGCGAGCGAGTGCTGGGCAATCTTCGACTGCCGCCCGTACGGAGCGTCGAAAACCACACCATCCATCGAATCGTCGCAGAGCGGAAGCGAAGTTGCATCGCCACGAAGCACCTCGCCCGAACCAACGTAGTGGTCCAAGTTCACCTGCGCGCCGCTGGCCATCTTCTCCTGCGCATCGACGCCGACCACGTCGGCACCGACCAACCCGGCCTCAAGCAGCACGCCGCCGGTCCCGCACATCGGGTCGAGGATGCGCGCGCCGGGTTCTGCACCGGCCATGTTGACGAACGCGCGGGCATCGACGGGGGCCATACTCCCCGGTTGGAAGAAGGGTCGGTCCGTGGGCTTTCGGTCGGCGAAGTCGCGGACGCCTTCGACGGTAGTCCAGCCGACGAGACACGCGTCTTCGGAGAAGTAGACGCGGAGTTCGTGGTCGGGGTCGTCGAGGTCGACGCCGAATCCGCGGTCGACGAGCGCGGAACCGATTCGGCGCTCGGCGTCGGTCGTACTCACGTCCGTCAGGCTTCGAATGTCGCGGGCGCGGACCGCGATGGTTCCCTCGCGGTCGATACTCGCGGCTTCGACGACGGCGCGGGCGGCGTCGATATCGGGGTCGCAGCGCCCGACGAGTTCCACGACGCGGCGGGTGTACGCGAGCTGCTTTGCGTGTTCCGAGTCCACGCCGCGGGCGGTGGCGAGGCCGGGCGCGACGACCGTCACGTCCGTCGCCGCCGACTCGGCCTCGCGGGCGGCGAACGCGTCTTCCTCGCCGGCGAGTTCCAATCCGTACACGCTCGGACCTGACGCGCCGCGAAAATGAGGGTATCGGTCGTCGGCGACTACCTTCACGAAAACCTAACCGCTCGCCAACGGCGACTTTTATATCGGCTGGTCCGAATCCACCCGCATGGCCTCTCTCGACGCCATCCTTTGGGGTGCGGCGACGCTCGCATACGGTCTCGGCGACTATCTGACGACCGTCCTCGGGGTCAGGATGGCGGGCGTACAGGAGGGAAATCCAATCGTTCGACTCATCTCCGGCGGCGACCCGGGTCCCGGCTCTTTTGCCGTCCTGAAACTCGTCTCTGTGGCGCTTTTCTTCGCCGCCTACTGGATACTTCGACCTGGATTCACTCGACTCGTTGTTCCCGCAGCGCTGACACTCCTCGGAACAGTCGTCACTGTGCGCAACGTCCGGATTATCCGCCGCCGTTCGTGAGTTGTCAACCAACTGCACCAATCTTTTTAACCCTTAAATACGTGACTTAAACCGTTGCATGACCGACCCCAAGGACACAATCAACATCGAAAACGTCGTCGCCTCCACGGGAATCGGCCAGGAGCTCGACCTCCAGAGTGTGGCGATGGACCTCGAGGGTGCTGATTACGACCCAGAACAGTTTCCCGGGCTCGTCTATCGCACCCAGAACCCGAAGTCCGCGGCGCTCATCTTCCGGTCCGGCAAAATCGTATGCACCGGCGCGAAGTCAACCGATGATGTCCACGAGAGTCTCGAAATCGTCTTCGACAAGCTCCGTGACCTCCAGATTCCGGTCGACGATGACCCCGAAATCACCGTTCAGAACATCGTCACGAGCGCGGACCTCGGCGAGAACCTGAATCTCAACGCCATCGCAATCGGGCTTGGTCTGGAAAACATCGAATACGAGCCTGAACAGTTCCCGGGTCTCGTCTATCGGCTTGACGAACCGAGCGTGGTGGCACTTCTCTTCGGGTCGGGTAAACTCGTCATCACGGGCGGCAAGAAACCACAAGACGCTGCGGCGGCGGTCGATGTTATCACGTCGAGTCTCTCTGACCTCGGTCTCCTGAGCGGGTCGTTCTAACCGGAACTGGGTGTTTTAATCGGGAGCAAGTTGTTATAACCGGAATTGGGTGTTTTAACCGGAGCCGGGTGGGTCCCTCGGAATCGGGTCGTTTTCCCTCGGTCTTGACGGGACTGAATCGACCGAATCTAAGTTAGTCGCGTCCATCTCGCCGGTATGGACGCGCTCATCTTGCAGACGGCCGCCTCCGGTGCGCCGGTAACGGCCGTCGCCGGAACGTTCGCGCTGTTCGCGCTGTTTCTCTCTCTTACCGCCCACATCGCCGCGCGGAACGTCCTCGGCGATGTCGAGGTGAAAAAGGCGTTCGCCGTCGGCCCGGTCCCGGCGGCCATCGCCGTCGTGTTCACCACGTTCCAGTGGAACTCGTTCCTCGCGCTCGGTCTCGCACTCGGTTTCGACTTCGGCTTTATCAAATTCCTCTATGGTCGGTCAAACCGTCTCTCTGCGTACATCGTGGGGATTCATTTCGTCGTCTCCGTCCTCCTCGGAACCGTCCTCTTCGGTCTCGTCGTCATCTTGCTGAGCGCACCGGCGTGAGGGACTGGTGGCGGTGAGTTCAGTGCGTGAGGCGACTGGGAGGAACCGCCGCGTACTTTCTTCACCGATGCCGGCGAACCATCGTCTGTGTCTCCCCGCCGACTCGTTTGGAACGACACGGAACGCCGCCCTCGCGCACCGGTTAGACTTCTCTTTACCCCTGTCGTCGTCGTGCTGGTCGCGCTCGTCGTCGGCCTCGGCATTGCACAGACGGTTAGTAGTCTGCTCGCCACAAGCACGTTCACGTCGGTTACCGTCAATGTCGTTTCCGCCGGGTCGACCGGACTCGGCGGCCTCGTCGTCGCACGCTACATCGACAGACGAACCGTCACCGACCTCGGGTTCGGTCTCGACCGCGACTGGGTAATCGACCTCGGATTCGGACTCGTTCTCGGCGCGGCTTTGATGGCCGCTATCTTCCTCGTCGGTCTCGCAACCGACTGGATAGCAGTCGTCGACGTCGGATTCGGTGCGGACCGACTCACCGGCGTTGCTTCGCTTTTGGCACTCTTCATCGTCGTCGGTATCTCGGAGGAACTCCTCCTTCGGGGCGTCGTACTCACGGACATCGCCGAGGGACTCCGATGGCGGGTCAGCGTTCGGACGGCGGCGACAGTCGGACTTGTCGTCTCGGCGGCCGTCTTCGGCCTTATCCATCTTATGAACCCGAATTCGAGCCTTGCAAGTACGCTCAGTATCACACTCGCGGGTATTATGCTCGGTCTCGGCTACGTACTCAGCGGTGACCTCGCCATTCCGACCGGCATCCACATCTCGTGGAATTTCGCCCAAGGCGGTCTCTTCGGCTTCTCGGTCAGCGGTCTCGATTTCGGCACCTCCCTCGTGGAGACGACAGAACAAGGCCCGGATGTCGTTACCGGTGGAGCGTTCGGCCCTGAAGCGGGACTCCTCGGTGTTGGCGCGATTATCGTCGGAATGGCCTGTATTGCGTGGTACGTCCGCGCCCGGTACGGCGAACTTCGATTCGACCCCGGCGTGACGGTGCCGGAATTGCGGTGGGAGGAGTAGGTCGTCGCCTTTCGCGTCTCGATTGATGACGTCGGTCCGGCCGAGGGCGACTACTTGACTAACCGCTCGATTTCGGTGACGAGGATACCGCTCGCACCCACGTTCTTGAGGTCGCTTACGACTTCGAAGACGTCGCGTTCGTTCACGACGGCGTGGACGGCGACGGTGTCACCTCCGGCGACATCCATCACAGTTGGGCCGCCGAGTCCCGGAATGACCTCTTTTACCTCGTCGAGTTTCTCGCGCGGCGCGTTCATCATCAGGTAGCGCTTGTCCTCGGCGGAGCGGACGGATTCGAGCGCCATGACGAGTTGTGCGACCTTCGGGTCGTCGACGACTTCGGGGCGAGCAAACAGCCGAACCGACGACGAAAGGACTTCGTCGACCACGGCGAGGCGATTGACCCGGAGTGTCGTCCCCGTCGAGGTGATGTCGATGATGGCGTCGGCCATCTCGACGTGCGGCGTCAGTTCAGTCGCGCCGGTCACTTCGACGACTTCGGCGTCGATTCCCTGTCTCTCGAAGTAGCTTTGGGCGATATGCGGGAATTCGGTGGCGACGATTTTCCCCGAGACATCTTCGACCGATTCGATGTCGCCGTCTTCGGGTGCGGCGAGAACGAGTCGGCACTTGCCGTACTCTAAATCGAGCAGTTCGGCGAGTCTGTGGCCCGATTCGCGCACCTGGTCGAGTCCCGTGATGCCGACTTCGGCGGCCCCGTCACGGACGTATTCGGGAATGTCGGCGGCGCGGGCGAAGAGCACGGTCACGTCGGGGTCGACAGTCCCGGCGTAGAGTTTTCGCTCGGCACCGTTGTCAAGGTGGAGTCCCGCACGTTCCAAGAGGTCTATCGTCGGCTCGTGCAGGCGGCCCTTGTTGGGAACGGCGATTCGCATACCGTTCCGTCTCGTCCCGAAGCTAATTGACTTTCGCAAGTCGCAATCATTTTTGACACGTCTGCGCTCCCGTGCTGTATGGTTCCCGTCACGTTCGTCGGCACGTTTCTCGCCGTGTCCCTCCTCGGTGCTGGCTGGTCGTGGGTGAGCGCCCGCCGACTCGAAAAACGAGATGCGTCGGCCAACCCGCTTCGCCAACGTATCCACTCGAACTGGCTCCTAGCCGCAGCCCTCTTTGCGGTCGTCACATGGCTGTTCGACGCGGATCAAGAACTGCTCACCCTCGTCGGCCTCCCGAGCGAGTGGCCATGGTCGATTCTCGGCTGGGCCGGTGTCGGCCTCGGTGCCGCGCTCGTCGGAACGGTCTCGTATCTGGGCGCGTTCCCGGTCGCAAAGCGCGTCCGCGACTCGGACATGGGTGCGCTTACGGCCGCGGGGAAGATGTTCCGGTACCAGGCCGTTCTCGTGGCCATGATTCTTAGCATGGTGATTGTGTACCGGGTCGATATTCGGTACGGTCTCTCCAGCGGTGCGCTGACTGCCGTCCTCTTCGCTACCGCGGCGTACCTCCTTTCCACACCACTCGTCGGTCTCTCGCAGACGACGACCGAACCGGACGCGGACACCCAACGCAGACTCGACCGACTTCAGTCACGCGTCGGACTCTCGGTCACTCGAACCCGACTGCTCGACGGAAACGGCTACCGCTCGGACCACCTCGTTCGCGGACCAGTCGGCCGGAAGACGCTTTTCGTGACCGACTCGCTTCTCGAACGCTACGACGACGACATCGTCGCTGCGATTCTCGCCGTCGAAGCGGAGCGAACGGGTCAGTTCACATACGAAGCTCAGTTGCTCGCACCCACCGCGTTTGGTGGACTTGTCCTCTCTGGACTCGCACCCGGAAACAACTTCCTTATGTTTGCGGCTATCGGCGTCTTGGTGCTGTTGGTCGGTGCTGCGCTGAACAAACGACTCAAGCTCCGAGCCGACGATGCGGCGGCAGAACAGGTTGGACACGAAACGCTGGCGGATGCGCTAGAAGCGACTGTGGAAGAAGTCGACCGCAGCCGTGTGGGGTCGGCTAAATCGTTCGAACCGTCCTACGAGTCGCGAATCGAGCGGCTCAAACAGGTGACAGGCGAGTCGTAGTCATCGGTCACGATGACACCCACCGGTCATGGTGGTACCATCCCGGAACCACACAGAATCAAGGCGGCAGCGGTCAGCCTTCGACGAGTGCGTCGATGAGGCGGTCGAATCGGTCGACGAACCGCTCGGGAAGCGACGGCGACACTTCGTCTAAGAGTTTCGTCGTCCGCTTCGGATGGGTAAGCACGAGCGTCACGCGGTTGTGGAGGTCACGCTCTTTCTCGACGAGGTCACGCTCGGTGAGATGGTCGAGATGCCACTCCAGCGTGCTCCGGGCGACGCCGATGGCGTCGGCGACATCGTCTGGGCGGGCGTCTCCGTGTTCGAGGAGGTGTCCGAGGATGTCGCGGGCGGTCTCTCGTCGGACGAGTGCGAGAGCACCGCGCTCCCAGTCGTCGAACTCCGGCGGGAAGTAGTGCGTCCGTCCGTAAAATTCGGTTCGGCGGACCGTCTCGTCAGAGAGCAGTCTGCGGACGTGGTGTTGTACCTGCCCGGGAGCGAGGTCGAGCGCGCGGACGAGCTCGTTGAAGTGGACTCCCGGATTGTGCTTGATGTGGTCGGCGACGCGGGTTCGTGTCTCGCTCATGGTTCATTTACCCCCGTTTCGCGCTCGATACGTCGGGCGTAGTAGATGGCCGCGAGGACGAGTCCGGCCATTACGAGGTCCAAGAGATGCTCGATGACGTGGTGGTTGAAGTCCGAGAGGATGCCACCGATGGTGAGCGCCGAGACGGCCGCGCGTGACGCGAACGCGAGGAGCGCCAGTGCGATGAGCAGGTGCGACCGCGTTCGTCGGCGGAAGAACACCGCGACACCCAGCCCGGCTAACACCACCGACGAAATCCCTGCGAGGGCGACGACAGCGGTTATCCACGGGCTTTCTGCTTGGACGTGCCCCGGAACGAGCGCGAAGTTCAACGGGGACTCCATATCCCCTCATAATTTGGGTCTATACGTAAGGGTCTTTGCTCATTCTCGATTTTCGGGAATCGGACTATCATCGGTGACTCCTGTGTTGGCACGACGCTTCGAGGTGACCGGCGACGCCGAGACGGTGGATTGACGACACCCCCGGACCGAACGAGCGACATGGATACGCTCCGAATCGCAGGCGGACAAGTGCTTCGCCCTGATGCGACAATCGAGGACGCAGACATTCTCATCGACCGCGACGCAGGAACGATTCTCGATATCGGCGCGGACCTCGACGCCGACGCGGACGAGACGCTCGACGCCGAGGGCTGTCTCGTCATGCCCGGAGTGGTGAACGCGCACTGCCACGTAGCGATGACGCTCCTCCGTGGCTACGCCGACGACAAGCCGCTCGACACGTGGCTCCGTGAGGATATCTGGCCGGCGGAGGCCGCGCTCACGCCCGAAGACGTGCGCGTCGGGGCCGAACTCGGTCTCGTCGAGATGATTAAATCCGGCACCACGACGTTCGCGGACATGTACTTCGAGGTCCCCGAAATCGTCGATGCCGTCGAGAAGTCGGGTCTCCGCGCCCGACTCGGCCATGGGTCTGTCACCATCGGCAAGGACGAGGACGACGCGTGGGACGACATCGAAGAGAGCATCGAGGTCGCCCGCGAGTTCGACGGGACCGCCGACGGCCGCATCCGAACGGCCGTGATGCCGCACTCCCTGACGACGGTCGGCGAGGAGTACCTTCGCGAGGCCGCCGCCGAGGCGCACGCCGACGACATCCCGGTCCACTACCACGCCAACGAGACGACCGACGAGGTCGGTCCCATCGTGGACGAGCGCGATGAGCGACCGCTCGCGTACGCACAGGACCTCGGTATGCTGACCGAGCGCGACTTCCTCGCCCACGGCGTCCACGTCGACGACGAGGAGATTTCGCTGCTCGCCGAGGCGGGCACCGGCGTCGTCCACTGCCCGGCGTCGAATATGAAACTCGCCTCCGGCATGGCTCCCGTACAGGCGATGCTCGACGCGGGCGTCACGGTCGGTCTCGGCACCGACGGGGCCGCCTCGAACAACGACCTCGACATGTTCGACGAGATGCGCGACGCTGCGATGCTCGGCAAACTCGCCGCCGACGATGCGAGCGCCGTCGCCGCCGAAGACGTGGTCAACATGGCAACCGCCGGTTCTGCCGCCGCTATCGACCTTCCGGGTGGCGCACTCGAAGTCGGCGGCGTCGCCGACATCGCCGTCATCGACCTCGACGCGCCGCACCTCACGCCCGCGAACGACCTCGTGAGCCACCTCGCGTACGCCACCCGCGGCTCCGACGTTCGCCACACCGTCTGTGACGGGCAGGTGCTGATGCGGGACCGCGAAGTCCTGACGCTCGACGAGTCTGCTGCGATGGACCGCGCCCGCGAAGCTATCGCGTCGCTCCGCGAACGCGTCTAAGCCCCGAAACGACGGGTGTCTCTCACCCGGCCAACTCGATTCGAAGCCCGTCGTCGGTGACGAGCACCTCCATGCGTTCGAACGTCCGGCAGTACTGCGAGACGTGTCGGCCGTCGCTGTGGTCCACCATAATCGACTTTTCGAGGAGTGACGCCTCGTGGAGCCGTTTTACCTCCCTGTATGCGGTCGAAAGCGGGACGTCGGCGCGGGAACTCAGCTCTTTGACTGTCAACGGCTCGTCGGCCACACGCAACAGGTCCGGGACCGCTGGTGCGCTCATCAGGGCGAACAATTCCTGTTCGGCAACCGTTTCACCATTATTTATGATGAGCATCGCGCCTCACTACAGAAATCTCCGTGTTGACACTTGTAGATTCGGGCAAACTCGACTTCCCTTCGGTAAGGTTTTCGGACCCCTCTTCGAATCCACGAGTATGAGCGAACACTACGCTCCCGTCTCCGAGCACCTCGACGATGTTGAGGCTGCACGCGAGGAGGGACGACGCAAGATGGACTGGGCGCTCCAGCACATGCCCATCCTGCAGGAACTCCGTGAACAGTTCGAGGCCGACCAGCCGTTCGCTGGCGAGGTCATCGGGATGGCCATGCACGTCGAAGCAAAGACGGCGAACCTCGTCGAACTGCTCGCTCTCGGTGGCGCGGAAGTCGCCGTCACCGGCTGCAACCCGCTTTCGACGCACAACGACGTCTCCGCCGCACTCGACGCGAACGACGATATCACGTCCTACGCCGTCCGCGGCGTCGATGAAGACGGCTACTACGCGGCTATCGACGCGGTCGTCGCGCACGAACCGACCATCACCGTCGACGACGGGATGGACATGGTCTTTACCATCCACGAGGAGTACCCCGAACTCATCGAGACCATCGTCGGCGGGGCCGAGGAGACGACGACCGGCGTCCACCGCCTCCGCGCGATGGACGAAGATGGCGAACTCAAGTACCCCGTCTTCGCCGTGAACGACACGCCGATGAAGCGCCTCTTCGACAACATCCACGGCACGGGCGAATCCTCGCTCGCGACCATCGCTATGACGACGAACCTCTCGTACGCCGGGAAGAACGTCGTCGTCGGTGGTTACGGCCACTGTGGCAAGGGCGTCGCGAAGAAGGCCGCCGGTCAGAACGCGAACGTCATCGTCACCGAGGTCGACCCCCGTCGCGCCCTCGAAGCCCACATGGAGGGCTATGAGGTCATGCCGATGGAGGAGGCCGCGAAGGTCGGCGACGTGTTCATCACGACGACCGGCAACCGCGATGTCATCACCCGCGAGGACTTCGAGAACATGAAAGACGGCGTCCTCCTCGCTAACGCCGGCCACTTCGACATCGAAATCGACCTCGATGAACTCTCTGACCTCGCTGTCGACCAGTACGAGGCCCGAGACGGCGTCGACGCCTACGAGATGGAAGACGGCCGCCGCCTGAACGTGCTCGCCGAGGGTCGCCTCGTCAACCTCGCATCGCCCATCGCACTCGGCCACCCGGTCGAGGTCATGGACCAGTCGTTCGGCGTGCAGGCTGTCGTCGTCCGCGAACTCGTCGAAAACGGCGACGAGTACGACGCCGGTGTCCACGACGTGCCCGACGAACTGGACCGCGAAGTCGCCGAAATCAAGCTCGAAGCGGAAGGCATCGAGTTCGACTCGATGACCGAAGAACAGCGCGAATACATGGGCAGCTGGGCCCACGGAACGTAAGTCGGGCTTCCCTTTACTCCTGTTGTAGGCTCGATTTACAAACTTCAGTCTCGTTCCTTCGAGCTCTCGCTTCGTCTCTTTTATCACTGCCACTCTCTGACTCACGAGCATGTCTTCGAACAGAAAGGGAGACCGACGCGAACGCGAACTCGTGAACGAACTCGACGAGGCCGGGTTCGCGGTCATGCGTGCCCCCGCGTCCGGGAGCGCGACGACGCGCGAACTGCCCGACGTGCTTGCGGGCAACGGCGAGGTGTTCTACGCCATCGAGGCGAAGGCGTCCAGTGGCCGCCCTATCTACTTGAGCGGCGAGGAGGTCGAAGCGCTCATCTACTTCTCGCAGAATTTCGGTGCGAAGGCCCGCATCGCCGTCAGATTCGACCGCGAGGACTGGTATTTCTTCCACCCCGGCGACCTCTATGTGACAGACGGCGGGAACTACCGCGTCAAAAAGGAGACGGCGCTCTCGGAGGGCGAGGACTTCGAGTCGTTCACCGGCGGCCCGAAACAGACGCGTCTCGGCGACGACGACTAAGCGAGCGGAAAGCGATGCGTTGCGCGCGGAGACGACTCAGGCGCGGGCTAACCTTTCGCCGAGCGAGCGCGTTCCGACGAATCCGCGCTCGACGCGACTGAGTCGAGAGGCCGGGAACCGATACGTCTTCAAGCGACCGAGTTCGGCGAGTCCGGCGTCTGCCGGGAGCGAGTCGAGGTAGACTGCCTCGAACACCGGTTCGTGGTCGCCGTAGTCGACGTTACTCTCGTACTCGGAGACGTGTTTTCCTGTCTCGGTTGGGGTTTCGTCGGCGCGGCGTTCCATCGCTCGTGTAACGACGAGGAGACTCCCGGTTTCCCTGTCGCGGACGAGGTCGCCGGTGTGATGCTCGTGGTCGGCACAGAGTTGCGGGCCTCGTGCGTCCATCGGGACGAACGTCTCGTCGCCACAGACGGCGCAGGTGGCACTTCGGTGACCCGGCGGCGGAATCTCGCCGCGGGTAATCTCGATAGCGACGCGCCGGAGATGTTTACAGCGAGTGTGTCGGATGGCGTGGTCGGGGCAGGTGCAGGTTCGGGCTTCCACGTCGACGACGTAGGTTCCACCGTCGGTTTCGACGACGTAGCGACCGTCGCGGAGCGGTCGCACGGCCATCGGCTCGGTGCGGGCGCGGCGTGCGCGACCGGTCAACCCGTCCGATTCGAGTGTGGTCTTGCGGCGCACCGGGCGAGTCGACGCGGGTGTGTGTGCAGTGTGCGTCATGGTGTGGTGCGGTTTTCGACCCGTACCAGCGGCTGGTCAGGGGTCAGTTTCCGTCACAAAAATATAGGTCCCCGAGCGACCTAAACCCTCGTTTCGCGTAGAAAATCGGCCGCGTGAGTGGCTCTCGTCGGCCATCCGCCCATCGAAGACCTTTTAGAATGGCCGCGGATACGTCGTCGCATGGCTCTCGAAGCGGAGATGCGTCGGAAGATTGCCGTCTCCATCGTCGCGGTCGGGGTGTTTATCACCCTCATCGTCGGCATCGGTTCGACCTTCAATCAGAGTGGACTCGCCTCCACCGGCGGGCTTGCACTTGTAGGCGCTATCGCGGCGTTCGTGCTCGTGATGGCAGGTATCGGCATTTGGTTGTCTCGTTCCTCCTAAGACCGACTTCGGCGACGTTCTCGCCGCCACGTCTCCCGCTCTCCCGAGCGGCAGCGCTCTGCAGTCGAAGCACAGTCTCAACCGAATCGATGGAAACTGATACCCGTACTGTCAGTCCGCGCCGCCAGTAGCTTCATCTGTGGCCGCCGATTCCGCATCGGTCGTCGCGGTTTTGAAGTATTTCATCGGGTGCGAGATGGTGTCACAGCGGTCGTCGCGGTTCACACAGAGGTCGTACGCCTGCATCGTCTCGCAGGTCGGTGGTGCGTACTGCGACCCACTGGAGTCAGCGAGAATCGTTGCGCGGTTCTTCAGGGATTCGGCGTTCGCCTCGCCGACGACGCCACCGACTTCTTCGGGGCTGAGTCCGACGCCGACGAGGAACGCCGCGAGTGAAAACGCGGCTTCGTTCGGGAGGGCTTCGCCGTCTTGCGCCCGCGTCAAGAGCGCCTCGACACACGGCGGGAAGTGGTCGGGGTCGACCGAGTCCGTGTAGACGACGTTGATAGCGCCGCGGTCGGAAAGCAGGTTTCGAAGGCGCTCGACGTGCGGCTTGAGCGCGTCGGCGAGTTGGTCGCCCGCGTCGCTGCCGCGGACGGTGAAGGGGAGTCCCTCGGCGACGCGGCGGCGTACTGCTTCTCTGAGCAGTTCGTAGAGTTCTGTGCGAGCGACGCGAACTGCCCCGTCGGCGAGCGAGCGATTGACGAGTCGCCAGTTGGCTCCCCAGTCGGTGTCGCAGTAGGTGAGGTACGGACCGACATCGACCCAGTAGTATTCGGGCGCACGATGGCTGTTTCCGGTCGATTCGGCCCGAACGGAGTCGGTCAGGTCGAACTCCCGAAGGAAGTCGTCGAGGCTGGCGCGCGCGTCGCTGTTGATATCGTTGTCACCGGCTCCGAAGTCGGCGAGCATGCGCTCGTAGGCGGTGTCTGCCTCGGCGCGGGCGTATTTGTCCACCGCCGCGGGCGTCTCGACGAGCGAGACGATGATGCGAGAGATGGGGTACGAGAGGAGTTCCGACTGAGTGTCCCACGCGTAGGGGTCCTCGGCTTCGACAGTGCCCTCCATGAGGGCGCGTTCGACGCGCTCTACCCCACGCTCGACGGCCGGGGCGTCCTCGGTGACGAGCGTTGCAATCGCAACCTCGGCCGATTCGACCGCCTGTCTGGCCGCGGCGAAGAACGGGTATCGAGCGTGGAGCGGGCGCATCCGCATACCGCCACGTTCCGGGTGCCTCCCGATAAACGCGACGGATTCGCCGGTGCGCGCGTGGCGTTGGCACTCGTGGCGACGACGCATCACACAACCTATTACGGACTACATCCTCAGCCTCTCACGTGCCGCACTTCGACTACCCGTGTCCGGACTGTCGTGCGACGACCAGTCTCCACGACGCGGACTGCCAGTTCGAGGGAACGCCGTGGGTGGAGGTCGAACACGCCTACGTCGATATCGTCTCGGTTCTCACCGGCAGGCCGTGCGACGAAGAGACGCTTCGCCGCGAGATTCCCGGCGAGTGGGGGCCGCTTCGACAGGCAGCACTCGGTCGACTCAAACGCGACGAACGGGTGTCGGAAGCGAAATCGGGCGTTCTCCGTCTCCTCACGGCTGAAGAGTTCAGAGAGGAAGTGTCCGAACCGACGCACGAACCGATGCGGACGCTCCACCAGTACGGCAGCGTCCCCGGCTGTCACGACAACGCCGTCTTCGCCATGATTGCGTGGTACGAGATGGTCGGCCTGTCGTGGCCGGAGACACGCGAAAACGTCGTCAACTGGCTCCGCGAGACCGGCGCGTGGGACCGCGGCGGATTCGAGGAGGCGACGCCCGCCGAACTCGTCGAAAAGAAGCGCCACGTCTACGATGCGGGTTACGGCTGGAAGGAGAAAGCCATCTCGGCAAAGCGCGTCATCGACCGCTACCGTTCCTAAGGGAGGACCGTTCCATACTCAGTGGACTCTCACAGTAACCTGACAACCGAGATTCATGACTATTTGTTGTTAATTCAATATGTGGCCCACAAGTGTTAGGCCGGGTGAGTTAGAGGTTTACCCGTGCCTTCGGTCGTTCCTGTCTCACCGCTTGTAGTTCTCTGTCTTATCGCAGCACTCGTCTCCGGTGCTATCGGGACTGTCGCCTGGCGCGAAGGGACCGAACCCGGGTCGAAGTCGCTGTCTGTGCTTCTGTTTGCAGCGACGCTCTGGGCGGCCTCCTACGCCGTCGCACTCACGACGTTCGACCTCTCCCTCCGGTTTTGGTTTCAACTCCCTATCGAGGTCGCACAGGCCATCATTGCCCCGGCGTGGTTCGCCTTCTCGCTTTCGTACACCGGACGCGGCGAACTCCTCACACGTCGCCTCGTCGCCGGGTTACTCCTGTTTCCGGCGATTACCGTCGTCGCGCTCGTGACGAATCCAATCCACGGACTCCTCTGGACGAACTACCACCTCGACCCAGTTTTCGGCGCGGCGACGGTTCGGTTCGACCCGAGCCTCTGGTATCACCTCCACGCCGTGTACGGCTACGTCATCATCGGTTCCGGTCTCGTCCTCGTGGTCGAGATGCTGGCCGAACGGCTCTCTCGATACCGTTCGCAGGCGGTTGCGCTCGCCATCGGGTCAACTGCGCCGACCGTCGCCCACGTCGCCCACACGTTCGGACTCGGCCCGCTCCGAATGGTGAACTTCACGCCGGTCGCGCTGTCGGTGACGGGCGCGACGTTCGGCTACGCTCTCTATCGGTTCCAGTTGTTCGGTCTCTCGCCTGCGACCGGACGATTGGGTCGTCGGGCCGCCATCGACGACGTCGCTGTGGGCGTGCTCGTCCTCGACCGCGAGAACCGCATCGTCGACGCCAACAAGGCTGCGACGTCGCTTCTCGACCTCGATGCAGCGGTGGCTTTCGACCCGCTTTCGTCGGTGCTTCCCGGTGTCGACCTCGACGACGACCGCCAACTCGTGGACGTGACCGTCGACCGTCGCCGCCGGACCTACGAAGTCACCGTCTCGCCGGTCACGGACCAACACGAGCGGCGTCTCGGGCGGACAGTCACCGTCTCCGACGTGACGGGTCGTGTTCGCCGCCGTCAGCGACTCGAAGTGTTGAACCGCGTCCTTCGGCACAACCTTCGCAACGATATGACGGTCGTCATCGGCTACGCCGATATGGTCTCCGACCGACTCCCACCGGACCAACGGGATGCCGCTGACACGATTCGAGCCCGGTCGAACGAGTTGCTCTCGCTCGGCGAAAAGGCCCGAACGGTCGAACGCGTCATGGCCGGTATCGACGAGGGAAGCCGATTCGACGCCGTCGAGACGGTTCAAGCCGCTGTCTCCACGGTCAACGAGGAGTTCGATGCCAGCACGGTGACTATCGACGCCCCCGAGTCGCTCCCTGTCACGGGAAGCGAGCCAGCGGCCAAACTGCTCGTCCGCGAACTCGTCGAGAACGCGCTTGCACACGGCGGCGGCGACCCGGCCGTTCGTGTGTCACTCTGCGACGTTGGTTCGGACCTCGTTATCTGCGTCGAAGACGACGGTCCCGGCGTCCCCGACTACGAACGGTCGGTCGTCGAAACCGGCAGCGAGTCGCCACTCCAGCATGGAAGCGGACTCGGTCTGTGGGCGGTCCGCTGGACGGTCAATTCCCTCGGTGGGGAACTCGAATTTGACGTGGACGAGGGGACGACGGCGACAGTTCGACTGCCGCACTGGTGTCGTCCCGAAGACGACGCCGCAGCGTCAGAAACGTAAGTGGTTTCGTTGGTCTGTCTTCTGTCTCGTAGATTGCTCTCTCGGGTCGGATGTTCGTAGAACGGTTAGGACGGTCCAGAGAGAGGAGAGTCGAAACGCCTCGCCGCTTCGATTAGTCGCTCTGGATGCGCGGGGCGAGCATGTACGTGATGTTGCCCATCCCTTCGGCAATCTGGTAGTGGAGTTTGACCGGGAACTCTTCGCCGAGTTCGACGGTGACTTCGGCGTCGGCCGGAATCGCCTTGTTCATGTCCTTGAGGTAATCGAGCGAGAACAGCGAGTCGGCGCTACCAGCTTCGATGCTGATGAGGTCCGCCGGGGGAAGCGAGAGGTCGACATCGTCGGTGTCGCCTTCGGCTTCGACGTGGAACGTCTCTTCGGTGCTGTCGACGCGAAGACGGATGTGGTCCGAAACCATGTCGGCCGCCTTGATACCGCGGTCGAGGTGCGTGCCCTCGAGGACGATGTTCGCAGGAAGGTCGAGGTCCGGAATGTCCGGCTCCTGTCGAATCGAATCGGGGTCGATGAGCGCGAGCGTGTACGAGAGTCCGTCGATGCGGATGTTGAGTTTGCGCGTCTCCTCGTCGAGCGTGAGGTGGATGAGGTCACCCGAACCCGCCATGCCAGCGACCTCTTCGAGGCGAGAGAGGTTGACACCGATGACGCCGCCGTCAGCCTCGTAGGATTCGAACGCCGCAGCGTCGAGCGAGAGGTCCACCATACCGACGTTCGCGGGGTCAACGGCACGGATAGAGAGCCTCTCCTCGTTGAGTCGAATCTTACACTCATCGACGAGGACGCTCACAGAGTCGAGCGCGTCCCGGAGCGTCGCGGCACTCACGATGGCCTTGAACATATGTGCCGTCGTACGACATCGGTCTTAAAAATACTCCTGATTTGGGCTCATCATATGATGTTCCCGCACGCCCTCCCGCGTGTGCGCCCCCGTGGCGAATTTGGGGTATCGTGTGCGACGAGGTTGGGGTATCGTGTGCGACGAGGTGGTTCGGGTCTCCTTGTGCGACGGCGAGGTCGATTCCCATGGTCTCCGGACGCCTCACAATGACTCTTATTGGCACGGGTTATCTACTGCTAAAATCCAGAAAAAAGGCGTTGCAGGCTTCGACGCAGTCATATGTCTAATTGTGCAACCGTCTTTGTATGGCGCAACATACGACGCGGTTCAGTCGGTTCGTTCCCGACCGGAGTGATAACAAATGAGTGAACAGACCCGCATCGCGTTCGTCTGTGTCCAGAACGCTGGTCGAAGCCAGATGGCGACGGCGTTCGCTCGACGCGAGCGAGACGAGCGCGACGTCGGCGACCGAATCGACATCGTCACCGGTGGGACCGACCCCGCAGACCACGTCCACGACGAGGTGGTCGAGGTGATGAGTGAGGACGGATTCTCCCTCGAAAACGAGACACCGAGAGCTATCAGCCAAGACGACATCATGGACGTGGATATCGTCGTCACGATGGGCTGTTCCGCCGAGGGAATCTGTCCGATGACGTGGCGCGGCGATGCCCGCGATTGGGCGCTCGACGACCCCGACGGGCAGGAACTCGATGCGGTTCGAGAGATTCGAGACGACATCGAACGCCGTGTGTCCGCGCTGTTCGACGAAGTCGTGGGCGACGACTGACGACTGACGACTGCCGAGTCGTCGGTGACGGATGAATTCTCGTGAGATACGGGTACCGCTGGAATCGGCGCATGACCCGTCTTTGCACACCTCCAATGTAAGCCGAAGGCGGTATACGGCCTGATACGCTACTGACGGGCAACTAACCATGGCGCGCAAGGACCACTACTACAACAAGGCCAAACAGGAGGGCTACCGCGCCCGCTCGGCCTACAAGTTGAAACAACTCGACGAGGACGCCGGACTGTTCGGTCCGGGCAACACCGTCGTCGACCTCGGTGCCGCCCCCGGTGGGTGGCTTCAGGTCGCTTCGGAGAAGGTCGGCGACCACGGCAAGGTCGTCGGCGTCGACCTCCAGCGAATCCGCGACCTCGACCGCCACAACATCGAGACGATTCGCGGCGACATGACCGAAGACGAGACGAAAGAACAATTGACGGACATCATCGGCGAAGCCGGTGCCGACGCCGTCGTCTCCGACATGGCTCCGAACATGACCGGCGAGTACTCGCTGGACCACGCCCGCTCTATCTACCTCGCGCGGCAGGCGTTCGAAGTCGCACAGGAACTCCTCGCAACTGGCGGCGACTTCGCCGTCAAGGTGTTCGACGGACAGGACCTCGCGGACTTCCGCGCCGACATGGAACCGGAGTTCCAGTACGTCCGGTCGATTCGTCCGAAGGCCTCGCGTGACAGTTCGTCAGAACAGTATCTCGTGGGCAAGCACTTCCTCACCGCCCCGGTCCGCACGGGCGACGAACTGGAAGTCGAAATCATCGACGTGGGGAGCGAAGGCGACGGTATCGCGAAAGTCGAAGATTTCACCGTTTTCGTCTCCGACACGGAGACGGGAGACACGCCGACGGTCCGCATCACCGACGTGAAACCGCGGTTTGCGTTCGCCGAGCGAGTCGACGACTGAGCGCGCCGCTCGACGGCTGATTACGACCGACTGTACGGTCAGGAATTAGCGTGCTCGCTTCTTTGCCTTCCTTCCGACTCGACTTGTGTCTAACGTAGACTCCGATTTTGGGAAATCCTTATTTTTGATTGACACGTATTGTGGGATGAGACCTCATGTCAACCAACACTTCGACCGCAGAGTCACGGTCACTGTTCACCGGGCTTCCCTCGGGAATCGTCCCCTACGTCGCGATTCTCGGGGCGCTCGCCTCCGCGTACGTCCACCTCTCGCTGGCACCGGTGGTCATGGAGTTCGATTCGACACAGGCAATCCTGTTCGTCCTCGCCGGTGTCGGCTTCATCGGCGGTATCATCGTCTACTTGATTGACATCCTCCCCGCGCTAAAGCGCGAGGATTCCTCCGTTGGGGGTTCGGGCTATGCCGATTCCACGGAGGCAACTTGCGGGTTTGTGCGCACTTCTTTGGGACTTTCGTGAGGGTGTGGTTTCCCCGACCAGTCGTGGTCGTCCCACTCGAATCGCACGGGCCGTGCCATCGGCCTGACTTCCGTATCGCTGTTTTCTCGAAGGAACGTCTCTGACGCCGTGAGGTCAGCGTGTCCCTCGAATCCGCATGGACACGTCAGCGTATCTCCGTGGCGAACCGTCTCCTCGCAGTCGCCACACTCGGGACACGTCTGACTCGTCCACGCTTCCGACTCAACTTCGAGACTGATGTCGTACTCCTCACAGACGCACGCGAGACGGTGGATGAACTGCTTGAACGCCCAGAAGTTGTGCGTCTTCTCGTTCACCCTGACCGACCAGTGCGTTTCCAGCACGCCGGTCAAATCACCCACGTACACCGTCGTCACGCCCTCGTCGTACAGCCGTTCAACGAGGTTGCGCACCAGCGCATTCTGTGCGTGGTCACGGCGCTTCGTCCGCTGCCGGTACAGCCGTCGAATCCGCTTGGAACTGTAGCGTCCCTCTCGGAGTTTCGACTGTAGGCGGGCGATCTCATCGGTCGTCTCGCGGAACCGTCCGAACAACTCCCGTCCATCGTAGAGGTACTGGTTCCCAGTAGTCGTGGAACAGGCGACGAGATTGTTCGCGCCAACGTCGAGGGCGGCTTCTTCCGAAGCCAGTGGTGAATCCAGTCGAGAATCAGGTACGGTGACTGGTTGGAAAGCCCTGAACGTGTCGCTCACCTCGTCGTACTCAAGTTCCAGACGACCCTGTTTGCCGTCCCACTTCGGGTTGCCTCGGACTTCGAGGCGGAGTCGTTCGTGGTAGCCGAGTCCGTATTCATCTTTCAGTTCTTGCCCGACAGGGATTTCGAGACGGCTACGCTTCCCCCACTCAATCGTGTACTGGTTGCACCGAATGTAGGTGCGGAGTTCGCGTCCGTCCTCCTCGTTGCCCCAGTACGACGGCGGGTTGGCGTCCTCGCCGTTCTCCTTGAGGGCGAAGAACGACCGCCACGCTTCGCTGTTCTTGCGCGTGACCTGTTGAACAGTCGCGCTTCCGACGACACCGTTGTAGCGCCCTCGGTACTCGGACGTGTCCCACACGTCGCCGTCACCGAAGTAGTTCTGACGACGTTCGTAGGTCAGTTCGTTCCACAGAGAGGCGGAGGCATCGAGTAGCCGTAGAAGGCACTCTTTGTCGTTCTCGGTCTGTGGAACCACCTCGAAGGTGTTGACGCGCTTCATTCGTTGCCACCCTCCTGTTCAGCGATGTACTGTTCGACAGCGTCCTTCGAGGCGCTCCCCGCCGTACCGACGTAGTACGAACGAGTCCACTTCACGCGGTCGTCGTACCGCTGGTTGTACTTGCGGGCGGAGATACCCTTAACCCAGTTGACGATGAGTGACGGGGCGTTCTTCGGTGGACTCCCGATGAACAGGTGTACGTGGTCGGGCATGACCTCGGACTCAGCCAGTTCGAGACCCTTGTCCTCACAGATTTCCGCGAAGATGGTTTCGAGACGTTCCTTCGTCTTCCCCGTCAGGTGCGAACGCCGATACTGAGCGGAACCCTGTTCCGCGAGGTCAGCGGAATCTCCGATTCCGTCCGATTTCGGCACGAACACTATGTGGTAGTAGAGTTCATATTTCGCGTGACGGGTGCTCTTCACCATCTGTGCATACTATCACGGCCAGACGGCTTAAAGACTGCGTTGGAACCCCGTCTATGCCATCGACGGTGGTTGAATACTGTTGGTCGGCTTCATCCCCGTCGCCAGACTACGTCTGGCGGGCAACCAGAACGCTTAGCGTTCTGGTAACGCCCTGAAGGGCGAGGCTTTCGCCTCGTATTTCCAGTAAATACTGGCGTCGCGAACTGTACCTCGTCGCGATCGCGTTCGCACTCGCCCAAATCGTAGCGTGGGTCGTTATGGACGGCCCGGTCAACCAGATGGCGATACTCTCGAAGACCAGCGAGGCGGTCTTTTCCGTCGCAGCGGCATACCTCTACTTGAACGACGCTCCGTCGGACGGCCCCGCCGAAGCAACTTGATTTGCGTCCCGACGGCCGAAACTTTCCGTTTCTTCGTTAGTCCTGTATCACGAGCTCGAGTTGGAGTTTAGTCTCACAGCCCTTCCACCCGCCGCGGCAGTGCCCAGTCGCGAGGATATCGCTGAACGACGTGTAGGTCTTGCAGTTCGGACAACGGATTCCCATCTCCATGCCGTCCTTTTCGGTGAGACGGACACGGTGCTCGGCAACCATACAGCATGTGGTATGCTACCAAAAGAGATAAGCCGTCCGACGGCCGTTATAGTCAGTCCGAAACCCAACCGTCGTCGGATGCTTCAGTGCCGTCGCCGAGGAGTGCAACGGTTCCGTAGACGAATGGTGTATCGACGACTGCGATGAGGAGTTTCAGGAGGTATTGCCCGGCGATGAGTCCAATAAGCACGTTCTGCGGGAGCGCTTGTCCGATGCCGAAGACTTTCGGTGCGATGTAGAATGCGACACCGACGAAGATGACCGTGTCGAACGCTTGGCTCGTCGCTGTCGAGGCGATATTTCGAAGCCAGAGGAACGCACCGTCGGTCATCTCGCGGATGCTGTGGAAGACGATTACGTCCCAGTTTTGGCTCACGAGGTACGCGGCCAGACTTCCGGCGATGATGTTCGTCCCAGACGAGAGCACTTTGGTGAACATACCTGCGAACTCGGGGTTTGCGGCGGGTGCTGCGATAGTACTCCAGACGAGTCCGAGGAGAATGAAGTTCATCGCGAATCCGACGTTCACCATCACCTGTGCGGCTCTCCGCCCGTAGAGTTCGGAGTAGCAGTCCGACGCGAAGAACGTAAACGCGTACGCCAGTGCTGCCCCCGGCATAAGAATCGCCGCGCCGACGAACGGGAGTTCTCCGATGAAAGTCGGTAGCGGAATCGCCAGTAACTTCGATGCCGTCAACTGGGCGGTCGTCAGCGCCATGACGAACAGGCCGACGAGAGCTATCTGACCGACGTTTGACCGAACCTCACTCATCTTCGTCGAGTCGGTTGTGTCGCTCGTCAATCTCGTCGAGGATGTCCAACGTCTTCCGAATGGACGCGCGGACCGCATCGCTCCGGTTTACGAACTTCTTGTCGTCGCCAACGTGCTCGTCGAGGTCGGTGAGCAACTCGTCGGGAATCTCGACACTTATCTTAGCCATACTCTGCGATTCTCATGAGAATACTTAACGCCTTTTCAACGGTCTCAGCGTCGATACTCGGAGTTCAATCCGATTCGGTGGTCGGATTGTGGTTACTCCGCCGCTCCGCGAGCGGGTGCAAGGTCCCGACGTCCGCCGATTGTGATTACGAACAGGACCCCGAGACCGATGCCGTACGCAACCATCAGCGGAATCGTCACCATGAACATCGTCGTGATGCTCGCGGGCGTGAAGACTGCCGAGAGGGCGAGGATGAGAACGGTCACTTCGCGCCAGCGGGTCCGCATCATTTCGTAGGTGATGCCCGCGCTGTTCAGAAGTACCATCAGTATCGGTACGTCGGCGAGGAGACCGATTCCGGCGGTGGTGAAGAAGATGAGCCAGAAGAAGTTCGTGATGCGGTAGGAGATAATCATGTTCGCCGCGATGGCGTCTTCGACGAGGAACGTGATGACCATCGGCGCGATGTAGCTATAGCCGAGGGCGAAGCCACCGAGGAGACCGCCGCCGAGCGCGCCGACCCAGAGGTAGATGGTCCGACGACGCCGCCGGACGATGTTCCGCTCGCGGAGCGCGGGCCACGCGAAGTACGCGAGAAGCGGCAGTGTCGCAAACGCCGCTAGAATCGTCGAGAACTTCACTTCGAGGACGAGCGCTTCCATCGGGTGTAGCGTGATGACGCTCCAGACCTCTTCTGGTGTTACTGCGTCCGGGAGGCGATCAAGGAAGTTGTCGTAGACGAATTTGATACCGCCGCTGTAGAGCCAGCCGAAGGTCGTCGCAAGGACGAGCATGAACCAGCCGATGATCCAGAATGCTCGGGAGGTAACCGAATCGACGATGAACGAGACGTCCTTGTAGTAACCACCGATGTCGTCTTCGTCGGTCTCGCCTTCGGTGAGTTCGTCGAAGAACGCGCCGCCAGCGCGGGTCGCCCGGTCTTCGAGTCCGTCCGATTCTTCGGCTTCCGCTTCGGCGGCTTCCCGCTTCGCCTCGGAGTCGTCGAACCGGTCGATGAGCGCCTGCGCCTTTTCCCTGTCACCGTCGTCGATGGCGGCCGAAGCGAGGCCCATGATTTCGTTTTCCTCGCGGTCGGCGAACGCCTCGGGCGGCGCGGCGCGGATTCCGTCCGCGTCGAGCGCCGAGAGGTCGAGTTTCGTGGGGTCACCGACGCCGACCTGCGTCCGCTCGATTTGCTGAATATCGCGGAAGACGAGGTACGCGAGGCCCAGTAAGAGGGCGACGAGAACGCCAGCGACGATGAACGCACTGAGAACCAGTTGCGACCCCGGTTCGAGGAATCTGTACTGACTCCCGACGGCGACGAGCGCATCGTTCGCGAGCTTGATGCCCTCGTACTCGTAGAACGCGTAGACTAAGAGCCCGCCGCCGACGCCGGTGCCGGCGAGGAGGTTCCAGTGTTTTGTTGCGGTGCCTTTCAGGTCTAACTTCTCGCTGCCACGCTTGGCCGTGACGACGACTCGCGCGAGATAGAGACTGAAGGCGTACAGCGAGATGACCGGCACCGCCCACATGATTTGGGTGAACGGGTCCGGCGGCGTGAACAGTGCACCGACAGCGAAGATGCCGACGACCGCGTGCCGCCACTTGTCGCGGAACAGTTCGTAGGGAACGATTTCGGTGTACGACAGGCCGGTCACCGCCAGCGGGAGTTGGCTGGCGAGACCGAACGAAACCGTGAGCAGGAAGATGAACTGTGACCACTTGACGATGGAGTATTTGGGGTCGAATCCCGCGTTGTGCGCACTCCGTGCTAAGAATTCGAAGGTAAAGGGGAAGAATACGAGATACCCGTAGGCGACGCCACCCGCGAACAAGAGGAGCATCGTGAGTCCGATTAAAGCGAGTTTCCACGGCGCGACGGGTGATTTCGGCCATGCGTTGCGTGCTTTCAGCGCATCCCGCGAGAAGTAGATAAACGGCGGAATTGCGAAGATGATGCCCACGACGAGTGCAATCTTTGCCTGTAAGAGGAGTACGTCGAAGGGCGTCTGGGCGATGATTTCGAGGGCACCCTCTGTCGAGGCGTCCATCTTTGCCTTGGTGACCCCCTTAAAGAATTCCCAAACGTAGAGACTGAGTGCGTAGAACGTCCCGAGGAACCCGATCAGAAAGACGATAAAGACCTTCTGAAGGTCTTTTTGCGCCGCTCGAAGCATGGCTCCTGCAGTCTCCCGGCCGGATGCAATTGCCTGTTGGGTGTCCTCGTCGAGGGCACTGGACATACGTACGTGGCGAAAGCAGTCTAGTGGTTATCAATCTTTTTCACCGTCGCCGTGGTTTCGGCTCTTTTTCGCCCCTACGCTCGGCGCAATGCGAAAAGACCTATAACTGGCCGGAAGCGTAGGTCACCTGAATGGCGGACGAGGAGCGCGACACAGGTCTCTCTGCGGTCGACGACGAGACGGACGCCTCAGACGATACCGATGAGTCTTCGTCTAACGGTGGGTCCGAAGACGTGTCCACAGCGGCTGACGAACCCGCTCAGAATCGCGTGACACCACGCGATGAGACCGTCACCGACGGGTCTGTCGACGCCGATGAACCCGACGACGCGGCTACTGCTTCCGTAACCGGCGCAGACGCCGGCATGCCGGAGGACACCGCTTCGGAACTTCGTGACGACGATACTCCGAGCGTGGTCGACGACAACCTCGAAGACGACGGGCTCCTCGGTGGTGCCCCCGAAAGCGACCAAGAGATGCCGCTCACCGCGCACATCGAGGAGATGATTCGCCGGTTGGCGGTCGTCTTTGGCGTCGCGGGTCTGATTACGCTCATCCTCTTCCCCGGCGCGGACATCCTCAACGCGATGGTCGACATCGAGGCCAGACTCGGCATCACGCTGCCGAGCGCGACCGATGTCATCAATTTCCTCTGGAACTCCCACATCCCTGACGCCGCGAACCTTTCGGACCGTCGCCCGCGTCTCTACGGCCCGCTCGAACTCATCCTAACCAAACTCAAGGTTGCGGGTCTCGCCGGAACGGTCATCGGACTCCCGGTGTTCGTCTACGAGACGTACCTCTTCATGCGACCCGGTCTGTACCCCAAAGAGCGGAAATACTACCTCGCGGCCGTCCCGACGAGCCTCGTTCTCGCGCTCGTCGGTGTGGCGTTCTCCCACTTCATCGTTCTCCCGGCCCTTTTCGAGTACCTAACGTCCTACACGCAGGACACGGCGGTTGTCGCGTTCGGTCTCAAAGAGACGTTCAACCTCATTCTCGTCTTGATGGGCTACATGGCCATCGTCTTCCAGATTCCCCTGTTCATCGAGTTGGCTATCATGATGAATCTGGTCACGCGACAGTGGCTGGAAGACCGCCGGCTACTCTTCTGGGGCGCGTTCGCCGGTCTCGCGTTCCTCGTCAGCCCCGACCCAACGGGGATGGCCCCGATTATGATTGCGGCGACGATGATTGCTCTCTTCGAGGGAACGCTCGCGGCCTTGCGGTGGACTGGGAACTGACCGCTATCTTTTCTTTCCGCCGAATTCCGTCTCTTTCCGTTCGAATCCCACCCGTATCCAGCGTGTCGTACGCAGATGGCGAGAATACAGAAAACCTATCGCTGAATAGTTAGAAATATGCTACGATGGCCGAACTGGTCGCGTGGTTGCTGCTCGCCTTCGTCTGGTTCATCGTAAGCGTTTGGGCCGGTCTCGATGCCGCGAAGCACAGTCCCCACAACGCCTTCCTCTGGGGCTTTTCTGTCTTCGTCGGCGGTCTCCTCGGGTTGGCCCTCTATCTGAATCTCGGCAGGGGCGGTTACGGGACCCATCGGAGCGACGCCGACACTCGGTCGCGCGCCCCCATTGAGAAGACACCCAGCCGAAACGAACTCGTCTCATGTCCGAACTGCCACGCGCGGGAGGAAGCAGACCGTGACACCTGTCGCTTTTGCGGCGAACCGCTGGACACGTCGTAGTCTCCGTCCTCCGACGTACTGTCGTTCCCCGGGGAGCGGGTCACGACGAATCGGCCGCCTCTCGCTTGTCCGTTTCTCCCTCATCTGCTTGTCGCTCGCCCGTTTCTCGCTCGTCCGTTTCTCGCTCGTCCGCCGCAACCAACCCCTCGACACGCGTCTTCAGTCCTTCGTTCATCGCGACGAACCCGGCTCTCGTCTCGTCGCCCATGAACCACATGAAGGGGCCGGAAAGTAGTCCCGAAAACGTCTCTGTGTGTTCGAACCGAGTTCGTTCGCCGCCGCCGAGTGGTTCGAGACGGAAGCGATGTTCACCGTCGAACAACCCCGGAACGATGAGGTGTCCGACCCACACGAGTTCACGGTGCCTCTCGCACCGCGTCACGTCGGGTTCGAAGACGGATTCACGCCCACCCGGCGGCATCAGATGAACGGTGAGTGTCGCGCCCTCGTTCGGCCGCCCGGCAATGCGCATGAATGGGTTCCACTCGGGGTAGTGGTCGAAGTCGATGAGTACCTCCCACACCCGCTCCGGCGGGGCGTCTATCTCGATGCTCGTCGTGAGTTCGTACGACATATGTGATATTTCGCGCCCCAACACCGTGAATTTCGCGCGGAACGTTCATTGCGGGTGAGGAGAGACACGGGGGTATGGCAACCCTCCTTCTCGTCCGGCACGGCGAGACGACGTGGAACCGCGCGGGGCGTGTACAGGGGTGGGCCCCTGTCTCGCTCACCGAGCGCGGCCAATCGCAGGCCAGCGCTCTCGCACGCCACGTCGCAGACTCCTACGAGATTGACCGACTCATCTCGTCGGATATCGAACGCGCCCAGGAAACCGCCCGTCCGATTGCCCGCGAACTCGACATTGAACCCGTCCTCGACCCATCGTGGCGCGAACGAGACGTTGGTTCGTTTCAAGGGCTCGAATTCGACGAGCTGACGGCCCGATACCCGCAGTACTCGCTTTCGGCGGTCGGCTCTCCTGCGGCGCGCGAGCGTCCGCCGAGCGGCGAGAGCCTCGTCGAAGTTCGTCGGCGCGTCCTCAACGCACACGAGGGGCTTGCAGACTCGCTTTCGTCCGACGAAACGGTGCTCGTCGTCACACACGGCGCGCCGATTCGGCTCTCACTCGGCGAGATAAAAGGACTCGATATCGTCGAGGCGATGCTGTCGCAATCCCTCGACAATGGCAGTCTGTGCGAAGTCGAAGTCGAAGCCGTCGAGGACGACGAACCACGTATCCACGTCGTCGCAGAAAACGAGACGCGCTTTCTCACAGTATAACGCGGCCGACTATCTCTGGGTCGGGTCGACTATCTCTGGGTCGGGTCGGCTACCTCTGGGTCGGGTCGGCTACCTCCGGGTCGGGCCGGCTACCTCCGGGCCGGGCCGACTATTTCCGCGTCGGGTAGTCCTGCGCGAACACGTCGTCGACGAGGAAGTCCCCGTCTCCGTCGTCTGCCGCACCCTCTTCTGCTGTGTCGTCCTCCGCGGCGGGGCTGACGCTCCCGGTTCGGTAGCCGTGCAGGTCGAGGGTCACGTGGTCGAAGCCGGCGTCTTTCAGGTGGTCACGAGCGGCGCGGACGAAGTCGGCGTCGAGGGCATAGTCCAACTCCTCCGGCGCGACTTCGATTCGGGCAAGCCCGTCGTGGTCGCGGACGCGGAACTGTTCGAAGCCCCACGTCCGGAGAATCGTCTCGGCGCGTTCGACCCGCGAGAGCCGTTCTTCAGTAACTTCGAGACCGGTCGGGATGCGAGAGGAGAGACAGGCCATCGACGGTTTGTCGGCGACAGAGAGGCCGTACTCGTCGGCGATTGCGCGAACCTCGTCTTTCGTGATGTCGTGTGCGAGAAGCGGCGAGAAGACTTCTAACTCCTCGACGGCACGGAGTCCGGGTCGGTGTCCCTCGCCGGGGTCTGAGGCGTTCGTCCCGTCACAGACCGTCTCGATGCCGCGCTCGCGGGCGGCGTCGTACATCCGCCCGAGGCGCATCGTCCGGCAGTGATAACAGCGGTCGTCGTCGTTGACGACGAAGTCCGGATTATCGAGTTCGGAGAATTCGACGGTCACGAATTCGATGCCGATTTCGTCGGCGACGCGCTTTGCATCCGCCAACTCGGCTTCGGGGAGGGTTTCGCTTTTCGCGGTACAGGCGACCGCCTTCTCGCCGAGTGCGTCGTGGGCGAGTGCGGCGACCACACTGGAGTCCACGCCGCCGGAGAAGGCGACGAGGACGCTCTCGCGTTCCGCGAGTTCCGCGCGTACTGCGTCAGCCTTCGCCGCGACGTCTCGCTCGCTCATGGCCTCCCTTTCCGGTGGACGGTCAAAAGCCCCTCGTCCCCGGCCCGAACAACCGCGAAGGGCCGACTGCGGCGCGCTTCCAGCTTTCGCACACCACGTCGTCCCGCAGTTTCCACCCCGCGACTTTTTGTCCTATGCCGCGATAGGTCCGGCCGAATGGACTTCGAGACCATCCCGGGCGTCGGTGAGAAAACCGCTGCAGCGCTCGCGGAACTCGACGACGCCGAACGGGCGCTTACCGACGGCGACGTGGCGGCGCTCGCGCGAGCGCCGGGACTCACGGAAGGGAGAGCGGCGGCCATCGCGCGCGGTGCGATTCGACGGGGCCACGACGACCCCGGCGGGTTCCTCGCGACCGACCGCGCCTCGGAGATTTACCGCGACGCACTCGGTCTCCTCCAAGCCCGAACCGTCACTACCTACGCCGAAAAGCGACTGGAGACGCTCTTTCCGACCGGGTCGGCCTCGCGTATCGAGGAAGTTCGGGCGTTCGCCACCGCTGCGACCGACCTCGAACCCGACCCCGACGTGCTCGCGGCGCTTTCGGGCGTCGAATCGCTTTCGGACCCGAAGCCGCGTCGTATCCGCGAGCGATGTATCGCGACCGCCGACGCGGAACGGTACGCCGCGGCCAAGGAGGCGTTTCCCGAACTCTCTATCGAGGTCGTCGAAAACGCCCGAGACATCAGCGAACTCGCGCGGTCGTACTCGACGGTCGTCGTCCTCGACGAGTCGTTCGCCGGTATCGACGTCGAAGGCGACGTGCGCGTTCTCCCCGACGCCGCCGACCGCACTGACGAAGTTGTCCCCGAGCGATTGCTCGCGTTCTTCGCCGAAAACCGCGAGGCGCTCGAAGCGGCCGCCGAGGTCCACGAAGTCGCGGCTATCGACCCGCCGTGCGACGTGACTGCACTCCGAGACGCACTGTCCCGACTCGACGACGACGGAACCATCGTCGGCGACGACGAACTCGTCCGGCTCTCCAATGCCGCCGATGACATCGACACAGCCGTCTCAACAGCCGAATCGGTCGCTAACGACCACCTTCGCGACGTGATTCGCGAGCGCGACGTGACCATCGAGGGAACCGACTTCCTTTCTCTCGTCGAGCAGGGCGCTCGCGTCGACTCGTTGCTCTCGCGGGAACTCGAAGACGAGTTCGACGAGGCGCTCGCGGCCGCCCGTGACCACTTCGTCGACGCTCTCTCGCTCCGGCCGAGCGAGGCCGCCCTCACGGAGCGTATCTTTCCCGAAGACCCGTCGTTCCCGCTCGGTCACGACGAGGACGCGGTTGGCCGCCTTCGAACCGAACTGAAGGCCGCCCGCGACCGTCGCGCCGCGAAGCTGAAAGCCGACCTCGCCTCGGACCTCGGCGACCTCAGAGAGCCGGTCGAGACGCTAGTCCGCGACGCCCTCGAACTCGACGTTCGACTCGCAGTCTCCCGGTTCGCCCGCGACTTCGACTGCGTCTTCCCCGAGTTCACCGGGCACGCGGGCGACGACGGTCCCGGTACCTTCACCATCGAGACCGGCCGCTCGCCGCTTTTAGACGTGGATTTCGAGGACGTTGACCCCGTCGATTACGAGGTTTCGGGCGTCACGCTTCTCTCGGGCGTCAACAGCGGGGGGAAGACATCGACGCTCGACCTCGTGGGTCTCGTGGTTGTCCTCGCCCACATGGGACTGCCCGTTCCCGCCGAATCGGTCCAACTCTCGCGATTCTCCGAACTTCACTACTACGCCAAGTCGCAGGGGACACTCGACGCCGGAGCCTTCGAGAGCACGCTCCGCGACTTCGCCGCGCTCACCGACGGCGCGGCCGACCGACTCGTCCTCGTCGACGAGTTAGAGAGCATCACCGAACCCGGCGCGTCGGCGAAGATTATCGCCGGTATCCTCGAAGAACTCGCCGAGCAGGGCGCGGCCGCCGTGTTCGTCTCGCACCTCGCGGGCGGCATCCGCGAGGCCGCGGACGTTGCGGTCGCAGTCGACGGTATCGAAGCCGTCGGTCTCGAAAACGGCGAACTCGTCGTGAACCGCTCACCCGTCAAGGACCACCTCGCGCGGTCGACACCCGAGTTGATTGTCGAGAAGTTGGCCGGAGAGAGCGAGACGAGTTTCTACGGGCGATTACTGGAAAAGTTCTAAAATCTGCGCTCAATCCTCAGTCCACCACTTCTCCCGAAGCAACCCGTACCGAATCAAATCACGGTGCGCGCCATCGACGTACATGAGTTTCCGCTGTCGACCCTCTTCGACGAACCCGAGTGACTCCAAAAGGCCGCGAGAGGCGTCGTTGAAGTCGAACACGCCCGCGCCGACCGCGGGTGTATCGTGGGTCCGAAAGACGTAGTCGATGACGAGCGAGACGGCCTCTTTTCCGTAGCCTTCGCCGTGGACCTCCGGAATCAGCCAGTAGCCGAGTTCCGGGCGCTTGTAGTGCGCGTCGGCGACGCTCACCTGTCCAATTCTCGTGATGTCGGCCTCGTCGGATTCGACTGCGTCGGCCTCGTCGGATTCGAGACAGACGAGAAACTGGTCGGGGGCGTTTCGCTCGTCGGATATCTCGTACTGCTCGCGGTTCATGACCGGATTGCCGAGCGTGTACCGGAGTTCGGGATTCGCGGCCGCACGCTGGATAAACGGGATGTCTTCGGTTTCGACGGTTCGGAGGGTCACTCGCTCGCCGCTCGTGATGACTGCGCCGGGCATGGGTGGAGTGGCGAGGGAGTCGCAATACGCTTTCTGTGTCCGTACTACTGGTCGGGACAGTATTCGGTTGAAAAACTGTCTTCGATAACCGTCTGTAGGTGCATTTCGAACCACTTCGGTGCGTCAGGACCGGGTTTTCGATAGGGTCCTCGGCCGTTTTCGATGTCGGCGTCGATGTACGAACAGCCATCCCACGCGTAATCCTCCGGCGGGAGACGCCGGTCGAGACTCGCTTCGCTGTCCGCCTCCGCTAACTGGAGACGGTAGTGTGCTGGTTCGACCGACCAGTCGGGCGTAAACGAAGCGACGGAACTCGAATCTTCACTCGACAACGGCCCCAGTGAGACTTCCTCGTCGAGGACGAGTTGCGACTCTCGGAACAATTTCAGCTGAACTGTTGCCGGGTACTCCGTCCAGTTGTGGAGACGCACACCCGTCATCGCCACTTTCGGACGAGTTTCAAGCACTTGTCCAACGCACCCACTGGTTCCTGCTGCGAGAACCGCGAGCATCGCCCGTCTTGAGAGTGAGTCGTGAGTCATTGGTCACAGACGCGAGCATGATGAACTGGCTGCTATTTCATCACTACATTTGACATTTTGTTTCAGATTGCTATGGTTTTGTCGGCGCCCCCAATTGACATCGTCCGACGTCAGTCAGTAGATTGTTAACCAATCTTATCTTTCGCCAGCAAACTCTCTAATGCTGGAATCGACGCCGACCACCCGCCTTCTTTTATTACACTTCATAGACAATATTCAGTTCATGCCCTCCAACCGACTCACGCCCGAAGAGCAGTACGAAATTACGTATCGGGCCATGAAGAACGCCCTCTGGCACGTACTCGGGACGAGTGTGTACCTGGTGTTTCTCATCTTCGCGGCCGCTATCGGACTGCTGACCTTCGCGCTTCCCGCGTTGGGGTCGTTCGCGCAGGGAAACTCCGGACTGTTCGTTCTCGGGGTCGGTCTCCTCGGCGTCTTCATCGCCGGATTCGCGTTCTACCGTATTTACCAACTCCTTCAGTAGGCGGCGTCCGACGCTCGAACTCTCCGTTCAGTTCGACGCTCGACTTTCTAGTTTCGTCCGCCTCCCGTCCGACGGTATCCGGTAAACGATTAAGTCCCCTGCGCGTGGTACTATACTCGATGAGGGAGGACCCCGAAGAGGGGATGCTGTCGTGGGACGAGACGGTGTTTCGCGACGAACACGTCTTCGAGATTGACCACGTTCCGGAGACGTTCAACCACCGCGAGAGCCAACTCCGGAGCCTGAAGTACGCGCTTCGCCCGGCGGTTCGCGGCTCTCGCCCCCTGAACACGATGGTTCGTGGTCCACCGGGCACGGGCAAGACCACCGCGGTACAGAAACTCTTCGGCGAGTTGGGCACGCAGTCTGGCGTCCGAACTGTCCGGGTGAACTGCCAGGTCGATTCGACCCGCTACGCGGTCTTCTCGCGGGTCTTCGAGCATATCTTCGAGTACGAACCCCCGTCGTCGGGTATCTCGTTCAAGAAGTTGTTCGGCCAGATTACCGACCGTCTCGTGGAAGACGACGAAGTGCTCGTCGTCGCCCTCGACGATGTGAATTACCTGTTCTACGAGAACGAGGCCTCCGATACGCTCTACTCGCTCCTTCGCGCCCACGAGGCGCACTCCGGGGCGCGTATCGGTGTCATCATCATCTCGTCGGACCTCTCGCTCGATGTCATCGACGAACTCGACGGGCGCGTCCAGAGCGTCTTCCGGCCCGAAGAGGTGTTTTTCCCGCGCTACGACGTGGACGAAATCGTCGATATCCTCCGCGGCCGGACCAAACGCGGTTTCCACGAGGATGTCATCGGCGCGCCGGAACTCGATAAAGTCGCCGAGTTCACTGCCGATAGCGGCGACCTGCGCGTCGGCATCGACTTGCTCCGCCGTGCTGGTCTCCACGCCGAGATGCGCGCCTCCAGAACGGTCGATATGGAGGACGTGGAGGCTGCCTACGATAAGTCGAAGTACGTCCATCTCTCACGGTGCCTTCGTGGGCTTTCGGACCCCGAGCGCGAACTGGTCCGCGTCGTCGCCGAGTTCGACGGCGAACGCGCCGGCGAGGTCTACGAGGCGTTCAACGAGGAGACCGGACTGGGTTACACGCGCTACTCCGAACTCGTGAACAAACTCGACCAACTCGGCGTTATCGAAGCGCGGTACACCGAAATCGAAGGCCGCGGCCGAACGCGTTCTATCTCGCTGGCCTACGACGCCGACGCCGTCTTGGACCGACTCTGAGGCGGTCGTCAGAGTCATCACGCGGACCTAACCGCGTCCATTTTTACTCGCCGCGCGAGTCGCCTGAGATATGAAAACTACCGGCGGAACCGACGAGCAGAAGCGCCGCGCCGCGGAGCGGGCGGTCGAAGCAGTCGAAGACGGCATGGTTGTCGGCCTCGGCACCGGGAGCACGACGGCGTTCGCCATCCGAGCCATCGGCGACCTCGTGGCCGACGGACTGGACGTTCGAGGCGTTCCGACCTCCTTTGCGTCCCGCGAACTCGCTCGCGAGTGTGGGATTCCGCTCGTCGACCTCGATGAAGTGGACGTTATCGACCTCGCAATCGACGGGGCCGACCAGGTAGAAACGACCGACGGCGCGCTCGTCAAAGGCGGCGGCGCGGCACATGCCCGCGAGAAAGTAGTCGATGCGTTCGCAGACCGTTTTCTCGTCGTCGCCGACCCCTCGAAGACCGCGGAGACACTTTCACACCCGATTCCGGTCGAAGTGTTGCCATCTGCTCGGAGCACCGTCGCGGCCACCGTCACGGACCTCGGCGGCGACCCGACGCTCCGCCGCGCCGAAAAGAAAGACGGCCCGGTCGTCACCGACAACGGGAACCTCGTCCTCGACTGCGATTTCGGGACTATCGACGACCCTAACTCGCTCGCAACGTCGCTCTCGAAGATGCCCGGCGTCGTCGAACACGGCATTTTCGCCGGACTCGCAGAGACGGTCTACGTCGGCACCGACGACGGCGTCGATAGCATCGAGTTGTAACTCGGAAGCCAGCTACTCGCTCGATTCGATTTCTTCCGTGGACGACGCAGTCGCTCTACGGTCGGTTATAAAAGAACGAGAGGTCTAAGACCGATTTACAGGTCGCGGGGCTGGACCGTCTTACGGTCGTTCTGCTCAGCACGGCGAGCAGCGTCTTCGAGAAGCTCCTTGACTTCCCCGTCGAGAGCGTCGTAGAAGTCCGAGGCCACGTTCTTGTCGTTGAGCGCTTCCTTGACGGCTGCCTTGACAATGAGGTCTGCCATACAGGATGTCCTACCGATTCCCCTTTAATAAATTTTCCTATATTGGACGTTAATACCGCCGTATTTGGCGGTTATGGCGCTTCTATGAGGACGGATTTCGAAGGAACAATCTCCACTTATATATTCTTTCCCTTGCTGAGCAAGAACGACGGGTATGAGTACGCCTCGGGCCAACGTGCGGCCATGCGCGACATTCTGGATGCCGTCGCGGACGGTTCTCTCTCGCCCGCGGAGGCTGAAGTACAACTCGCGGGGTACGCGACGACCGGTGCCGGACGATTCGACGCCGCCCGAGAGACGCGACGCGGGCTTCCCGAAGCGATTCTCGCGGAAGGAAAAACGCCCGACGAGACTGCGACGCTCGCCGTCGCGGCGGTCGAGACGAGCGGCCGTGCGCTCGTCACACGCGCCAGCCCCGACCACGCCGAGGCCGTCGCCGACGCGCTCCCCGAGTGCGATATCGACCGCGACGCCCGAGCGAAGACGGTCGTCGCCTGTGATTCGTCGTTCGAGCGCCCGGAACTCGATGCCACCGTCACTATCGTCACCGGCGGCACCTCGGACGCCGAGGCCGCGGGCGAAGCGGCCGTCGTGCTCCGCGAGATGGGCGCAAATGTCGAACGCATCGAAGATGTCGGCGTTGCCCACCTCGGCCGCGTTCTCGATCACCTCGACAGCCTCCGCGATGCCGACGTGCTCATCGTCGCCGCCGGACGTGAGGGTGCGCTTCCCACCGTCGTCGCCGGTCTCGTCGATACGCCTGTCATTGGTCTCCCTGTCTCTACCGGCTACGGACAGGGGGGTGATGGCGAAGCGGCAGTTCTGGGGATGCTTCAGTCGTGTACCGTCCTTTCGGTGGTGAACGTCGACGCCGGGTTTATCGCGGGTTCGCAGGCGGGATTGATTGCTCGTGCGGTGGCGGGTGCCCGTGCAGAGTAGGATTGTCTTGGGTTGTGTCGTGGCTCGCAATTCGCACCCTCTCGTCCTACACGAGAAAATCACTCGACTGTCTAATATTCACCCTAGATCTGCTCGCTGGAAGCGGTAATAGCCGAGTAGCATCGGTCCCGCCCCGAATACGACGAGAATACAGATCCCAAATACGTTCGGGAGTGTGTTGGTTATCTGCGTCGTCGGGTCCACCAGCGAGGTAATCCACCGGCCGCTCGACTGGAACGTCTGTATTGGATTCACTCGTCCAGCGTAGCGAACCCAGAGCGGTCCACTCGCGGTTCCGAGGGTGGCGTACGCGTCTGTCGACGTACTTCCCGTGAAGAGGAGTGCAAATACTGGTTGGACGAGTGCTCCCCAAATATCCACAAGCGTACTGAGCGAAAGGTACGTCACAGCGAGTGCCGCTAACACGCGATACTGCGTCGAGAACGTCGCTGACAGTCCGATTGTGAAACAGGTCCAGACGATTGCGTAGAAAATCATCCAGAGCGCGATTGGCGTATACAGTCCCAGATAGTGCTCTCCGGTTCGAAGGAGCAGAATACCTTCGAGCATAATGAGGATGGGTACTAATGTGAGTAAAACCACTGTCAGGCGAGAAACTAATTTCCCGAGTATCAGGTCTCTTCGAGTGCCGGGCAGGCCGAGAACTAACCGTATCGTTCCCGCCTCCCGTTCGCTTACAATCGCGTTGTAGCTGATTACAGCAACAAGGATGACGAGATACATCCTGAAATCGAGTGGTAAATTCGCAATCCGTGTTTCAACGGAATGCACACTTGACCCAAGTAGTCCCCAAAACGTTGGGACCATAAGTAGTGTCACGAGGGCGAATGCGCCCCAAACGAGACGGTCGCGAAACACGTGCCGGAGGTCTTCGAGTGCGATAGTGGACACTCGGGAACTCATGCGATAGCCTCCGAATCGGTGACAGCGAGAAACAGTTCCTCCAGCGACGGTGACTTAATGCTGATATCTACAATATTTGAATCGGTATCGACGTACTCGATCGCGTTCACCTTCGCTGTCGAGTCCGTGCACGTGACTTCTACGACGTTGTCTTGCATAGAAATACTCGCAACGCCTTCGATTTGCGCTAAACACCCCTCGTCTAGTGTCTCGTCAACTTCGATTTCTATGACTTCGTGGGTTCCAGTGGCCGATTTAAGCGAATCGACCGTATCGACCTTTTCTGCACAACGTGAATCACGTGTGAACTCTCTGTTTGGGCGCAATATCTGACGCTGGATTCATACCCCTGCCACCGAACCATTCTCCCGTGCATTTCGTCTACGTCCTCCAGTGTAGCGACGGCTCGCTGTACACCGGCTACACGACCGATGTCGAGCGACGCGTCGCGGAACACGACGCCGGTGAGGGAGCGAAGTACACTCGCGGGCGCACGCCAGTCGAACTCGTCCACGTCGAGGAGTACGACTCGAAGTCGGCGGCGATGTCCCGCGAGTACGAGATTAAACAGCTCAAACGGAAGCAGAAACTGGCGCTCGTCGAGTCGAAATCACAGAGCGTCGCCGACACGTAACGTAGTTTTTTGGCTCACCGCAGAGAGGTGCGCATATGGACGAAATCTCCTTCGGGACGGATGGGTGGCGCGCCACGTTGGACACGTTCACGGACGACCGCGTCCGAATCGTCGGACAGGCGGTCGCGGATTATCTCGCCGACGAGGGCTATACGGAGCCGGTACTCATCGGCTACGACGCCCGCGAGACCTCGCCCGGATTCGCCGAATCGCTCGCCGAGGTTGTCGCCGGAAACGGCTTCGACGTCCTCCTGCCGGAACGGGACTGTCCGACTCCGCTCGTCGCCTACGCCATCGCCGACCGCGGCCTCTCGGGCGCGCTCATGGTCACGGCCTCGCACAACCCGCCGGAGTACAACGGCGTGAAGTTCATCCCGTCCGACGGCGCACCGGCGCTTCCCGAAGTGACCGACGCCGTCGCCGAACACCTCGCCGAACCGGACCTCCTCCCCGAGTCCGAGCGCGGCACTATCGAACGCGTCGACATCGTCTCACCGCACGCCGACCACGCTATCGACCTCGTCGGCGACAACATCTCCGGGCTGACGGTCGTCTACGACGCCATGCACGGGAGCGGTCGCGGCGTCACCGACGCCCTGCTCGAATCGGCCGGTGCCGAAGTCATCCGCCGGCGCTGTGAGCGCGACGCCGACTTCGGCGGTATCTCGCCGGAACCCTCCGAAGAGTACCTCGGTGGACTCGTCGACGCGATGGACGAACACGACGCCGACCTCGGTGTAGCGAACGACGGCGACGCAGACCGCATCGCTATCGCTGCGCCCGACCGCGGCGTCCTCGACGAGAACCTCTTTTTCGCCGCCGTCTACGACTACCTGCTCGAATCTGACTCCGGTCCGGCAATCCGGACCGTCTCGACGACGTTTCTCATCGACCGTATCGCCGAGGCGCACGGCGAGGAGGTCTTCGAGACGGCAGTCGGCTTCAAGTGGGTCGCCGACGCGATGCGCGAACACGACGCGCTCATCGGTGGCGAAGAGTCCGGCGGCTTCTCCATCCGCGGCCACGTGCGCGAGAAAGACGGTGTTCTCATGGCGCTGCTCGCGGCCTGCGCCGCGGCCGAGGAAGACTTCGACGCCCGCCTCGACCGCATCAGCGACGAGTTCGGCGATATCGTCGCCGACAAAATAAGCGTCGAGTGCCCCGACTCGGAGAAAGCACGCGTCATCGACGAGTTGGAGGACGAACTCCCCGAGACGGTCGCCGGCCGCGACATCGCCAAGGTCGTCACGCTTGACGGTTTCAAACTCCTCTTGGACGACGGTTCGTGGGTTCTCGTCCGCCCGTCCGGAACAGAGCCGAAGATGCGGGTCTACGCCGAGGCGGGAAGTGAAGACGCGGTCTCGACGCTCCTCGATGCGGGTCGCGACCTCGTCGAACCACTCGTCTAAGACCCTCCTTCTCCCTCTCGCGTTCGTTCTCGGTGTTCGTCTTCTCCCGCTGCCGGTCGAACGACACCGCGATACGCCGGTGTGAACAACGGGAGCGTCTGTGCGTGGGCTGTCAGCGAGACGGTCTCACCGGCCGACTCCACGAGATTGGCCGCTTCGAGTTTCGGCAAGTGGATGTGGACGATACCCGTTTCAGCCTGTTCGACTACCTGTACGTCGACTTCGTCCGGTGGCTGGTCGGTCGTGCGAACCGCGAGCGCGACAGCGAGGTCCCACACCGACGCGGGCTCCGTCCTGTCGTGCAGATATTCGAGGACGTAGCGGCGTGACGGGTCCGCAAGCGCATCGAGCACGCAGTCCCAATCGGTGAGGATATGGTCACCCCGGTCTCGTTTTGCCATGACCCCGACTTTCTAGAACTTACCAATGCGAGCGTATATTTGTGTTGGTTGTTAACATTATACACGAGTCTGTAATAACTGAAGACGCCACTCATATCGGCTCTCCGTCCTATTTTCGGACGAGAATCCCACGGAATCGGTCGTCCGCTGTCCCGCTCTCTTCGGTTTCGATATCGAATCCGAGTGACTCGTAGAACGGTCGGACGCGAGCATCAAAGTCGGCAACGAGTCGCCCCCGTCGGTCGAGTGCATGGGCGACGAGTTTGGTTCCGACTCCCCATCCACGGCGACTCGGTGAGACGGCCACGGCGTCCACGTAGTCACCGTCGAGAACGAGTGCGCCGACGATTCGACCGCCTGCCTCGCCGTCTCGGTCCCGGCCGGTTTCGGCGACGAGGCAGTCGCCCGTGCTCAGCCGCGTTCGGACCTCGCTCGCATCCATGTCGAGGAGTCCAGCGTCGAGAACACGCATCACGGCGACCAATTCGTCTGGCGTCCCCTCGCGGACGGCGATATCGCTCATTATCGGCGCTGGGTTGCGCGGGGAGAAAGGTCCGGCGGAGCGTAGGGGTTGTCCGTGGTGTGTGAGAATCACCGCGGGGAAGCGAGTGTCGAACAGGCGTAAACGGCGTCGTTATGCCGCCAGTTGGTCGATTCGATTTAACAGGTCGTCTATCTCGGGTCTGTCGGCTGGATTCGACCCGCGGTGGGTGTAGACGACTTCAGGCTCATCACCTCGGAGGTCGATGAGGACGGCCTCCGGCATCCGACCGACCAAGTCGTGCAGTTTTCCGAGCGCCCCGAAGCGCGTCGGCTGGTCGAACTCGTCACCCACGTCGGCACCGGGGTCAGCGAGCAACGGGAACGGGAGGTCGTAGCTTTGCTGCCATTTCTCGGCGCGTTCCGGTGGCTCAGGCAGGACCGAGACGACTTCCGCGTCTCGCGCTTCGAACTCGTCGTATCGGCGCTTTACCGACTGTACTTGTCTGCGGCACATCTTACAGTAGTAATCTCGCTGGAGGAGTAACACGAGGAAATCGGCCTCCACGTCGGCTAATGAGACTGTCTCAGAACCGGCCGCAACGTTAGGCAATTCGAAGTTGAGAGACTGAGCCTTGTCGGACATCACCGGGTATTCGTGCATGCTCGGCATAACCATCTCCCGGGCGTGCATTTCACACGCCAAACACCAAAACCGAGGTACGAAGACCGAACGCGGAATTATCCGCCCTTGATGAGGCGGAGCACCTTCACGTGGTCCTCCTCGACTGGTTGGTCCTCGGGAACGGGGCGGCCGTCGACGAGGACGGACACTTCGTGGGGGCTGAGGTCGACTGCCTTCACGAGGTCCGCGTAGGTACCATCGTCACCGACGGTGACCTCGTGGGCCTCCTCGCCGACGACTTCGACGGTCACGTCCATGCTCGGGCGTGAGTGACCAGCGGGTTTCAGTCCGTCGGCTTTGTCGTCGCTGCGCAGTTTAACTCCGAGGTGCCGGGTCGTCGCCACCGTCTCGGACGCTTTATGTGCGGGGCGGCCCGTGGGATGGATATGAGCGAGGCCGCGGAGTCGGGCGACGCCCCGGCGGGTCGCGAAATCTGGATCGAGAAGTACCGACCGCAGACCCTCGACGACATCTACGGACAGGAGGAAATCGTCGAACGACTGCGCAGTTACATCGAGCGCGACGACCTGCCGCACCTGCTCTTTGCGGGACCGGCGGGCGTCGGGAAGACCACATCCGCGACTGCCATCGCCCGCACCCTCTACGGCGACGACTGGCGCGGCAACTTCCTCGAACTCAACGCCTCTGACGAGCGCGGTATCGACGTGGTCCGCGACCGCATCAAGAACTTCGCGCGCTCGTCGTTCAACCCCGAGCGCGGTTACACCATCATCTTCCTCGACGAGGCCGACTCGCTGACGAACGACGCGCAGTCGGCGCTCCGGCGGACGATGGAGGAGTTCTCTGACAAGACGCGCTTTATCCTCTCGTGTAACTACTCCTCGAAGATTATCGACCCGATTCAGTCCCGCTGTGCGGTCTTCCGCTTTTCCCCGCTCGGCGACGACGCTATCGCGGAACAGACCCGCGACATCGCCGAGGCCGAGGGTATCGAACTCACCGAAGGCGGTCTCGACGCGCTCGTCTACGCCGCCGGCGGCGACATGCGCCGCGCCATCAACTCCCTGCAGGCCGCGGCGACGACCGGCGAGGTCGTCGACGAGGAAGCAGTCTACCTGATTACGTCGACCGCGCGCCCCGAAGACATCGAGAAGATGGTTCGCGCCGCTATCGACGGCGAGTTCACCGCCGCGCGCAAACAGTTGGAGACGCTCATCGTCGACACCGGCATGGCTGGCGGCGACATCATCGACCAACTACACCGGTCGGTCTGGGACTTCGACCTCGACGAGCGCGACGCCGTCCACCTCATGGAACGTATCGGCGAGGCCGACTACCGCATCTCCGAGGGCGCAAACGAACAGGTCCAACTCGAAGCGCTCCTCGCGTCGCTCGCGCTCTCGCAGAACTAAGCTGTACTCTGGCTGCTTTCCAGCCGCTTTCTGTATTCTGGCCGCTTTCTGTCTCCGTCTGTGTTTTCGCTTACTCTACTACCACTACGACCGGAACTCGAATCGAGCGCCGCCCAACGGACCCGAGGTCACACTGACCGACCAGCCGTGTGCCTCTGCGATAGACTCCACGATTGCAAGCCCGTAGCCGATGCCGTTTTCACCGGTCGTCTCGCCGGGCTTGAATACCTTGTCTCGGCGGTCAGGTTCGATACCGGGACCGTCGTCTTCGACGTAGAACCCGTCGTCGAGACTGCCGATATCGATGCGTACGTCCTCTCCACCGTGTTCAACCGCATTTCGGAACAGGTTGGCGAGTAACTCCGCGAGTCGGTCTTCATCCGCATCGACGACGACCGACTGCGCAGTGGTCAACTGGGCATCGACGGTTTCGGTGCTGTCCCACGCCCGCCGTGCGACGTGTCCGAGATTAATGGGTGAGGTTTCGTCGACGAGCTGGCCGCGTCGAGCCAACGACAGAAGGTCGTCGATGAGTTCGCCCATCTGTTCGAGTGCCGTCTCCGCAGTGTCGAACCGTTCGTCGCTGCCGGTTTCGCGGGCGAGTTGCAGGTTCCCGCGGGCGACTCCGAGCGGGTTTCGAAGGTCGTGGCTCACGATGTTCGCGAACTCTTCGAGCCGTTCGTTCTGTCGTTCTAACTCGCTTTCGCGGGTCTTCCGTTCGGTGATGTCGGTATAGATTGCGTAGCCCGACCCGCGCTCTTCGCCGGGAGACAACGGCACGACGTTCAGGATGAACTCGCGGACGCCGTCTTCAGTCCGCCTGCAGACTTCGCCGCGATAGCTCTCGCCGGTCGCAACGAGCAGTTCCGGGATGGTCTCTTCGACATCGGGGTCGGGGACGGGGTCCGCCTCAGCTTCCAGAGGAATGATTCGCCCGAGGAGGTCGCTTCCGACCACATCTGTCGAATCGTACCCGAACGTCGTCTGGAACGCACGGTTCACGTCTCGGACGGTGACTGCACCCGCTTCGACATCGTATGCGACCGCGGCGTCGGAGACGTGTTCGAAGAGGGCGTTCGACCGGTCGCGTTCCTCGCGGAGTCGCGCCTCGGCCCTGATTCGTTCAGCAGTGACGGCGACGTGGGCCATGAGGAGTTCGGCCAACTCGACGTCCTGTTCGTCGAACGCGGCGGGAGTAAACGACGTGGCCTGAAAGACGCCGATATCACCGATTGGGACGCTCAGCGCGGACCGATACATCCGCTTGACCGGCCTCGACCCCGGGTAGTCTCGAACGTCGTCGATGATGCGTTTCTCGCCCGACTGGTACACCTCGGCCGCGACTCCTCCGGATTCGAGTGGGACGTGCTCGGCCGCGTTCGCCGGGGCGTGAGACGAGATTGCAGTCGGGATGATGTAGCCGTCTTCGACGATGCCGACGTAACTGATGTCGAATTCGAGGATGTCGTCGGTAATCTCGACGGTCTGGTCGAATAACTCCGTGAGACTCGTCGCCGCGGCCAACTCCGTCGCCCCGCGGTGGAGTCGCTCGATTTGTTCGCGGCTCTTTCGAACCGCGCTCTCCGATTCGATTCGCGCGCGGGTTTCAGAGACGTACGAGACGAGCAGTTCCGCCAGTCGAAGGTCGGTTTCGTCGTACGCACCCACCTCGTTCGAGATGGCCTGAAAGACGCCATCGTCCCCCATCGGGACGCTCAGCGCGGAGCGATACGCCGGGTCGTTAGGTGTCGCTGCTGGATGGTCGCGTACGTTGTCGATGAGTGACGACTCTTTCGACTGGTAGGTTTTCGCGAGCAGTCCCGTTTCCGACGGTATCGGCCCTGTTCCGGCTAACTCGTGGTCGTTTGCGGTAACATAGAAGCCGTCGTCCTCGTGGACGAGAAAGAGGGTGTTGTCGAATTCGAGGATGTGTTCTGTCAGTTCGATGGCTCGGTCGTACAACTCGTCGACCGTCTCGGCGGTGATGAGATTCGTCGTCCCCTCGTAGAGACGCTTGAGTCGGTCCCACTCGGTGTCATTCTGTCCGTCGGTTCTCGCGCCGTACTGGGCGGTAGCTTCGGTGCCGTTCTGACGGACGGTTCCGTTGGTGTTCTGACGGACGGTTCCAGTTCTGCTCTGCGTGACGCCCGAACCGTCGTCTTTGCTATCGTCGTCGCTGGCTGTCGATTCCCGGGCGTTGTCGCATCGCGCGAGAACCCAGCGAATCTGAGACTCGAGACCCGACCGGTCGCCACGTCTCACGTACGCATCGAACCGTTCCGGTCTCTCGATAGCTTCGGGCCGTTCGTCGGTGTATAGAATTGTCGCCACGTCGTCCGAAACCATCGCATCCGAGTTCGAGACGACGACGCAGGCGGCGTTAGTCACGTTTCTCCCGTCGCTCGATGGCGCAACCGTGACCCCGTTTCCGAGGTCGACGGTGTCGTCGAAGTCATCGTCTACGAGAACGGTCGGTTCCGTTGCGTGCACGGCAGTCCACCTATCTGACGCCCACGAGAAATATAATCGTTGCGGCATGTTTTCTCACGGCAAGAATCTTGCTGGCGTGTCTCATGCCCTCGCTAGTTCGGTACCGTCACTTCGTCGAGCTCAGTTAAGAGACCAAAATCCGTAGTTGAGGACGGTCGCGAACGCCGTCCACAGGAGGTACGGAGCGAGGAGGGCGGCTGCGCGCCGGTCCACGAGCGCGAATTCGCGCATCGTCACCGCAATTGCTGCGAGGAGGACGACGATGACGACGAGACCCAGCGCCGGCGACTGAAGTCCGAAGAACGCAGCAGACCAGGCGACGTTGACGACGAGGTGGCCGCCGAAGACGACGAGTGCTCGCCGACTTCGTGGGTGGTCACTCCGCGAGACGAGGAACGCGGCGACGCCCATCAGGGTGAAAAGCGTCACCCACACCGGACCGAAGACCCAGTTCGGCGGTGCGAACCACGGACGAGCGAGTGTCGCGTACCACGGGTCGAGCGACGTGGTGGTGAAGATACTTCCGACGGCCCCCGCGAGTTGGGCGAGGACGACCCACGCGAGGAGTTCGACGGCGGGCCGCCGACGGAGGGATACGAACCTCATACCACTGTTTCGTTTGGAAGGAAAAAGAACGTGCGCCCTTCGTGGGGTGAAATTGCCTCGAATCAGGCGTCTGCGTCCATTTCCCGGAACTGTTTTACCCAACGGTAGACCAGAGTTTGGCAATGAGCGAACTCGAATCGGAGTACCGCCTCGACTATTTCGAGGAGGAGGGCTTCTACCGGAAGCAGTGCCCCGTGACGGGCGTACACTTCTGGACACGTGACCCTGACCGAGAGACCTGCGGCGAACCGCCGGCGGATGACTACACCTTCATCGACAACCCCGGATTCGACGAGGAGTACACGCTGGAGGAGATGCGCGAGAAGTTCCTCTCGTTTTTCGAGGAACACGACCACGAGCGTATCGAACCGTATCCGGTCGCTGCGAACCGCTGGCGCGACGACGTGCTCTTGACGCAGGCATCTATCTACGACTTCCAGCCGCTCGTCACGTCCGGCGAGACGCCGCCGCCGGCGAATCCGCTCACCATCTCGCAGCCCTGTATCCGCATGCAGGACATCGACAACGTGGGCAAGACCGGTCGTCACACGATGGCCTTCGAGATGATGGCGCACCACGCCTTCAACGCCCGCGAGGAGGCGGGCGACAAGTACGCCTACGAGGGCGAAGTCTACTGGAAGGACGAGACGGTCCGACTCTGTGACGAGTTCTTCGAGTCACTCGGCGCTGACATCTCCGAAATCACCTACATCGAAGACCCGTGGGTCGGCGGCGGCAACGCCGGTCCCGCCTTCGAGGTACTCTACCGCGGCGCGGAACTCGCGACCCTCGTCTTCATGTCGATGAAGCAGGACCCCGACGGCGAGTACGAACTCAAGGACGGCAACTCCTACTCGCCGATGGACACCTACATCGTCGACACCGGCTACGGACTCGAACGGTGGACGTGGGTGTCGCAGGGGACCCCGACGGTCTACGAGGCCGTCTACCCCGACATGATCGACTTCCTCAAGGAGAACGTCGGCATCGAACACACCGACGACGAAGAGGAACTCATCCACCGCGCGGCAAAGCTCTCGGGCCACCTCGACATCGACGAAATCGACGACCTCGCAACCGCCCGCGCCGAAGTCGCCGACGAACTCGGTGTCGACACTCAGAGACTCACCTCGCTGCTCCGCCCGCTCGAAGACATCTACGCCATCGCCGACCACTGCCGTACCCTCGCGTACATGTTCGGCGACGGTATTGTCCCCTCGAACGTCGGGACGGGCTACCTCGCTCGCATGGTGCTCCGCCGCACCAAGCGCCTCGTCGACAACCTCGGCGTGGACGCGCCACTCGACGAACTCGTGGACATGCAGGCCGAGCGGTTGGACTACCAGAACCGCGACACCATCCGCGACATCGTCCGCAGTGAAGAGCGGAAGTACCGCAAGACGCTCGAACGCGGCTCTCGGAAGGTCCAGCAACTCGCCGACGACTACGCCGAGACGGGCGAACCCATCCCGGTCTCCGAACTCATCGAACTGTACGACTCCCACGGCATCCAACCCGACATGGTGCAGGAGATTGCCGAGGAGCGCGGCGCGACAGTCGACATCCCCGACGACTTCTACTCGCTCGTCGCCGACCGACACGAGCAGGTCGACGCCGAAACCGCCGCGGAGGGCCACGACGAGCGCCTCGGCGACCTGCCTGCGACGGACAAACTCTACTACGACGACCAGGAGCGAACCGAGTTCGAAGCGGTCGTCCTCGACGTGTTCGAGCGCGAGGAGGGCTACGACGTGGTCCTCGACCAGACGATGTTCTACCCCGAAGGCGGCGGCCAACCCGCCGACCACGGGACGCTCGCAACCGACGACACGACGGTCGAAGTGACCGACGTGCAAATCGAGGGTGACGTCGTCCTCCACCATACCGACGACGACCCCGGAAAGGGCGAATTCGTCCGCGGTCAACTCGACGTAGAGCGTCGTCGCCGTCTCATGCGACACCACACGGCGACACACGTCATCGGCCACGCTATCCGCACGGTCCTCGGCGACCACATTCGGCAGGCCGGTGCCTCGAAGGGCGTCGACCGCTCTCGCCTCGACGTGACGCACTACGAGCGCATCACCCGTGAGGAGGTCAAGCAAATCGAGCGCGTCGCCAACGAACTCGTGATGCGAAACATCCCGGTCAAACAGGAGTGGCCGGACCGCCGCGACGCCGAGAAGAAACACGGCTTCGACCTCTATCAGGGAGGGATTCCGCCGGGCGAAAAGATTCGCCTTATCCACGTCGGCAGCGACGTGCAGGCCTGCGGTGGCACCCACGTCAAGCGAACCGGCGACATCGGCGCAATCAAAGTGCTGACGACTGAGCCAGTCCAAGACGGCGTCGAGCGTGTCGTGTTTGCCGCCGGCAACGCGGCTATCGAGGCCACCCAGCGCACCGAAGACGCGCTCTACGAGGCCGGCGAAGTCCTCGACGTGAACCCCTCGGACGTGCCCGAGACGGCCGAGCGCTTCTTTACCGAGTGGAAAGAACGCGGCAAGACCATCGACCGCCTGAAGACGGAACTCGCCGAGGCGCGCGCCGCCGCGGGTGCTGACGAAATCGATATCGAGGGCACGCCCGCCGTGATTCAGCGACTCGACAGTGACGCGGACGAACTCCGCGCAACCGCAAATGCGCTGGTCGAAGAGGGCACAGTCGCTGTGCTCGGCTCCGCCGCCGGTGGCAGCGCCCAGTTCGTCGTCGGCGTCCCCGACGGCGTCGGCATCAACGCCGGACAGGTCGTCGGCGAACTCGCCAGCAAGGTCGGCGGCGGCGGTGGCGGCCCGGCCGACTTCGCGCAGGGCGGCGGTCCCAACGTGGACGCACTTGACGACGTGCTCGACGAGGCTCCCGACGTACTGCGGACCGTGCTGAACGCCTAAACCGGCTGAACTGGCGGCACCACGAATCTTTCTTCTCTCTATTCCCCCGTTTGACTCGCCTCCTGACGAGACGGACGCCCTAAGTCGCTCGCCCGACGACCGACAGGTATGCCGACAGCAGTCTCCGATGGCGTCGAACTCTATTACGATTCGGACGGCGAGAGCGAACCGGTCGTCTTCGTCGGCGACGCGGGATACGGCGCGTGGCAGTGGGGCTGGCAACACGCCGCGGTCGCCGGTCCGTTCGAAAGCGTGGTGATGGACCTTCGCGGGTCTGGTCAGTCGGATGCGCCTTCCGGCCCGTACTCGGTCGAAACGCTCGTTTCCGACCTTGTGGCCGTCCTCGCGGACGCCAACATCCGAAAAGCCCATCTCGTCGGGTTCGGTCTGGGCGGTCTGGTCGCGCTTGAGGCTGCCCGAACGACCTCCCGCGTTCGGGGTCTCGTCCTCGTCGGTACTGCGGCCTCAGGAACCGATATCGACCCCGAACCGCTCTACGGTGCGCCGGACGACCCGCATGCGCTTCGCGAGTCACTCACGCCAGCGCTCTCCGACGAGTTCCGAACGGAACAACCCGATGTTGTCGACCAAATCGTCGAGTGGCGCGGCATGGAAGACGCAGACCCTGACGCGTGGGCGGCACAGACTGCCGCAATCGCCGAGTACGATGCAGATCCGCTCTACGAGGTGACGGTCCCGACGCTCGTCATCCACGGCGACGACGACCCGGTCTGGCCGGTCGATGGCGGACGCGCCCTTGCGAACGACCTGCCGCGCGGGGAATTCGAGTCGTTCGAGGGAGCGCGGCACCTCGTCACCGTCGAGCAGTCTCGTGTCGTCAACGACGCCATCGTCGGCTTTCTCGAATCGCTCGACGACTGATAAGGACTGTTGTAGTCTCTTACCGGTGTCGCCAGCACCGGGACGATGGTCACCGGTAAATAGTTACAACAGTCCTTATGTGGAAGTGAACATTCGATGGCCTGTCCGGTAGCTACCCCTGCCGTCGCAGGCGGCGGCAGAAGCGGTCTCGGGCGCAACTTCTTTGCTCTCTCGCCATCTGTCTCCACCACGATGAATCGACCGCGCTTTGCGTTCTTGGACGCGTCACACGCCGACGAGAACACACCACGAAACTTCAGGCGCGAACTGGACGCCGACCTCGTCGAGTTCGACGCCACCGCTGGACACCTTCCCGACCACTTCGACTACGATGGCATCGTCATCACCGGGTCGTCGTCGTCGGCCTACTGGGACGACGAGTGGATTCAGAACCTCGTGTCGTGGGTCGCCGAGGCTGACGAACGAGGACTCCCCATTCTCGGGGTCTGTTTCGGCCATCAGGTCGTCGCCGCGGCGCTCGGTGGGACTGTCGAAGATATGGACGACTACGAACTCGGCTACAGCGACGTCGAGCGGACGACCAACGACGACGCGGACGACCTCCTCGCTGGCATCAGCGGGCAATTCACCGTGTTCACGTCCCACGGTGACTACGTGAGCGAACTGCCGCCGGGTGCGGAACTCCTCGCGGAGAACGGATTCGGCGTTCATGCCTTCCGCCGGGACCACGCCTTCGGCGTCCAGTTCCACCCCGAGTACGACACGGAGACTGCGGAAGCGATTGCGCGAGAGAAGGACTTCCTGCCCGACGAGCAAATCCAGTCCGTCCTCGACGACATTACTCCCGAAAACTACGATGCTGCCTGCGAAGCAAAGCGTCTGTTCGATAACTTCGTCGCCTACGTCGACCGCGTGAGGACGGAGACGGTCGAATCTGCGGCCTAAGTCACTCGAATTCGAACGCTCGAAGTCGCCGCGTCGTTGTCTTTCTTCTACTCCTATTCATGTAGGGAAAACTACTAAATATCGTCCGTCGCAACTGCTTGTAACATCTCTGTGTCGCGTGTGAGCGAATCGCTTTTCACCACCCCAGACGCAGGGACTATCATGCTCGATTATCTGGAATTAGAGTCGGACCTGACCGGCGAAGAAAAACTCGTCCGCGACGAAGCACGACGATTCGTCGAAGAGCAGGTGAAACCCGATATCGGCGACCACTTCGAGCAGGGAACGTTCCCGATGGACCTCATTCCGAAGATGGGCGAGCTTGGGTTTTATGCGCCTAACCTCGACGGCTACGGGCTTCCCGGACTCGGCGAACGTGCTTACGGACTCCTGATGCAAGAACTCGAAGCGGGCGACTCGGGGCTTCGTTCGATGGCGAGTGTGCAGGGGTCGCTCGTCATCTACCCGATTCACGCCTTCGGGTCGGAAGCCCAGAAAGACGAGTGGCTTCCCGCGCTCGGGTCGGGTGAGGCAGTCGGTTGTTTCGGACTGACTGAACCGCAACACGGCTCGAACCCATCGGGAATGGAGACGACTGCCGAGAAGGACGCCGACGGCTACGTGCTCAACGGGTCGAAAACGTGGATTACGAACTCTCCCATCGCCGATGTGGCCGTCGTCTGGGCGCGAGACGTGTCCGCAGACGGGTCGCCGGTCCGCGGCTTCCTCGTCGAAACCGACCGCGACGGCGTGACGACGAACAAGATAGAGGACAAACTCTCCATGCGCGCGTCGGTCACGGGCGAAATCGGTCTCGACGACGTTCGAGTCCCCGAGGAGAACGTGCTGCCGGGCGTCGAGGGCATGAAAGGACCGCTTTCGTGTCTCACGCAGGCGCGGTTCGGCATCGCGTGGGGCGTCGTCGGCGCGGCCCGCGACGCATTCGAGGATGCACTCCAGTACGCGAAAGACCGCGACCAGTTCGGTGGCCCGATTGCTCGGTTCCAACTCCAGCAGGGCAAACTCGCCGAGATGGCGACTCAAATCACGAACGCGCAACTGCAGGCTCACCGACTCGCCGAACTCAAACAACGCGGCGACCTGCGCCACCAGCACGTGTCGATGGCGAAGCGCCACAACGTCCGCGTCGCCCGTGACGTGACGCGAACGGCCCGCGAGGTGCTCGGCGGAAACGGCATCACGACCGACTACTCGCCGATGCGTCACATGGAGAACATCGAGACGGTCTACACCTACGAAGGGACCGATGACATCCACACGCTTGTCATCGGTGCCGACCTGACGGGAATCGAAGCATTCGAGTAAGCTTCGGGACCTGGAGTGGGGGACCTCGTCGCTTTCGGAGTTGTGCGTGTACTGTGACAACAGTACACATACATTTATATCTCCTCGCTCATAGATTACGATAGAGGCACCCCACAATGACCACCTCGGCTAAGGACCGTCCGGCGACACTCGACCTCTCTCGTGAAGAGTCGTGGGTCGTCCATGCCGCTCTGCTCGCAGCAATCGAGCGGGCGGTCGATGCAGACGAAGAGCCGACGCCAGCCCCGAGCCTGCTCGCGCGGGTCGAAGCTGGTGATGAAGACTTCAACAGTGCCGAACTCGACTATCTCGTAGGTGCCCTTCGCGCATACCGCGAACAGGCACCATCTCGGGACCAGCATCACATATCGCACGTCATCGACCACATTGAGGCGGCGCAGGCGTAACCTGTCGTTTTCTCTTTGTGTCTTTTTCCACGCACGTCCGTCAGGTAGTCTGAGTTACTTCTCGCAAAGATTCGGTGCGCACGAGCGAACGACGCTGTTAGTTATCGCTACTGTCGGTTCTATGTTATTGGATATCATACTATCAATATCATGATGTTATTTATCATCAATATCAATTCTAGTTTGACATGACTACTTAGTAAATAACTTATTTGTGGTTGAGAAAGTAGCGCTGAATGCGTATCTCCAACCGATTTGAATTGCTGACGGCAACGTTCCTCGCAGTGGCGCTTCTGGCGTCCGCCGTGGCACCCGCGGCGGCCGCTTCGGCCCACTACGAATTCGCGGATGACACCTCCACTGTCGACCAAGGCGATGTAGTCTCTATCACGTTCGAGGCAGCGGACGGCGTGAACAACACATCCGAAGCACTGGCTGGCGACAACAACACCTTCGACCTCCACATCGGGGGCGAAGAACAGGGCTTCCTCGTCAACGCGACGGTCGTTGACGAGAACCGCGACGGCAACGTCACCGTCGAACTGAACACGTCCACTGCGGGTCAGGCCAACGCTTCGTCGTACCTCACCGCCACCGGTAACGACTCGGTGACGAACGCGACGCAGGCTACGGAGAACCTCTCCGAACCGCTCGACGCTGGCGAGTACCCGCTGACCCTCGGTTCGATGAACAACTCGACCGACACGGCGACGCTCGTCATCGAGGAGAACGAAACGACCACGACGACGGCGACGACCACGACCGAGGCTACGGAGACGACGACCGAAGCCACGGAGGAGACGACCAACGCGTCCACGACCGAGTCTGAAACCAACGAGTCGGCAACCGACGCGACGACCGAGCAGTCCACCGACACCGGCATCCCCGGGTTCGGCGCCGCTCTCGCAGTCATCGCACTCGTTGCGGTGGCGTTCGTCGCAGTCCGCGAATAAGGCCGGTAGCTACCCTCGACTCGATTTCCATCTTTTTGCGTCGTGTTCTCTGTACTCCTACCTGCTAGTCTCGACTGTTAGTTGGAAATGACAATTTAGTAATTAATTTAGTCGTGGTCGAGAAAGTGGAATCAGATGTTCCCCTCCAAACGGTTTGAACTGTTGACGACGACGTTCCTCGTGGTGGCGCTCTTGGTGTCCGCGGCCACTCCCGCGGCGGCCGCCTCAGGCCACTACGAGTTTGCGGACAACGAGTTCACCGGCGAGCAAGGTGAAGTAATAGCTATCACGGTCGAAGCGTCGGGTGACGCTAACGACACGACGACCGTTCACATCGGCAACCAAGACCAAGGCTTTCTCGTACACGCGACGGCCGTCGACGAGAACGGCGACGGCGAAGTCACACTCGAACTGAATACCACGACTGCGGCTCAAACTGACCCATCGTCGTACCTCAGTGCCGCTGGCGACGACTCGGTGACGAATCTAACGCAGTCTTCCCGTTTGCTCTCCAACCTGCTCGACCCGGGCAGTTACGACCTGCGAGTCGGGTCGATGGACGACCCGAACGACACGGCGGTACTTTCCATCAAAGATAACGACTCGGTGACCGACCCGATTTCAGAGACACCGACCGACCCGATTTCAGAGACGCCGGTACCGACGCCGCCCGAAGACCCTGACTTCGAACACAGCGTTGTCACGGTGACTCCCGGCGTCGAAGATACCGCGCAAATTCCGGTCGTGTTCGGCTCCAACGGAACCGCGACGCTCACCATTGAATCGGTAGAGACGGGCTACAACACGTCCGTCGAACTCGCTGACGGCAATGGCGACTACAAGACAAACGTCTCGATTGACCTGACCGCAACCGACGAATCGCCGGAGGAGTACATTTCCGTCTCCAACGGTGACCGAATCGAGAGCATCTCGTGGAACGAATCGACGACCGACATCGAGACACCCCACGAGTACGACCTCAGACTCTCTGACTCGAACGAGACTGTCAACGTCGGCGTGCTCGCCGTCACGGAAAAGCAGATAGCGACCGACCAGCCCGCAACCGACGCCGACGCGAACGCCTCGCCGACCGCAAACGGGACCACGAACAGCACCGCGAAGTCCACCGACACCGGTATCCCCGGATTCGGAGCATCCATCGCTGTCGTGGCCCTCGCGGGCGCGGCGCTCCTCGCGGCCCGGCGCTGATTCGGTTCCCAACTCCCCCTGAGCCGTCTCCGATTTTTTGTACCCGATGCGGACGTTTTAGTACGCTTCACAGCCAACGCTCCGCAAATGGCTATCGATCCGAACTTCGACCAGAACAGAGAGCGAGTCGGTGAAGAAGATGGCGTCGCCGTCTGGGGACCCGTCGAACCGCCGGAGAAACTGGGTATCCACGGAACGCACGTCGCCGTCGACTACGACATCTGTCTCGCCGACGGCGCGTGCCTCGAAAACTGCCCGGTCGACGTGTTCACGTGGGTCGACACGCCCGACCACCCCGTGAGCGAACTGAAAGTCGAACCGACGAACGAAGACCAGTGTATCGACTGCATGCTCTGTGTCGATATCTGCCCGGTTGACGCCATCGACGTGGACGCCTCCCGGCAGGCTTGACACCGAGACCAGACGTTATCTCACTTGCCCGCTTGCGTCCCGTATGGGCCTCATTCACACTGCAATCGCCATCTCGGACCTCGACTCAACGCTCGACTTCTACGCCGAACTCGGCCTCGAACGAACCAACCAGTTCGAACTCAACGGGGTCAAGAACGTCTATCTCGGGAGCGACGACACCGACATGGAACTCCAACTCAAGTACGACTCTACGTCGACCGCTCGCATCGAGCCTTCGGGCATCGACCACATCGCCATCGAGGTCGCCGACGTGGACCGCATCTTTGAGGAACTCGTCGAAGCCGAATCACCAGTGGTCGTGAATCCACCGGTCGATATCGAGGCCGTAAACGCCCGTGCAGCGTTTGTCGAAGACCCGGACGGCTACGTCGTCGAACTGGTCGAATTCGAAGACTGACGGTTGAGTCGCCGCGAGTTTTCTCTGACACGAACTGATTCGTCACCGATACAGATGTACTCTGATACTGGTTCAGATGTGACTCGTTACCGACGCAGCGGTCACTCGATGCTGACTCAGATAAAACTCGATGCTGACTCATATGTAACAAGTAGCTAATATGAATGTGACTCGAAGCTCACGTGTATTCAATTCGTCACTAACTCGAACGACATCCATCACTGATTCAAATGAAATCCATTACCGACTCGAATCTCACTCGCAGTCGAATTCGTCTCCGTCAACCTCGCGTGGACTGCCTTCGGAGACTTTCGCAGTCGTCTCTATCTCTGCGATGGGTAGTTCGTCTTCGGGGCCGTAAAACCGGATTTCGACGGTATCGCCGGCTTCCATTGGTCTGTCACCGTCGTATTCGACTGGGTACCGTCCGTTCGTTCTGAAAAATGGCCCATCGCTCGCTGCGATATCGTTCCAGTTGGATTCGACGTACCTGACGCCGACATCGTCGCGGCCGGTCTCCCCGTCGGTCTGCCATCGATTATGGACCATTCGGATGGTCAGTTGCTCTCCCGCACCGAAGTCACCGGTACAGAACTCACCAACTTCTCCGTCGTGATACTGCTGGTCCGTGTCGTCGCTGAACCGATTGGGATTGACGAACCGGAGTTGTCCACCCTTACCGTCGTCGCCGCGCCACCGGACGAGTACCGACCCGATGTCGTCGCCCTCGAACACGGGTCCGTGGGTGTACGCGATTCGTATGCGGTCGATGTCGCCTCGTGTTTCGCCTCCGGCGGAGTTCCATCCGTTCCACGACCGGTGTTCGGGACCGAGAACGACGGACGTTTCACCGAATGCACGGGCTTCCTGCGGTTCCGTGTATCTGTCCGCAGCGTCGAAGAGATAGCCTGATACGGTCGTTGCGAGCACGAGCACGATGGCGACCAACAACACTGTTGCGACGACTGGGGAAACACCCCTCTCAGTTCTACTCACGAGTTTCTCCTACTGAGAAGGAATAAGAGGTATGAAAATACTTTTGAGATTGATTTTTCGGGTGTTTTACTCGTCTCCCACCGTCACGGGATTCGTATCGAGTACCCGAACGAATTCGCCGCGTCGCACAGGTATATGATGTTAGGGCGTCAATACGGCGGTGCCATGTCCGAGGACGTGACCGCGCTCTTAAAGCGCGCTTATCAAGACGAGCACGAGACGGTGATGAACTATATGACGAACTCCATCGTCCTCGATGGCGTTCGGGCCGAAGAAATCAAGGAGTCACTCAAGACTGACATTCAGGAGGAACTCACGCACGCCGAGCAACTCGGAAACCGGCTGAAGCAACTGGACGAAAAGCCGCCGGGGTCTGCAGCCTTCGAATCGCGCCAGCACGACCTGCAACCCCCGGAGGACAGCACAGACGTGCTCTCGGTCATCGATGGCGTCCTCACGGCCGAGGAGGACGCAATCAAGACTTACCGCTCGCTCATCAACGCTGCCGAAGAGGCGAACGACCCCGTCACGGAAGACCTCGCTGTGACTATCCTCGCCGACGAGGAGGCACACCGCACGGAGTTCCGCGGCTTCAAGAAAGAGTACGACCGCGAGTAATCACCCGACGCAACGCGCTTTGGGTACTGTAACGCTCCGAAAGGCACTCGCTGCGTCGATTCGACGCGGTGAGTATGCCCGGCCCCTCTTTTTGTTCCGGTGACGACGTGGCGCTTCGAACCGCCGAGTGTGAAAATTCACCGTTTGGTATCTACGGACTGCTCGAATCGAAGTAGCGAGAAAAAACGGAGTCGTACTCGGACGCTACTTAGTCGGCCGAAGCGGGCGTCTCACTCGTACTTGTGACACCGGCCTTTTCGTCGAGCGCTTCGACAATGAGTTCAGAGATATCGACCACGTCGAGGTCGTCCTCGTAGCCGCCGGTCTTGCGACCGTCTTCGTACATCGTCGCGCACATCGGGCAGGCGACGACGAATCGCTCGACTGTACTTCCAGCCTCGGTGTCTTGGAGCGCTTCGCGGAGGCGTTCTTCGGACGGCTTGGACTCCTCTTCGTGGTCTAACCAGAGCCCACCGCCACCGCCGCCACAGCAGAACGAGTCCGCGCGGTTACGGGGCATCTCGGCGAGTTCGACGCCGGTCGTGCGGATGACCTCGCGGGGCGCTTCGTACTCGCCGTTGTACCGCCCGAGGTGACACGGGTCGTGGTACGTGACGGTCTGTGCGGAGAGTTCGGTTCCGGAGAGACCGAGCCGGTCGTCGTTGACGAGTGTCTCGACCAGTTGGGTGTAATGGAAGACCGGGTAGTCGAACGACTCGTCCATCTCCGGATACTCGTTTTTGAACGTGTTGTACGAGTGCGGGTCCGTACAGACGATTTTCTCGAAGTCGCAGTCGTCCATCGCGGAGATGTTGTCTTCGACGAGCATCTCGTAGAGACCCTCCTCGCCGACGCGGCGCACGTCGTTTCCGTCGTTCTGTTCGTCCTCGTAGAGGATACCGTAGGAGACGCCCGCCTCCTCGAAGATGCGGGCCATGGCGCGGGCGACGCGGCGGTTCCGCTCGTCGTAGGAGGGGTAGTCACCGACGTACCAGAGGAACTCGACGGCTTCGTCGCGGGCGTCGGGCACCTCGAAGTCGAGGTCGTCGGTCCAGTCGGGACGCTTGCGCTGTGGGTCGCCGAAGGCGTTGCCGTTCGAGAAGATGTTCATCATCGCCTCCTGAACGGATTCCTGCTGTTGGCCCGTCTCGGTGAGGCGGCGGTTCATCTCGGTGAAGTGCGTCAGGTGCTCGATGTCGACCGGACAGGAGTCCATACAGGCCATGCAGGCCATACACGACTCCATCGACTCGGCGGCGATAACCGAGGTACCGCCGTCGGCGACGATGTCGACCGATTCACCGCCCGCATCGAGCGAGTCGCGGTAGGTCTTCAGGTCGAGGATGACGTCACGCGGGTCGAGGTTGCGGCCGGACGCCTTCGCCGGACAGGCGTCGGCACAGCGACCACATTTCGTACAGGCGTCGTAGTCGAGAAGCGCCTTCCACGAGAAGTCGTCTTCCGAGACGTAGCCGATTTCGTCCGGCGGCGTGTCGGCGGGCACTTTCGGCAGGCGCAGGCCAGCCTTTTCGTCCGCGGTGACGACGTTCGCGAACGACGTGAGCATGTGCAGCGGTTTCGCATACGGGACGGCTGCAACGAACGCCAGTGCGAGGATGGCGTGTGACCACCAGCCGAACCAGTAGAGCGTCTGGGCGAGGCCTTGGCTCATGCCTGCAGCATCGAACACGATAGCGATGAAGTAGCCGACGAAGCTCACCGTCTCGAAGTCAGGGAACTCGGTACCGACAATGCGGATTGCTTCGATGACGTAGCCGCCGACGCCGAGGAGAAAGAGCGTCCAGATGAACGCGTCGTCCTCGAAGCTGGTGTGTTTGCCCCACAGACGCGGATGTCTGACGCCGTAGCGCCGCCAGAGGGCCATCCCGATACCGACGACGAACAGCAGACCCATGAGGTCCATGACGAACGAATACGAGAGGTAGAAGTCGCCGACGAAGAACGAACTTCCCGTCACCCGTTGCCAGATGTCCATGTCGATGGCGAGGATGGTCGTCCCGATGAGGAGCGTCAGGAAGCCCCACATGATGAACGTGTGCATCACACCCGCGTACAGGTCGCGGTCGAACTGCTTCTCGTTCGAGAACACCACTTTGGTTGCGCGGATGATTCGCCCCGGGAGGTCAGACAGTCGGTCGAATGGGTCCGACTCGCCGTGCGCGTACCGAACGACGCGCTCGTACACCCCGTACAGGAAGACGAGGGAGGCGATAGCGGCGAGACCGTAGAAGAGGGCCTCTCCAACCGGGCTAATAGTCCAGAAGGTCTCTCGTGTGACCTCCGCCTGCGCCACAAATCCCATAATCAATCACTAATGAACTGGAGGTTAAATCTTGTCACCCGTATCGCGCCTACGTCGGTGAATTCCGGGACATTCGGGTTCGGGTGAACTACCCCTCCCTACTGCGCTACTCGGTCGCTTCGCTCCCTGCGTTGCTCCTTGAGGAAGGGGACTTAGCGCCTAATTCCAGTTAAACGATAGTACTCGAAAGCAAAGCCAGCGCGAGCACCACACCGGGTACGTCGCGCCGACCGAGTCGAATCACCGGAAGCGTCGGATTCCACGCGAAACACCGGGCACGGAGCGCGAGCGCAAGGGCGTCCGCCCGCGCGAACGACCGTCGAAGCCCGCCGGCGGCGACGAGCGACAGCCGTTCGTCCAGCCGACGTTCGTCGCCGAGCCGGGCCGCCTGCGCTTCTCGGACCCGGAGTAAATCACGCCGAACCAACGGGAGGAACCGAAAGACGAGCGCGACGCCGACGCCGAGTGCGACGCCGAACCGACCGGGAACGAGGCGCTGAATCGCGGCACGGGACTCGCGCACCGGCGTGGTTCTAACGTATGCCGCAGCGACGAGAAAGACCAGCATCACGCGGATACTGGCGAGTGCAGGGTCGACCGCCGCCGCGGGTTCGAACCACGGGGAGCTGAGACGGGCCGCCTCGACGATAGGGCCGACAGCGAGGAACGGAATCGCATAGCGGAGGCTGTAGAGGGCCGAAAACGGGGCGGTGTCGGCCGCGCGGAGACAGACCGCAGCCACGACGCCGAGGACAGTGAGTCCGACAGGCGTCGTGTGTGCGAACCCGGCGGCCGCAAACGACATTTGCACCGCGAGTTTCGTCCGCGGGTCGAGTCGGTGGGCGAGCGAGTCGCCGGGTTCGTAGGTCAACACGGTGGTCGAACGTCGAGGTCCGGAAGTTTGTCTGCGGCCGAGTCGGGGTCCTCGTCGAGGGCGATTCGACCGCCAGAGAGGACGACCACCCGGTCGGCGAGCGACGCCACGTCTCGAAGGTCGTGCGTCACGATGACGAGGCTGGTTCCCGCCTCGCGGAGTTCGCGGAGTCGCGCGAGCACCGACCAGCGAGCGGGTTCGTCCAGCCCGGTGAAGGGTTCGTCCAAGACGAGGTGGTCCGGCCGCATCGCCAGCGCCCCCGCAATTGCGAGGCGTTCGACTTCACCGCCGGAAAGCGAGTCCACGCGCTCGTCCTCGCGGCCAGCGAAGTTGACGGCGGCGAGCGACTCACTGACTCGGCGGTCGATTTCGTCGCGGTCGAGACCGAGATTCTCCGGGCCGAAGGCCACGTCGGCACCGACGGTTGCCGCTACGAGTTGGTCTTCGGGGTGCTGAAACACCATCGCCACCGAGGTTCGAGCGGCGACGAGATGCTCGGAGACGCGACTACCGTTGACGACTACGGTCCCCTCGTCGGGTTCGAGAAGTCCGTTGAAGTGGCGGACAAGCGTGGTCTTTCCCGACCCATTCGCCCCCGCGAGGATGACGCACTCTCCGTCGTCGATGGTGAGGTCGACGCCGTCGACCGCGACAGTGTCGCCGTAGCGGTGGACGAGGTCCTCGACGCGAATCATCTAGTTCGCCGCGATGGCGTCCGAGCGGACGATACCGACGGCGGCGGCGATTTTGAACGTCTCGAAGGGGATGAATGCGGCCGAGGCCAGCCCAAAGGCCGTGCCGAGGCTGACTCCCTGGACGTACGCGAAGCCGACCGTCCCGAGTGCGTAGATGACGACCGTTCCGGCGACCATCGCGCCGACGAGGCGGACGGTGCTCACGCGGTAATCGCCGAGACTGACCCCGCCGTGGACGAGTGCGCCGACGAGCGCGGCGGCGATTGGGTACGACCAGAGGTACCCGGCCGTCGGCCCAACTAGTGGGGCGAGTCCGGCGGAGCCACCCGAGAAAACGGGCGCGCCGAGTCCCCCGGCAACGAGGTACAGTCCCATCGAGACGCCGCCCCAGACGGGACCGAGGAAGATGCCCGCGAGGAAGACGACGAGCACCTGCATCGTCACCGGAATGGGTGAGATGGGATTCGGGAACGAGACGTACGAGCTCGCACCCATGAGCGCCGCGAACAGGGCGGCGCGGGCGATGTTGCCGACGAGCTCGTCGCCGACGAGTTCGACCGATTCGTGTTCTGCTGCCATGACTGTCGCTGTCTCGTAAACTCAATTGAAAGTACCGGTTTACGGGGCGTAGCGGCTGGCTCACCGCCGTTACGTCTACTGAGAATGTCAGTCGGTCAAGTTTCATCATCATCATCACTCGGTCGAGTTCTCTCGTCAGGTTCGCCACCGGTAGTCTGGCGGTCGACGCGGTCGACGCGGCCGTCACAGCCACTTGCGACAATACGATTAAAGACGCTGGCGGTGTCATTTATCGGGTATGGACGAGAAGACTGCCGAACTCCGCGATATCTTCATCGAGACGACCGGGTCGGACACCGTGACTGAACGGCAGTCCGAGTCGCGCGGGTCGCTCGCCGACGTGGACGACCCCGAGGAGGTTCGTGCCCGCGTCCGAGACCTCGTGACGACGATGCGAGAGCGCTACGGGTTCGAGACCGACCTCTCCGACGATGCGCTCGTCACGCTCGTCGTCGGCTACTTCGACGGCGACTCCGACGAGGACCTTGCAGTCGAACTCGACGCCGCGCCCGCTGCGATTCGGACTGCTCGCTTCGACCTCCACCTCGTCCGCGACAGTGACCGCGAGTACCCCTTCGACGCGGACCGATTCGACAAACTCCTCGTCGAAGGCGCTGACGACGAGACGCTCGCCGAGAAACTCGATGTGCCGGTCGACGTGATTCGCGAGTTCCGACCTGTCGCCGAGGCGGATATCCGGTCGACGCGGGCCAACCACCGATTCCGTGACGACTTCACCGAGTTGCTCACCGACGACGACCTCTCACAGCGGATGGCCGAAGACGCCCGCCGCGACGGACTTCGAGAGGCGACAGAAGACATCGAAACGGACGTGTCTCTGTAGGGACCTTTCTGCCCCGGTTCTCGGGGCCGATGCGCTGTCATGACATGAAATTAACCCGTCCGGACGACGAAGGTTCTTAACCGATTGGGGACATACCCCTGTCCGATGGCGCAGGCCCCGCAGAATCGAGACCTTACAGAGCGGTTCATCGAGTTCTACCGCAATTACTATCGAGAGGAAATCGGGACGCTCGCACAGCAGTACCCGAAAGAAAAGCGCTCCCTGTATATCGACTACGACGACCTGTACAGGTTCGACGCCGAACTCGCCGACGACTACATCACGAAACCCGGGCAGTACCAGGAGTACGCCGAGGAGGCGCTTCGCCTGTTCGACCTACCCGCGGACGTCAAACTCGGACAGGCGCACGTCCGGATGCGGAACCTTCCGGACACCGTCGATATCCGGAATATTCGAGTCAACGACGACCACATCGGCACCCTCATCGGCGTCCAGGGAATCGTCCGGAAAGCGACGGACGTGCGCCCGAAGATTACGGAAGCCGCGTTCGAGTGCCAGCGCTGCGGGACGATGAGTTACATCCCGCAGGGTGACGGCGGTTTTCAGGAACCACACGAGTGTCAGGGATGCGAGCGTCAGGGGCCGTTCCGCATCGACTTCGACCAGTCGAACTTCGTCGATTCGCAGAAACTGCGCGTCCAAGAGTCTCCCGAAGGCCTGCGCGGGGGCGAGACGCCACAGAGTATCGACATCAACCTCACCGACGACGTGACCGGGGAGGTCACCGCCGGTGACCACGTTACCGCCGTCGGCATCCTCCACATCGAACAACAGACCTCGGGCAACGAGAAGACGCCAGTCTTCGACTACTACATGGAGGGCATCTCGCTCGCTATCGAGGACGAGGAGTTCGAGGATATGGAGATTACCGACGAGGACGTGGCTCAAATCGTCGAACTCTCCAACAAGCCCGACATCTACGAGGAGATGACCGACTCCGTGGCCCCGGCCATCTACGGCTACGACCAGGAGAAACTCGCCATGATTCTCCAACTCTTCTCGGGTGTCACGAAGCACCTTCCCGACGGGTCTCGGATTCGCGGTGACCTGCACATGCTTCTGATAGGGGACCCTGGTACAGGGAAGTGCGTCACCGGCGACACGCGGGTAACGCTTGCCGATGGGCGCGACGTACCGATTCGAGAGTTGGTCGAGTCGAATCTCGACGACCCGAAACCAATCGACGACGGTGTGTGGGACAGCGCGAACTTCGAGGTCCCATCTCTCGCCCCCGACGGGACGTTGACCTCCCGGCAGGCGACGAAAGTTTGGAAGCGCGAAGCGCCGGACCACTTGCTGCGCATCCGAACGAACACCGGACGGGAACTCACAGCGACCCCATCTCATCCGCTTTTCATCCGCGACGAGGGGATGACTGCTGCCGTTCGTTCCGACGAATTGACCGAGGGAGAATTCGTCGCAGCACCGCGCTCACTCCCAATGACCGGGACCGACGACCTTGCGGTCGAATTCCGCCGGTCGAAGTCGTACAACGCGGTTCGTCTGGACCTGCCGGACGAGTGGACGCCGTGGCTTGCTCGGCTCGTTGGCTACATCGTTGCAGAGGGGTACGTCGAACAGCGCGACGATGCCACTGGGTTCGTCTCTGTGACGAACAACGACCGCGAGGTGTTGGACGACGTAGCTGACGCATTCGACCGATTGGGACTGAACTATTTCGAGCGGTCGCCCCACGATGGGAAATCCGCTCGTGAGATTATCTGTGGCTCTGGCGAGTTCGTCAGCTTCCTCGCAAACCTCTCACCTTCACTTCTCGCAGGCTCCGACAGCCAACGCATCCCTGAGGCGGTGGTGTCTGCGAGTTCTGAAACCGGACGAGCGTTCGTCCGTGCATTTATCGAAGGCGAAGGCCACGTCTCGGCAACGCAGCGAGAAATAACTGTCGCGTCGATGAGTCGGGAACTCCTCGAAGACGTCCGGACGCTCCTTCTCGCGTCGGGCATCAGTTCACAACTCCACCCGCGGCACAACGGAAGCTACCGGCTCCGTATCAGCGGCGACGACTTTGCGAGATACGTCGCACGGATTGGGTTCATCACCGAGCGAAAATCGGTTGCGTGCGACGAATACGCTGCTGTCGAAGAAAACACCAATTCCGATCTCGTCCCGGCTGGCGGGGAGCTTCGTGAACTTCGTGAGACGCTCGGACTGACGCAGGCTGACTGTGGGCTACCAAGGTCGACGTATCAGCACTACGAACGCGGCGACCGTAACCCAAGCCGTGAAAGTCTCTCGCGCGTCGTCTCTTCGTTCGAGGACGCGCTTCGAACTGCCGACAGTGTCGGCTCGTCTGCCCTCGCGGATGGCGGCATGTCTGTTGCAGACCATGTTTCAGAACTCCGATCGCTCGTCGATGGCGACATCGGATGGGAGCGAATCGACTCTATCGAGCGCGTCGAACCCGCCGAAAAATGGGTCTACGACCTCGAAGTCGAAGGCACCCACAGCTACGTTTCCAACGGGCTCGTCTCGCATAATTCTCAGATGCTGTCATATATTCGAAATATCGCGCCGCGTTCTGTCTACACCTCCGGGAAGGGTTCTTCGTCAGCAGGGCTCACCGCTGCGGCGGTTCGCGACGATTTCGGTGACGGCCAGCAGTGGACGCTCGAAGCGGGTGCCCTCGTGCTTGCGGACAAGGGGATTGCGGCTGTCGACGAGCTTGACAAGATGCGGTGTGTGACTGGCGACTCCCTCGTCCACCTCGCTGACGGGGGAATCAAACGCATCAGAGACCTTGCACACGACGCTGCATGTGAGGGGTCTATCGAGGAATTACCGAACGGTCGAACGATTCGGAACGTCGACGCAGAAGCGTGGACGATGACTGAGGACGGGAGATTGGTGACTCGACCGGTCACGGCTATCCATGAATACGATGCACCGGATGAACTGACACAGATAACGTTGCAGTCCGGTGAGCAACTCACCGCGATTCACGACCACCCGTTCATCACGTTCGAAAACGGTGAGCGTGTAGAGAAGCCCGCAGCAGATGTCTCCCCCGGCGATTGGGTCTACGTCCCGTGTCACCTCTCTCCCCGAGCGACGGATGGGGGCGTCCTAACTGCCGAATCGACCGCTGAGGCGACGATCACTGCCACCGAAGACGAACTCTCCCCTGCGTTTGGTGCCATACTCGGCTACCTTTCCGGCGACGGGAACGTGTATTACAACCGTGAGGCGGGCTCCTACGGTATCCGATTCACCAACAAGGAGGAGGAACTGCTCGCCGACTTCGAGCAGGTCTGTCGCGACACCTTCGGTGTGGAACCGGTTCGCCCCCCGTCTGAACAGCGTGACGACGGCGTCGAGACCGTACGGCTACCGGGCCGTGAGTACGCTGACGCGGTACTTGATGCCGGGATGAACCTCGAAATCTATGATGGAAAAGCGTTCCCGGCTGCCGTTTCGGAGGCTTCGCTGGCGGCGAAAGCGGCGTTCGTGCGCGCGATGGCTGATAGCGAAGGGTGTGTCGATACCGATTCCGGCAACGTCAAAATCAGCTCTTCCAGCTACGAACTGCTGCTCGGAATCAAGAGTCTCCTCTTGGAGTTCGGCGTCACGACGCAGATTCAGCACCGCGAACGCTCTGGTAAACGGAACTTGTACGTACTTGCGGTGACAGCAGCAGACTCCCTCCGGCGGTTCAACCGCCATATCGGATTCACACTGGAACGCAAACAATCGGCGCTTGACGAGGTCTGTGAGTCCGTCTCGGGTGACCGAACGATTCTCGACGTGATTCCGAACTGTGGAGGGGTACTATCGTCGCTCCGCGAGTCGCTACGGCTTCACGTCTCCGAATGCGGACTCGTCGATTCGACCTACTGCAACTTCGAGAACGAGGACGCGAACATCTCGTTCTCATGTGCTCGAACGGTTCTCGACGCGTTTGAGAGTCGAATGTCACAGGCCGAGTCAGACGTCTCGCAACTCTCTGAACCGTGTGACTGGGCGACGATTTCGATTGTTAAAGAACGTTACCACGTCTCTCAGTCTGAGTTGGCAGTGGGAACTTCGTTCAGCCAGCAACAGATCTCTCGGCTCTGGGGTACGGACGACGAACTCAGAGCAGTCACGAGAGGCCGGCTCCGTGAAATCGTTGAATCAGTCGCTGACACGGACCTCGAATCGATCCGACGACTCGTTCGGGGTGATGTCAAGTGGAGACGCGTGAAGGCTGTCGAAACAGTCGACGAGAGCGATGCCGACGACCGAATTCGGCTACTAAAACACGAGCTTGCGGACCTCCTCGGCGTCGAGGGTGATGCGGCCGTCGAACACGCACAGCAGCTGTTAGATCACGAACCGCGTGCAGACGACTGGAGCGAACTTCGTTCCGAACTCGAACGCCACGGTGTCTCTTTCGCTGACATCGCGCGCGACCTCGATGTTGCTGGCTCGACCGTCTCGCGGTGGTTCAACGGCGTCGTCGAGACGGACCGGTTTACTGACGTGGTTGAGGTGGCAAACGCGCGCTTCTCCGACATTCGTTCGGATGCTCGACGCCTTCTCGATGCCATCGGGTCCCGTTCGAAGCCAAAGGTGTACGACCTGACTGTCGAGGGAACGCACAACTTCGTCGCCAATGGAATGGTCGTGCACAACTCCGAAGACCGTTCGGCTATGCACGAAGCGCTCGAACAACAGCAGATTTCGGTCTCCAAGGCGGGTATCAACGCGACGCTCAAATCGCGTTGTTCGCTCCTCGGCGCGGCAAACCCGAAGTACGGTCGCTTCGACCAGTACGAATCCATCGGCGAGCAAATCGACCTCGAACCGGCGCTTATCTCTCGATTCGACCTCATCTTCACGGTCACGGACAACCCCGACCCCGACACCGACTCCGAACTCGCAGAACACATTCTCAAGACGAACTACGCCGGTGAGTTGAACACCCAACGGACGAACGTCGCCAACTCCGAGTTCACAGAAGACCAGATTGACGCCGTCACCGACGAGGTCGCACCGACTATCGACGCGGAACTCCTTCGCAAGTATATCGCCTACGCGAAGCGGACCTGTTACCCGACGATGACGGAGGAAGCAAAGAACGTCATCCGCGACTTCTACGTCGACTTCCGCGCTCGCGGGGCCGACGAAGACGCCCCCGTTCCCGTGACAGCCCGGAAACTCGAAGCGCTCGTCCGCCTTGGCGAGGCATCCGCCCGCGTCCGCCTCTCGGACAAAGTGACCCGCGAGGACGCTGAGCGCGTCACCAGCATCGTCGAGTCGTGTCTCCGCGATATCGGCATGGACCCCGAAACCGGCGAATTCGACGCCGACATCGTGGAGACGGGTCGCTCGAAGACCCAGCGCGACCGTATCAAGAACCTGCTCGAACTCATCCGCACTATGCAGGAGGAGTACGAGGAGGGCGCGCCGCACGAAGAGGTCGTCGAACGCGCCAACACCGAGTTGAACATGGACGAAAAGACCGTCATCGACCAACTGGAGAAGCTCAAGATGAAAGGCGATATCTACGAACCACGCGGCGACGTCTACCGGGCGACATAATATGGACCGAATCTCAGCCCTCCGAAACATCGAAGACGCCATCCGCGACCTCGAATCGGGCGAGGCGGACCTCGCCAGTACCGAGCGACGCGTCGTAACCGTCCTCCGAACGTTTGCAACCGAGTTCGAGTCCGACACCGGTGACGAAACGCTCGAGGCGTGGAAAGCCGTCGGCGACGACCGCGCGGAAGGTATCGTCGTCCTCGCCGCCACCGAAGACGAGGCGACGACGCGCGTGCAAGACCTGCTGACCAACGCGACCGACGACGGGGACGACGTGTCCTTCTCGGTCGAGCGCGTCTAACCGCAGGACGACGGTTCGGCAGCGCAACAGTTAGGGAACAACAGTTCGGCAATGCGGTCGCCTGGAAAACCAACAATTCGGAAACAAGACGGCTCAACAACACGAAATACGGCACGTCGAACGATTTTTCTTCCGACTCTGTGACGGGGTGTTCGTGCTGTTGGTCGTGACTTACTCGCAGGCGGCGCGGACGACGCTTCGAAACATCTGTCGGAGCCACGAGGACGTTGTCGTTCGTCGACTCGGACGCGCCGCGTTGTTCGACGAGACGGAGTTGGCCGCCTTCCTTGCACTGCGACTCCGCGAGAAACACGATGCTGACGTGCAGATAGAGCGGACTGCGCCGTTCAACGAGTTTACGACCGTTCCTGAGTCGGTCCGCGAGGCGGCTGAAGCGTACGAGGCCCGTGATTCACCGGCGACGCCGTACAGCAAGTTCGCCACGGGAACCGACTACCCGTCCGCGTCGGAAATGCGAGACCGAGAACTATGAGGATTCGACTCCCCGACGGAACTGTTCGAGCGGGCCGTACTTCCGACCTGTCTGACGTCGGCCTCGACCCCGCCGCGGTGGTGGACGCGGTTCGAACTCCCGACGGAGCGGGCGACGACATTCAGTCCCCCGCCGCAACCGATAGCGGACTCTGGGTCGACTGTCCGACTCCGGGACCGGGCTACGACCGACTCGCTCGAATTCCGGTTCCTGAATCACCACCGTCACGAGGCCAACTCCTCGTCGCAGTTGGCCGGTCACGCGGACTGCAAACACCGGTTGACGACGAACTCGCCCAACTCGAAGCGCGACTTGCCGAACACGAGGGCCAAACTGAAGACGACTCCCCTGACCACATCGTACCGTCCGCATCTGAACTCCGGGAAGCGCGCCGCCGGGTCGCCGCCGCTGGAGACGACCAAACCCGACTCCGAGAACGCGTAGCGACGCTCCGCGGACGGCTCAACGCCCACCGCGAGGCCGGAGACGACGCGTCAGCGGCCTCCACGCAGTCGGAACTCGTAGAAATAGCCACGAAACTCTCCGAGGTGGAGACAGAGCGAATCGCGGCCGAACAGCGGTTGGAAGCGCTCGAACGCGCTGCCCGGCGCGCTCGCGACGGACGAGAAGAACGTCTTCGACTCCACGATGCGATTGCAAATCGGCGGCGTGAACGCCGGTCATACTTCTGTGCCGAACTCAGCGAGGAGTTCGATGATACTGTTCGCGAACTCACTGCGGAGTTCTTCGAGCCGACTGATGCTGCTTCGGACGCGAGCTCGAATTCAAACTCAAATTCGAACCCGAACCGAAGTTCGGTCGTAGACGCCCTCGCTGCCGTCCGTCTCGCTGATCTGGACGCACCGGTCGTCCTGACGCGTCGGTTCTTCGGTGACGTTGAGACCGCCGCACGTTGGCTCGATACACCCGTTATCCGGTGTTGAGTCGTCAAACTCCGATTCACGTCTCAGTCTTGGGTCGCTCCAGGCATCGATTTATATACCATAAGGCGGCCAGCCCCGCCATGCACTCCGATGTCGACGTAACCGTCGTGGACGACGTAGTCCTCGTGACGGTCAGATTCGACAACGCCGCGCCGGTCGACCAGCGCGTTCGCCTCCAGAACCGTCTCGATGGTCCGGTTCTCCCACCTCGTCGGGCCGGTGTCCCGGCCCCCGGCTGGGACGACGACGGGTTCGAGGGCGTCGTCCCCGCCGAATCGACAGTTGCACTCGGGTACGCTTGCCCGTTGTCTCCATCCGGGCCGGACCTCAGTGGCGACGTAGACCCGGCGACTGTCGTCGATATCGACGTTCTTGGCCGGGCGGACGAGACAGACGAACAGGACCGGTCGACTGCTGCGGACGCGATTCGGGAACTCGGTGCGTCTCGCCCGCCCGCAGACGCGGTTCCAGCGCCGACCTCGGAGTCTCCCTCGACTGCCGACAGCACGGTTGTCCCCGAGTCGGAAGCGTCAGTTCGCGGCCCAACCGACGCCGACGTCGCGGCGGCAGTCGCCGATACCCATGGTGAGGGAGAAAGCGACTGCTCCGAGTCTGAGACCGTGGGTCCTTCTGCGCCTTCGGCGACACCCCCGGCAGTAGACGCTGCGCAAATAGACTCGGACGCGACTGCAGACCCGATACCGACGGCACCCGACGCCGACCAACACCTCGATTCTTCGTTTCTCGCTGCTGTGGCGCGCCGAATCGAACTGGCTGAACAACTCGATGGCGCATCAGTTGACGCGGCGGCGACGGCGCTTTCCACCTCGGACGCCAGCATCGAGGACGTAGAATCACTCGATGCGGACCGCGCTCAACTGCGGCGACTGGCCGAACGTGCGACGACGCTTGCCGACCGAGCGGCCGACGCCGACCCCGACATCGAAGCACTCCGGAGGCTCGCATGATTCTCGCCGTCGTCTCCGGCAAGGGCGGCGTCGGTAAGTCGACGCTGTCGTTCGAACTCGGTGCGGCCTTGGATGCTGTCGTCGTAGACGCCGACCTCGGGATGGCGAACCTTCCGTACGCACCCGGCCCGGACCTCCACGACGTGCTCGCGGGCCGTGCCGACCCGACCGAAGCGGTCCGCGAGGGTGCACCAGTCTCGATTCTCCCCTGCGGACGGACACTCGCCGGTGCCCGCGCGGCCGACGTGCGCCGCCTCGATGATGTACTCCACGCGGTCGAAGCCGCGTACGGAACTGTCGTCGTGGACTGCCCAGCCGGAATGCGCGCCAACGCGGGAGTACCGCTCGCTATCGCGGATGCCTGTGTCGTCGTCGCGTCGCCGAAACGGTACGCGCTGGCCGACGCGGTCCGAACCCGTGAACTCGCTCGGGAGCTTGGATGCGGTCTCGCTGCTGTCGCGGTCAACCGAACCGTCGACGACCCGCCGCTCGACGCCTTCGCCGACGTACTCGGCGCACCAGCGACGGCGATTCCAGCTGATACTCGTCTCAGCGAGGCTGTCGACCGATTCGAACCAGTCGTCACCGCGTCGCCGAACAGTCTGCCCAGTACTCGGATTCGAGAACTCGCATCGGCAGTTCGCGTCTGTGGTCGGTGAGAAGAAGCGTCGTTTTTGTCGCGTCTATCGGTAGTTCGTTTGTCGGTCGTTTCCCGGCGGTATCGCGCCTCGAATAAACTGCTTCAGTCGCGGAGGGCCACGTACGTCTTGCGGAGCGTCACGGGAGTCACGTCGGCCACGTCGGCGGCGTCCGATTGCGTGCAGTCTTCGCCGAGGTCGCGAGCGGCCGTGTAGAGACACGCTGCGGCGACGCCACAGGGGTTCTTGCCAGCGACGAGACCGTCATCGCGCGCTTCGGCGACGTACTCGCGCGCCCGGCGTTCGGTGTCGCGGTCGAGGTCGAGTTTCGTCGCGAATCGCGGCAGGTACTCGGTCGGGTCAGCGGGCGCGACGGGGAGACCGAGGTCGCGGTTGAGGGCGCGGTAGGCCGCTTGGTGCTCGGATTCCGTCGATTTCGAGACGTCGCAGACTTCCTCGACGCTCCGGGAGATTCCGGCGACGCGGCAGGCGGCGTAGACACAGGCGGCGGCGAACCCTTCGAGCGACCGGCCGCGGAGGAGGTCTTCGTTCTGCGCCGATTCGAACAGCGAACAGGCCTGGTCGCGGATGTGGTTTGGCAGACCGAGTGCACCCGTCACGCGACGGATTTCGGTGAAGGCGTACACCTGATTCCGCTCGCGCTTCGAGGAGATTCGAGCGCGATTGTGCTGACGGCGCAGACGGGCGAACTTCCGACGCTTACGACCTTTGATACGCGTCGACCGACCGATTTCGGTCGAGAGGCCGCGGTCGTGACGGGACCGAGTGAGTGGTGCGCCCGTACGGGCGGGGTTTCGGTCGTCGTCGGCGAACGAGCGCCACTCGGGACCGTGGTCGATGCGGTACTCCGAGACGACGAGTCCGCAGTCGGTACAGACTGTCTCGCCGGCTTCGGCGCCGAGGTGTCCATCGCATTCGGGGCAACCCTGGGGGGAACGTGCTTCGCTCATCACATTTGAAAATCAGTTCTGAAGAGGTATTTAAACACAGGTTGGAACGGGCCATTTCACCCATATTCGGGAGGTAGAGCCTACCGGTAATCGGTAGGTTACAGTATCTAATTTGATATCGATTAGCAACGCTTTTGTTTGGAAGGACGAGACCACCGAGCGATGGGGCTGTCGGATATTGCCGCTGAACTGGAGACAACGACAACCGAACAGCGCCCGCGTTACGTACCGACTGTCGATGATACCGGTGTTTCACTCCGCGAGCGTTTCGACGCACACGCAGACGCGCTCCCCTGCGCGCCTGCGACAGCGGAGCGGGTTGTCGAAGCACACGGGTCAGGCAGATCGCTCGGTGAGTGCGCGCGCGAAGCGGGTGTCGCCCCAGTCACGGCAGCGAAAGTGTTGCATCGCTGTGGCGAAGCGGGCGTGACCCCCCTCGCCCCCGAAGCGCGACGCATCGTCCGCGACTGGATAGACGGACACATCTCGCGCGCCGACGCGCTCGCGCTCACCAAAGCAGAGCCGTCGGAGTTCGCCCTCGCGACCTACGTCGAGACGCACGACCCCATCGACCCCCTCGTCGAAGCCGTCGAGGGCGCGCTTACAGACCGCACCGACGCGGCGGTCGCAAAGCGCGATTCATTGGCCGAGACCATGAGCTCGGTCACCGATATGCAGTTCTAACACGGGACAAACGCCTCCCCACCCACCTCCCGTTTTGTACACTTCGAGCTGATAGCTTCCGTTCTGTCCCGAAGAGAAGACGCCGCAAACGGTTTTCAGCGACGGATGTATTCGCCGACAGATGTGAGAACGCTGCCGGATTTCGTCACCGAGTCCAATTCTTCGTCGAGGAGCACCGACGCGACAGCCGCGATACTCGCCGCGAGTTCGCGGTCATCGCGACACGCTGGCGCGTCTGCGATAACGTCCGACTCGGTTTCAGGAACGATAGCATCGGCATCGCCGAGCGACCCGAACGTCGAAACAACGGCGTCGACTTCGGTACCGATGTCGGCGACGCGTGCGGTAAGCCGACCGACGGCGTCTGCTCCTCGGGCGGTTGCCGGTGCGACGAGCGCAACCCGGTCACAGGCCGTCGCGGCGGCGACCGTCGGGTTCGATGTGAGCAACGGTGCGTCGACGAGTACGTGGTCGAACTCGCCTGCGGCCTCGTCGATGCGTCCTTCGAACGCCTGCGCCGCATCGGGTGTCATCGCACGCGCCAGTCGCTCGAACGGGGCCGCTGCCGGACAGACTGCCACGCGCCCATCCGCGGAGGTGTCAAAGTCGACAAGCCCCGCCGTGAGCGGTTCGTCGGCCGCGTCGGTTACGAGCGCCGTCGCGTCGGGGTCGAGCGGACCAGAAACGTAGTCTGAGAGTCCCTGCGTCGCAAACGCCGTGTCGAGGACGGCGACATCGCGTCCGTCCGTGGCGAGTGCCGTTGCAAGTTCGAGTGTGAGTCGCGTCGCGCCCGCGCCGCCGGTTGCCCCGACGAGCGCCGTGGTGGTCGGAATGGTCATACCGCGACTGGTTCGGTTCTCTGATTAATAGCTTCGGTCAGTCTATCGATTTTGAGACCGGGAGCGACCGATTGGCGCGTGAAAATGGTGGCTCGCCTAGAGGTCGGAGATATCCGATTCGATATCGTCCATCTCCTCGTCCGAGAGGTCGGGCCGTTTGCCCGCAACGGCGTGGATGGGGTTGCCGCCGTCGTCTTCGAATCGGGGGATGATGTGGGCGTGGACGTGTTCGACTTCCTGTCCCGCGGCGGGACCGTTGTTGAGGCCGATGTTCGTCGCGTCGGCGTCGACTGCTTCCTCGACTCGTGGGACGAGTTCGTCGACCGTGCGGAAGAGGTCTTCCGAAATTTCGTCCGGGAGGTCGTCGAGCCGGGCGTAGTGGTCCTTCGGCACGACGAGCGTGTGGCCCGGTGCGAGCGGGTTCACGTCGAGGAACGCCAGCGAGTGTTCGGTCTCGTGGACGATTCGACCGTGGATGTCGCGCGCGGCGATGGCGCAGAAGATGCAGTCGGACATTGGTTGGATGTTGCGTGGCGAGAAAATGAAAGTTCGGTCCGATTCTTATACGGTGTTTCCTCTGTCGGTGGTTGATTCGGCCGTGTCTATGGAGTCGGCGATTCAGTGAACACCTCGAAAGCCCCCGCGGCGAGGACTCGGGGGCCTCGCTGCGGTCCTCGGCCTTCGGCCTGCGGTCCTTGCTTCGGCCACCTTCGTCCTCGCCGCGGCCCCTTTCAGTCCCACCCCGTGGATTGGTGGGCAGTCGTCGCTGGTGATTGAGTGGGCAGTCGTCGCTGGTGATTGAGTGGGCAGTCGTCGTTCGGTGGTTGGAAGAGCAGTCGTCGCAACTCACTTCGTCTCATCTGATTTCGCGCTGGCGACTCCGCGTCGGAACTGTGCGCTGGCTTTCGAGACGCCGCGTTTAACCGCGCTCCCGGTTAGTTCCAGCAGTTTCAACAGCGGGCGGACGACCACGTCGAGAATCAGGTCCGCAATGATGTCGTCGAGCATCGATTCTGTTGTTTCATAGTCAGTTCTTACTGATGAGCGTTTGGCATCTCTCGTACGCTAGGGGAGCAACCCAGACAACTCCTCGAAATACTCGTCCAACTCGTACCCGAGACGCGACAGCCACACGTCGCGGTACGAGGGGTGGAGCAGCGGAACAATCGTGTAGTCGAATCGCTCGCTTTCGACGGGGTCGAGCACGGTATCGAGGAATCCACCGAGTGTCCGGTCGTCGAGTGAGAAGACGCTCTCCGTGGCGTGGCGTCCGGTCGGAACTACCACGTCGGGGTCGATTGTTTCGAGTTCGGTCACGAGGTGGTCCAGACAGTTCGCCTTCTCGTCGGCGCTGGGTGCCCGGTTCGACCCCTCACCATCTGAGGGGAAGCACTTGACCGCGTTCGTGTAGAACACGCTGTCTTCGTAGCCGACGGTGGCCATCGTCTCCCGAATCCTGCGCCCGGAGTGCTGAGCCGTGTAGGACATGCCGGTCCAGTTACCGCCTTGCCAGCGGTTCGCGTCGGGATTGCCCGCGCCGGGTGCTTCGCCGACGACGACGACGGTCGAATCTCGGGGACCGACGCCCCACGAAATCCGGTTTCGGCACTCGACTAGCGCCGGACACCGGGTGCAGTCGCTTTCTGTGACGAGTCGGTTCTCGGCGTCGGGAAACCGTGGGTCGGTCATCGGCGCTTATTCCGTCAGCGGAAGCACGATGCCGAAGATAATGGGCGAAAAGAGCACGAGGAGGATGCCGAGCCATTCGGCGTCGAAAAAGAGCGTGCGCTCCCAGCCGGGGATGTGGCCGCCAGTCATCGCCAGTGCTGCTTTCGCGCCGATAGCGCCGAACAGGAAGAGAACGAGTCCGAGGCTGACGCCAGTCTTGGTCAAACGTGGGTAATCGAGATTTCCGTAACGTCCCATATCACTCTGAGATAGGCGAAACGAGAAAATCGTTTCGCGAGAGTGTGTGAAATGGTATCAACCGGGTGCCCGGAGAACTCACCGAGAGAGTGCGTCGGCGACGATGGGCGCGACAGAGACGTCGCTCACGTCGCGTTCGATGGTGTCGGTGCCGATGACGCGTTCGATGCCGGCGCGGCAGAGTTTCGTGCGAGCGTTGCGAGCGAGAAGCGGATGAACGGTGGCACAGAAGACGCGCTTGGCACCCCCATCGGCGAGGACGGAGACGGCCTTACTCATGGTCGTGCCGGTGGCGATGATGTCGTCTGTGATGACCACGTCTCGCCCCTCGAAGTCGGCGTCGCTCGGCGTAATCTCCACCTCGGTTCCGGAGTGGCGAACCTTCTCGAAGTAGTCGGTTTCGCCCGCGCCGTAGGCGTCGCGGACGGTCTCTGCGATACTGATGGCTCCCGAGTCGGGCGAGAGGAAAAGCGGGTCGTCGAGGCTCGGAAGCGGTTCGGCCAGTTGTCCGGCGGCGTCGACGATGTCCACGGGCACGTCGAAGAAGTCGGCAACGGCGTCTTCGTGGGGATTGACGAGGACGACGCGGTCGGTCGTCGTGCTCACGGCGCGAGCGACGGCGCGGGCCGAGACGGGGTGACCGGGCTCGAACGCCTTGTCCTGCCGGGCGTAACCCATGTACGGGATGACCGTCGTGACCTCCGTCGCGCCGGCCTCGCGGACGGCGTCTTGGAGTTGTAGCAGTTCGATATAGGCGTCGTTGCTGACGGTGCTGGCGACGATAGTCGCTTCGTCGGCGTCGAAATCGGGGACCGCCGCGAGCGTCTCGCCGTCCGGGAACCGGTCGTACTCGACGGCCGAAATCGACTCGCCGAGTTCAGACGCGAGCGCGGCCGTGAGTGCCTGCGAAGATGCGCCGGGTACGAGCATACTGGTGCGTCTCTTCTGGGGGGTAAAACCGCTTTTCGTTGCGTTCAGCCACGATGCGTGTCAGCGAACCGCGACGCCGACGGCGTCGAGACCGAGTACCTGCGTTCGCCAATCGGACGCCGTCGTCCGAACACAGAACGTGCCCACGTCGGTTACGGCGTAAACAGCCCGCGCGTCGTGTGCGAGCGCGACGACCGTCTCGTCCATCGGAATCGGGTCGGAAACCCACACCTCGCCTTCGCGCGAGACGATACCATCCGGGCCGACGGCGTGGGCGCGACCGTCGGGCATCGACGCGACCGCTGTCATCCGCCCGTCGATTGCGTCCATCCAGCCGTTTCCGAGCGTGTACAGTCCGAACTCAGTTGCGGCGAGCGGCGTTCCCTCCGCAGCGCCGAGTCGACCGGCGGGGTCCGACACGTCGTGTGCGTCGTCGAGACCGACGTGTGTCAGCCCCTCATCGCTGATGCGGTAGACGCCGTCTTCGGCCGCGACGAGACTTCCGTCGAGCGCCCGAACCTCGCCAACTTCGCCGATGTCGGTCCAGCCAGATTCGTCGAAGCGGGCGATACGGCCCGTCTCGTCGGCGGCGACGACTCTGTTACGGTGGAAGCCGACGGTCGTCGTGGGACCGAAGCCGAGTTCGTGGTAGTCGTCGCCCTGCACCAAGAGCACGTCGTCGGCAGTAGCGACGGCGACTTCGCCCGGCGAGCCAGCCACGTCTCGCGGGTCACAGCGATGGTCGATACGGAATCCCCCGACGAGGTTGTCGGACACGTCGACACCCACAACACCCACGCTGGCGGCGACGTACACCGTCTTCTTCCCCGTCTTGTCAGCGTACACCCGTTTCTCGTCGATGGAGAGGTCGAAATCAGCCATCCGTTGGTCTGCAGTTCGGTGCGGGGTTCGGAAAGGATTGTGGTCGTTCTCGGGGGTCAGTGACGGCTGAGAAACGGCGTCGAAATTCGAAGTCGCTACAGAAATTCCCGCACGTCGGAGTACCACATATCGTGGTGGTCGAGTTCGCCGAGGGCTTCGGCGACATCGACCGCGAGCACGTGCCAGCAGCGTTCGCCCTCGTCGGGGTCGAGATTGTAGATGGTGTCTTTGCACGTACACCCGCGGCCTTCGACTACGTATTCGTCGTCGTAGCCGACGACCACGTCGAAGTCGCGGTAGCGCTTCACCCGTCGCTCGGAGACGGCCTCGATGGCCGTGACGCCGCGGTCGCCGTGGGCGTCAACGATGGCCTGCACGATTGGCGGCGAGAGTTCTCCGGTTTCGGAGAGGGCTGCTCGCCAGTCGTCGACCGTATCCACGTCCGTGCCTTCGTCGCTGCCGCTGAAAACGCATTCGATGCCACCAGCGGGCACAGTAGCTAGCATTTGCGAGCACCCCACGACGCATCGCAACCGGTTTCCGCCCGCGCGGGCGACTCCGGGTATGCACGTGAGCGAGGGAGGCGTCGAAATCGAGGTGCCTGATGCCCGTGACGGGGCATCCGAGGGGACCGGTGACGATGTCTTCTACAACCCCACACAGGAGTTGAACCGAGACGTGACGGTGGCCGTCCTCCGGGCCTTCAGTGAGCGCGAACCCCGCGCCGAGTCCTACCTCGACGCGATGGCTGCTTCCGGCATCCGCGGCGTCCGCGCCGCCGCCGAGGGCTACGACGTGACCTGCGCCGACCTCGACGCCGACGCCGTCGAACTCGCCCAGCACAACCTCGACCGCGCCGGCAACGGCGGCGAGGCAGTCCTCCGAAACGCCAACGCGCTCATGTACGACTCCGTCTTCGACGTGGTCGACCTCGACCCGTTCGGCACGCCGATTCCCTTTGCCGACCCCGCGTTCGCCAACACGCGCGACCTCGTCTGCGTCACCGCGACCGACACCGCGCCGCTCTGTGGCGCACACCAGAAAAGCGGCATCCGAAAGTACGGCTGTCTCCCACAGAACACCGACTACCACCCCGAGATGGGTCTCCGCGTGCTCCTCGGCGCGATGGTCCGCACCGCCGCTCGCTACGACAAGGCCGCGGTCCCGATTCTCTCGCATGCGACCCGTCACTACGCGCGGGCCTACCTCGAACTCGACGAGCGAGCGACGAAAGCCGACGAACTCCTCGAATCGACCGGTTTCGTCTACCACTGCGAGGACTGTCTCCATCGCGAGGCCGAATACTCGCTCGTCGCACACCCGCCCGAAGAGTGCGCGAACTGCGGGTCGACTCGCATCCTCGAAGCCGGACCCATCTGGCTCGGTCCCGTCTCGGAACCCGAATTCGTCGACTCCGTCCGCGACGAGGTAACTGACGACTTCGGCACCGCGAAACGCGCCCGCAAACTCCTCGACACCCTCGCTGTCGAACTCGACACCCCGACGCACTTCGACCAACACCGCCTCTGCAAACTCTGGGGCCGCTCGGCCTCGAAGATGGACGAATTCATCGACACGCTCCGCGACGCCGGGTTCGACGCCACGCCCGCTCACTACCACGGTACCGCGTTCAAGACCGACGCAACAGTCGCGGAGATTCGTGAGGCAACTGCCGCACTCGACCCGGAAGCCTGAGTTATCGGGTCAACTTCGCCCGTTTTCGGGCTAGCTTCTTTGCTCTCGGTGTCGTTTTCATGATACGTGAGTGCTCAGATTCGGACTGTCGTTCCTGTGGCCCGGGCCATCATCGACACGGCTCGGGAAAAGGAAATCTCCTTTCTCGCGGCGAGTATCTCGTACTATACGCTCGTCTCGCTCATTCCGCTTCTCGTCCTCGGCGTCGTCGTCACGACTGCGGTCGGCGGCGAGGCACTCCAAACCCAACTGCAATCGATTGTCGACCAGTATCTGCTTCCGGCAGGACAGGGCCTTGTCGAGGAAGCGCTGTCGGACCGAGCCGGACAGGGAAGCGTCGGAGCGGTCAGTCTCGGTCTGACTCTTTGGGGTGCACTGAAACTCTTTCGCGGCCTCGACATCGCCTTCTCACGAATCTATGGCTCGGAAGCGGGCGGCCTTGTCGACCAACTCCGTGATGGGAGTATTGCCCTCGGTAGCATCGGTCTCGGGACCCTCGGTGTCGCAGCCTTGACCGCGCTTCTCAGTTTTCTTCAGGTGCCGTTCGTCCAGTTTCTCTCGCCGCTTCTCTTGCTTCTCACGCTGTGTGCGGCGTTCTTCCCACTGTACTACGTCTTTCCCGATGTGGGTCTCTCGGCGCGACAGGTCGTTCCAGGAACGGTCTTTGCGGCGGTCGGCTGGACCGCACTCGGCATCGGCTTCGGTATCTACGCGCAGGTCGCCGGGTCGTCCGTCGCGGGCGCGCTGGGCTCAATCTTGCTCCTCGTGACGTGGTTCTACTTCTCTGGCCTCATCCTCCTTTTCGGTGCGGTCATCAACGCCGTCACCGCCGGGGTGGTCAACAGCACGTGACGCTCAGAACCAGGCGACCGCCCGGGGGGCCCGGCGGAATGGACCGGCAGGTACAACATACGGGAGTTCGACATGACGGTCGTACGGATATGAGCGACGACCGAGGTGACACAGATGGTCCACGGACGGGCGACGACGCCGACGACGAGCACCAGACCGGCGCGTCCGTCTCCCCGCGTGGCGCTCCCGACATCGAGGAGTTGGAATCGCAGGTCGAGGAACTCCGTGCGGACCTCGATGCATTCGAGTCCGACGTAACCGACCGGACGGTCGAAAAGCCCAAACTCGAAGCCGAGTTGAAGCGGTACGTCCGCCGTCGGATGCGCCGCGGGAAAGCCAGAGGCTGGGGTCCCTACATCGTCCTCGGCTACGGCGTCGTCCTCACGCTCGGCGCGTTCTACTACCTCAACTCGGACCTCATCGCGGTCGTAGCCATGCTCATCATCTTCCTTTCGACGCTCGGACTCTACGTCCTGTTCGTCATCTTTGGCATCGGCCTAAACGCGCTTGGCGTGCCCGGACGCGCTATCGACGCCGTTCGAGAACGTCGTAGCTGAGATGTTCCCGCTTCAGACTCGTGGTATCGGCGAAACCGTTCTTTCGACCGCGCCAGACGTAGTTGTCTTTCTGTTCGGTCTCGTCACGCAACTCGGCGACCAGTGGTTCTTCTTCCTCGCGTTCACCTCGCTGTACTGGCTTGCACGCCCTCGTATTTCGGAGCGCCCGCGACGAGTCGCTGCCTCGTTCGTCGCCCTCGCGTTTATCTCGCTCTCGCTGGTGACGTCGCTCAAAGTCGGCTTCGCGCTCCCCCGCCCGCCGACAGCCGAAATCGCCTCGGCCCCGAACTGGCCCGCCCCGCTCGCGGACTTGTTCGTCTCGTTTACGACCGACGATGGGTTTGGATTCCCCAGCGGACACGCGCTCGGAACCACGGTCGTCTACGGGGCTGCCGCGCTCCTTCTCGACGTATGGGACCGACGGCGACGCGCCCTCGCTGCCGCGGCTATCGTCGCAACAGTCGCACTCTCCCGCGTCGTCCTCGGCGTCCACTACGGCGTCGATGTCGTCGTCGGCACGCTCCTCGGGCTCGTGGTACTCATACTCGTCTTTACGGTCGCCGACGCGGACGACGTTCCCGGCCACCTCGACCCGACGCGACTGTTCGCACTCGCGGTCGGGCTCAGCGCCGTCGCCCTCGCAGTGGTTATCGCAAGCGGGACGCCGCACCACGCGGCAAACGCGTCTGCCGCCCTCGGCGGGTCACTTGGCGGTCTCGTCGGCTGGTCCCGGCTTTCTGACCACGAGTCGCTGCCGACACTGTCGCTCCCGGCTGCACTCGTGTCCCTGCTCGGTGCGGGCGCGCTCTGGGTCGTTGCCGACGCGCTCCACGTGCTTCCAATCGCGATTCTCGCGACCGGAACTGTCGTCGCGTTCATCCTCGCCGCGCCGTGGATACAGAGCCGACTGAGCGGCGATGCGGCGGCTGGGAAATCTGTCGAACAGTAGTCGCCCGGCTTACGACCTCAGTCGGGCGGAGAAAAACGTCCACGGGTGGTCCTCGTTGTCTTCGGCGTCTGCGTCCTCGGCCTCGGTTTCTGCGTCTGCGCCTTCGGTGTCTGCGTCTTCTCCGTCTTCCTCATCCGGGTTCATCGTCTCTGGCGCGCCCCACGTGTCGGTGACGCGGAATCCCGCGTTCTGTAGTTGCGCGCGCGTCTCTTCGGCACCGGCGATGTTCCACTCCATCCGAACACCGCTTTCGAGCCAGTCGGGGTTCTCGCCAACCCACTCGTTCGTCCCCTCACACAGGAGGACGCGGCCACCGGGCCGAAGAACCCGAGCGAACTCGTCGATGACCGTCTGGTGGTCGTCCATCGGCACGTGAATCAGCGACCAGTAAGCGACGACGGCATCGAAGGTGTCCGATTCGAACGGGAGTGTCGTCATATCCCCCTGCAGAAGCGGAGCGTCGGGGACGCTCTCGGCGGCCAACGACAACTGCCCGCGAGAGAAGTCGAGCCCCACTGGGGCCGCTTCGGACGCCAATCGAGCCAGAATCGGTGTTCCCTGTCCACACCCCGCGTCGAGCACGCGAGGCGACTCGGAGAGCGAATCGAGAAACTCCGCGAGAATGTCTGTTCCGTCTCCATCTCCAGTGCGCTGTTCGGCGTGCACTGGAGCCAAGTCGTCGTATGCCCGACGAACGTCGTCTTTGTTCACTCTCACTGAACGCTGGTGACTCGTGTTATTGTAAGTATTTTGTGCTATTCTGGGAACAAACCAACCGACTATATGCCCGGCCTTGCCGCTCTCGGTGACGGGGTCCGAAAGATAAGAGACTGCTGAGAGTTCGTCGCGCTTAGAACGTCTCGAGGTACCGGTCGATTTCCCACTCGGAGACGGCGACGAGGTAGTCCTTAAACTCGGAGCGCTTCGCTTCGACGAACTTCTCGGTGACGTGCTCGCCGAGCGCGTTCTGGATGACTTCGTCTTCTTCGAGGGCGTCGACAGCAGCGCCGAGGTCCTTCGGGAGCGTCTCGATGCCGTACTCTTCGCGTTTCTCCTCGTCGAACTCGTAGATGTTCTCGCGGACCGGGTCCGCGCAGTCGAGTTCGCGCTCGATGCCGTCGAGACCGGCGTGGATGAGCGCCGCGAGGGCGAGGTACGGGTTACAGGACGGGTCGGGGAAGCGAGCCTCGATACGGGAGGCTGCTGGCGTGCGGGCGGCCGGTTTGCGGATGAGCGCCGAGCGGTTGCGGTCGGACCACGCGATGTAGACCGGCGCTTCGTAGCCGGGGACGAGGCGCTTGTAGGAGTTCACCGTCGGGTTGGCGACGGCAGTCACGGCGGGTGCGTGTTCGAGGATACCGGCGGTGAACTGCTTTGCCGTCTCGCTCAGGTCGAACTCGTCGGCACCGTCGTGGAACGCGTTCTCGCCGTCCTTGAACAGCGAGATGTGTGTGTGCATCCCGGAGCCGTTGACCTTGGCAATCGGCTTGGGCATGAAGGTCGCGTGGAGGTCGTGTTCGGCCGCGATGGCGCGGACGACAGACCGGAAGGTCGCGACGTTGTCGGCCGTCGAGAGGGCGTCGTCGTACGTGAAGTTAATCTCGTGCTGGCCTTCTGCGACCTCGTGGTGCGAGGCTTCGATGTCGAAGCCCATGCTTTCGAGACCGTAGATGATGTCGCGGCGCACGTCCGACGCAAGGTCCTTCGGTGCAAGGTCGAAGTAGCCACCGGCGTCGTTCGTGATGGTCGTCGCGCTGCCGTCTTCATCTTCCTCGAAGAGGAAGAACTCCGGTTCGGGGGCTGCGTTGATGTCGTATCCCATGTCCTCTGCGCGTTCGATAGCGCGCTTGAGGACGCCACGCGGGTCGCCGCTGAACGGTTCGCCGGTGGACGTGTTGAACACGTCACAGATGAGTCGGGCCGCCGCGCTGTTTTCCTTCTTCCGCCACGGGAGGATGGCGAACGTGGACGGGTCGGGTTCGAGGCGCATGTCGGATTCCTGAATGCGCACGAAACCGTCGATAGACGATCCGTCGAAGTAGATTCCCTCTGTGAACGCCTTTTCGGCTTGCGATGCTGGAATGGAGACGTTCTTAACTGTGCCGAGAATATCGGTGAACTGGAGGCGGAGGAAGTCGACATTCTTCTCTTCGATCTCGTCGATGACTGCCTGTGCCTCGGCGCTCAGGCCACCGTCGGTGAGTACGTTGTCTTCCGTCATTTTCCTGAACATGCAATTCGTACACCCGCACTATAAAGACCTTTCCGCTTAATGCAATTCCCCGTTGGCGGCCACAGAATTGGATATTCGTAAAATTCTAATGCCCCCGGACGGTTTCTGAATGTAATGACGTACGAAAACCTCGATGCGAAGCTCATCAATGCACTCCTCGGCGATGGTCGTGCGAGTCTGCGTAGCCTTGCGGAAGAACTCGACGTGTCGGTCACGACCGTCTCGAATCACCTGCGCGACCTCGAAGACGAGGGTGTCATTGAGGGCTACACACCGCGCGTGAACTACGACGCGCTCGGCTACGATGTCACCGCCGTCATCCAACTCAAAGTCGAGGGGTCTGCGCTCCCCGAGATTACCGAGCGACTCCGCGCAGAAAAACAGATGATCTCGGTCTACGAGGTCACCGGCGACTACGACATCATCGCCATCGGCAAGTTCCGCGACACCGACGGCATGAACACGCAAATCAAGAAGCTCCTTACCGACACGGACATCCGCGAGTCGAACACCTCGGTCGTGCTCAACGCAGTCACCGAAAACGAGCAGTTCGCGCTCGACGTCGACGAATAACGCCGCGTCACAGTCAGACGATTCGCATTTTTACGTCGCGCATCTCCTCTTTGCAGTAGGGACACCGATACCTCGTGTCGAACCCGTCGGGTGTGGTCTGCGTCGTGGTCTCGATTTCGTGTACTCCCACGTCGCGACCACAGGCCCGACACTGAACCGCTGGCATCGATACACTCTCCTCGTGTATTCGGATTAAAGTTATTGGCCTATGTGATTTTTTATCACACGATGTTCCATAGCTGGAAGGGCAGTGTTTCAACTGGAGCGTAGACAGTATCTCGGTCGATTTGGGGTGTATCTGGCGGCACCTGTGGTGACGATAGTTCCGCGTTTCTGAAGGGTAGTATTTCGACTGGAGAACCCGGTGACGGAAACTGATTTGTCAATACACAAATTGGAGATGAAACGGTACAGCTTACTCAGAAACAAGCCAAAAACAAGTCCGCTATTCCTTCGAAGCCGTCCTCAAAGACGAACGTCCCAGTTCCACCTTTTTACGCCCGTCACTCCGTTCCGGTCGCAAAAACCTGGAGGGAAAAAGCAGGCTTAGAAGTCGTCTTCAAAGACGAACGTCCCAGTTCCACCTTTTTACGCCCGTCACTCCGTTCCGGTCGCAAAAACCTGGAGGGAAAAAGCAGGCTTAGAAGTCGTCTTCAAAGACGAACGTCCCGTTGCGCTGGACGACTTCCCCATCGACTTCGATGACGGAGTCCTCGGACATGTCGACGATCATGTCGACGTGCTCGGCGCTCTCGTTGCGTTCGTTCTCCTCGCCGACCGTCTCCGGGTAGGCCGAACCGACGGCCAAGTGGACGGTGTCGCCCATCTTCTCGTCGAAGAGCATGTTGTAGGTAAAGCGGTCGATACTCCGGTTCATGCCGATACCCAGTTCGCCGAGATATCGTGCACCCTCGTCGGTATCAAAGACGCCGTCTAAGACCTCCTCGTTGCGCTCGGCGCTGTAGTTGACGACCTCGCCGTCTTCGAAGCGAACCCGGACACCCGAGACTTCGCGACCCTGCCGGTAGAGCGGGAGGTCGAAGTAGACCTCGCCGTCGACGGAGTCCTTGACGGGTGCGGTGAACACTTCGCCGCCGGGGAGGTTGTGCTCGCCCTTGTCGTTGATGGTTGTGTTGCCCGCGACGCTCATCGTCACGTCCGTCTCGTCGCCCGAGACGATGCGCACTTCGTCAGCGTCGTTCAGAATCTCGACCATCTGTTTCTGGTGTTCGGCCTGCTTCTCCCAGTCGAGCGTGACAGCGTCGTAGACGAAGTTTTCGTACGCTTCGGTGCTCATGCCGGCGAGTTGCGCACTCCCCGTTGCGGGATGCTGGGTGAGACACCAGCGCTTCGAGAGCGCCTCGGCCTGAATCGGCTTGTAGGCGCGCTTCCACGCGGCGTTCGTCGCGGGGTCGACGTCACTTTGTTCTGTGGCGTTTTCCTCGGCGCGGACGTTGATGAGCACGTCCGTCTCCTCGATGAGCGCGAGTTGGTGCGACGGCGTTTCGAACTCCTCGCCGTCGGACGCACGGAGGAATGCGCGCATGAACCGGGAGTTGCTGTCGGTGTTGACGACGTACGCCCCGCGCTCGCCGACGAGTTCGCAGATAGCGGTCACGAGGTCTTCGGCGACGGCGGGTGCGGAGACGACGACGTTGTCGCCCTCCTCGATGCGGGTCGAGTGGTCGACGATAGTCTGAGCGTGTTCACGGATGCGCGGGTCCATACCGCGTCGTGAGTGTTCGTACAACAAACACGTTTCGAAGCGCAAGGCGTGCCGATAGCACGACCGTGCGCTGACCCGACCATCGCCTATTTCTCGGCTCGGTCAGTCTCTCAGTACAATGATAGACCTCCGAAGCGACACTGTCACGCTCCCCTCCGACGAGATGCGCGAGGCCGCGCGAGATGCCGATGTCGGCGACGACGTGTACGACGACGACCCGACCGTGAACGAACTCGAAGCACGCGCCGCCGAGTTGGTCGGCATGGAAGCCGCGGTGTTCGTCCCCTCCGGAACGATGGGGAACCAGATTGCCGCTCGCGTCCACGCCGACCCGGGTCAGGAGGCGTTGGTCGATGTCGAAGCCCACGTCTACAAGTGGGAAGTCGGCGGGTTCGCCCAACTCTCGGGCTTGCAGGTTCGCGCCTTCGACGCCGGCGAACGCGGCGCACCGACACCCGAGCAGGTCCGCGAGCACGCGCGAGAAGAATCCCTTCACGTCGCCGGAACGGGGCTGGTTTGTCTCGAAAACACGCACAATGCCCGCGGCGGCGTCGCCATCCCGAAAGCCGACATCGACGCCGCGGCCGAAACAGCACACGAACTCGGGATGCCGGTCCACCTCGACGGCGCGCGGTTGTTCAACGCCTGCATCGCGCTCGACGAGGACCCGGCGGCGATGGTTGAGCACGTCGATACCGTGATGTTCTGTCTCTCGAAGGGACTCGGTGCACCCGTCGGCTCGATTCTCGCCGGTTCGGAGGCATTCGTCGAACAGGCCGTCCGCGTCCGCAAGCAGTTCGGCGGCGGAATGCGACAGGCTGGTCTCATCGCCGCACCCGGTCTCGTCGCCCTCGATAACGTCGAACGCCTCGACGACGACCACGAGAACGCTCGCATCCTCGCCGACGGTCTCGACGACATTGAGGGGTTGTCGGTACCGACCCCGGACACGAACATCGTCGTCGTCGACTCCGAGGCCGCGGGGGTGACGGCACAGGAGTTCGTCGAATTGTGTGATGACGTGGGCGTCCTCGGCGGCCCGTTCGGCGAGTACCACACCCGGTTCACGACGAATCTGAACGTCTCGCGGGCCGAAGTCAAAGAAGCAGTCGAACTCGTTGCCAAGGCAGTCCAGTCGCAGTAGGCTCGGCCCCTGTTTAGGAACTCAGTCCGACGACGAACCACAGCACGCCAGCGACGACGAGCGCGAGACCCACCGCCTTCGCCAATCCGCGCTGGAGATGCTCTGCTTTCTTCGGCGACTCCTTCCACTCCCGTGGTGAGACCAGAGTCCGGACCGACATCGGGCGACTGTACATGTAGCCGCCCGCGGCGACAAAGATGAGCGGGGGGACGAGTTCAGGGAGGTCCATCTATAGCTCGGGTTCGATGTAGACGAAGTGGACGCGGTCGTCAGCAGCCTTGAGTTCGTTTTCGATTTCGGTGATGTAGTCGTCTATCTCCTCGGTACCGAGTTCGGAGTCGAAACTCACGTTGAGGGCCAAAAGGAGTTTCTCCGGGCCGACGTACGACGCACGGAAGCGGTCGACGTGGCTGACGTGGGGGTCATCGCGGACGATTCCTTTGAGTGCTTGTTCTTCGTCCAGCGGAATGCTCTCGCCGATGAGGAGACGTTTGTTCTCCCATGCGAGTGCGATTGCGAAGCCCATGAGGAGAATACCGATGAGGAGTGCCGCGGCGGCGTCGAACGCCTCATTGCCGGTCAGTTCGGTGAGTCCGATTCCGGCGAGGGCGAGCACCGCGCCCCCGAGGGCAACGGTGTCCTCGGTGAACGCCGTGAGCGTCGTCACGTCGCTCGTCTCGCGGAACGCTTGCACGAGACCGCTCCACTCGTACTCCTCGATTTGGCGGCGGAGTTCGGCGTTCGCCTTCAGGAATGCGTAGCTTTCGAAGGCGATAGCTCCGAGGAGGATAGCGACGTTGACGTAGACGGGTTCTATCTCCCTTCCGAAGAGTATGAGCGCATTTGCGCTCTCGCTGTGACTCGGGTGCATCAACGCGTTGTAGCCGTGTTTCGCCGACTCCCACCCGGCGATTCCGAACAGCATCACGGAGACGAGAAACGAGTAGAAGAACTGTGCCTTCCCGAAGCCGAACGGGTGTTCGCGGGTCTCTTCGCGCCGACTGTACCGAATTCCGATGAGGAGGAACACCTGATTCCCGGTGTCGGAAATCGAGTGGTACGTTTCGGAGAGCATCGATGGACTCCCAGTCGCGAGAAACCCGAGGAACTTGAGGACTGCGATAGCGCCATTCGCAAAGAGGGCCGCGATGACGACCGACGTACTGCCTGCCATGTGGTGGGTCACTCCCCCCTCCCGGATAGACTTACCGACGGACGGACAGGTCACTTTGGCTGAATCGTACTTCGTGCCGCAGTCAGCAGGTTTCAATCCCCTCGATGCATAGGCGGAGATATGCTCGTCGTCGTCTCCGATACTCACAGTACCGACGGTCACCGACTCGCGAACCGAACCCTCGAAGCGGTCCGCGAAGCCGATCTCGTCGTCCACGCGGGCGATTTTATGCGTGAATCCGTCCTCGACGCATTCATCGCCGAATCCGAGTCGTTCCTCGCCGTCTATGGCAACAACGACGGCCCGGAGATTCGTGACCGGATTCCCGAGGCGCGGAACTTCACGTACGGCGGTGTGGAATTCGCGATGACGCACACCCGTCGCGGTGGCGGAACCGCCCTCTCGCTTTTCGGACGAGAACGCGGCGCTGACGCGGTCATCTTCGGCCACAGTCACCGACCCACCTTCGACGGAACCGGCGCGATTCCGCTTCTCAATCCGGGGAGTCACGCCCAACCACGTGGGAACCGGCAGGCGCACGCAGAACTGGAGGAACTGCCGGACGGTGGTCTCCGCGGGCGACTGGTTACTGTCGACGGAGACGTATTCGAGACGTTCCGTGTTATCCCAGAGGAGCACTAACAGAACACGGGTCCGGTGGAGGACCGGAAGAATCAGCGGGGGTGGTTGGGATGGGATTGGGGGAAATCCCATGGCAGGCAGGCCGAGGCCACGCGGGGAGACGACGCCGGGAAAGGGGCAGGGGCGCACGGGGATGGCAGTGTCCCGACCGTCGTCCGTGGGACCGAACGCAGCCTCGCACTTCACCGTAGGACCCAGGTGGCCAAATACACACCGTAGGCTCAAACAACCCTTTTAGTCTCGGAGAACGCCGACCACGACCCACGCGAGAAGAACCGTCAGTCCGCCGAGGAAGAATAGTGCACCCGGCGAGAGCGACGCCACCGTCTCCCCGAGACCCGACGAACCGGTCGTCAGTTCCGTCGTGGTCTCCGTCAACTGCTGAGCTACTGTCGTCGTGTCCGCCGCCGGTGTCGGCGTTGCAGTCGGCTTTAGTGTCGGAGTCGGCGTCTGGGTCGCTGTTTCGGCCGCCGTCTCGGGTGCGGTCCACGCTGTTTCGGCTGCCGTTTCGGTCACGGTCTGTTCCCCGCCCGAAGTCGCTGCAGTCGTCTGCCCTCCTGCAGTTGTATTATTCGTCTGGTACGTAGCGTTGAGGTCCGTCACGGTGCTGGCGGAGTCGTTCACCGCGGCTCCGCTATCGGCAGTTTCTGCTTCACCGCCTGCGCTCCCGGTTGCAAACGGGAAGATAGTTCTCGACCGGGCGAGTCGGTTCACCACGGCTGACCCGATGCCGAGGACACCGATGCCGCCGATGAGACGCGAGAGTGCTCCTTTGAGTCCCTTCGTCTCGTCGTCGCGTCCGGCAACGACGACGAGAGCACGGTCGGCGGGTGCGTAGACGTTCATCTCGCGGCCTTTCTCGGAGTACCGCGTGTCTATTACCTCGATGAGTTCCGCTTCCGAGAGGTTACCGAGGTGGTACTGGACGTTTTGGAGCGACGTGTCGACATCGTTTGCGAGTTCTGACGGGGTTGCAGGCGACTCGTGGAGCGATGCGAGGACCGACCGGGCAGTAGCCGAAGCGATGGCAGCGAGTAAGTCGTCAGCCTCGTCGCTGTCGAGGCCGACAACCCGCGGGTCCCGGTCGTCCCGGTCGTCATCGCCGGGGGTCCCGGAGTTGGAGGGAATGAGGTCGGCCATTTCTTCGCGCTACTCGTGTTTTCGGTATCAGTGTTCGTATTCCGTCACGTCCTGACGCCGAAATGGCTATACCTCGTGCCCGCGGAAACCTCGCACATGACCGACCCTTTGGTCGTAGACGGCATCGTCGATTTTCTCGTGGGTGACCCTGTGTTCACGGGATTGCTCGTCGCAATATTGCTCTTCGTCTTTTTCGCGTATCTCCTCGTTCGGCGGACGCTACTCGGTCTGAGTGAGGGATACGACGAGGCGCGCCGCCGCTAGGATGACGGACACGCCATTCGAGGGCCGTCGAGGTGTGCTGTCGTGGTAGCAGTCGGGACACTTGCGACGTTCGTCGTCGCCGCACTTGCGAGTCTGTTCATGGCGTGGGCTATCGGCGCCGGTTCGTCGGGGTCGACGCCGTTCGCGCCAGCAGTCGGTGCCAACGCCATCTCGGTGATGCGCGCCGGGTTTATCGTCGGTCTCCTCGGGTTCGCCGGGGCATTCCTCCAAGGCGCAAACGTCACTAATGCCGTCGGGACCGAACTTATCGGCGGTGTCACGCTAACCGCGGCCGCTGCAGTTGTCGCTTTGCTCACCGCAGCGGTGCTCGTCGCGCTCGGCGTCTTTGCCGGCTATCCGATTGCCACTGCGTTCACTGTCACCGGTGCTGTCGTCGGCGTCGGTCTCGCTATGGGTGGTGTTCCCGCGTGGTCGAAATACCAGCAAATCCTCTCGCTTTGGGTACTCACGCCCTTTGTCGGCGGCGGTGCGTCGTACGCGACCGCCCGGACGCTCCGGGCCGAAGAGGTCTCCGAGCGCTGGACGGTCCCCGCTCTCGCGGGTATCGTTGGCCTTCTCGTCGCGAACATGGAGTTTGCGAGTCTCGGCGTGAATGGGTCGTCCGCGTCAGTCGCGCGCGTGGCCGCTCTCGAACTGACCGGCGTCGTCGGCATCGGCGAAACAGTGTGGTTCGTCGTTGCGTCGCTGTCCGTCGGTCTCGTCGCGGCCGCAATCGTCGGTCGCTGGATATCGACCAACCAGGCTCGGGGACAACGTCGGTTTCTCCTCGCTCTCGGCGGTCTCGTCGCGTTCTCCGCCGGCGGGAGTCAGGTCGGTCTCGCAATCGGTCCGCTGGTCCCGCTCCTCGATGCGGTGACTGTTCCGCTCCCCGCGCTTCTCGTCGGTGGCGGACTCGGGCTCCTTGCAGGGTCCTGGACCGGCGCGCCGCGCATGATAAAGGCGCTCGCGCAGGACTACTCCTCACTCGGACCGCGCCGCTCTATCGCGGCGATGATTCCCTCGTTCGCAATCGCGCAGACGGCCGTCGCACTCGGCGTTCCCGTCTCGTTCAACGAGATAATTGTCAGCGCCATCATCGGTTCCGGCTACGCCGCTGGCGGTTCTGGCGTCTCAGGGCGGAAAATGCTCTACACCGTCCTCGCGTGGATTGGGTCCTTGCTCCTCGCGTTCGGCCTCGGCTACGGCATCTTTACGCTCGTCTCGATTGTATTCCCCGTGTGAGGGGGACTTCCGTGTGGTGTTCGTCGCTCTTTCGGACTGGCCGTTTTCGTATTGGTGTCGCTGGCGCTGGTGCTTCTCTCGTTTCCGCTCCTCGGATAGCATAGCCGAAAAGAACCCGTTCGACCCGACTACGTGTCGGGTTCGACTTCCGCTTCTTCGTCGTCCACATCGCCGTCGTTTTCCGCGTCCTCGACGCCGACGTTAGTTTGGATGCGCGCTTTCATGATGCGCGTGTTGTCGACCTGTTCGATGCGGATGACGATGTTGTCGTAGGTGATCTCTTCGCCCTCTTCGACGAGGCGGCCGGCGCGGTTGAAGATGAAACCTGCGAGCGTCTCGAACTCTTCGCCTTCCGGAAGGTCGATATCGAGTATCTCGTTGACTTCGTCGATGTTGACCTCACCACGGACGAGGACCGTGTTCTCGTCGACCTCCTCGAACGGCTCTTCCTCGTCGCCTTCGAGGATGTCGCCGACGATTTCCTCGACCATGTCTTCGAGCGTGATAAGTCCCTCAGTGGTCCCGAACTCGTCGATGACGATGACCATCTGCATCCGGGTGTCCTGCATCTCCGCCATGAGTTCGTCGACGTTCTTCGATTCGGGGACGTGGAGGGTCGGCGAGACGATATCGGCGATGGTCACGCCACGTTCACCATAATACTGCTCGCGGACGAGGTTTCGGATGTTGGCGATACCGATGATGTTGTCGAGATTACCGTCGTAGACGGGCACTCGCTCGTGGTCGGCCTGTACACAGGTCTCGATGGCCTCGTCGATGGTCGCGTCCTTCGGGACGGCGGTCATATCGAGACGCGGCGTCATGACCTCCTTGGCAATCGTCGAGTTAAAGCGGAAGATGCGGTCGAGCATCTCGCGTTCTTCCTCTTCGATGACACCCTCGCGCTCGCCCGTCTCGATGAGATTCTGAATCTCGTCGCGGGTGACGTACGTCGTCTCGATGGCGGTCTGTCCGCCGGTAATCTTGTTGATGACTCGCGTCAGGTAGTCGAAGAAGACGACGAGCGGAAGTAACAGTAGCTCTGCGTACTTCAGCGGGCGCGCAATGCGGAGGGACCAGGACTCGGTGTTCTCGACCGCGTAGGATTTCGGAGCACTCTCGCCGAACAACAGGACGATGGCCGTAATACCGAATGTTGCGATGGCAACGGCCTCTCCCTGTTGGAACCCGACAAAGACGAGCAGCCCGGTCGAGATGGAGGACATCGCGATGTTGGCGATGTTGTTTCCGACCAGGATGGTCACGAGGAGGCGGTGAGGGTCGTCCTTGAGCGCTTTCACCCGATCTGCGCCGGGGACTCCGTCCTCGACCATCGAGTCGACGCGGTGTTTCGCCAGCGAGAACATCGCAATCTCGGAGGAGGAAAAGAATGCCGAGAGTCCGATGAGTACGATAATCGCGGCCACCCCGAGTGCGGTGATTGTATTGTCGCCAACGGGGAGGTCCGAGACCTGTGCGGCCGCGAGTAACGTAGCTGGAAGTGGTAGTAGCGGCGGCAAGCCCATGTAACTATACAGTCTTGCGCGGCACCGGAATTAAGAGTTGCCCTCGGATTATCGTCTATCGGTATCGACGGTTGTTCACTCGCTTGGTTCGCAGTAGTTCACTCACGGATATCGGCAGTTGTTCACCCGTTCATATCGAGTTAGCTCGCTCCTTCTCCGGGCTAATCGAGAGGCTACACCATCCGCCATTGCGCCGGCGATACCCACGAGCGAAGGGCTTAGGCGACGCTCTTTCTAACGGGCGTCCATGTCCGACGACCAACCGGCGATTACGCTGTATCGGTTGCAGGCGTGCCCGTTCTGCGAGCGCGTCGTTCGCGTTCTCGACGACAAAGGTCTCGACTACCAGTCGCGGTTCGTCGAAGCCATGCACTCCGACCGCGACGTGGTCAAGCGCATCTCGGGGAAGCGAACCGTCCCGGCCATCGTCGACGAGAACACCGGCGTTACGATGTCCGAGTCGGCGAATATCGTCGAATACCTCGAAAACACCTACGAGGAGGCCGCGTGATGTTCGACTTCGATATCGTCGACCTCCCCGACCACGACGCGCCCGCGGTCGGTGACACAGCACCTGATTTCACGCGTCCGCTCGTCAACGACGAGTACTGGGAGAACGCGTCCCTGTCGGACGTGACCGACGACGGCCCGGTTCTTCTCGTCTTCCACACGATGGACGGCGCGTTCCCCTCGACGTACATCTGGAATAACCTTCGCGACCGCGACGTTCCTGAAGCGGTCCAAGCGGTCGGCGTCTCCATTTCGTCGCCCTACGAGCACAAGACGTTCCTCAAAGAGCGCGAGGTTGACGCCCGATTCTTCTCCGACCCGGCCGCCGGAATTGCCACCGAGTACGGCATCGAAAACGACCTCGACGGGATGGCCGGTATCACCGAACACCGGCCTGCTCTCTTCCTCCTCGATGAGGAGCGAACAGTCCAGTACGCGTGGGTCGCAGACCAGTGGCCCGACTTCCCGGACTACGACGAGGTTGCCGACGCCGTTTCGGACCTGTAGCCGCAACTCGCCGCCGTTTCGGCCAGTAGTCGCAACTCGCCGCCGTTTCGGCCAGTAGTCGCAACCGCTCTGTTCCGAACCCACAATCGGCTGGCCGCCGCTTCGACTTTGTAGCCCGGTTTCGTCACGCTTTTTCGCCGCTCTCGCCTTTACTCATACATGAGTGACGACGACGTGAAACAGGCTGCCGACGCCATTCGCCGTGGCGAGGCGGTCGTCTACCCGACCGAGACGGTTTACGGGATGGGGGCGGATGCGACGAACCCGGACGCCATCGAACGCGTCTTCGACATCAAGGGACGCGACCGGGACAAACCGCTCTCAGCTGGCTTTCCGGACGTTGACGCCGCGCTCGAATACGTCGTCGTCGACGACCGCGAGGTGGCCTTCATGCGTCGGTTCCTCCCCGGTCCGGTGACTGTCGTCGTCGAGCGCCGCGACAGTCTCCCAGACGTGCTCGTCTCCGGCCGCGACCGCGTCGGCGTTCGCGTGCCCGACCACGACCTCGCACTCGACTTCTTCGAGCAGGCCGGAACACCCGTAACCGCCACCAGCGCGAACCGCTCCGGAACGGGCAGCATCACCAACCCGTCGCAACTTTCCGACGAAATCCGCGAGGCCGTCGCGTTCGTCCTCGACGGCGGAACCACACCCGGCACCGAGAGCACCGTCGTCGACCCCGGCCGTGGAATCATTCACCGTCGCGGGGCGATGGCGGATGAGATCGAGGCGTGGCTCGAAACGCACGCTGATTCGGAACCCGAAGCGTAACTACCAGCCCAGACGCGACCGTAACGACCGCGTTTTCACTCCACACTGCTCTCGATAGGCGCATTCGTCGCACTTCGATGAATCCCGCAATCGCGGCGGGACGAAATCGAGTTCGCGAGCGATTTGGAGCGCCCGTCGATACGCGGCCTTGTTCCCCGTCGTGAGTCGGACGGTTCTAACGACGCCGACGGTCGGATACTCGACCAACGCCCGCGACACCGACGTTTCGCGCTCCCACGAGAGCGCCTTCGCAAGCGCGACGGCTCTGACCCGCTGCGGTTCCCACACCCCGCGTTCCGGTGGCTCACCGGACGAAATGAGAGATGGTACGACCGGGTCGCCGCCGAGTTTGTGCGCGACGCCTCGGCAGTCTTTCCCCGTGAGGAGTACGTCTCGGTCGATGGGTGACGAAAGCGCATCCCAGTCGTCCCGTTCGCGGAGCCGACGTAGATTCTCGCGGTACTCGTCTGGCGGCACAGCGAGCGGATAGTGCGCGAGTTCGTCGTCGTTGGCGGCGAGGTGCTTCGGGTACTCGAATGCGAGAGCGCGGATTTCGTTGACTCGCGGCGGCGGTCCTCGGTCTTCGTCGCGGCGGGCGTAATAGAGTTGCCGCGGACAGTAGGCGGCACGGGCGAGGTCCGAGGCGGCGACGAGCGACGACATGGAGGTGCTGGCTCCGTCTTCGGATAAATAGTTCAGTCGCCTCGGTGTATCGGCGTGCAACCTCGTCGCACTCGCTCGCAACCGTTCAGCCGTGGGTGATGCGTTTGGCCGCGGGAGGCAATTAATACGTCCGTGAGTCCAAGGTTACTGTCATGAATTCGACGCCCGAATTCCCCTCGCTTCGGGTGACGCGGCCCGAACTCGCGGTGTTCGTCTCCGGCATCACCAGCATGGGACTGGAGATTCTCGCCGGACGGATGGTCGCTCCCGAGTTCGGGAGCAGCATCTACACGTGGGGGAGCATCATCGGCGTCTTCCTCGCCGCGTTGAGTCTGGGCTACTACCGCGGCGGGAAGCAGGCCACACAGGCGTCGAACGAAACACTCGTGCGCGTGTTCGTCGCGACGGCGGCCTACATCGCTGGCGTCATTTTCCTCGGCGACCTGTTCTTACAGTCGACGGCCAGTCTTCCGCTTCCCAGTCGATTCGCGTCGTTGCCGGCGGTCACGCTCCTCTTCGGCCCACCGACCTACCTTCTCGGGTACGTCAGTCCCTACGCCGCGGAACTCTCCGGTCAGTCGGAGGTCGGTGCCGCGTCGGGGCACGTCTACGCCGTCGGTACCGTCGGGAGCATTCTCGGTGCGTTCGCCACGACCTATCTGCTCATCCCGTCGCTGAGCGTCACCGACATCGGACTGGTGTTTGGCCTCCTGTCGGTTGGCACGGCGCTCGCGCTTGCTCGGCCTAACATCGGACAGGAAGCGGCCGTCTGGAGCGTCGGCATCGTCGTCATTCTGCTCGTCGCCGCGACGACCGGCGGTATCGGACTCGACTCCCGCGGCACCACCGTCTACCACACACAGACCGCCTATCAGGAGCTTCGCGTCTCGGACGCCGACGGCGTTCGAACGCTCTACCTCGACGGCCAACCTCACAGCGCGATGGACCTCTCGGACCCGACCAGACACGTCTTCGACTACACGTCGTATTTCCACGCCCCGTTTCTCTTCTCCGACGACATCGACCGAGTGTTGTTCGTCGGCGGCGGCGGCTTTACCGGTCCCCGCGTATTTCTGGAGACCTACCCGAACGTGACCGTCGACGTGGTGGAACTCGACCCCGAGGTGGTGGCTGTCTCGAAGGAGTACTTCGGCGTCGAGGAGTCCGACCGCCTGAACATCTACACGATGGACGGCCGGCAGTACCTCCGCGAGACGAACGAGACGTACGACCTCATCATCCTCGACGCCTACCGGAAGGACAAGGTCCCGTTCGAGTTGACGACGGTCGAGTTCATGCAACTCACGTCCGACCGCCTCGACGACAATGGCATCCTCTTTGCAAACGTCATTTCTGCGCCCAGCGGTCCCGCCTCGAAGTTCTACCGCGCGGAGTACAAGACGATGCGCGAGGTGTACCCGCAGGTCTACAGTTTCCCCACCGCGGGGAGCGTCGTCGTCCAGAACATCGAGGTCGTAGCGACGAAAAACGACACGCTCGTCACCCGAGCGGAGTTGCAGGCGCGGAATCAACGACGCGACATCGGTATCGACCTCGCGGCCGAACTCACGTCGTACCGAAATTCGACACCGACCGACGACGTACCGGTTCTCCGCGACGACCGCGCACCGGTCGACAGCCTCTTGGACCCGATGGTCGGCCAGCGCTACGTCATCCAGCGGACGAACGAGACGAATCGAACGGAAACCGACCGAAGCGCAACTGCGCGCAACGCGGCCGCACAGAACGCCGCCGCACCCCGATAGGTCCGGATTCCGTCAGAATTCCCGGTGCAGACTCACGTCTCCCCTGACGTGAGTATCGTCGGGATGATGACGCCAACCCCGATGAGAAGCGCCCAGCGAATCCACAACTCTGCGGTGTAGTACCCCGAAACCAACCAGAGCGCGGCACCGAGGAGGACGAACAACACGGTAATCACAAAATCGCGGTGGACCATGGTCTGAGACCTATCACCGACACACCATATGCCTGTTCCCGGAACTCGTCTTTCCGTTCCAGTACCGCCACGACGAATGTGTCAGAGCAAGAAGGCATTTACCGCGAGCGTGTGTCGGTCCGACCGAAATGCAACTCCAACCTCTCGATGTCCTCGGTGGGGTCATGTTTTTCGCCGGACTGCTGGTTATTACGGGTTTGTTTGTTCCCGCGGTCGTCGCAAGCGAACGTCTCGGAACCGGTGCCTCGCTCATGGTGCTCGGGACCGCCGCTGTGGCGGGACCACGCACGTTCAAGACCGCCCTCGACAACTAATTCGCTGACGTACCACAACGTCCGTGTTTTCTATTGAACGGTAGTCAGTAGTCACATTCGACAGCAAGCGACCCGTAGCTATAATTCGATATCTACGTTATCTAACAATATGAGTTCTCAATCGGACACTGCAACAGCGGATGCGGATACCGAGAACCAAAAGAACGAACTGCTTGACCGGGTGCTAAACTTCCTCACGACGTATCTCCCGTGAGTGCTTTCGGGAGTGCAGTCAACGAGGAGTGAGGTCTCAACCTTCGAAGTTCGCGGATTTGAGTGAGTACGCTTCACCGGCTGTTCTACCAGTACAGTTCATCCCGTTGACTTTTTATATACTGGGTGACACGAATTAGCCGATGTATAACTTGGTCCACCGCTACGCGCCGGAGAGTCCCGCTGGGCGGACTGCCGTCGCAGTCGTTTCCTCCCTGATTGGTGTTCCAGTACTCATACTTGCAAGAATAGGTTATGGTAGCAACCTTAGTACTCTCACCTTTCTCTTAGCCGGCCTCGCTCTCCTCGCTGTCGCTTGGTGCTTGACGCTCGGCGTCGTCCGGCAAGCGAATGCGGCACCCGATGCGACGCCATTCACCGAACCCCAAACTGATGAGGTGTCCGAATCATCGACCGAGACCCCGGTCGAAACGCTTCGACGACGATACGCGGAAGGTGAACTCAGCGACGACGCGTTCCAACGACGACTCGATAACCTCCTCGAAACCGAATCGTTGGGCCGGGACGAGACTGAGCCTGAACGCGTATTCGAGTGAGCGTACACCTCGACAGTCCGCTTCAACCCAACTAGGGTTCGTCTGTAACTGGGTGAAACGGGTTCCCAAAGAAGAAACTGGAGTCGTGGTTGCGAACCTGAAACACCCAACGCTCGGGATTCATGCGTTGACGAGACTCTTGGTCTCGTTCGCCCACCAGAACGCTCCGCGTTCTAGGGACGTCTTCAGGGCAGGAGGATATCAATTTGATTCCTTGGACTGTGCCTGCTATCGCTTGCATTGTTTGGGCTGGTGAGGCTGGCTTCGTCAGCGAAACCAGCAGTGTAATTTCGAGACGGCCTGTAGACTGTTCAGTAACCGAAGCGTCCGACTAGCACCGGTAGACGACTACTCTCGGTAATTAACCGTCACTAGTCCATCGACGTGGTCGAAATGGCTGTCTGCGGTGACGAGCGTTCCCCCCGCCTCACGAACGACACCCGCGATGAGCGTATCCAGTGCGCCGATGGGTGTCCCGTTAGCATGGAGTTCCGCGTCAATCTTCGCCGCTTCTGCAGCGCCATCGATGGTAAGTGGGAGTGACTCTAACCAGTCCAACCCGTCGCGTGTACTTTCGACACCGTCCGATCCGCGTAGTCTCGCACCCCCAACAAACACCTTGTGCAGCGCGACCGTCGGAGCGAAGTATGGTTGCTGGCTTTCTTCGAGGAACTCCGCGATAGCTTGCTCTCCCTCCAAGTAGTCAATGAGAGCGTTCGTGTCGAGGCAGTTCACAGTGATGCCTGTCGATTCTCGAAGTCTTCGTCAAACTCCTCTTGAGCGTCTTCCACTGCCTCACGAAGGCCCGACTCTTTCCACGAACCGAAGCCCTTCATTACGTCTTCCTCTCCTCCAGTGACTCGAAGAAGAACGTCAGTGAAGCTCTCGTCACCGCGCTTCATCGCACGAAGTCGCTCGTACGCTTCCTCGGTCACAGTGATTGTCTTCGTTGCCATCACGTAAACATACACGTACACATGGAAATGAGTTATGGAGGTCCAACACTATGTTTGGTACCTAACAAATGACAAAACTCAAAGTGATAGTTGGTAGGCGGAGTACTCTCGACGAGTGCGCACGCTAACGAATCAAGGCCGCACAGGAAGACGAAGAAATCGAGGATGCACATCTAATCCTCAACTTCGAATCGTACGCTGAACTCGGCAGACTGCTCAGCCCGAAGAATCTGAGATTGCTGGAAGCAATCGCCACGGACTCACCTCAGAGTATCCGCGAGGCTGCGGAGTTGATGAACCGTGATTACAAGCAGGTCCACCGGAACCTGACTGAACTCGAAGATATCGGCGTTATCGAATTCGAAGGTGGCGAATCGGGGCTACGAAAGAAGCCAGTGGTAGCCTACGATGGTCTTGAAATCGACTTTCCATTCGACAAGTCGAGCGGCTCCGACGTGACCCAATAACCCTCACTCTTCAAGAAAGACGGCGAAGTCACGAGCCGGTGAGCGAAACCTGGCTTCATCGATCCAGCGTTTGAGGTACTCATCAGCGGTCTCTGCCGAACGCTCACTGACCTTCGACCTCCTTCGGCGCGAAGACCTGCGTCCAGGTGACTTGTGCGTAGTCCGACCACGTTTCCGGGAGGCCCACGAGAAACCGAACTCGTCGACGAGAGTCGCCGGGGTGATTTTCGCAGCGATGATGTCACGCGCAGGGGTCGGCGCATAGACGGTGAAGAGGTAGACACCGCCCTCCTTGAGGAGGTGCTCGTGCTGGCTCCGCCGGGGAAGGAACCGTCCGCGGCGCTGCGCTTCGCCGTCGGCGCCCATCGCGCTCTTGATTTCGACGACAGCCCCGGGTTCGAGCAGACAGATGCCGACGAACGGGTGGTCACGACTCGGCGTGAGTAACTCGGTGGTGAGCGCGTCGTAATGTTCGTGCTCGTGGTCCGAGACGTGACGCAGTTCTGTGTGAACCTGAAGAAGGGTCGTTTCGACGGTGTCTCCCGCCTTCCGAGAGGGCGCGAGACTCATGCGCAGACCCCCGTCTCTTCGGGTGGAAAACAACCGGCAAAGTACGCTGGTTTACTTATATACCCAATGGGACCGCCCGGATTTGAACCTCACTCGCTCACTGCGTTCGCTCCTTGGTTCAAATCGGACGGTTGTCACTCTTTGGCTCATCACGTTGTTCTTCGCACAAAGAGTGGGACCGCCCGGATTTGAACCGGGGTCACGGGCACCCAAGGCCCGAAGTATACCAGGCTAACCCACGGTCCCGCATATACGTCTCTCCCCGTCTGGGAGTAAAGAGTTTCGTTCCTCGTTTCACGTCAGGGGGAAGAAATACGCCACCCCAATCGTCGTCACAACCCCGAGAACCAACTGGAGCGGGCCGCCAACGCGGATATAGTCCGAGAACTTGTATCCGCCCGGCCCGTAGACGAAGAGATTCGTCTGGTAGCCCACCGGCGTCATGAACGCCGTCGACGCGGCGAACATGACCGCGAGGACGAACGAGAAGGGTCGCGCGCCGAGCGTCGTCGCGGCCTCGATGGCGACCGGAATCATGAGCACGACGCTCGCGTTGTTCGAGATGATGTTCGTCAACAGCGCCGTCACGAAGTAGAACACCCCGAGCACTGCAAGCAGCGGGAGGAACTCACCACTCATCACGACCATCTCCGCGAGGAGTTCTGCGGCCCCGGAGTTCTCCATCGCGATGCCGAGCGGGATGACGCCAGCCAAGAGGAAGATAACGTCCCACTGGACTGCGTCGTACAGCTCGGTCGGTCGGAGACACCCGGTGGCAACCATCACCAGGGCTCCGAGCAACGCCGAAACGACGATGGGAAGGAAGTCAATCGCGGCGAGTGCGACGACGCCCGCGACGATGCCGACGGCGACCGGAATCTTCGACTCGCGGTAGTCGTGGCGTTCGATTTCTTGGGCGACGATGAAGTTGCGATTGTTGTCGAGGCGTTCGATACTGTCGACGGTTGCCTGTACGAGAAGCGTGTCACCGACGCGAAGCGGGAGGTTGTCCATCCGTCGCCGAATCAACTCGCCGCCACGACGGAGCGCGAGCACCGTCGCGTCGTACCGCTGTCTGAAACTCGTCGTCGCGAGCGACTCGCCGACCAGCGACGACCCCGGCGCGATGACGACCTCGACGAGGTTCTGACCCTCGTCGGCGAGTTCGAGTTCGTCCTCGGTGATGGTGTCCGGAACAAGGTCGAGGCCCTCCATGTCGAGCAGTTCGACCAGCGTGTTGCGGTCGGTTCTGAGGGTGAACACGTCGCCCGGCCGAATCTCCTTTGGCCCGAGCGGTTCGAGAAAGACGCTGTCGCCGCGAATCAGTTGGAGGAGGTCGACGTCGAACTCCGTGTCGACGAGTACCTGCTGCACCTGCTGCCCGACGAGTGGGGAGTCCTCGCGGACGGCGACTTCAGTCAGGTACTCGGCCATCTCGAACTCCTCGGTCAGGTCGCCTCGCGGTTCGATTCGTGCGGGCGTGAGTCGTCGCCCGACGGTGAGGAGATAGACCATGCCGACGGCCATGACGACCGCACCGAGCGCGGTAAACTCGAACATCGAGATGGGCGCTTCGCCCGTGATGCGCGAGTACACGTCGCTGGCGAGAATGTTGGTCGAAGTGCCGATAAGTGTCAACATCCCACCGAACATCGAGGCGTACGACAGCGGTAAGAGAAGCTTCGACGGCGACGTTTTCCCGCGTTCTGCGAGGTCGGTTACCATCGGCAGCAAAATCGCAACGGCGGCGGTGTTGTTGATGAATCCCGAGATAGGACCGACGACGCCGACGGTTGCGCCGAGTTGTCGAAACTCGCTGTCGCCGGTGAACGACGAAATTTTCGCACCCAGCATCTGTACGAGGCCAGTTCGCTGAATACCTTCGCTCAGGATGAACATCGCGAGTACGGTCAGTGTCGCCGTGTTGGCGAACCCGGAGAGCGCGTCGCCCGGATACGACTCGAAGAGCGTGATGGGTGCGCCGAGGAGTCCGACCGAGACAAGCGCCTCGGAGACGGGTTGAATCACCATCAGCGTCACCATCACGCCGATTGCCGTCACGTCGACGGGGACCGGTTCGGTTGCAAAGAACACCAACGCGACGAGGATGACGGCGAAAACGACGAGGATGCCCGGCGTTATCGCTACCACGCGCTCACTGACGTACTGGTATCCGAAAAGCGTGCGGGGTTCAGAACCTGATGGCGGTCCAGCACCCGCAAATGGTGTTGTGGCCGACCGTTATCGTCCTTCTTCGTCGAGTTCGAGGTCGGCGATGATTTCGTACGGCGAGTAGCCCTTTCTAATACCGTCGAGGATGCGGAACGCCTCGTTCGGCGAGAGGAACTGTTTCGTGACGGCGAGACCGAGCGGCGTCGGGTCGAGTCCGTCGATAAAGTCCCATTCGAGAAGTTTCCCGACCGTGTGCGTAGTCGGAATCTCGCCGAGCATCCGGGTGTTGAGCGCCTTCGCCTTCTTGCCGGCGACGACGATGTTCGCCAAGGTCTCTTCGACGGCCGCGGACTCGTCGTAGACCGTTCTGACCTCCTCCATCTCGCCTTTGAGGAGTTTGAACGCGACTTCGTCCTCGGTCATCTCCATCGTGTTGTGATAGCTGGTGTCGGGTTCGACCAGTAGGTAGACGACGCCCTTGTCGTGGTAGTCGGGTCGACCGGCACGACCGAGCATCTGGCTGAACTCCTGTACTGAGAGCCACTCGATACCCATCGCCAGCGTGTCGAAGATGACTTGCGACGCCGGGAAGTCGACACCGGCGGCCAGCGCCGCCGTGGTCACGACGGCAGCGAGGTCTTGATTGGCGAACTGGCGTTCGACGCGCTTTCGCTGTTTGTAGTCTAATCCGGCGTGATACGGCGCGGCGTTGTAGTCGATTTTTCGCGCAATCTCGTGACAGCGCCGCCGCGAGTTGGTGAAGATAATCGTCTGCCCGCGGTATCCCTTCGACGATTTCGTGTCGAACGCCTGCCTGACAAGGCGGTTTTCGATTCGGGGTTTTTCTTGCCCGTCGGCGAAGGTGACGTGTCGCTCGATGGGAACCGGCCGGTCTTCGTACTCGACGAGGTTAGCTCGGAGATTCTCCGCCAACCACTTCGGGTTCCCGACCGTCGCAGAGAGGTAAATCCACTGCGCGCCGTCGTACTCGTCTCGTCGCTCGGCCCGCTCCTCACAGAAATGCTTGAGCCGGGAAATCATCCCGTCGAGGCGGTGGCCTCGCTCTTCTTCCTTCAGCGTGTGTACCTCGTCGATAACGACGGTCCCGATGTCGCCGAGGTCTTTTCCCGTCCGGAGGGCATGGTCGATTCCCTCGTAGGTGCCGACGATGATGTCGGCGTTTGGGTCGAAGCGGTTGCCGTCGTCGTTGATTCGGCTGGCTCCGACGCGAATCGTCACCTTGCCGAGGTGGCCGTAGCGGTCCTGAAAGTCCTCGTGTTTCTGGTTCGCGAGCGCGACGAGGGGGACGAGAAAGAGCATCTTTCCGTTCCCTTTGAGCATCCGGTCGATACCGGCGAGTTCGCCGACGAGCGTCTTCCCGGTCGCGGTGGCGCTCACCACGAGTTGGTCGTCGCCGTCGAGCAGTCCGTTGTCGATAGCGAGACTCTGGACCGGAAGCAGCGTGTCGAACCGCTCTGTCAGCATCGACTTCAGATTCGGGTGGAGGTCGAGTGTGTCCGTCTCGACCAAGTCGATGTCTTCCGTCGTCGCACTGATGGTGTCGAACTTCGTCAGGTCGGGGTCCAACTCGCCCTGCAGCAGGTTCGTGATACGGGTCAGGTCGCCCGTCTCGTAGAGGAGTTCTTCGAGGCGTTCTTGGGCCGCCTGCGTGAGGCCACCTGCGAACGACAGTTCCTGTTCGAGTTCGCGGACTGCGCAGTCACGGCAGACGTGCTCGTGTTCGGCTTTGATGGCCGTATCGTCAGTAATTGGCGAATACCGGCCGTTAACTGCACACCGACGGCAGGTCCGCACCGCGACAGCCTCAAGCTGGTAGCCGTCGAGCATCTCTTTGAGTTCCTCGCGGGCGTTTTTCGGCGTCTGCTGTGAGATGCGGATTCGAGCAGCTGACCGGGCGAGTTCGACGAACTGACTCGGGTCGCGCGGTGATTCTTCTCCCTTCCGAATCACGAGAAATCGGAGCGGTCGGGGCCCCGCGTTCGTCTCTTTGAGTTCGAGTTTTCCGCGGAGCACCCGCTTTCCATCCCGGCGGGCGACGACGAGATAGTCGTCCCCCGTCTGATGGAGAAAGACCGTGTCGACGCGGGTGACCTGTTTAGACACGGTGCGTGCTACGGCGACGTGGTATTTCAGGGATTCGCCTGCGCGCTCTCACACCCTACCGTCGCATGCTCGCGTTCTCGCGTCGCCCGTTCAGGACTCGTCGGTGAGTTCGATGGTGTCGTCACCGTTCGGCACAGCACAGAGGAACGAGCCGTCCTCGTCGGACTCGTTTCGGTACCAGTGGACGACGCCAGCGGGAATGAGAAGCGAGTCACCCGCTTCGACCTCGTACTCCTCGTCGTCGATGCCGACGACATACTGTCCCGAGAGGACGTACTGTTCGTGTTCGACCTCGTTGGTGTGTTTCGGAACCGACGCGCCAGCGTCGAGGACGAACCGTCTGATGGCGAAGTTCGGCGCGCCGTCGTCGTCGGAGAGGAGGACGCCTTTCGCCATCCCGTCAGCCGCACCCACTGACTCGTACTCGATATCCGTGCTTCGTTTTACAACTGGGTTGGGTTGGGAATCGCTCATATCTCACCGTGGATTGCCGCCCCGCGTAAGCCTTCCCCCATTTTCTGGCCTGACTGCTTAAGGTTCTCCCATGGTTATTACGGGTATGCGAGGAATCCGCATCGGTAGCGCCTTCGGCATCCCGATCAGGTTGGACCTCACCTTCCTCATCGTTCTCCCGCTTTTCGCGTGGCTTATCGGGTCTGACGTCGCCAATCTCACGCTCGTCATCAACGAACTCTTCGGCACGAGTATCGATGGCGCTGCCATCTCTGATGGGTCGCTCCAGTGGATACTCGGCGGTGCGGCCGCAATTGGGCTGTTTGCCGGTGTCCTCCTCCACGAGTTCGGTCACTCGCTCGTCGCCATGCGGTACGGCTACGAAATCGAGTCTATCACCCTCTGGCTGTTCGGCGGCGTCGCCCGTTTCAAGGAGATTCCGGAGGATTGGAAACAGGAGTTCACCATCGCCGTTGCAGGACCAATTGTCTCGGTCGCTATCGGTCTCGTCTCCTACGCCGGATTCCTCCTCCTTCCTGAATCGCAAGCACCCGCACAGTTCGTCCTCGGCTACCTCGCGTTGGTGAATATCACACTCGCCGCGTTCAACATGCTTCCCGGCTTTCCGATGGACGGCGGGCGCGTCCTCCGTGCAATTCTCGCCCGCAGCCGCCCCCACGCGAAAGCGACGCAGATGGCCGCCGAAGTCGGGAAGGTGTTCGCCTTCCTCCTCGGGATTTTCGGCCTGTTCTTCAACCTCTTCCTCGTCGCGCTCGCCTTCTTTATTTACATAGGCGCGTCCGGCGAGGCCCAACAGACCGTCCTCAAGGCGACGTTCGAGGACGTAGTCGTGCGTGATATCATGACTCCCAGAGAGAGCCTCGATGTGGTCGATGAGACGACCTCTGTCGCGGAACTCCTCGAACGGATGTTCGTCGAGCGACACACGGGCTACCCCGTCCTCAGAAACGGCGACCTCGTCGGCATGGTCACCCTCGACGACGCCCGCAGCGTCAAAGAAGTCGAACGCGACGCCTTCCGCGTCGACGATATCATGAGCAACGAACTGACGACCATCGACCCCGACGCCGACGCGATGGATGCTATCGCCCTCATGCAGGAGCGCAGTGTCGGTCGTCTCCCGGTCGTCGACGAGACGGGGGACCTCGTCGGTCTCATCTCCCGGTCGGACCTCGTGACCGCGTTCAACATCATCCGCAGTCGCGGGTCACTCGACGCGATGCCCCGTTCGGATGCCAGTTTCGCCCAACTCCGCTAACGGGCCGAGGTGTCTGCCCCCCTATTCTCCGCCCGCTTTCGGTTCGTCTTCCCCCGTTCTGTCGCTCTCTTTCGGTTCGTCTTCCCCCGTTCTGTCGCTCTCTTTCGGTTCGTCTTCCCCCGTTCTGTCGCTCTCTTTCTTCCGCTCCCGTGCCGCTTCGGTCGCCGCCTCGCTCTCGTAGAGGTCGACCGTCGCGTGCTCCCAGACCCACGCCACGGCATCGTCGAGGACGACCGGGTCGGCACCGGAGAGTTTGATTCGCGTCGGTCCGCCCCGATTCGGATAGCTTCCGACTTGGACGCCGAATCGCTCGGCGACGATGCCGAGTTCGCGGGCGACTGCTCCCTCGGGTGCGTCGGCGTAGAACTCCCGTGACTCTCGGTCGCTGGCGAACCGTTCCGCGATGGACTCGAATATCGGCTTCATCTCCTCCGGGATGCCCGGCAGGACGTAGACGTTCCCCGCCCGGCACCCCGGTGCGAGTCCCTCTCCGTTCGAGAGTACCTCCGCGTCTTCGGGCATCGATGCATACCACGCCACGTCGAGGTCGAAGTCGATATCGGGCCGTCGTTCGAGAATGGCCTCGATGGTCGTTTCGACCTGCTCGGCGGCCGCGTCGTTGACGACGAACTCCCGGTCGAGACCGGCGGCAACGGCCTCCATGGTGATATCGTCCGGCGTCCCACCGAGACCACCGGTGACGACGACTGCGTCGAAGGCGTCGCGCCACTCCGAGACGACGTCGGCGATGACTTCGTGGTCGTCCGGAACCGTCTGAATGCGCGCTACCGTCGCTCCGACTTCGGTGAGTCGCCGGGCCAACCACGTCGCGTTCGTGTTCTCGATGTCGCCCGCGAGGAGTTCGTTGCCGACGGTGAGGATGGCGACCTGCATGGTGTATTGGTGTGGTCGGTGAGAGAAAGACGTACCTCCTTTGCATGTGCTCTCAGACTCGGTTGTACCCATCGCGCACAGGTACGCAACGATTATTCTCGTCTGTGGTCTAGGTTGGCACGCGGCAGTGGTGAATCAGAATGACAAAGCGAGTTGTTTGCCGAGACGCAGGCCACGACTGTGATTTCTCGGTCCAATCTGAGAACGAAGCCGAACTCATCGAGTTCGTCCAGCAACACGCGGAAATTATGCATGACCTCCAACTGTCCGAATCAGACGTACGAGGGCTTGCAGTCTCGGTCTGACTGCTCATTTTTGCCGATACCCTGGTGCGCACGCGCGACGCTGACGACTACGTGAGCACACGCTCAAACGGTGAGAATGTAAAGAAGGTCCAGGTGCGAGAATTGAATGCCGTGAGGCTGCGCCGTACGTACTCACGCACGTACTCACGCTCGTTTCACTCGCGTGAACCTCAGTCGCTCTGCTCACTTCGTTCGCATCGCTCCCTGGTTCAATTCTCTCGGTTAAACTTCACACATTCTCGAACGGGTCTCGCGGTGCTCACTGGCGTGAGCACACGCTCAAACGGTGAGAATGTGAAGAAGGTCCAGGTGCGAGAATTGAACTTTTGGTCACTCCGTTCGCTGACACTCACTTCGCTCCTGAGTTCAATCTTGCAGTCACACCTCACACCAAATTTCAGGAGGGCTCGCACACGCTACGCGGTGCTCGCCGGTTGAAATTTGAAGAAGAGGTCCAGGTGCGAGAATTGAACCCGCGTCTCAGCCTCCACAAGGCTGAAGGATAGTCCACTACCCCAACCCGGACACGCTGCATCCATCTGTAATTCGCTACGATTAAAATACGTTACGACTCGGGGGCAGTGCGACTCAGACCCGCACACCCGCCACCGAGAATCTTTTGCACGTCACCACCCAAGGGGTGTCCAAGCGTGGCTATCACGGACAAAATCTATCTCAAAAACCACCGCCAAATCGTCTCGCAACTGGATACGAACATCCCGAAACGCGTGTTTAGCGGTGCGACCCTCGAAATTCTCTACTCCGGCGAGGGACTCTCGAAAGTCGACGACGCCACCCGGGACCGACTGCTCGACTTCGCACAGGACTTCCTCGACTGTGAGAACTCCGACGACATCTACACCGGCTACCCCGAGCGGAAATTCATCGAATACCTGCTCGAACTCCGCGCGCAGGGACTCGGCCCCGACGCTATCGTCGACGTGATGAGCGACGACTACATGGTGTACGCCTACCCTGGCGACGTGCTCTCGTTCCTCGACAATTCGGTACGGACGCTCGAGTCAGTCGAAGCGCTCGCGGATGTGGAAGGCGACAAAGAGATGCAAGACGAAGCGCGACGGGCGAAGAAAGACCTCGTCGGCCCTCGTTGAGGACCAACACTAACCGAATCGCCGTCTGAGACGACCGACTCCTATCCGAGTCGGAACGACTGTTCGTCGCCCGCATCGAGGTCTTCCAGTTGGATGACCTCCTCGACGTCGTCGTGGTCGCTTTCTACCTGTTCGCGGAGGTAGTTCACGTAGCCCTTGTGTTCTTCGAGCTGTTCGCGGAGATGCTCGGCCTCCAGTTCGAGGCGCTCGTGCTCGCGGATGAAGCTCTTCGGAACCTCGACGGTCGGCGGGAAGGACTCCTCTTCGCCGTCTCGCAACTGCTCTAATTCGTGCTTGGGGACGACCTGCACCTGACCGTCGTGGGCAACTAACGTGTCCACGTAGTCGCGGAAGACGGCGGACAGGGAGATGTCCCGCTCTTCGGCAATCTCCCGAAGGGTCTCGAACGCGTCTTCGTTGACGCGAAACGAGATGGTTTTGTTCTTGTTGCCCATGATACTCGTCGGTCTGTATTCCGGACACTTAACGTTTCGTCAGACGAGCGGGGGCACTGACCGTACTCACGACAAACGACGATAAAATGGGGCGTGTGACGGTGGAAAACCGTCCGTCGGTTCGGGAGAACGCGGCCAATGCGGCCGGTGGGGTCCTACGCGTTCAGTTCGTCAGTCTGTTCGAGGCTTTCGAGCGCGGCGATGGCGGCGCGCTTGTACTCGTCGGGGTCGAGTTCGTAGTGCTCGCGGGCCATCCGCGCGTACTCGTTGCCTTCGTCGTCGAACGCCTCGATTCGGTCGAGCGTCTTCTCGGCCGTTTCGGTCACCCAGCGGTCGCGCGTCGCCGCATCGACTTCGGTGATGGACTCGGGGCGGACAGAGACGTTGATAGTCCCGTCGTCGGTCTCGTAGGTCCGTGGCTTGCCGACGACCGCGACGTAGGCGGGTGCTTCGAGGTCACGCAGTGTACTTGCGGCCTCGGGCTGGTACTGACCGGCGTAGACGAAGAACGTCCCTGTCGGGTCGACGATGCGGCCGCGCCAGTACTCGTTGTCTTCGCCGACGTCTTCCTTCTCGGTGAGGGTGCCGACGAGGAAGATACGGTTGGCGCTTTCGCCCGTCGGGAGCAGCACGTAGACGGGTGCGCGCTCGTCGTCGGATTCCTTGAACGTGTAACCGGCGTCGTTGAACTCCTGTGCGAAGACGCGCCGGGCGACCTCTCGGGTGGGGATATCGTTAGAACTCATTTACATCGACCTCGCTTTGATGAGCAGTTCTTCGGCGTCAGCAGGCTCACTCAGACGCTCGATTTCGTTGGCGAGCACGTACCGGCCCAGCGTCGGGCCAGTGACCCGGTAGTAGTACCCCACGAGGTCACCGCGCATCTCCTCTTCGACGATGGTGGTGTCGAGGGCGTCCATGGCCATTTGCTTCGCTTCGTCCAGCTCGATGCCGGTCTGTGCTTCGGTCATCTCGCGGTTGAAGATGACTTCGTGAACCTCGTCGCCGTCGTCGACGACGGCCTTGATGCGGAGGTCGAATTCACCTTCGACGTTGCCGTGCTCCGAACAGCGCCCGTTCTGCAGGACGCGCGTACAGCCCTCTTCGGGGCAGCGCTTGATGAGACCGCTCCCGGATTGCATGTCCACGAGTGCCCCCTCGACGGTGGTCGAGTCGTCGCCGACTTCGATTTCCTCGTCGAGTTCCGCGATGCTCGTCGTCCGGTTGAGCTTCACGGAGAAGTTGCCCTGGTACTCGTCGGTGACGACGTTCCCGAGCGCGTACGACTTCCCTTCTTCGAGTTCGGGAAGTTCGGACGTAGTGAAGGAGACGAACTTCATCCGGCCGGATTCGTCGCCGAGCAGGCCGACCTGTGCGATGGCCTCGTTCTGGGGTTCCCAGAGTTCGACGACCTTCGCGCGCACGTCGACCCACTGTTCGTCCTCGTCGATGTCGTTGAGCAGGGTCTGTTCGTTTCCGCCGGCACCGCCGCCGAGTTCGTCGCGTTCGATACCCGCTTCGTCGAGGTAACTGTTGACGACACTCCGGCGTGCTTCGTCGACGGGGACGCGGTATTCGCTGACGAGGCTTTCGAGTCGTTCTTCGACCTCGTCGGTGGACACGTCTAAATGGTCCGAGAACTGTTCGGCTATCTCCGCTGCGTGGCTTCGCAAATCAGTCATGGTCTACCTCGCCTCCACCTTGGTTTCCATTGGGAGGCATACGGACGTTGGCCGCGTACTCATATAAAAATGTCTGAGCCGGAGTGAAAGTAAAGCGCGAGTCCCTGAGAGCGAGGAATTGATAGCCACGGGGCACACATCCGTTACCATGGACGACCGCCTCGAAAGCATCATTCGAAGCGCCGCCCGCACCGCTGGCAAGCGCTACGAGGAGGTCAAGCGCGCCTATCAGGACGGTCAGCAGACATCCGAGGTTCTCGATTCGCTCCCGCAAGACGCGGAGGGCGGCGCGAAAATAGTCTGTCGCCGACACGTCGAACGCCGCGCCGTCGCCATCGACGCGAAAGGTCGCCCCGCCTGCTTCGACCCCGACCACCCCGACTGTCGGGGCTGCGTCGAGGATATCAGGGAAGGTATCGTCGAGACGTGGTAGGGTGACGGCGTGGGAGGAACAAAACCAGCACCGGCGACGTGGTAGGATTTTGTGGCTGTAGCGTGACCGCTCGGTATGGACCGCCCACTCGTCGCACTCGTCCTCGCCGGCGGCACCGGCACGCGTCTCTACCCCGCAAGCAGAAGCGACCGTCCCAAACAGTTCCTCCCGCTCGGCGGCGACCAGTCGCTCCTCGCAGAAACCGTCTCGCGCGCCGATTTCGCCGACCACGTCGTCGTCTCGACGCGCCCAACATTCGCCGATGAGATAGCAGACCATGCCCCCGACGCCGAAGTCGTCGTCGAACCCGCCGCGAAGGACACCGGTCCGGCGCTCGTCTACGCAACCCACCGAATCGCTGAGTTGTACGACGACCCGGTCGTGGTCGTCCTCCCGAGCGACCACCACGTCGGCGACGGCTTCTCCGAAGCGATGGCCCGTGGCGCGCGTGTCGCTGCCGAAACTAACTCTCTCGTCGCCTTCGGCGTCGACCCGACGCGCCCAGATACCGGCTACGGGTACATCGAACCCGGTACGGAACGCGGCGACTACTACGACCTCGCCGCGTTCCACGAGAAACCGGATGCCGACACGGCTACCCGATACGTCGAAGCGGGCTATCTGTGGAACGCCGGTATGTTCGCGTGGACGCCCGAAGCCCTCCTCGCGGCCGCCCGCGACTCGCCGCTCGAACCGCTCGTCGACGCACTCGACGCAGGCGACACAGAAGCCGGATTCGAGGCGGTCGACTCGGTCAGTATCGACTACGCCGTCATGGAACGCGCCAGAGAAGCGGCGGTCGTGCCCGTCGACTTCGAGTGGGACGACGTGGGCGCGTGGGACGCGCTCGCTCGCGTGCTCAACGCCGACGAGAATGGAAACGTCGCGCTCGGAGACGACCCGGTGTTCGTCGACGCCGCTGACAACGTCGTTGCCACCGACGGCGCGAACGTCTCGCTGGTCGGCGTCTCCGACCTTGCAGTCGTTTCGTGGGACGACCGAGTCCTCGTCGTGCCGAAAGCCGAGGCGCAGAAGGTTCGAGACGTGGTCGCAGAATTGAAAGCCGAAGACCGGTTCTGAAACCGACGACTCAGTCGCTCCGCAGTCGCCCGCCGTCTACGGGCACGCACGCGCCCGTCACGAAACTTGCCCGGTCGCTGGCGAGGAAGGCGACCACGTCGCCGAGTTCACGCGGATTACCGACGCGGCCCAGCGGAATTCCGTCGGACCACGCGGCGAGGCCTTCTTCGTAGGTGTCGTGCTCGCCGCGCTCGACAGCGGCTTCGACCAACTCCTCGATGCGACTCGTTTCGTGGGCACCGGGCAGGACCGCGTTCACCCGCACGCTCGGTGCGAGTTCGCGCGAGAGCGACTTCACGAGACCGATAACACCTCGGCGAACCGAATTCGAGAGGATAAGGTCGTCGATGACCTCCTTGACCGATGTGGAGGTGATGCAGGTGATAGTCCCGGCATCACTCGCTTCGAGGTGCGGGCGAGCCGCCTTGACCGTCCAGACGGCGCTCATGACGAGCATGTCGAACGCGCCGTACCACTCTTCCTCCGTCAAATCGGCGAATCCACCCGGCGGGACGCCACCGGCGGACGTGACGACATGGTCGATACTGCCGAACTCTTCGACTGCAGCCTTGACGAGCGCGTCTATCTCCTGCTTGCTCGTGATGTCCGTTTCGACGCCGAGCACGTCGCCGTCGAGTCCGCTCAGCTCGTCTTCCGTCGCCGCGAGCCGTTCGGGGTCGCGGCCGCAAATCACGACGTTCGCACCTTCGTCGGCCAGCGATTCGGCGCTTGCGCGTCCGAGTCCGGCCGAACTCGCCGTCACGACTACTGTGTCACCGTCGATTCCGAGGTCCATGTGTGAGCCGATAGAAGCGGCGAGCAAAAACGTCGGGCATCGCGGCAGTTGTCAGGCATCGCGGCAGTTGTCAGGCATCGCGGCAGTCGTCGACCCGTTCGCTCTACAACCGAGGATGGCCGACGCTACACCCTGTTGGCGTGGCGGCGGACGCGGACTCGCCCGTTGCTCGTGACGCCGACGAAGAGTTGTTCTTTGACTTCTCGCCCTTCGACGGCATCGCCGGCGGCATCGGAGACGATTTTCATCAGGTCCGGAGCGGTATGGTCGACTTTCACGCCGGCGTCGTCGCAGGCGTCGTACACCTGCTTCGGCACGTCGTATAGGTCGCTTCCAACCGGCACCTCGACGCGAACGGGTGCGGTGAGGGTATCGACGAACGTGACCGTCTCGCGCGCTTTCTCGACGTTGTCTCGGGCGCTCGATTCGATACTGGAGACGTTCGCGCGTGAGGTTCCGAGGTAGTCGGCGATGGTCGCTTGGCGAACGCCCTGCTCGCGCAGCGCGAGTACTTCGGCCTGTCGGCGGGTGAGGACGCTCGTTTCGGGGTCGAACCCCGCTCTGTCGAGCAGTTCGTCCGCGTCGGGGACCGTCTCGTCGTCGTCGCGTCCGGCGTCGCTCATACAACGGGGTAGTTCGCGGGAGTGAAAAAAGATACAGCAGGCTGACTGTCCACCGAAATTCGGTGTCGGGGTGTCGTTATTCGCCCCAGAAGTTATCTCGGCTTCCGAGTGCTTCCGGTCGCTTCGGCCCGCTGCGGTCGCGCTTTTGGTTCGCCTCGGGTTCCGAATCGGAGTCTGTGTCGGTCTCGGACCCTTCCGCTTCGGGTTCGAGCGGAAGGCGTTCGACAATCTTCTTCGCGCGAGCGTGACTTCCCTTCACCCGGTCGATGCGCACGACGGCCCGTGCGTCCGGGAGAAGCCCGTCGACGAAGACGATGAAGCCATCTTCGGTTCGACCGACGCCAGCGCCGCTCTCGTGGATGTCTTCGACGGTGACGACGACTTCCTCGCCCGGCTTGACCGGTTGTTGTTTCAGTTCGTGAATGGGCCGTTCGTAGTGGTCACACCACTCAGCGCCCCCGCGGTCACCGTAGTACTGACACCCCATCCCCTTGATTCGCTCTGAGAAGCTCGGGCACTCGTCCGCGAGTGGACAGTCCGACATGCGCGGAGGTACACTATGGGCACTCTAAACGCTTGCGGGTAGGTCGTCACCCTCCCAAACCTTCTTTATCGACTGTATTCCGCCCCCGAAACCCTTTCTGCTGCTCGCACCAACCCCGCGACATGACCGAGCGCGTCCCCGAATTTGCCCTTCTCGTCGGTGTGTTTCTCGGCCTTTCGGCGGCCGTCTCCGGTGCCGTCCTCACCGGCGAGTTGTTCCGCCCGATTCTCACTGGTGTGGTCGTCTGCTATCCCTTCGCCGCCTTCGGCGTCGTCCGCTCTGATGACCCGAGTGAGGCGCTTCCGCCTCGTTTCGTCACCGCGCTCGGCACTGTCCTCGGCGTCGTGACTCTCCTCACCGCGCTCCTCGAACGCCCCGGCGACGTCCTCTCGGGGCTCGTCGCCAGTCTCGTCGTCGCCCTCCCGCCGGCCGCCTACGCCACGCGCTTCGGTGCCGACGTCAACCCGCTGTCGCCTGTCCAGACGTTCGTGGTGACGACCGCCGTGGGCGCGCGTTTCTCGCCTTTGCGCCACTCATCGGCACTCTCAGTGCCGTCGTCGGTCTGTTGGTTGGGCTCTCGGGCGCGCTCTACGCCGACGCTCGTGGCTTGCGTCCCACCCACCGCCAGCGCCGTCTCGGTATCGTTGCCGGGGTACTCGCCGGCGTCGCAGTCGCGTGGTTCGCCCTCGTGATGCACTTCCCGCTTGCTCCCACGACGGCAGCGGTCGCGGCGCTCGTACTTGCGCCGAGTCTGTTCGTCGCGATTACGCGCGAGTTGTAGAAATCTGGACCAAAAATTCAGGCGAGCGGCGTTCGCTCTACGACCGTCCCATCGTAGGTCGGGTACTGCTCGACGATTTCGCCGTCTTCGACGTCACCGTCTTCTATCATCTCTTCGAGGAGCCACCACGCGACCTCGACGTGATTCGACTTGATGCTGTAGAACTCGTCGGGCACGCCGAGTTCGATAAAGCGCTCGGCCGGGGTGTAGGTCTTGCCGTAGACCAGCGTTCCGTCGTCCGTCACCTCGTCGAAGGGGCGGCTCAGGTTCCGAGCCATCCGCTTGAGTCGGTTACGGTGCTGGGCGGCGTCCTTGAAGACAGAGGTACAGAAGTAGACGCGCTCGTGGTCGCCCATCTTATCCAGGATGGCTTCTTTCGAGCCGTCGACCGCCGACATGTGACCGTCCTGAAGTTCGTAGCCCTTCTCCTGCATCCGGCGGTAGTTCCCGTCGGACATCTCGAACTCGTTGATGTTGCAGAACTCCGCAGCACCCTCGTCGAGGAAGTCGAGGAACTCCTGTTCGGCTCGGATACCCGGAATTTCGAACGCCGGAGTGAGTCCTTCTTCGCGGGCGATGTAGAGGATGTCCTCCCACTCGGTGCCGTGCATGTCGCCCCACAGTTCGAGCGGCGGGTGGAAACGAATCTCGTCGAGACCAGCCTCGGCGAGTCGGCGCATGTTCTCGCGGCCGCCGGGAATACCGGTGTAGAGGTGGATGTGGTGGTCCTCGCCGAATTCGTCCTTCAGAAGTGAGATGTAGTGACAGGTCTTGTCGAGCGCCTCTTGCGGTTCTCCGCCAGTAATCGAAGAGCCGAGCGCGTCCATGCGCTTTGCCTCCTCGATGACATCGTCGTCGGATTCGACGAGTCGCTCGTTTGCGTACACGTCGGTCACGTTCTTGCGATTCTCGCCGAGCGGGCAGTAGAAACAATCACGCTGGTCGCAGTACCCGTAGACGAACATCACCATCTTTCCGCCCATGGCGCACTGTTCGCAGCCCTTCGAGATCATTCGTTGAACACATGCTATACGTCCCACGTGCAAAAACCGTGCGAAACGCGGTTCGAGCAGGCCGTCCACTTTCACTCTGTAGGGGTTAGATTGAGGTTCACACCCGCACGTGTTAGTAGCATGTCAGAACATGGCATAGAGGTGGTGTTGGAACGGTTGGCGCGTCTCCCGACAGTCGCCCACCCCACTGTTTCCCCCGACGGCGACGAAATCGCCGTCTACTACGACGGAACTGGTCGTAACGAACTCCACGTCCTCGACGCTGAGACCGGCAATATCGAACAGTGGAGCGACGGCGAGGTGCCGCGAAACGCCCGCTGGCCCGTCGCTTGGGGCGCCGATGGCGAACGCGTGTTCTTCCACCTCGATGACGACGGTGACGAACAGAACGATATCTACGCTATCGACCGCACTGGTGCCGTCGAAGCTGTCGTCGAGATGGAGGGGCAAGTCAGTCTCAACGATGTGGAGTCTGACGGCGAGGCGTTGCTCGTCGGTTCGACGCGAGACGGCCAGATGAACCTCTATCGCCGCGACTTGTCGACGGGTGAGACGACGAAACTAACCGACTACGACCGCGCGGTGGGGGCAGCCAGTTTCTCCCCCGACTACGAACGAATCGCGTACGGGGCGAACGAGTCCGACGATGACGCTAATCTGGACGTGTACGTCGCCGACACCGACGGGTCGAACCCGCGGAAGCTCGAACTCGGCGAGGTTGGTGCAGAGACGACACCCGTCGATTGGGGTCCCGAGAGCGAACGGCTGTTGGTGTCTGACGACTCCACGGACCTGAACCGCTGCGGTGTCTACGACCTCACTGTTGACGAGGTGACGTGGTTCGGTGACGGCGACTACGAGGAAACCCCCGTCTCGTTCGTCGACGACGGTCGAAAGTTCGTGGCGACGCAAATGCGCCGCGCCACGACGATTCCCGTGGTCTACGACATCGACTCGGGGGCTGTCCACGAGTTTGACCTTCCCGAGGGTGTCGCCGGGTTCGGGTGGCAAAGCGAGCGGAACCTCACCGGGAACCGCGTCCTATTGACCCATACGACACCGACGCGCCGGACGGAGCTGTTGGCGTACGACTTCGAGACCCACCAACGTGAGACGCTTCTGGAAGCCGACCACGGCGATTTCTCCACCGACGACTTCGCGGACGCCGAGTACTTCCGATTCGAGTCGAGCGGCGTGCCGGAGACGCCCGCGAAGGCCGTCGAACACGACCCCTACGACGAACTGGAGATTGGCGCGCTCTTCTACGACTCCGGTCTGCGTCCCTCGCCGCTCGTCGTAAACCCGCACGGCGGTCCACGAGCGAGAGACAGCAAGTCGTTTGACCTCTACACGCAGGTTCTGGTCCAATGTGGCTTTTCCGTCTTGCAGGTCAACTACCGTGGCTCGACCGGTCGCGGCCGCGAGTTCGTCGAGGAACTGTACGATGACTGGGGCGGCGCAGAGCAGGGCGACGTCGCAACGGCGGTCGAACACGTCCTCGACACCTACGACTGGCTAGACGAGGACCGCGTTGTCGTCTTTGGCGGGTCGTACGGCGGCTACTCGACGTACTGGCAGGCGGTGCAGTATCCCGACCTGTACGCCGCGAGCATCGCGTGGATTGGCGTGACCGACCTCCACGACATGTACGAAAACACGATGCCGCACTTCCAGACCGAACTCATGGAACGCTACCTCGGCGACCCCGACGAAAACGCCGACCTGTACGAAGAGCGTTCACCGACCACCTACGCCGAGAACGTCGATGCGCCGTTGTTCATCCTCCACGGCGTCAACGACAGGCGCGTCCCCGTTTCGCAGGCCCGACGCTTCCGCAACGCGCTCGACGAACACGGCTACGAGGAAGGGACAGACTACGAGTACCGGGAACTCGGCGCCGAGGGACACGCTTCCTCGGACATCGACCAGAAGATTCGGACGTTCGAACTGCTCGCGGACTTCCTCGGCCGACGAGTCGGAACGACGATGGCGTCCGCCGACGACTGACAGAACCGGCCGACCGCGGTCGTTCCCCGAAAGCAGATATATCCCCGTGGCATAGAAGTCAACGATGCTCTTGGTCCTCTGTGTCGACCTCGACGACGACCTCGGCCGCAAGACGGGACTCGATACTCCTGTTGTCGGCCGACAGAACGTCGAGGACGCCGCAGTGGCACTCGCCACTGCCGACCCTGAGGACTCCGACGTGAACGTGTTGTTTCAGGGGATTCAGGTTCACGACGAACTGCTGGAAGACGAAGACGAGGAGGTCGAAGTCGCCGCAGTCACCGGATTGGAAGGAAGCGACGTGAAGGCTAACCGGGCTATCGGTGAAGAGATAGACACCGTCCTCGCCAGCATCTCGACCGGCGAGTCCATTCACGCCATCGTCATCTCGGACGGCGCACAGGACGAATCCGTGCTTCCGGTCATCCGCTCTCGTGTCCCCATCGACGGTGTCCGTCGGGTCGTCGTCAGGCAGGCACAGAACCTCGAATCGATGTACTACACGATGAAGCAGGTCCTTGCCGACCCCGAGACCCGCGGGACCATCCTCGTCCCGCTCGGTATCCTGCTTCTCATCTATCCGTTCGTCACCATTGCGAGTTTCTTCGACGTTCCCGGAGCCGTCGTTCTCGGCCTTATTTCAGCACTCCTTGGCCTGTACACGCTCTTCCGTGGACTCGGTCTCGAATCCGCAGTCGATGAGGCCGCGGACCGCACCCGGAACGTGCTCTACACCGGTCGCGTCACGATTATTACCTACGTCGCCGCTGCGGCCTTGCTCGTCGTCGGTGGCGTCCGCGGGTACGACCTCCTGCAGACTGTTTCGGATGGAGTCGGTGGCGAGCCAGCGCCGGGAATCGTCCTCGCCGCACTCGCCCACGGTGCAGTCGAATGGTTCGCCGCCGCCGGTATCACGAGCAGTCTCGGCCAAGTCACGGACGAATACCTTCACGACCGTTTCAAATGGCGTTATCTCAACGCACCATTCTACGTCTCCGCAATCGCAATCGTGCTCTACGCGCTCTCCGGCTTTTTCCTCCCCACAGGTGTTGCTGGCGTCCAGACGTTCGAACTCACCGGGCTTGCCGTCGCGCTTACGGTCGGCACGCTCCTCGGAGTCCTGAGTACACTCACCTTCGCAGTGATAGAGGCGCACTACCCGACAAGTGCCGAGGGTGACGGGGAACAACCAGCATAGCGAACTGTCCCGGTTTCAGCTATCTCAACTCAACTCAGCTTAGATTAGCTCAGCTTAGATTAGCTCAGCTTTCGCGGACGATAACGAACTCGGCGAGGTCGCGGAGGTACTCCAGCGGTTCGGAGTCGTCGACGCCGGACGATTCGAGCGCGTTGAGCGCTTCGTCGGCGTGCTGTCGTGCGCGGCGATTTGCTTCTTCGGGTGTCAGGTCTGTCACCTGCACGAGCGACGGTCGGCCCATCTCGGCGTCCTGTCCGGTCGGCTTCCCGAGTTCTTCTGCGTCGGCGGTCGCGTCGAGTACGTCGTCGCGAATCTGGAAGGCGACGCCGACCCGTGCCGCGTAGTCGCCGAAGGCTTCGACGACGTGGGCGTCTCCGCCGGCCGCGACGGCTCCTAACTCGGCGGCGGCGCGGAAGAGTGCCCCCGTCTTCCGGTGTGCGAGTTGCATGTACTCCGTCTCGTTGGACGGGACGGCGACGAGTTCGGTCGCCTCTCCCTCGCCGAGTTCGACCATGGACTCGGCGACGATACGGGTTGCTCGGTCGCTGGACGAGAGGAGGGCGAACGCCTCCCCGAGCAGGCCGTCGGAGGCGATGATTGACGACCCGTAGCCGTATTCAGCCCACGCGCTGGGCGTTCCGCGGCGGATGTCTGACCGGTCGATGATGTCGTCGATGACGAGCGAGGCGTTGTGGACGAGTTCGACGCCGACGGCGAAGTCGACGGCGTCTTCGGGGGTACCACCGACGGCCTCGCAGGCGAGGATGGTCACGGCGGGGCGGACGCGTTTGCCCCCCGCGAGAGCGACGTGGTCGAGTTGGTCGGCGAGTTCCGACGGCTCGACCGCCGAGACGACCTCTTCGAGGCGGTCGTTTACCATCGTGACCCGGCGCTCCAGGTATTCCATTGTCGGTTCGTAGTGTTGGGTAGGGAAGTACGTACCGGATTTGGAGAAACCGAGCGACTGGGACGACGGGGGTGGCGTTTTTGACCGCTGTGTCACGACGGGATATCGGCCTCGCACTGACACTCCGGCGCAGTCGCTCTCAGCGTCAAAAAACGAAAAACGGGATTCAGTACTTACTCGAACTGCTCGATAAGTTCCGGCACCACATCGAAGAGGTCGCCGACGATACCGTAGTCGGCGATGTCGAAGATAGGCGCGTCGGGGTCGGTGTTGATGGCGATGATATTCTCAGCGCCTTTCATCCCGGCGACGTGCTGGACCGCACCGGAGATACCGACTGCGAGGTACACCTTCGGCGTCACGACCTTCCCGGACTGACCGACCTGACGGTCCTTCGGGAGCCAGCCGTTGTCGACGATGGGGCGCGAGGACGACAGGGTCGCATCGAGCGCGTCTGCGAGGTCCTGCACCAGTTCGATGTTCTCTTCTTCTTCGATACCGCGGCCGACAGAGACGAGCACGTCTGCCTCCGAGATGTCGACATCGCCGCTGCCGACTTCTTCGAATCCAGTTACGCGCGAGCGCACGCGAGATTCATCGAGAGTGAAGTCGAACACTTCGACTGCGGGTTCGCCCGCCGCTTCCGTGGCGTCCCACTCGCCGGGTCGGATGGTGACCACGGCGCGGTCGGCGTTGACTTCAATCGTGGATTCGACCTTCGAGGCGTACATCTCGCGGGTGACTTCGAGGGTCCCGTCGTTCTGGAGTCCAACCGCGTCAGTCACGAGCGGGAGGTCGAGACCTTCTGCAACGGCTGGTGCGTAGTCGAGCCCGTTGACCGTGTTGCCGATGAGGACGTACGTCGGGTCGAGTTCCTCGTACAGTTCCGTGACGGCCTGTACGTACACGTCGTGGTTGAACTCGTCGCCTTCCGTGACGGTGTGGATGGTGTCGACGCCGTCGAGCGAGAGTTCCTCGGCAAACCCATCCGTGTCGCCGCCGATGACAGCGAGGTGGAGGTCGCCGCCGGTGTCACCGACGAGGTCGGCACCGGCGGTGACGAGTTCGAACGACACGTCACGGAGTTCGCCGCGGCGGTGTTCCGTGATGGCAAGTACGTCGCTCATTGGGCACCCACCCCCTTCTCGCGGAGCACAGTCGCAAGTTCGGCGGCTTGCTCCCCGGCACCACCTTCGAAGTACGTCGCCTCAGATTCGGTCTCCGGTTCGTACATGTCGGTCAACACGAGGTCGGATTCGAGGGCCGCCCCGTCGAGTCCGAGGTCCGAAAGCGCCATCGGCTTGATTTCCTTGGACTGTGCCTGACGAATCCCGCGCAGACTCGCGTAGCGGGGTTCGTTGATACCGGTCTGGATGGTGAGCACGGCGGGGAGGTCGACTTCAGTGAGTTCTTCGACGCCACCTTCGAGTTCGCGGCGGACGTTAGCAACGGCACCGTCGATATCCAGGTCGAGGTCGTTGACGACCGCGGCCCATTCGAAGTCGATTGCGGACGCCAGCGAGACGCCGGTCGCACCGAAGCTATCGTCGTTTGCCTGCACGCCCGTGAGGACGAGGTCGGGTTCTTCTTCTTCGACGACTGCCGAGAGGAGTCGCGTCTTTGCGCCTACGTCGAGAAGGTCTACGTCTTCGAGTGCGTCGTCCCACACGCGGATGGCGCGGTCGACGCCTTTGGCGAGCGCCATGCGGATGGTCTCTTCGGAGCGTTCGGGACCGATTGTCGCACTGACGACTTCGACGTCGTCGTTCTCCTCGGCGATTTGGACGGCCGCTTCGACCGCGTACTCGTCCCACTCGTTGAGGTCGTAATCGAGGTACTGTTCTGCCACGCGGAGGCCATCGAGTTGGAAGTCCTCTTCCACCTCGGCCACTTCTTTGACGGTTACGAGAACTTTCATCAACGTTCACTACCGACGGGGGCGAATAAACGTTTTCGCACCGTCGCCGCCAACGTGCAGTCAGCCGATTACTCCGTTTCTTCGTCCTCGTCCGGCAGCGAGATGAGGTTTTCGCGGCCGAGACGGAGCTTTTCGACCTGTCCTTCGTCGGCCATCGACGACAGCAGTTGCGAGACTTTCGCGTCGGACCAGCCGGTTTCCTTGACGATGTTCGCCTGTTTCATCCGTCCGCCGTTTTGCTCTAAGAGCAGTTCGACGCGCTCTTCGTCGGAGAGCAGGTCGAGGTCGATGTCCGGGTCCTCGCTTTCGGCTCCCTCCTCGGCTCCGGCTTCGGGTGCTTGCTCATCTGTTTGCGCGGGTGCTGGTTCGGTCGCTGCACCGTTGCGTGGCTCAGACTCGGGGGGTGACGCAGGGGTTCGTTCGCTGGTGGTGGACCGACGGCGAAGGTAGAGCAGTCCCACTATCAGGACGACTACAACCCCTCCGCCAATGAGTTCCCACGGGATTTCTTGGCCCACCCCTGGCGGGACGTAATAACTCACGGCCAACTGTTCCGGCGAGTCAAAGGTTCGTGGCCCTTCGACGACCACCGCGTTATCCTCCAGTTGGAGACCGCGAGGGGTACTACTGACAGCGTACTTCGGAGGGGTCTGAATACTGAGATTCTGGTTCGAGCGAAGTGACGTGAGCCACGTCTTGCTGTCGCGCGCAGAGAACGCGTCTCTGAGACGTAGCCCCTCGTCAGTCTCCTCTAAGAAGTTCGTCCACGTGAAGGTCAAGACGAGCACGCCCGTGTCGTTTTTGACGTACCCTCTCTTCGTCGTGTTCTTGATTGTCATCGACCGCTGGGTCTGTGCTTCGGCCGTCTCACTGACTTGTTCGAAGAGTTCAGCGTCGAGACCAACATCCGCAGACCCCTGTTCGTATTTCCGTGCGAACTCTCTGAACGCCTTCGTCTCGTTTTCCGTCTCGAGGTCGTAACGCATCACGATGCGCCAATTCGCCGACCGGTCGTTACGGAGTTCGATGACGATATCCGTCTTGGGCGCTCGTTCGAGGTTCGACTGTTGTGCGATAAGGGTTGTCTGACCAAGGGATGTCGCCGTGTTAGCGCCGTGCGTGTCGGTGGTGGCGGCGCCAGTTGCCGTGACTGGTGCCGCGACACCGGCGATGATGATGAAGAGGGCAACGATGAGGGCGGCGCTCCGCATACGTGAATCCGTTTCGTCCGGCGATGAAAACGCTTTCCATCGACTTAACGTCACATTCCGTCTCTATTGACAATCGTTGCCACCGTGTGCGCAACGAAACTTTATCTGTCGTTGGTCCACAAGAGGGCCATTTTAGTACTGGCATTGTGTACCCCTATGCCGATGAAGGCCCTTCCGCTCGTCATCGCCATCCTCTTGGTGGCGTCGCCTGCTCTCGGCGCGGTCGGTCCCGACGCTGTCTCGGACCAGCAATCGGTCTTTGATACGGCGTCTCCGGCCCAGGCCCAGGCCCAGCAGGTGCCGAACGAGACGATTCGCGTGCTCGACATCCCCGAGTCGAATCTAGTGCAAGCGACGGTCGAATCACAACATGTCGACCTCGGCCCCTCGCTCGACCTCGCTGCGCTTAGAGCCGGTGGACAGATACAGACCGGCACATCTATCGAGCGAATCGAATCGGCGAGCGACGACAGCATCCGCCAACAGCTGATTATCGATGAACTGAGCCGCATCGAGCAACGTGCAATCGCGCTTCAGAGCACACAGCGGACCGTTATCGAGCGGTTCAACCAGGACCAAATCACGGCCCGTGAACTCCTCGTCGAACTCGCCCGCATCGACGCCGAGGCGCGAAGTCTCAACGAGCGCCGCGTCGAACTTCGTACTCTCGCATCCAACACGCCGGACTTCTCTATCGACTCCGGACGCCTCGCGGGGTTAGAGCGCGAACTCGATACGTTCACCGGCCCCGTCCGAAAGCACGCAGTCGCTGTCATGACCGGCGGGGCCGAGCCGACGCGCTTCTCCGTGCGGACGAGTGAGACCGGCGTCGTCCTCAGTGTCGTCGCAGATGGTAAGTACATCCGCGAGGCCTACCGCTCTGACCTTCGCGACCGCGACCAGAGTACGGTCATGTACGAGGAGGCGCTCGGTATCGTCGCAGATAACTATCCGACGGTCTATTCGAGCAGGTCCGCCCAGAACGGGACAAACGTCATCAGCGCTGGTAACAGTCACCGCGTGCGTATCAATTACAACGGCGGACAACTGTCCGCGTATGTCGACGCCGGAAGCGGAGAAGTGTTCAAGGAGTCGCAAGCGCGGCCACTCAGAACGGTCACTTCGGGAACGCCAAAAACCGAGGTCAAAGACGGGCTTTCGCTCACCGCCTATCAGACCTATCCCGGTGGCCCGCTTCGAATTCAGTTGAACGAAACTGAGACGGATGACCCCGTCGACGCGAACGTAACCATTGGACTCGAAGCCAGCCAAGAAAGCACACTACTCGGGCACACTGGCACCGACGGAACCATCTGGACTGTCTCACCGTCGGGACCGTTCACGATTACCGTCATCAAGGGTAACTCGGCGGTCGTTCTCACCTCCTCGCCGACGCCCATCCCCGGACTCGAAACGAACACGACTGACCAGTCGAATTCGACGCCCGATGAGCAACTCACCGCGACCCCCGAAGGCCCACCCGGGGTGTAGTGAGTCTCTTAGCTTCGCCTTCACACGGCTCAGTTGGTCTTTTACACTGGCCGAAGCTTCTTATCGCATGACGAGGCCACGCCTTCTCGATGTTCCGTCAGTTCCAGCACGCGACTCGTGGGACCTCTATCCTCGTCGGAAGCGTCCTCCTCGTCGGACTCGTTGTCGTCGTTGCCGGCGTCGTCGGTGCTGCCGCCTTTGACGTCGCCGAGTCGTCGCCGACGCCGACACGACCGACAGCCCTGTCGTTGTCCGTCTCCGGAGAAACACTCTCGATAACACACGAAGGAGGCGCACCACTCGACGTCCAGACACTCAGTGTTCGTATCTCGGTCGACGGCGAGTCGCTGGCGTACCAACCGCCAGTTCCGTTCTTCTCAGCCCGGGGGTTTCGTCCGGGACCGACGGGACCGTTCAATGCGGCGGCTGATTCCCGCTGGACCGTCGGCGAGCGCGCGAGTCTCGAACTTGCGGGCACTAACGACCCCGACATCACAACTGGGTCGTCGGTTGTCGTTCGAGTGTACGACGACGAGACACCGGTCGCGGTGCTCCGGGCAACAGTTTCCTGAGCGGTGGTGAACGCGGCGGTACGCTTCAGGTTTGGTGAACGGTCGGAAAACGCGACGGCTCGCTTTAGATTACTCTTCGTCAGGTGCGCGCGCGATAGTCACGATAGCACGTGGGCTTCCAGGTTGTCGCTGGAGGATGTGGTGTTCGATATCGACGAAGCCGGCGGCTTCGAACATCCGGTCGGCTTCCTCCTCGTCGTAGAAGAGCATGATTGCGTCGGCCAGTTTCTGGAAGACGCCGCTCTTCGGGTAGTCGGGACCGACGACGAGCACTTTGTTTCCGGGTTTCACCACGCGACGGAACTCTTCTAGCGCGGTGACGGGGTTCGGCCAGTACTCGATTGACCCGGACGACCAGATGATGTCGAACGAGTTGTCGGCGAAGGGGAGGCGTTCGGCGTCACCGCGGTAGAAGCGGACCTGGTCGTTCTTGCCGAACTTCTTCCACGCCTTCTGCATCTGGTGGATACTCTGGTCGAGGCCATGCACGTTATCGGTGTAGCGGAGCAGTCCTTCGGTCCCGAAACCGGTTCCGCATCCGACGTCGAGGACACGGTCTCCTTGCTCGATACCGAGCATTTCGAGCGCCTCGTCGCGCATCTCCTCGTTCCAGATGAACGGGTTCACCTGGTCGTACACCTTCGAGAGATACTTGTAGAACAGGCGGGCCCGCGCTTTGTTTTCGAGGACTCCCATCGCGCCGGGATTAGGACTCACCGATGATAACGGTGCGGATTCGCCGCGCAGTTCGGCGTTCGAACGGCCGTTTATTTCGGTGTTTCGGAACATCTGTCACCGACTTTCCGCAAACACCTTATACAGCGCTTGTGCAACGTTCCTGTGATACGAGTATGCCGAGACAAGAGGTTCTCGAACGAATCAAAACGGCCGAGCAGGAGGCCGACGACATCGTTGAAGAGGCCGAGGCCAAACGTGAGGAGCTCGTCGCGGAGGCACGTCGCGAAGCCGATGAGATTCGCTCCGAGGCCGAAGAAGAGGCTGACGAACTCGAATCCGAGCGTCTGCAGGAGGGGCGCGCGGAGATAGAGACGGAGCGGGAACGTATCCTCGAAGAAGGTGAGGAAGCCCGTGACGAACTGGTCGCCGAGGCGGAAGACCACATCGACGACGCGGTCGAGTACGCCATCGGCAAATTCGAGGAGGCGGTGAATGCTCAGACCTGAGCAAATGAGCAAGGTCTCGGTGACCGGTTCTAAGGGCGTCATGCCCGAGGTCATCGAGGCTGTCCACGACCTCCGACTGCTGCACGTCACCGAATACGACGGCTCGTGGCAGGAGGAGTTCGGATTCGAGACGGGGACGCCCATCGAGGGCGCGGAGAGCGCCTCCGACAAGCTCGTCACCGTCCGCTCGCTCAAGAGTATCCTCGGCGTCGAAGACTCCGACGCCGGCCGTCAGCGCATCGTCCCGGACGACGCGCTCGGCGAGCCGCTCGAAGAGATTCGGACCGAAGTCAACGAACTGGACGACCGTCGCTCAGAGCTAGAGAACAAGCTCAGAGCGGTGGACGAAGAAATCGACGCGATGGAGCCGTTCGTCGACCTGGGCATCGACCTCGACCTGCTTTCGGGGTACGACACGCTGCAGGTCGTCGTCGGTCATGGCAATCGCGATGAGATTGAGCGTGCCGTCGTGGACGCCGGTGAGATCAATGCGTATGAGATCTTCTCCGGTGAGCGAACCCACGCCATCTTCGGCCGCCCGACTGAGGGTGCATCCGAGATGGCGCTTACGGACGCGCTTGTTGGTGCCGAGTTCGCCACGCTCGAAGTTCCGGATGCCTCGGGAAGCCCCGAAGACCACATCCGCGACCTCGAACAAGAAAAACGCGAACTCGAATCGAAGCTCGAAACCGTCGAGTCCGAGCTTCACGACATTGCGGTCGAAGAAGGCGAGTTCCTCCTTGCAGCCGAGGAACGTCTCGACATCGACGTACAGAAGACGGAAGCACCGTTGTCCTTTGCGACGACGGAGAACGCTTTCGTCGCCGAAGGGTGGATTCCAACGGAGCGATACAACACGTTCGCCAGTGAGCTGAAATCCATCGTCGGCGAGCACGTCGACGTCGAGGAACTCGAACGCGCGGAGTTCTCCCACGACGGACACGACCACGCACGCGAAGGGGTTCCAGAGGCCGGCGGAACTGCCGCCGCCACCGACGGTGGGGCGGTCACGATGTCCAACGACGAACCACCGGTCGTCCAGAACAACAGCGGCGCAGTCAAGCCGTTCGAACTGCTCGTACAGGCGGTCAACCGACCGAACTACTACGAGTTTGACCCTACTGTTATCCTGTTCCTGACGTTCCCGGCGTTCTTCGGGTTCATGATTGGGGACTTCGGATACGGTGTTATCTACACCGCCATCGGATACTACCTCTATGCGGGGTTCGAATCCGAGACGTTCAAGAGCATGGGTGGAATGACGATTGCCGCTGGTCTCTTCACCACGCTCTTCGGCATCCTCTACGGGGAAATATTCGGGTTCCACCTCATCACCCAGTACCTGTGGGAAGGTGCGCTCGGTCTCTCGCACCCCCCAATCGAGAAGGGTCTGTCGCCGGCCACCTCTGAGTGGGCACTCGGCTGGCTCACCGTGAGCGTCGTCGTCGGTATCTTCCACCTCAACGTGGGGTACATCTTCGACTTCGTCGAGAAGTTCCAACTCCACGGTGCGAAAGAAGCCGTCCTCGAAGCCGGTTCGTGGATTCTCATGCTGAATGGCCTGTGGATTTGGGTCTTCAGCGATGCGCTCGGTGGCGTTCCCCCCGAGTTCCTGTTCACGACGTTCGCCAGTGGCGGGCTTCTCCCGCTCGGCTTCTCGGGCTTCTCGTACACTGTCGGCTGGGCCGGGCTCGGCCTCTATCTGCTCGGGGCAGCCTTCCTCGCGATGGCAGAACCAGCAGAGCTCGCCGAGTTCGCGAGCGTTCTCTCGAACGTCCTGTCGTACACTCGTCTCGGCGCTGTCCTCATCGCAAAGGCGTCGATGGCGTTCGCCGTCAACCTGCTTGTCTTCGGTGTGTACACCACCGGACACGGCGGCGAAGTGGAGTGGCACTTCGGTCTCGGCCACATGCCACACATCGGCGAGATGGTCCACGGGCACGAAGTGACTAATATCCTCTTCGGCGGGCTGTTCCACTCCGGCGCTGCTGGTGTCGTTGGTGGGCTGCTCGTTCTCGTCGTCGGTCACCTCGTCGTCCTCGCACTCGGTGTCACGAGTGCCGGTCTGCAGGCCGTCCGTCTCGAATACGTCGAGTTCTTCGGCAAATTCTTCGAGGGCGGTGGACGCGAGTACGAACCGTTCGGCTACGACCGTCAGTTCACGACCGAAGACTGAGTGAACAGGCGGTACCTTCTTTATCGACCGCTTCGATAGCAACGGCTCTGCCGGAATCACCGCCGACAGCCGCCCGAATGCCGTATTTCACCCGATTATTTTGGGAACCTTTATGAGAAGGCTTGCAACACATACGAACGTTCGGAGACGACAATCCGGTACTCAGGAACACACAATGATTGAAGCAATTGAACCCCTCATGACTGCACTGCAGAGTGAAGCCACCTCCTCGCCCGCGATCACCGAAGGTGCTGCGGCGGCCCTTTCGGTCGGTATTGCCGCCTTCGCAGCCGGATACGCCGAGCGTGGTATCGGTTCCGCTGCGATGGGTGCGATCGCTGAAGACGAGGGTCTCTTCGTCAACGGGCTGATCCTTACGGTCCTCCCCGAAACCCTTGTCATCCTCGCACTGGTCGTTGTTTTCGCGGCCTAAGCACCCCTCCCTTTCCCATTATGAGTTTGGATAACGTCGTTGAGGATATCCGAGACGAAGCCCGCGCACGCGCAGAGGAAATCAGGCAGGACGGCCAAGAACAGGCGGACGATATCATCGCCGCAGCCGAATCCGACGCCGAGAACATCCTCGAATCGCGTAAGGCCGACATCGAGCAGCAGATCGAACGGGAGCGCGAACAGGCGCTTTCCAGTGCGAAGCTCGAAGCCAAGCAGGCACGACTCGGCGCTCGCCGTGACGTCCTGCAGCGTGTCCGCGAGCAGGTCGAAAACGAACTCGCTGAGCTCGAAGGCGACCGTCGCGAAGAGCTCACCCGTTCGCTTCTCGACGCTGCCGCGGTTGAGTTCGAAGACGAGGACGAAGTCAGCGTCTACGGCCGTGCCGAGGACGCTGACCTGCTCGAAACCATCCTTGCCGACTACGACGGGTACGAGGTCGCTGGTGAGCGCGACTGCCTCGGTGGCGTCGTGGTCGAAGGCGAGAACTCGCGTGTTCGGGTGAACAACACCTTCGACTCGGTCCTCAACACAGTCTGGGAGGACAACCTGAAGGAAGTGAGTACGCGACTGTTCGACGACCAATGAGCACTGCTGGCGGCTCGAATCCCGAATACGTTATCGCTCGTGTTCGAGCGCGACGCAGTGCCCTGTTCGGAGACGAGGAGTACCGCAAACTGGTCCGTATGGGGCCGGCCGAGATTGCCCGATTCATGGAGGAGTCGGAGTACGAAAACGAGGTCAACGCATTGGGAAGTCGCTTCTCCGGTGTCGACCTCATCGAGTTCGCGCTAAACCAGAATCTGGCGAAGCAGTTCAACGACATCCTCGATTGGGCAGGTGGCCGCCTCTACGACCTCATCGCGCGGTATCTTCGGAAGTTCGACGCGTGGAACATCAAGACCATCATCCGTGGCATCTACTCCGATACGCCACGCAACGAGGTCGAAGCTGACCTCATCCGCGCAGGCGAGTTTGACGATAAACTCATCTCGCGTCTGCTTGACGCAAGCGAACTTGAGGAAATCGTCGACCTGCTCTCCGGTACCATCTTCGGCGACGGTCTCGAGGCCGCCTACGAAGACTACGAAGAGGTTGGCGTGCTCGTACCACTGGAAAACGCGGTCGACCGCGCTTTCTACGAGCAACTGCTCGAAGGCCTGGTCGTTGGTGAAGAAGCCAAGCAGTACCGCGAGTTCCTCGAAGCAGAGATAGACTTCCGAAACGCCCGCAACGCACTCCGTATCGCTCGCAGTGGTGCCGACCTCGACCCAGTCGACTACTTCATCGAGGGCGGAACGCTGTTCCGGGCGTCAGAAATTGCGGCGCTGGCGACCAGTCCGGACGAACTGGTCTCAAAAATCCGTGACAGCCGGTACGGTGACCGTCTCTCGTCGGCTCTTTCGGACCTCGAAGAGGCAGACAGCCTCATCGGCTTCGAGCGTGCCCTCGATGCGGCACTCTTGGAGTACGGTGACTCGCTCGGACACGTGTACCCGCTGTCTGTCACCCCAATCGTCTCGTACATCCTCGCCAAGGAGCGCGAGGTCGACAACATTCGGGCGATTGCCCGCGGCCGCGAGGCAGGGCTCGACCCCGATGCAATCGAGGAGGAGCTGGTCATCCTATGAGCCAGGAAATCGCAGTTATCGGCAGTCCGGACTTCACCACGGGATTCCGACTTGCGGGCGTCCGCAAGTTCGAGAACATCCCGGACGAAGAAAAGGACGAAGCACTCGACGAGGCCGTTATACGCACGCTCGAGGACGAAGACGTCGGCATCATCGTGATGCACGAACACGACCTCGACCACCTTTCGCGTAACGCCCGCCAATCTGTCGAGCGCAGCATCGAGCCAACGCTCGTGACGCTCGGCGGTTCCGGTGGGGCGAGCGGTCTCCGCGACCAGATCAAGAGAGCAATCGGTATCGATCTGATGGACGAATAACCAAACATGAGTCAGGCAACACAAGATTCCGTTCGCGAGGACGGTGTCATCGCAAGCGTGAGTGGTCCGGTCGTGACCGCCCGTGGCCTCGACGCCCGTATGAACGACGTCGTCTATGTCGGCGACGAAGGGCTAATGGGCGAGGTCATCGAGATTGAGGGCGACCTCACGACCATTCAGGTGTATGAAGAGACCTCCGGTGTCGGTCCCGGCGAACCCGTCGAGAGTACGGGCGAACCGCTGACCGTCGACCTCGGTCCCGGGATGATGGACGCCATCTACGACGGTGTCCAGCGTCCGCTGGACGTCCTCGAGTCCAAGATGGACTCGGCGTTCCTCGACCGCGGTGTCGACGCGCCCGGTATCGACCTGGAGAAGGAGTGGGAGTTCGAACCTACCGTCTCCGAAGGCGACGAAGTCGCCCCCGGTGACGTTGTGGGTACGGTCCCCGAAACCGTGACCATCGAACACAAGGTCATGGTCCCGCCGGACTTCGAAGGTGGCGAGGTCGTCGCCGTCGAAGCTGGCGAGTTCGCCGTCACCGAGGCGGTCGTCGAACTCGACAACGGCGAAGAGATTACGATGCACCAGGAATGGCCGGTGCGTCAGGCGCGTCCGGCGGCTGAGAAGAAGACGCCGCGCGAACCGCTCGTCTCCGGTCAGCGTATCCTCGACGGTCTGTTCCCCATCGCGAAGGGTGGGACGGCCGCGATTCCGGGTCCGTTCGGGTCCGGAAAGACGGTTACGCAGCACCAGCTCGCCAAGTGGGCCGACGCTGACATCGTCGTCTACGTCGGCTGTGGTGAGCGCGGTAACGAGATGACCGAGGTTATCGAGGACTTCCCGGAACTCGACGACCCGAAGACGGGCAACCCGCTTATGGCCCGGACGTGCCTCATCGCGAACACGTCCAACATGCCTGTGGCAGCCCGTGAATCCTGCATCTACACCGGAATCACCATCGCGGAGTACTACCGCGACATGGGCTACGACGTCGCGCTGATGGCCGACTCCACCTCCCGGTGGGCAGAGGCAATGCGCGAGATTTCCTCGCGTCTCGAGGAGATGCCCGGTGAAGAGGGGTACCCCGCGTACCTCGCCGCGCGTCTCTCCGAGTTCTACGAGCGCGCCGGATACTTCACGACCGTCAACGGTCAGGAAGGTTCTGTCTCCGTTATCGGCGCAGTTTCGCCGCCGGGCGGCGACTTCTCCGAGCCGGTCACGCAGAACACCCTGCGTATCGTGAAGACGTTCTGGGCACTCGACGCAGACCTCGCCGAGCGTCGTCACTTCCCGGCGATTAACTGGAACGAGTCCTACTCGCTCTACCAAGAGCAGCTCGACCCGTGGTTCGTCGAAAACGTCGAAGACGACTGGCCGGACGAACGCCAGTGGGCTGTCGACGTGCTCGACGAGGAGAACGAGCTTCAGGAAATCGTTCAGCTCGTCGGTAAGGACGCCCTGCCGGAGGACCAGCAGCTGACCCTCGAGGTCGCTCGCTACCTCCGTGAGGCGTACCTCCAGCAGAACGCGTTCCACCCGACGGACACGTACTGTGAACCCGAAAAGACGTACGGTATCCTCACCGCCATCCACAAATTCAACGACGAGGCGTTCAAGGCGCTCGAAGCCGGCGTCCCCGTCGAAGAGATTCAGGCCATCGAGGCGGTTCCCCGCTTGAACCGCATCGGTGTGCAGGAAGATTGGGGTGCGTACATCGAGGACCTCAAAGCAGAGATCACAGAGCAACTCCGCGAGCTGTACTGAGACCATGAAGGAATACCAGACTATCACCGAAATCAGCGGCCCGCTGGTGTTCGCCGAGGTCGACGAGGCGATTGGTTACGACGAAATCGTCGAAATCGAGACACCGCAAGGCGAGACCAAGCGTGGACAGGTCCTCGAATCCAGCGAGGGCATCGTCGCGATTCAGGTGTTCGAAGGCACGACCGGTATCGACAGGAACGCGTCCGTCAAGTTCCTCGGCGAGACCCTCAAGATGCCCGTGACCGAGGACCTCCTCGGTCGCGTGCTCGACGGGTCCGGCCAGCCAATCGACGGCGGCCCCGAAATCGTCCCCGACGAACGTCGCGACATCGTTGGCGCAGCAATTAACCCGTTCTCGCGCGAGTACCCCGAAGAGTTCATTCAGACGGGTGTCTCGTCCATCGACGGCATGAACACGCTCGTTCGCGGTCAGAAGCTCCCGATTTTCTCCGGGTCCGGTCTGCCGCACAACGACCTTGCGCTGCAGATTGCACGTCAGGCGACGGTGCCGGAAGAAAGCGGTGAGGGCGAAAGCTCCGAGTTCGCAGTGATTTTCGGCGCGATGGGTATCACGCAGGAAGAGGCGAACGAGTTCATGGAAGACTTCGAGCGCACGGGCGCACTCGAGCGCTCCGTCGTCTTCACGAACCTCGCGGACGACCCCGCAGTCGAGCGGACGGTCACGCCGCGTCTCGCCCTCACGACGGCCGAGTACCTCGCGTTCGAGAAGGACTACCACGTCCTCGTTATCCTCACGGACATGACGAACTACTGTGAGGCACTCCGCGAGATCGGTGCGGCCCGTGAAGAGGTTCCGGGTCGCCGTGGTTACCCCGGTTACATGTACACCGACCTTGCACAGCTCTACGAGCGTGCAGGTCGTATCAAGGGTCGTGAAGGGTCTGTTACGCAGATTCCGATTCTCACCATGCCCGGTGACGACGACACGCACCCGATTCCTGACCTGACCGGTTACATTACCGAGGGTCAGATTGTGATGGACCGTGACCTCAACAGTCAGGGTCTCCGTCCCCCGGTGGACGTGCTCCCGTCGCTGTCGCGTCTTATGGACGACGGTATCGGTGAGGGCCTCACCCGCGAGGACCACGCCGACGTGTCCGACCAGATGTACGCGGCGTACGCAGAGGGTGAAGACCTTCGCGACCTCGTGAACATTGTCGGTCGCGAAGCGCTCTCTGAGCGTGATAACAAGTACCTCGACTTCGCCGAGCGCTTCGAAGCCGAGTTCGTCAACCAGGGCTTCGACTCGGACCAGTCTATCGAGGAGACGCTCGACATCGGTTGGGAACTCCTGTCGATGCTGCCGAAGTCCGAACTCAACCGTATCGACGAGGACCTCATCGAGGACTACTATCAGGAAGACGCCGAGACGGTCGAAGCGGAAGCCTAACGAAGGCTACCCTCACGTTCGCACTCGGTTCCGATTTTCCTCTTTATTCTCCGCCCACAGCGTGCCGCATCGACCGCACTTTACGAATCGTATTGCATCGTGTACTGGCCGTTTCGGCGCACTCCTCGCGAACTTCCTTATGGAGTCGGCAAGTGTGTAGTCCATGAACGAATCGACGCCACTCCCTCGCGTCCTTGCGGTCGTCGTTGATGCTGACCGAGGCCGACTCGAAGACGTACTCTCGCCGCTCCCCGTCGAGACCGTCTCCTCGGTCGAGGCGGCACGACGGCGACTCCGAGGCAACTCGATAGACTGCGTTGTGGTTGCGAGCGACCGGGCCGACGATATCGAGAATTTGCACGCTGAGACTGCGGCCCCACTCGTCGCAGTCGTTCCCGAGGATGGTTACCTCTCGTCTGCGGACGCACACGACGCCGGTGCCGCAGATGTTGTCCCGCTCGTCGACTCGAATCTCTTCGAACGACTTCCGGAGCGAATTCGGAGCGCCGTCGCGTGGCGTCGCTACGGGACGGAAGCGTCCGGGCAGATTACTGAGGACCTGAAAGAACAAGCAATGGACGAGGCTCCGGTCGGCATCACCATTGCCGACTGTTCGCTGCCGGACCTGCCACTCGTCTACGTCAACGAGGCATTCGAGTCGTTGACTGGCTACAGCGCCGAGGCAGCGCTGGGCCGGAACTGTCGATATCTGCAGGGACCGAGGACGAATCTCGAACAAGTGGCCGAACTCCGTCGGGCCATCGAAGCCGAAGAATCGGCGTCCGTCGAACTTCTGAACTACCGCGAGAGCGGCGAAACGTTCTGGAACCGCGTCGATGTCGCACCACTGAGTGGCCCGGATGGAGCGGTGACACACTACGTCGGGTTCCAGACCGACATCACAGAGCGGGTCCGTGCGGAAGCGGCCGCAGAACAGTACGCTGCACGGGTCGAAGAGGAACGAACACGGCTTCAGACGCTCGTCGACCACATCGAAGGGCTTCTCGAAGACGTGACGAGTGCGCTCGTCAGAGCGGAGACGCGCCAAGACCTCGAAGCCACTGTGTGCGACCGAGTCGCTGAAACCGAGCAGTTCGATTGCGCGTGGATTGGGGACTGCGACCTCTCACCAGCGACTATCGTCCCGAGTGAGTGGGCGGGGAGTACCGGGTCGTCTATCGAAGCACTCGAAATCGACCGCGATGACGCAACTGACCCGACAGCACGGGCCGTCCAGACGCGGACTGTCCAGTCAGGGACAGTTCCGGATGGGCCAGTGCACGAGGATTCGCACGTCCCGTTTCAATCAGTCATTGCGGTTCCACTGATTCACCGGGAGACGCTCTACGGTGTTTTGACAGTCTATGCGGACACGAATCCGGATACTGACACGGACAGTAACTCTGATACTCTCAACGAGGAGATAACGGCTGTCTTTGGAACACTCGGAAGAGCCGTCGGTGCGGCTATCGACGCGTTCGAGAGTCGCCGGTCGCTCCTCTCGGACGACGTTCTCGAACTCGACGTGAACGTGAGTGACTCGACTCAACCGCTGGTTCGCCTTGCGGCCGCCGCCGGGTGTCAACTCCAGTACGAAGGGGCCGTCCCACACGACGACGGAACACTCAGCCTGTTCGTTTCGACGCCGCCATCGACCAACCTCGACGAGGTGGACTTCGAACCAGATGGCGTGTCCGAGGTCACACGTCTTCCCCGCGGAGACAATATCGGCCTGTACGATGTGACACTCACATCGGGGTCGCTCGCGCATCTCGTGGCAGACGCAGGCGGGCGGATAACCGACCTCGAAGCGGACAAACACGGCTGTCGGTTCACCACCGTGGTCCCCGACCGGACGGTGGGTCGGTCGTTACTCGACGACCTGAAGAGTGCGGCGGACGGCGTCGAACTTCGCGCCGTCAGAGACCGCGCGGCTCCGCCACAGACACCCCGAGAGTTCGTCGCTAGCCTCAGCGCGGAACTCACCGATAGACAACACACTGCGCTTCAACTCGCGTATCTGGGTGGGTTCTTCGAGTGGCCACACGGCGTCACGGGTGACGAACTCGCCGACGCGATGGATATCTCCCGTGCGACGTTCCATCAACACCTCCGGGCGGCCGAGCGAAAACTCGTCTCGGGATTCTTCGAGAGACATCCTGCGTAGTCTCGGGTCACTATTCACGTCGTTTCGTGTCGCTGATATGTTTCCTCTCACTGATACGTCCCTTCTCACCCGCAGACCGACGAATTTCTCCCGGCCTGACGGGCTAGACAGTAAAAGATTAACACCCCAGGCGAACAACCCCCGCCAAAGATGGCCGAAGACGTCAAGCCGACCCGCAAGAACTTGATGGCGATTGAGGATCGCATCGAACTCTCCGAGCGGGGCCACGACACGCTCGAACAGAAGCGTGACGGCCTCATTATGGAGTTCATGGACATTCTCGACCAGGCACAGGACGTGCGGGCGAACCTCAACCAGGACTACGAGCGCGCCCAGAACACCATCAACATGGCCCGCGCCATGGAGGGTGACGTGGCGGTTCGCGGTGCGGCGGCCGCACTGAAAGAGTACCCCGAGATTACGACGCAGTCGAAGAACATCATGGGCGTCGTCGTCCCGCAAATCGAGTCTTCGCGCGTGAAAAAGAGCCTCGACCAGCGTGGCTACGGACTGCTCGGCTCCTCGGCCCGCATCGACGAGGCCGCGGACGCCTACGAGGAACTCCTCGAATCCATCATCCTCGCCGCGGAGGTCGAGACGGCGATGAAGAAGATGCTCGAAGAGATCGAGACGACGAAGCGCCGTGTCAACGCACTCGAATTCAAGCTACTGCCCGAACTGTACGAGAACCAGGAGTACATCGAGCAGAAGCTCGAAGAACAGGAGCGCGAGGAAATCTTCCGCCTGAAGAAGATTAAGGCGAAAAAGGAAGAAGAAGAAAAAGAAGAGCGGGCGGCCGCCGAAGAGGCCGAGGCGGAAGCCGCTGCGGCGAACTAAGTTTCGTCTTCTCACATCTGACGACACTCTCTCGGTCGGGGCACCGACCACTTTTCATCACCGTGCCGCGTAGTGTTCGCTATGTCCTGTCCCGACTGTGGCGGGGAGGAGGCCGTCTTCTCAGTCCCCGAACCGCTCGAAGAGTATACGCCGGAAGCGGCACTGACACTTGCGTTGTGTAGTAATTGCCTCCGAGTTCGGCCGAGCGAAAACCCTCCGACCGAAGGCATATCTGGACCGCTTGCAGGTGCTATTCCCGATGGTGAGGGCGGTGCCGCGGTTGTGGTGTTAGTCAGCCTTCTCGATTCGCTGGCGCTCAACCGCTCCGCAATCGTAGACTGTCTCGAGTACGCCGAACGCAAGGGTGTCGATGTGCAACTCACGCTCAATCGACTCCAACAGGAGGCGACTGACCCACACTTCGACGTAGCCCGTCGACAGGAGCAGTTAGATTCGTTTCTCTGAGGCTGACGGTGCGCGCGGGACGGCCGTTACAGCCTGAGTCGAGTTGTAACTCGGCGGTCGTGTCGGCGGTCGATATCAGGTCGGCGTTCGATACTTATCTTCTCGCGCTCGCGTGCGCGAAGACGCCGAGGAGGAGTCGATTAGACGCCGGTGGAGTACCGGAGAATGCCGGCGATGCCACCGAAAGCGTCGTAGAGCTGTTCGCCTTTCTCGAAGTCCGTACTGATGAACTTCGTCTCGGTGCCACGCTGGTCTGCGAGGTCCATCAGGAACTCGATAACGTCCTCGCGTTCCTTCAGTTCGGCTTCGGAGCCGTCTTCGCAGTCGTGGCTGGGCGTGTCGTGCCGGTGGTCGATGAGTTCGTACTCTTCTTGCCCGCCACAATCGTAGATGGCGACGTCCTTCCGCAGGTCCTCGGAGATGAGGAGGCGGTCGACAGACCCCATAACGAGGTTCTTACGTGTCGCCTCGAACCCGTAGGTGGACTCGTTTCCGCGGTGGAGTTTCTCGAAGAACTCCTCCATCTGCTTTTTGTCCTTGATGACCTCTTGGTCGGCCAGCGCGTCCTGGCCGGCGTCGACGAGGTCGTACAGGCCGGATTCGTCGGTGTACGCCACGTCGAACTTCCCGACGACGAGGTCCTGAAGTTCGTGGTGGAGGTAATCTCCGTCGAGGAACTCGTCTTTCGTCGGTGAGGGACCACCGACGAGGATGCCGTCCATATCGTGTCGTTTTGGGACGAACAGGTCATTCGCCATGCCGGCGACCTCCTGATAGAAGTTGTCGATGGCTTCGAGGCGGAGGCGGGCGAAACGCTGGGCGGACTGACCACCTTTGCGCTGCTTTCCGGGGACGAGCGACGAAGCGCTCTTGACCGGTTCGACGCGCTTGCCTTTCAGCCACCCGACGTTGGCCTCGCGGCGGTCGAGGACGACGAGACCGAACAGGCCCTTGTCCATGAGCATGTCTTCGAGCGGTCCGGTGAGGAAGTTCGAGTCGCAGTGGTACCGGAACGACTGAATCGGCTCTGGCGGGCTTTCGAGTACCTTCGTGACCATATCGGTCTGGCCGCCGCCGGAGTTGACCGCACCGGAGAACATGACGATACCGCGTTCGGGTGGGAAGGTGTCGTAGTAGCGGAGGCGGTCTTTGATACTCGTGAGTGCGTCTTGGACGTTCGTCCGCGTCTGCTTCGATTTGATGTTAGACGCTTCGCTGTGCTCTGTGATGACGTGCTCTACAACGTCAGATATCTGCTTGTCTTCGGGGATATAGATCGTGACGAGCTGAGTTCCTGAGCCTTCGTACTCTCTGAGGTCCTCGATGACCTTCTTGAATTCGTACTTTCGGCGGTCGTCGCTCGGCCCCTCGGCGTCGCTACTCATCACCCAATATAGTCCGGCCAGCGGCTAAGTAACCTTTGACTGGGCACGCGGAACGGTACCGCGAATCAACACCGAGAACGGTCGGCGAACATTTATGTGGCTGTCATGGGTGGACTTCGACGTTGGAATCATGGCACGGGTGTACGCAATTGCCAGCGCAAAAGGCGGGGTTGGAAAGACGACGACGACGGCCAATCTCGGGACCACCCTCGCAATGGCTGGTCACGATGTCGTTGTCGTCGACGGTGACCTCGGGATGCCGAATCTCGCTGGTGCCCTCGGCGTCGACCCAGATGGGGCGACGCTTCACGACGTGCTCACTGGTGAGACGACGGTCGAATCGGCCATCTACGAAGGTCCAGCGGGACTTTCAGTCCTGCCGGGTTCGAACGCGCTGGAAGCGTTCGCCCGCGCGAACGCGAAGGAACTCGACCCGATAATCTCGACGCTCAAGGAGAGCTACGACATCGTCATCGTCGACACTGGCGCGGGCCTCAGTGACGACACGTTCGTCCCGCTGAAGCTCTCCGACGAGGTCGTCTTGGTCTCTACGACGGAGCGCGAGGCCCTCGGCGACACCGAAAAGACCCGACAGCTCGGCGAACGAATCGGGGCCGAGATGGTCGGTGTCGTCCTTACAAGAGTCGACCAGTCGAATCCGAACGCCGAGGTTGTCGCTTCGACCCTCGACGCTGGTGTCATCGCGGTCGTACCGGAGGACCCGTCCATCCGCGAGGCACTCAGCACCCAGGTTCCGGTCGTCGCCCGCTCGCCCGACAGCATCGCCGCCGCGGGCTACCGGGCACTTGCGGAAGCACTCACGGGCAAGCCGGTCCCGATTCCGGATTCGTCTGTGGATACAACTGATTCCGAAGCAGAACCATCGGATGCACCCGTTTCTGCGTCCAAAACTGACGCCACCGCCGATACGGCGGAAAATGTGTCCGTCGTCCAGACGGATGCGGAATCCGGTTCAGAACCGGAATCGGAGTTCGAGCGGGAGTCGAAACCGGAACCCGAGCCAGAGCCGGAACACGAATCAGAGACAGAACTGAAGTCGGAACCCGAACCCGAATCCGACCCCGAGCCAGTGACCGAATCGATAGCCTCCGAGCCAGAACCGGAGCCAACGTCAGTATCCGAGTCGAAACCACCGGCTGAACCAACGGTTTCGGAGCCGGAACCTGAACCGGAACCAACGACCGAGGCCATAGACTCCAATCCGGTATTTGACGCAGACACTAACGTAGACTCCGAATCAGAAACTTCTGAACCACCCCTCGAATCGACGACGGATTCGGAGGCGACCACGACACAACCACCCCAGTCGTCCACTTCGACTACTGATGCGGAAGCCGGTCTCAAAGACGAGTCCGATACCGATGACGACGACTTCGCCGCCTCAATTCCGTTCTCTGGAGGTGCTCCGGACGACCCGGCCGAGTCGCCGTCTCACGAACAGGACACGGTCTCGGACGACGACGAACCACCGGTGGCTAGCTCCACTGGCCCGGTAGCTAATACCACCAATCCAGAAGCTAACACTACCGACTCGGTAGCTGACAATACCGCCGACCCGTTAGCCGACGACGCTACCGATGCTGCCGACCCGTTAGCCTCCGACGCTGCCGACGACTCACCCGCTGGCGGTGTTGACGACGACCCCTTGGCAGCGGATGTCGATGACAGTGCTACGGAACTCGGCACCGACCATGCCATCGGCGGCAGCGACGACCCACTCGCTGCGGACCTCGACGAGAGCGTCGAGGACTCCCCAACCGCCGACGAATCCACGTTCTCTGATACTGAACCCGAAACGCAGGGGACTGACCCACTGGCAGGTGACGCAGTCGTCGACCCCTCCGAATCCGCTCCCGCGGACTCCACCGGCCCCGTCGATTCGGATTCACCCGCTACTGTTGGCTCACCCGACTCTACCGATTCCGTCCCCTTCGACTCCGATACCGACGATTCGTCCTCCGTCGTCACCGAAGCACCGGAATCCGAGGACGACCCGCTCGTCGCCGAAGCCGAACCGACCACTGAGGCAGACGCGTCCGCCGAAGACGCAGCAGCCGAAGACACCCCCGATGAGAACAGCAAGGAAGAGGGCGTTTACACCACGTCACTCGTCGAGGAAGTCGAGTCGTTCGATGACGACGAACACGACGACAAGAAGAAGGGATTCTTCAGTCGCTTCCTCGGCTAAACGGGAAGGCCTTTTACTCGCGTCTGCGGAAAGCCCCCTATGGCAGAATCTGAGTCCGTCCCCTTCTGGTGGATAGTGCTGTTCCTAGTCCTTGCGCTCGGCGGCGGTGCCGCAGCAGTTTTCTCTCTCGGCGGGTCGATTATCTCCGGTACGGCCGTGCTCCCACTCCTGTTCTAACGCAGCAAAAACAACTGCCGAGAAAAACGATTCAGCCCGTGGTCACATCGACTCGGGCGCTTCTACCCCGATGATAGCGAGCGCATTCGCCACTGCGTTCCGTGAGGCTTCGACGAGTGCGAGTCGCGCGGCACCGACTTCTTCGTCGGCGTCGAGCACGGGACACTCGCGGTAGAAGGTGTTGAACACTTCCGCGAGTTCGCGGGCGAACGTCGCAATCGTGTGCGGTTCGAGGTCGTCAGCCGCTGCCTCGATAACCGCGGGGAACCGCGCAATCGTACGGAGCAGGTCGCGCTCGGCCTCGGTCGTGAGGACCGAGGGGTCGACCTCACTGGCGTCGATACCGGCGGCGGTTGCCTCGTCGACGATACCGCAGCAGCGGGCGTGGACGTACTGGATGTACGGAGCGGACTGGGCCTCGAAGTTGAGCGCCTGGTCCCACTCGAAGGTGATGGCCTTCGTCGGCTGTTTCGAGACGATATCGTAGCGAACCGCCCCGATACCGACCTGCCGGGCGATGCGGTCGATGTCTTCCTCGTCGAGGTCGTCGTCGCGGGTGCGGCCTTCGAGGCGTTTTTCGACTTCGTCGCGGGCACGCGAGATGGCCTCGTCGAGCAGGTCGTCGAGCATAACGCCGGTCCCCCTGCGGGTGGACATCCCGAGGCCGCCGGGAAGGTTGACCCACGAGAAGATGACGTTTTCGAGCTTGTCCACGTCGTTGCCGAGGATGTCGAGCGCGGCCCGAAGTTGGCCAGCCTGCAGTTTGTGGTCTTCGCCGAGGACGGTCACGGCGCGGTCGTAGTTCTCGAACTTCCACTCGTGGTGGGCAAGGTCGCGCGTCGTGTACAGCGACGTGCCGTCCGAGCGAAGGAACACGAGGTTCTTCTCGATGTCGTATTCGTCGAGTTCGAGTTGCCACGCGTCTTCCTCGTAGACCGCGTGCTCGGTCTCTTTGAGGCGGTCTGCGAGGTCGCGAGTGCTCCCGTCGAACATAAAGCGCGTCTCCTTGACGAACTCGTCGAACTCCGCGGGGAGACGTTCGAGACACTCGCGCATCCCGCCGAGCACTTGGTCGACGACGGTCTCGACGCGGGCGTAGGTCTCTTCGTCGCCCTCCTCGATGCCCTGTAGAATCTCGGTGATTTCGGCTTCGGCGGCCTCGACCTCCTCGGGGTCTGCCTCTTCGAGGAAAGCATTCCCCTTGCGGTAGTAGCGAACGAGGTCGTACTCGATGCGGTCGCGCTCGGGTTCGCTGTCGAGGTCTTCCTCGTCGAACGTCTCGTAGGCCCACGTGAAGACGGCCATCTGGCGACCGGCGTCGTTCACGTAGTAGTGCCGCTCCACGTCGTTGCCGGCGAAGTCGAGCAGGTTGGCGACGGCGTCGCCGACGATGGGGTTGCGGGCGCGCCCGACGTGGACCGGGCCGGTTGGGTTCGCACTCGTGTGCTCGACGACGACGCTGTCGCCGGTCGACGGGAGACGGCCGTACTCGGTGTCGTCCGCCGCGGCGTCGAGCGTATCGTCGTAGTACGCGTCGGTCACGTGGAAGTTGACGTACGGGCCTTGCGTGTCGACTTTGCCGAGGTAATCGTAGCCCTCGACGGAGACTTCTTCGGCGATGTCGATTGCAATCTTCGGCGGCGCGGCGCCGACGACACCAGCCAGTCGGAAGGCGACGCTGGAGGCGAGCGTTGCTGGGACGTCCTCCGGCGGTTCCTCGACCCCGAGGTCGTCGGTGGGGAGGTCGAGCGACGAGAGCGCCGCAGAAAGCGCCGTCTCGACCTCCTTGCGGAACTGTCTGAACATGTACGCGGTTTCTCGGCAGGCGGCTAAAGGCCTTTCCGAACCGTCCGGGCAAACGTGGCCGTATTTGCGTTCGGGTCGGATTTACGCTCACTGCTACCTGCCGCCAAACCTCTCCTCTTGACCTCCTCCGAACCGAAAACCTCTGTTTCGGCCTAGTCCTTACTAGTTAGGTAGTATCCATATATTGTAATCGAACTACATTCAAATCGAGGCAGGACGACCTGCCCTCACCCCACACCCATGAGTCACTGCAACCACTGCGATGCGTTCGTGTCGAGTGATTTCGTCCGCGTCTTCGGCGACCACGAAGGGCGCGTCTACGCGTGTCCCAGTTGTTCGGCGAATGCGGGCATCTCACAAGTGAGCGCAGAACGGAGAGCATCGTCGCTCTGAACTGTCCCCCCCATCGCGTCAAACCCGAACCAACCCCTCGTACCCACCAACTACCCCCTAGCCGACTCCCCCACACCCACCAACCAACTCTCCCATACCCACCATCCACCAACCCACACCCACCATCCATCAACCAACTCTCCCACATCCACCAACTCACACCCACCATCTACCAGCCCACATCCACCATTCACCAGCCCACACCCACCCTCCACCACCCACCGTTCCTTCGTCCCACTGGTCTCTCCAGAACAGCCAGCGGGTATCCAGCCCACCTCCACTTCCGCGTTTCTTGAACCGATAGACTGACCGACGGACTTACCCGTAATCGATTGAAAGGAATGGGTACGCAGTTCAGCCGGTTACTCCACACTCCATCACATTTTTGAGATACATCTCAGTTACGATACGCTTATGGGATGAGCGTTCGAATCGTGTGATATGTCAGAATCGGCAGTCGCCGCGACGGTCGGGTTCGATGAGTTGGCCACGCTCAAACTCGTTGCGCTCGACGGCGGCCGCTCCGGTCCGGTCAAAGTTTCCTGTTCAGGGCTTGCAAACCGGCTGGATGTCTCCAACCAGACGGCGTCACGCCGTCTCCAGCGCCTCGAAGAGGCCGATTTCATCGACCGCGAAGTTGTCGCGGACGGCCAGTGGATAACCATCACTGACTCCGGTGAGTCGGCGCTCCGTCACGAATACGCGGACTACCGTCGTATCTTCGAGACGCCGTCAGTGGTCGTCCTCGAAGGCGAGGTGACCGGCGGGATGGGTGAGGGTCGCCATTACATCTCGCTTCCGGGCTACATGGAGCAGTTCACCGAGCGACTGGGCTACGAACCGTTCCCGGGTACGTTGAACGTCCGCCTCGACGATGACGCCATCCGCACTCGCGCGGGGATGTCCGCACTCGACGCAGTCCCAATCGACGGGTGGGAGGACGACGAGCGGACATTCGGCCCGGCCACCTGCTACGCGGCCGTTATCGAAGTCGGTGACGAGTCGTACGACCCCGTCCACATCATCGTTCCCGAACGGACCCACCACGACGAGTCGCAACTCGAAATCATCGCGCCGGACAAACTCCGCGACGAACTCGACCTGTCCGACGGCGACACGATTACGGTCCGCGTCGAGGAGGCTGATTTCGAATGAGTCGCCCCGCCGAGACCGACCTCGATGCCGTTTCGCGCGTCCTCGACGCGTTCCGCGCGGGCGACCCGGTGCTCATCCACGACTTCGACGACCGCGAAGGAGAAACGGACATCGTCTATCCGGCAGGTGCGGTTCGCCCCGCCGATGTGGCCCGGATGCGAAACGATGCCGGCGGACTCGTCTGTGTCGCCCTCCCGAACGACGTGGCCCAGACGCTCTCGCTGCCGTTCATGGACGACGTACTCGACCACCCGGCGGCCGCCGCACACGACCTCGCGTACGACTCGCGTTCGTCGTTTTCGTTCACGGTGAACCACCGCGACTCGTTTACGGGTATCACCGACCGCGACCGGGCGATGACCATCTCCCGACTCGCACCCGTCGCCGAGGCGACCCGCGCAGGCGACTACGGGGCCAACGATTTCGGCGGCGAGTTCCGCGCACCCGGACACGTCCACCTGCTCCGCGGCGCGCCGAACCTGCTCGAAGACCGGCAGGGACACACTGAACTCGGCCTTGCGCTGGCCGACGAAGCGGCCCTTCCGCCCGCTGTCGTCGTCTGCGAGATGCTCGATGATGAGTCCGGCGCGGCACTTTCGAAGACGGCGGCCTCCGACTACGCCGCCAGACACGACCTCGCGTTCGTCGACGGCGACCGCCTCCTCGACGAACTCGTCTGAGTCGACTGGCCCGCTTCGCGTTTTATTCTCCACGCTGCCCGTCGCGCCACGACCACTCGGGTACCCATCCGAGGAGTTGCTTCGCTTTCTCCGTCGAAACGAGTGATTGGTGTCCAGACAGTTGGTCCCGAACGTCGGCGTCGGGATAGACGTCACGTGCGAGCGTCGCCGACTCGACCGTCGTTGAGGTGTCCGCTGCCGCCGCCCAGAACTCCTCGTGACCCTCGTAGTTCGCTTCGAGCGCGCGCCGAACGAGCCTCGCCGCGTCCTCGCGTCCGAGATACGAAAACAGCGTATTCCGCGCGGTGTGGAAGAAGCCCGCCTCTTTGAGTCCCGAAAGCGACCGGTCTCGCTCGGCAAAGGTCTGTCTCGCTTCTTCCTTGCTCGGCATCCACGGAAACCGAAGACTGGCGATGGTTTTTGGCGCATCGTCTCGCCGCGAGAACCCCGTCGCGGTCTGTTCGGCGATGTACTTTCCGAGTCCGTAAGGGTTCGACGGCGTTTCTCTGTGGCCCTCGTCAATCGGGAGATAGTCGATTCGAGCGGGGTCGGGTTCGAAACTCCCGCCGATGGCGCTCATACTCGATGCGATGGCAACGTTGTCGATGTCGAGAGCGGCCGCCGCTTCGAGGACGACGTACGTCGATTGAACGTTGCTCTCGAACACGCGGTGACCCGGGTCGTGGTCGGGCGTCGAAATGGTCCCGAGGTGGACGATGGCATCGGCGTCGACTGCACTGAGCGTCGCCGTGAGGTCGCCCGAATCCAAGGCGCTCACCCGGTAGTCGTGGTCCGCGAGGGCTGATTTGCTGTGGCGACTGAGGTTCGTCACCGTGTAGCCGTTTGTCCGAAGGTGAGCGACAACCGTCGGACCGAGTTGTCCAGTTCCGCCCGTGACGGCGATAGATTCGAGGGCCATACCCCGGAAGTGGTGTTGCACAGACAAAATCATCGGGGCCGCTGTGGCCGGTTCGTCATGATTTTAGAGGGGGGCCTCCGAAGGCAGGTATATGGGATTCGATGATATGGACGTGTCCACGATTTGGATGAACGGCGAATACGTGGACTGGGAGGACGCACAGATTCACGTCCTCACGCACGGACTCCACTACGGTACGGGTATCTTTGAGGGCGTTCGCGCCTACGAAACCGACCGCGGTCCGGCTATCTTCCGCTGGGAAGAACACCTCGAACGGCTCTACAACTCCGCGAAGCCGTACGACATGGATATCCAGTACTCGCCCGAGGAACTCACCGAGGCGACACTGGAAGTCGTCCGCCGGAACGACCTCGGCGGCTGTTACATCCGCCCCATCGCCTACTACGGCTACGACTCGCTCGGCGTCAGCCCCAAGGACAACCCGACCGACGTTGCCATCGCCGCGTGGCCGTGGGGAACGTACCTCGGCGAGGACGCGCTCGAAAACGGCGTCGACGTGATGGTCTCGTCGTGGCGTAAGCACGCATCGAGCCAGATTCCGACGAACGCGAAGACGACCGGTCTGTACGTGAACTCTCTTCTCGCCGGTGAGGAGGCACGTCGAAACGGCTACGTCGAAGCAATCGTCCTGAACAAGGAGGGGAACGTCGCAGAAGGACCCGGCGAGAACATCTTCATGGTTCGCGACGGGAAAATCTATACCCCCGGACTCTCGCAGAGTATTCTCGACGGTATTACCCGCGACACCGTCATCACGCTCGCCCGCGAGCACGGCTACGAAGTCGACGACAGCGCCGTCATCAGCCGCGGCGAACTCCACACCGCCGACGAACTGTTCTTCACCGGCAGCGCCGCCGAAGTGACGCCCATCCGCAAGGTCGACAACGTCGTCATCGGCGAGGGCACGCGCGGCCCGGTCACCGAAGAACTCCAGACCGCCTTCTTCGACCTCGTCGAGCGCAAGACCGACGACCACGAAGAGTGGTTCACCTACGTCGAAGAGCAGTAACGCGGTAGCACAGCGATTTTTTGCGGCGGTTCAACGACGACAGCGACGAGAAACGACGCTGGCGAGTGCCCGCGCCTTATTCGTTCGTAACTTGGCCGTCCGTCGACTCCTCCGTGACTTCGATGTTGAACTCGTCGATGTGGTCCTGTTCGGCGAACCCAGCCGAAAGGACGCGCGTGAGGGCTTCTTCGACTTTCTCGCCCGTCTCTTCGATATCGTCGGGGTCGACCTCCATCACGAAGCCGGTGGTGATGTTCGGCGCGGTCGGCATGAAGACGATTTCCCTGCCGTCAGCGGTCTTCTTGCCGGTTTTGAACGCAGTCATCCGAATCCCCGGCCACGTTTCGAGACGGACGGGTTTCTGGAGGTCTTCGGTGCCTGTAAGTGCCGTTTCGACTGCGAGTTTAGAAGCGTTGTAGACGATGCGAACGAGCGGGACCTTGTTCATCGCCGCGTCGATACCCGATTCGAGCACCCGCCCGACAGTCGTCCGCATGAGGTAGCCCACCGAGAGGACGAGCAACACGAAGATAATGATGGCAACGAAGAAGCCGAACACCTCCGATTCAGTGGTTGGGTCCGACCCTCCTGTGAGGAGTGTAGATACGAAGGGAATTTTGATAATGCTATTGTAAAATATTGTAAATATATAGATAATAACGATGAGCGGTACGAGGACCACGAGACCGCTGGCGAAGTCGCGTCTCCACGAGGACATTGATATTCGGTACGTGAACCCGCGGGCATAAGGGGATTTCTAGTACGGGTCGTGACGACACAGTCCAAAACCGATGCCGTCGAACAGTTGTCCTAGATACCGACGACCGCACGAAGCGCGAATAGCGCGTTCTCCTTGCGCTCGCGGACGCGGCGGTAGAAGTACGAGAACCACTTGCCGCCGTACGGCGCGTACTGCCACACTTCGATGCCCTCAGCAGCAAGCTCGCGCTGGGCGTCCTCACGCACGCCCATGAGCATCTGAATCTCGTAGTCGCGGTCGTACTCCGCGCTGAGTTCGCGCGCGTAGTCAATCATCTCTGGGTCGTGACTCCCGACGGCGATACCGCCCTCGTACTCTCGAAAGAGGTACGCCAGCAGTTCCTTGTACACTTCGTCGATCTTCGACTTCTTCTTGTGCGCGATGGATGCCGGTTCGTCGTACGCGCCCTTGACGAGGCGAATCTTCCCCGGCACGTCGGCGAGTCGCTCTAAGTCATCGGGCGTGCGCTTCAGGTTCGCCTGCACACACAGTCCCATGCCGCCGCCGAACTCGCGGGCGAGTTCCTCGAAAGCGTCGAGCGTCACGTCGGTCGTCTCGTGGTCCTCCATGTCGCACCACAGGAAGACGCCGTGGTCGTCGGCCGCCGCAGCGATGCGTCGGTAGTTTTCGACGAATACGTCGTCACCCACGTCGAGTCCGATTTGCGAGGGCTTCACCGAGACGCAGGCGTCGAGGTCCGACGACGCGATATCTTCGACCAGTTGGATGTACGCGTCGGCGTCTTCATCGGCCGGACCGCGCTCGTGGTAGTGCTCGCCGAGGAGGTTCAGAATAACTGCCACGCCGTCTTCGTTCATCTGTCGGGCGTGGTCGAGTGCCCCTGCCGCGGATTCTCCCGCGACGAACTTGCTCGCGATGGGCGGAATCATGATAAAAGATTACGACCGTCCGGTATTCAGAGTTATCATCCCTGACGAACCGTAATCGGGTGACGTCGTCGCCTCTCCCCGCGACGAATCGTCGGAACTTACATTCCCCCCCACGGACGAACTCGCATGGTCGTCTCTCTCGTCGTTACTGCCTTCTGGGCGATGTTGCCCGCGTATGTGCCGAACAACGCCGCCGTCCTCGCCGGTGGGGGTCGTCCCATCGATGGTGGTCGAACGTGGGGCGGCAGTCGCGTCCTCGGAGACGGAAAGACGTGGCGCGGAACCGCGGCCGGGACGCTCGCCGGAACCGCCCTCGCGCTCGCCCTCAACGCTGCTGAACCGGCCGTCTCGGGCGCGGTCGGCACCGACCTCCCGACGTTCCCCGTCGTCGCCGGGTTCGGTCTCGCCCTCGGTGCGATGCTCGGCGATATCGGCGCGTCGTTCCTGAAGCGCCGGACGGGTCGTGAACGCGGTGCTGCGTTCCCCGGTCTCGACCAACTCGACTTCGTCGTCGGCGCGCTCGTCCTCGCGTACATCACCGCGCCCGGGTGGTTCACGGCGACGTTCACACTCCCCGTGCTCGCCGTCGTTCTCGTCATGACGCCCGTCTTGCACGTCGTCACCAACGTCGCCGCGTATCTGCTTGGATTCAAGAACGAGCCCTGGTAATCCACTTTTCTGCGTCGGAGTCGTCTTCGACCTCACTCGCGGTACAGCGTTGGACGAACTCTACCGCCTCCGCTTCACCCTGCTTCGCCCCGCTTCACCCTGCTTCGCCCCGCCTCGCCCTACTTCGCTCCGCCTTGCCCTACTTCGCTCCGCCTTGCCCTACTTCGCTCCGCCTTGCCCTACTTCGCCCCGAACCAACCCGCTTAAGCGCCCTGCTCGTTCCTGTTGAAACAAGATGGCGAACACAGAACTCATCGAGGCGCTTCGTGACGCCGACGCGGTTCAGTTCGGCGAGTTCGAACTCTCCCACGGCGGCACGAGCAACTACTACGTCGACAAGTACCTCTTCGAAACCGACCCGCGGTGTCTGAAACTCATCGCCGAGGCGTTCGCGGAACTCGTCGAAGGCGACGAGAAACTCGCCGGCGTCGCACTCGGAGCCGTTCCGCTTGTGGCCGCGACGGCCGTCGAAACGGAGAAACCCTACGTCATCGCTCGGAAGAAGGCCAAAGAGTACGGCACGGCGAAGCGAATCGAAGGCGCGCTCGAAGACGGCGAAGAAGTCGTCGTCCTCGAAGATATCGCAACGACGGGCCAGAGCGCAGTCGACGCCGTCGAGGCGCTCCGCGATGCGGGCGCGGTCGTCGACCGCGTCATCGTCGTTGTCGACCGTCAAGAGGGCGCAGACGAACTATTGGCCGAACACGACATCGAACTGCAGTCGCTTCTTACTGCCGAAGACTTGCTCGCCGACGCCGACAACTAATACACGCTTGTGACTAATTCGCGTGCAATCTGCAATCGAAGTATTCATTTTTGTGCAAGCTCGAAGGCGAAGGCATGAACAGAGCAGAGAAGGCCGCACTCCAGTTGCAGGCCGTTTCCGTACTCCGGATGCTCAAAGAGACCCGGACGTACGACGAACTGGCCGAACTCACGGGGCTGCCGGCCGGCGACCTCAACCGCTACGTCAACGGGCACGTCCTGCCCGGTGTCGAACGCGCTCGCGAGGTCGTCGAAGGTGTCGGACGAAACGCACTCGCTGACGAACTTGAAGCCCGTGTCCGCTTCGATGACGAGGGTTACGTCGACAATTCCGGCGTCGTCTTCGACCAGTCGTTCCTCGACCTCGTTGCGCCCGTCGCAGCGAATACGCTGAACTTCGAACGGCCGGACGTGATTTTGACCGCGGCGACCGACGGTATCACCCTCGGTGCCGCGATGGCGAGCTACTTCGGCGCGCGCCTCGCGTACGCGAAGAAGTCGAAAGAGACCGCCGTCGAGGACTTCATCGAGTCGCGTCAGCGACTCGCCTCCGGTATCGAATTGACCTACTATCTCCCTGCGAGCGCCATCGACGCCGGCGAGCGAGTGCTCGTCGTCGACGACCTCATCCGCTCCGGCGAGACACAGGAACTCCTCTTGGATATCGCTCTGCAGGCTGACGCGAACATCGCCGGCGTCTTTGCGCTCATCGCCGTCGGCGACGAGGGAACGAACCGCGCCCGCGAACTCACCGAGGCACCGGTCGGCGCACTCAGCATCTTCGAATAACGGCGCTTTCTCGGACGTGAGGAACGGGATTTCAGAATCCTTTTGCTTCCGCTTTGCATCGACCCGACGGGTTACGATTTGGCTTGGAGATTGCAGTGGGCACGCGCGTCAGTGATGCCAGTTCCGACGGCTCCCGTCTCGGCTACTGACGCCCGGTTGCGCTCATCGGCGACTCCACCAACTTCTCGATGTGTTCTCGTAATTGCTAGGTGACACTACAGCCGCTGTTTCTGCTAATTGTGGTCCAAAAATAGTCACCTATGTGTGGGTAGATTCTATCGAAGCCTCTTATCAATGCATGTTTGTGTATATTTCCACCGGCTGGATGGTAATGCTTATGTGTGCAATACTGGGTATGCTTAGTCGTGCATCATGGGGCTATCTGAAACCCTCGCAAACTACTTCGACGTGCATAAACACGGGTCTACGGTCAAGGCCGAAATTCTCGCGGGTATCACGACATTCTTGACCATGTCTTACATTGTCGTGGTCAACCCGGACATCATGACGGGTATCCCGGGCGCGAAGCCGGGTATCATCATCGACGGCTACACTCCGGGACAAGTCGAGTCGATGCTCGTCGTCGTGACCATCCTCGCGGCCGCGATTGCGACACTCACGATGGCGTTCTACGCGAACCGTCCGTTCGCGCAAGCACCCGGTCTCGGTCTGAACGCCTTTTTCGCGTTCACGGTCGTCGGAGCGCTCGGTATCTCGTGGCAGACGGCCCTCGCCGCCGTGTTCGTGGAAGGGCTGCTCTTTATCGTGCTCACCGCCGTCGGGGCGCGTGAGGCCATCATCAAGATATTCCCGCACCCGGTCAAGATGGCCGTCGGGACTGGTATCGGGCTCTTCTTAGCCATCATCGGCTTGCAGGCGATGGGTATCGTCGTGGACGATACCGCAACGCTCGTCACGCTCGGTAGTCTCGCGTCGAATCCAGTCGCTATCGTCTCTGTGGTCGGTCTCTTCATGACGTTCGTCCTCTACGCCGCGGACGTTCCGGGTTCAATCCTGCTCGGTATCGCTCTGACGACGGTACTCGGATGGGCAGTGACGCAGCTCGGTCTCGTCGGTCTCGACGCCGGTCTCGTCGTCGCGGCGGGAACTACGGCCGTTACACTCCCGGTCATTGGAACGTTCGACCTCGTCGTCCCCGGTTCTGGGTCAGTCGTAACCTACAACATCACACCGCTTGCTGGCTCGTTCATCTCGGGCTTCGGAAACGTTGAGGCGTTCAGTTTCGCCCTCATCGTCTTCACGTTCTTCTTCGTGGACTTCTTCGACACCGCCGGCACGCTCGTCGGCGTCGGACAGGTTGCGGGCTTCCTCGACGATAACGGCGACCTCCCCGACATCGACAAGCCGCTTATGGCCGACGCAGTCGGTACCACCGCGGGTGCGGCGCTTGGCACGTCGACGGTCACGACGTACATCGAGTCCGCATCGGGTGTCGAAGAAGGCGGTCGCACGGGTTTGACTGCGCTCGTGACCGCCGGTCTCTTCCTCGCCTCGCTCGCGCTCGTCCCCCTCGCAACGGCGATTCCGCTGTACGCCTCGCACATCGCGCTCGTCGTCATCGGCGTCGTGATGCTCCGCAACGTCGTCGACATCGCGTGGGACGACATCACTCACACCATCCCGGCCGGTATGACCATCCTTATCATGCCGTTTACCTACTCTATCGCCTACGGCATCGCGTCGGGCATTATCTCGTACCCTCTCGTGAAGCTCGCTGCCGGTGAATACGACGACATCAGTGCAGGCCAGTGGGCCCTCGCCGTCGCCTTCTTCATCTACTTCGTCGTCCGTACCTCCGGGATGCTTCAGGCACAGGTCTGACCACGCGCCGACGACCCCTCCTCGGATTTCTGCTTTTTGCTCTTTCCGGGGGATTTCTGCATTTCGCTCTTTCCGGGGGATTTCTGCATTTCGCTCTCTCCGGAGAGATACACAAAATATTGAACGGGTACGCTTCAGTATTCGAGTGCATGAATATTCCCAACGAGCGACTCGCCGTACGTGGGGTCGTTCTTCTCCTCATTATCGGCCTCCTTACGCCTTCTGCGGTCTCTGCGCTAACGTACGACCCGTCAGAGCAGACGAGTCTCGAACCGGGGACTATCACCAGTCCCGCCAATGGGTCTACCGTGGTGAGTGTGCAGGGATACACCTTCCGCGGAAACACGAACCCGAAGAAACCCGCCCGTGTTGTCTCTATCGACGGACGCGGTGACCTCCAGTGGCAATACCGCGACTCGGTCGGCGGTAATGCGTGGTTCTTCGATGCCGACCCACTTCCGAACGGAAACCTCCTCATTTCGTCGCCTCGGAGCGGTGAAACCCTCATCTTCGAACTGGACCCCGACACCCGCGAGCGCGTCTGGGAGAAACGATTCGACATGGAGGACACCCACGACGTGGACGCCTTCGGCGACGACAAACTCCTCATCGCCAACATGCGCGAGTGGAACGCTTCTGCCGGCAGTAGCGAGGACCGAATCGTGGTCTACAACCGCTCGACCGGCGAGATAACGTGGGAGTGGTACTTCAAGAACCACTACCCCGAAAACACCGACGGCGGACACAACGCCGACTGGAGTCACGTCAACGACGTCGACTACATCGGCGACGGTCGACTCTTGCTTTCGCCACGAAACTTCGACCAGGCGGTCATCATCGACATGGAGTCGAAAGAAATCGTCGACCGGCTCGGCCGTGACAACGCCCACGACATCCTGAACGAACAGCACAACCCCGATTGGCTGACGAGCGAGAACGGGACGCCCACGATGCTCGTCGCCGACAGTGGAAACAACCGCGTCGTCGAGTACGCAAAGGAAGACGGCGAGTGGGTCCGGACGTGGTCAGTCGGGTCGAACACCCTCAACTGGCCACGCGATGCCGACCGACTCCCCAACGGGAATACCCTCGTCGTCGACACGCTCAACCATCGCGTAATGGAGATTACGCCGACCGGCGAGGTCGTCTGGGAGTATTACGCCACGTGGGGTCCGTACGACGCCGAACGCGTCGCCTACGAAGACGAGTCGACGGGTCCGACGATTCGTGACATGAACGCGAGCGGTAGCTATCCCATCACCGGCAGTGCCAACATCACTGCGGGCGGAAACGAGAGTATTGGCTTCGTCAAACAGGTGCAGTCGACCTTCGCGGAAACGCCACTCGAAGGGCCGATGAACGGACTTTCGACTCGACTGGCACACTTCTTGCCGTGGCTCCGTCCGGTCTGGATGTCGCCGTGGGACCTCTTTTGGGCCATCTGCGCCGTCGGCGTCGGTCTCGTGGCTACTGGCGGTGAACTCTTCATGGCGCGGCACCGAATTCTCGACACGCTCCAGCGCGTCCTCCCTGAGTGACGATGGGCATTCCCCGGTTCGACTGGCCTTTCGGAGCAGTGTACTGACAACGCACAAGACCACGGCACTCATTATCCGTGCATCCATACCACGGACCGATGTCTGATCTCATCCTCTACGAACTAGAGGGCTGTCCGTTCTGTGTTAAAGTGAAGAACAAGCTCGCCGAACTGGATTTGGAGTACGAATCGCGGATGGTTCCCCGTGCACACCCCGAACGAACCGAAGTCGAAGAGATTAGCGGCCAGACTGGCGTTCCCGTCCTCGTCGACGAGGCACACGGCGTCGAAGGGATGCCCGAGAGCAGCGACATCGTCGAATACCTCGAAGAAACCTACGGCTCGGCGGCGTAACTCTTCTCGGGCGCGGTCTAGCTATTTGCCGCGTCTCTCCTTTTGCTGATATATTGCGATGCCAATAGCGGCATCTCCGACCACCCGTTAGATTTCGGCGGGGTCGCGCGTCCGCTCGCGAATCAGGTCGCGAATCTTGTCCGGGTCGTCGATGGCGGCGAGTTCCTCGCAACTGACGATGCCGGTCCCGTCGACCGACTCGCGTTTCTGTCTCTCCTCGACGAAGTACACGGAGCGAGTCTGCGTAATCTTGCCGAGCGAGGACATGATTTGGGCGCGCTTTTCGGCGCTCCGGGTGAACGACGAGTGGCCCGTAAGGACGTTCGCCTTCTTTCGACGTCCGGCGTCTTCGCTTACGGCCTTGAACGGCGCGCGAGACGTCGGGTGGACGGTGAAGCCCGCTTCCGTGAGCACCGACAGAACGTGTTCGTCGTCGGGGTCGACGTCCGGGTCCTCGGGGGTCGGCTCGGCGTCCCGAACGTCCTCTGCACCTTCGAGTACGTCGACCGGGTTCGAGAAGGGCCGGTCGAACAGCTCTTCGAGGTGAATTGCGACCTCGATACTCGCGTTCATGCCGTTTTCGTACTTCGAGACGGTGCGCCGCGAGACGCCGAGTTCGGTTGCAAGTTGGCCGAGACTCCAGCCGCGTTCCTTCCGTTCTTCGGCGAGGATGTCGCCGTCGAGGCTCACGTACAGGCCGCCGGGGGCGGCGTAGATGAGTGGTGGAACACCTTCGACGAACATGTCCATCGCGGTATCCGGGTTGAACACAGGCACACCGTGACGGAAGTAGACGACGCCGGGTTTGAGGTCTTCATCTCGGGTTCGAAGTCCGATAACGAGCGGCGTTGCGTCGAGATACGACCCTAACCGTCGCATCTCCGAACCGGTGAGTCCGTCGAATGCGTCGATGTTCCCCAGTATCTTGAGGAGCAACAGGTCCTCACCTCTGCGTGCGGCGAGGTCGAAGCTCTTCGGCCGGATGGCGATGCGGTCGCTCACGACGAAGCCCGCGTCTTGGAGCATCGCGGCGACATTACCAACCAGCGCTGACCGGGACATAGGGGGCAATAAGTGATTCGGACCATAAAGCGTTTTCCCCGGATACCGACGCCCTCGCCGACATTTCTCCCTTCTTTAATCCGTATTTATATAGTCTCTGACGACCCGAAAGGCGTTACTTTACTCTTCGGTAATCTCCGCTGATGACCGTCATCGGCCTCGACGACACCGACTCCCGGACGCTCGGGATGTGTACAACCTATCTCGCGACACTCGTCGCCGAGGCGATTGCGGACCACGGCGGCACCGTCGAGCGCCAACTGCTCATTCGGTTGAATCCGGCAGTCGAGCACAAGACACGCGGGAACGCGGCGTTAGCGATTCACACCGACCTGCCTGCCGGGACCGCGTTCGACCTCGCGTGCGCCGAACTCGACCGTTGGGCCGTCGTCGACGACGAGCGAACCAGTCCGGGACTCGTCGTCGCGCCGGGTGCACCTGACACCATCTCGTCTGCTGTCGCCGATTTCGCCCGAGATGCTATCCGCGACTTCCACGACCTCGACGACGCCGTCGAACTCGCCGCCGACTCGGGATTCTTGTCCGAGGGATGGCACGGCGGCCGGGGACAAATCGGCGCGCTCGCCGCCGTGGGTGCGTGGGCCGCCTTCGACGAGTGGACCTACGAACACATCTCCTATCGCGAGTTCCACCGGTGCGGGACGCCGCGCGACGTGGACTACGATTCCGTCTTCGAGGCCGCGGATGCCGGCTACCCCGACGCGTGGGACACCGTCGACCACGAGGAAGGCGAGGCCGTCTGCGTTCCCAATGCGCCCGGGCCGATTCTCTACGGCATTCGCGGCGACGACCCTGACGTCGTCCGTGAAGTTGCCGGGGCTATCGACTCCGAACCGGTCGACCGCTCCGCGACGTTCCTCACGAATCAGGGGACCGACGCGCACCTCCGAGACGGGACACTCTCCGACCTTCAGGACGGCCGCGCGTACTGCGTTTCCGGCACTGTCGCCTCGGAACCCGAGACGCGAACCGGTGGACACGTCTTTTTCGACCTCTCGGACGGTGATGCAACGGTCACGATGGCCGCCTTCGAACCGACGAAGCGATTCCGAAACCGGGTTCGGGCGCTCCGCGTCGGCGACGACCTTACCGTGTGCGGCGAGGTGGCTGACGAAACGCTCAAACTGGAGAAGTTCGCGGTTCGAGACCTCGTACAGACGGAACCGACGACACCTACCTGTCCCGACTGCGAGCGGACGATGAAGAGCGCCGGTCGAAATCAGGGTTACCGGTGTCGTGACTGCGGGACTGACGCCCCCGGAAAAGTCGAGCGCCCGGTTGAGCGGGACCTCGAAATCGGCTGGTACGAGGTGCCGCCGTGTGCGCGCCGTCACATCGCAAAACCGCTCGTTCGCGGCGGCTTCGACTCGGCGACGCACCCCGAGCGATAAGGTCGACCGCGACTCACGCGGCCCTCACTTGCCCCGAACGACCAGAATATTCGTATTTTCGCGACGGTCGACGAACGAACTCCCCGCGGGTGGCTTCACGTCCACGACGAGCGTCCCGTCCTCGCGGTTCGCGCCGAGGTCAACATCGACGTTTATACTCACCGCCCCGTCGCCGCCCGTCTTCTCCGCTTCGACCGTTTCGACGTCTGCTGTCCCCGATTTCACGATAACCGTCGCGCCCTCGACGGGGTTCCCTTTGTGGTCAACGACGGTGAAGTCGAGGTCCTGCGCACCGGGGCCGACTACGTCCGGTGATGGTTTCACGTCGAGTTCTGAGGTGGCGAGTCCCTGCACGCCGGAGAGCATGTTGAGCATGACGCTCATACTGGCGACGCCGACGACGAGGGCGACGACGAGTCTGACTGGGAGACCTTCGATGGCGCGCGTGTCTGACCGAAACGTATCGAACATACCCCGTCTGGCCGCGGATTGGTATATAAACCCTCGTCCGGAGGTTCAAGTCGCATCGCGGGACGAATCCGTGTCATGCACACCATCGGCCGCACGCCCGACGAGTCCGGTCCAGTCTGTCACCTCGGAAACTACCGCGCCCGCGACGGAAGTTCGGGTGCACCCGTCAGTCTCGACGTGAACCGTCCCCACGCGGCCGTCGTCGTCGGAAAACGCGGGAGCGGGAAATCCCACACGCTCGGCGTCGTCGCCGAGGGCTTAGCCCAAGCCGAGGGCGTTGCACCGGTCGTCGTGGACCCGATGGGTGTCTTCGGCGGACTCGAAGCATCGTCGGTCGACGGAACAGTCCACGACTCGCCGACGGTCCGCGCCGACGCCTTCCCGCCGAGCGCGTGGCCCGAACTGCTTGGTCTCGACCCAACTGACCCGGTCGGGTCGCTCGTGTGGCGACTCGCGGCCGACGAAGACTCGCTCGCGGACATGCGCGCGGCCGTTGAAGACGCCGACGCCGCCTCGGAAACCCGCCGAGCGGCGACGAACCACCTCGCACTCGCCGACTCGTGGGGCGTGTTCGCCGAAGACGGACTCGTCCCCGAATCGCTCTGTGGCCCTACTCCGGACGTACTCGACCTGTCCAGCATGGACGAAACGCCAGCGAGTGCTGTCGTCCGCGTCGTCGCTCGCGGATTGTACGACGTTCGAGTCACGGACGCGGCTGACCGGCTTCCGTGGTTGCTCGTCGACGAGGCCCACGCGTTCGTCGGTGGCAGCGACAGCCGAGAGTCGTCCTCGTCGGCCCGACAGACTTCGTCCGTCAGCGTCGCCGAACCGGCGCTTCGAACGATTCTCACGCGCGGGCGCGCACCCGGTGTCGGAATCGTGTTGGCGACGCAGCGACCATCGGCACTCCCCGAGGTGGCTGTTTCGCAGGCCGACCTCCGAATCGTTCATCGACTCACCGCCGGTCCCGACGTGTCGGCGATGGCCGCCGCCGACCCGACGTACTTCGACGAATCGCTCACTGCTCGGCTTCCTCGCGACAGGGGATGTGCACTCGTTGTCGACGACACCACGGAGTCGATTCACGACGTTCGAGTCCGCCCCCGAAAGACGCCCGACGGAGGAGCGACACCGGTGGCGGTACCGCCACGCGATACTTCCGAAACCATGGAGTAGTCCCTCCGACTGAGAGTGGGTATGGACCGTTCGGAACTGACGTTGGTCGCCTTCGGGGGCTTCGTCGGCGCGATACTGCGCTACCTCGTCTCCGTCGCTGTTCCCGGCGCAGGGGGAACGCTCACGGCGAACGTCCTCGGGAGCTTCATTTTGGGGACGTTCATCACCAGCGTCTCCTCGCGACGCGTGCAGTTGCTCTTCGGAACGGGGATGCTCTCGTCGTTTACGACCTACAGTACGTTCGCCGTTCAGACGGCGTCACTATCGATGACTGGTGGTTTGGTCAATATCGGTGCGAACTACGCACTCGGCTTTGTTGCTGCGGCGGCCGGTATCGCGGTCGGGAGGCGGCGGTGAGTCTCTCGCTTCTCTCTGCGATTCTCGTCGGCGTCGGCGGGATGGCTGGCGCGCTCTCGCGGCACGTCGTCGACCAGCAAATCATCGGGAAATGGAGTACCGTCACGGTAAACGTCCTCGGGAGCATCGCACTCGGATTCATCGTCGCGGCCCCCGTCGGCGATGCGGCGGCGACGCTCGCCGGAACGGGGTTCTGTGGGGCCTTTACGACCTTCTCATCGTTTGCGGTCGGTGTCGCAGAACTCCTCGATGTCGGCGATTATCGGACTGCCGCTCGGTACGCGTTCGGGACGCTGTTGGCGGCGTTGGTCGGAGTCGCGATTGGGGCTGCTGTCGGCGGGATTCTCGGGTAGGGCGTCGGTGAAAGGCCCGTTCGGTTCGTCTTTCGGACGTGACTCTTCGAACAGTGCGGTGGATGCCGATTGGTCCGTTCCGATACCGTTAACGGAATTCCATCATATATTTGACATGAGCATCGGTTCAGGTCTCAACCTTCCCTTGCTTATCCCCAGGGTGTTCGTTAGCTTGCTCGGTGCTGCGATGCTGGTGAAACCGCGACGGTCTGCACGTGTCCTCGAACAACTGAACGCTATCGGGAGCAAACGCAACTTACGGACCGTCGAACCCGCAGACTGGAACGTCACGCTCACCCGAATCGTCGGTGGGGGCATCTTCCTGATGGGACTCGTCTTCCTGCTGCTGGTACTTGCGAGAGCCGGTGGAGGATAAGGACTGTTGGTGGGTGATACTCTCCACCGAAACGTACGCCCGGACTGGGACTGAGCACCCCGAAGGCTTGCGAAGGTCGGCGAGGCTCTGCCTCGCCGGGATTTGAACCTCGGTCGCTCTGCTCGCTGACGCTCGCGTCGCTCCTTGGTTCAAATCCCGCCTGCCAACGTTCACAAATTTCACTCGGTGCCGCTCGGCGACGAGACGTCTCGCTGGACGAGTTGAAATTAGAGAAGCGCCCGAGGCGGGATTTGAACCCGCGTCACGACCGTGACAGGGTCGTATGATGGGCCACTACACCACCCGGGCTTACTGAAGTGAGTTTGAGATACGGAGAGCGCCCGAGGCGGGATTTGAACCCGCGTCACGACCGTGACAGGGTCGTATGATGGGCCACTACACCACCCGGGCCCTCCGTCTGCAATCATTCGTAGCCGAGGTTTATAGATAAGACTTACCATCTGAAATGGCCTTGGCCCGCGGTACCGCGATTCCTGCCCCGAAGACATTTATATTACAATATCACATGCCAATACGTGACGAATCGCGCATCTCCGGTGCGTGACCTCCGGTAGCGTCGCCTTTCTTCGAGGCAGTTGGCAAGTGTTAAATGGGTGGCTCCCAAAATCTGCCGTAGTATCCCGTGACAGCTTCTTCCAGCACCCAGCAGCACCATACATGGTAGACGTAAGCCAACACAAACTGGTTCCGGAACACACGCTTCTCGACGACGAGGCCGTCGAGGACGTGTTACAGGAGTACAACGTCGAGAAGACGAATCTCCCGAAGATCAAGAGGAAAGACCCGGCGCTCCCCGAGGACGCAGAGCCCGGCGATGTCATCAAGATCGTTCGGAATTCGCGAACGACAGACAAAGCAGTCGTATATCGACTGGTGATTGAATGAATCGACAAGCGCGACGCGAGGTCTCTCGCAAGTACTTCTCTGAAGAACGGCTCGCTGAACACCACTTCCGCTCTTTCAACGCATTCCTCGAACGCGGCATGATGGATGTCGTCGAGGAAAAAGCCACCATCGAGACCGACATCGGTGACAAGGAAGGCGAAGAGCCGGTCTACGTCGAACTCGGTGGCGTCCGCGTCGAGACGCCCCGCGTCCGCGAGGCCGACGGCTCCGAGGAATTGCTCTTCCCGCAGGAAGCGCGCCTGCGTAACATCACGTACTCCGCCCCCGTGTTCATGGAGATGTCCATCGTCCGTGGCGGCGAAGAAGAAGAGGAAGTCGTCGTCGACACCGCCGAAACGAAGGTCGGTCGGATGCCCATCATGGTCGGCTCCTCGAAGTGTAACATCGCGGAACTCTCCGACGCCGACCTCGTCGAAATCGGCGAAGACCCCGTCGACCCCGGCGGCTACTTCATCGTCAACGGCTCCGAGCGCGTGCTCATGACCTCGGAAGACCTGGCTCCGAACAAGATTCTCGCCGAGTACGACACGAAGTACGGCGACGAGATTCAGGTCGCCAAGACCTTCAGTCAGCGCCGCGGCTACCGCGCACTCGTTCTCTGTGAGCGCAACCGCGAAGGACTGCTCGAAGTCTCGTTCCCATCTGTCTCCGGGAGCGTCGACTTCGTTACGCTCGTGCGCGCACTCGGGCTCGAATCCGACGAGGAGATCGTCCACCGCGTCTCCGACGACCCCGAGATTGTGAAGTTCATGCTCGAGAACCTCGAAGAGGCCGAGGTTCAGACCCAAGAACAGGCTATCGAGGCACTCGGCAAGCGCGTCGCTGGTGGGCAGGGCAAGAACTACCAGCTCAAGCGCGCCAACTACGTTATCGACCGCTATCTTCTGCCGCACCTCCACGAGGAGGGTGCCGAAGAAGAGGAAGTGCGCATGAACAAGGCGTACTACCTCTGCCGCATGGCCGAGGCGTGTTTCGAACTCGCGCTGCAGCGCCGTGACTCCGACGACAAGGACCACTACGCCAACAAGCGTCTCAAGGTGTCCGGTGACCTGATGAAGGACCTCTTCCGGACGGCGCTCAACAAGCTGGCACGCGACGTGAAGTACCAGCTCGAGCGCGCTAACATGCGTAACCGTAACCTCACGGTGAGCACGGTCGTCCGGTCCGACGTGCTTACCGAACGGCTCGAACACCCCATCGCGACGGGGAACTGGGTTGGTGGCCGTTCCGGCGTCTCCCAGCTCGTCGACCGGACGGACTACATGGGTGTGCTGTCGCACCTGCGTCGTCTCCGGAGCCCGCTGTCGCGGTCGCAGCCCCACTTCGAGGCACGCGACCTGCACGCGACCCAGTGGGGTCGCATCTGTCCTTCGGAGACGCCCGAAGGACCGAACTGTGGTCTGGTGAAGAACTTCGCGCAGGCGATGGAGCTCTCCCAGGACGTCGAAGACGAACAGGCATTGAAGCGAGAACTTGCGTCGATGGGTGTCGAGGGTATCCCCGGCATCGACAGCGTCGACGCCACACCCGCAGACGACTAACATGGCTCAGGCACAGCGAGAAGCGAAAGTATACGTAAACGGTAGTCTCGTCGGGACCCACCCCGACCCCAATCAACTCGCGGCACAGATTCGTGAGGCGCGTCGCCGCGGCGACGTCAGCCAGATGGTGAACGTCTCCATCAAGGAGCGCACCCGCGAAGTCATCATCAACGCGGACGCTGGTCGCGCCCGCCGTCCCCTCATCGTCGTCGAAGGCGGTGAACCGCTCCTCGGCGACGAACACGTCGAGGCGCTCGAAAACAACGACCTCGACTTCGACGACCTCGTCGAGCGCGGGCTTGTCGAATTCATCGACGCTGAAGAGGAAGAAGACATCTACGTCGCGGTCGACGAAGACGAGATCAACGAGGACCACACGCACCTCGAAATCGACCCGCAACTCATCTTCGGTATCGGTGCCGGGATGATTCCGTACCCGGAACACAACGCATCGCCGCGTATTACGATGGGTGCAGGGATGATGAAGCAGTCGCTGGGGCTTCCGGCGGCGAACTACCGTATCCGCCCCGACACCCGGCAGCACCTCATGCACTACCCGCAGCTTTCGATGGTCAAAACGCAGACCACGGAGCAAATCGGGTTCGACGAGCGGCCGGCCGCACAGAACTTCGTGGTCGCCGTGATGTCCTACGAGGGGTTCAACATCGAGGACGCACTCGTCATGAACAAGGGTTCGGTCGAGCGTGCACTGGCTCGTTCGCACTTCTTCCGAACCTACGAAGGCGAAGAGCGTCGCTACCCCGGCGGTCAGGAAGACCGTTTCGAAATTCCGTCACAGGACGTGCGCGGCGCACGCGGTGAAGACGCGTACTCGCACCTCGACGAAGACGGTCTCGTCAACCCCGAGACGGTCGTCGACGAGAACTCCGTCCTGCTCGGCAAGACCTCGCCGCCGCGGTTCCTCGAAGAACCCGACGACATGGCCGGTCTCTCGCCGCAGAAGCGCCGCGAAACCTCGGTCACGATGCGCTCCGGAGAGTCCGGTGTTGTCGACACCGTCACGCTCATGGAGGGTGAAGACGGCTCGAAACTCGCCAAGGTCTCCGTCCGCGACCAGCGGGTTCCGGAACTCGGCGACAAGTTCGCATCTCGACACGGACAGAAGGGTGTCGTGGGTCACTTGGCCCCGCAGGAAGACATGCCCTTCACCGCCGACGGCGTCGTTCCCGACCTCGTGCTCAACCCGCACGCCCTGCCGTCGCGCATGACGGTCGGCCACGTGCTGGAGATGCTCGGCGGTAAGGTCGGCGCGCTCGAAGGTCGACGCGTCGACGGGACCGCCTTCCAGGGCGAAGACGAACACGAACTTCGGTCCGCGCTGGAAGAACGCGGCTTCATGTCCTCCGGCAAGGAGGTCATGTACTCCGGCGTCACCGGCGAAAAGATCGAGGCCGAAATCTTCGTCGGCATCATCTTCTACCACAAACTGTACCACATGGTGAGCAACAAGCTGCACGCCCGCTCGCGCGGTCCCGTGCAGGTGCTTACCCGTCAGCCGACTGAAGGTCGTGCCCGGGAGGGTGGGCTTCGTCTCGGAGAGATGGAGCGTGACACCGTCATCGGACACGGTGCCGCGATGGTGCTCCAAGAGCGCCTGCTCGACTCTTCCGACAAGGAGAGCGTCTACATCTCCGCCGACACCGGCATGGTCGCCGTCGAGGACCGCGACCAGCGCCGCATCTACGACCCGGTCACTGGCGACGAGGACAACATCCACGAAATCGAGATCAGCTACGCGTTCAAGTTGCTTCTCGACGAGATGGTTGCGCTCGGCGTACGCCCGCGCATCGAACTGAAGGACGCGGTCTAACCACACATGTCAATGCAGACACCCAAAGAAATCGGCAGCATCCAGTTCGGGTTGATGGACCCGGAGACGTACCGAGACATGTCCGCGACGAAGGTCATCACCGCGGACACCTACGACGACGACGGTTACCCAATCGACATGGGTCTCATGGACCCTCGTCTGGGCGTCATCGACCCCGGTCTGCAGTGCCGCACCTGCGGTCAGCACTCCGGGTCGTGTAACGGGCACTTCGGCCACATCGAACTGGCCGCGCCCGTCATCCACGTCGGATTCACGAAGCTCATCCGTCGCCTGCTCCGCTCGACGTGCCGCGAGTGCGGTCGCCTCGCGCTCACGCAGGAAGAAGCAGAGGAGTACCACGGTAAACTCGGTCGCACGAAGGAACTCGGCGACGACTGGAGCGACGTGATGAAGTCGGCAGTCCGGCAGGCCCGCAAGGCCCACCGCTGTCCGCACTGTGGCTCGCCCCAGCACGACATCAAACACGAAAAGCCGACGACCTACTACGAGGTCCAGAACGTGCTCGCCGGGGACTACTCCGAGCGCATCGCCGAAGCGATGCAGCCCGACCCCGACGACGAGGACGACGAGGGCGTCGACCCGATGGTTCTCGCCGAGCAGACCGGACTCGACGCCGACCGCATCAATCAGGTGCTCGCTGGCGAGTTCCGCCCGGTCGGCGACGACCGAAAGGCGCTCGAAAAGGCGCTCGACCTCGACCTGACCGAAGAGGACATGAACAAGCTGATGCCCTCGGACATTCGCGACTGGTTCGAGGACATCCCGGACGACGACCTCGTCACGCTCGGTATCGACCCCGAACGGTCGCGTCCCGAGTGGATGATTCTGACCGTCCTTCCGGTTCCGCCAGTCACGGCCCGTCCATCTATCACGCTGGACAACGGCCAGCGCTCCGAGGACGACCTGACCCACAAGCTTGTGGACATCATCCGCATCAACCAGCGGTTCATGGAGAACCGCGAGGCTGGTGCCCCGCAACTCATTATCGAGGACCTGTGGGAACTCCTTCAGTACCACGTCACCACGTTCATCGACAACGAAATTTCGGGCACGCCACCGGCACGCCACCGCTCCGGCCGACCCCTCAAGACGCTCAGCCAGCGCCTGAAGGGCAAGGAAGGGCGCTTCCGTGGCTCCCTTTCGGGTAAGCGTGTCAACTTCTCCGCGCGTACCGTCATCTCGCCGGACCCGACCCTCTCGCTCAACGAAGTCGGTGTTCCGGACCGCGTTGCGACGGAGATGACCCAGACGATGAACGTCACCGAGCGCAACATCGACGAGGCTCGACAGTACGTCCGTAATGGACCCGAGAGCCACCCCGGTGCGAACTACGTCCGCCGTCCCGACGGTCGTCGCCTCAAGGTAACAGAGAAGAACTGCGAAGAACTCGCAGAGAAGGTCGAACTCGGCTGGGAGGTCAACCGACACCTCGTCGACGGTGACATCGTCATCTTCAACCGACAGCCATCGCTGCACCGGATGTCCATTATGGCACACGAAGTCGTCGTGATGCCGTACAAGACGTTCCGCCTGAACACGGTTGTCTGTCCGCCGTACAACGCAGACTTCGACGGTGACGAGATGAACATGCACGCCCTCCAGAACGAGGAGGCTCGTGCTGAGGCACGCGTCCTCATGCGCGTCCAAGAGCAGATTCTCTCGCCGCGCTTCGGTGAGAACATCATCGGCGCTATTCAGGACCACATTTCGGGAACGTACCTGCTCACGCACGACAACCCGGAGTTCGTCGAGACGCAGGCGCTCGACCTGCTCCGCGCGACGCGCGTGGACACACTCCCAGAACCGGCGGGCGAGGACGAAGACGGTATCCCGTACTGGACGGGCCGTCAGATCTTCTCCGAACTCCTGCCCGACGACCTGAACATGGAGTTCACCTCGAAGGTCGGCGACACGGTCAGCATCGTTGACGGCCAACTCGTCGAAGGTACTATCGACGAGGACGCAGTCGGCGCGTTCGGCGGGGAAATCGTCGACGTGCTGGCGAAGGACTACTCGAAGACGCGTTCGCGCATCTTCATCAACGAGATTGCCTCGCTCGCGATGCGCGCCATCATGCACTTCGGTCTCTCCATCGGTATCGACGACGAGTCGATTCCGGACGAGGCCACGGCGCAGGTCGACGAGGCTATCGACGCCGCCTACGACAAGATTCAGGAACTCATCGAAATCTACGAGGCGGGCGAACTCGAATCGCTGCCGGGCCGCTCGGTCGACGAGACGCTCGAAATGAAGATTATGCAGCGCCTCGGCAAGGCACGTGACTCTGCCGGTGAAATCGCAGAGGACCACTTCGCAGAGGATAACCCGGCAGTCGTGATGTCCAAATCCGGTGCGCGTGCATCCATGCTCAACCTGACCCAGATGGCCGGCTGTGTCGGTCAGCAGGCAGTTCGGGGCGAGCGCATCAACCGCGGGTACGAAGACCGTACCCTGAGCCACTACCAGAAAGGCGACCTCTCGGCCGACGCCCACGGGTTCGTCGAGAACTCCTACCGTGCCGGTCTCACGCCGCGTGAGTTCTTCTTCCACGCGATGGGTGGCCGCGAAGGGCTGGTCGACACGGCAGTTCGTACCTCGAAGTCCGGGTACCTGCAGCGTCGTCTCATCAACGCCCTGTCCGAACTCGAAGCGCAGTACGACGGCTCCGTCCGCGACACGTCGGGCACCATCGTTCAGTTCGAGTTCGGTGAAGACGGCACGAGCCCGGTGAAGGTCTCGTCGGACGACGAGATGCCGATTGACGTCGAGAACATCGCCGACCGCGTCATCGACGCGGAGTTCAGATCCACCGAAGAGAAGGAACGCTTCCTCGGCGAGCGCGCACCGCCGACCAACCTCTCCGAACACGCAGAGCCGCGCATCAGCGGCCGTGCGGGGGTCGAATCCGATGACTGACAACGCCGCAATCTCCGAATACGAACACGTCGACGAGGATATCGTCGATGTCGTCGAGTCCAAGGAACTGTCTCGACGCCTGAGGGACCGTATCTACCAAACCATCGAAGACCGCGAGGGCGTCTCCCTCGAACAGGCCGGCGAAATCGCACAGGCCGTCGAGGCGCGCTACCTCGACACGCGTGTCGACCCGCTCGACCCCGTCGGGACGGTCTCGGCACAGTCTATCGGTGAGCCGGGAACGCAGATGACGATGAACACGTTCCACTACGCAGGCGTCGCCGAAATCGACGTGACGCAGGGACTTCCCCGTCTCATCGAACTGGTGGACGCGCGGAAGACGCCCGACACGCCGATGATGACGGTCTACCTCGACGACGAGTACGCCGAGAACCGCGACCTCGCCCACCAGGTCGTCTGGAACATTGAGTCCACGAAGATTCTGGCCCTTGGTGACATCTCGACGAACGTCGCCGACATGGTCGTCCAGGTCAACCTCAACGACGAGACGCTCCTCGAACGGTGGCCGACCTACGACGACGAGGGTGTCGTCGCGAGCGAAATCGCCGACACCATCGAAGATGCACTCGGCGTCAAGACCCGCCGCGAGGGAACACTCATCGAATTCGGTCCCGAGAGCCCGAGTTATCGCCGTCTCCTCCAACTCGTCGAGGAACTGCGCGACATCGTGTTCAAAGGCATCGAAGAGGTCTCGCGCGTCGTCATCCGCAAGGAGCAGAACGAAGAGACCGACGAAGAGGAGTTCGTCCTCTACACCGAAGGGTCGGCCTTCGGCGACGTGCTCTCTATCGAGGGCGTCGACGCCTCGCGCACCACCTCGAACAACATCCACGAGGTACACAAGCAACTCGGTATCGAGGCCGCTCGTGAGGCAATCATCGACGAGACGATGAACACGCTCAAAGAGCAGGGTCTCGACGACGTGAACATTCGTCACCTGATGCTGGTTGCGGACATCATGACCAACGATGGGACCATCGAGTCCATCGGCCGTCACGGCATCTCCGGGTCGAAGGACTCCGTCCTCGCCCGTGCCGCATTCGAGGTTACGGTCAACCACCTGCTCGACGCTGCCATTCACGGCGAGGAAGACGACCTCGACGGCGTCATCGAGAACGTCATTGTCGGCAAGCCGATTGCAATCGGTACCGGCGACGTCGACCTCAGGATGGGGTCGCTCGATGTCGAAGACGCCGAAGCCAGCGCGGCACCCGAACCGTCTGACGACTGAAAATGAAAGTTACGTTGTCGGACACGGCCCGTCGGTACATCGCCCTCTTCGAGGACGAAACCGGCGCGACCGCACACGACTGTCTCGTCTTCGACGACCGCGTCGTCTTCCTCGTCGCCGCAGGCGACATGGCGACGGCTATCGGTCCCGGCGGGCGGACGGTTCAGTCCGTCGAACGCCGAATCGGTCGGTCCGTCGAACTCGTCGAAGACGCCGACACACCCGAGGCGTTCGTCGCGAGCGCGCTCGCACCGGCCGCCGTCCGGCACGTGACTCTCTCAGAGCAGAACGACACTGTCGCGTACGTCGAAGTCGCGGAAGCGGACCGCGGTGTCGCAATCGGTTCGAATGGGAAGACCATCGACACCGCTCGTGAATTGGCGCGTCGGCATTACGGTATCGACGATATCCAGTTGACGTAGACGGTCGCGGCATTCTCTCGCGGCGTCGGTCTCGTTTTGCGGACCTACGGTAGGACGGTAGTGAGCGCCACACCCGGCCACGATACCGTCTACACGTTTTTCATCCAGCACCGGGCAGAGAGGTCAGCGGTCTCCTCGGCGTGGTTTCGTCGGTGAGTAACATCCCGACGCTGATTTTGGGCGTCTCAGACGACTCTTCTTCAACCGAAACGACACACTCTCCGGCCAGTTCAGTCCCTCTCCGTCCACGAGGGACCGTCGTTGTAATCGACGAGACGGCCTCAGATTCGTCCTTAGGGGTCGCTAATCGCTCCTGAATCCGTCTCGCCGGATTCGAAAAGGGAGGCTTAAGTAGCTCCATCTGGAAATCACGTTCACTATGGCGAACGGCAAATACGCCGCGCGCAAGCTCAAGAAGGACCGGCAGAAGCGCCGATGGTCCGACTCTGAGTACGCGCGCCGTGAGCGCGGTCTCGGCAAGAAGTCCGACCCGCTCGAGGGTGCCCCGCAGGGTCGTGGCATCGTCCTCGAGAAGGTTGGTATCGAAGCAAAGCAGCCGAACTCGGCAATCCGGAAATGTGTCCGTGTTCAGCTCATCAAGAACGGAAAGCAGGTCACCGCGTTCTGTCCCGGTGACGGTGCAATCTCGTTCATCGACGAGCACGACGAAGTGACCATCGCCGGTATCGGTGGTGCGAAGGGTCGCGCAATGGGTGACCTTTCGGGTGTCAACTACAAGGTCGAGAAGGTCAACGGTGTCTCGATGATCGAACTCGTCCGTGGAAACGCTGAGAAGCCGGTGCGCTAACCATGTCGGAAAGCGACGCCCCCGAACCTGAATCCCCCGCCAGCAGCGAGGAAGCAGAGCAGAACGCGCTTCTGTTCGGCGTCTGGGACGTGTCCGAAATCGAATACACGGACCCCAGTATGAGCCGCTACATCAAGGCGACGCCTATTGCCCACACGATGGGCCGTCACGCCTCGAAGCAGTTCAAGAAGAGCGAAATCAGCATCGTCGAGCGCCTCATCAACCGTCTGATGCAGACGGAGGACAACACGGGCCACAAGCAGAAGACGATGAAGATTGTCAAGGACGCCTTCGAAATCGTCAACGAGCGCTCCGAGGAGAATCCCGTTCAGGTGCTCGTCAGCGCTGTCGAGAACGCCGGTCCCCGTGAGGAGACCGTCCGTCTCAAGTACGGTGGCATCTCGGTCCCGCAGGCCGTCGACGTTGCGCCCCAGCGCCGTGTCGACGAGGCACTGAAGTTCATCGCACAGGGTACCCTCAGCGGTTCCTATAAGTCCAAGACGACCGCCGCCGAAGCGCTCGCACAGCAGCTCATCGGCGCGGCCGACTACGACGTTCAGACGTACGCTATCTCGCAGAAAGAAGAGAAAGAGCGCGTCGCAGAAGCGGCCCGGTAATCTCTCATCTCTCTTCCGTTTTCGCACACTGCTGAGTGCTGACGCTGTTCGCAGTTCCTCGGCGAAACCGTGGCGGACGCCGTCTTCGCCTCTCCCCCGACATTTCTCGACTGCGCGCTCGCTTCGACACCCGGTGGCCGTCTCAGTCGGCGGCGACGTTCGACCCGACGACGTAGTTTTTCACCACGTCGACGAGGGTTCGCCGGTACTCGCTCTTCGAGGGGTCGGCGGCGAGCGTGCGGAAGTGTTCTTTGAACGTCTCCAACGATACCGACGGCGCGTCGTCTGCCGCGGCGTGTGCGAGGTCGTAGAGTCGGTGGTCCGTGTCGACGAGGTCGTGGCGCTCGACCAACGCGAGTGCGAACGCCGCGTTTACCGCCGTAATCTCCGGGTCCGAACCACTGGTGACGAGTTGCGACCCCGGTCTGCCAGTGGAACGGGGGCGGTCAGCGAGCGCGGCCGCGAGTTGTGATTCGAGGAACTGAACGAGTTTGTCCGCGGGCGCGACGGCGAGCGTCAGGTCATCAGCGTAGATGTCCTTGCAGTGATTCGCAATCTGATAGCAATGGACGAGTTTTCGCCGTTCGACTGTCCGTCCCGCGAGGGCGAGAAAGACGGCTTCCTGTGTCGATTGGTAGTGCGAGACGTGACCCTCCTCGTTGAGGGCCATGTGCGACAACTCGTGGAGCGCAAGCTCGCGAGCCATCGCGCTGGTCGCGGCCTGTCGTGAAATGTTGAGGACGTGGTGGTCCTGATAGTGACCGGCCCACGTGCGGGAATCTGGGTCTTCGCGCACGTGTACGATAACTGGATACAAAAGCTCGAACTCGGTTTCGAACAGGTCGGCGGCGCTCAAGAACGGGTCTGCCGGTGCGCCCCCGAATACTCGGAGGTCCATTCGTAATTGAGTAATGCTACCGATAGACATGACTCTTGCGCCGTCCCCCGAACGGACGCACGAACACCAGACAGTCTGACTATCGTGACAAAAATGCTCATACCCCGGCAGTAGGGCGGCTGAAAATGTCGAATCCGCTCGGGAAAAACACTACTCTTTTGACCCTCCTGCCGGTAGACCTCTGTATAATGGGCCGACGAAAGAAGATCGTCCAGGAATGTGAGAAACTGATGGACAAGCCGGAACAGATCCGGAACATTGCCATCGCTGCTCACGTCGACCACGGCAAGACGACCCTCTCCGACAACCTCCTCGCAGGTGCGGGCATGATCTCTGACGAGACTGCCGGCCAGCAGCTTGCGATGGACACGAAGGAAGACGAACAGGAACGCGGCATCACCATCGACGCCGCAAACGTCTCGATGACGCACGAGTACGAAGATGAGAACCACCTCATCAACCTCATCGACACGCCGGGCCACGTCGACTTCGGTGGCGACGTGACGCGTGCGATGCGCGCCGTCGACGGTGCGCTCGTCGTTGTCGACGCTGTCGAGGGTGCCATGCCGCAGACCGAGACGGTTCTGCGCCAGGCACTCCGCGAGGGTGTCAAGCCGGCCCTGTTCATCAACAAGGTCGACCGCCTCATCAACGAACTGCAGGAAGGTCCCGAGGAGATGCAGCAGCGTCTCGTCGACGTCATCTCCGACGTTAACGACCTCATCCGCGGCATGACCGAAGAGAAGGACTACGACTGGACTGTCTCCGTCGAAGAGGGGACCGTCGCGTTCGGGTCTGCCCTCTACAAGTGGGGTGTCTCCATGCCGTCGATGGAAGAGACCGGTATCTCCTTCGGCGACATCATGGAGCTCGAACGTGCGAGTAACCGTCAGGAACTCCACGAGCGCACGCCGCTTTCGGACGTCGTTCTCGACATGGTTGCGGAGCACTTCCCCGACCCGCTCGACGCCCAGCCCCGTCGTATCCCGACGGTCTGGCGTGGTGACGCCGAGTCCGACCTCGCGCATCAGATGCGCGACGTCGACGACGACGGCGAAGTCGTCTTCATGGTGACCGACATCGCGATGGACCCCCACGCGGGCGAAATTGCGACGGGTCGCCTCTTCTCCGGTACCATCCGCAAGGGTCAGGAACTCTACGTCTCCGGGACTGCGGGCAAGAACCGCGTCCAGTCTGTCGGTGTCTTCATGGGGAGTGAGCGTGAGGAACTCGACCGCGGTATCCCCGCAGGGAACATCGCGGCCGTTACGGGTCTCCGTGACGCCATCGCGGGTTCCACCGTCTCGTCCGTCGAGATGACGCCGTTCGAGTCCATCGAACACATCTCCGAGCCTGTCATCACGAAGTCCGTCGAGGCAGAGCGCATGGACGACCTGCCGAAGCTCATCGAGACGCTCCAGCAGGTCGCAAAGGAAGACCCGACCATCCGCATCGAGATTAACGAGGACACTGGCGAGCACCTGATCTCCGGTCAGGGTGAACTCCACCTCGAAGTCATCACGCAGCGTATCCGCGACAACCAGGGCATCCCGGTCCGCACCGGTGAGCCGATTGTTGTCTACCGCGAGCAGGTTCAGGGCTCCTCCCACGAAGTCGAGGGTGTCTCCCCCAACCGCCACAACAAGTTCTACATCACGGCGGAACCCCTCTCGCAGGACATCGTCGACGACATCAAGCTCGGCGAAATCTCGATGGACATGCCCGAACTGGAGCGCCGTGAGGCACTGCAGGAAGCCGGCATGGACAAGGATACGTCCCAGAACGTCGAACACATCCACGGGACGAACATTCTCATCGACGACACGAAGGGTATCCAGCACCTCAACGAGACGATGGAGCTCGTCATCGAGGGTCTCGAAGAGGCACTCGACGACGGTCCGCTCGCTGCGGAACCCGTCCAGGGTACGCTTCTCCGTCTCCACGACGCGAAGCTCCACGAGGACACCATCCACCGTGGTCCCGCACAGGTCATCCCTGCGACGCGTGACGCGGTCCACCGCTCGCTCATCGCGGGTGAGGTGAAGCTCCTCGAACCCATCCAGAACGTCCGCATCGACGTTCCGTCCGACTACATGGGCTCGGCCTCCGGCGAGATTCAGGGTCGCCGCGGCCGCGTCGACGACATGTACCAGGAAGGTGACCTCATGGTCATCGAGGGTATCGCACCCGTCGAAGAGATGATTGGCTTCTCCTCGGACGTTCGCTCCGCCACGGAAGGCCGCGCCTCCTGGAACACGGAGAACGCCGGCTTCCGCGTGCTCTCGGACAATCTCCAGCGCGAGAAGATTATGGAGATTCGCGAGCGTAAGGGTATGAAGCTCGAACTCTCGCAGGCTATCGACTACATCTAACGAGCGCACTCGCGCTTTTTTCGTTTATTACGCACCCAGCGACTGCACTGCTCGGTTGGCCCGCGGGCACTGCGTCGCTTTCGCCGCCCGTGTCCGGCACCGTGTGTCACATGCCAGCACGATATCGACATCGGCAAACCGTGTCGGCTACGAAGGCTTATACCGCGTGGCCGAATCACGAACACATATGCCTAGGGGCACGTATCCCGACTCCTGGTGCGTCGACGCGAAACTACGGCTGAGCCACGCGTCGCCGACAACAATGTCGGGGCGGCCCACGGAGGTGGGACGATGAGCACACAGGACCTCGACGGCGAGAGCGATGCCGAAACCGACGGTGGCGGCGAGATGCCGAAACCGCACACGGTTCGGCTCGAACTCGTCGACGAACCCGGCCAACTCCTCGCTGCGCTCCAGCCCATCGCCGAAAACGGAGGTAACCTCCTCTCGATTTTCCACGAACGCGGGAATCTGACCCCGCGAGGACACATTCCGGTCGAGGTGGACCTCGAGTGTCCGCCGGACCGATTCGAAGGTATCGTTGACGCCCTTCGCGACGCTGGTGTCAACGTCATCCGCGCCGGCGCGGAGCACTTCGGTGAGGAGATAACGCTCCTCTTGGTCGGTGACCTCGTCGACTCCGACCTCTCGGACACGCTTTACCGAATCGAGGAGTCCGCGGACGCGACGGTGACGGACCTGTCACTATCTGCACCCTCTGGGACGAAAGAAACGTCAAGTGCGCGACTGAGACTCGCTGCGCGGTCGGGCAAGACTTCGGCGACGCTCTCTGTCGTCCGCGATATCGCTGCGGAAAAAGACCTACATGTCGTCGAGCCGCTCCCGGAGGAGTCAGCATGACGCTTCGACTCGCCGTCCTCGGTGCAGGTGCTGTCGGCGGTTCCGTTCTGGACCTCGCCAGTACGTACGGACACGAGGTTGTCGCATTCGCCGACTCTTCGTCGTCGGTGACCGACTCGACCGGGCTGGACCCCGAGACAGTGCGCGCGCGCAAGGAGCGCGATGGCATCGTTGGCGACGCCGACCCCGATGCGGTGTTCGACACGAACTACGATGTACTCATCGAGGCGACGCCGACCACGCTCGGTGACGCCGAACCGGGTTTCTCGCACGTCGAGCGCGCGCTGCTCGACGACCGCCACGTCGTCTTGGCGAACAAAGGTCCCGTGGCGGAGCGCTACGCCGACCTGCGCGCCCTCGAAGCAGAAAGCGAGGGTCGCGTCCAGTTCGAGGCGACGGTTGGCGGGGCGATTCCGGTCCTCTCGACGATTTCTGACCTCGGCGCAGGTCACGTGACTGCCGCACGCGGTGTCCTCAATGGGACGGCCAACTTCATCCTCTCGCGCATGGCCGCGGAAGGACTCGACTACGAGCACGTCCTCGCGGAGGCACAGGACCTCGGTGTCGCCGAGGCGGACCCGTCGTTCGACGTAGACGGCATCGACGCCGCTCTGAAGTTCGTCATCCTCGCAAACGTCTTGAGCGACGGCGAGACCGAGTACCGTCTCGATGACGCCGAGGTGGAGGGTATCCGGAACGTTCCCGGAACCGCTCTCGACCTCGCCGCGGAGGACGGGCGCACGGTCCGACTCATCGGTGAGGCGACCGCCGATGGCGTCCGCGTGGCTCCGCGGTTGGTGCCACAGGGGTCGACGCTAGCCGTCACGGGCACGCAGAACATCGTTCAGTTGGAGACGAAACACGCTGGTCAACTGAACATTAGCGGCCGCGGAGCGGGTGGTCCGGAGACGGCAACGGCTGTTTTGTCGGACGTTTCCCGATTCGAGTAACGGCTTTTCTGGCCTGTAGGGGCCACCTCGCGGTGTTTCGTCACCTGCTGTCGTTCACCATTTCGAGAGTATGGTATGGTTCCGCAAATCGCAGTACGGCGCTTAGACGGCTCGTAGAGCGTATCGAAATCGTTTTAGGGGTTTCAGCAAAAACACTCCCCACAGAGCGCCTTAGCGCGTGAATACACCAATGAGCGACAAACCCCACCAGAACCTGGCCATTATCGGCCACGTCGACCACGGTAAGAGTACGCTCGTCGGCCGACTCCTGTTCGAGACCGGCTCCGTCCCGGAGCACGTCATCGAGCAGCACCGAGAGGAGGCCGAGGAGAAAGGCAAGGGCGGATTCGAATTCGCCTACGTCATGGACAACCTCGCAGAAGAGCGCGAGCGCGGTGTCACCATCGACATCGCCCACCAGGAATTCGACACGGATGAGTTCTACTTCACCATCGTCGACTGTCCTGGCCACCGCGACTTCGTCAAGAACATGATCACCGGTGCTTCGCAGGCTGACAACGCGGTCCTCGTCGTCGCTGCTGACGACGGTGTCGCGCCGCAGACCCGCGAGCACGTCTTCCTCGCCCGCACCCTGGGCATCGGCGAACTCATCATCGCAGTCAACAAGATGGACGTCGTCGACTACAGCGAAGACAAGTACAACGACGTCAAGGAGCAGGTCACCCAGCTCCTCAAGCAGGTCCGTTTCAACTCGGACGACGCGACGTTCGTGCCGATTTCCGCCTTCGAGGGCGACAACATCGCCGAGCGCTCCGACAACACCTCCTGGTACGATGACGACATCCTCCTCGAGGCACTCAACGACCTGCCGGCACCGCAGCCGCCGACGGACGCGCCGCTGCGCCTGCCCATTCAGGACGTTTACACCATCTCCGGCATCGGTACGGTTCCTGTCGGACGTATCGAGACGGGTACCCTCAACCCCGGCGACAACGTGAGCTTCCAGCCCTCTGACGTCGGCGGCGAGGTCAAGACCGTCGAGATGCACCACGAAGAAGTCGACCAGGCTGGTCCTGGCGACAACGTTGGTTTCAACGTTCGTGGCGTCGGCAAGGACGACATCCGCCGCGGCGACGTCTGTGGCCCGGCCGACGAGCCGCCGAAGGTCGCCGAGACCTTCCAGGCGCAGGTCGTCGTCATGCAGCACCCCTCGGTCATCACCGCTGGCTACACGCCGGTCTTCCACGCCCACACGGCGCAGGTCGCGTGTACCATCGAGTCGATCGACCAGAAGCTCGACCCCGCGTCGGGTGAGGTCGCTGAGGAGAACCCGGACTTCATCAAGTCCGGCGACGCTGCTATCGTGACCGTCCGTCCGCAGAAGCCGCTCAGCATCGAGCCGTCCTCCGAGATTCCGGAACTCGGCAGCTTCGCTGTCCGTGACATGGGTCAGACCATCGCGGCCGGCAAAGTGCTCGAAGTCAACGAGCGATAACGATGCAACAGGCACGCGTTCGGCTCGCCGGCACGAGTCCGGAAGACCTCGACGATATCTGCGACGACGTCCGCGAGATTGCAAACAAGACGGGCGTCAACCTCAGCGGGCCGATCCCGCTGCCCACGAAGACGCTCGAAGTCCCCGCCCGAAAATCGCCTGACGGCGAGGGGACGGCTACGTGGGAGCACTGGGAGATGCGCGTCCACAAGCGTCTCATCGACCTCGACGCTGACGAACGCGCTCTGCGCCAGCTGATGCGCGTTCAGGTTCCGAACGACGTCAGCATCGAGATCGTCCTCGAAGACTAAGCACACGGTTCTGTCCGGTCTCTCGGACATACCGTTCGTGACGGTTCGTCCGTCACACTCGCGGCTGTCGAGGCGCGCGTCCGGAGGACTCTGCCTCCGAGCTGATTGTCAGCGCTAAGGCGCGTGTCATCTCACCTTCCATTCGACACGCCGGAAGCCACACGACTGCACGACCACCCGATGGAACGGGATGCTATTGCATGCCCGGCTACCGACGAAACATAGGGTATAAGTGTATCCCACGACTCCGTGGGAATGAGGGCTCGTAGATCAGTGGCAGATCGCTTCCTTCGCAAGGAAGAGGCCCGGGGTTCAAATCCCCGCGAGTCCATTTCCTTCCGTTCACTACGTTCACTCCAGTCAATGGACTCGCTTGCCCCCACGAACTCGCAGGCTCGTTCGTGGGGACCCCGCGAGTCCACTGCGTTCTGACGACGCTATCTATCGAGATGTGAGTTCCGACCGCGAGAATCAACTCAAGAGCGGAACGACGAAATATAGGACGATAGCAACACGCTCGACCCGGACTTAGGGGCCTTGACTGGTGAAGGGGAGGTTTGATGGACCGCTATCACGTTACCGCCGTTGGAGATTCCGGCTCTGGGAAGACACCTTCCTCCGAGAGGTACACGACACGTTCTCCGGACTCTCCATTTGGACCGGACGCCGGAGATATCTCCGGGCGTGACCCCAATGATATGAGAGAAATTTTTGTGGCTTAAGGGGCGAGACTCCCATCCATCTTCACTTCCACCGAAACCACCACTTTCACTCCGCTCTTGGCGGACCCTCTTTACACGCCCGCCCGACGGCAAGGATATGCAGACCGGACACGGAACGCCCCCGTCGGACCCGACTGCGCTCTTCCACGATATCGTCTCAACACTCCGCGAGACGCGCTCTGGAGTCCACCAACACCGGATGGCACAGACGCTCCTCCAGAAGGACGCGAGCGGGTCGCGCTTGGTTGCGCTTATCGACGATGCCGAACGTGCAGTGTTCTTCAATCCCGCCTCGCGGACGTTGGAGGCGGTTCCCTTCGACCGCGACGGAACACACGAATCAGACGCCAAATCGCTCTCACAGCGATTGAGCGACCCGACAGCGTGGGTGGAGACGCACGCGGCGTCGCTTGAGTGGGTGCACCCGCACTATCGGTGGGCGTGCGGGATGAGTCGCGAGGACGAGTAGGTCCGTATTTTCGAGACAACTCGAGTCCTCTCGATGAGGACGATGTCACGTACGAAGTATCCCTGCCGTATTCAAGGATAGACTAGTGTCACCATGTGAGCAGAATTACTATATTCAATAACTCTGAACTACATATTCATGGCTGGCACGATTAAAGCACTGCACGTAGATGACGATCCGGCTTCTACGGACCTGACTGCGGAATTTCTCGAACGCGAGAACGAGAATCTCAGTGTGGTGTCAGCAACCAGTGCGGAAGAGGGGCTGTGTCGGCTTGCCGAGACCGACATCGACTGTGTCATTAGCGACTACGACATGCCCGGTCAGACAGGAATCGATTTTCTCAAAGCTGTCCGCGAAGAGTATCCCGACCTCCCGTTTATCCTGTTTACTGGGAAAGGTTCGGAAGAAGTTGCAGCCGATGCAATCTCCGCCGGAGCGACTGATTACATCCAGAAAGAGACCGGTACCGGTCAGTACACGGTGTTAGCCAATCGAATCACGAATACCGTCGCACAATACCGTGCACGCCGCCAATCTGAACGTGCCAACCGCCGGCGCCGCCAGACGCTCACGCGAATCACTGACGGATTCGTTGAGATGGATGCCGACTTCACAGTCACAGACGTGAACGAACAGACTGTGGAACTGACGGGACTCGCGCGCGAGGAACTCATCGGTAGCAACTACCAGGACGATATTGTCGAGGGTGACTCGGATGCATCGTTCGAAGAGTACAAACACGTTCTCGCCACCGGAGAGGCGCGTACCATCGAGGCTCGATCAGATATCAACCCGAATCGGTGGGTCGAAGAGCGGATTTTTCCCACCGAGGCCGGAGACGGTATCTACGTCTACTTTCGGGACATCACCGAACGCAAACGGCGAGAACAGAAACTCCAGGCACAAACCAGACGGCTCCAGGGCGTTCTCGATAGCGTGCAGGCCGCACTCTGGATGCGAGACACGGACAGCCAGTTCATTCTGACAAATCAGAATTTCCGAGAACTATTCGATATCGATGACGAGCGAGACGTCACTGGAAAACGGTTAGATGAGTTGTTCGATGCGGAACTCGTCGAGTTGTTCAGGACTACTGACGAGCGTGTCTCGTCGTCCGGCGAACCACTCGAGAGAGAAGAGGCGATTGAGACGGGAGACGGCACGAAGGTGTGTCTCCTGAGACTCACACCGCTTTTCGACGACAACGGCGAGGTACTTTCGACGGTCGGTGCTGCCGTGGATATAACCGAACGAAAGGAGCGAGAACAGACGTTAACTGCCCTCCATAGAGCCGCACAGAAAATCGAGCAATCGGCTGACGAGAGCACGGTATACGAGACGCTCGTCGAAACTGCCGAAAACGTGCTACATTTCGACCTCGTCACGGTTGACATCGAACGAGACGGGTACCTGATTCAGGAGGTATGGAAACCTAACAGCCGCAAAGTGGAGTACTACGAGCGGACACCTATCGAAGCGAACGAAACGGTCGCCGCGCAGGCCTACAATCGTCAGGAGACAATCGTCATCGACGATCTCAGAACGACTGACATCACGCCCGCCGACCCCGACTATCGGTCGGCAATCACAGTTCCTATCGGAACGTTCGGGACGTTTCAGGCGGTGCTGAGTGACGTCGGTGCATTCGATGAATCTGATCAGGAGTTCGCCGAACTGCTCGTCGATCACGCTCGGGTGAAACTCGCCCAGCTCGATGGCACGTTGGAACGCCGAGAGTAACTGCGGCGAAGCGGCGGTCGTTCCCGCTGTAAGGTTGACGTTACTCCTCTCTCGATGTTACTCCCCCCGCGTTCTCAGAGAATCGTTCGGGTTCGTCTACAGAAAAGGCAAGTCAGTGTGTCCGACCGTGAAGAATTATACACGCTCCGCGCACACCCACACCCATGAACGACGAGGAACTCGACGAACTTCGGTCGTCACTGACGCCCTACGAGTCAAGCGGCGGGGTCACCACCTACCAGAACACCGTCGCAATCGCCTGCCCGGCGTGCGAGAACCCCTTCGACGATCTGGTTGTCTGCGAAGACGACTACAACAGTCTCGAACTGAGCATGATGCTCGACCTGTGTGTGACCCAGCACGACGGCGACGTGCTGTTGTTCACCCACAAGCAATGACGTTCTCCCCCGGCGTTCACGCCGGAGTAACCCTGCTCATTCGTGGCTCCGTACGCCACCATCGATAGTCGTCTCTTCGGCAATCGTCTCCGCTTGGACGAATCCCGAGATGACCCACGAAACGAGAGCCGAAACCGCGGCCGAGAGGAGTCCTGTTTTAGCACCTGCTTTCCAGCCCTCGGTGAGTGTACCGGCGACGAATCCGAAGCAGAAGCCGACGACTGCACTGAAGACGGCACTGGCGAGTCGATTCATACGTCCCCAACGGGTGCCGAGGTGAAAAATATCGGTTGAGTATCGAGCTTCGGCAACCCGGTATCGCGCTTATTCGCTCGGCGGAAGCCCGTTTTCGTCGATAACGTCTCCGTCTTCGTCGACGGTGACGATACCGCGGTTGTTGACGGCGTAGGGGTCGAGCCCGACTTCTTCGAGGAACTGCTTGTAGAGTCGTTCGGCCGTCTCGGCGTCCTTCTGGCGGTCCGAGGCGCGGTCACAAAGTTCGACAAGGTCCTCTGGCACGTCGTTTTCGTGGACAATCCAGTGGTTGATGAGGTCCGACAGGCGGCGGATGGGCGAGGTGAAGTGCCCGTAGATGTCGAAGTTGAGCGCGTAGTGGCCGCCGAAGGGGTCGTTCATATACTTCGCGCGGGGCATGACCTTCAGCACGGCGCGCTGAATCTTGTTGAGCGCGCGGGAGTTCGCGCTTTCGAGCGCGTCGTTGACGGCTTTCCGGGGTTCGTCCCACGACGTGGACTGGATGCTCACGCCGTCGAGTTCGGTAATCTCACGGAGAGCCTTGTCCCACTGGTCGGGAGTCGGCTGTGGGTGGACGCGGTACATCGCTTCGACGCCGCGGTTCCACATGAGTTCGTGCGTGACGGCCTTGTTGGCCTTCAGCATGCACTCTTCGATGATGGTGTGGGCGCGGTCGCGACTCGGATTGAGGACCAGCGAGCCGTCTTCCTTCCGCTGTTCGTGAAGCTGGTCAGCGAGGTCGAACACCAGCGCGTTCTCCTCGTGGAGCGGCAGTTCGGGGTCGTCGAGGCGGTTCTCACACTGCGTGTAGGTGAGGCGTTCGTTGGAGTGAATGACGGACTTGTAGATGTCGATAGACTCGAACGAGAGCGTGTCCTTCTTGATTTCCATCTCGACGGTGTGCGCCAGTCGGTCCTCGTTGGGGACGAGCGAACAGACTGTCTCGGCCAGCGCCGGGGGAAGCATGTGGATAGTGTAGGCGGGCAGGTAGACGGTGTTGCCGCGCTTGACGGCCTCGGCCCACATCTCTGACCCGGGGTGGACGTAGTGGGTCACGTCGGCGATGTGGACCCACAGCGTGTACGTTTCTTCGTTCTCGCGGATGCTCAGGGCGTCGTCGAAGTCCTGTGCGTCTATGGGGTCAGTTGTCCACGTCGTCAGGTCCCGAAGGTCCTGACGGTGTTCGAGTTCGTCTTCGATCTCCTCGTGGACGCCTTCGGTGCGGGCGCGCGCCTCCGAGAGGACTTCCGGCGGGAACTTGTCGCGAATCTCGAACTCCTTGAACAACTCTTCGCGCTTGTTCTGCAGGTGCCGCGCGAGTTCGGCGTCAATCTCCACCGGTCCTTGCCCTTCGGCGGTCCCGGCATACGCCTGCGAGTCGTCTGACATGGCCCCGACTAGACGGGGCAGGGAGAAATGCGTGTCGGGCGAGGCGAGCACGACGGAAAACGAGGCCACTGCCGACACAGTTTCGGAACCGGCCGATAGCGGTGGAAGCAGCGACGACGTGTGGGAACTGTGGTGTATTAACTACGTTCGTCCCACCGTTCGCGGCCGCCGGGCGGTTCGTACCGCTCTTTGACGGCGTCGAAGTACCGAACCAAGAACTCTTCGTCGGAGATGCCGTGTTCTTCGATGTCGACGAGGAGTCCTTCGAGTTCCTCGCGTGGCTGATGACAGAGTTCCCGATAACAGGCCTTACAGAGGTGTTCGAATCGTTTGCCGTGTCGTTCCCAGCGGTTCCCCTCTTTGTCGTATTCGCGCGCCGCCGACCGGATAACTGAGTCACCGCATGCGATGCACACGACCCGCTTCCGGTCCCGGTTGCTCCGGGAGCGCCACATATCACTGAAGTGGACCCAGTCGTACTTAGCAGTTTTTCCCACCCTGTCGGCCACATGTCAGACAACGTGGGGAATACCCCGATGACTGGGTATTCGTTCGACGCGGAGCGGTCGATTTATCGGCGGTGAGCGTCCACGACCCGGTATGAAGGTCAAGTCTCGCCACCATCTCCGCAGCGACGAAATCGACGCGTTGTGCGAATCCATCGAATCGTCACTCGGCGTCCGTCTCGACGGTGACGCCTTCGAAGCAGTCGAGTTCGCGGATGCGGACTACGATATCGTCCTCGTCGACGGTGAACCGGCCGTTATGTACATCGATGACCAGCCGTTCTTGACGGTCAAAGGTGCGAATCAGTTCCCGCCGACGACGAACGTCGTCACCGTCGACGCGGGCGCGGTTTCGTTCGTCTCCAGCGGGGCCGACGTGATGCGCCCCGGCATCACCGAGGCGGACGAATCTATCGAAGCCGGCGACCTCGTCGCCATCGCCGAAGAGAACCACAGCAAGGTCCTCGCAGTCGGCCGTGCGCTCGAAGACGGCGACGACCTCGTCGGCGACTCCGGAAAGGTTGTCGAGTCCATCCACCACGTTGGCGACGACCTGTTCGACTTCTCAGTCTGATTTTTGCTTCGTTGCGGCCGCGCCGTCTCTCACTCGGCGTATTTCTCGATGGCCGCTTCGTAGCCTTCTCGCGCCAGCGCGAACGTCTCGCGCAGGTCTCGTAGCGGCGTCTTCGACGCGTCCACCCGGAGGTCGTTGTAGTATGGCTCCATCTCGCGGTCTTCGGTCGAGGTCACGACGACCGCCGCACTCTGTATTTCGAGGTCGTCGCGCTTGTCGCCACCGGCGGTGTGACCCGCGCCGAGCGCGTCGATGAGGCGTCTCACCAGTAGTCTGTCACGGCTACTTCGCTCGTAGGATTCGGCCGTCGCGTCGACAACCGACTCGTCCGTGAGCAGGTTCCCCGCGACAGTGTAGTTGTCTCTCTCGCGGCGTCCGGTTTCTCCGTGGTGACCGGCTTCCTCGTGGTGGCGGGTTCCCTCGCGGTGACCGGCCCACCCGAGACAGTTGTCCCCCGTGAAGGCGAAGGTCCCGTCGGCATCGACGCCGTGGAGTTGGCGCTCCGCACGACTCTCGTCGGCGTTCAGAAGCGACCGGAGCGCGTCGTCCACCGCGACGCCGTCTTCGAGGTACGACAGCCCCTTGCGGCCGAGTTCTGGGTTCGTCACCGCCTGTGTCGCAACTGCGCCGTGTTCACTTGCAAAGGGACAGAGGGCACCGACGCCCGGAAGTCGGGTCGTCACGGCCACGCCGAAGCGATGCTGGTCAACCCCGTCGGCATCGACGTACTCCTCGTGGACACAGATGCTGAGTGTCATAGTGTGACACTGGGTGGAGTGCGGTAAACATCCGGCGGAATCGCCCGCGAGCGTCGGTTGTGATACCTGTGCGGTATCGTTTGCACTCTGATACATATCTATTATCCGACAAACGTCTGACGTAAGAACTAACCCCGTCGTGACCGCTCTACGTGCTATGGGTATCATGAGTAAGATTCTCGGTGGTGGTGGCTCCCGAACGACCGAGGACTACGTCGAACTCGACCTCGACGACTTTGACACCGCTCGCGGAGACGCTGGCATCTCGGTCCACATCGCGGAAATCGGCGGACAGCAGGATGTCATCGCCATCAAGGACGCCGTCTACGACGGCAACATGGTCATCGCTGACATCATCCGGCATACGACCTCCGACAACACGATGGAACACATTATCGACGACCTTCGACAGGTCGCGCACGAGGTCGACGGCGACATCGTCCAGAAGGGCGACGACCAGATTATCATCACGCCGTCCGGCGTCTCTGTCTCGCGCCGCAAACTCACCACCTAATTTTCCCCGTTCGCTGCGGGTGGGAGGCCCGCAACTTGCGGTTCGGATAGCCCGAACCGATGCCTATTCGGTCCCCTCGTCCCTAGAGTCGTCCGAATGAGCAAGGACCACATCGAGGTTCGTGGTGCCGAAGAGCACAACCTCAAGGACCTCGACGTCCGCATCCCTCGCGAGACGTTCACCGTCGTTACCGGCCTGTCGGGGTCGGGCAAGTCCTCCCTCGCGTTCGATACGGTTTACGCGGAGGGACAACGCCGCTACATCGAGTCGCTGTCGGCGTACGCACGGAACTTCCTCGGCCAGATGGACAAGCCGAAAGTTGAGGCCGTCGAGGGTCTCTCCCCCGCTATCTCCATCGACCAGAAAAACGGGGCGAACAATCCGCGGTCGACCGTCGGAACTGTCACGGAACTCCACGACTATCTCCGTCTCCTGTACGCCCGCGTCGGCACACAGTACGACCCCATCACGGGCGAGGAAGTCGGCGAGCAGTCCGCACAGGACATGGTCGACCAGATTCTCGAACTCCCCGAGGGAACCCGCGCGAAAATCGTCGCGCCGGTCGTCCGTGACCAGAAAGGCGAGTTCAAGGACCTCTTTTCGGACCTCGTCTCCGAGGGCTACGCCCGCGTCGAAGTCGACGGCGAGGAGTTCGACCTCTCCTTCGAGACGCCCGAACTCGACAAGAACTACGACCATACCATCGACGTGGTCGTCGACCGCGTGAAGGTCGCGCCCGACGCGCGCTCCCGCATCGCTGACTCCGTCGAAACCGCACTGGAGGAGGCAAACGGCGTCCTCAAACTCATCGTTCCGGACCCGCCGGAAGACCTCCCCTTCGCGTCCAACACGCGCTCGACGGGGTCGCTCGCGGGCGACGGCGACGACCGACTCGTCGTGGAGTTCTCCGAAGAACTCGGTAACCCGAACTCCTCGTTCCGATTTTCCGAAATCGAGACGCGCTCCTTTTCGTTCAACAGCCCCCACGGGGCCTGTCCGGAGTGTGAGGGTCTCGGCAAGGCGAAGGAAGTCGACCCCGACCTCGTCGTCACCGACCCGTCGAAACCGCTCAAGCACGTCTTCGAACCGTGGAGCTACAACCGGACCTATTATCGAAGACAACTCGACAACGTCGCCGACCACTTCGGCGTCAGCGTGAACACGCCGTTCGAGGACCTCGACGAAGAGATACAGGACGCCTTCCTCTTCGGAACGTCCGAAGACGTAGTCTTCGAGTGGACGACGAAAAACGGCACTCGACACAAAGAACACCCCTTCGAGGGCGTCGTCGGCAACCTCGAACGCCGCCACGTCGAGACGGACTCCGAGCGGACGCGCGACCACATCGAGGAGTTCATGGCCGTCACGACCTGCCCCGAGTGCAACGGGTCGCGCCTCAAAGAGCAGTCTCGCCACGTCCGCGTCGGCGGGACGACGCTTCCCGAAGTCAACCGCATGACCATCGCGGGCGCACTCGAACACTTCGAAGGCCTCGAAACCGACCTCTCGGAGCGCGAACGCACCATCGCACAGGAGATTCTCAAGGAGATTCGTGCCCGCCTCGGCTTCATGACCGAAGTCGGTCTGGAGTACCTGACGCTGGACCGCGAAGCCGCGACACTCTCCGGCGGCGAATCACAGCGTATCCGCCTCGCCACGCAGGTCGGGTCGGGTCTCGTCGGCGTCCTCTACGTCCTTGACGAGCCGTCTATCGGGCTTCACCAGCGCGACAACGACAAACTACTGAACACGCTCGAAGGCCTCCGCGACCTCGGAAACACGCTCATCGTCGTCGAACACGACGAGGAGACGATGCGCCGGGCCGACGAAATCATCGACATGGGTCCCGGCCCGGGCAAGCGCGGCGGCGAAGTCGTCGCACAGGGCGACTTCGACGACATCGTCGCGGCCGACAACTCCATCACGGCCGACTATCTCTCGGGCCGCAAAGACATCGACGTACCCGAAACCCGGCGCGAGGGAGACGGTGAACTCGTCGTCCGCGGCGCGCGACAGCACAACCTCAAGGACCTCGACGTGCCCATCCCGCTCGGGACGTTCACCGCCATCACCGGCGTTTCCGGGTCGGGCAAGTCCACCTTGATGCACGAAATCCTCTACAAGGGTCTCGCCCGCCGGATGAACGACAACACCTCCGTCGACCCCGGCGAGCACGACGCCATCGAGGGGTACGACCAAATCGAGACGGTGCGACTCATCGACCAGTCGCCCATCGGGCGCACTCCGCGGTCGAACCCCGCGACCTACACCGGCGTCTTCGACTACGTCCGCGAACTGTTCGCCCAGACGAAACTCTCCAAACAGCGCGGCTACGAGAAGGGTCGGTTCTCCTTCAACGTCAAAGGCGGCCGCTGTGAGGCCTGTAAGGGTCAGGGGAACGTCAAAATCGAGATGAACTTCCTCTCGGACGTGTACGTCCCCTGTGAGGAGTGTCACGGCGACCGGTACAACGCCGAAACGCTCGACGTTCGCTACAAGGGCAAGACCATCGCCGACGTGCTCCAGATGGAAGTGGACGAAGCCCTCGACTTCTTCGAGGCCAACTCGCAGATTCGCCGTCGCCTCCAACTGCTCCACGACGTCGGTCTCGGCTACATGCAACTCGGCCAGCCGTCGACCACGCTCTCCGGCGGGGAAGCCCAGCGCGTGAAACTCGCCGAAGAACTCGGCAAGAAGCAGACCGGCGACACGCTCTACCTGCTCGACGAACCGACGACGGGGCTTCACAAAGAAGACGAGCGGAAACTCATCGACGTGCTCCAGCGACTCGCGGACAACGGCAACACCGTCCTCGTGGTCGAGCACGAACTCGACCTCGTGAAGAACGCGGACAACATCATCGACCTCGGTCCCGAAGGCGGCGACGGCGGCGGGACCATCGTCGCCAGCGGCACGCCCGAAGCAGTCGCCCGGAACCCCGATTCCCACACCGGCCGGTACCTCCGCGACTATCTCCCAGACGTGGACAAAGAAGGGCCACGCTCCGACCGCCGCAAGCCCGCGAAGGTTCCGAACGACGACTGAACTCCGCACGCTCACATTCCGCTCGTGAATCTCGTTTTGATACTCACCGTCGCCGATACCACCAGTAGCTGACGCCCGCGAGTACGAGTATCGAGACACCTGCGGGAAGCATTGGGAACGTCGCTGTCGGTTCCACCACGTCGACGGCGACCTGTTGGGTTCCGGTCGAGAGTTGTCGCCCGGCGTCGTCCTCGTAGCTCACGTCTACGCCGACGACCTGCGTTTTCGCTACTGCGTCTCCACTGACTTCGAGGTCGAAGACGACGAGTCTCGTCTCGCCCGCTTCCAGTCGTGGGATGAAGGCGACGGCGTCCTCGCTGGAGAGCGGCTCTTCCGCAACGAGGCGAACCGTCACGTCGGTTTTCGGCGTGTCCTCGGTGTTCGTCACCGCGAGGACGAGCCGTCCGGAAGCGTCCACTTCGAACGTCGCGTTTTGCGGTTCGACCGCGACGGCGGGGTCACGCGTGCTCACCGACGCGAGTACGTCGGTCCGGTCGACCGCTCGCATTTCATTGCCCGGCGACCGGTATTCGACGGCGAACGGGAGGCGGTGTACGCCGGGTGTCGACCCCTCGGAAAGTCCGATTGCATATTCGAACTCGGTGGATTCGCCCGGTTCAAGCGTCCCGACGGCGACTTCTGGGTCGGTCGGCGTCAGTGCCGTGCCCTCGGATTCGAGGCGAAGCACCACGTCACGCGCTTCCGCTTCACCCACATTTTCGATGGTCCCGGTGACGCGTCCGACGCCGCCGGCTCTGAGGGTGCTCTCGGTGACGGTGACGGCGAATGCCGGACCAGCACCGGGGTCGAGTCCAGCGACGAGCGACTCGGTCTTCCGGTTGCCGCCGGGATTACGGAAGTTCACAGTCACATCTAGCGAGTATGGGCGGTCGAGGGCGTCGTCGGCGACGCGGGTTCTGAAGCTCACACGCTTTGTTTCTCCCGGTTCCCACGCGCCAACGTAGGCTTCTGCTGTGGACGCGCCAGCACCGAAGGTCACCTCGGAGTCGGTCGACTGGACGCCGACTGTCGTATCTCTCGCGGTCGAATCGCCCACGTTCACGAGTTCGAGCGTCAGCGTTCCGGTGTCACCGACGGCGACGGTAGAGTCGACATCTTCGAGTTCGAAAGCGGCACCGCGGGTCGGTCGCACTCCGGCAACCAGTTGCCGCGAGGTTCGTTCTTGGCCGTTTCCGTCGCGGTAGGTCACGGCGAGGTTGACCGCGTAGTTCCGCACGATGGCATCGTCGGCGACGCGGGTACGGAACTCGACGAACTCGGTCTCGCCCGAATTCCACTCACCAACGTAGCTCTCCGCAGCGGTGCCGCCGTTCCCGAAGGTCACCTCGGAGTCTGCTGAGGTGATAGTCACGGTGGCCTCGTGGGCATCGACAGGCCCGACGTTCTCTATCTCGACGGTGACCGTTCCGCTGTCGCCAACCGCGAGGTCGGTGTCTACGTCCTGAATCTCGAATGCGGGCCGCCGTTCCACGACGACCGTAAGGGCCCGCGTGACGTTTCTGGTCTGGTGTGTGGTTTGGACTGTCTCGCCGTCGATGGTCACCGACGAGGTGTATTCGTAGGAGAACTCGACCGGAATCTCGTAGGTTCCGGGCGGTGCCTCCTCTGCGACGCGGAGTCGAAGCGACGCCGGCTCAGAGACGCCTTCAGGAACGGTCCCGACCGGGACCTCGCCACTCACGACGGTAATCGGTCCCTTCGACTTGCCACGGAACGTCAGCGCGCGCGCCGTCTGGACGAGTGCTTCGTACTCCTCGGGACCGTCGTCCGTGACGGTTCCCGAGTTCACGACGAACACGTCGATGGTATTCTCACTCCCCGGCGCGAGCCGGTTTTCCGGTGCGATAATAGAGAGGCCGGGGCTTCCGGCGACACGAGTTTCGGCCCCGACGGTGCCAGTTGCTCCAGCAAGGACAGACAGGGCGATGAATATGGCGAGGACTCCCGCGCTCGCTCGCCGTCCGCGTCGAACCATGATTGTGCCGACCGGCGGGATAGAACCGTCGTTCAGACACGTCAAATACGCTCGTGACGCTATTAACAGCAACTCTACGCTCTCACGAAGCAGAACGTCGCACAAGGAATAGGTTCGCGGCAGACCTACGTAGGACTATGTCCGTCCCCGCCATCGACATCGACGGCCTCACCAAGTTCTACGGGGATGTCCGCGGCGTCGAGGACCTCAGCCTCTCGGTTCCCGAGGGCGAACTGTTCGGGTTTCTGGGTCCCAACGGCGCGGGAAAATCGACGACGATTCGACTTCTTCTCGGATTGCTCAAACCGACCGACGGAACCGCGAGTATCCTCGGGACCCCGGTTGACGACCGGGCGGGCTTCCTCAACGTGCTCGAACACGTCGGTCACATTCCTAGTGACCCGCAGTTCTACGACGAGGTTTCCGGGCGAAAGACGCTCGATTACTTCGCGCGCCTCTCCGGCGACACTCGGCGCGACAAACTCCTCGACCGCTTTCCGGTCCCACTCGACCGCCCGGTCCGCGCGTACTCGCGGGGGAATCGTCAGAAACTCGCCATCGTGCAGGCGTTCATGCACGAACCGCGGATGGTCATCATGGACGAACCGACCGCCGGGTTGGACCCACTCGTCCAACAGGAGTTCTACGACTTCCTCCATGAGGAGCGCAGTCGCGGCGTGACGGTGTTTTTCTCCACCCACATTCTCAGCGAAGTCCGACAGGTCTGCGATCAGGTCGCCATCATTCGGGAGGGGAAACTCGCCGCCGTCGAACACATCGACGACCTCCTCGAACGAAGCGGGAAGGTTGTCACGCTCCAGTCGACGGAGCCGATCGACCTCACGGATTTCGAATTTGACGAGACCATCGACGCCCGTCTCGAACCCGATGGGTCGCTCCGACTCGTCATCTCGGGGAACTACGACGCTCTCGTAGACGCCCTCGACGACTACCGCGTCGATGACCTCGAAGTCCGCGAGACGGCCATCGAAGACGTGTTCATGCACTTCTACGATACCGAGGAAGACAGCGAGGCGGGCGGCGACACCGCACCCGAGGAGTCTGGAGCGGGTCCCGATGCGTGAACTCGACATCGCATCGTTCGAGTTCTCGCGGCGGCGACGCGGTATCGTCATCGTCAGCGCGCTGCTCGTCGCGACGGTCGGGCTCACCATCGCGGTCTTTCCGTCGTTCGGGCAGTCGGATATCGACTTCACCGAACTACTAGAGTCGTATCCGGAGGAATTTCGGACGGCCTTCGTCGGGAGCGTCACGGACCTCTCTTCTCTGGAGGGATATCTCGTCGTCGAACTCTACCAACTCGTCTGGTTGCTCATCGTCGGGAGCTACTTCGCCTACGCGGCGGGGTCGCTCATCGCGGGCGAGGTCGAGCGCCAGTCGGCTGAACTCGTCCTCGTTCGCCCGGTCTCGCGCACCCGGTTCGTCGTGGGAAAGTTCCTCGCGATGCTTCCCGCAGTCGCATTCGTCGATTTCGTCGTCTTCGCGGCCGTCGTCTTCGGTGCTGGCCTCATCGACGAGGAGATTCACCTCACCCAACTCCTCATGGTCCACGGGGTCGGTGGTCTCTACCTCGTCGCGTGCGTCGCCATCGGTCTCCTCGCTTCGGCGTTCTTCCAGCGGGTTCGCCGGGCGCAAGGGACCGCCATCGGCGTCGTCTTCGGGTCGTTTCTCCTCGACTCGTTGACGCTCGATACCGATTACGAGTTCCTCGGGTCGCTCTCGCTCACCCGCTACATCGACCCGGGCGAACTCCTCGTCGCCGGTGACGTAGATTGGGGTGGCGTCGCTATCCTTCTCACTGCGACGTGCGTGCTCGTGGTCCTCGCGGCCGAGGTGTTCGAACGCCACGACTTGTCGTAGCCGGGGTCGAACCGGTTCGTAAACAGATGTGTCGCCTCGCCCCCGACCTTTTACTCTGCAGACACGTATCCTCTCCATGCATCTCTACGCAGCAGCAAATGGTGCGGTCCTCTCGGTCACCGGGACCCTAGATAACCCGCAAACCAACTCGCTGGACGACCTGCAGACCACTCGACGTCTCGACGAACACCGTATCGAGTGCATCGCCGCCGACCCACGAGAACCGCATCGGGCCTTCTGCGGCACCTTCGATGCAGGACTATTCCGGACGAGAGACGGTGGTGATACGTGGCACTCAGTGGGGGAAGACACCGTTCTGGAGTCGGTGACGAGCCTCGCTATCTCCCCCACCGACCCCGACGTGGTCTACACCGGAAGCGAACCATCGGCTGTGTTCAGGTCGGTTGACGGGGGTGAGACGTGGACTGAACTTCCTCCACTCTCGGACCTCGAATCATCGTCAATGTGGGCGTTCCCGCCGCGGCCACACACCCACCATGCGCGTTGGATCGAAATGGACCCGACGGACCCCGATAGGCTCTTCGTTGCAATCGAAGCGGGCGCGCTCGTCCGGTCGCTTGATGGCGGCGAGACGTGGCAGGACCGCGTGCCGTCGAGTAAGCGAGACGTTCACTCGATGACGACACATCCCGACAAGCCGGGACACGTCTGGGTTGCCGCGGGCGACGGCTACGCCGAGAGTAACGATGGCGGGAAAACGTGGACGACGCCGACAGAAGGACTCGGCCATGGCTACTGCTGGAGCGTCGTCGTCGACTCGGGGGACCCCGATTCGGCCCTCGTGACTGCCGCGAGCAGCGCGATGCGCGCCCACTCGGTCGAGACTGCTGAGACCTTCCTCTACCGCCGCCACGACGACGAGCCGTGGGAACGCCTCGACGAGACTGGCCTTCCGACCGGCACCGGCGTCACGCGCGCCGTCTTGGCTGCCGGACAGGCCGCGGGCGAGTGTTACGCCGTGAACGACCGCGGCCTCTACCGAACGACCGATTTCGGCGATTCGTGGAGCCGACTCGATATTCCGTGGCCGGGGGAGCGACAGACTGCGTCGGGACTTGCGGTTGTCGAGTAGGCCAGATGTGGTCGATTGCCGAGTCGGTTCGTTCGCCGTCCGAAGCGAGAAGATTCATGAGTCGTCGCGCCAACGCCCGATTATGTACGATTTCGCCGTCGTCGGCGTCGGTCCCGCCGGTGCGCGGTTCGCTCGCCGCGCGGCCGAGGCGGGTTACGACGTGCTCGCACTGGAGAAAGGCGAGGTCGGGACGCCCCTCGCGTGCTCCGGCCACGTTAGCACCGATATCTGGGACTACGTCCCCGACGAGGCGCGTGACCACCTCTTTCAGAATCGCATCTACGGGGCCGACTTCCACGTCGGCGGCCCGAACTCGAAGGCCTACCCGTTCTACAAACAGTCCGAAGTCTCGAACGTCATCGACCGCGTCGAACTCGACCGGACGCTCGCCGACTGCGCCCGCGAGGCCGGTGCGGACGTTCGTGAGGGCTACACCGTCACCGCAATCGACGAACTCGATGACCGGGTTCGGCTGACAGTCAGCGTGGCCGGCGAGGCCGGGACCGTCTCCTTCGAGGCGAAGATGGTCGCGGGTTGTGACGGCCCGACCTCTCGGGTCCGCCGGTCGCTCGACCTTCCCGAACCGACAGAGACGCTCCACGGCGTCCTCGCCTTCGACCCCGAACCGGACGATGGCGACTTCGTTGACGTTCACCTCACGGTCCCGCGCTTTTTCGCGTGGCGCATCCCGCGCGGTGATGCGGGCGTCGAGTACGGTCTCGCCGCTCCGCCGGGTGCGGAAGTCAACGAGATGTTCGACGTGCTCACGAACACCTACGACGTGGAGACGGAGCACTTCTGTTCCGGCGCAATTCCTATCGGCCCTCCGGACCGAACGACGACCCGACGGGCGTTCCTCATCGGCGACGCCGCCGCACAGACAAAGCCCTTTACCGGCGGCGGCATCCTCTATGGGATGACGTCCGCGGACCACGCAGCCGCGGTCATCGACCCCGACGACCCGGAGACACTCGCCGACTACGAGGAGGCGTGGCGCGACACGCTCTCCAGAGAGATTCGACTCGGCCACCTCGTGCGCAAGTGCTACTCGTTCCCCGAGTGGCTCCAGCACGTCGGACTCCGGGGGCTGTCGGGTGAAATCGGCGTTCACATGGACAAACCGAGTTCGTTCTTCTCGCGTGAACACCTGAAGAAGTTGTTCTGAGGACGAGACGGGGGCGTTTCCCCTCGTCGGTTCCTATTCCTCCGATTCCAGATACGCCGGAATCCGCGCCGAGCGGGCGCTCCCCTCGACAAACGGCAGCGTCGCGCGAGTCACTGGAACCTGCTCACCATCGACGACGACTGCGAGTTCGTCGGTGTCGAGGTCGTAACCGACGAGCGCGAACCCGATGGTCGACCCGACGACCGGGGCGTCGACGGCACGAGTGACGGTCCCGACCGAGTCGCCGTCGGCGAGCACGTCAGCCCCCGTTTCTGGGAGCACACCCTCCGGGAGCGAACCAGTTCCCGCTTCCGGACGTTCGTCGGCGCGGAAGCCGACGAGACGGCGCGAGGGCTGGCCGCGGTTTTCGACCTTCGAGACGACCTCTTGGCCGACGAAACAGCCCTTATCGAAGTCGATTGCGTGACGGAGACCGACGACGTTCGGCACGTTTCCGCGCAGTTCCGTCTCGAAAAGTGGCGTTCCGGCCTCAGCGGTGAGACTGTCCCACGTCTGGTAGCCGAGAGGAATCGCCGGGTTGCCGTAGAGCAGCAGCGCCTCGAACACGTCTTCGGCATCCTGTGCCCGGCAGATGAGGTCGTAGCCCTCCTCACCGGTGGGGTTGTCGGAGGCGACGACAGTCACACCGAGTTCACCGCCGATAGAGCCGCGGACGAAGGACAATTCGGGTTCGGGCGCACCCGCGCCGGAGAGGATGCTCGCGACTTTCTCGGTCGACTGCGGGCCGTGGACGCCGAAGACGCCGAACTCGTCGGAGGCGTCGCGGATGCGGACGCGCTGGAGGAACGTCTTCGAGCGCCATTCCTCGACGAGCGGCTCCGCGCGGTCCCGCGGCGTAAAGAGCAGCAGTCGCTCGCCGGCGTTGTAGATGTACAACTCTGTCTCGATTCGGCCGTCAGGGTCGAGCAGAAGCGCGTAGACGCCCTCTCCATCTTCTGCCGGAACGGTGTTCGTCACGGCGTTGTCGACGTACTCGATTCGGTCTTCGCCCTCGACGACGACGACGCCGTAGCCGTGTTCGATGACCCCGACACCGTTGCGGACGGCGCGATGTGTCCGCTCGGGACGACCGTAGTTGCTTACGACTTCGACTCCGCCGCGCGTCTCGAACGTCGCACCGTGGGCCTCGTGAATATCGGCGACGAGTGTCATTACTCCCCGTTTTGATTTCAGCGCGTAAAACCCTCCCACTCGCGGTCGAGACACCCGGTTTCGCGCGGGCGTCTCGCGAGTGGTGTCGAACCCGGCTCAGAGTGTTACAGTCCGAGTCGGCCGCGGAGTCGGTCGAACAGCGACTCATCGTCTTCGATGTCTTCGCTGGGGTCCGGAACGACGCGCTCGTCCGGGTGGATGAGCACCCGCGTTTGTGACTCTTCGACCACGATGAGGTTCTCTCCTTTGAGCGCCGACAGCGCCTCTTCGATGGTGTCGATGTCGGCGTCGACGGCAGCCCGGAGTTCGAATACCGTCATTCCCTCGTCGTGGCGGTCGACGAGCGCGTCGAGCACCGCGACCTCGATGTCGCGGCGATTCCGAAACTCCCGCCTCGCTCTCATAGCCGACATATCGTTCGCCTCCTGTTTACCTGTACCGACCGTCTGACGGGCGTCCGACAGGCAGGGGGTACCTTTTTGTTCCCGAATCCCGGAATCCTCGCGTAATGGGACTTACTTGCCGTCTTCTCGGGCACTCCTACGGAGATTCCGAGACGGAACGGGAGCGCGAGGAACGCGGCGACGAGGTGGTCGTGTCGATTCGAGAACTACAAGTCTGCACGCGGTGCGGACAAGAACAGGTAATCAGCGAGAACAAGGAGGTGACCGCTATTCGGACCCCCGAAGAACTCGGGATGACGGAAGGTGAAGCCGAAACAGCGGCAGCGGGATTCGAACCTGCAAACCCGATGCCGGGCACTGACGAGGCCGACAGCCCGGATATCGAGACAGCGCCGGACCCGGAGACGGAGACCGGAGCAGGAGCGGGTACCGAAGCAGAAGCCGAAGTACAGTCGACGGGGGACCACCCGACAGCCGACGAGACGCCCGACGCTGAGGAGGCGGACGCCGTCGACGCGCCGCCGGTCACCGACGACGCCATCATCCTCGGCGAGGACGAGGAAGAGTCGGTCCAGCGCGACCGGACGCAGTGGCCCGACGAGGTCGACGAGGTCGAAACCGACGACCCGATGCCCGAGACGCCCGTTGAGGGCGACGACGCAGAGTTCATCGACGCGGACGCCGAAGTGGACGAGACCGACGCAGCACCTGAACAGACCCGCAAGCGCGGCGCGTGGCCGGACCCGCCGGGCGAAGACGAAGGATGGGACGCGGAACCGGACGACGGCGAGCCTGTCTCCGTCTCTTTCGGCGGCGGTCTGGCGCCGGAGGGCAACGGGTCCACAGCACCCGAGTCGAACGGCCAGTACATCGACGCCGAAAGCGAAGACGACTTCGTCCGCGCTGACGAGACGAACGTCGCGAGCGAAGCGCCCGACGAAGCAATCGAGTACTACTGCCCGAACTGCGGGCATGCTCGCGGCGCGTCAGCCTCATCGATGCGCGCGGGCGACATCTGCCCCGAGTGTAAAAAAGGGTACATCGCAGAGCGGGAATCCTGACCGCGCCACGCCGTCGCAGGCGTTGCAGAGTCACGAAACAGGTAAACCATCCCCTGTCGAAAAGGCGTCCATGAAGGAGTACAAGATGCGTCGTGGGGAGACGCTCGAAGAACGAATCCCCGACATGGAAGCGACCGTCGAGGACTACTTCGGTTCGATTACGGGAACTGAAGAGTACAAAGGAAGCGAACTGTACGTCATCGACGAACCCGAAAACCCCGTGTTCAAGCGCGTCGTCGCCGGGGCCGTCGAGTACAGCGGAAAGAAGGACAAACTCGCAGTCAACTTCGAAGAAGCTGACCCGGCGGATCTGGCTCCTGAGGACCTCGAAGCCGCTGGCGAAGCCGTCAGCGCGAAAAACGACTTCCTGCTCGAAGCGACGGGTCGCGATGCGAAGTCGCGCCGCAACTCGATGAAACGCGCAGTCGAAGACGACTCACCTGACTTCTGAGTCACCTGTAGCGCGATTCGGTTTTCTTGCAGGCTGTTCTCTGAGTAGCCACACCACCGATTCGAATGGGATGACTGATTCGGACCTGTTTGCCAGCTATCGGATGACGCCCTCTACCCAGCGGAAACTACATGATGCTACCATTCGACACACCGCCTGTGAGCGACTGCAAACCGTAGCAAGACGAATTTTTATTTCGAATTTGAGTAAAAACTCCCGGCACGGTTAAGTGATGCCGGTTCGAACCCTGTGGTATGGCTATCGAAACTATCTTGCTCGCCGTTGGCGCGAGCGATGCGGACCGACTCGACAGACTCGCCGAAGAGAGTATCGACGTTGCGGGCCCGACCGGTGCGACGGTCGTCATCGGTCACGTCTTCACGAAAGCGGAGTACAACGACGCGCTCGACAACCTCGACTTCGACGTTACTGCCGAGGAAGTCTCGGGAGATGACGTCGCGCGGCGACACGCGACCGTCCGCGACCTCGTCCGTCGATTCGACGACGCAGGCGTCAGCTACGAGATTCGCGGTCCAGTCGGCGACCACGGTGAGAAACTCATCGAACTCGCAGGCGAAGTCGACGCTGACCGGCTCATCGTCGGTGGTCGAAAGCGCTCACCAGCCGGTAAGGCTGTTTTCGGGAGTCTCGCACAGGAAGTCATGCTCAAATCTCCGTGCCCCGTCACGTTCGTCCGCGCGGACACGAAATAGACACCGTCTAAATGTTCTCTCGCGGGTAGCGATATCCCTTCGTCCGTTGTTACCGGATTCACGGTTGTCCATAGGCCATTCTACCCCACATCTCCAGCGAATCCTATCGAATAGGTAACTAATAATCTGTTACCAACTCACGAGTAAATCTGTGTAAAATCCCGCTTAGTTAAGTGGAGGGCGCATCCCTATGGGAATAATGGCGTACTACGTGGGCGTCGACCTGGGGGCGACAAACGTCCGTTCGGTGGTTGCCGACGACGAGGGAACAGTCCTCGGGCAGTCCCGTGATAGAACTCCACGCGGGCCGACAGGTATCGCAGTTACCGAGGCAGTGCTCGGCGTCGTCCGTGAGGCATGTGACGAAGCGGGTATCGACCCGAGCGAGGCAGTTGCCGCCGGTATCGGCGCGATTGGTCCGCTCGACTTGGCTGAGGGTGCAGTCGAGAACCCGGCGAACCTCCCGGACACCATCGACCGGATTCCGTTGACCGGTCCGATTTCGGTGCTCCTCGATACGGACGAAGTGTACCTCCACAACGACACCAACGCCGGCGTCATCGGCGAGCGGTTCCACTCGGACCGGAACCCCGACGATATGGTGTATCTCACTATCTCCTCCGGTATCGGTGCGGGTGTCTGTGTGGACGGGCACATCATCGATGGGTGGGACGGCAACGCCGGTGAAGTCGGTCACATGACGCTCGACCCCCATGGCTTCATGACGTGTGGGTGTGGTCACGACGGACACTGGGAGGGCTACTGTTCGGGGAACAACATCCCGAAATACGCCCGCGAACTTCACGAAGAAGACCCCGTCGAAACCGCGTTGCCGGTAGAAAACCCGACGTTCTCCGCAGTGGACGTGTTCGAACACGCTGGCAAGGACGACTTCGCCGACCACGTCATCAGCCAACTGGGCCACTGGAACGCGATGGGCGTCGCCAATATCGTTCACGCGTACGCCCCGCTTATCATCTACGTCGGCGGCGCAGTCGCACTCAACAACCCCGACTTGGTGTTGGACCCAATCCGAGAACAGATGAGCAACATGGTTATGTCGAACATTCCTGAGATTCAACTCACGACGCTCGGCGACGAAGTGGTCGTCGAGGGTGCACTCGCAAGTGCGATGACCGCTGGGACCGGAGACCGCTCACGGCTGTAAGGCCGTGAGAACGCAACGGTCGCAGCGTTGGTGGGACCGGAGACCGTTCGCGGTTGTAAGGCCGTGAGAACGCAACGGTCGCAGCGTTGGTGGGACCGGAGACCGTTCGCGGTTGTAAGGCCGTGAGAACGCAACGGTCGCAGCGTTGGTGGGACCGGAGACCGTTCGCGGTTGTAAGGCCGTGAGAACGCAACAGTTGTAGCGTTGGTGGAATTGGCGACCAGTCTCGAATCTGATGCTTACGAATGCTTCCGGTGAGAGCATTGCCGAGGCTAGGAACTACTTACGACTACGGCATTCGCGTAGTGATTCCCTTAGCCGCCGACTGGTCGGTCAAAATCCACCACTTAGTTATCTAATCTGATATTCGGTGGCGCAGTCTTATAACCTCCCTCGAAAAATGCGATGATGTGCACCCGACGACGCCGAACAACTCGGCGCGCCGGTCGGCGTTTCCCCGTTCCCGCCGAACCACATGGTGCACGGGCGTTCCACCGGAAGCCTAGAACGGGACGGTCGGCATCCCCACCACCACTGCCGACCATTCGACGCCGATGGGGCCACCCACACCCACCCACCCACCCACACCCCTCGGCGTCGTTCCAATTCTCAGTGACTCTACAGCCCAGCAAGTATGCCCCTGTCCTGACAGTCGCCGTCCTATTTTTCCCCTCAGGCCCCAGAGACTAGCTGTGGACCGCCGCCAGTTCCTTCACGTGACCGGTGCGGCCCTCCTCGCAGGCGTCACCGGCACGTCTCACACCGCAGTCGCCCATCCCGGCCCGTTCGAACCGCTCGGCCGCATCGATATCGACGGCGCGAAGGAAGCCGTCCTCTCGCCCGACGGGAAAACGGCCTTCGTCGCCGCAACGACCGGCTACGTGATAGTCGACATCTCGACTCCCGACCGGCCGCGCATCATCGCCGAGCGGCGCAACCTGCTTGCAGACCGCGACGATGGTCCGCTGCGTGGCATCTTCGACGTGAAACTGGACGACGACACACTCCTCGTCGTCGGTCCGGCGAACCCGCTTCCGGGTGCGCCAACTGGCGTCCTCGTTGTCGATGTCTCCGACCCACACGCTCCCGAGAAACACGGCTTCTACGAGACGGAATTCCCCATCCACAACTGCTTCGCTGCCGACGGACGAGCGTATCTCACCGCCAACGACGGCGACGAAAACCCGCTTGTCGTCCTCGACATCGAGACCGGTGACGAACTCGGTCGCTGGTCCGTCGTCTCGGCGGACGAGCGCTGGGCCACCGTTCCATCGGGGGTTCGGGCCGTCCACGACGTGTGGGTCCAAGACGAGATTGCGCACATCGCACTCTGGGACGCTGGTACGTGGCTTGTCGACCTTTCGGACCCCGATGACCCCTCGGTACTCGGGTCTGTCTCACCTGGTGACCCAGACACGATTGCGGACCTTCCGATTCGCCAGCGCCAACTTGCGGGCCGAACACCGCCCGGAAACCATCATTACGTCGCAACCGACGATTCCGGCGACCTGCTCGGCGTCGGCATCGAGTCGTGGGGCGTCGAAATCGAACGTGACGACGAGACGACGGACCTCGTCGGCGGGCCGAGCGGAGTCGAACTCTGGGATATCTCCGACCCGTCGAATCCGACGCGACTATCGACAATCGACCCCCCGACCAGCCCGGACCCGACGTTCGGCGGCGTCTGGACCACCGCACACAACTTCGATTTCCACGACGGCCACCTCTACACTTCGTGGTACCGTGGTGGTGTGAAGCTCCACGACGTATCGGACCCGACCGACCCGGTGGAACTCGCGTGGTGGCGCGACCCCACTCGTGCGAGTTTCTGGACCGCGCAGTACGCCTACCCCTTCGCCGACGAGGGCGTCTTCGCCGCGTCGAGTTGGGGCGGCCGAGACGGGTTGGGTGCGCTCTACACGTTTCCCGACCACGCCGGCGAGCAACGCGACCCACCGCCGCTCGGTGCTGAACCGTCGACTAACTCATCACACAACACACACAACTCCGCGGGGACGGCGACTTTCGGAGCAGAATCGACGCCGACGGCATCGGCGACCGAGACAACTCCGACATCCACTACGACCGACGCGACGGGGTTCGGGCTTGGCGTTGGAACCGCCGCGCTCGTGGCTGCTAGCTGGTGGTCTCGGCATCGTCGCCGTAGTGAGTGACGTGGTGCGTCGACCGACCACACGAATCTATCACGAACAACCGGGACAGCCTTTCTCTCGTCTGTTCGTGAGTGGTGAGAACCGTTTCATTCTCATACGTGGGCTACGAAGCTTCTGAACATGAGCGACGAGTCGGAGAGTCTCAAAGAGCGCGTCGAGACGTGGATGGTCGGCCAGATGCCCATCATCCAGATGCACGGCGGCAACAGCGTCGTGCGCAAGGCCGATGCCGAGTCCGGGGAGGTCGTCGTCGAACTCGGCGGTGCCTGCGCCGGATGCGGCATCTCCAACATCACCGCCCAGAACATTCAGTCGGACCTCATCATGACGTTCGACGAGATAACGGACGTACAGGTCAAAGTCCCCAGTTCGGGCGACCACGGGAGCAGTACCGTCGAAGGCGGTCGCGGCGGGGAACTGCAGTACGGCGACGAAGGCCCTGGACATTTCTAACCACCTTTTTTAACAGGGTCCTCGGCGACTTCATCGCCTCGAACCCTGCCAAAAAATCTGGACCACCGCCAGAAGTCGTCGACTTCTGGCTGTTCAGCCAGAACGTACCGTGTTCTGGCGACAAAAATCCGAACCTCGCTTCGCTCGGTTTGGTTCAGAGTCAGACCGCGGTAGTTACATGAGTTCACCGATGAGCCGCGGTAATTCGTCGAGATTGTCGATTTCGCAATCCGATTCTCGTTCAGGTCCCCGCGATATGGGCGACTCTCTCGATACGTGAACGGTCGTCATGCCGACTTCTGCGGCCCACATATCCTCGTCTAGTCGGTCTCCAACCATGACGCAGTCCGTCCCGTCGAGTCCGGTTTCGTCTAAGAAAATTTCGAACGGTTCGACGGTCGACTTCTCCGCTTGAATCGCCGTCGAATACAGCACTACGTCGAACTTGTCCGCGATATCAGCGGACCCAAGGCGGGTCTCGGTCATCATCCGATTCCCGTTCGAGATGACCCCTGTGACGAAGCCCTGACGGCGACAGAATCGAAGTACGGATTCGGCGTGCTCGTCCAGATGCTGGTGTTGCAAGCGCGTCTCCCAGAACAGTCGGTCTAAGGACGCTTTCTCCTCCACCGAGACGTCTTCCCCCCACACGTCGAAAAAGACCTCCGAGAACGTCCCGAAGTGGAACCGGCGATAGTCTCTGTGGTACTGCTCTGCGAACCGAGCGCTGGCGTCCCTCAAAATCGACTCGAACGCCGACGCTTCGAGTTCGTATCCACTCTCACACAGGCATTCGTACAGGGCCGCCGTCGCCTTCGAAACGTCGTTCTCTCCGTGAAATAACGTCCCACCCAAATCGAATGCCACAGCGTCAACCATTCGTTGGGAAGCACATCCTCACCCCGTGAAATCACTTCGTATTGACAGACGAGGCGATGTTATCCCGACAGCGCCGACTCCAGACTCGACGCCACCGACCGCGCTTTCTCCGCGAGTTCCGCCGAGATATGTCCGGCTTCGACCGCCTCTTCTAACTCGTCGTCGTCGACACGCTCGACGGTACCGTCGGCGTGTTTCACCACGTCGACGTGGAGGTCGGTGTAGCGAATCCGGTCCGGGAAGCACTCCACCGGAGTACAGATGTTGACGTAAGTCCCCTTCACCCCGCCTTCCGAACTTCGGTAGACGGTTGGGTACCACCAGCGTCCTTCGCGGAACTTCGTTATCGCCACGTCGCCCGACTCGCGGTCGACGCCGAGGGCGTCGTAGGTTCCGCCGCCGGTCATCTGGCGGCGGAGTTCGAGGGTTCCTTCGGGGTCGTATTCCGAAACCTCTCCGGAGCCGAGAGTGATGAGTCGGCCGTCGGGCTTCCCGTGGCCGATTTCCACGTCGTCGCCCTCGCGTGGGCCGAACTGCGCAGTAACCACGCCGAACGGGAATTCGCCGTCGCCGACCGATGCGCAGAGTGCTTCGGCGAGGTCGACACCCGCGGAGGCCTTCGGCGACGCGGCCTTCGTCCGGTGATGGCCGGGCATCGTCGTCTCGACGGCTCGACGATGCTTGTCGAGTTCGAAACGGGTCTCGCGGCCGAACCAGACCCAGTTCGTCGCCGTCGGTGCGGCGACCGTGCGGGGTGCATCGACCGGTTCGTCGAGAGCTGCGTCGAGTTCGCTGGCGACCTCGGCGGCCCGGTCGAGCGCGTCGTCGAGCGCGCTCATGTCGGCATCGACGGCGTCTCTGTGCCAGCGGATTCCCCACCCCTCCGGCGGGTCACCGCCGAGCAGGTCGGTCATCCCGGCGAGTTCGCGGGCCGCGGCTTCGTCTCGCGTGTCGACGCGGACGCCATCCGTATCCGGGTCGAGCGTGGCGAGACCGGCGATAGCGCGGATGTCGCCCGTCAGTTCTGCGCGACGACTCGCCCACGGCGGAGCCGACTCGGAAATCTGGACACGGACCTCGTCGCCGACCTCGACACGGCCGTCGAAGTCGCCGTAGGAAAGATACCCTTCCGTCTCGCCGAGGTCGCAGATGGCACCGCCGCCGAGCGTCTCGGTTACGCGGGCGTCGAACACCGCACCGGTCGGGGCCGGGTCGTCCCACGCGAAGGTGTCGATGCCGAGGTCGCACAACTGCTCGGTAGCGGTGGCGACTGCGTCGGGCGTTCCCATCGCGCCGACACCCTGTCGGTTTCGCGTGGTTTCGACCGACACGTCGTGGTCCGTAGACTCGAACTCGGTGTCGAACCGCTCTCGAATCGGCGCGGAGGCCTGGACTATGTTGTGGCCGGCGTCGAGGAACAACCGAGTCAGCGCCGTGGTGTAGATGCCCCGAACGCGGACCTTCATAGGTCGTCTGGGTCGTGAGCGAACTTCACGCGCCCTTCGACGGTCGGTCCGAGCGTGAGTTCGACTACGTCCTCCGAGAGGATGCGTCCGCCCTCGATGGGGACGCCCCACGAATCGAACTTGAGGTAGCCACGGAGTTCAGCCCCGTGCGTGTAGGTGTCGACGTGGTCGACGGTGTGTTCCTGTACGTCGCTGGCGCTGTGGGCCATCTCCATGTCGGAGTAGAACGTGCCGCCGTCGCCGAAGAACTGTTCGATGCTTTCGGCATCCGATTCGACTGCGTCACTCACGAGGTCCGACGCGGCCCGGAGGTCGTCGGTATCGAGGCCGACCTCGCGGAGCGCCGCCTGTTCGCGGGGGTCGAAGTGCATATCCGCCCTTTGGGTTGAAGGTTTTAACTTCGCTCGGTCGGGCGCGGCGTCGCCTCAGGGCGAAGCTATTACCCAAATGAATCCCTCTTTTTCACCTAATGGAAGGGAGACAGGACCCGGTCGAACGCGCCGCCGACGGGGAGACGGACCTCTATGATATCGCAACGTGGGAGGAGCGAACCTCTGTCGATGGCCTCGTGGTGGCGTTCCACTGGCTGTTGCACGTCTCGTCTCGCGCCGTTATCGTACTCACAGCGTTCACTATCCTCGCCTTAATCGGTGGCCTCTCCGCCATTACCGACCCGCAGGTTGGGTTTCTCACGCTGCTTTCGGCCCTCCCGGCGCTCGGGCTCGCGGGGTACGTCTACTACACTGATGTGACGGATAACGAGCCGCTGTGGTTACTCGTGGTGACGTTCCTCCTCGGCGTCCTCACGGCGACGTTCGCGGCCGTCCTCAACTCGCTTTTGAGCAACGCTGGCCAGCAGATTGCGAGCGAACTCTCGCTGTCGGTCGGCTTCATCGGCTCCGTCATCTTCTTCTATCTCGTCGTCGGCCCGGTCGAGGAGGTCGTAAAACTGCTCGCAGTCAGGCTCTACGCCTACTCGCATGACAGTTTCAACGCCGTCATCGACGGAGCGGTCTACGGTGCGATGGCAGGACTCGGGTTTGCGACCATCGAGAACGCGCTGTACATCACGCGTAACCTCCAAGCCTCCGGACTCGACCTCGGTGTCACAAGCGGCGTCGGAATCATCGGTGCTGGCGGGACGATTACGGCGGTTCGCGCACTCGCCGGTCCGGGCCACGTCATCTACTCGGCCATCGCTGGCTACTACCTCGGCCTCGCCAAATTCAACCGAGAGAACGCCGGCCCAATCGTCATCAAGGGACTGCTCCTCGCGGCGCTCGTCCACGCGACGTACAACTCTACGGTCGGTCTCGGCGCAACCGCCGTCTCGGCGATAACGGGACTCGGCGAACTTCCGTCGTTCCTCGTGTACGTCATCATCTACGACGGCGTCTTCGGTCTCTACCTTATCGGGAAACTCCACCGCTACAGTAACGCGTACCACGACGCCCACGACAACGGCCCGAGTGCAGCGGCGTTCACGTCAGAGCGGACGGAGTTCGAAGACTGAACCGCGAAAACGTCGTTAGTCGACGATTTTCGAGTAGCCGTCTACTCGACCAGTAACCGCTCTGTGTACCCCTCGAGCATCGACTCGACGTACTTCGCTATCACGTCGACTTCGACGTGAATCGGGTCGCCAACGTCCTTCTCGGAGAGCGTCGTCAGGTCGTAGGTTGTTGGGATGATAGCTACAGTAAAGGAGTCCTCGCGCCGGTCGGCCACGGTGAGGCTGATGCCGTCGAGACAGACGGACCCCTTTTGAACGACGTAGTTCGACAGCGACTCGGGGAGGTCGAACTCGAAGAACCAGTCGTCACCGACTCGTTCGACGTTCGTGACCGTCGTCGTCCCGTCGACGTGGCCCTGAACGATGTGCCCATCGAACCGGTCGTCGGCCGCAAGTGCGCGTTCGAGGTTGACTCGGTCGCCCTCCGAAACCTCGCCGAGGTACGTCTTCTCGACGGTTTCTGTGGCGAGGAAGACTTCGAACCAGTCGTCGCCGAACTCCTCGACGGTCAGACAGACGCCGGAGACGGCAATGGACTGGCCGTGATGGAGGTCGTCGAACGCGAGGTCGGTCCGGATGCGGAGGCGGCGACCACCCTCGGTGTCAGTTACGCCGACGATTTCGCCCGAGCCTTCCACAATGCCTGTGAACATACTGACTGCTTTGGGAGGTGAGACTTAACCATTCTCATTTCTGTTTTCTATCACGTTTCTGTGATGGATGCCGTTTGTTTCGCAGTCCGCGTTTTCTGTCCGGGAGGAATGTGCCATGCTAACTCGACCATACAATTTTACTCTTATCGGTCGCAGTCCCCGTATGACCGTTCTCTCACGGCTCCGAAGCAGTTTCGTGACTGGGCTAATCCTCGTCTCGCCCCTCGCCGTGACCGTGTTCGTCCTCCAGTTCACGTTCAACCGTATCACCACGACGCTACGGCCACTCGTTCGACAGGTCACGCCGTTTCTCGCCACGGTGCTCAACTACTCGGGAGATATCGTCCTAATCTCGCAGGTGCTGTCGGCGTTCATCATCGCGATAGCTATCTCACTCATTGGATACCTCGCGTCGATAAGCCTCGGCCAGCGACTCTTCGGTAGTTTCGAACGCGGTGTCAAACTCCTCCCGCTCGTCCGCACCATCTACTTCGGCGTCCGGCAAGTTTCGGAGTCGCTTACCGAACCGACCGCGGGCTACGACCGGGTCGTCCTCGTCGAGTACCCGCGAGAGGGGGTCTATTCGATTGGGTTCGTCACCAACGAGGCACCGTCGCCGGTGGTGAATGCGCTCGAAACGGACCTCTACACGGTGTTTCTTCCCCACAGTCCGAACCCGACCGCTGGCGCGCTCATCATGGTCTCGGACGACGAAATCCGCGAACTCGACATGCCGGTCCGCCGTGGACTGCGTCTGCTCGTCACTACGGGATTGAGCATCGACGACCCCGAGACGCTCCCATCGGGTCCGGCAGCCTACTCGCCGTCGAACTCGGACGGCAGAGACGGTTCACACTCGGATAGCAGAGACGGTTCGAACTTAGACAGCACGAGCGAGACCTCTTCTGAACAAACACAGGCTGAATGAAGTCAGATTCCCCACAGGAGGACGATGCCGACCGTCGTCACCACCGTCAGCAGTAATTGCAGCGGCGCACCGACGCGGAGGTAGTCGGTAAAGCGGTATCCGCCGGGTCCGTAGACCATGAGATTCGTCTGGTAGCCGATGGGAGTCATAAACGCGGTGCTCCCGCCGAACGTGACGGCGATGGCAAAGCCGAATGGGTCCGCGCCGAGCCTGAACGCCGTGTCGATGGCGACGGGTACAACGAGCACGACGCTCGCGACGGGCGTGATGACGTTCGCCAAAAGCCCCGTGAGCAAGTAGAACGCGGCGAGAATGGCGACCGCGGGGAGGTACGCCGTGGCGATGCCGAGGAAGTCGGCGATGAGCGTGACCCCACCGGTCAATTGGAGTGCGCGACCGAGCGGAATCACCCCGGCGAGGAGGAAGATAACGTTCCAACTCACCGCTTCGTAGGCCTCACTCGTCGAGAGACATCCCGTCGAGACCATCGCCGCGACGCCACCGAGCGCGGCAATCGCGATGGGAACGACGCCGAGTGCTGCCAGTCCGATGACCGCCGCGACGATGGCAAACGCCCGACCTGTCGTCGGTGACAGCCCTCCGTTTTGTTCCATCACTTTCTCAGACACCTCGCTCGTCACGACGAAATCACTGCTCTCGCGAAGGTATCGTGCCGCCTCGTTCGTCGTCTGGAGGAGCAGTGAGTCACCGGTGCGGAGTTCGACATCCCGAAAGTGTTTGCGAATGAGGTCGCCACCGCGCCGGCGCACGGCAAGCACCGTCGCGTCGTATCGCTCGCGGAGGCGCGCTTCCCCGATAGTTTCGCCGATGAGTCCTGATTCCCGCGGGACGACCAGTTCGACGAGCGTCACGCGTTCGGGGTGGTCGAGTTCGGCATCGGTCACGGATGCCCGCGGAAGAAATCGGAGGTCGGCGAGGGTACAGAATCGACGAATCGTCGCGGGGTCGCCGCGGACGGTGAGAATATCCCGTGCCGTCACCTCCCGGTCGGAGTCGGCGGCGATGAAGTGTTCGCCGCCGCGGAGCACGTCGAGGACGTCGACGTTGAGGTCGCGGTGGGTGTCGTCGGCGACTTCCCTCACGGGCGCGCCGACAAGCGGGGACCGAGACGGGACCAGCACCCGGGCGAGAAACGGCTCGACGCCGTAGTTCGCCGTTCTGTTACCCGGTTCGATTCGCTCGGGAAGGAGCCGCGGGGCGACGGTCAAGAGATACACGGAACCGACGACGAACACGAGCGCACCAAGGGGCGTAAAAACGAACATCGAAAACGGCGGGTTCCCGGTCGTGACGGCGTACGCCTCACTGGCGACGAGGTTCGTTGCAGTGCCGATGAGCGTCAGCGTCCCGCCGAGCATCGAGGCGTACGAAAGCGGTATGAGCAGTTTCGACGGCGACACCTGCGCTTGGTCGGCGAGGTCGGAGACCATCGGGATGAACACCGCCACGACCGGCGTGTTGTTGACGATGCCCGCGATTGGCCCGGTTAGCCCGACGACCGCACCGAGTAATCTGTTCTCGTTGCCATGGGTGAACTGCGAGATCGCATCACCGAGCAGTCGAATCGCCCCCGTCTGCCGAACCCCCTCGCTGAGGGCGAACATCGAGAGAATCGTAATCGTCGCCGTGCTCGAAAAGCCCGAAAGGCCGGTCTGGAGGTCGACTCGCGTCCACGGTTCGAGAACGACGAGCGCCACGATAACGCCGATGGCGGTCATATCCGGCGGTACCACTTCGGTCATGAAGAGGACCATCGTCACGACCACAAGTGCGAACACCACGAGCATCCCGGCCGTGACGGCGACCATGTACGTTATCGACCCGGAGACGGCTTAATGGTGTCTCGGATGAGATTAGCGAGAGCTAACAAGAGGCTCGATTAACTCGGGCCGCGACGTTTTTGTCCGCACGTAGACTATCGGCGTTCGATGGGACTCGGAATCTTGGACATGGTCGGTCTCGGTGCGACCCTCATCTTCGCCCTGCCCGTCGGCATCTTCGGGCTGAACCTCCTCACCGACGGCCAGACGGTCTTCGGCGGCGGGATGGTGTTCCTGGCCGTACTCATGGTCGCACTCCCGCAGTACCTCACCATGCCGCAGGACCTTCCAGCGATTGCCGCCGAAAAGGTCGTTGGCGGCGTCGCGAAGGACCCGGACGACGAGAAGTAGGGACGACGAGCAGTAGTCTCGATTTCGGACGTGAGGTGACGCAGGTCGTCACCACCGACTCGGGTCGAGACCGGTCGGCGCGTCGACGAGCATCCGTGGGCCGTCTTCTTCGACGACGAGCACGTCCGTTAGTTCGACGTGACCGTGTTCCGAGTGTGTGACCGCAGCGCGGACCCTGAGAACGTTTCCGGCAGCGAGTTCTCTATCACCGTCGAGCGGCGGGTCTTCCCGTGCCGAGAGACCGATGCCGCCGCCAACGTCTCGTGTCACTTCCTCGTCCATCGAGAACCCGAACGCGGCCGTCTCCGCGCGAATCTCGCTTCCGAGGAATCCGGCACTCGCACCGGGGTCGGCTTCGACGAGCGTGACGTCGCGGGCGGCGTCGCAAGCGACGTGCGCCCGGCGCTCCCACCCGCCGTCGGGGTCGACGACGAAGGTTCGCGCGAGCGCCCCGCGATACCCGGCGGAGCCTCGCGGAGCCACCGAGACGACGATTGGCTCGTCGGCGACGAGTTCGACTGCTGACCCGCGTCCGGCACGGCCATCGCGTTCGTCGCTGTCGCCGTCGTCGCTGTCGCCGTCGTCGCCGTCAGTGCTTTCCCCACGTCCGTCGCTTCCACCGCGGTTTCCGGCGCGAACCGTCGTCGCACCCGCGGCATCGACGCCCTCGATTGCGAGTATCGCGTTCACCTGTCGGCGAAGTCGTTCTGTCGACAGCGGCGCGCCGTCCCAGACGAGCACGTCGTCGGAACCGGTCTCGTCACTCTCGGCAGACACAATCGATTTGGCGAGTATCTCGGCGGCGCGGCCGATACCCCGCTTGGCGGCTCGTTGCGTCGATTCGATGGCCTCGCGTTCGTCTTCGTCTTTCACCGCGCGTGCATCTCGAAGCACTGTCGTCGAGGCGAGGTCGTAGCCCGCCGATTCGAGATGGAGCGCGGCATCGTACGGAATGGTTTGTGACGCGAGGACAGTTCCTTCGGCCGCGTGTTCGCCGAGAACGGCCGCCGCGGCTTTTCCGGCGGGTCTGTCGTCGACACGGACGGAGACCGCATCGTCGAGTTCGGGACGGTCGACAGTCGACGGAACGCGAAGATGTGTCTCGCCGGGGATGCGAACGAACACGAAGTCGGTGTCGAGCCTGCGGCCGGTGAGGTAGCGACCCGTCGGGCCGTCACCGCGACAGACGGCGACGAAGCCGACGGCATCGCGTTCGCTGATGGCCGCATCGATAGCGGCACCGCCTCGGGAATCGGACGGCACGGGTGGATTACGCCTCGGGTTCGGGTGCGGGCGGTTCTTGTGCCTCGTCGACGAGTTCCTGGGCGTCTCCCTCGCGAATCTCGTTGTGCAGGAGGACGCTGATAGGCAGCGTCGGTGCGCCGCTGACGAGGTTTTCGAGGAGGATGAGGCGCTCGCGTGCGCGAGACATGCCGACGTAGAAAACACGGCGTTCGTTGTCGGTCACGAGCGGAACAGGACTCGTCGTCGCGGTGAACTCCTCGATACCGCGGGCTTCGAGTTCTTCGTCGGAGACGGACGCGGCCATCTGCTCGACGACCTTCTCGGTCAGGTCGGTCGCCATGAATACGTGGTCAGCTTCGCGACCCTTCGCGGAGTGGATGGTACCGACGCGGACGCGGTTCGGGTCCATCTCCTGATACTCGCCGGTGAAGTACGCGTCGATGGATTTTCGCTGGAAGCTCGTCACCTTGCGGACCATGTCGCTCGCGGAGGTTCCGTCGGGGGCAAACGGTGCGAAGTTCTTGATTTCCTTCGGCGTGAACTCGATGTTCGTGATGTCCTCGACACCTTCGGACTCTTGGCGCTCGTCGATGGCGTCGAACAGGTCGTCGCGGTCGTTCGTACCGAACGCGGAGTCCTGCAGCATGTCGGCGAGGCGACGTGCCTCCAATCCGTCGACCGGTTCCTCGGCCTCCATAGCTTCGACAGCGCGGACGTACTGGGTGAGGCGGTCGGTCCACATGCGCTGGTCGGTAAGCGTCGAGAAGGGGATGCCCGACGGGAGGAACTCATCGATGAACTGGAACATCTGGTAGCGAGCGCGGAACAGGACCATGACGGTTCCTTCGTCCTGTTCGACGGTGTACCGGACGTTCCGGGCGAGTTCGAGCATCGAGGGACTCTCGACGGCTTCGACTGCGCCACCTTCCTTGCGGGGTTTGAGGTCCTTCTCTTGGCGCTTGTCGATGTGCCGAATCTCGTGGTTGACGACGTTGAGAACGTTCGACGGAAGTCGATAGGAGTTCGGGAGTACTTCGTCTTCGTCGCGTTGCGCGTCGAGAAGTAGGTTCGGGTCTGCACCCTGCCACGCGTAGACGACCTGGTCGTCGTCGCCCGCGATGAGGACACCCCTCATGTGGGGTTTCCACTCCTCGTACACGTCGTACTGGAGTGTGGTGATGTCCTGGAACTCGTCGATAACGAGGTAGTCGACGTTCGGGACGAGCGCGCGCTGCTTGACCCGTTCAAGCATGTCCGCGAAGCCGACGAGGTCGTTTTCGCCCTTGTAGGAGCGCCACGCCCGGATTGCTTCCGGAATGTCGATGCGGTCGTCGTCGGACGGCCACGTCGGCGTGTATTTGTTTCCTTCCTGCGCGTTGGGGTCTACCTCCGGCGGGAGACGAACCTCTTCGACGTTCCACTGGAAGGGTACGTCGTACCAGTCGGCTACGTCGCGGCGGGTGCGCTGGAGCCACTGACTCGTTGCAATAACTTTGTTGCCGATGGTGGTCGACCGGGCGGTCCGACGGCCGGCACCGCCGTACTCGTCTTCGAACTCGATACCGTACTCCTCGCAGAACTCCTTTTTGGCCTTCTCGCCAACGACGTCGTTGCGCGAGAGACTCAGTAGTTCGTACGCCTTCGCGTGCATCGTGGAGACGTTCCCCTTCAGCGAACGCGGGTTGATATCGAGTCGTTCGGCGAGTCGCTCACGGACCTCGGCCGCTGCGGCCCGGGTGTACGAGACGACGAGAATGTCGCGGATGGTGACGCCGTCTTGTTCGAGAATTGCCTCGACCTTGTCGAGCAAGGCCGTGGTCTTCCCGCTACCCGGTCCTCCGAACAGGCGGGTGACGGTCACGTCGGAATCGCTCATTGTACACGTTCACGGTCTTATCTGTGATAAGCGACGTGCTTCGGACGAGGGCGAACGCGCCCGGTGTGGAATATCTCGCCGGGCGTTCGCAGACGCATCACCAAACAGGATTTGGGAGCGTCGAGAACAGGTGCTGTGGCTTGGTCAGTTCGGACGCGTTAGACCTCCGGCACCCACCCACACACGGAGCAGGTTGCCGCGCCCATGTCGTGCAACGCCCCACAATCGGGGCACTGCAATTTGTTATAGGATCGGTCCCAGCGTACCGGTTCTATCTCGTGACCGCGGTCGGTCAAGAACTGGTCGAACAAGTCGTCACTGGGTGCTGAGGCCATACACGACATGATATGGCATACCACTATTTAGTTCCTGCGACGAGACTGATTCTCCGGGAATCGGCGTGATAGCGTCTCTCGACGCCCTACAGGTCGTAGAGTTCGCCGTACTTCGATTCGACGTAGTCGATGAACTCGTCTGCGGTGAAGTCGTCGCCGGTCGCCCGCTTTACGAGGTCGTTGGTCTCGTAGCGGCGGCCGTGCTGGTGGATGTTCTCGCGAAGCCACTCACGCAGGTCGTCGAACTCGCCGTCGGCGATTTTCTCGTCGAGGTTCTCGATATCCTCCTCCGCGGCGGCGAACAGTTGAGCAGCCATGATGGACCCGAGCGAGTACGTCGGGAAGTATCCGAAGTTACCGTAGGCCCAGTGGATGTCCTGCAGACAGCCTTCCGAGTCGGTCTCCGGGCGGATACCGAGGTACGATTCGTATTTGTCGTTCCACGCTTCCGGCACGTCCTCGACCGAGAGGTCGCCCGAGACGAGTTCGCGTTCGAGTTCGAACCGGATGACGATATGCAGGTGGTAGGTCAGTTCGTCGGCCTCGACGCGGATGAGGTTGTCCTCGTACACCTGATTCGCCGCCTCGTAGGCGTCTTCGACCGTCGCGTCGGTCTCGGGGAAGTGCTCCTCGAACGTCGGCAGGAAGTGCTGCCAGAAGGCGCGGGAGCGTCCGACGTGGTTTTCCCAGAGGCGCGACTGCGATTCGTGGACCGAAAGGTCGCGGTCCTCACCGAGGGGCGTCGCGTAGTGTTCGTCCGGCAGGCCGAGCGTGTAGAGCGCGTGGCCGAACTCGTGGATGGTCGAAAACAGCGACCCGAGCGGGTCCGACTCGTCGTAGCGAGTGGTCACGCGGGCGTCGAACTGCGTCCCCGACGAGAACGGGTGCGGCGCGGTGTCGAGACGGCCGCGCTCCCACGGGTACCCGAGCGTCGTGAGCGCGTCGCGGGCGAGTTCTTCCTGTTTTCCGGCCGGGAACTCGCCTTCGAAGGCGTCGACGGCGAGTTCTTCGTCGGACTCGCGGATATCCTCGATCATCGAGACGAGGACTTCGCGCACTTCGGCGAGAATCTCTTCGGCCTGTTCGAGCGGCAGGCAGGGTTCGTAGTCCTCGAAGAGCACCTCGTAGGGGTCGCGGTCGGGGTCGATGTGTTCTGCGTACTTGCGCTTCAGTTCGACGTGTTTCTCTAGATACGGCGCGAACGTCTCGAAATCGTCTTCGGCTTTTGCCTCCTTCCACGCTGTAATCGCTTCGGAAGACGTCGCCGAAATCTCCTCGACGAGGTCGTTCGGGACGCGAACGGCGCGTTCGTAATCACGGCGAATCTCACGGAGTACGTCGGCCTGCTCGTCTGTCGGGTCGTCGGCCTCCGCTGCTTCGAGGAGTTCGCCGAACTCCTCGTCGGTCATGAGTTCGTGACTAAGCGCGGAGAGCGTGGACATCTGCTGGGAGCGCGCGGGCGTCCCCTCGTCGGGCATGATGACCTGCTGGTCCCACGACAGCAGGCCGCCCGCCTTCTCGACGTTGGCGATTCGTTTGTACTTCGTGAGCAGTCGCTCGTACGCCGATTTCGCTTCGGTGGAGGATTGTGCCATGTCGTGTCTGGTCGGGCTCGGGGCGTATTAAATCGAAGGAGACGGCTATTCGGGTTGGGTTTCTTACTATTATCAGCAGTCGTTGCGTGTGGTTTCGGTGTTGCACACGTTTTCGTCGACGTTGTAGCGGTTCACAACATCCCGAAAGCCCCCGCGTCCGCGACTCGGTGGACTCGCTGTGGTCCTCGGTGCTCGCTTCGCTCGCACCTGCGGTCCTTGCATCGTCCGCCTTCGTCCCGGACGCGGCCCCTTTCAGTCCCTCCCTGTGAGCTGTCCAGCTGTCGCCGCCCGTGGGTAGTCAAATAATCGCCGCTCGTGTATTGGTCGGTCGTCGTCGCCGAAGTGTTCTCCGACGCCACTCACCACCCTTCCACAAGCGCCCGGTACGTCTCGTAACACCGCCCCAGTACGTCCAACGACACGCTCTCGTCTTTCGTGTGCGCCTCGCCGGGTTCCGAGGGGCCGTAGACGACGCAGGTCGTCCCCTCCTGCGCCAACCACCCGGCGTCGGTGGCGTGGGGCTTCGTCACCTGCTGTGGGTCCTCGTCGCCGCGCGCTTCGTGAACCTGACGGGCCGCGTCGAGGACGTGGTCGGCGAACTCGGCGTCGTCACACGCCATCGGGGGCAAGTCCTGTTCGACGACCCACTCCACGCCTTCGACGGATTCGACTTCAGAGAAGTCGGCGTATCCGCCGGGGACGGTTCGTTCGTCGATGGTGATTTCGCAGCGGTCCGGAATGACGTTCCACGCGCTTCCGCCGTCGATTCCGGTCACTGTGGCGCTCCCCGAGACGGCGTGTCCGAGAACTTCGGCAGCAGGAACGCTCAGGTCGCGGACCACGTCGACGGCGTCGCAGGCACGGTAGACGGCGTTTTCGCCCTGTTCGGGTTCGCTTGCGTGGCAGGCGGTGCCGGTTGCGACGAGCGTACTCGCCCGACGGCCGCGGTGGGCGACGGCCACGTCGGTTCGGTCCGCACCGGAGTAGTTCGTCGAGCCTTCGGCGACGACGGCGTAGTCGAGTTCGAGACCGCTGTCGAGGGCCGCACGGACACCCGTGCCGCCGACTTCCTCGCCGACGAACGAGGCGAAGACGACTTCGCTCGTGGCCGAATCGACGGCGTCTCGGAACGCGAGCATCGCCGCAGCGACGGCTCCTTTCATGTCCGCTGCGCCGCGGCCGTAGAGGCGACCGTCGCGTCTCTCGACTACATAATCACCGGTGTCTCTTACTTGCCGGTCGGCTGGCGGCACCACGTCGTGATGGCCGACGAGTGCGAGCGACTCACCGACGCCCGAGTTCGTTCGGGCGACGACGTTCCCATTCTCATCTCTGATTACGCTTGAATCCGTCTCGTCGCGGAGCCACGTCTCGATAAAATCGCCAACGGCCGTCTCGTCTTGATGGCTCGGAACTGAGACGAGGTCCGACGTGAGGGCAGTAAGTTCGTCCATGCTACCTCATCGCGCGGTTGACAGAAAAGCGTACGGCGCCCCGACGGAGCACGGTAAATTATCAATATGTGAGAACGGGTAAATCGACTTATTACATATCATCGGAACGTCAGTCTATGGCCCTCATTTCGGCGTACGAACGGATACTGTGGGGGACGATGGACGTCCTCAGGGTATCTGATTCGGTCGAACGAAAAGTCGTCGCGGCGGTCGGTATTCAGTTCACGGTCTCGCTCGCGCAGGCAGCGCTGCCGTGGATTGCAACCGGTACGACGCGACTCGTACTCACTGGGCTACTGTTGACGGGAGCAACGCTCGCCTTCGTCAACACGGTTCTCATCACCCGCAAAGATATCGTCTCACCAATCGAAGCGATTTCGTCGTCCGCGGCCGGCGTCGCCGCGGGTGACCTGTCGGCGAACCCTCCACACGTCGACGGGAAAGACGAAGTCGCCGCCCTCGCCGACGACTTCGGAGCGATGCACGAACACGTCTGTATCGTCGCCTCACAAGCGAGCGCGCTGGCCGACCAGCAGTTCGACGACCCGGCGCTCGACGAAGATTTACCGGGCGAGTTCGGTGACGCTCTCGACCGGATGCACCGCAATCTCGCAGACTACACGCGCAACCTCCAGCACCTCGTCGAGGCCTTTGCCGAAGCGACTTCGCGCGCCCAGTCGGGCGACCTCACGGCGACCATCGACACGGCCAACTGGGGGGTCGACGACGACCGCTACGAGGCGGTCGCGGAGACCTACAACGACCTCGTCTACACGCTTTCGACGACTATCGGCGAGGTGCAGTCGTTCGCACAGGAGGTCTCGCAGATGAGCGCCACCGCACAGAACCACGTCGAGCGAGCGAACGCTGCGAGCGAGGAAGTCGCCGCCTCGGTCACCGAGATTTCCGACGGGGCGACCACACAGACGGACCACCTTCAGACGGTCGCCGACGAACTCAACACGCTCTCGGCGACGGTTGAGGAGATTGCCGCCTCCGCCGACGAGGTCGCCGAGACCGCCGAGACGGCCTCCGAGCGCGGTGAGGCCGGTCGAGACGCTGCGACCACGGCGATGAAGGAGTTAGACGCTGTCGAAGCACGCATCGACCACACCGCCGACGCGGTGGCCGAACTCGCCGAGGGTATCGAGGAAATCGACGAAATCGCCGCGTTCATCGACCACGTCGGGTCACAGACCGACTTACTCGCTATCAATGCCGCAATCGAGGCGGCTCATGCCGGCGAGGCGGGCGACGGCTTCGGCGTCGTCGCGGAGGAGGTCAAGTCGCTCGCCGAGGAGACTCGCGACTCGGCCGACGAGGTTTCGGCACTCATCGCGGATATTACTGACCACTCCGAGGAGACGCTCACGGACGTCCGGGAGATGAACAAGCAGGTCTCCGACAGCCTCGAAACCGTCAGTGAGGCAATCGGCGAGTTCGAAACCATCGTGGACATGGTCACCGACATCGACGCCAGCGTGGCCGAGATGAGCGCCGCGACCGACCAACAGGCTCAGTCTGCACAGGATATCGCAACCCGCGTCGACGACGTGGCGAACATCTCCGAGGAGACGGCCGGACAGTCCCAGACGGTCGTCGAAACGGCGAACGAACAGTCCGAATCTATCGGGGACCTCGCAGAGCAGGCGGCTATTCTCTCGTCGCGGGCGGCGGACCTCGATGGACTCGTCGGCTCGTTCGAGGTTGTCGAGGAGACGCAATCTGCCGCTTCGCCTGCGGACGACTGACTGACCCACGAGTACGCGCCTGTCCGGCGATTACTCACCTACTTTATCTATATCCTTATCCGTCCCCCGCTCAAAATCTCGCGCATGAAGATAGTGCCGGACACGAGCGCGGTCATTGACGGTCGCGTGTCCGAGCGAGTCGACGACGGCACCTACGAGGGTGCCGACGTTCTCGTCCCCGAAGCAGTCGTCAGCGAACTCGAATCGCAGGCCAACGACGGCCGCGACACGGGGTGGGAAGGGCTCTCCGAGCTTCAACGCCTCGCAGAACTCGCCGACGACGGCGTCATCGACCTCCAGTACGTCGGTCGTCGTCCGAGTACTGGCGAGACGAAGGGTGCCCACGAGGGCGACATCGACGCGCTCATCCGCGACATCGCCACGGACCGCTCGGCGACGCTGCTGACGAGCGACGTGGTACAGGCTGAAGTTGCGAAGGCGAAGGGACTGAGTGTCGAGTTCGTCGAAGCCGAGGTCCGCGGTTCTGGCGGGCTTATCATCGAGCGGTTCTTCGACGACGATACCATGTCGGTCCACCTCAAGACCGACACCAAGCCGAAGGCCAAACGCGGTGCCATCGGCGAGATGCACTACCAGACCATCGCCGACGAGGTGACCGACGAGGCGACGATGAAAGAGTGGGCAGACGACATCGTCAACTCCGCTCGCGCGTCGCCCGACGGATTCATCGAACTCTCCGAACCGGGGATGGATATCGTCCAGTTCCGCGATTACCGTATCGCCGTCGCCCGCCCGCCGTTCGCCGACGGAATCGAAATCACGGCCGTTCGTCCCATCGTCAAGACCGAACTCGACGACTACGAGTTCGCCGACGAACTCCGCGACCGACTCGCCGAGCGCCAGCGCGGCGTCCTCATCTCCGGGTCGCCCGGTGCCGGGAAGTCTACCTTCGCGCAGGCTGTCGCCGAGTTCCTCAACGACAACGACTACGCGGTCAAGACGATGGAGAAACCGCGCGACCTGCAGGTTGGCTCCGACATCACCCAGTACACCGCACTCGGCGGCGATATGGCGAAGACGGCCGACTCGCTGCTTCTCGTCCGTCCCGACTACACCATCTACGACGAGGTCAGAAAGACCGAGGACTTCTCGGTTTTCTCCGACATGCGTCTCGCCGGCGTCGGCATGGTCGGCGTCGTCCACGCAACCCGCGCCATCGATGCGCTCCAGCGCCTCGTCGGCCGTGTCGAACTCGGCATGATTCCGCAGGTGGTCGACACCGTCGTCTACATCGAAGACGGTGAGGTCCACACGGTCTACGACGTGAGCACCGAAGTGAAGGTGCCCGAGGGTCTCTTCGCGGAGGACCTCGCGCGTCCGGTCATCCAGATTCGGGACTTCGAAACCGGCCGCCCGCAGTACGAGATTTACACGTTCAACCGGCAGGTCGTCACGGTCCCGCTGGGCGAGAAGGACGACGAGAAGGAAAGCGGCGTCTCTCGCCTCGCAAAGCAGGAAATCGAGCGGGAGATTCGCTCTATCGCCCGCGGACACGTCGAAGTCGACCTCAAGGGCCAGAACCGCGCGGTCGTCTACGTCGAAGAAGACGACATCTCCTACGTTATCGGCAAGGGCGGCGGCCGAATTTCGGACGTCGAGGACCGCCTCGGCATCGATATCGACGTCCGGACGCACGACGAGAAACCCTCGGGTAACGAGTCGGCAGCGAGCGGTCAATCCGCAGCAGGCGGCGCATCGGGCGGCGGTCAGGCTGACGAGGCCATCGTCGTCACGCCGGAGGTCACCTCTCGCCACGTCGTCATCCGGATGGACGGCCACGTCGGCGAGACGGTCGAAGTCCGTGCCGATAACCAGTACCTGTTTACGGCGACTGTCAGCCGCGGCGGGGGACATTCAGGTTTCTCGCGGCAGCGCCATCGCTGAGGAACTCGAGAACGCAATCGACAAGAAACAACAGATTTCAGTCGTTCCGGCCTGACAGCGGGGACAACCACTCGTCGGCCGATTTCGACTACTTCGGCACGTCGCAACTGGTTTCTCGTGATACCGACTGCGAAGTGTGGGTGTGATTCTGGTTATTCAGCGCAGCAGGCTTTTTCCTTTCCGCCGTCTGCTTTCGCCTGCGCTTGCTTCGGTGCGAGGTCGGTTAGCTGATAGAGATTCTGACGAGCGTCGGCGAAGTAGACATCCTCGTCGACGATGCCGATTCCTTCCAGTCGTTCGAGTGCGTAGCGAACAGTTCGGGCCGAGAGCATCGATTCCTGCACGATGCCCTTCTGGGTGAGCGGACCGTTGTATTCGAGTACCTTGAAAACAAGCTTCGCACTCGGTGGGAGGTCGTCGAGACTCTCCTCTTCTGTTCCAGTCATCGTTACGAATCGAAACGCGCAACCAGCATAAACCTTGTTGGCCGGGATTGGCCGACAACGCTTTATCGCCGGATGCGACGGAAGGAACGAACGCCTTTTGATGCCGGATACCGGACGAGGACACATGGCCACGGAAACGCAGACCGGTCTCTCCAGTCATATTCGTGGAGTGACGGTCACGACACTCGCCTGCCTCTCCGGCATCGCCGCAGCGGTGCTTTCCGGGGTTCTGGTGGGGACGACCGCCGAGGCCGCGACCAATCAGTTGGCCGTGGGTATTCTCGGTGCGTTCGTTCTCGCACAGTTCCCGGTGCTCCGCGTCATCGGTGTCGATGTCAACGGGTTCGGGGCGAAGGACTACATCTACGTCGTGTTCATGACCTTCGCGCTCTGGTTCATCTCGTTCGCCATCCTGCTGACCTCAGGTGTTCAGCTCTAACAATGGCTGACGATAGTATCGCCGTCGTCGACTTGGACCGGTGTTCCCCGGACCGCTGTAGCTACGAGTGCTCGAACTTCTGTCCGCCCAACCGGACGGGCAAAGAGTGCATCACGCTTCGCGGCGAGGACGCCGAACAGGGCGGTCCCGACCAGGTCCGCATCTCCGAGGAAATCTGTCTCGGTGAGACCTGTGGTATCTGTGTCGAGAAGTGTCCCTTCGACGCTATCGAAATCATCAACCTCCCGTCCGAACTGGACGAGGACCCGACCCATCGGTACGGCGAGAACGCCTTCTCGCTGTACGGACTGCCCGTCCCCGAATCGGGGTCTGTCACGGGTATCCTCGGCCCGAACGGTATCGGGAAGACGACCGCCGTCCGCGCCCTCGCCGGCGAGATGGTGCCGAACCTCGGCAACTACGACGACGAACCGTCGTGGGAGGCCGTCCTCGACCGCTTCCGCGGTACCGAACTCCAGAATTACGTCGAGCAAGTCCGCGACGGCGAGGTCACCATCGCCCGCAAGCCGCAGTACGTCGACCAGATTCCCAAGCAGTTCGACGGGAAAGCCCGCGAACTCTTGGAGGCGACCGACGAACGCGGCGCGCTCGATTCTTACATCGACCGCCTCGACATCGGCCCGGTCGTCGACAACCACATCGACACGCTCTCCGGCGGGGAACTCCAGCGCGTCGCGCTCGCAGCGACCCTCGCCCGCGACCGCGACTTCTACTTCCTCGACGAGATTTCGCCGTACCTCGACATCGGCCAGCGCGTCACTGCGGCGCGTCTCATCCGAGAACTCGCCGAGGATGAAGACCGCGCAGTGCTCGTGGTCGAACACGACCTCGCCATCCTCGACCTCCTCGCCGACACGCTCCACGTCGCGTACGGTGAACCCGGCGCGTACGGTGTCGTCACGGACCCCAAATCGGTCCGGAACGGCATCAACGAGTATCTGAAAGGATACCTCACGAACGAGAACATGCGTATCCGCCCGGAGGCAATCACCTTCGAGGAACACGCGCCGCGCGAGACCACGAAGGCCGAACCCCTCATCGAGTACCCCGAACTGAGCAAGTCCTACGGCGACGGAGAGTTCTCCCTCGACGTCGATTCGGGGACCATCTACAACGGCGAAGTCCTCGGTATCGTCGGCCCGAACGGGATTGGTAAATCCACGCTCGCTCAACTGTTCACGGGCGACCTGACGCCCGACATGGGCGAACTCGACTTCGCGCTCGACATCTCGTACAAGCCGCAGTACATCGAAATCGACCAGCCGATGCGCGTGGACGCCTTCCTGTCGTCCATCACCGACCAGTTCGGCTCGTCGTACTGGAACACGGAAATTGCGAACCCGTTGCAACTCAACCGCATCATGGAGCGCAACCTCACCGACCTCTCCGGCGGTGAGCGCCAGCGCGTCGCTATCGCCGCGTGTCTCTCGCAGAACGCCGACCTCTACCTGCTCGACGAACCGTCGGCCCACCTCGACGTCGAACAGCGCGTGCAGGCCACGTCGGCCATTCGCCGCTACGCCGAGAACCACGACGCGACGGTCATGGTCATCGACCACGACATCTACATGATGGACCTGCTGGCGGACCGCCTGATGGTCTTCGACGGCGAACCGTCTATCGAGGGGCACGCTTCGAAGCCACAGGAGATGCGAAACGGCATGAACGACTTCCTGTCGGACCTCGACATCACGTTCCGCCGCGACGAGCGCACTTCGCGCCCGCGCATCAACAAGCCCGAATCACAACTCGACCGCGAGCAGAAGCGCTCCGGCGAGTACTACTACGCCGAATAGTCGGACTCGTCGTCCGCGATGCGGACGACCCAGCGTTTCCGTTTTCCGGTCCACCGCTCTCGTCAGTTACGTTCACAGACACCTCTTCGTCAGTTACGTCCCCGACGGCCATCGCGTCGGTCACACCCGTGTCACTGGCATGCCTTTGGCGCTCACGCACCAAGGGTCGGTCATGACTGACACCGCTACCGAGACGCCGGCACTCACGGATGCGACTCACCCCGGCCGGGTCGCACTCCGTGTCGGGTCACTTGACCGCGTTGTCCCGTTTTACCGGGACGTGGTTGGCCTCGCAGTCGAACGCTATGGGTCCCGCGCCGTGCTCTCGGCCGGAAACACACCCCTTGTCGTCCTGAACGAAGCTCCGGACGCACCGCCCCGCGCCGGAGACCAGGCCGGGTTGTTCCACCTCGCTATCCGTGTTCCCGACCGGGGTGCACTCGGCGATGTACTCGACCGCATCCGCGACGGTGCGACCCTCTCGGGTGCGTCAGACCACCTCGTGAGCGAGGCGCTCTACCTCCGCGACCCCGAAGGCAACGGGGTCGAAATCTACCGCGACCGTCCGCGCGAGGAGTGGCCGACGAAAGACGACGGCCGCGTGAAGATGGACACGCTTCCGCTCGACCTCGATTCGGTGCTGGCGGACGCACACGGCGACGACCGTGCTCCCGTCGGAACCGACCTCGGACACGTCCACCTCGAAGTAACCGACCTTGGCCGCGCCCTCGACTTCTACGTCGATGCGCTCGGGATGAACCTCCGCGATGACGGGTACCCGAATGCCGCGTTCGTCGCTGCCGGCGGATACCACCACCACGTCGGCTTGAACCGGTGGAACGACCGGCGCGCACCCGCGGGTGAGAGTCACGGTATCCAGTGGTTCGAAGTCGTCGTTCCCGACGCCGAGACACTCACCGCGGTCCGCGATTCGTTGGAAGAACACGGGTACGCAGTCGAGGGTGACGGCGACTCGCTTTCCGTCTCTGACCCGGACGGGATTGGTGTCCGCGTGGCACTCGAACCGTAATCCGTCGTTATCACGGAAGGAACCATTTTGTCACTGGTCCACCAAGTGTGTGGCATGATACCTGATGGCTCAGGTGATCGCCGGAACGGCCTCAAACTCCGAAGCCCGGCGTTTGACAAGGGGAGTTCGATTCCCCGGAAATACGGCTACACGAACCAGAACGTAAGTCCTCCGCTCCAAATCAGCGGCGTCCCGTCGGATACAGCGTCACTGGCGCTCGTGATGGACGACCCCGACGCGGTGAAGCCGGCGGGGAAGGTGTGGGACCACTGGGTCGTCTGGAATATCGACCCCGAGACTACCGACATCGCCGAGGGAGAGTCACCAACGGGTGCGACCGAAGGGAAAAACAGCTACGGTGAACGCGGATACGGCGGTCCCAACCCGCCGGACGGAGAACACACCTACCGGTTCCTCCTGTACGCGCTCGATACCACGCTTGACCTCAGCGCGGGTGCGACGAAAGCGGACCTGAAGACGGCGATTTCGGGGCACGTGCTCGCCGAGACGCAGTTGACCGGAACGTACGCGCCGTGAGTCGGTCGCACGAGCGAGCACGAACTATTCGACTCGTTCGACGACCGCGCTCTCACCTTCGTCTCGCACATCGACCTCGTAGCCGAAGGCTCGAATCACGTCGAGATTCGTCCGGACGTGTTCGGTTACTTCGGGAATCCGAACGCGTCCACCCACGAGGGCGACCCAGACGAGCAGTTGGTCGGCCATATGATGGTCGACGGGTGCGTCGCCGCGGTACCAGTCGAGAAACGATTCGGCCGCTTTTTCTCCGACCGCCTCGGCCGGGACGCCGCGTTCGCCGTAAGCGTCAAAGCCAGCTACGATGTCGCCAGACCGCGCAACGACGACCACTGCCGTTCCGGGTGACGTACTTTCGACGGCGGAGACGGACGACCGAACCGGGGCTTCGATGTCCGCCCCGGCCAGTGCGTCTCGGACGCCTTCGACCTGCCGCTCCCCGACAGATGCGTCGGAAAGTGCCTCGCTGGCGACCGAGTAGACGTGTATCTCATCGAGTTGCGGGCAGTGGAGCAGGTCCAGCGACTTCGGCTTCGCCGGGTTAATTCGAACGGCGAGTTTGCCGCCGCCAGCAGGGTAGAACCCGCGTCGAGAGACGTTCACATCGAAGTCGACGCCGAACGTCGAACACAGCGGACGCTTCACGTGTCGAAGGTAGTCCGTCGGCGGCGACCACCGAACGTCGGTCCCGCCGGTGACAGTGAGAGAAAGTGGGTCGTCGAGTGCGACAGCGACGGGCAGCAGTGTCTCACAGACGAGCGTCGTACTCCCCGCAGTTCCGACCGACGCTTCGACCGGGTCGGCGCGAATCCCGTCGGGCGAAAATTGGAGCCTCGAAGACCCCTCGTATTCCCCGTCAACGTCGGCGTTGGCGACGGAACCGGCGACAGAGACGCACGCGACGTGTTGTGGCCTGAGTCCGGGTGTCGAGCGATTCCCACGGATGTTGTCCATCTCGAACGACTCGCCAGTGACGAGCGAGAGCGAAAGCGCCGTTCGGAGCAGTTGGCCGCCGCCTGCGGCACCGTCGAGCCGGTGCATTCAGCGGACGACGGTAACCGGACAGGGTGAGCGTTCGACCAACTCCTTGGCGACGCTGCCGACGAGACCTTCGTACTGTTTCGAGAGGCCGCGATGGCCGACGAAGATTCCGTCAGCGTCCACGTCGTCGACGTAGGATGGAAGCGCCTCGACGGGGTCGCCGTAGAGGAGTTCAGTGGTCGTCTCGACGCCCGCCTCGGTGGCGTGCGCTTCGGCCTCTTCGAGAACGCTTCCGGCCCGCGTTTCGGCGTCTTCGAGACTTTCGGCGACGATTCGGTCGCCGGTGCCTGCGACACCCACAACTGGCTCTTCGCCCCCTTCGACGAGGACGCGCGGTTCGACCGAATGGACGATTGTGACCGCCGCACCTTGCGGTTCGGCCATGGTGAGCGCGTAGTCGAGCGCCCGGTCTGCGGCCTCGGACCCGTCTACTGCAACGACGAAGTGCATGTTCGAATACACGTGCTCCGACGAGAAAAAGGGGGGAGGAAGCTATCGTGCCCGGAGAATTAGTGGACGAGTCGACTGCAGGTCCCACAGAGGTTCTCTTCTTTTACGTCCACTTCGCGGACGGTCGGTGAGAACGACATGACGCACTTGTTGTTGTCGCAGTGTTCGAGACCGAGGGTGTGTCCAATTTCGTGGACGACCTCTTTGCGGATTCGGTCCGAGAGAACCTCTTCGGCGGGCTTGTTCGTGATGCCGCCATCAGTAGAGGTCTGTAGGCGGTGCGTGGAGATGACAGAACCATTACCATTGAGATAGGCGAGACCGAAGACGTAGTTTCGGCGACGGTAGTAGAGGTCCTTCGCCGTGATGCCGATGTTTTTCTCGCCGCGACCGACGCGACTCGCGAGTTCGATAAACTGCTCTGCACGGTACTGATTCCGGCTTCTATCGAACGCACCTTCCGGAATTGCCTGGTTCGACTGTACGGTCACATCACAATCGTAGACGGACCGAAGCCCGGCAGAGGCCTCCCGCTTCACCGAAGCAGAAATATCCCCGATAGGCACGATATCGACAAGCATGCGAGGGATTAAGCGGGGGCGCGCCATAAATATCCCGACGTGAGAGACTCGTTGCGTGACGCTCTCGTAACACGATTGATGGGTTACGAGCGGGTGGTCGAAGTCGGCATCGGACGCAAACCAGCAGTGGCGGCCGAACTCGCCGAACACGGCGTCGAAGTCGTCGCCGTCGACGTTCACGACTTCCCCGTCCCTGAGGACGTCCAATTCGTCCACGACGACGTGTTTGCCCGTGTAGATTCGAGCGAACCCGGCCCCTACGAAGCTGTGGACGCTATTTATGCGCTCAATATCCCCGTCGAGTTGCACCGACCGACCGCCCGTATCGCCCGCCGCGTCGGTGCCGACTTCCTCTTTACGACGCTCGGGTACGACGAACCGTCGATTCCCGTCTCCCGCGAGTCACTGCCCGGTGATACTTTGTTCGTCGCCGACGACAGCGCACGGGATCGAGGTCGGGGTCGGGGTCTCGACCGTAGCCAAGAGTAAGGCACTTCCCTTCTCGTTACACGGTTCCAGTATGCACGCGGACGTTGTCGTTCTCGATATCGACGGAGTGCTCGTGGATGTCGCCGACTCCTACCGGCGCGCCATCGTCGAGTCGGTGGAGCGACACTACGGCACGACCATCTCCCGAGACGACGTTCAACTGTTCAAGGACGCCGGCGGGTTCAACAACGACTGGGAACTGACCTACGCGGCGGCCCTGTACGTACTCACGGCCCGCGAGACGGGCCACTCGCTCGCCGAGTTCACCGACGAAATCGCCACCCGCGGCGGCGGCCTCGACGCTGCGGAGGCTGTCGTCGAATCGGCTCTCGACGACCCTTCTGTCGTCTTCGACGAGTGGGACACCGAAGCGCTCCGAGAGACGTTTCAGGCGCTCTACCTTGGCGGGGACCTCTACCGTGACCTCGAAGGCGGTGAGCCACCATTCGAGGCGTCCGGCTACATCCACGACGAGCCCGTGATTCTCCGCCAAGAGACGCTGAACGCCTTCGGCGACCGGGAAATCGGCGTCGTCACCGGTCGTCCCTCGGCCGAGGCCGATATTGCGCTCGACCGCGTCGACCTCGATGTGGACGATGACCACCGATTCACGATGGACGACTGGGAGGAAGGAAAGCCCCACCCGGCCGCCCTCGTGACTGTCGCCGAACGACTCGGCGCGGAGTCAGTCGTCTTCGTCGGCGACACCCTCGACGACGTAAAGACGGCGCTGAACGCCGACGCAGCAGACCCCGAACGCGTCTACTACGGCGTCGGCGTTCTCTCCGGCGGTCTGAGCGGCGACGAGGGACGACAGAAGTTCTCCGAAATCGGCGCGTCGGCGGTCGTCGAGGACGTAAACGAGGTTCCGGGACTTCTCGACTGATGAGGTTGCTCTGATGGCTTACTTGATGGAGGACTACTGATGGGCCACTTCCGCGCGTTCCTCGTCACACTCCTCGCGCTCGACGCCGTCGTGTTCGTCGTCGGGTCGTTCCTGCTCCCGCCGGACCCGTTCACGCAACTGCTGATGGTCGGTCCGGCGCTGTTGTTGGCACCGGCCGTCGCGTGGTGGCTCGTCTACCGCGACGGCTTCGCTCGGGTGCAGGGACTCATCGAACCTGACGAGTGAATTTCAGAAACGAGGCAGAACCCACCGGTCGCGCAACCCTTTACTTTGCCTCGGTTCGCACGTGTGTGTATGCGAATTGCACTCCTCGGTGGGACTGGCGACATTGGTGAGGGACTCGCCCTTCGTTGGGCCTACCACACGGACCACGAGGTCATCATCGGGTCGCGTGACCCCGACAAGGCGCGAGCGAAGGCAGACGAGTACGAAACTGAACTCTCCAGTCGCGGCCTCGACGTGAAGGTAAACGGCTTCACGAACGCGATGGCTGCCGACCGCGCCACAGTGGTCGTCCTCGCTGTACCACCGTACCACGTTTCTGACACCATCGAGGCCGTCTCCGACTCACTTTCCGAAGACGACGTACTTGTCACGCCCGCAACGGGTATCAAGCGCGAGGAAGACGGGTTCCACTACCATCCACCGAAAGCCGGTAGTGTGACGGCGCTCGTCGCCGATGCGGTCCCCGACAACGTGCCTGTCGTCGGCGCATTCCACAACCTCGCGGCCGGCCGCCTCGCCGACCTCGACGCCGACCTCGGTATCGACACGCTCCTCGTCGCCGACGACCCCGACGCGAAAGAGACGGTTCGACTCCTTGCCGAAGGTATCGAGGGTCTCCGCGCGCTCGACGGCGGTGGTCTCGCCAATGCCGCAGAAATCGAGGCGCTCACGCCGCTTCTCATCAACATCGCACAGCACAACGACGGGCTTCACGACCTCGGCGTTCGGTTCCGGTAGCTGCCGTTTTACCCCTGCTGTCGCCGCCTGCGGTCTCTACTGCCACGGCCAACTGCGCGGCCACCGCGGTCGACCGTTCAGAACCGACTTTTCAATTCTTCGCGCAGGTCGTCGAGCGATGCGTCTTTCATCGACAGGAGGACGAGGAGGTGATAGACGAGGTCCGAACTCTCGTAGAGGAGTTCCTCTCGGTCGTCGTCTTTTGCCGCGAGGATGGTTTCTGTCATCTCCTCGCCGAGCTTTTCGAGCACGTAATTTTCGCCTTTCTCGTGGGTAAAAAGCGTCGTCGTATAGGAATCCTCGGGAAGGTCTGCCTTCCGGGACTCGATGGTCGAAAAGAGTTCATCGAGAACCTCGTCGGTTGGGGTGTCCGCGTCCATGGTCGCACGACGGGCGGGGGCGGAAAAAGACCCTCTGGTTCCGGTAGCCCTCACTCGGACCGACAGTCGTGGATATGCCGCCTCAGGCTTCGACTTCGACTTCCAATTCGTCGAAGAAGGCGAGGTCGTGGATGCGACTGTCGGCAGTCAGTTCGGGGTGGAACGAGGTACCGACGACGGGTCCGTCGCGAACTGCGACCGGGTTGCCGTCCCACTCGGCGAGGACTTCTACGTCGTCGTCTCCCTCGTCGATGAGGGGTGCGCGGATGAACACCGCGGGGAACGGCGAGTCGAGACCCGCCACGTCGAGCGGTGCTTCGAAACTGTCGACCTGTCGGCCGAAGGCGTTGCGGTCGACGGTCACGTCGAGAATGTCGAGCGTCTGCACGCGGTCGTCTTTCGCGTCTTGAGAGGCAACGATAAGACCGGCGCAGGTTGCGAGGACGGGCTTTTCGGCCGCGACGTGGGCCTGAATTTCTCCGTCGATTCCCTCTCGTTCGAGGAGTCGGGAGATGGTCGTCGATTCGCCGCCCGGCATCAGGAGAACGTCGCAGTCGGGAACGAGTCCGGCGCTTCGAATTTCGACGATATCCGCATCGACGCCGTGAGCATCGGCGGCCCGCTCGATGGCGTCGGCGTGTTCAGTGACATCGCCCTGAACGGCGATGACACCGGCGCGTAGCGTATCCATAGACGTGTCTCGGGAACGCGAGGACAAAAAGCGTCCGTTCGTTCGTCGGCGGTTCGTGGGGCGACGTATCGGTTAGAACGCGAGCGCGTTCAGCACCAGAATACCGATGCCGAACAGTGCTCCCGTGGCGACGACAGTCTTCGGGTCGACTCGAATCGCGTTACGGTCCTCCGCGTCGAAATAGCGGACGAGACCCGCGCTCGACATCAGACCACCGCTGTTCTGGCCCTTGCTCATGTCCCACCGTCTGTTCGTCCACCGCCTAAACGTTTCGGCTCGGAAGCGTCACTCGTCCACATTCGAGGACTGAAACCGGCAGTCGACCGGGCATGAGTAATCCTTATGCGCGGGGGCAGGCAAGTTGCGCCGGGATACGATGACTGTTCGACTCTTGGACTTTTACGCGGACTGGTGCGGCCCTTGCAAGACGCAGGACCCGATTCTCGACGACCTCGAAGGCGACTACGAGGATGTCGAGTTCGTCAAGGTTGACGTCGACGAAGAGCAAGACGTGGCTAACCAGTATCAGGTGCGCTCGCTTCCAACCCTCATCGTCGAGAACGACGACGGTATCGTCGACCGTTTTGTGGGTGTAACTCAGCGTGACGACCTCGAGTCGGCCCTGAGCGAAGCCGGCGCGTAACCGAACCAAACGCGCGTAAGCGCAGGCAGCGCGCGAGCGCCAACCGCGTTTTTGACGCTCCAATTCGACCGTGAGCGCCGGCGGTACGTCTCGCAAACGTTATACGACCGGCCGAGGGACTCGTATGCATGGCTAGTGACGCTGCGACGAAGCGGACGCTCGAGAAGCAGATTTGTATGCGCTGCAACGCACGAAACCCCAAAAAAGCGAAGCAGTGCCGCAAGTGCGGCTACAAGCACCTTCGTCCGAAGTCGAAGGAACGCCGCGCCGCATAAGACTGTCTGCTTTCTCTTACGACTCTCTCCGGTACAACACGAAGAGCACTGCAATCAGTGCGAGTTGTACCACTTTGTCGACGACGCCGCCGATACTAATGATATCGGGCCAATTGAACACCACGTAGAGGACGATTTGCCCGGCCGTAAACGGGATGCCGAGCAGAATCACCCACGTACGAAGGGTCTTGTCACCGCGGAGAACACCGATAATCCCGCCTGCGAATCCCGCTGCGGCCCCGACGAAGGCGATACCGAGCGGGTTTGTGGGGTCTGAAGACAGCGTGCCCACGCCGAGTCCGAGGTGAATTACCCCGGTTATCGCCGCGAGGACGACGCCGATGTAGTGCAGTTGCGTCAGTTCCGCCTGTTCGGTCTGTTTGGGTGTCGTTGCCGTCTGTTCTGTTGTGGTTGACATATCATGTCACCGGATATTTGGGTTCGCGTCGTTCAGCTCGTTCGAGTGCGCGCTCGATTACGTCGTGGATGGTATCGCCGCCTGTTCCGCGTTTGAACACGTCGCCGTGTCCAGCGTACATCGTCTCGACCGTCGTCGGGAGTCTGTCGCGGAGCGTCCGGAGGCTGGAGATAACTCGCTCGCGCGACTGTCCCGGCAAGTCGGTCTTTCCGAAACTGCCGTCGTCGAACGCGTTGTCGTTGTACACTACCACGTCACCGGAGAAAAGCGACCGCCCGCTCACGAGTGAGACGTGGTCGTCGGCGTGTCCCGGCGTGTAGATGACCTCGAACGTCTCGTCACCCATCACGATTTCGTCGCCGTCTTCGAGTTCGTGGGTTCGAAGCGGATGGTCACCGAAAGCGTACACGTCCGGCTCGAATCGCTCGACGACGGCGTCTAACTCGCCGATGTGGTCCGCGTGCTGGTGGGTGAGAACGACGGCGTCGAGGTCGTCTGTGTGTTCTGCGACGGCGGTCTCGACACCTGCCATCGTCCCGGCATCGACGAGGACGGTTCGGTCGCCGAGGACGAGGTACGCATTGCAGGTGAAGACCTCGGCGTCGGCGGTGACAGGGATGACTTCCATACGCCTGCGTACGTGCTCAACCGAAAAAAGTCGGTGGGAAGAGGGCGCTAATTCCCGTTATGGGGGAGGGTAACGACTCGCGAAACCTGGAATTCGTTCGACAAACCATTTTTCAAGCTCGGTCGTGTACAACTGAATGTATGGGATTTGGGAGCTACGACGAGTCCGAACAAGGAGACCAGAACGTCGACTTCGACGAGGAAGACGGCGTAACGACGAGCGAAGAGAATCACGAGGGTAAGGTCGACTTCGAAATCGGCGCATCGAACGACGAACTGCTCGACCGGCTACAGGAGATCAAGGACAATTGAAACCGGGGACTCGCGCGCTGGGGGTCGCCGAGTCGTACCCCGGAACAGCGCGCGTGCCCACAGTAGACCACACTGACGACGCTGATTTTTCGACAGACCCGTCTGAAGCCGGAGATAGCGACGCACGCCCGGAGAGCGTGCTCTGCGGCGCTGTCGTTCGTGCCGACCGCGTGGTCGATGGTCTCGCCTTCGAGACGTGTACCGTCGGCGGCGATGACGCCACCGACGCCATCGACTCGCTGTACTCGTCGCTCGGTCGCGAGGACGTCCGATACCTCCTCGTCTCCGGTATCGCCCCGGCGTGGTTCAACCTCGTCGACGTGAATCGCCTCGCTTCCGACCTCGACCGTCCGGTACTTTCGGTCTCGTTCGAAGACAGTGAGGGCCTCGAAACCGCGCTCTCGACGCACTTCTCGGGCGATGCACTGGACCGACGCCTCCAAATCTATCGGGACGCCCCACCCCGGACCGCCGTCGAAGTGAACGACGAACGAGTGTTCGTGCGCGCCGCCGGATGCGACGAAGCCGAAGCGAAGCAGGTAGTCCGGGCGTTCACACCGACCGGCGGGCGTCCCGAACCACTTCGAGTGGCGCGGATGGCCGCCCGCGCGGGGCGACAGTTCGTTGGGGATTAAGCCGTCGCCCTCCTCGACACGAACATGGAACACATGGAGGGCCTCTGCGTGACCGACTGCGAGCGGTGTCCCGAACTCGTAGACTCGCGGAGTCGCATCGTCAACGGGGTCGGTCCCGAGGACGCCGACCTGCTCTTCCTCGGCGAAGCGCCGGGTGCGAAAGAAGACGAAGGCGGCGAACCGTTCGTCGGCCGCTCCGGGTCCGTACTGGACGACGCGCTCCGCGAGGCCGGACTCGCCCGCGCCGACGTTCGAATCACGAACTGCATCCGCTGCCGTCCGCCGGAAAACCGTGACCCGAGGAGTGAAGAACTGTCGAACTGCCGGGGCTATCTCGCCCGCGAGTTCGAACTCGTCGACCCCGAACTCATCGTCACACTCGGGAAGGTCCCCTCACAGCACCTTCTCGACCGGGGAGTCGCCATCACGAACGAATCTGGGTCGGTCTTGGACGCTCGCGTCGGCGACGATTCGTACCGCGTCCTGCTGTCTGTGCACCCTGCGGCGACGCTCTACGACCGCAGTCAACGCGAGGGCTTCTTCGAGACTATCTCGCGCGCGGCCGACCTCTCCGGTCTCTCCGAGTCGAACAACGGACAGGCGAGCCTCGGCGACTTCTAAGGACTAAGGGCGACGTGTGGCCGCTCGACTGGCCACGTCACTTCGAGTTGCCCGTCCCGAGCCACTTCCCGGTGTCCGCGAGGTCGGCGAGTACGTCGACGATGCCCTTGGACTCCGACTCGCCCGGACGGAGGCGCGCGCGGAGGCGCGAGGACGTGAGTTCGACCGAGAGGACGATAACGATAATCATCGCGATACCGGCGGCCGCCTGGTCGTACGCGAGGAGGCTGAGTCTGCCCTTCACGTACTGTCCGATGCCGCCAGCACCGACGACGCCGAGCGAGACGGCGATGCGGACGTTTATTTCGAGGATGTAGAGTGTCCACGCGACGAACGACGAGGACACCTGACTCAGCATACCGAAGACGACGGTCTGCGAGGATGCTGCCCCAGTCGAAGAGATGGCTTCGATGGGGCCGTCGGACACCTCTTCGAGTTCGTCGGTGAACAGGCGTCCGAGGTTACCGACGGTGTCGGTTCCGATAGCCAGCATCGCCCCGACGGGGGTGATACCTACGAGCGGGATATAGATGAGCACCCACACGAGCGCCGGCACGGCGCGGATGACGGACATCGTGCCACGGAAGAGGAAGTTAAACGGGAACGGCGTCACGCGCTCGGACCCGAGTACACCGAAGACGAGGGCGAGCGGGAAGCCGATGACCGTTCCGGTGAACCCGATGACGATGGTCGCGACTGCACCGCCGACGATGCTCAGCCCTTGGTCGCGGTTGAACACGGCGTCGAGGAGCGATGCGGGGTTGAGGAGGCTCTCGAAGAGGGCGGCGAACCCGTGTAGGCCGTTTTCGATGGCGAAGAGCGTGAAGTAGTGGAAGTCCGGCGAAAGGAACTCGGCGACGTTGTGCAGAAACTGCGGGAGTTGACGGTAGATTTGGGCGACGGTGAATCCGAGATACGTCATGCCGAGACCCGTCATCGCCAAGAGCGCGACGACCCCGACAAAGATGAGTGCTCGTCGGATGAACTGCGCGCGCTCGATGGTCGTGAGCGCGTCTTGGATGTGTCGCGGTGCCGACGTTCTCTCGCCGCCATCGGCACGGAGGTCGTCGTTCATCCCATCGCCGCCGCCGTCGGCGCGGAGGTCGTCGTTCATCCCATCGCCTCCACCATGCCGGCTTCGCTGTCTTCGTAGTAGATGTCGTCGACGACATCCATCGTCAGGTCGTCTCGCTGGCCGTCAAAGACGACTTCGCCGTCTCGCAGGCCGATATAGCGCTCGCCGAATTCGCGGGCGAGATTGACCTGGTGAAGACTCGCGATAGTCGTCAGGTTTCGCTCGTGGGCGGCCGTCTTCATGTAGCCCATGACCTCCTCGGCAGCCTTCGGGTCGAGACTCGCAACTGGTTCGTCGGCGAGCAGGAGGTTCGGTTGCTGGACCAGTGCGCGGGCGATACCGACGCGTTGTTTCTGACCTCCGGACATCGACCCGGCACGCTGCCGCGCTTCGTCGAGGAGACCGACCGTGTCGAGCGCTTCGAGTGCGGCTAGTTTGTCTTCTTCACCGTACTGCGAAGTGAGGCTCTCGGCGAGCGAGACACGCGAGAGGGCACCGGTGAGGGCGTTGCGGTAGGCGCTCATCGTCTCGACGAGGTAGTGCATCTGGAAGACCATCCCGACGTCCGACCGGTGGCCAGTGACGGCCCGGTCGTTGATGTGGACCGTTCCTTCCGTCGGCTGGGTGAGACCGTTCAGGATTCGAAGGAGTGTCGACTTCCCCGCTCCGGAGGGTCCGAGGAGGACGACGAACTCCCCTTCGGGTATCTCGAAGGAGATGTTCTCTAAGGCGACCGTGTCGCCGAACCGCTTCGTGACGTTCTGTACCGAAACTGCGGGCATTGATTTGTTGTCTGAAATATTGTAGTTGGTTGTCCCGACCTGCGGCGCTTCGAAGAGGCGTTCAGCCCTGGTTCAGGAGGTCGGTCGAGAGTTCGAGTTCGTTGGCGACTTTGATGACCGGTTCGTACGTTTTGAGGTCCGCCGTGCGGACGTCGTCGAACCAGAGGTCGTCGTCGGTGTCGCTCTCACCATCTGCACCATAGTACACCTTCTCTGGGGCGGCCTGTAGGGCGTTGATGACGTCGTTTTTCCCCTCTTCGGAGAGGTTCGGGCTGACCACCATCGGCGCGCGGGGGATTCCCTCGTACGTCTTCACGTACTTGTACCCGTCGGCGAGTTCGCCGTCGTCAGCTTGGGTGATGAACTTCCCGACACCAGCGGCGGCGACCTGGTCGTTTTCCAGAGCGGCGAACGCCTCGGCGTGGCCCGACCACGTACCGGTGAAGTCCGCGCCGGAGTCGCTGACCGGTGCCTCACCGATGCTGAGGCCCGCCTTCTGCAGCATGTACAGCGGGTACAGCGACCCGGAGGCGGAGGTCATGTCGGCGAAGCCAACCTTCTCGCCTTCGAGGTCGGACAGCGAGTCGATGCCGGAGTCTTTCTTCGTCACGATGACGCTCGTGTAGTCCCACGAGCCGTAGGCGTGACGCTGGAGGGCGATATTCGCCTTGTCGGCTTTCACACCGAGAGCGGCGGCGAAGGGACCGGTCTCCGCGATGTCGGCCGTCCCCGACCCGAGACCCTGAAGGACCGCGGAGTAGTCGGCGGCGTACTTCAGAGAGACCGTCGTGCCGGTCTGTTCTTGGAGGTGGTCCGCATACGGCTTGTACTGCGACCGCATGTAGTCTTGCGGCTCGGACGGCGACATCATGAAGTTGATTTCACCGTTCCCGTAGGATTGCTCGCCGAAGCTGCCGATACATCCACTGACACCTGTGATACCGAGTGCACCGACCGCACCGGTCTTTTTGAGTAAATTGCGTCGGGAATACATGTGGGCTGAGAAGAAACTATGATAGGTCGGGATTAAACTTTCATATTTTTTATCATATAACTAAATAGATATAAATTGCTATTGCGTACTCCGTGAGTAAACATAGAACAATCGACCAATTTTCGCACATCTACGATGGTCGCCGCGACGGAAACTCACTTGCCCCCTGCTCTCTCACGTAAGTGTATGAGCACGACACAGGCCACAGCGGAGACCCTCGCCGACGTGGTGATGGTCGACTACGGGCTTGGGAACCTCCGGAGCGCCAGACGCGGTCTCGAACGCGCCGGTGCGAACGTCGTCGTCTCCGACGACCCGACCGACTTCGAAGACGCGGACGGTATCGTTCTCCCCGGCGTCGGCGCATTCTCGGAAGGAATGGACAACGCGGGACCGTTCCGCGAACCGCTCGCCGAGGCCGCAGCAGCCGGCACGCCGATATTCGGTATCTGCCTCGGGATGCAGATGCTTCTCACCTCTTCTGAGGAGGCGGACCACGCGGGCGAGGGCGAAGTCGAAGGCCTCGATTTCATCCCCGGTCGAAACGTCCGCTTCGACGAGGGCCAGAAGGTGCCCCACATGGGCTGGAACGAACTGCACGCCCAGCGCGACCACCCAATCGTCGAAGGTGTTGATGGTGAGTACGCCTACTTCGTCCACTCGTACTACGCCGACCCCGACGACGAGAACGCCGTCGTCGCCACGACCGATTACGGCGTCGAGTTCCCTGCAATCGTCGCCAACGAGGAGGGGACCGTCTTCGGCACGCAGTTCCACCCCGAGAAATCCGGCGAGACCGGTCTCACTATTCTCCGCAACTTCGTCGAGTTCTGCGCGAACCAGTAGGCCGAATCTGCCACCCCCGACGGCCTTTTGTCGGTACTGCGTCAAGGGGGGTTTATGCAGGCAGTCACGCTCGGCCCGGCGGGCACCTATTCGCATCGCGCCGCCCGCGCGGTCGCCGACGACGTCGCCTTCCGAGAATCGGTTACGTCCATCGTCAAAGCAGTCGCCGATGGGTCGTTCGAGCGAGGTGTCGTCCCTATCGAGAACAGTATCGAAGGCAGCGTCTCCGAGAGTCTCGACGCCGTGGCCGACTCCGACGTGAGCGTCGTCCAAGAAATCGTCACGCCAATTCGCCACGCGCTCTTGGCGCAAAGCGAGGACTTCGACACCGTCGCCAGCCATTCGCAGGCGCTCGCGCAGTGTCGAACCTATCTAGACGAGAACTACCCCGACGTAAAACTCGAAGCGGTCGCCAGCACCGCCCGCGGCGTCGAGCGCGCCCGCGACGACCCGTCGGTCGCAGGTATCGGCCACCCGGACAACAGTGGCGACGACCTCCAGATTATCGCCGCGGACATCCAGGACCGCTCGTCGAACGCGACCCGGTTCCTCGTCGTCGCGCCCGCCTCGGCCCGGTCCGACGCCGGTGGTAAGAGTTCCCTCGTCGTCTACCCGAACGCGAACTACCCCGGTCTCCTCCTCGAACTGCTCGAAGCGTTCGCCGAACGCGACATCAACCTCTCGCGTATCGAGTCGCGCCCGAGCGGCAACCGTCTCGGCGACTACCTCTTCCACATCGACGCCGACGCCGGGCTCTACGAAGAACGGATGCAGGAGGCGCTCGACGAAGTCGAGGGCATCGCCCGCAATGGCTGGGTCCGCGTCCTCGGGTCGTACGACACGCGGCACGTGTTGTACTGAGTGCTGGAACGTTTCCCCCACCGCGTGCTAGAGCGGTCCACACTGGACTGAGAACACCCTCAATGTGTGAGGACAGGCACATCTTTCTTTGTCGTCGCTGACGTAGGTTGACCCGTATGCAGCGAAACCCATTCGACGAGATAGAAGACCTGTTCGACCGGATGGGCCGGTCGTTCGAAGAGTCCGGACTCGCTCGTTTCCAAGACATCTCGCTCGATGTCGTCGACCACGACGACGAGATCGAGGTCATCGCCGACCTTCCCGGATTCGAGAAGGACGACCTGGATGTGAGCGTTCAGGGTCGACAACTCACCATCGCCGCCGAACACGAGGAGTCGTCCGATGTCGACACCGAGCAGTACGTCCGGCGGGAACGGAGCCACAGGTCCGTCTCCCGGTCGCTCACACTTCCCACAGACGTACTTCGCGAAGAGATAACCGCGGCGTACCAAAACGGCGTCCTCACCGTCACGCTCCCCAAGGCGGAACCGGGAGCCGACTCGACCGAAATCGACATCGAGTGAGCGGCTTATATCTCGATTATTGGGGTTCAAAGCACCGTACCGTGCGAATTGCTATTCTGGTTCTGGAAATCGTTATCTCCTCAGACGGCGTCTTTACCTCTCGGTGAAACACCGATGATGCCACGCACGAACCCATTCGACGACTTCGAAGAACTGTTCGAACGAATGTCCCGACAGTTCGACGAGATGGGCCGCCAGTTCGACCGCTCTGGTATGCTGCCCTCGACCCGGATGCACGAGATGGCGGTCGACATTGCCGACCACGACGACGAACTCGTCGTCTCCGTTGACCTTCCGGGCTACGAAAAAGAGGACATCTCGCTGTCCGTCGCTAACCGTACGCTGACCATCGACGCGAAGCGCGAACTGACGGACGAGCACGCAGACAGCGAGTACCTCCACCGCGAACGTCGCCACGAGTCCACTCACCGAACGATTCGCCTCCCCGAAGAAGTCGATGCAGAGAACACGTCAGCGACCTACCGAAACGGCGTGCTCACCGTGATGCTTCCCAAACTCGACGCCGACCCCGACGATTCCCGCCGCATCGACATCAAGTGACGAGGTCTCTTGGTCTCGTGGTGGTCTCTTTTAACACATCGCGTTCGAGACGATTCGACTGGACGACGCCAACACCAGTTCGGGACACAGCAACGACCCTCGCGTACCGTGTGGCGTACCACGGTGTGGCAATATCTGCCGCAATCAGACAGACCGAGAAGTCGAGTATAGGAGTTATTTTAGGCCGGGGTACCACTACCACGACTATGGACTACGACCCGCAGGAACTGGAAGCGCGTTGGCGGGAGCGCTGGTCCGAGACCGGCCGATACGAGGCCGACCCGGACGCAGACGCCGACGACGCCACGTTCGTGACGGTGCCTTATCCGTACCCCAGCGGCGGGATGCACATCGGGCACGCGCGAACGTACACCGTTCCAGACGTGTACGCTCGGTACCGACGACAGCAGGGCGACAACGTGCTTTTCCCCATCGCGTGGCACGTGACCGGCACGCCGATTATCGGTGCCGTCGAGCGCCTCAAGAAGCGAGAAGAAAAGCAACTGTCCGTCCTGACCGAAACCTACAACGTCTCCGAAGACACGCTCCCGGACCTTGAGACGCCCATGGGTTGGGCGCGCTACTTCATCGAGGAGCACTACAAACAGGGGATGCAGTCGCTCGGTCTCTCTATCGACTGGCGACGCGAGTTCACGACGAACAACGAGCGCTACTCGAAGTTCATCGAGTGGCAGTACCGGACGCTCCGCGAGCGCGGCCGACTGGAGAAAGGGCTGCACCCCGTCAAGTTCTGTACGAACGAAGAGCAACCGGTCACGACGCACGACCTGCTCGAAGGCGAGAACGCGGAGTTCCAGGAGTACACGCTGGTCCGCTTCGGCTGGGAACGCGGCGACGACGAGGTCGTCGTCCCGATGGCCACGCTGCGCCCCGAGACGGTCCACGGCGTGACGAACGCCTACATCGACCCCGAAGCGACCTACGTGGTCGCCGAAGTCGACGGCGAACCGTGGTTCGTCTCCGAGTACGCGGCCGCGAAACTGGAATATCAGGCCCGCGACGTGGACATTCTGGAGACGGTCGAAGGAGCTGAACTTGTCGGCCAGTCGGTCGAGAACCCCGTCACCGGCGACGACGTGCTGGTCCTTCCGGCCGGATTCGTCGATGCCGACAACGCAACGGGCGTCGTCATGTCCGTCCCGGCTCACAGCCCCGACGACTACGTGGCGCTCCAAGAGGCGAAAGCCGACACCGACTACCTCGAATCGTTCGGCATCGACCCCGCCGACGTGGCGGACATCGAGCCGATTCCGATTCTCGACATCGACTCCGAGGACGACGAGTACGGCGAAATTCCCGCGCAGTCGGCCGTCGAGAGCAAGGGAATCGAGTCGTCCGACGACCCGGCCCTCGAAAAGGCGACGAAGGACCTCTACAACAAGGAGTTCCACGCCGGTCGCCTGAAAGCGTTCTACGGCGACTACGCTGGCGAACTCGTCGAGGACGTCCGCGACGACTTCAAGGCCGACGGCGTCGACGCCGGCCAGTTCGACGTGATGCAGGAGTTCTCCGAGGAAGTCGTCTGCCGCTGTGGCGGCGATGTCGTCGTCTCCGAGCAGGACACGTGGTTCCTCTCGTACGACGACGAGGACTGGAAAGAACTCACCCACGACGTGGCCGACGGGCTGGACGCCATCCCCGAGAACACCCGCGACGAGTACCACCACACCATCGACTGGCTGAATGGTTGGCCGTGTATCCGGAACTACGGGCTCGGAACCCGCCTGCCGTGGGACGACCAGTTCGTCATCGAGCCGCTTTCGGACTCGACTATCTACATGGCGTACTACACCATCGCCCACCGCCTGCAGGACATCCCGGTCGAAGACCTCACGCAGGACTTCTTCGACACGCTGTTCTACGGTCCCGACGCGGCCGACGAGGTGGACGAGCGCGCCCTCGACCTGCGCGAAGAGTGGAACTACTGGTACCCGGTCGACTACCGGTTCTCCGGCAACGACCTCATCACGAACCACCTGACGTTCTACCAGTTCCACCACGGCGAACTGTTCGACGAACCGCAGTGGCCACAGGGTATCGTCATCATGGGCATGGGCCTGCTCGAAGGCCAGAAGATGTCCTCTTCGAAGGGCCACGTCGTCCTCCCCGGTGAGGCTATCGGCGAGTACGGTGCGGACACCGTTCGTTTCTTCCTGCTCAACTCCGCAGAACCGTGGCAGGACTACGACTGGCGCGACGACCTCGTCGGGTCGGTCTACGACCAACTCGAACGCTTCTGGAACCGTGCGCAAGAGATTATCGCCGACCCCGGTCCGGACGAACAGCCCGAACTGGAGACGGTCGACCGATGGCTGCTCTCGAAGCTACAGGACACCGTCCGCGACGTGACCACGGCGATGGACGAGTCCGAGACGCGCTCTGCCAGTCAGGCCGCCTTCTACAACTTCGAGGAGGACCTGCGCTGGTACCGCCGCCGGACGGACCTCGACCGGCCTGCTGCGAAGTGGACGCTCCGGAACGTCCTCGAAACACGCCTGCGCCTGCTCGCGCCCTTTATCCCGTTCATGACGAACGAACTCCACGAGCAGTTGACCGGAACCCCGGCCGAGGACGCACCGTGGCCGGAACCGGACGACGCCTTCGACGACGAGACGGTCGAACTCGAAGAACAGCAGGTCGAGCGCCTGACCGAGGACGTTCGCGACATCATCGACGTGACCGAGTCGGACCCAGACACCATCCGCGTCTACGTCGCCGCCGACTGGAAGCGCGACGTGTTCGAGACGGTCGTCGAAAACGGCGACAACGTCGGTGCCATCATGGGGCAGGTCATGCAGAACCCCGACCTGCGCGAGAAGGGCAACGCCGTCAACGACCTCGTCCAAGACCTCGTGAGCCAGACTCGCGGACAGGACGAGCCGACGCTCCGCGCCCAACTCGAACTGGACGAAGTGGCGACGTACGAACGCGCCGCAGACTTCCTCGCCCGCGAATTCGACGCCGACGTGGAGGTTTTCGCCGAGGACGACTCGGACATCGTCGACCCGGCCGACCGCGCCTCGAAGGCGATTCCGTTCCGCCCCGCAGTCCACCTCGAATAGCCGGACAGCGGGCGGATTTTTGTTGTCGCTTCTAATTTTCACTGCTGATACGAAGCGGTTCAGATAGTGTGAACCCACCACCAATGGCTCTTATAGCGAACTCTCCCCTAGACTTACAGTATCATGCACGATAATTAATGTATGTTGTGTGCGGACTGCGAGGTCGAGATGTACCGGATTGACGACGAAAAGCAGACCGACCTGGAAGACAGACGACTCTACGAGTGTCCCGATTGCGGCGGGACGAAAGAGCGAGCGAAGTACCGACACCGGTGAGTTCGGACGGAAACGAGTCGGCGGTCACCTTATCCTCGTAGCGAACCTACAGTTCGCCATGAGCGAAGACGACTCATTATCCCTCTCGCAGAAGGCGTACCGTAGCGTTACGCCGGAGACCAGCATGCACCCGAACATCGAGATGGACTCCATCGGGTGGACGATGTTTCTCATCCTCGTCGTCCTCATGCTCCCGCTTTTACCCTTCCTCATCATCGTCTACGCGCTGTCGAAGGGATTCGACTATTTCGCGGGACAGCGCGGCTCAGAGATGTGAAAAAATAGAATGAATGCCAGACTCGGGGTGTACGGTGTCCTTACTCGTCGGCGAGGCCGAGGAGGTCGAATTCGTACCCGTTGTCGTTTTCGTTTGCGTGTTCGTAGGCGACGTGCGCGGCCGCAACGTCCTGAATCGCGAGACCGGTCGAGTCGAAGACGCTGATACCATCTTCGTCCGTGCGGCCGTCGAGTTCGCCGAGGACGATGTCGCCGATTGCGCCGTAGATGTCGTCGTCGCCGAGGACGCCCTCGTGGTACGGGACGTTGATTTCGCCGGAGTGGGTCGTCTGCGCGTGGTCGTCGATAACGAGTTTTGCGTCGAGCAGAACCTCGTCGGCGAGTTCGTGCTTGCCTTCGGCGTCGGCACCCATCGCGTTGATGTGGGTGTGCTCGCCGACGGCGTCGCGCGGGACGATGGGCGATTCGACGGGCGTCACGGTCGAGAGAACGTCACATCCGGCGGCCTCTTCGATGGAACCGGCGCGGATGTCGAAGTCGTCTTCGAAGGCGTCGATGAAGTCGGCGACGCGCTCTTCGTCGAGGTCGGAGATGATGACTTCCTCGATGTCGCGGACTTCACTGATGGCGCGAAGTTGCGTGTACGACTGGACACCGGCACCGATGATACCCATCGAGGAGGCGTCCTCGACGGCGAGGTGGTCGGTAGCGACGGCGGCGGCCGCACCCGTACGGAGCATCGTCAGTTCCGTTCCGTCAAGAAGCGCAAGCGGGAATGCCGTCTCGGGGTCGGAGTAGATCATCGTGCCCATGACGGTCGGCAGGTCGAACTTCTCGCCGTTGTCGGGGTGGACGTTGACCCACTTGATGCCTGCTGCGTCCCAGTCACCCGCGTCGAGGTAGGCGGGCATCGACCGGAAGTCGCCGTTGTACTGCGGCAGGTCGATGTAGGACTTCGGCGGCATCTGGGCGTCTCCAGACTCGTAGGCCGCAAAAGCGTCTTCGATAGCCGAGATGAGTTCCGGCATCTGGACGTTCTCGTGAACGTCGTCTTTGTTCAGTAGCAGCGTCTTGCGCATGGGGATACGTTCCCGTACCTCCTACTTAGTTCGTTCTATTTCTGGATGCAAGTCTAAGTCTTTGTTAGAAAGTGAGAGAATTCTCCAACTTGTCGAGAGTGTGACTTATTAACATGGTTAACTGCTGTCGGATTGGGGGACGACTCCAATCGATAGCTCTCGCTCGGTTTCGGCGGTTCGCAGGTAGCACGAAAACGAGGTGTTTCGCTTACTGACGTAGCTCGACACGTCGATTTGTTGCGTCGCAGTCTCTTCGGCTCCCGCCTCGATTGGGAGTGTGAACTCGTGAGACGAGTACATTCCCGTCATGTTGAGACAACCTCGAAAGACGCCATCGACGGACGAGGTGTTTCGAGCCGTAATCGTCAACTCGGCGACCTCATTCTCGGGAACCTGTTTCGGCCCTTCGAACGAGACGAGTTCGAACGTGGGGCGGGGGCCAGCGATTCGCTCGGTGGCTTCGGCAGGAAGCGACCACTCGGTGGTCGAACCCCCATGTTCGAACTGTAGGGTGAGTTCAGATGCGGACTCGTACTCTACTGGAACGGTGAAGGCAAGTCATCCGATTTCTCCCGAATCCGGTGGGTATGCGTTGTGGGCCATCCTATCGTCCGGGTAGATGTTGTAGAGAGGAGCGTCACCAACTTGCTCTCGCGGCGCGAACTTCTCATCAGCGGCGACGAGTCTGAACGACTCGCTTGCAGGGCGTGCTCCCGACTCCGCGCGAACGGAGACGCTTACGAACACGACCCACTCGCTGTCCAATTGTTCGATTGCACCCCAATCGACGTTGGCGATGTGGAAAAACGACGCCTGCGGATGCGCCCGTCTCGGGGTGACAGTCACGTCGCCGACGGTCGCTTCTTCACCGAACGACAGCGGTTCGGGTGCCTCGAAGCCGCTTCTTCTGAGACATCCGGACAGTCCAAACACCGACCCAAGACCGCCGCCGATTCCGGCGAGATAATCGCGTCTGGAGGGCATAGCTGCGGCTACTCGGCAGGCCGGAATATGTTTTCTGTCCGAAAAATAAGCGGTCTGTCGCGCGGTGCAGGTGTCGGTGTGGACGTGGATTGGGCTGTTACTGGCCTATCTTCACATCGCGCCGCCCATGCCGCCCATGCCACCCATGCCGCCAGCGGGTGCGCCGCCTTCGTCGTCGTCGCCGCCGGTGGAGAGGTCACCAGCAGCGATGATGTCGTCAATCTTGAGGACGAGGTTCGCGGCTTCGGAGGCGGAGGCAACAGCCTGCTCTTTCGCGTGGGCCGTCTCGACGACGCCAGCGTCGAAGGCGTCTTCGACTTCACCCGTGAAGACGTTCAGGCCAGCGCGGACCTGCCCTTCTTCGTGGGCTGCGCGGAGGTCGACGAGCGTGTCGATGGAGTCGAGACCGGCGTTCTCGGCGAGAACGCGGGGGACGAGTTCGAGTGCGTCCGCAAACGCCTCGACGGCGAGCTGCTCGCGGCCAGAGACGGAGTCCGCGTAGTTGCGGAGACGCGAGGCGAGTTCGACTTCGATGGCACCGCCACCGGCGAGGACGCGGCCGTCGGCGACCGTCGAGGCGACGACATCGAGGGCGTCCTGCACACCGCGTTCGAGTTCGTCGACGACGTGGTCGGTCGAACCGCGGAGGAGGAGCGTGACGCCGTGGACATCTTCGCCGATGCCTTCGACGTAGAACAGTTCGTCGTCGCCGTCGCGGCGGATGGAGGCCCGACCGAGGGCGGCGTCCTCGATGGAGTCGAGGTCCGAGACGATGGCCGCGCCCGTGATGTTCTTGAGGAACTTGATGTCGGACTTCTTCGTGCGGCGGACCGCGAGGATACCCTTCTTCGCGAGGAAGTGCTGGGCGAGGTCGTCGATGCCCTTCTGGCAGAAGACGACGTCAGCACCGGAGTCGACAATCTGGTCGACCTTCTCCTTCAGCTGCGCTTCTTCCTGGTCGAGGAACTTCTGGAGCTGGTCGGGGCTTTCGATGGAGACGTTCGTGTCGATGTCCGTTTCTTCGACCTCGACAGGCTCGTTGAGGAGGAGCACGTCGGCCTCGTCGAACTGGACCGGCATGTCGTCGTGGACGGGGTCCTTGTCGATGACAGCGCCGGTGAGAAGTTCGGATTCGGACGCGGAGCGACCGGTCTGCGTCTCGAGGGAGATGTTTTCGAGGTCGACAACGTGGGAGCCGTCGTGCGCTTCGACGGTGACCTGCTTGACGGCGCGGACGATGAGGTCCGCGAGAAGCTCCTTGTTGAGCTCGGAGCTCTTGCCCGTCATCGAGGTTTCGGCGACCTTCTTCAGGAGGTCCTCGTCGTCGGGTTCGACCTGCTCTGCGATGTCGTCGACTTCCTCGCGGGCCTTTTCGGAGGCGAGGTTGAAGCCGCGGATGATTGCCGTCGGGTGGATATCCTGTTCGAGGAGGTCCTCTGCGTTCTTCAGGAGTTCACCCGCGATAGCGACCGCGGTCGTCGTTCCGTCGCCAGCTTCGTCTTCCTGCGTCTCGGCGACTTCGACGATCATTTCGGCCGTCGGGTTGTCGATGTCCATCTCCTTGAGGATGGTGACGCCGTCGTTCGTGATGGTCACGTCGCCCATCGAATCGACGAGCATCTTGTCCATCCCTTTCGGACCGAGTGTGGAACGTACTGCCTCGGCGACTGCGCGTGCGGCACGGATGTTGTACGCCTGCGCGTCGCGATCTTTGACGCGCTGCGCGTCCTCACCCATGATGATCATCGGCTGACCCTGTTGCATTCGCTGGCTCATAGACACCCGCTGATTGTTTGTGATTCTATATAAACATTGTGCTGGTGGCGCAAATGGCAGATTCGTGCGACCAGGCTCAATTCGCACGCAATCAAGTGACTGAGCTAACCTCTGTGTGGTTTCGAACCTTATTTTGGTATGCTATTGCACACCGCGATTGGGGTTGTTTCGACCTGTTTTATATACTATTCGGGAGTCGGTTCTTTCCAGTGGACTGTCACTGTTCCGATGGCAAAGGCGTCGTTGCCCGAGTCATCACGGACAATTCGAATCGTGTTCGTCCCCTCGACGAGACTCGCACCCGTGATAGTATCGACCCAGTATTGCCAGCCGTCTCCCGGTGGAATGTCGAACCCGGAGAGCGACTCGCCGTTTATTCGAATTTCGTGGCCATACTCGCTCACGTCGAACGCCTGGATTCCTAGATACGGGTCGTGTGGTTCGTCGGTTGGGACGTCGAACTCGAATGCGGCGGTCTCGTCGCCGGCGTCGTCGGCCCAGTCGAGGTTCAGCGTCTCGGTAGCGGGATGGAGATGCGACCCGATGAATACGGTCGCGTAGTTCGCGCGGTGTGGCACGCTCTGGGGTTTCGATGCTGTCGATAAAAATTCGCGTGGTCGAGTAGTTACTGCCGCCCGCGGGGTCAGTCGTCTTCGGGAAGTTCGTCTGCGAGGAACTCACCAGAAGTATCGTCGAGCGTCGGCTCGTCGTCTTCTTCGTCTAACACCTCTAACTCTTGTCTGTATAGCCGCCTCGTGAGTTGGGTCCGTTTGTTGAGGCCCTTCTTCTCGCGGCCAGATTTGGTGTCAGGCATTGTCAGTCGTGGTATTGCTTCCCATAGGGATGAATGTTTTGTCCGGAATGTTGATACAGGCACTGCCACAGGGTGGGAACCCCAGCGGGGGGTGCGAAACAGTTGGGGTGGCAGTCACACCGCAGTAGTACGTTCGACGGGGCGGGAATAGGTCCCGCCGAAGGTTCCCGACCGTGGAAAACCAAGGGGTGGAGTTAGGTTTCTGGGGTGCGTATAAGGACGGCTTCGGCGGGCGTTTTGGTTGCCGCTCTGTTACTGGAGCCGCGATTTGTGGCTTGGAGAAGTGTTTGGAGAAGATTTGAACGCTGAGAGAGGTCCGCGACTCACGTACTCACGCTCACTTCGTTCGCGTGAACCTCGGCGCTCGCTGTCGCTCGCTCCCTGGTTCAAACCCCCTCAGTCGGCGCATGACCGAACTCGCCGTCCGCAGCGCGACGAGACGCGCTGCTATGTGAGTTGAGTTCGGAAGAAGCGCCAGGAGAGGGATTTGAACCCCCGATCCCAGAGGGAACACGCTTTCCAGGCGTGCGCCTTACCGCTCGGCCATCCTGGCTTACAACGCAACGTTCCCGCCTGGATAATTTAAGCCCTTCCTTTCCGTTCGATTCGCGGTTCGATGACGTATGTCATGGCCGCGACGGCGACGCCGGCAACGACCGCCACCGCGGCGACCGCCCCAACCGACGCTTCGATACCGAGTCCGAGGAGGGCCGCACCCTGTGCAAGGACGCCGATGAGGAGGAAACTCACGGCACCCCACGCGAGCGCGGACCGACCCCGAGGACTCACTCCTCCGGAACGACGGCGATAGCTTCGATTTCGACGCCGACGCCCTTCGGAAGGTTTCCGGCTTCGACGGCCGAACGGGCCGGCGGCTCGTCGTCGAAGTACGTCGCGTACGTCTCGTTCATCTCGTCGAAGTCGTCGATATCGTTGAGGAAGACGGTCGTCTTCATCACGTCGCCCGCGTCCGCGCCGGCCTCGTCGAGGATGGCCATCACGTTGTCGAGGGACTGCTTGGTCTGCGTGGCGATGTCCTCGTCGTCGAGGAGTTCGCCCTCCGGCGTCATGGGAATCTGTCCCGCCGTGATGAGGAGCGAACCGTTGGTCGTTGCCTGACTGTACGCACCGACTGCGGCCGGCGCTTCGTCTGTCTCGATGACGCGCTTCATACGCGGCACGTTTCGCCACGACATGATAAATTACGCGGGAACGTCCGAGCGGTCGTCGACTTTAGATAGACTTCCCGGATAGCCCAATACCCGTCGTAAACACGCCTGAAGTGAGGAGTAACCCCATTCCGAGGGCGGTGACAACGTCGCCTTCACGAAGCGCGACGCCGGCGACGACGACACTCAGTGCGACCAAGAAGAGGCCGAGGAGCGTGAGTGGGTTCGTGAACGATTCGAGGGTGGGTTCGGTGGAAGGGAGTGTGACCATGGTTGATGTGTGCCTGTAGGGTTGGTTGGTAGCGTGTATGTGTGCCTGTAGGGTTGGTTGGTAGCGTGTATGTGTGCCTGTAGGGTTGGTTGATGGAGTGTGAGCGATTCTATGTGCGTTCAGGAGTACGATTCACCCGTTTCGATGGGACCTCTGAAGGTCGAATACAGGATGCCGAAGTAGGAGAACACGAGCGGCAACAACAGCGCAGCCGCGATGCTCATAATGTTCAGCGGGAGTATCGAGATAATCGCGTCCGAGACGGTCAACCCGACTGCAGGGTCGGCCATCGGGAACATGAGCACCGCCACGAGCGCGACGAACGCGAACACGAGGACGGGAACGGTCCCGAACGCGAGCGTGTACCGCTCTTCTCGGAGCGTAACGAGGTACCCGCCAGCCGAGACGAGCGTGATAACGACGAGTGCCAGTGGAATCGGCGCGATGACGCCGAGGTCCGGACGCAAGACGACGAGGTAGCCGAGAGTGACGACAACGAGCGCAAGGTAGGCGGCCATCGCTTTCGGGCCGTATTCGACCACGTCGCGCTGGAGTGCGCCGCGCGTCTTCATTCCGAGGAAGCCGACGCCCGCGACGATGGTGAGTGCGACGACCGCGAGACCGACGACGACGCCCGGCAGCGACACTAACGAGCTGATTCCGAGAAGCCAGTGCGCGGCGAACACACCGATGAAGAACGGCGCGCTCACGCTGCCGACGACGAAGGACCGGCCCCACCACGTCTGCCACGCCTCGTCGTGGCGCTGTTCGTACATCTCGGGAGCGAGTCCGCGGAGGATGAGCGCCCCGAGGATGGCGAACATGAGCAGATAGTGACGACTGAAGAGGTTGGCGTACACGGCCGGAAACGCGGCGAAAAGCGCCCCGCCGAAGACGACGAGCCACACCTCGTTACCGTCCCAGAACGGTCCGATAGCGGCCAAGAGCGTCTCGCGTTCGTCTTCGTCGTCGCGGGTCGCAAACAGCGCCCCGACGCCGAAGTCGAAGCCGTCGAGGAACAGAAACATCCCGAGGATGAAAAACACCAGACCGAACCATAGCTCTTCGAGCGGAAGGCCGAAAAGCGGGTCGGTGGCGAACGCGCCGTAGTCAGTCATCGCCGCTCACCCCCGACGGTGTCGCAGTCTCGGTGGGACTGGTCCCATCGACAGATGGCGGTCCCTCGCGGATGATGCGCCGGATGACGTAGGTGTACAGTCCGAGCAGGCCGGTGTACACGAAGACGAACCCGACGAGCGTGAGGGTCGCCTCGAAGCCGGTCAGTCCCGGTGAGACGCCGTCTTGGGTCTTCAATACACCTTGAATGACCCACGGCTGGCGGCCGACCTCGGTGACGATCCAGCCGACTTCGACGGCGAAGATACCGAGGAGCGACGAGCCGACGAACGCCTTGTGCAACAGGTCGTCGTCGTACAACTCGTCGGTCCACCAGCGATACGCCGCCCAGAAGGCGAGCAGGATGAACCAGAAGCCGGCGGCGACCATGAGACGGAACGACCAGAAGACGATGGCGACCGGCGGAGCCTCCGTCTCGAATTCGTTCAAGCCGGTAATCTCGGCCTGCGGATTGCCGCCGCTGGCCAACCACGACGCGCCGCCGGGAATACCGATACCAAGCAGTTCCTTAGCGCGCGGGTCGGTGATGTGTTCGAGGCTGGTCGGGACGGCGAAGAGGTACTCCGGAACGTAGCTGTCTGTCTCCCAGACGGCCTCCATGGCGGCGAACTTCTGCGGTTGTGTCTCGTAGACGTGGCGACCGTAGGCGTCGCCGTGAATCGCTTGGAACGGCGCGGTCACGAGGAGCACGACGAGCGCGATTTTCAGCGTCTTCCGCCAGAATCGCGCGCTCTGTTGGTTGTCCTCTGCGTCGATGCCGCGCTGCCAGATGTGGTACGCTGCGACGCCGGCCATGAACAGCGCGACCGAGAGGACCGCGGCGTTCTGCATGTGGACGAACATCCACGGGAACCGCGGGTTAGCGTAGGCCGCGATGGGGTCGACGAGCGAGATGACGAGTTGGTCGCTCTCGCGCACGAGTTCGAATCCGCGGGGAGTCTGCATCCACGAGTTGGCGACGAGAATCCAGACCGCAGAAAGCCACGTTCCGAGACCGACGGCGACGGCCGAAACCATGTAGAGGGCGTCCGAGACCTTCTCGCGGCCGAAGACGAACACCCCGAGGAACGTCGCTTCCAGCATGAACGCCATCATCCCTTCGGTAGCCAGCGGGCCGCCGAACAACTCGCCCGCGGCGGTCGAAAACGCGGCGAAGTTCGTCCCGAACTCGAATTCGAGAACGATTCCGGTCACCGTCCCGACGACGAAGGAGATGGCGAAAATCTTCGTCCAGAACCGCCTGAGCTGTTCGTACACCGGGTCGTCAGTGCGAATATCCTTCCACGTGAAGTAGATGAGGAAGGGTGCGAGACCCATGCTCATCACGGGGAAGATGATGTGGACGATAGTGGTGAGCGCGAACTGCAGCCGACTGGCGATGACTGGGTCGAGCATAGTTGGGGGTGGGTGGACCGCGGGGCGGACTACCGGCTGGCAATAGGGTGCCCGTAAAAATACCTCTGTATGCAGGGGGTGTTAATGCAGTCGTGCTTCCCAGAATCTGAAAATCATCGTAGAAGGCTTGAGGCTGGCGAATTTTACATAATCGAACAGCAAAGAAGGGTGTCAGGACGACGACCGATTGGCGAAGTTAGTCGAGTACTTCGACTTCGTATCCCTCGTCGCGAAGAGCGGAGAGAAGCTCTTCAACGTGCTCGGACCCGCGCATTTCGAGGTCGAGTTCGACTTCGGTCGCGTTCAGTGCAATCTTTCTGGAGGTGCGGTCGTGGCGGACCGCGTAGATGTTCGCCTTCTTCTCGGCGATGATTTCGATGAGTTGTTCGAGCGACCCGGGGCGGTCCTTGAGTTCGGTCCGAACCTTGAGATACCGTCCGGTCTCGACGAGACCGCGCATCAGCACGGTCGTCAGCGTGTTCATGTCGATGTTCCCGCCGGACAGCGTCGGGACGATGACCTCGTCGGCTTCGTAGTCGAATTTCTCGAAGACGAGTGCGGCAAGCGCCACGGCACCTGCGCCCTCGACGAGCGTCTTCGAGCGTTCGAGGAGGTACGTGAGCGCGACCGCGATTTCCTCGTCGGAGACGGTGACGACCTCGTCGACGTGCTCTTGGATGACCTCGAACGTCTTGCCCCCGATTTGACGGACTGCGATACCGTCCGCGATGGTGTCGGCTTCGTCGAGCGTCTGAATCGACCCTTTGTCGAGCGAGTCGGCGGCACTCGACGCCTCTTCGGCCTGCACGCCGATGACACGCACGTCCGGGTGTTGTTCCTTGATGGCCGTTGCGATACCGGAGATGAGACCGCCGCCGCCGATGGGGACAACGACCGTGTCGAGGTCGGGACAGTCTTCGAGGATTTCGAGTCCGATGGTCCCCTGTCCGGCCATCACGTACTCGTCGTCGAAGGCGTGGACGTACGTTCGTCCTTCTTCCTCCTCGATTTCGTGAGCCTTCGCTTGGGCCTCGTCGTAGTCGGTACCGTGGAGAACGACGTTACCGCCGTACCGCTCCGTGGCTTTCACCTTCGAGATTGGCGCGTGCTCGGGCATCACGATTTTCGAATCGACGCCCGCGCGCGTCGCCGCGAGTGCGACCCCCTGTGCATGGTTTCCAGCGCTTGCGGTCACCACACCTGCGTCCTTTTCTTCCTCGGAAAGCGTCGTGATGCGGTTCGTCGCACCGCGAATCTTGAACGACCCCGTCCGCTGTGAGTTTTCGAGTTTGAGGTGCACTTCGGCACCTGTGATGTCGGAAAATGTGTGGGAGTACTCAAGAGATGTCCACCGAGCAACAGTTTCGACGCGTTCGCGAGCGGCGTGAATATCGGCGAGAGAGAGCATGGTCGGAAATCGATGGGGTTGGTGTTTAATCGTTCGGGATTTGCTTGCTTCGGTCTCGTGATGTCACTCCGCACAGTCTCCATCGGGGTGGCTCTCGTGACGACGTTGGCGACAGAGCGCAACCGCTGTCGACGTAGGAAAGGGGGAAAGGGGGAATGCACGCGTGTGACGTGCATGTTGTCTACTGACCTGTGAGTATATAAACGTCCCCCACCCGGAGTGAAAGTAAAATCGCAAGACGGCGGCGACATGAGGAATGCGTCTGACGCTCGTCATTCGTATGTCGTCCCCATCACGTCGGCGACGCACGATGCGATACCCACCGCGATGTGTGGGTGGTGCTGTCGTAGTCGAGATGCGGACGTCAGAGCCGTACAACACCTCCGACACTCGAACTCCGCGTCGGACAAAGCAACCGAGAGAGAACCCATAACCGTCCAAAGACGACGACTCGCGGAGTGTCAGGTACTGGACGCGCCGCTCTTCAGTAGTACCTGAAAAAGAGTCCGTGCCCCGTTGTCCAGCCTTGTTACCGCTCGTCGAGCGTCGGGAAGTCGAGGTCTTTGTCCCCGGTGTACCGAGCGCGCGGGCGGATGAGCCGGTTGTCGTCGTACTGTTCGAGGATGTGCGCAATCCATCCGCCGCTACGCGAGACGGCGAAGATGGGTGTGTAAAGGTCGATGGGGATATCCATCTGGTAGTACGTCGATGCGGAGTAGAAGTCCACGTTCGGTGCGAGACCCTTCTCCTCGCTGATGTACTCCTCGATTGCGACCGACATCTCGTACCACTTCATGTCGCCTGCGGCCTCGCCGAGTGCCTCGGACTTCTGGCCGAGAATCTTCGCGCGGGGGTCCTTGACGTTGTAGACGCGGTGGCCGAATCCGGCGACGCGCTCGCCGCGGTCGAGTGCGTCTTCGACCCAGTCGACGGGGTCCATGTCGCTGTCGTCGACATCCTTGAGCATCCGCATGACGTTCGCGTTCGCGCCGCCGTGAAGCGACCCGGAGAGCGTCCCGATTGCGGACGTGACCGCGCTGTACATGTCCGAGAGGGTGGACGACGTGACCATCGCGGAGAACGTCGACGCGTTTAGTCCGTGGTCGGCGTGTAGCACGAGCGCCATGTCGAACGTCTCCGCCAGCACCTCGTTCGGCTCTTCGCCGTTGAGCATGTAGAGGAAATTCGCGGCGTGATTCAGGTCGTCGTTCGGCGCGACGTAGTCGTCACCGCGCCGGAACCGAGCGTAGGCCGCGAGCACCGACGGCATCTTCGCCGTGATGCGCTTTGCTTTCTCGAGGTTGACCTCGCGGTCGGTCACGTCCTCGAAGTCGGCGTTTTCGTCGTACGCCGACATCGCGGAAACGAGCGTTCGAAGCGCAGCCATCGGCGATTCGTCCTGTTCGGCGAGTTCGCGTGCCACGTCGAGGATTCCGTCGCCGATGTCGCGGTGGGCTGCCAGTTCGTCGGAGAACTCGTCGAGTTGCGTACGATTCGGAAGTTCGCCGTGCCACAGGAGGTACAACACTTCCTCGTAGCTCGCATCGCGAGCGAGGTCTTCGATATCGTAGCCCCGATAGATAAGTTGTCCCGCGTCGCCGTCGATGAAGCTCAGTTCCGATTCGGTGACCAGCACACCTTCCAGCCCCCGCTTCAGTTCGCCTGACATACCCAAAGGGTTGCTTACCATATCAAAAAAGCGTTATCGTTTTACCCCATATGTTATCGACCGTCATACACATACCATAGTAGCGCTGTCTGGCGATTTTGAACATCCACCGAGCCTAAACCACTGTTCGACAATTGTCGTCATTTCGATCCACTTATACCAGACCGCGGTTGCGACCCGTTCGTGTTCATCCGCATTCGTTCGCAATTTGTCCGTGTTCGTCCGCTGTTTGTCCGTGTTCGTCCGCGGTTTGTCCGTGCTCGCCCGTAGTTTTGCGCGTTCAACCCACCCGCGGGGTCATATAGCTGGGAACCGTAGCACAATTGAGAGACGGTGGCACCGATATTCCTGACAAACCTTTTGCCCTCACGTCGTGAAGGCGGGCGCATGAATCCGGAGGACATCGAGTACGAGCCCGTCAGCGTGAAGGCGGTCCTCGCCGAGATGAAAGACACTGCGGAGTTACTCATCGACCTCTCGTACTCGTCGGTCCTCCACGCGAACGACGAACTCGCGGCCGAGGTGCTCGACCTCGAAGAGCGGATGGACATCCTGCAACTGCAGGCGCGTATGAGCCTGATGATGGCCGCGCGCAGCCCCGAAGACGCCGAAGAACTCGCACCCGTCCTCGGGGTCGTCGGCGCGGCGGAGAAGATTTCCGACGCCGCGGGCGACATCGCGAAGGTCGTCATCGAGGATATCGGTCTTCCCGACGCCATCCGCGCCGCACTTCCGGAGGCCGTCGAGACGACGATTCGCTGCGAACTCACCGACGATTCACCCTACGCGGCACGAACTCTCGGCGATATCAACATGGAAACCGAGACGGGCGTCCGCGTCGTTGCCATCCACCGCGCTGGCGAGTGGGTGACGAACCCTGACTTCGAGACGACCCTCCATGCGGGCGACGTACTCCTCCTCCGCGGACGCGACGAAGGTCTCCAAACCGTTCACGAGGCCGCGACTGGTATCCAATACAACCCTCCTGACGTGGCAGAGCCGACGATAGAAGACCTCGAACGCGCCGTCGACACCATCGTCCTGATGAAGGACATGAGCGAACTCGCCGTCGACCTCGCCTATGGCGCGGTCCTGTTCGACAGTGAGGGCGTCGCCGAGGAGGTAGAAGAACTCGAAGCGGAGGTTGACGCGCTCAAGTCACGGTTCGAAGCGTGGACGCTCCGCGCGGCGAGCCGCGTCGAAGACCCCGTTTCGCTCCGCGGTCTCGTCCAACTCGCGAGCGCGACGGAGATAATAAGCGACGCCGCTCTCGAAATCGCCGAGGGCGTCCTCCGCGGCATCGACGCACACCCCGTCGTCGCCGCCGCCGTCAAGGAATCAGACGAAGTCATCATCCGCCTGCGAGTCGCCCCCCAGAGCACCCTCGCGGAGGCGACGCTCGGCGACCGTCGCGTCAAGACCGAAACCGGGATGCGAGTCATCGCAGTCCGCCGCGCTGGCGGCCGACGGTGGGTCGTCTCTCCGGGGTCGGAAACACGTCTCCACGGCGGCGACCTCATCATCGCCAAGGGAACGCGCGCCGGGGCCGAACGGCTGGGCGAACTCCTCGGTGACGAACGTGAGTTCGACGAGTAACCTACGAGATTGCGTCTGAACTGCCGAATTAGACCGTCCGACTCAGTCGATACGCCGAGATGAGCGTCAGCACCGTCGCGACGAGGAGCGCGGTCGCAGATGCGAGGACGAACGCGAGGATGAGGAACCAGCCTTCCGGACCGAGAACGGGGTACTCGCGGGTTCCGGCAAACGGACCGAACAGTTCGAGGACCCGAAAGAGGTAGGCAGTAGCGGCCAACGCGAGGCCTGCGAGCGCACCGATAGCGGCGTTTCGCGGCACGTCGAGTGCCTGTACGAGTCCCCCCGCCGGCGGTCGCTCGGGAACGTCGTCTGTCACAACCGCCAGTTACGACCGCGAGACCAAAGCGGCACCGCTTTTTCCCACCGAGTATTGCCGGACCGAACCCCTAAAGGGAAATGGCTCCGAGTTTCGCGTTATGATTACCTTGGGAACGGCGAGCGCGGCCCCCGGGGAGATGGACATTGGCCGCCTCGAGGTGGGTGAGTCCCGCGACGGCGGGACTGTCGGCCTGCCCGTCGCCGTCATCAACGGTGCGTCTCCCGGAAAGACGCTCTATATGCAGGCCGCCTCGGACGGTGACGAACTCAACGGCGTCGGTGTCATCCAGCGCGTCGTTCCGCAGCTCGACCCCGCCGATATTTCCGGCACGATTCTCATCGTCGGCATCGTCAACTACCACGCCTTCCAGGTGGCACAGCACCGAAACCCCATCGACGACACGAAGATGAACCGTGCGTACCCGGGCGACGAACGCGGGACATCCTCGGAGCGAATCGCCGCCGCGACGTTCGACGCCGCCCGGCGAGCGGACCTCATCTTGGACCTCCACCAGGGGTCGACGAGCCAGATGATAAACGAGGTTCGCGTCCGCTGTGGTCGCCACCACCGGATGCACGCGAAGTGCCTCCGACTCGCCAAGACCTTCGGGTGCGGCTACGTGCTCGACCAGAAGGGACCGGACGGCCAACTCGCCCGCGCCGGCCCGGACGCCGGGATTCCGACCATCGACCCCGAACTCGGCGGGTGCGTCGGCTGGGACGAAGAGAGCATCCAGAAGGGCGTCCAAGGCGTTCACAACGTCCTCCGCGGCTACGGCTTCGTCGACGGCGACGTCGAACTCGAAGCCCAGACCCGCGCCCGGGGCTTCGACCAGTACGGGTCGCCCGTCGGCGGTCTCGTCCGGTTCAAGCGCGACCTCGGCGAGCGAGTTTCGACCGGGGACGTGGTCTTCGAAGTGACTGACGTGTTCGGCTCGCTCAAAGCCCGCGTCACCGCCGACCACGACGGTATCTTCTGGCGCGCTCGCCGACTCCCGCAGGTCGCCTCCGGCGAATACGTCTGTTCTGTCGGTATCGACCTCGATACGTACTGAAGTCCATCATGACTGCCCCCTCTCAATTCCCATCCCGAACACTATGACCGCCCCCTCCAATCTTCCGTCCCGGCTTCGACTCGCGTGTGATTCGTGCGGTTCGACCTTCGATGAGTGGCGCTGGCGGTGTTCCTGCGGCGCACCGCTCGACTTCGATTCTACCCCGACCCCCACGTCTCCGACGCCCGACGACGCCGACCTCGACTACCGTCGCGGTCTCTGGGCGTTCGACGACTTTCTCCCGCCGACTCCACAGGCCACTCTCGGCGAGGGGATGACTCCGCTCGTGGACGCCTCGGAGTGGGAAGCCTCGTTCAAACTGGAGTACGTCTTCCCCACCGGGTCGTTCAAGGACCGCGGCGCGACGACGACTCTCTCCGTCGCGTCGGAACTCGGCGTCGAGCGAATCGTCGAAGATTCCTCGGGCAATGCGGGGGCCGCCATCGCAACCTACGCCGCCCGCGCCGGTATCGACGCGGAGATTTACGTTCCCGCGTCGGTCAAGCCCGCAAAAGTCCGTGCCATCGAACGCGCCGGGGCGAAGCCGGTTCGAATCGAAGGTACTCGACAGGACGTAACCGACGCCTGCGTCGAGGCAGTCGAAGAGGGCAATGCGTGGTATGCAAGTCACGCGTGGAACCCGGCATTCTTCGCGGGGACGGCAACTGTCGCCTACGAAATCGCCGCCCAGCGGGACTGGACAGCACCCGACGCTGTCGTCACGCCACTGGGCCACGGGACGCTCTTTCTCGGGGCGTATCGCGGCTTCCGCGACCTCTACGAGGCCGGCTGGATTGACCGGATTCCCGAACTATACGGCGCGCAGGCCGCAGGATACTCCCCTATTGCCGACGCTCGGCACCACACGACCACCGAGACGAACGACGTGGCCGACGGCATCCAGATTCGGAACCCCGTCCGCGAAACGGAGATTCACGAGGCGCTCGACGAGACGGGCGGCGACGCAATCGCGCTCTCGGCCGATGCGGTCGAAGACGAACTCGACAGACTCCACCGTCACGGATTCTACACCGAACCGACGTGCGCCGTCGCACCCGCGGCGCTCCGCGAACTCCGACTGTCGGGCGTCCTCACCATGGACGACGACGTGGTTGTGCCGCTGACGGGGAGCGGACTCAAGTCTTAACGTTCGAACTCACGTCTCGACGTCGACAAATACCGTTCTAAAATTCGGAACTACTCGCTACGCGCGGGTCTCGCCCGCGGTCTCGGTTTCAGCCTGTACCTTGCAGGTGTTGATGCCGAGTGCCTTGTTCATCGGACACTTTTGCGTCACGGCGGTCGCCGCGAGCACTGCACCGACGAGCAGCGCCGCACCCGCGACGACGAGTCCGAGCGTGCCTGTCATTGCCGGTACGACTCCCGCGAGGGCCGCAGCACCGACGATGATGAGCACCGGTCCGAGGATGGCGCGTACGATACGGTCGTAGCCGCCAACGTTCATTTCCATGGTTGATTCACCATGTATGTCTATGACACGCACGGGTAAATCAGTTACAGGACATTCTCAGCAGTGAGGAGCCGTGAGTGTCGAGGTACCGGATGTGTTGATGGGCAGTTATTTTCCTCCGCCAGTGCTATCGTTGGTATGTCCCGTCTCGCGTTCCTCCTCCCCAACGAAGACGACGTACTCGGCCGGTTTCTCGCCCTCACGCTCGTCGTCTATCTCGTCACGACCGGATTCGAAGACGTCGCTGTGCTGTTTTCCGCGATGGTCATCGCGCTCGCCATCTGGACTGTCGCGGTTACGATTCAGGGGTTCAAGTACGGCTACCTCGAAGGAAAAGTCTGACCGAGCCAGCGCACTCGACGACGTTCAGCGACGCGCTTCCCAGTCAATCCAGTCTTGTTCCCACCCGTGCCCGGCGTGCCAGCTGCGGCCCTCGTACTCGGGGTCTTCACGGCGCGTCCGATTTCGGACGATGCTGCCGGTCTGTTCACCATCGACGAGCAAGGGCTTGAACGTGAGTGGGCCGAATGTCTCCGCCACCTCACCGTCTTCGATAGCGACGAGCGTCTGCTCACCGACACCTTTCGGCATGACCAGTCGGCCGCCGTCGGCGAGTTGTGAGAGAAGCCGCCGTGGTGGCCTGACCGCCGAGGCTTCGACGAGAATGCGGTCGAACGGTGCGTAGTCAGATAGCCCCTCCGCACCGTCTCGGCAGTCCACGAGAACGCCTTCGTAGCCCGCCCGCTGGAGGTTTTCGCGGGCTTCGTAGACCAGCTTCCGCGTGATGTCCACCGCGTGAACGCGGGAGTCGCCGACGATTTCGGCGAGGACGGCGGCTGTGTACCCGACGCCCGCACCGACGACGAGCACGTTGTCGTCCGGTTCGGGGTCGAGCGCAGAGAGCAGGCGGGCGACTGTCGTCGGCGCGAGGATGGTCGTATTCGTCTCGCGGTGTTCGGTCGGGCGGTTCTGATACGGCGAGTCGGTGACGAACTCGTGGCGCGGGACACTGCGCATCGCGAGGCCAACAGCCTCGGGGAGCGGGCCGAGCGAGTGCTCCAACCCGTCGACCATGTCTTCGCGCAGCACCGAGTAGTCCATAGTTAAACTCCGGGTTCGGCACTAATCAACCGCACGTTCGGCGACGACCGCCTGCAAGCCCGTCCCGGGCACGTCTCGAACCGTTTGGCGGTCGAATCCGGCAGATTCCACCCACGAACGAACCGCCGACTCGCCGTACAGGTCGCCGCAGCCAGTGGCGAGTGAGTCGACGGCGCGTCGGGTCGTCGCTGCGGTCGAACACCGCCCGTGAAGCGTGTCGACGAAGACGGCCACGGTGCCGGGTTCGAGAGCATCGTACGCGCCCGCGACAAGCGATTCAGCCTCCGCAGGGTCGCGTCCCGCGAACGCGTCGCCGACGAACACGAGGTCGAACCCGGAGACCGGCGGCTCCCTCGGGTCGCCTGCGACGAGTTCGACACCGGCGCGCGAGAGGAGCGGCCGGACGACCTCGACCGTCTCGGGGTCGTCTAGAAACGTTACGTCGTGGCCGCGAGCGAGGAACTCGCGGGCGAAGGCCCCCGACGCGCCCGCGAGGTCGAGGACGCGGGTCGCATTGGATGCCTCGCGGACCGCGGCAGTCACGCACGCCCGGACGACCGACTCGTCGGTGGCGTCGTGTGCGCCAAGTCGGTTTCGAAGCCAGTCGTCGGGGAACGCTGGCGGCTCGCCGGTCGCCATCGCCTCCGGCAACTCGGTGTACAACGAGAACGAGTCGAGTACGTGCGGGAGGCGACCGATAGAGCGAACGTCGCGCTTGGCGAGAAAGCCGAGGGCGCGATTCGTGATTTCGTACTCGTCGTCGACGCGCTTGATGAAGCCCATCGAGGCTAGCGCTTCGACGGTGATGCGGGCCGCACGCGGTTCGATACCGGCGATATCGGCAACGGTCTCGGCAGTTCCGGCACTGGTCGTGAGTGCGTCGATGACGCCGCTCTCGCGGGCAGCCCAGAGTAACGCAAGCGATTCGACCGACGACTGTGACCGGTCGCGGGTAGGCATGGTCGCACCGACGGGGTGCAAAAAGAAAGGTCGTTTCGTGTTGGTGAGTGGTGCTGTACTCGATTTACCAAGCGGACCACGCCGACGAGGTCTGGTCGCGGGCGTAGACGCGCTTTGCATCCTTCGCGTACACCATATCGCCGGGGTGGTCGAGTTTACCGTGGCGGTATTCGGGGGCGTCCGAGCGGACGACGAGACCTTCGATTTCCACTTCTTCGTCGCCGAAGGACTCCGTCTCGCCGACGACGAACTCGTAGTCGCCGGGGACGTTGACGGTGACGCTCCGGGTCTCCTCACGCTTGCCATCCTTCGGATGGATGGTGACGTTCACGCCGACGTTGTCGACCACGCGGGTCCAGACGGTCTTTGTGTCTTTCACCATCGCTTCCTCGGCGCGCTCTTCGGCACTGACTTCGATGCCCGTGATGCGGACGAGTTGAATCGCCTCGGCTGTGTCGACGATGAACTCCTCGCCGAGGGCGATGGTCGCTTCGGCGGGGGCGGAGACGTCCGTCGAGACGGACGACCCGTCCTGCGAGACGACGACGTTCATGTCGATTTCGTCGGGGAGTTCGACTTTCTCTTTGTGGACTTGGCCACATTCGGTACACCGGACGGTCGAGTGACCGCCGGGCTTCAGCACCTCGTGAACGGTGGGTTCGTCGGGCGAACACGACGGACAGGAGAGGGGGACGCGTTCGCCGGCGTCGGGTAGGCTCATAGCAGTCGTTAGCCCATCAGGCCGTAAAAAGCCGCCTTTCTCCTCGTGCGCGTGGGAGTCGGTGGCGGGGTTCGGTGTTGGATCGAGTCCGTTCCGTTTTTGTATTGGATATTCGACGTGTTTGATATGCCCTCCCCGACTCGCCGTCAGTTTCTCGCCGCGCTCGGGTCGGTCGGTGTTGTATCGACCGCCGGGTGCGTGTCTGTAGACCGACCCTCTCACGAGGGGCGGTGGCCGCGCGAGCCAAACACCTACGTTACCGACACCGACGGGCCGGGATGGAATACAGAGATCGCGTGGTCCAGTGAAACACGCGGTGGGCCCTCTCCGACGATGCCTGTTGTTGCCGACGGAAGCGTCTACCACCTCGATTCACGTACGGCTAACCACGAACATTCCGGCGGGACGTGGCTCGCCGAATTCGACGCAGGGAACGGGGAGAAGCGGTGGGAGACACGACTGTGGGAAACGGACGAATATTACTACTTCTATCATCTGGGGCCGCCAGTTCTCGATGGAGATCGACTATTTGCTCAGACTCACGGCGGTGTCAAGGCCATCTCGACGGATGGAGAAATCCTCTGGACGTTTCGAAATTTCGGTACGGGCCACCTCGCCCCCGACAGCACACCACCCATCGTCACCGACGAACTCGTCGTCGTGGGGTCGTATGGCACGTGGAGAAAAGCGGTTCCGGAGCAACTGTACGCTCTCGACCGTGAATCCGGCGACGTGGTGTGGTCACACGAGTTCGGGATGAACGACCACTTTTGGCAACTGACGCGAAACGGAGATACGTTCTTCGCCCCGTTGTCCGCCGAAAACAGCCGCCTTTTGGAACTCGATATCTCGACCGGAGAAACGATTCGACAGTACAGCGTGTCGCCGGTATCGTCTGTGACACTCACCGAGAACCTAGTCATCACACCGGTTCGGCGTGGTCCCCGGACGTTCGCTCTTGTCGCGTTCGCACGAGACACGACCGAAATTCAGTGGCAAAACGACGCCGACGTGTTCGAAGCGGAAATCGTCGTGAACGGCGACCGATTCTATCACTCACACGTCGGCGAACTCACGGCCCGACGAACTGATACCGGGGAGGTACTGTGGCAGGTTGGCGGTCCCAGCGAAGATATCGTAATCAATGCCGATTCGACGCCGGTCATCGCAGGTGATTCCCTCTATATTGCCGCCAGCCGGTTCCTTGGCGAGCGGAAAGGGTACGGGAGGATTATCCTCGTCCTCGACCCCGAAACAGGGTCAGAACGCGGTCATCTCGTCCCGTGGCCCGATACAAATTCGTGGTTCTCAACACCTGCCATCGTAGATGGTGCGATGTATCTCGACAGCAGACATGGACTCGTCTGCCTCGAAGACTGCGCCGCTGACGCGTTCGGCCACTGTCTCCTCGGGTAACCGAGATGAGACGCTTTTCACCTCGCGCGACCAAGTTCTCTGCCGTGTCCAGCACGACCCGTCGTCAGTTTCTCGCAACCCTCGGAGCCGCTGGTCTCGTATCCACTGCCGGGTGCGTGAGCTACGACCGACCCACCTACGAAGGAACGTGGTCGCGGCGCGGCTACGACGACGCCCAAACCGGCTCCTCACCGGCGACTGGACCGACTGGGGACCTCTACGTCTCGTGGCGCGCCGACGTGTTCGAGGGCTACCCGCCGACATCGCCAGTCGTCGCCGACGAAACAGTCTATCATCTCCACACCCGCGGCGGGCGCGACACGCAACACGATACTGTCGTCTCCGCGTTCGACGCGGCGACCGGCGAGGAACGGTGGCAAACGACCGTTTCGACGACCGACTTCGACAAGCACGCGTATCATCACGACTCCCTCGTCGTCACCCGAACGCGCAGCGTTCCGGCTTCCCGTCGAGCTGGGCTCGACGATGCCGTCTCCGACGACTGCATCTACGCCCGGACCTTCGAGGGGATTCACGCGCTTTCGACCGACGGAGAACTGTTGTGGACGCATCCCGTTCCGACGACAGGGGAACCGCATCCACTCGCTGCACCGCCTATCGTCTCCGGCGGACTGGTCGTGACGGCAACCTACGGGGAGCGAACTCCACCGGCGGCGGTCGTCGCCGTGGACGCCGAAACCGGCGACATCGTGTGGCGGGCGGGCTTCGACGACCGCCGGATACCGTGGACGCTCTCGGCCGCCGACGGAACGGTCTACGTGCCGTTTTTCGACGGTGACTCCGGACTGGTCGTACTCGACCTCGAAACGGGGGTCGAAGACTGGGCGGTCTCGCTCCCCGTCGACGGCCCTGTAACGGTTTCGGGCGACACACTGCTCGTCCCGCTCCGCGAGGACGAAACTGAATCTATCGCTGCCGTGGACCGAAACACCCGCGAGATACGCTGGCAAAAATCTGTGGGCCGACGAACCGATTCAGGAGTCGCCGTCGCCGACGATCTCGTCTACTACTGTACAAACGCCATGCTCACGGCTCGTAGACTCGACACCGGAGAGCTCGCCTGGTCGTTCGGGCCGGAACCGCACGTTTCGTTCAGTTGGACACCAGTCGTCGCGGGCACGACGGTCTACGCGCTCGCCGAACCGCCGAGTGAGGACTCGTCGGACGACGGCTCGCCGCCGTATTACCTCTACGCGCTCGATACGGCCAACGGGGAGGTCCGCGGGCGGGCACCGGCGTTGGAGCACGGGATGGCGTCTTCGCTCGCGGTCGTCGATGGGGCAGTCTACCTCGCAGGGCGCGACGAATTGCGGTGCTACGAATCCTGCGCGTTCTCGGTCCGTGGTCGGTGTCTCGTCGAGTGAGTCAGAAACAGCGCGGCGGTCCGCGACCTACGGCTGCGGCAGTTCGATTTCCTCGCCGTCGGCGTAGACCGTCGGGTCGCGGATGATGCCGTCGAGGTGGAGCGGCGCGTCGGTGTCGCCGCCGATGCCCGCGTCGTCGCCGATGGCGATGTGGACCGTTCCGGCGGCCTTCTCGTCGAGGAGGACGGAGCCGACGAGGTCGGTCACGCCGACGTTGGTTCCGATACCGATTTCGGCGAGGTTGTAGGCGTCTCGGCCGACTTCCTCGGCCGCGGCTTCGACCTGCTCGCGGATGTCGTCGTCCGAAATCTCGGTGACGTAGCCGTCTTCGACCTCGAAACGGAGGTCCTGACCCTCATCGAGGAGTTCGTGGGGCATCATCGTTCCGTCGACCACGTAGGTTCCGGTCGCGGATTCGGGGCTGAGGAAGATTTCACCTGCCGGGAGGTTGGAGAACGAGCCGGATTCAGCAATCGCGCCGGTGTCGGCGAGCCACTCGCGGTCGCCGCGGACGAACGTGATATCCGTTCCTTTCTCGGTGGTGACGCGCACCTCGTCGGCGTCGCCGACGGCCTCCAGCATCGCTTTACTGTGGTCGTAAATGGTGTCGTAGTCGGCGTCCAGACCGGTGACGAACACCTCTTCGGTGATGCCGGGCAGCGTGGCCCCGCGAGCGCCCGCGTCGCAGGCGTTACCGCGGGCGCGAGTGTGACTCAGACTCTTCGTCGTCGGTGCGAGGAAGGCGTCACAGTATTCCATGGCGGCAGCGACCGGTTCGGGCGGCTCTTCGCCGTGCTGGTTCCCCGGTTGGTAGCGGATGATGGATGCGTCGTCTGTCACTTCGCTTGCGACCTCGTAGAGGGCTTCGCCGATACGCTCGCGCTTGTCGTCGGTGACGACGAGGAGCGATTCGTCGGCTTGTAAGTCGAGACACTGATGGACCGCCGTCTCGCTGGCGGCGCGGAGGTCGGAGTCGTCGGCTGTCATGTGGGTCCTTGCGACACCCGTCGGGTTAGGCGTTCCCATCTGTACGCCCCCGCTCGATTTCACGTCGTATAGACGGGGCTACGTCGCCGCTTTTGACTTCACTCGCTTTGGAGGTAATCCAGCGACTCACTCGCTCTAGAGTTAATTTCTACCAATTAACCATCGAAATAACTATGGTCGCCTATGGCTGTTTTTCATTCATGATACGAGTGGGTGTCAACGGCTACGGTACGATCGGAAAGCGCGTCGCAGACGCAGTCGAGGCGCAACCCGATATGGAACTCATCGGCGTAGCCAAGACGCAACCCAACTTCGAAGCACACACCGCGGTCGAACGCGGGTACCCGATGTACGCCGCCATCCCAGAACGTTCTCCATTGTTCGCCGAAGCCGGCATCGACATCGCTGGCGAAGTGGACGAACTCGTTGCCGAGGCGGACGTCATCGTGGACTGTACGCCGTCCGGTATCGGCGCGCAAAACCGCGAACTGTACGAAACACACCACACACCCGCTATCTTCCAGGGTGGCGAGGACTCCGACGTGGCGGACGTGAGCTTCAACGCGCGGTCGAACTTCGATGCGGCCCGCGACGCCGACTACGTCCGTGTCGTCTCGTGTAACACGACCGGTCTCTCGCGCATCATCGCGCCGCTCGAAGAGGAGTACGGCGTCGATAAGGTACGTGCGACGCTCGTTCGTCGTGGCGGCGACCCGGGACAGAACTCTCGCGGACCGATAAACGACATTCTCCCGAACCCGATCAAAGTTCCGTCCCACCACGGTCCCGACGTGAAGACCATTTTCCCCGACCTCGAAATCGATACGCTCGGACTGAAAGTCCCGGCGACGCTGATGCACGTGCACGCGCTCAACGTCACGCTCGAAGACGACGTGACCGGCGCACACGTCCGCCAACTGCTCGAAGGCGAGGACCGCGTCTACGTCATTCCGGAAGGCCTCGGCATCGACGGCGCGGGGAAGCTCAAGGACTTCGCACTCGACGCGGGTCGCCCGCGCGGCGACATGTGGGAGAACTGCGTCTGGGGCGAATCCATCGGCGTCAACGGCCGCGACCTCTACCTGTTCCAGGCCATCCACCAGGAGTCCGACGTGATTCCGGAGAACATCGACGCCATCCGCGCGATGTTCGACACCGAAGACAAACGGGACAGCATGGAACTCACGGACCGCACGCTCGGCGTCGGCATCTCCGGCGACCCTTCTGGGTTCTCTGAGCAGGCGCGCGCGGAGTTCGCCGACGACTAATCGGCGAATCGCCTGTTCAGTTTCTCGGTTCCTTCACCAACCTCTTTTCACCCTCGTTCGACCGCTCCCACTCGATTCGTTTTCCACCCGTCCGTTCTTCCGCTCTCAGGCGTCGCCTCCGAGTCGCTCGAACGACACGCTACCCGTCCCGAGGTCGACGACGGCGACGTGGAACGAGTCGTCGGCACCGGAAATGGGCAGACCGCCGGGATTGATGTGTGTCGTGCCGTCGCGGTCTTCGACGACCCGATCGTGGGTGTGCCCGCGGAGCACGTAGTCGTAGTTCCCCGAATCGAGAAGCGCCTCGACCAGTTTCGCTTCGGTTCCGTGGTAGACGGCTATCTCCTCGCCGTCGAGCGTCAGGTGCGCGAAGTCGTCGTGGTACGTCCCGAACGACTCGACCACGTTACGAAGTTTCCACTCCCCGTCGTTGTTGCCGCGAATCGCGTGGAAGTCGAAGTCCGAATCGAACGGAGTCGCCGAGAATGGAGAGACGATGTCGCCACAGTGGACGACCACCTCCACGGCTTCGGCTTCGAAGTGCGAGACGGCGGCTTCGACGTAGTTGAGGTTGTCGTGCGTATCGGAGACGACGCCGAGTTTCATGCACTCTGATTTGGTAACCCCAGTCATCAAATTGGGTGATATTTATCACCCGGTCGTATTCTCTACCTCACATGACGTTCGGCGCGCGCAGATTCGAGAGGTGGCTGTGGGTCTGTCTTTATCCGAAGCACAGGCGTCGTCCTCCTCGTTCAAGGGGCCGCCAGCGTCTTCGCAGAAAAACGTCCGAGTAAGTCCGCTCGGTCCTACTTCAGCACTTCCACACCCGCCAGCGGCGCACCCGTCAAGGCGCGGATGTAGGCACCGCCCGCGATGGAGACGTGGCCGAAGTCGGCCTCGTCCATGCCGTACATCTCGATGGCGCGGGAGGTGTCGCCGCCGCCGACGACGGAGAAGCAATCGGTTTCGGAGATGGCGCGGAGGACGCCGACGGTACCGACCGAAAAGCGCTCGTCTTCGAACAGACCGAGTGCGCCCTTCACGAAGACTGCCTCGGAATCGCGGATGATGGGGTCGTACGTCTCGACCGTCTCGCTGCCGACGTCGAGGTACGCGCGGTCCTTCTCGTCGATGTCGGAAACGGCGATTTCGGCGCGCTCGTCGTTGTCATCCTCGTAGGCGAGGTCGACGGCGAGTTTGATTTGGTCGCCGCGTTCGTCGAGCAGCGATTCGATGGTGTCGCGGTTGGCCTCCCACTGGTCGTCGAAGAAGTCCATGCCGTCGAGGTCGAAGCCGACCTCGTGACCGGCGGCGCGGAGGAACAGTTCGCCCGCGATGCCGCCGAGCAGGAACTGGTCGACCTTGTCGCCGAGGTTGTTCATCACGTTGATGACGTCGGTCGCTTTCGTCCCCCCGACGACCATCGTGACTTGGCCGTCGAACTCGCGTGTCGCAATCGAGGAGTTCGCCTCGTATTCGGTCTGCATCACGCGTCCCGCGTAGGCGGGCAGTTCGAGAGCAAATCCGACGAGAGAAGCGTGCGAGCGGTGGGCCGCGGAGTACGCATCGTTGATGTACGCGTCGAAATAGGGAGCGAGCGTCTGGACGAACTCGGTGTCGGCTTTGACTTCCGGGTCCTCCTCGGGGAGTTCCTCGTCGCACATGCGGGTGTTTTCGAGGAGGAGAACCTCACCGGCGGACAGTGACTCGATGGCGTCGATAGCTTCATCGCCGTAGGTGTCGGCAACGAACTGCACGTCGTGGTCGACGTGCTTCGCGAGGATTGCGGCGTGCTGTTCGAGAGAAACGAAGTCGTCGCCGCCGGGACGTCCCTGATGGGCCATCAGGACGACACGGTGGCCCGCGTCGGCGAGTTCGCGGACTGTCTCCGCGTGGCGGTCGAAGCGTCGGTTGTCCTGTACCTCGTCGTCTTCGACGGGCGAGTTGAGGTCGAGTCGGACGAGAACGCGCTGTTCCGGGTTGAGGTCGTCGAGGGTCTTGAACATCGGGTGGAAGAACGTGGAGTGGTTACTTAGTGGTGGGTAGGTCAGGCCGAGAGGGCGGTCGATTAGAGTGAGAGATTACTGATGCGTGACGAAGTGTGCGACGTCGAGCATCCGGTTGGAGAATCCGTACTCGTTGTCGTACCACGTCAGAATCTTGTAGAGACCGCCGTCGTTGACCTGGTTCGTCGTGTTGAGGTCGACGGTGCTGGAGAAGGGAAGCTGGAGAATGTCACGCGACGTGACTTCGTCGTCCGTGTAGCCGAGGACACCGGCGAGCGGGCCGGAGTCGGCAGCGGCGCGGAAGGCATCGTTGATTTCTTCGACCGAAGGCGTCTCGTCGAGTTGGACGACGAGTTCCGTGAGCGACCCGTTCGGGACGGGGACGCGAATCGCCATGCCGTCGAGCTTGCCGTCGAGCTGGGGAAGAATCTCGGTGGCTGCCTGTGCGGCACCGGTCGTCGTCGGGACGATGTTCTCGGCAGCGGAGCGACCGCGACGCTGCTTCGCGTGGGGGCTGTCGATGAGGTTCTGGCTGCCCGTGTAGGCGTGGACGGTCGTCAGAAGACCGTTCTCGATGCCGAACTCCTCGTCGAGCACCTTTGCGACCGGTGTGACGGAGTTCGTCGTACAGGAGGCGTTGGAGATGATATCTTCGCCGTCGTACTCGTCGTGGTTGACACCGTAGACGATCTGCTTGACCGGCTCGTCGCCCTTCGGCGGTGCGGAGATGACGACCTTGTCCGCGCCTGCGTCGAGGTGCGCCGAGGCATCTTTCTTCGTACGGAAGATGCCCGTACATTCGAGTGCCACGTCGACGTCGAGGTCTCCCCACGGCAGTTCTGCGGGGGACTGGACGTTGTAGAGACCCACCGAGGTGCCGCCGATAGTCAGGGAGTCGCCGTCGCGTTCGACACCGTCGAGACGGCCCATGACGGAATCGTACTTCGCGAGGTACGCCATGTCGTCGAAGTCCATGACGTCGTTGATGGCGACCAGTTCAACCTTCGGATTGTCGAGGACGGCACGGAAGATGTTCCGGCCGATTCGGCCGAAGCCGTTGAGTGCCACCCGCACCACGTCCGATTCATCCACGTTCTCGCCCGCGCTGAGGTAGGATTTTTCACTCATGTTCGAGTAGTTTCCAGGTATATATCCCAGACGCAAGAGTATACCTGTTTCGGTAAATCCGACTGAATCGAACGTTACCTTTCATATACGATCATAACTTGCTCAGAAACAATCGCTATCACTCAAAATCGGACGGTATTTGCTACGCGTGAAGCGATATCGTGAGTACAATATGTGCCATCCGAGGTCCTTGTTACCAAGGTTGTCGCGGGCAGAAAGGCTTTAACCTCCGATTTCATAGCGGCCCCCATGGTGAGAGACGACCGCGACGACCCGTTCGACAACATCTTCGATGAAATCGAACGGATGATGAACGACATGACTGGAGGAGACGCTGGCTTTGCCTCCGAAACCCACATTGACGTGTATGATGAGGGTACCTCGCTCCGACTCGTCGCGGACCTCCCAGGCGTCGACAAAGACGCTATCGACCTCAAGTGCGACGGTGAAACACTGACTATCAGCGCCGCTGGTGACCGCCGCGAGTACGACGAACGCGTCCGCCTCCCGGCACGCGTCGACGAACACTCCGCATCGGCCACCTTCAACAACGGCGTCCTACAGGTTACGTTCGACCGCGCTGAGGACTCCGCCGCTATCGACGTCGAGTAATCGGCGACTGACGCGGCAGACTACGACTTCTTTGCGACCCGCTCGATGAGCGCCGCCAGTCGGTCGAAAAAGCCGTCGTCGTACTTCGCGCCGTCGTCGATAGTCGGCCGGGCGTTCGTCTCCGAGACGACGACCCGCCCGTCAGATTCGAGCAAGTCGACGCCGAGATAGCGGATGTCCAACTCCGCTGCGACCACCTCGGCGAGGGCCCGGTGTCGCTTCGGGAGGTCCACGCCGACTGCCTCCGCACCGCGGTGGACGTTGTGTTTCCACCGCCCGTCAGCACGTGCACTGTCGGAGAGACGGCGCTCGACTGCGCCGACGACTTGCCCGTCGAGGACCATCACTCGGTAGTCGCTGGCGTTCGGAAGCCACTCCTGAACGAGGTAGGATTTGTCGCCGGTCGCTCGGTAGTCGTGGACGAGGTTCAGGTGGTCGACAAGCCCGGACAGCGAGTCGGGGTCGTGCGCCTTTGCGATACCCGCCCCCCGTGTCGTCGAGTTCGGCTTGAGGACGACGGGAAAGTCGAGCCCCGCCGCTTCGATGGTTTCGACGAGTTCCGATTCATCCGCTGGATTCGAGACGTAGACGCTCTTCGGGACCGGGATATCCGATTGCTTGAGTGCCGCGATAACACCCGCTTTGTTCCGCGACGTGAGAATATCCTCGCGCGTGTTCACCCACGGAATGTCGTGCCTGGCGGTGACGACACCACCTTCCATCTCCCGCGTGGGATAGACAAACCCCACGTCGAACGACTCGGTTGGTGGCGTCGAGAGGTCGAGTGCGAACCGCTTGGCCCGGAGATGGCCGACTTCGATACCGCGCTCGGCGAGCGGGTCGCGCATTCGCTCGAACGTCTCGCTGCTGGTTGTCACCGCCAAGCGGAGCATACGCTACGAGGAGGAGTCCCGCGTGAAAAGTTGGTGGGTTCGTGGCGACCCGTGTGATGCGAAATTACGCAACGAGCAGTTCTTCGCCGCGTTCAGCGAACGCGCCGAAAAGTCACCGTGCGAAATTACGCAACGAGCAGTTCTTCGCCGCGTTCGACGACAATGCGGCACGGCGGCGACATCTTGTTGTACGCACGGCGGAAGGCGTCCTTCGCGATTTCGGCGTCTTCGACGTCGCAGTAGATGGTGAAGACCGTCTCACCCTTGGGGATGCGAGCAGCGGTCCCAACGACCTTCCCGAACGACTGGCGCATTCCGTCAGAAACACGGTCTGCACCGGCACCGGTTGCCTGCTTGTTCTCGCGGATGACGTGGTGCGGGAACTTGCGCAGGATCATCTTGTACTGCTTTTCGCCCGCGTTCTTGAGCATCAGACGGTTGGCCGAGAGACGTGCAGATTCGAGCGAACCGTGGCGAATCTGAACATCCTCTTCGACCTCCAGACTGATCTCGACAGGGTAGTCCTCGGGGTCCGCCTGCAGGTCGCCCATGTTGTGCTGTGCAATCTTCGAACCAGGGATACCCGTGATGTACTCACGTCGGGTGTATGCCGGGTTCTTGATCTCCCGGTACATAGAGGCGGGTTTGTCTGACATGGTTACTTGTGAAACCGAAGGGTCAGGCGGGCTAAAAACGCTTCGAAGCTTCATTCGGCCATCCGGTCGTGTGAGCCTCTCACACGTCGGTTCGTCCCTTTACTGTGCTGAGCCCGCTGACGCCTCGCCGCGACCGCCGGTCTCGACTACTTACTCGTCGTCTGCTCGCTCGCCTTTCGTTTCCTGTTCGTTGCCTCTTTCCTCGTCCTCGACGGGGGGTTCACCCGTCTCAGGATCGAGTGCGACGAACTCCAACCCTTCGCGGTCGAGGAGGTCGGTGGCCCGGTCGGTGACGGAGGGAGCGACGAGAACACCACGAACTGGTTCGTTATCGCCGAACTCCCGCCGGACGGCGTCCACGTACCGGCGGAGTTGACTCGCTGCCGAGGGGCCGACCCTACGGCGTTTCAACTCCACGACGACGGGGACTCCTTCGGCATCTTCACCGAAGATGTCGAGCGCACCGGCGTCGCTCTGTCGCTCAGTTTCGAGGGGTTCGAAGCCAGCTTCGAGAATCGACGGGTCCGAGAGGATATGCTGTCGCAGGTCCTCTTCGCTTCCGACGAGTTCGAGGTCGCTTCGGTCGTTTACGGCGTACGCCGAACACTGTTCGACGCGCTCGAAGAACACGTCGAGCCGTTCATCCGGACTCGACCGCGTGCTCCGAACGCGGAGTCGGCCGTCGCGCACGCCTGCAGAGTGCGTACACCCCGGTGGCTGCCAGTTCACTGGCGTCCGCTTTTCGTCCGTGTGGACGAGGATGGACCCGTCCGGCTTCAGAACGACCAGTCGGTCGCCGGGGCCGAGCTCGCTCGTCGCGCGGCCGTCGTAGTCCACTGTACACCGGCCGAACACGGTGACCATATCGCCGCGTTCGAATGCCGATTCGAGGTGAACGAGCGCGTCGCGGTGCGTCGGTCGATGGAGTGTGTTCACCGTCATCCAGGTGTTGCACCGCGATTCGTGGTCGGCGGGGATAAGCCCCGCGTCGTGGTCGGGTGGACTCAGTTCGTTGTCACGGTGAGTCTCGGTTCGCTGGTCACGCATGCGTCTGCGCGCTCGCGGGCGTTTACCCGCCGGAGATGAAACTCATCACCGGGTGGTTTCGCGAAGAGCGTGGTCTCGCCATCGAGACGCTGTCGGGGGTGTACTTAAACCACCCCGGATAGCGCGGGACTGGATACCTCCGGATAACAGTCGTCAATAGAAGTATGAACACGACGTCGACACTCATTGCCCGCGGGGGATCAGCTTCCGACTCGCACAGACAGGACCGCACCGACTCGTCTGCTGTTCTCTCCGTCCTCAGCGACGACGACAGCCGTCGTATTCTCGCCGCCTGTGACGAAGCCCCTCGAACTGCACAGGAGTGCGCGGACGTGTGTGATGTTCCGCTGTCGACCGTCTACCGGAAGCTCGACCAACTCACCGAGGCGTCGCTCCTCGATGAACGTCGGCGGATTCAACTGGCGAGCCACCACCCACGGGAGTTCGAGACCAATTTCGACACGCTCTCGTTTTCGTTTGCTGACGCGGGCGTTGCGGTTGATTTCCGAAATGTTGCAACTGACGGCGGTAAAGACGCCGAGGAGCGGCGGGCGTGATGTCGTCCCCGTCTTCGACGCAGGACCTTGGTGACCTGTTCGTCTCTCTTACGGGTCAGACGACGCTAACCGAACACCGAGACGCGACGAGTTCCGTCGTCGAACTTCGCCCGGAAGACACCGAACTGATGGCGGATGTCGCGTCTACAGTCCGAGAGACGGGGATGGAAGATACACTTGCACATCCAGAGGTAGACTGATGGGTGCACCGAGGGCCGACGAATACGAGTTTACGTGCACCCAGTGCGGCGAGCGATTCGAAGTCAACGATTCGATGCGCGATGCGCTCCTTGAGCGTGGCTGTCCAATCTGCGGTTCTGCCACTTCGGAAAACGAATTCGCTACGCTCTCTCCGTGACGATTCTCTCTGTTTCCTGTTTTCTCATCCGGCTTCGGTCACTGTCTTCCCGCCGCTCGGGAAACAGTAGGCTACATATACGTGTGTCTCCCGTACTACGAACAAGATGAGCGACAGCGCGGACTACACTTTCGTCTGCCCGGAGTGTGCCGAGTCCATGCTGGTCAACGATTCGATGCGCGATGCGCTTCTCGATAATGGATGTGTCATCTGTAGCGCCTCGCTCACCCAAGATGCGTTCTCTCACGCCTGAGTGACCAGCCACATTCGGCACGCTCATGTTCTCTCCCTAACCAGTTGTGGCTCTTCTCGGTCCGAGAAGTAACAGTAATTACGTCCGGCACAAGTCTGCATGTACGAACCGATGTCTCTGGACCAACAGACAGAACTCTCGCCCGACGAGATACATGAGGTCTTGACCCGTCACGAGACGGGTGTCCTCTCGCTTGCGAAGGCAGACGAGCCTTACGCAATCCCTATATCCTACGGATACAACGCCGAAAGCGGTTGTTTCTATCTCCGACTCGTCTCGACACCCGAGAGCGAAAAACGCCAATTTCTCACCTCCTCGCCCCGTGCTCGACTCGTCGTGCACGAAGCGGATGGCCAACTCTATCGGAGCATCATCGCCGAGGGGACGCTCGAACGGGTCGACCCGGACGAGTTGACAGTCGAGCGCATCGTCCAGTACGGGGAGGCCAAACGACCGCTGTTCGAAATCTGGGGGGAGACCAAACGCGACCTCGATATCCAACTGTTCGAACTCGAACCTGACAGTCTAGGCGGCCGAGAGATAGAACTCGACCCCGAGGAGTCCGACGCGTGACGCCTCGGACCACCTCAGTCACCGCCGAGACACGCCACATCAACGCGTAGTCCAATGCCCACTGGGATTCGTGCGACTGTCGAGTTCGACACGCCGTCCGTCTGTCCCATCGCCTCGATTGCACACTCGACAGACTCCGCCGTCGACACCGTCTCGAGAAGTGTTGTGGCGAACCCCGACTCAGTGAGTGTCTCCGAATTCGTCGTCGAGGTCGAGGAACTCCCCGACGAAACGACGCTCGACCCGATTTTCTCCTACGGGACGAAGCATCTCTACCGGTTTTCCCACGAGGAGAGCACGGGCTGTCCGTGTGAGTGTCTCGGCGAGTTCGGATGCCCAGTCGACCGGTACTTTGCACACCGTGGAACGCTCACGCTCGTGTTTCACGCGGCCGACTACGAACAACTCCAGAACGTTATCGGCGAACTCCGCGACCGATTCCCCGGAACCGATATCAAGCGACTCGTTCGGTCACCGACCGGTGACGCCCCCGGAGACAGTATCTTCGTCGACCGCGGGAAACTCACGACCCGCCAACTCGAAGTTATCCAGACCGCCTACGAGATGGGATACTTCGAACGCCCCAGAGGCGCAAACGCGACCGAGGTCGCGGCCACCCTCGACATCAATCAATCTACATTTTCAGAACATCTCGCGGCCGCGTTGACGAAACTACTCGGCGACATCCTCGAAGAGAGTTAGGCGGCGCTCGCTCGCCGATTCTCGGGGGGAGTATATAAACGTCCCACGCTATCGTGGTTATCAGTTAGTTCCCCTTGCGTGATTCTACTGGAGTATGAGTCAGGCTTCAGTTCCTCTCTCCGCTCGTTCTCACACTCGCTCGTCGCCCGCGGAACAGGTCGTCGACGACCAGGCGGCTATCGACACGCTCTTCGACGTTCTCGACGATGCCGACTCCCGGTGTATTCTCGATGCGACCGACGGCGTGGCGCTGTCGGCAAGCGAAATCGCAGAGACGTGCGACCTCCCGCTTTCGACGACCTACCGGAAACTCGACCAACTCGCCGACGCCGATCTCCTCTCGAAGGGACTGCGTATCTCGCGCTCGGGAAAGCACACCGCCGAGTACGAACGCGCCATTGACGACATCACGGTCTCCGTCACGTCGTCCGGGTTGGAGGTTCGCGTTACTTACCGTGATGTTAGTGATTCTGAGTCTATCGTTGCCTGAATTGGCTGTCGTTGGGTTGTCGGCTGTGTTCTAACGCGGACCCTCCGCTTATTGTCTCGTGTAGTGCCACCGCCGTCTCCTGCTTTTGGCTCACTTCCAGTCGATGTCGGGGTAGTCGACTCGGGCGGAGTTATTTATGTCGTCTGTGCGACCTGAACCTCATGCCAGTCAATTGGTCCCGACGGTCTCTTCTCACTACTCTCGGTGCAGTCGGTCTTACAGGGCTTCCCGGCTGTTCCGAGCTGCAGGCGAGTGCGCGCGGCGCGACCGATATCGTCCTTCACAACGAAGCGACGAACACCCGCACAATCGACGTCCTCGTGACCGAGCGAAGCACGGACTCGACGAAGGTCGACACCACCATCGAACTGGAGCCGAACAAAAGACAGACGATCAACAATAAAGTAATCATGGAGGCGGATTACGACGTTGAAATTACGTTCTCCGACCCGTCTTTCGACGACTCCCCGTATACAGAATCGTACGAGTGGAACGACGCGGGGCAGCCACTCCACGTTATCGTCCACGACCAGATCGTTTTCGCGGTGCAGGTCGGGTAACGGCCGCTTCAAATACCGGCTGTTTGGTTTTTGGCAGCGGTGCAGTTTGTGAGTGTGGCGGCCTCGGGTTTGGACATGGTGCGGTCGTCTTCGGGTTTGGATCAGCGCAGTCATCCCGGATTTGAACCACGTCAAGACGGTCGCCTCGCTTCGCTCGGCGCTGCGACTTGTCTGGTTCAGAATCCGGTCGGGTCGCACGTACAGAACCCGCCACGCTTGCTACGCTCGGTGGTCGGGTTCAGAGAAGTGCCGCCTCCCGGATTTGAACCGGGGACAGCTCGATCTTCAGTCGAGTGCTCTCCCAGTCTGAGCTAAGGCGGCGCAACTCGACAGATGCACAGGGACACAAAAACCATTTCGAAATCCCGCGCTACGAATCGGCGTACTCGGGTTGTTCCCACCCCGTCACATCGCTCGGGATGAGTTCGCCGTTGACGTGCCATTCCCTCGGTCGGAACGTGATTCCGATGAGCGTTGCGTAGAACCCGGCAACGAAGGCGACGACGATGTTTCCGGGGATGGTCCCGACTCCAGCGCTGGTGACGAATGTCGTGCTATCCGTGTAGGCGGTCAGTTGGATGACCCACGCGGCGAGCATCACGAGGAACAGCGGGAGATACACCCGCCGAAGACGATGGGCCAAGGCCTCCTCGAACGGTATCTTCATGTTCGGTTTGCGGTAGTCCTCACCGAGTTTCTGCCGCCAGTCCTCGTCGACGACACCTCCCTCGGGGTCGAGCGCGTACGCGAACACGTTCTGCTGGAACATCCGCACCCGAGAGCGCCAGATATCGTACGCGCGGAATCGCCGCGCCTCGATAGCGAGGAAGATACACAGCGTCACTACCCCAAGGAGGATGATGTAATGGGGATGCGTTTGTGCGGAAAACGACCACGTCAGGATACCCGCCATCAACGTAATCGCCCAGTTGCTCGTACGGTCCAGTCGCTCGCGCCACGACTTCATGCGGTGGATTTCTCCACGGTAGAGGTGTGCAAACGACGAACCGGGACCCATCGTCTCGTCGAACACGCCCGCTCCGATATGTGAATCGAGCGGGCCTCCCGACGACTCACGCTCCCCGTCGTCAGACATTGTTGTTCATCTGATGCACAACTGCGGAGAGATAAGAGCCTTCTGGGTTCGAGGGGTTCCTGATGTTGACGGGCTCTACCTCTCGCGGCGGCCGCAGGTGTGAACCGACGCGTCGCTCAGGAGGTGTAAAAAATTCTCAGAAATCGGTTCGTCTGTGTTCGCGAATTACAGGCGCGTGACGTTCGTCGCGCGCGGGCCCTTAGGGGCCTGTTCGATGTCGAACTCCACTTCCTGTCCCTCTTCGAGGTCCGGACCGCCAACATCTTCCATGTGGAAGAACACGTCGTCGTCCGCGTCGTCAGTAGAGATGAAACCGTAACCGCCGGTGTCGTTGAAGAAGTCAACCTTACCTTTCGCCATTGCCTTTGTATAACGTCCCCACGGACGGTTAATCCTTCCGAATGCGTGTCAATGACTCACAAATTTCTGGAACAACTCGCTGCGACGCAGTCGCTCACGAGGGTGAAAAACGGAAGAAAATTCGTCAGTCTGTGAAGTTACAGCGGATGAACGGAAACCTGCTTAGAGGCGGGTGACGTTCGTCGCGCGCGGGCCCTTGGGGGCCTGTTCGATGTCGAATTCGATTTCCTGACCCTCTTCGAGGTCCGGGCCGCCAACATCTTCCATGTGGAAGAACACGTCGTCGTCCGCGTCGTCAGTAGAGATGAAACCGTAACCGCCAGTGTCGTTGAAGAAGTCAACCTTACCTTTCGCCATTGCCTTTGAATCCAACGACCTCATGCGCATAAGTCTTCTGAAGATGGCGTCAGGGGTGTGCGGATGAACCCTTCGAGGTGCCCAGTCAAGTCGGCTTTTGTACGGGCTTACACCTCGAAAAGTGGCAATCTATAGATAGATTTTTGTCACACTGAATGGACAAATACCCAATCAATGCAAACCCTCCTCGTTACAGTCGATTCGCTGCGTGCGGACCATCTCGCACAGTATGGTTACGAGCGAGACACGATGCCCGCAGTGGACCGATTGGCCGAGGCGGGCACAGTGTTCGAACACGCGTTTTCGAACGGTCCGTACACGCGCATCTCGATTCCGTCGTTCCAGACCTCGCACCATCTGGCATACGAAGCAATGGACGAGTTCCCGACGATTGCATCGATACTCTCCGCGGAAGGAGAGACCAAGACAGCAGTCGTAGGAACACAGACCGGAATCGGACTCGTCGATGGTGACTTTCGATTCGGTGAGACGATTGACCTCGGTCGAGATTCGTACCACGAGAAGGCAACCAGCGAACGGACGCTTCTCGAAGAGCTTCGACACCAAATCAACCGTCCGGCGACGAAGATTAGTAAACTCCTCCAACAGCGCGGAAGCGAACGCCTCTACAATGCGTTACGGAAGCCGTACAACGCCCTGTTCAAAGACGGCGGATTCCAGTATCTGGGCTACACAAGCGCCGAACAAGTGACCGATCAGGCGCTATCGTGGCTCGATTCGAACGCCGAGTCGGATTTCTTCCTTTGGATTCACTATATGGAGGCTCACCGTCCCTATGGTGTCCACGATGACGACCCAGCGTATCTCGATGCACCGCTCGGTGAGGACCGAATCAAGGCGTTGATGAAGAAAGCCGGGTTGCAACCGGCGGATGTCACCGAACAGGAGCGACAGTTGTTGGTCGACCTCTACGACTCCGACGTCCGATACTGTTCGCGACACCTCGACCGACTATTCGATGGACTCGAAGACCTCGGTCTCTGGGACGAGTGCAACGTCCTGTTTTCGAGTGACCACGGCGAGGAATTCCGCGAACACGGGGCCTTCTTTCATCGGAATTACCCGTACGACGAACTCACTCACGTGCCGCTTATCGTGAAGACACCGACGGTCGATGCTCCTGAGCGAATCTCGGAGACGAGAGAACTCCTCGACCTCGCGCCGACGATTACGTCGTTCCACCTCTCAGATTCGATTGACCCCGAATTCGAGGGGACACATCTCTTCGAGGGTGACGACCGGACGGTGTTTTCGCTGGGGCAACCCAACGAGATCGCTCCCGCGGTCGCCGTCCGCACCGACGAATGGAGACTCATCGCGAGCAAGGCAGGAGATCAACTCTACGACATTCGGACCGACCCAGACGAACAACGGAACGTTATCGACGACAACCCGGCAGTCGCTGCGGAACTCCGCGACCGCATTCCCGAGCATCTCGTAACGCGCGAGGTCAACCCCCCTCGGGCACCGAAAGACGACGTGGACCGCGAGCAACTGGAAGCACTCGGCTACATGGAGCTTCGGGACTGAAGGTCACTTCACGCTTGCACCGCAGACTTCCGAAAACAGAGTGAGACCGGTTACTTGCGCGTCTTCCGCGGGAATCTGGGAACAGCGACTGGTTAGGCCCTAGTCTATCGATACGGTCGTTCTGGTCGACGACTTAGTCGTCATCGTCGTCATCAGTATCGCTCTCGTCGCCGTCGTCCTCCCTTCGTCCCCGTGCTTTTCCTTGTCCCTTGCCACGCCTCTGTCCCCGTGCGTTTCCTCGTCCTCGTCGCGGTTGTGAATCGTCGTCGTTGTCTTCGTCGTCCTCGTCGTTGTCTTCGTCGTCTTCCCTGTCTTTGTCGTCACGGTCGTCTTTCTCCTCCTCGCGCTCGCCTTTTTCTTCGTCTCGCTTTTCTTGCCATTCGTCACGCTTGTCCTGCCACTCGTCTCGCTTTTCTTTTGCCTCTTTGCGTGCTTCGTCGCGGGCTTCCTTCCAGTCGTCTTCTCCGTTGTCGCGTTTTTCTTGCCACTCGTCGCGCTTTTCTTTCCGCTCTTTGCGTGCCTCGTCGCGGTCCTTTTTCCACTCCGGCTTCTCCTTCTTTTTGCCCTTGTCGTCGTTGTCGTTATCTCTCTCGCCTTTTCTTTTCTCGGAGTCTTTCGAGCCATCCCCGTCTTCTCCATCTTTCGGATCTTCGGGCGTCGCTGGTGACTCCGGACTCTCCGGGGAGTCCAAGTCTTCGACGATTTCACAGGTAATCGTCACTGTCTCGTGGAGGTTCAGAGACTGTCGCGTCAGTGAATCCCACTCGCCGGAGAGGACGTGCCATGTGGTGACCTCTCCAGAGTAGTACTGCCCGTAGAGCGTTGCATCAGTGTTGTACGCCGGGTGGATGGTAATCTCGAACTCACCGGAGAGGTAGCCGAGAACGCCGCCGTCTGTTCGACCTCCCCGCCACGTCCAGTCGATGACGTGGTCGCTGCCGCTCACGTTCCACCGGTCGTAGTTCGAGTCAGCCGGTTCACCATCCGGATAGGTGTACAGGTCGTCTTTCACGAGCCAGTCCGCATCGGTGGGTACGCCAGTGAGCCGCCACGTGACAGACCCACCGTCACCGGACCCGCCGTGGAGCGCGACGAGACTGAGCCCATCCGGCCCGTCGTAGAGAAACAGCACCGTCGACGGTTCTTCCAGCAGGTATCCCAGACCGAGCGATTCGTAGTATGGCCCTTCCCCGGGGTCCGTCGCCCCATTGTCGCCACTATACCAGTCCGGAATCCGGAGGTCGTAGAGTTCCTTCACGGGCGTGTCACCCGCGAGCAGGCCGATTTCGAATTCACGGTCGCCCTGTTTCACACGGTATTCCCGGTGTGTTCCTGTCTTTGTGTGCGTTGCTCCGGCCTGGCTACCGAGCATACTCGCGAGGAGAACCCCGCCAGTCAACTTGAGCGCAGACCGTCTGTGTAACGGCCAAGTGCTGCGTTGGTCTGAGGTTCTTTTCATTAGTCCAAATTAGCAAATTAGACGTATTGTTATGTGTAGCTTACAAAATTTCAGAGATGAATCTATCTCATTAAGCAGTTTGAGAATCCCCGGCAACATCGAAGCGAGTTACAGTTGCTGAGACCGCTGGCAAAATCAATGGCGAGTCGTCTTCGGTATACACTGGACTCATCCCGAAATCGGGGTACTTCTCGCCGCCGAGTTACTTTGGTGACGTGACACGGATTCAGTTGCCGTGTTTCGCTACTATCCTCCGAGAAATGTGACCCCAGAGACGCGATTCCTCCCGTTCTGGCACAGCCTTCCGTTGGTGGCATGGTCTCTTCTTACTGGTACGGCTATCGCACTTCTGTAGAGGTGAGCGGTCAGCTCGAACACTTCCATACTCCGTGGATAGGCAGTCACACCAGCGTCTGCAACAGTGTCCAAAAGCAGTAGTATCGGATTAAGGACGGCTCGCTATGGTTATCAGACAATTATTGATTATCGGCTACTGCAAATACGGTAATACCGGGTCGGTATCGATGGGTCTCGACGCCAAGCTCCGATGAAAGGGCTTCGGCCGATTGTAAACGTGTCAGAGAAGCACACCCCGTCGTAATCACGGTTGGTCAACTCTGTTATGGCGCTTCCCCATCATTTTAATACAATTGTACTAACTAACTCAGCTAGTTCGTATTCTAAATTCAATTAAGGTCTAACGCGGCGGTACTACAATACTTACAATGACTATGTACGGTCTGGGTTCTCGTAATGATTCAGCACCGTCGAATCACGCGAACAGAGTGCGGACCCTGTCGTTTCTCGTCAGACCAGACGAGTAGAACGAGAGCTTCGCGTAGCTACCAGCGGGGCTTTAGATGACTATGTCTGTCGAGAAAGTAGCGGACTGGGCAGCTGAGTCAGTCGGGCCCTCCGAACCGACGGAAGAATTGACACAGGAAACTGTCTTCGAGACACTCAGCTCGGAGCGCCGCCGCCACGTGTTACACTATCTCTTTCAACAGGAACAGCCGGTCACACTCAAAGAACTCTCGACGCAGATCGCTGCGTGGGAGAACAACACGAAATGCGACTTGGTAACATACAAGGAGCGGATGCGCGTATACACTGCGCTCAGGCAAGCACATCTGCCGAAGATGGTGGACAACAACGTCGTCATATTCGACGAGAAACGGGGAGTAATCGAACCCACAGACGACGCATCAGCGCTCGAAGTGTATCTCGACATCGTCCCACACAATTCGATTTCCTGGAGCAAGTACTACGCCGGTCTCGGGGTATTCAGTCACGGGTTCGTGTTCGCGAACTGGATTGGACTGCCTCCGTTCAGCCTCATCCCCAGTCTGGGGTGTGCTGTCATCGTTACACTTCTGTTCAGCGTTTCTGCCCTCGTCCACGCTGCCAGCGACCGCGAGATGCGCCTCGGTCGGGAGGGCCAACCCCCAGCCTGAAAGGTGACTCAGATGAAAGTTCCTTCGAAACAAACGCTGTTCAACACCCTCTGTGTCGTGGTACTGCTCGCACTCGTCCTCCCGTTTGCCGTTACGGCTGTCCCCCAACTCGTCGGTGCGGATCAGAGCTACACCGTGTTGACGGGCAGTATGCAACCGGCGATTAGTTCGGGAGACGTCATCATCGTACGCGACGTGCCAGCGTCGACTATCGAAACCGGCGATGTCATCACCTACGAATTAGATTCCGGCCGGAGTGACGTCCAGCGACAGACCCACCGTGTCGTCGAGGTCGTCGAACGGGAAGACGGCCGGTACTTTCGGACAAAAGGGGACGCTAACGAGGACCCAGACCAGCGACTCGTCTCCGCTGACACAGTCGTCGGGCGCGTGATGATGACTATCCCGTACGCTGGGCACGTGACGCTATTCGCAAACACGACGACAGGTATCGTCGTCCTCATCCTCGTTCCGACAGTGCTTCTCATCGGTTCCGAGGTTTGGATGCTTATCAGTGCCGTCCGGAAGAGCCGGGGCGGTGAACGATGACGCTGGCACCCTCTCCGAGGACAATACTTCTGGTGCTTGCCGCCATCGTCGTGTTCACCGCGTCGTTCGCGGGTGGATGGACGTTGGCTGGTTTCATCGACACTGAGGAACTCGACGCACAACTCGGCGCAGGGTCGTTCGATGTGCAACTCTCAGAGGTTGGCCCGGCGACGGCAGACAGCACTACCGACCAGAACGATGCTACCAATGTTGAGGATACTTGGGATGACTATTCCCACCCCACGAACGCCACTGGTGAGGTTACCAATACGCTGCAACTCGGACTCACCGAAGCGTCGTCCACCGCCAGCTACGTGAATCTCAACGTCTCGTACCACCAGAACGACACCGAATCCGAGTCGACGAACGACGGCAATGCGACGGCAAAGACGCTCGAAGTCGTTCGGTTCGAGTACAACGGGACGGACCTCACTGGGTCACGGATAACTGATACGAACGGGAACGGCATTGTCGACCTCCACGACGCCTCCAAGGCCGACCTCGACGGGCTAGACGGCTTCACACCGGCTGACTCAACTAATCTCACTATCGCGCTCCGTGGCAACACGAGCTACCACAGCAGCGTTGACAGCGGGGACGGACTCGACTACACCGTAACCGTCCAAGCGGGGGTCAACGACTCTTGGCGCGATGTGAGCGTCTCGAGAAACAATACGATACAGTACGCGGAGTAATCCTATTCACCGGTACGCAGTTTTAATCTCCCGTTTCACTCCGAACCTGGAGCGAGACAAGGGACTACCCCCCACGTTAATAGTTCAATTATCAATGAATTCTAACACCTTTGTATTACTCCCCACAGGATTGTTTAACCACTCTTTGGCTCTCCTCGGTCGAATCATACTCGTACATTCTCTGTCAAATACTGGAGACTAAGTATATTTAAAATTTAAAGACAGGAATATCAGAATATGTCTAATATAAGACTTAACGGCTAGCATATGAAAATATTCCACTAATATAGTGGATAATTGGATGGATTTATGTCCCGTTAATCCGCGTAATAGAACCACATAGTAAATGAGCCTGATAGATAATACGCTAACCAGACGGAGAATCCTCCAGGGTATCGGTGTCGGGGTTTCCGGGCCGTTGATTTCGAATGAAGCAATAGCAAAAAAACCCGCAGACGGTTCGGCCGAACGGCACATCATCGGAACGAAATCCAAACGTGGTAAGCGTGCAGCGCGAGGGCGCGCGAAGGAGGTCGTCAACGAATTGGACTTCGGCGACATCGGGCAGGCGGTCGTCGGCCGGTTCCCGCCGGAGGCGCTTGACGCACTGCGGAACCACGCGGGCGTTCGATATGTCGAACCCGATGGACAAGTTGAGGCCATCGGCGAGTCGCTCCCGTGGGGCGTCGACCGCATCGACGCGGACGTCGCCCACTCTAATGGGGAGACGGGCCAAGGAGCCGACATCGCTATCATCGACTCCGGAATAGACAGCGACCACCCCGACCTGCAAGCGAACCTCGGGACGGGGTACGCAGTCGAAACCTGCTCAGGCTGTGACGAACCGTGGGACGACGACAACAGCCACGGGACACATTGTGCGGGTATCGCTGGCGCTGTTGACAACACTGAGGGTGTCGTCGGAGGTAGCACCGAGGCGACGCTCCACGCAGTCAAGGTAATTGGTGACGACGGCTACGCGAGTGTCTCCGGACTCGCCGACGGAATCCAGTGGACTGCCGACCAAGGGTACGACGTCGGCAGCATGAGTCTCGGCGCGTCCGACAGCTACTCGACACTTCAGGACGCCTGCCAGTACGCCTACGACAAGGGCGTCTTGCTGGTGGCCGCGGCCGGTAACGACGGATGTAGTGGCTGCGTCCGGTATCCTGCGGCGTACTCGACAGTCGTCGCTGTCAGCGCGACGAACAGCGACGACTCGATCGCCTCGTACTCCTCGACCGGCGACGAGGTCGAACTCGCCGCACCCGGCACCTACATCTACTCGACGGTTCCCGGCGGCTACAGCACTAAGTCGGGTACGTCGATGGCCTGCCCGCACGTCTCGGGCGTAGGTGGACTGGTGATGGCTCACGGTCACTCGAACACGAAAGCGCGGCAGATACTCCAGGATACCGCCGAAGACATCGGGCTGTCGAGCGACGCGCAGGGTTACGGCCTCGTCGATGCCGAGGCGGCTGCCAACGCCGCGTCTGATGGCGGTGGCGGGGGCGATACGAACGTCGCCGTCTCGACCGACGGCGCCAGCAGTGTCGGAGAGACCTCTGTCACGTTTAACGGCAGCCTAACCGACCTCGGTGGGGCGTCTTCCGCCGACTGCTACTTCGAGTACCGCGAGACCGGAACGAGTACGTGGTCGACGACGAGCACCCAGACGCTCTCCTCGACAGGCACGTTCAGTCAATCCGTCTCCGGACTCGAGGACGGCGTCGACTACGAGTATCGGGCGGTTGCGGACGCCAGCGACGGCGACACCGACACCGGGAGTTCGGTGACGTTCACCACGACCGACGACCCGCCCGCAGTCACGACGGACTCGCCGACCAACGTCGCGGACTCCTCGGCGACGCTCAATGGTAGCCTCACCGACCTCGGCAACGCGTCGTCGGCCGACTGCTACTTCGAGTATCGCGAAAGTGGAACGAGTTCGTGGTCGACCACAAGCGTTCAGACGCTCTCCTCGACGGGTTCGTTCAGTCAGGACATCTCCGGCCTCTCCACGGGCACCGACTACGAGTTCCGGGCGATTACTGACGCCAGCGACGGTGACACTGACACCGGAAGTTCGGTCTCGTTCACCACCTCGACTAGCGACACGAGCGTCGCCGTCGCCACCGACCAGGAGTCGAGCGTCGGCACCTCTTCGGTCACGCTCAACGGTGACCTGACCGACCTCGGCGGAGCATCCTCGGCGGACTGTGCCTTCAAGTACCGCGAGAGCGGGACCAGCACGTGGACGGAGACGAGCGCGCAGACGCTCTCTTCGACCGGTTCGTACAGTGAGTCGATTTCGGGACTCTCCAGCGGTACCGACTACGAATTCTGCGCCGTCGCGGACGCCAGCGACGGCGACACCGACACCGGGAGCACGATCACGTTTACGACCGACAGTAGCTCGGGCGGTAACGCCCCGGCTATCGACAGCTACAGCGTGACTGAGGCTGGCTCGCCGAACCCACACGCCGAAATCACGGCCAAGTGGAGCGTCTCCGACGCTGACGGTGACCTTGACTCGGTTCTCGTCGAGGTGTTCGACTCCTCCGGTAGCCTCGTCGACTCTGCGCGGACGAGCGTGAGCGGTGGAAGCGCATCCGGCACTGACAAGTTCAAGTTCAAGCACGTCGGCAAAGCCACGTACGACCTCACCCTGACCGTCACCGACGCGAGCGGCTACAGCGCCACGCAGACGAAGCAGGTCAGTTCCTAACCCGTCCCGCCGAGCATCACCGGGACATTCTTTGTCGCCGTCTCGCCTGCTCAGGGGTTCTCGGAGGTAACCAGCATTTTTTGAGATTGAATGTGCAACCCGGAGCGGCCGCTCTCCGTGGTAGGCTACGTAATCGAGAATGGGCAGAGTTTCGCGGGCAGAAGGACCCACTGGCGGAGTCGAACCGCCGTGGTGACCGTCAGACCGGTGTGGGTCGAACGGAAGAGGTTGGTTAGAGAGCGGTTCTTGAGTTAGAACGGGTTGGTCGGCGTCTCACCAGTGTGGTGGCGGCACTGCTCGGCGACAAACTCTTTTTGGAAGTGGAAGGAGTCAGTCTGCACCACGTTGATGTCGATGTTGTCGACGCTTCCAAGCTGGAATCGACGGACGATTTCGTCGGCCAGCGTGATGTTTCCGTCACCGTCAACGTCCACGACATCAACCGTGGTTCCGTCAGCACGCGTGACAGTCTCCCGGTCGGAGGGGAGCTGCGTGAAGCCCTGCCCGGCCGTGCCACCGCGGTCGTTGGAGTCGTCCACGAGTTCCTGCGGGAGGAACCACTCGTAGGCGATGCAGGCGTCGTCGATACACAGCGGAATTTCCTGTGGCGGAAGTTCCCCATTGCCGTCAGCATCCTCGGACAGACAGAAGCTCATGTTACTGATTTCGGCGGGCTTGCCATTCGGGTTTTCTGCCGTGTAGAGGATGCTCTGGTCACCGGAGAGGCCAGAGCCAAGGGCGTCGTCGAACACGTTGCTATCGCCAACGTCGTTGTAGTCCACGTCGACATCGAGGTCTGCGGTTGTCGTCCCGGCGTCCGCTCCGATGTAGGCGCTTGCGCCCTGTGCACCGCCTTTGAGGATGACCGCACGGACGGGATTAGTGCTCGTAAATTGGATACCGACTGCGCCACCTTCCGCTGCACTTGGGTCCGTCGTGGGAAGCCCATTGGAATCGAGTCCGATACCGAGGACATCGATAGTGCCACCGTCAATGTGCGGGTAGTTCTTCGTCTTACCCACACCCGGAATATCCTCGATTCGCATCTCGTCACTGTTGTCACCGTCTTCATCGAGGTCGTGGGCGGGCTCGAAGGTAATCCCCGCTTCGGCGAAGGTCGTGCCGTCCACCTCGATGTCGTTAAGGTTGTGACACTGCGGGTTCCCGCTCACGGTGAACTTCTGATTGCTGTCGAGGGTGATCGTACCGTTAGTGCTATCGACGGTTCCCGAAAGACTGATCGACTGGAACGGATTCAGCAGGAAGCCGTCGCGCATTTCCTCGATAAGTCCCCTGAACGAACCCTGGTAGAGGACAACTTCGTCCTCGTCTAACTGGTTATTACAGTTCGCATCGTCCCAGAGTTGGACCCACATGTAGTCGTCCAGTTCGCCGAACTCCCAGACACCTGAGCCGGTGTCCTGGGGCATTTCGGGTTCGATAATGGTGTTCTCGGCGTCGGCGGTAGCACGGTCGTCGTCAGGGTGGTAATCCACTCTAGCCCAGACGAACGCGGGGTTGTCACAGACGTGGAGACTAACGGTACATTCACCCTCGTCGAGGGGCTTGATGTCCAAGAGGTCGACTTGCATCCCCTGGAAGCCGTCGACGAAGCCTGGTTCGTACGTATCATCGACAGTCGGCGAACCGAAGACGTCGACGTCGCCGAAATCACTGTTGGGGAATAACGAGCGAAGGTCGGTTGGGTCGTTCCCCGCATCTTGGATTGCACAGGGGTCCACCGACGTCGTGAGCTCAGCCCATTGCTGTGCGGAAACAGCGGGGTCATTAGCGAAGTCGTTGTCGTCGTCGTCCACGCGGTAGTCGGGCGCTTGCCCGACCACGAACGTCATATCGTCTCCATCGACTGGGACTGCCTCGCCATTCGTGTAGTCGCCATCCCGGAGCGGGTCGTCCGGATTCAGCTCGAACCGTTCCCACGGTTTGTACGTGGCACGGTAGTCCAGCATGAGGTCCATCTTCCCGGCTTCGAGCCAGCCGACTTTCTCTTCCACGTCACTAAAGCCGGCAATCGTACCGGCTCCGCCAAGTGCGGCGGCACCACCGATGACGCCGAGGCTTCCGAGCACCCGTCGTCTCGATAATTTGATGTTGTCTTCGTTTGGCATGGTTGTCTTGTCCCCCAGTCACCCAACGGAACAACGACACGCGTCCGTTGCGTGAGTGACACCGAACCCGCCCGCTTCGGACGGGTTGGGCCACCGGGGATGTGGCCGAACGTACAACGAAATCACTCATATCTATAGAGTCGCTGATATTTGATATACAGACCCTCAGATACCGATATACTGCGAGTATCGGTTGCTATAGCTCGCCTCAGAAACCACGTGTATTCGTCTATGTCGACTAAACGGGCAATTACCACACCAGTGACTTTCTGTCACTACATCGCGTTCAGTCAGCGGATACGACGGAGGTCTGAACAGATATGCCCCCGTTTTCTCTCTATTCGACGACTTACGTCGTCAGTACCAGTAACCTAATGGCAAGACCTTCTCCGTTGGCGGGCCATGCCGTTCGATCACTTTTGGAAGGACTCAGCCTCCACTTCGTAGTGCTGGTGCTCTTCTCGGTATCGGTAGCTGAGCCCGAGTCAAAAATAGCGACGCCAGAAGGTGTTACGTGATCTTGTGTCGAGCCGAGGAACTGAGGCCGCCTCCCGGATTTGAACGTGGTGAGACTCCGTCTCACCTGCTCACGCTCACTCTGTTCGCGTGAACCTCACTCGCTCACTACGTTCGCTCCCTGGTTCAGAATCCGGTCGGGTCGCATTCTGGATTTCAACGCGACTCGCTTCGCTCGTCGGTTAGAAATCACAGAAATGCCGCCTCCCGGATTTGAACCGGGGACAGCTCGATCTTCAGTCGAGTGCTCTCCCAGTCTGAGCTAAGGCGGCTCGCACTCTTCCGAAGCCGGAGCGAAGGAAAAAGACTTTCGAATCGCCCGTCGGCGCTGGGTCAACGCCGTCGCCCCTCGGTTGCACTCGCACGCGTTCGTTCAGCCCGCTCTCGAACTCCCTTCAGCATCTTTCGCTCCATAGCGAACTGAACTGGCTCGATGATAAGTCGGTTCACCACGCGCTCTCGAAGTGTCTCGGAGCGCCCGCGGAACCTCACGATGAGCCTCGTCGTGTTCGGGGTGACTTCGTGCAACGCGAACGTCCACACCGCTGGGCTTTCGCCCGTCTCCCACCCCGGCGCGCTCAAAGTGAGGCTCCGCCCTGGGTCGACCAGCGCGACGTGGAACGACGGCGCATTCGCCCCCGGTGGACCGAGTCGAACCTCGTCACCCACATCGAGGTGCTGGTACTCCGACAAGATGCGGTCCGCATTGTCAATCCCCAAGCCGAAGAGGTTCTCCAGTCGCTCGTAACTGTAGAACCCGCCGCGGCCCTGCCCTAACTGTACCAGCCACGGCCAGACAGCCCGCGCTGGTGCTCCAATGGTAATCGCCCGTGTCGACGACGTGTCGTAGTCGCTGACGAAGTCGTCACCCGGTAGTGGTCCCGCTGCTTCGTCGTTGGTCGTCCCCCAGCGTCTGTGCCACGGCCGAATCGCGAGATAGTACGTACTAGCGATTCCTAGCCCCGCAAGACCGAGTGCCCGGATAATTCGTCTCGTGCCCATGTGCCCTCACTGCTTGCGTAATCTTTGTCTGGGGGCGAGATAACGCTACCCCCATCGTCCCTCCCTGTGGACGACGACGTACCAGAGCACGCCACCGAGCATCGCCCCGAGGACGTTCGCACCCATATCCATCACACTGAACGTTCGGTACGGAAGGCCGGCCTGCACGAATTCGATACACAGGCCGTAGAGTCCGGCGACCGCGATTGCACCTCCGACTTCGCGAAGCCGTATCGCACGCACCGCGAACGCGAGAGCGAACCCAAGCCCCGCGTAGCCGACCGCGTGGAGCCACTTGTCGAGTCCAACGAGTCCCAGTGGTCCGATGGGTGAGAGTCCCCCCGCTGGTGTCGAAATCACCGATGCGATGAGGACGACGGCTACGTAGGCGAAGACCGCGAGAGTTCGTTGTGGGTGGGTCCGGAGTTTGTCGAGGTGGCTCACTACAGGGGAGTGGGTTCGTATTTGGGTAAAAGGGTTTGTGTGATGTTTGGGTGTTTTAGGGCTCGGGCGGATTCGAACCAGAGCAAGACTCACTTCGTTCGTCTTGCAGGGTTCGATTCCTTCCTCGTTCACGAGTTCGTGCTCGCTCGCACAGAAGTGGGCTCAGGCGGATTCGAACCTCAGTCGCAGCGAAGTTGCTCCCTGATTCGAATCGCCCTCGATACACAGATTTGTGACTCACCGTTTGGTTCGTCACAAAATCTGATGGGCTCGGGCGGATTCGAACCACGCCGACTTCGCTCGGCTTCCCTCGCTCGTCGTCAGGTTCCACCCGCCCTCACAGATATTTCTCGACTCACTTCGTTCGTCGCAGAAACATGGGCTCGGGCGGATTCGAACCACCGACCTCAGCCTTGTAAAGGCCGCGTCATAACCAACTAGACCACGAGCCCGTATTCCAATTGAACCGTGTCGTGCTCATAACGGTTTTTGTTTCGTCCGGCCCCCGGAACCCTTAGACGGACGGCGACCCTCCATGTCGAGTGATGCCCTCCCGCGCACGGACTGCCCTCTTCGTCGCCGCCGTTCTCGTCACCGTTGGTAGCGTGGTCTATCTCACGAATCCAGCGCTTATCCCCGGTACAGCCTCGGAGTACGAGCGGACCACACTCACCGTGGTCGACACCGAAACGGGCGAAACGCTCACTACTGTCGACGCCCGCGTCGCCGACACCTATCCCAAGCGCTACATCGGATTGAGCGAGGCCGAATCCCTCGGGGCGAACGAGGGAATGTGGTTCATCCACGATAACACGGGGACCTACGCCTACGCGATGCGCGATATGGACTTCCCGCTGGATATCATCTTCGTCGCTGAAAACGGGACTATCACGCGGATTCACCACGCCGAAACCGAACCCGAGGCGACGAGCGAGGCGGACCTGACCCGCTACCGCGGCACCGGGAAGTACGTCCTCGAAGTCCCCTACGGCTACACGAACCGAACCGAAATCGACGTGGGCGACCGCATCGTCGCCGACTGAAACCGAGAGGGGCCGGTTCCAGATGTTTTTGACGTTATGTTCACGATTAGCGTCTTTTTCCGACACATAACTTTACGAAGCTGTCACTTTTCATGCCATAGGCCCATGGCACGACGAACCACCCGTCGGGGAGCGCTCAGAAGTCTCGGGAGTGCCACGTTTCTCGGGTCAGTGATGGGCACCCTCTCGGAGGATTCACAGTCCGTCACGGGGCATGTAAGGATTACCGAACCCGGTCGGTATCACCTCACTGAAGATATTGACTGTTTAGAAATCGTCGCCGACAGAGTCCGCGTCGATGGACGCAGACATACAGTGAGGGGGCTAACGACGATTTTGGGAAGCAGCGTCTCGATTACGAACCTCGCGATGGGAGATGGTGTTCGGATACTCGACGCACGACACGTGTCTATCGACGACTCTCGAATCGATGTACGGCTCGTCCGGCAACCTGAAGCAGATACACTCCTCTCTATCGAAAATAGCCGTCAGTGCGTGGTGACCGACACCGTATTACACTCGACCAACCGTACGGGGGTCGAACTAACCAATTCAGAGAAGAACACGTTTAGATCGTGTACGATGACCAGTTCAGTTGTCGTCTCGCTCACGAACTCGCACAAAAACAGATTCGTCGATTGCGAACTCTTGAGTGAAGATCGGGTAGTTGTCCTGACAAATAGTGACCTAAACCGATTCAAATCGAACGTTCTTGACTCCGATGCGCCTGCCTTTACGCTGGTCAATAGCGAACTGAATCGGTTTGTGGAGAACGAGATCGATATACTGGTCGCTGGGTTCGTTCTCCGGAGGAGTGGCCGTAATCTCGTTCTCAAGAACGTTGTCGATGGGGACCTGGGAGCTCGTGGCGCGATATTAGAGGACTCCGACAGGAACCGAATCGAACGCAATGATTTCTGTGCGCTCCTGGTGCCGCCGCCGTTCGAGCCACTCGTTGTCGTCTCTCCTGACTCGACTGGAAATGTCATTCGAAACGTCGAGTGTGAGGCTAACACGAAGTCCGAAACACCACCGTCACACCCACAGTCGGATGACAAGCACTGTACGCTCCCCGAAGAGTGAACAGTAGCCGACCGAGTGGCGATGATTCGAACTCTTTGCGAGACCGGTAGAACGAAAGTTCCGAATGTCCTCAACCCGACCACCGACACATGGGAGAACGGATTTCGGAACTTGCTGAACTTCAGGGGTGGCATGCGGAAGATTTCGCCGCACGAGTCCATTACCGCGGGGCGGACGACGCGTACAGTATCGAGTACTACGAACCGTCCGATTGCGTCCTCTACTGGAAGGTAAAAGGCGACGGTGAGCTAGCAGTCCCTGTCAGCAGAGAGGCGGTCCCGAATCCACTTCGTGAGCGTATCCGACAGGACCTTACTGAGGCAGGTATCGAACCAGATGTTGAGGGACGCGTGCTCTGAAACCGCGGTTGTTTAGGCCGTACTTCGCGCACGAACTAAACCAATACCGGCGGAGAACACACTCCACCCGAGCACTTTACTTTGTTCGTCCCCTGAAACGATGTCGTGCCTCCTGAGACAGATGACGACCCGTTCGAAGATCAGAAGGAACGGGTCGACAACCCGATGCGGCGGTTGTTCTCCGAGTACGGTCGTGAGAACATACTCCAGTTCCTCGTCGGTGTCCTCGCGAGTATCGCTGCACGAGTACTAGACCTGCTTCCACCGGTCATTCTAGGCCTCGCTATCGACGCGATTATTCGCCAGGAGAAGTCCTTCGCGGCTGGATTCCCCGTACTCCCCGAGGCGTGGATTGCGCCGTTCGTGCCCGCGACGCGAAGCGGCCAGTTCTTCCTCGCCGTCGGCATTATCGTGTTCAGTTTCACCGCCGGTGCCGTCTTCCACTGGCTTCGAAACTGGGGCTGGAACTCCTACGCCCAGCGTATCCAACACGCCGTCCGGACCGACACCTACGACCGGATGCAACTGCTCAATATGGACTTCTTCGCCGACAAACAGACCGGCGAGATGATGTCCATTCTCTCGAACGACGTGAACCGCCTCGAACGGTTCCTCAACGACGGGATGAACGCCTTCTTCCGGCTTTCCGTCATGGTCCTCGCCATCGCGGTCGTCCTGCTTTCGTACAACTGGCAGTTGGCGCTGGTCGCGCTGCTTCCGGTTCCGCTTATCGCCCTGTTCACGTGGAAGTTCGTGAATATCATCCAGCCGAAGTACGCCGATGTGCGCTCCTCTGTCGGCAAACTCAACTCCCGACTGGAGAACAACCTCGGCGGTATTCAGGTCATCAAGACGTTCAACGCCGAGTCTCACGAATCCGACCGCGTCGACGACGTTTCGATGGACTACTTCGACGCCAACTGGGGGGCCATCAACACCCGTATCAAGTTCTTCCCCGCACTCCGTATCCTCGCGGGTATTGGTTTCTCGCTCACGTTCATTGTGGGCGGCCTGTGGGTCATCAACGGTGCAGGCCCTGGTCCGTTCACCGGCGACCTCGAAGTCGGTGAGTTCGTCACCTTCATCCTGCTTACCCAGCAGTTCGTCTGGCCGCTCGCCCAGTTCGGCCAAATTATCAATATGTACCAGCGCGCCCACGCTTCCAGCGCACGAATCTTCGGGTTGATGGACGAACCCGCTCGCCTCGCCGAACAGCCAGATGCTCCCGACCTCGTCGTCTCCGAGGGCCGCGTCGAGTACGACAACGTCACCTTCGGCTACGACGACGGCGAGACCATCGTCGAAGACATCTCCTTCGAGGTTGGCGGCGGTGAGACCCTCGCGCTCGTCGGCCCGACCGGCGCCGGGAAATCGACGATTCTCAAACTTCTGATGCGGATGTACGACACCGACGAGGGAAGCGTCAGCATCGACGGACAGGACGTGCGCGACGTGACGCTCTCCAGTCTCCGCGAGTCCATCGCCTACGTCAGCCAGGAGACGTTCCTGTTCTACGGAACCGTGCGGGACAACATTACTTACGGTACCTTCGACGCCGACGACGAAGACGTGATTGCGGCCGCGAAAGCCGCCGAGGCCCACGACTTCATCTCGAACCTCCCGGAGGGGTACGACACCAAGGTCGGCGAGCGCGGCGTGAAACTCTCCGGTGGCCAGCGCCAGCGCGTCTCTATCGCGCGAGCCATCCTCAAAGACCCCGATATCCTCGTCCTCGACGAAGCGACCTCGGACGTGGACACCGAGACCGAGATGCTCATCCAGCGCTCCCTCGACGAACTCACCGCCGACCGAACGACGTTCAGTATCGCCCACCGACTCTCGACCATCAAGGACGCCGAGCAAATCGTCGTCCTCGAAGACGGGCGCATCGTCGAGCGCGGCACGCACGACGACCTCTTGGCCGACGACGGTCTCTACGCCCACCTCTGGGGCGTCCAAGCCGGAGAAATCGACCAACTCCCGGACGAGTTCGTCGAGCGCGCCGCCCGCCGACAGGCCGAAGTCGACGCCAGCAACGACTGACGACGGTCAACTGGTGACTGACGACGGCTAACCGACGACCCTGACGCGAAGGCCGCCCGAAGACCGCCCACCACTAAGGCGACTCCCGTCTTTCTCCCGCCATGCGACTTTCCGAGGCCACCTGGACCGAGGTCGCCGACCTCGACACCGACCTCGCACTCTTACCGGTCGGGAGCACCGAACAACACGGCCCGCACGCGCCGCTCGGAACGGACTTCCTCAACGCCGAATCCGTCGCCGAAGCGGGCGCGGCGGCGTTCGACGGCGACGTGCTCGTCGGCCCGACGATTCCGGTCGGTGTCGCCGAAGAACACCGCGCCTTCGACGGGACGCTGTGGGTCTCACCTAATACCTTCCGCGCGTACGTCCGCGAGACCATCGAATCGCTCGCCCACCACGGATTCGACCGTGTCGTCGTCGTCAACGGCCACGGCGGCAACATCGAAGCCCTTGCAGAACTGTGTCGACGCGTCTCCCGCGCGGGCGATGCCTACACCGTCTCATTCACGTGGTTCAACGCCGTCGGCGAGCACTCGTCGGACATGGGCCACGGCGGCCCTCTCGAAACCGCACTGCTCCGACACACGCACCCCGAACTGGTTCGAGAAGACCGAATCGAGGAGGCGCAGAAAGGCGGCTCAGACCGCTGGGGAGAGTGGGTTTCCGGCGTCAACCTCGCTCACGACTCGGCTGAATTCACAGACAACGGCGTCGTCGGCGACCCCGCCGACGGTGATGCGGACCGCGGAGAAGAATTAGAATCGCTCGTGGCCGACGCGCTCGCGTCGCTGCTTGCCGCAGTCGAGAAACGAAATCTCAACTAAGGGCGGGTGGCTACTCTTCCTCTTCTTCCTCTTCTTCCTCCGCTTCCTCGTCGTCCTCACTTTCGGCGGCTTCCGCGGCCTCGGTGAGTGCGCCGCGCAGTTGCGGCATCGTGTTGGTGAGTTCGCCGACGAGTTCGTGGGCGTCTTCGACCATCTCGATGAGTTCTTCGAGTTCTTCGATGGCGTCTTCGAGGTCGTCGGGGTCGTCGAACGCTTCGGCGCGTTGGCCGATGACGAACCACTTCTTGGCCTGTCGGACGTGTTCGGCCGCGCCTTCGATGTCCAGCGAGGAGCGGAGTCCGTTGAGGACGCCGAGAACGTTGTTCGCGTCTGCGTCCCACACGTCGTCCGCGTCGGGCAGCGCCGACCGGGCCTCGTTGAGGTGTTCCTCAACGTCGGCGCGCATCTCTTCTGCTGCCTCTCCGAACAGGTCGTCGTCGCCGAGCGTGCTTTGACTCATGACAGCACATTCGGCACGTGGGGGTTTAAAAACGACCCCGAAAGTGAAAGTGAAATCGGGTGACTCGGTTGCGGTCGCGGCCGATTTCTCAGTCCACGTCGCCGAGGTAGCACGCACCGCGAGCGTCGTTTGTGCCCTCGCGAACGCCGTCCCGAAGGAGGTCACCGAGCGGGCCGGGGAAGAACCGAACGTCGCCGAGCGAATCGAGCGGGAGCCACGTCACGCCGACTTGGACCGAGTCTCGCTCCGTCGGGTCGTCCGGTTCGTCGGTCATCTGTTCGCACCAGAAGAAGTGCTCGACCTGGTGACCATCGTCGCTTCTGTCCTCGTAGTGCGTCGAGGGGACGAAGTCCCTGACGAACGCGAGTGACCCGACGGCGACCTCGTAGCCGGTCTCCTCGTAGACCTCGCGGCGGACTGTCTCCGCGAGCGATTCGCCGCGTTTCTGCCCGCCGCCAGGCGCGGCGTACCAGTCCTCGCCGTCGGTTCGGTACCGAATCACGAGGAGTTCGCCGTCGCGGACGAGAAGCCCGCGAGCGGCGATTCGCGGACTCATTATTCGACCGACACGAGTTTCATCAGCGGATAGCCGTCTTCCATCTCCATTCTCGTCTTGACGGTCACGCCTTCGTACCCGATACGCATCTCGACTTCCATGAACCGACCCGTAAGCTCGGTGTAATCGGCCGTCGAATCGGCGAGTTCGGCTTCGAGCGCGTCGCCGAGGATGTCGACCGAAACCGACTCGCAGTAGGGTTGGTTCTCGATAGATTCCTCCATTGCTCGTTCGAGACTCCGGGCGCTTTCAGGCGAAACCGGCGTCCCGGCGAACTGGTGATAGAGCGTCCCGAACTTGATGCCCGCCTCGAAGCAGGCCGTTTGCGGGTCTGTAACCATAGCGAGAGATGTGTCGCTCGGGGTTAAAGTTCGCCGGTCGTGAGGCTTCCAACGGGCACGAACCGGACCTTACTTAATCTCCCTTATCGGACCTAGAATCGAATGGACCAGCCGGTTTTGCTGACGGGGGCTGGCGGGCGCGTCGGCCAGGCGATATTAGGGCACATCGGCGAAGCCTACGACTGGCGGCTGCTGGACCGCGAGCCACTGTCTGACGAAAAGATTCCTGCGTCAGTTGACTCTACGGACGTGTACGTTGCAGATGTCACCGACGAAACTGCCGTGCGAAACGCGATGGACGGCGTACACGCGGTCATCCACCTTGCTGGTGACCCGCGTCCCGAGGCACCGTGGGATAGCGTTCTCCGAAACAACATCGACGGCACACAGAAGATGTTCGACGCGGCTGTCGACGCGGGCGTCGAGAAGTTCGTGTTCGCCTCTTCTAACCACGCCGTCGGCGCGTACGAAACCGACGAACGTACTCCGGAGATGTACCGTACTAACCACGAGTTCCGACTCGACGGGACCGAACTCCCGCGTCCGAGCAACCTCTACGGTGTGAGTAAGGCCACCGGCGAGACGCTCGGCCGATACTACCACGACCACCACGACCTCTCGGTCGTGAACGTCCGAATCGGAAACCTGACCCAACACCACCCGCCGAAAGAGTACGAACGCGGGCAGGCGATGTGGCTCTCGTACCGCGATTGTGGGCACCTCTTCGAGTGCTGCATCGAGGCCGACTACGACTACGAAATCGTCTACGGCATCTCCGACAACGACCGTAAATACTACTCCATCGACCGCGCCCGTGAAGTCCTCGGCTACGACCCCACCGACAACTCCGCCGAGTTCACCTTCGAGGGCGAACCGCTGGACGAAGCCTGATTCGGGCGTCAGGCTAGTCGAAGAGACCGGCCACGTCGTCTTTGCGTCGGCGTTTCCGTCTGACGTGTTCTTTCATCCGCTGAAAGACGAGTCCACGCTGTGTCTCGTTCTGTACGAAGTCGAACACCATCGCGGTGAACTGCGTCTGTGTCCCGTCTTCGACCTCCTTGCGGGCGTACTCGACTGCATCGGACACGACGGTCTCGTCGTACTCATCTAACTCTTCTGCGAGCGTTTCGGCGGCGACGACGACGGCCTCGAAATCGAGGTCATCGTAGGTGACGACTCGACCGTCGAACCGAAGTTCGGGTGGGTCCTCACGAATTGCGTCCCTGTCGCCGTCAGCACCTCCGTTGCTCTCAGCATCTGCACCCGAGTCGGCTTCGAGACGGGCGAGATACGACCGAACACCCCCGAGGCTCACGCTGCGGTAGTCGTCGTCGAGACCGTCGAGATACCGCTGTGCGCTCCGTGCGAGTCCCACCGCTCCGGAGTCGTTTCCGTCGTGGACGTGGTGGACCGCCGCGGTGAACTGGATGAGTCCGTGGAGAAACCGCTCGTCGTCGCTTCCGTTTTCGAGGGTCAACCACGTTGACTCCCACGCACCGTGTGCTGCTCGATACGCGCCCGCGTTGTAGATAGCGATGCCGGCGCGAAGCGAATCGTCCATGTTCGTGGTTTATCGTCGACGAGTAAAGATTCCGCGCACGACGGTTCTCCCCTGCGTAGAGCGGACATACTTATCCGTGTTCAGAACATATGTGGTATGATAGCACATGAACGACCTCGAATTCCTCGACCGAGGTGTCGAACAATGACCCAATCCCCAGTCTGTATTCGGTGCGGTGAACAGTATCTGTTCTCCGGGACGTACAAAGGCAACTACTGCCAGGACTGCCATGGTGATTGGTCTGCGGGACCACGGACCGAGGACGCTCCTCGTGTCCACTCTCAGAGCACCCGTACGTCGCCTGCCCGTCGACGTGATGCTGACGAGGGGACCGAAGAACCCGAACCGCCATACGACGAGGAGTGAGTTCCCTACTTTTGTGCGTGTGACTGTCCGGTAGTGGGTGCTCCGTCTTTTGCGCGAGAATCGGCGTTAGGATTGCACTAACTGGGGTCGTGAATCACTTCGGTTCGAGGCAGAGCAGCCCCGCCTGATTCTTTTCGTGCGCCTCACAGGCGACGAACAGCGCACCGTCAGCGACAGCGAGTCCCTGGATACCGCTGTTCTCGACGGGATACGACCACCGCTTCGCATCGAAGGTAAACCGCCCTCCGCCAGTCCCTCCCGAAAGATCGAACGCATGGACCTTGTCGTCCCCCGGTACGTAGAGTGTGTCTCCCGCGGCGACGGGCCCGACGTTCCCGAAGTTTCCGCCGACGCGCCAGTGGAGGTTTTTGTCGTACACGCGAAGTGAGGAAAGTGACTCCCACCCGGTGCTGTAGATCCACGACCCGGCATGCACCGGCGGTGAGCGGGCGTGTTCCCTTTCTGCGGTCCAGTCAGTGGTCCCGGCATGAGTTCCATCCCGGAGGTTTCTAAGCGGACCGTCAAACGTGCCGACGACGATGCCGTTGTCCGTCGGGACTATCGACTCAACTCGACTGCCTACCTTTCGACGCCAGAGCTCTTGCGGTGTGTCAGTTCCGCCTTGCGAGTAGTACGCGTAGAGTTCCCCGCCGCTGGTGCCGATAAGCAGCGTGTGAAAGCGGTACGCCATTGTTCTGATCGAACCAAAGAGATCTATTTGCCATCGCTCCTCGCCGTTCGCGGGGTCGAGCGCATGGGTGACTCCCCTCTCATCGCCGATGAGGACGAGCGGATTCTCTACGAGCCTACCAGCCAACAGATGTGGTCTACAGCGGCCAATATCCTCGGTGAGCGACCACTGTTCTTCCCCCGTCTTCGCGTCGATGGCGTAGAGACCGTCAGTAGGTATTGTGACGTAGACGGTGCCATCGTGGACGATGGGCGCTCTTGCCCACGGCAGTTCTGTTGGCGCGAATCGCCACAGTTCGTCTCCCGACGCTCCGTCGAGGGCGACCAGTCCTTCGGGAGCGGGGGCGAAGACTGTGCCGTCGACGACGGCGGGGGTTCGGACATCGGAGTCGGGCATGCCGGACCATCGTTCTTTTACACCCGTCCGCGGCGCTTCGGCATCGCGTGCGAACGCCGTGTTTTCGGGGTCGTGTCGGGGCATCGGCCAGTCGGTCGTCGCATCGGACCCGGGCGAGAACCGCGATTCGCCGAAATCGAGGCAGCCAGCGGTTCCGGTGAGTGCCACCCCGCCGAGGCCGCAGAGAAGTTCGCGTCTGGAGGGCATCGTTCGAGACTACACATCCGATGTCATGATTGTTTTGAAATCAAACACTTCAGCGGCTCTGTGTCTCGCCGGGTGGTGAATGTAAACGCCGATGTAGGGGTTTTCCACGACCCGTCGAGAGCTACAGCGGACTTCAGAAAGCAGATTTTAGAGAAGTAACGTCCCGACGGAGATTTGAACACCGTGAGACGCTTCGCGCCTCACGAGCCCCCGCTCGTGGTACTCGCGGGGACCCGGTCACTCACCGCGTTCGCTCCCTGTTTAAATCTCTTCAGTGCTGTTTAGTACCGAACAGACCGAGAGACGCAGAGGTCTCTCGGAGGTGTTGTTTCGGAAGGAAAACGTCCTGACGGAGATTTGAACTCCGGTCCCTGGCTCCGCAAGCCAGGAGGATAGTCCACTACCCTATCAGGACTGTCTTGCTGCATCCTTCGGTACTCGACGGTTACTTAAGACGGTTACGATGTGAACTGCCAGTGAACCGCGGGACCACGGCACGGGGCTGGTTCAAACGACGCAATGAAACAGCCTATTTTCACCGGCTCACCGGTACCTACCGGCCAACACGGCACCGAGTGAGCCAACGGTGCGCAAGCTCTTTTTTGTGAGATATCGTACTATTAATCGTGAAACGACGTACCCTCCTCGTCGGAACCGCCGGGTTGTGTGCCGCGCTCGCAGGGTGTACGGGCGACGGCAACGGGGGCGAGTCGCCGACAGAAACCGAGACGACTACCTCACCGACGGAGACGCCGAAGCATCCGCGACTCGTCGAGCGGTCGTTCTCCCCGCAGACGGCCGACGACTGCCCGGACGACGGAAAAGCACAGGTTACGTACACCAAAACGGGTGCCACGGTTTCGGGCTGCCTCTGGGGACGGAACGGGTGTGCGGTTGCTCGTCTCGCCCGCGCTGACTACGATGTGGAGTCGGATGTCGCGACTGTCGTGGTCAAGACGGTCGTAGACGCCGAACCGGACGAGGTGTGTACGCAGGCGCTCGTCACGCGCGGCTACGAGCTTACACTCAGCTTCGAGGCCGGACTGCCGGGACGTGTCGTCGTCATCCACGACGACGTGAACGGACGGCGGGAAGTTGCCCGCCGTGACCGGAGTGACTGAGATGGACTACTGTCGGCACCGACAGCCCCGACACTCCTCGCCCCGCAGTCACCGAAGGTTCATATCAGAAACCGGAGCCACCACCGCCATGTCGCTCGATTCACGCCATCTATCTCGGTCGTCAACCAGACGGAAAACAACGCTTAAGCGCGGGCCTTCCCTGTTCGTCCATAGTATGAGTACGACGTGTGGTCTGCCGCGACGTGCGCGCTTTGTGCAGGGAGGTGACGCCTGATGGGCGTCATCGAGGATGTCTACGACGACCTCGACACCGATGTCGAGTTCGAGAAGTTCGAAGCGGCGGTCAAAGATAAGGTCGAACAGATGGGAGGCCTCGCCGACGAGGAGACGGCGGCGATGCTCATCGCCCACGAGCTCCGCGACGAGGAGGTAAACGGTATCGCCGACATCGAACCCGGGATGGAGGACGTGAAGTTCCTCGCTAAGGTCGTAAGTATCGGCGAACTCCGTACCTTCGAACGCGACGACGAGGACGAAGACGGACAGGTCATCAACATCGAAGTCGCCGACGAGACCGGCCGAATCCGCGTCTCGCTGTGGGACGGAATGGCCGCCGGGGCCAAGGAGAATCTCGAAGTTGGAACCGTACTCCGCGTCGGCGGTCGGCCCAAAGAGGGCTACAACGGCGTCGAAGTGAGCGCGAGCAAGGTCGAAGAGGACATCGACGCCGAAGTCGACGTGCAGGTGCTCGACACCTACCGCGTCGAAGACCTCGCACTCGGTCTTTCGGACGTGAATCTCGAAGGCACGATTCTCGACACCGGAACCGTCCGAACCTTCGACCGCGACGACGGCACCGAAGGCCGTGTCTCGAACCTCTCCATCGGCGACCCGACCGGTCGCATCCGCGTCACGCTCTGGGACGAGCGTGCAGACCTCGTGGAAGAACTCGAAACCGGCGAGTCGGTCGAAGTCGTTGACGGCTACGTTCGCGAACGCGACGGCTCGCTCGAACTCCACGTCGGCTCGCGCGGTGCGGTCGAGGTCATCGACGAGGATATCGAGTACGTTCCCGAGACAACCGATATCGAAGCGCTCGAACTCGGCCAGACGGTCGATATCGCGGGCGGCGTCATCGAATCCGACGGCAAGCGCACCTTCGACCGCGACGATGGCTCGCAGGGACAGGTTCGAAACATCCGCGTGAAAGACGACACCGGCGACATCCGCGTCGCCCTCTGGGGCGAGAAAGCTGACACCGACGTCGACCTCGCCGACTACGTCGTCATCACGGACGTGCAAATCAAGGAGGGCTGGCAGGACGACCTCGAAGCCTCCGCCGGCTGGCGTTCTTCCGTCACGGTCATGGACGACGCCCCTGACGGCACGGGTGGAAGCAACGACGCCGACGCGACGGCGACGAGCGACCAAGGTCTCGGTGCTTTCTCCGACGACGGAAGCGCGTCGGGGTCGTCCGCGGGCGACAAATCAGAAAACGTCGCGTCGTCGGGCGCATCCGCGACCGGAACGTCTGATGAGTCCGGTGAACCAGTCGAGTTCACCGGCACAGTCGTCCAGGCGGGCAACCCCGTCATCCTCGACGATGGCTCGCAGACGAAGACCGTCGAGACCGACGCCGACCTCGGACTCGGCGACGAGGTGACGGTCAACGGGACGGAGACCGACGACCGCATCGACGCGGAGACGGTCGAAGTTCACACGGGCGCACAGCGGTAACGCGGGACACGCGCCGCTGACACGCGTCCAGGGCGCGTTTGACGCCTCCCTTACAGGTCGAAACCGCACCGTTACGCCGCCAGCGAGCGGTGCGTGAGCTAAAATCCAGAAGGCACCGCTACGGAAAGGATTATACGCCACACGAACCCGATATGTGGGTATGAGTGTCGAGCTACCGTTCGCCCCGGTAGACGCGATTATCCGGCAGAACGCAGGTGAGTTGCGAGTCAGCGCAGGCGCTGCGGAAGCACTCGCCCGCCGGATTCAGGACCACGGTGCTGAGTTGGCGATAGACGCCGCCGAACGGGCGACGGCGGACGGTCGTAAGACGTTGATGGCCGCGGACTTCGGCGTCCAGCAGGTCGTCGACCGCGACGACCTGTATCTCCCCATCGCGCCTATCGACCGCATCGCCCGCCTCCGAATCGACGACCGCTACCGCGTCGCGATGGACGCTCGAATCGCACTGGCCGATATCCTCGAAGACTACGCCAACAACGTGGCGGGTGCCGCCGTCAAACTCGCACACCACGCCGACCGGCGAACGGTCCAAGCCGAGGACATCGAGACCTACTTCTCCCTCTTCGAATAATGCGCTTCGGCTACAACGAAACGTGTCTCGAACACGATACCGGGGCGCGACACCCGGAGACCGCCGACCGACTCCGTGCGATTCGCCGTGGACTGGCGAAGCGCCACGGCGTCGAGTATATCGAAGCGGCACCAGCCGATAAATCGACCGTCGCGGCTGTCCACGAGGACGCGTACGTCGACGAATTCCACGACTTCTGTCAGCGCGGCGGTGGGAATTGGGACCCGGACACCGTTGCTGTCGAGGAGTCGTGGGTCGCCGCACTCGCCTCCGCGGGACTCGCCGAGTGGGCCGCACGGTCTGCTCTTGCGGGCGACGACGGGCGCGACACTCCGTTTTCAATCGGCCGTCCTCCGGGCCACCATGCCGTCGAAGACGACGCAATGGGATTTTGTTTCTTCAACAACGCCGCCGTCGCCGCGCAAGCCGTCATCGACGACGGTCTCGCCGAGCGCGTCGCCATCTTCGACTGGGACGTTCACCACGGAAACGGCACACAGGACATCTTCTACGACCGCGACGACGTGTTCTACGCCTCGATTCACGAAGAAGGACTCTACCCCGGCACTGGCGAAATCGAAGAGACCGGCGAGGACGGTGCCGAAGGGTCGACGCTCAACATTCCACTCCGCGCCGGTGCGGGCGACGCTGACTACGTCTACTCGTTCGAGGAGGCCATCGCACCCGCAGTTGAGCAGTTCGACCCCGACCTCTTTATCGTGAGTGCAGGCTTCGACGCACACCGGCACGACCCAATCTCGCGGATGCGCGTCTCAACTGAGGGCTACGCGATGCTCACAAAGCGCGTCCAGGAACTCTGTGACGATATCGACACCGCCATCGCGTTCGTCCTCGAAGGAGGATACGGGCTCGACACGCTCTCAGAAGGCGTCGCAATCGTCCACGAGACGTTCGACGGGCGACTCGCAATGGACCCCGACGAAGACCCGGCCGAGGAGAACGTCGACCTCATCGACGAGGTTCGAGACGCTCACGGTCTCGGGTCGAAGTAACGACCTAACTCCGCACCGAACGTCGCGGCGAGGGTGGCTACCTCGTCGCCGACGAGCACGTCGTATCCGTCCTCTCGAAGCGTCGATTCCACGTGTTTTCCGAGCGCAACGTCGAACAGCGCGTCGCTCGTAAGGAACTTCGTCGCGGAGGTGAACTCACGCTCTCGCTCGACGACGTAGCGGTCACCATCGAGGAACGGGCCGTAGTAGCCGTTGCCGTTTTCGTACGCTCCGTAGAAACCCTCTGCGTGCTGTCGGACGTGGACCGGTGGCCCGACGTGGCGTTCGACTGCGGGCCGCTCGGCGACCGACAGTTCGACAAATAGTACCGCGTCGTCGTCGGCGGCGAACAACTCGGTTCGGAACACGTCGAATCCTCGCCTATCGAGTTCGTCCGCGATGCCGTCGAGCGACTTCCGAAGTTGCGGGTAGAGTTGGTCGTCCACGAGGTCCGGTGCATCGAAGACGACCGCTGCTGGCGTCGTCCCGCGGCGGTCGAGATGCGAACGGATTGCTTCCGCATCGAGCGCCGGCGGGCCAGCTTGGAAGAATAGATCCTCGCGCGGGTCTGCCAGCAGGTCTCGGGCGTAGTGTTGAAGTCGCGCGACGTTTGCTGCCGAGCAGACGGCCGCGACGTTTCGCTCCGGGTCCGTCGGGTCGATAACGACGAGTGGGTCCGAAAACGTCCGCGTTCCGTGGTCTTCCGGGTCGAATTCGACCTGCGGGTGCCAATCGGTGGCTGCCTGTAGTAGGGGTTCGAAGCCGTCGTGTTCGAGCACGAGCAATTCGGCGAGGTAGCCCGAGAACCCTTCCGTTCGGAGGTCGCTCCCGTATGCGCCGATGCCCTTCAGGAAGCGCTTGAACACGCGTACGTCGGCCGCGAGGTCGTCGTCCAGTCGTTCCACGAGGTACTCGTTGTGGAACGGCGTGCGGTCGACGGCCGAGCGAATATCAGAGGCCGTGGGAACGTCGTAACAAGGAACGAGGTCGACGTCGAAGCCGTCGTAGTCGCCTTTCACGTACGGATGTTCGGCGTACTCCTCGTGGCCGTCGGGGAGGACGGCGTGGCCGACTTCGAGACCGTACTCCGCCAACTGCTCGCGGTCGAGGTCGTCAGGAAACCGAACGAAGAGGTCGATGTCGCGGTCACCCGAGAGCCACGTTCCGCGGGCGGTGCTGCCGACTTGGAGCACGTCAGCCTCCACCGGCAGCTCCGCCAGCGCGTCGTGGACGCGGGATTCGAGTTCCGCCGCCGCCTCGGCGAGCGCCCGACGTTCTTCCTCGTCGGGGTCGATGCGCTCGCGGACTGCGGCGACGACCGCGGCGAGGTCCGAGTTCGTCATGCCAGTTGCTTCCGCGTCGGTGGGCGAAAGCGTGACGGTGCTCCCGGAGCCTCGTCAGTCGGTGTCATCCGTCAGCCGTCGTGCGAAAACGAAAGCCCTATGAAGAAACGTCGAATACGAAGGAGTGCAGACGAAAGCCGCCGTAGCTCAGTTGGTAGAGCACCTCGCTGTTAGGGAATTCAGTTCCGGCTGTTTTCCGCAGCCACGAGGTGGTCCCAGGTTCGAGTCCTGGCGGCGGCGCTTCTCTCACTTTCAACGTTTTCGAGTGGCGACTGTCTCTGTTATTTCCGACGCTCGAATTTTGGGTTCCTGATACACTTCGAAAACGAAACCCACTTCAAACTGCTCCCGAGACATTGGAGTGCGAGCCGCCGTAGCTCAGTTGGTAGAGCACCTCGCTGTTATGGATTGCAGTTTCGGCTGCGGTCCGCAGACACGAGGTGGTCCCAGGTTCGAGTCCTGGCGGCGGCGCTTCTGTTGTGGTTTCTCGGTGAGCGGTTGGTCTTCGGTCGCCCGCCGACGGCGACTTCTGATAAGACATAAGAGGGACCACAGAAAAGAATCGACTGCGGGCCCCTAGCTCAGTCTGGTCAGAGCGCTCGGCTCATAACCGGGTGGTCATGGGTTCGAACCCCATGGGGCCCATGTTAGTGCCCGAGCGATAGCGAGGGACGAACATTCCTTCATGGGGTGCGAATCAGGGAGCAGCTCCGCTGCGACCGTGGTTCGAACCCCATGGGGCCCATCCAAATTCTACTGTTCGCCAATCTGTGTAGCTTCTACTGTTCGCCAATCTGTGTAGCGAAGGCGATGCCGGTGAATAGAATCACCAAAAGAGCGACCGCGTACCGTGCTTTTCGAAACCAATGTATCGGTCTGTTGTCGGGGAGCCGGTGATATTAGACTTCGGCCTCCAGTTGTCCGTACAATTGTGACACGCTCCCGTTACTATACCTGAGGCGTCGGCGATTCCGGATGCTAATCAAATACTGCTCCTCAAGCACTACTAGAAAATCACCTTCCAACGGCGAGACGAATATCGTACCGAAGCGTAAACACTCGCACTCCAAGCAACTCAACGCGGTGAACTGCGTGGACGCTCCCACTCTCATCATCAGGTTCGACGACGAGTGTCTCGTTCAGTGGCAGTCGCACGCTACCCCCGCCGACCAGTAGATAGAGCCCAGCATCGTCACCGTTGCCACCTTCGGGAAAGGAGGATAAAACGAGCGCTTCACCGTCAGCGCCGCCATTTTCGACACGCAGGATACCAGTCAGGTTGCTCCCCGAGAGCGGAAACGTGACCCGCAAGTACGACCGGCCGGTACTAACGTATCGGTCGTAGATGCCGACGTAGGTCATACTATCGGCGCCGGTGGCTCGACCGGCGTTCGATCGGACCCAAGCCCGATCACCGGTCTGGGCATCCACCCCGTTCACAGCAACGACACGGCCGGACAGCGCCAGTTCACCGGTGGCGGAAACGAGCGGCACCGACAGTTGTCCTATCCAGGTCGCGACCGGCCGATACAGGATTGCGAGCTGACGCCACGGCGTCTTCCAATCCGGTGAGACGGCCAGTTCGTAGTCGCCAGACCGCTCGAAGAATCGCCGGACTGAGGGGGCGACCGCGGACGGATCGAACCGATCGGACTGATACGCATCGACCTCGTCCATCATCCCCGAGACGGTGGCGTCGCCGGTCAGCTCCCGGCGCTCGAGGAAGTCCTCGCCGATCGACCAGCCACCAGTCAGGCGACTGATTGGGATTCCGGGCGATCGAGCCCGGGATTCCGGGATTGCGAGCCGCCATCCGACGAGCGCGGGCACGGCGAACCCGTACGCGTTAAGTTGTCCGTGGTAGGTGACCATCGTCCCGAATGACTGTGGGCCAATACCGAAGTACGTCCCGCCTGTCGCCCGTGCGAACCCGTATACGACGGCAAATCCCATCGAGACAGTTACCGCGAGGGATGCACCGCCGAGGAGTAGCCGCTGTGGCCAGCTCGAAAGCAGTGGAAGGACGCCAGCGATAACCGCCACCGAGAACAGCGCGACGGCCGTCGTGAAAAACGCGACCGCGATGAACTCGATCGTCGCGGCCAGCGGGAAATCCAAGGCGACGGCAGTGATACCGGTTCCGATGATCCCTGGCCCGACCACGATAATCGCTGTCGTCACCCGGAAGAGAGAATCAAACTGCCCGCCAGGGTCGTGTCGGCCGGCCATCCCCGCGAGGATGGGAAGGGCGGACCCAGCGTAGTGGAAATGGACGATGGTGAGCGTGACGATAATCGGCTCGAAGACGAGAGACACGCCAGCGCGGTCGAACAGCAACGCCGCGCCGCCGACCACGATGTAGAGCAGGCCAGCGTCTACCGACAGTTCTTCGATCGGCCACGGTCCTCGTTGCAGCAGTCGCCACGCCCCGAAGCCGGCGACGGCACCCGTCGTGGCCGCCCAGGGAAGCGCCGTCAGAACTGCCGCGGCCCCGGGCGGCATCGTCAGCGAGAACACGCCGAGAAGAGCCATCATCGGCTGTCCAACGACGGCGATCCGGTACCACCCCGACCGCGTTCCGTCTCGTCGAGGAGTGTCCGCGAGGCGCACCGCCAGCGGAACTAACACGAGCATCGCCAATGCGATGATGTCCTGAATCGGACCGAACACCCCCGAAACGACGAGGATGAGCCATCCCACGGCACCCAGCACGGCGCTCGCATCGGCGAACGTGGGGAGCAGCTCCGATGAGATGTGCCTGTCACGGGCATCAACGGTCACCGGAGATCACCCACGTTCGCGGGGGCGTCTTCGGAACGGAGCCCCGGAGACTCCTCATACTCGACGGTGAACCACCCGTCATACCCGAACACGAATCCGACGAGTGGGTTCGAAATCGCCACCGCGATCTCGAAACGGTCGCGGTCATCGTCGTAACGTTCAGTCACGTTCACGTCTGCACGGAGTGGTTTCGGGATTGCGATGGACCGGTGTCCGTAGACGAACCACTGGTCGCCCGTCTCGATGTGAAGCGCCCCTGTCGACGTCGCTGTCAGTCGGAGTTCCGTATGGAGTGTCCGGTAGGTTCCCAGTACGTCGACGATACAGTCGCGCTCCTCATCGTACTGCATATACGCGTCGAACCGACGGCCTGGCCCCACGTCGAACCACCTAATGTACGCGACCGATTCGACGCCATTCTCGTCGAACGGGACTGTCCGCACCTGGAAGGGAACGTCCGTGCCAGTCTCGGGGAACAGCAGGTTTCGATTAGTCCCGGCCCACAGCACCGGAAGCGCGAGTCGGTTCCGTTTGATCGAGCGCATCTGGCCATGGCCCACGCACCGTCGGTTATCGGTACTCGTCAGCGCGTACCGTTCCTGAATCGCCGGATGCAAGTCCGCGTACGCTGGCCCAAGCGCGCGCTCGAACACGCTGTTCATCCGTCTGGAGGAGTCCGCAGACAGTTCGCGGCCGTCGGGACCCGACCCGCCAGGCGGCCGGCGGCCACACCGAGCGCAACCATCCCGATGGTCGTGACGACCGGATTGTACGGTCCGAGCGCAAGCGAGGGGTCCGAGAGCACTGCCCCTGCGGTGAGCGCGACCGGTGCTAACCCCCCGAGATACGCAAGCCAGGCCGAACGCCACCGCCAAAGCAAGGTGATCCCGAATGCGACCTCAAGGAGACCGAGCACGACCACCGCTTCGGCCGCGATCGCCTCCAACCCGAGTCCGACGAAGGGCGCACGCTCTGCGGGGTGTAAGACGAGCAGCTTGGGAATCAATCCTTGATACATCCAGATGAGCGCCAGTCCAATCCTCGTGACAGCGTGGGTGAGCAGCATCCGATAACTCGTCTCCGGGGGTGTTCCCTCCTCGACCCAGCGGGCCAGCACGTCGAAGCTGACTGCGGTCGCCCAGCCGAGTAGCGGGCGAAAAGCAACTCGGTCGATCACCCGCCCCAGTCGTCCCCACCGCGTGTCGTAGTTGTACTCGGTGAGAAAGCGCAGGCCGTCATCCGTCTCGACGTATCGCCAGAACCCACGGCCCTCGCTGATGAGGGAGATCGGTTCACCGCTCTCGAAGGAGAGGACTGACGTCGTCTCCTCACCATCTTCGTTGGTAGCGACTGACGTACCTGTTCCCTCGATGTCAACGCCAAACCCAATTCGTGTCGCGTACGTGAACCGCTGCGGTTCATCCTCCTCACGAGGGAGATACTCGATGGTCGAGAAACGGAGGTCCCATCGTTCGTGTTCCGTTGGATCCTGGGTTCGGTCCCAGACGCTCTCGAGCGGGCCGTCGACAAGTCGCTCGACGTAGATTGCGTCGTCACTCATTTCTCAGCCCCGAACTTGCGGTGGGGCCATACAACATCGGGGACCATACGCTTTCTTAGTGTAACGCTTACATAATCCTGAGGAATTAGTGTACCGTATCTCAAAAGATGTCTCTACAGCAATCCAGTTCTTCAGACACGAAATGAGCTGAAACAGCTGGTCGCTGCAAAGTGTGGACTGAGCGCTGGGTTATATGCCAGGTATATTGAACTCCGAGACCAATCTGCTGAACAGAGCGCGCGAATGCAGTATGGGTTCCTAACCGAATCAGAGCGCTACCACCACCTGCCAGATTCCCGCGCTGACGAGAACCACACCGGCGACTGCATCGAGATACCGCTGTCGTCGCCCGAGCCAGTCCAGAAGCCCGCTGTGGCCTACCGCAATCGCGACAGTCGCACCGAGGAGGAGCACGCCGAAGCCGGCCGTGTACGCGCCGAGAACGACGAGCGCCGGGGCCGGGGGGAACGTCACTGCCCGGAGGACAATCGCCAAGAACACCGGAGCCACACAGCCAGCGGCGGCGATAGCATAGCCCCCGCCGAACAGCACGAACCCGAGTTTCGACGACCGACGCTCGGGCAACTGGACGTGGAGATTCGGGCTGTAGCCGACGAGGACTACGCTCCCGAGCACCAGCAACCCGACGCCAACGAGCGGTTCGAGCACACCGAGTACGGGTTCGATTGACTGCCCGACGAGGAGTATCCCCGCCGATAGCAGGGCGAAGACGACCACGACGCCGAGAAATGCCGCACTCCCACGGACGAGAGCGCCCATCACCGGAACATCCGCTTCGGTATCGTCGTCGACGCTCGACACGTAGTAGCCGACGTAGCCCGGTAGCAGCGCGTACGCGCACGGCGAGAAGAACGTCGCCACGGCCGCGCCGAGTGCGAGCGTGGCCGCACCTGCGGTCTCAGCACCAATCATCCGCCACCTTCCCCACCGGCCTCGGTGATGTGGTTGACGATGGTCTCCGCGGAGTGTTTGCCCTTCGCGGTCCACGTGACGACGTTGTCGGCATCGAGGATAGCCACCATCGGGACGGCGCTTGCACCGAGGGCTTCCGTGAGCGCGAGGTCCTCGTCGGGTGCGACGGGCCAGTTCCCGTCGTGTTCGACCCACCACTCGCGTATCTCCTCGCGGGTGACGGCGTGTCCGAGCGGCTCGTTGGTCACCGAAACGAACTGCACGTCGTCGCCGACCCGGTCGTACGCCTCTCCGAGCGGCGTCATAGACGCAGCACAGACGTCACACCACGTAGCGAAGAATTCGACGAGCGTCACGCGGCCCGGTTCGGGGACCGTCAACGTCTGTTCAGGACTCCCGGGAGCGTCGACTGCCGTCAGCTCGATGGGGTCGACGCAGTCCGTCCCGCTGCCGAGAATGTCGGTTCCACTAACGGCGTAGGCACCGGTACCTAACGTTGCTGCGCCCGCGAGTCCGGCGAGGAGGTCGCGACGGCGCATTGTTCACACCCCGACGAGCGCTTCGACATCCTCGATGACTGTCGTCGGCTTCGGTGGGTCTCCGGCGTACGCCCGCTCGACGACGCCCTCGTCGTTCACCAGAAAGATGAGTCCGGTGTGGAGAAACGGCATCTTGGCACCCTCTTCGTGTTTGTACGCCTCGCCGAAGGTGTCCTCGACGACGGCTCTGGCTCGACGTTCCGACTTCGGTCGCATGAGATAGCAGTTGCCGAGGTCGTAATCGAAGCCGCGTTCTGCGCCCCACGATTTGAGCCGTTCTGGTGTGTCGTGCTCCGGGTCGAAGGTTATCGCGCCGAGTGCGATGTCGTCTGTGAATCCGGCTTCCGCCGCTCGGGCTTGGACCTGCACCAAGTTCTGGCCTAAGTTGAGACAGATGCCTTCACAGCGCGTGTAGACGAACGTCAGCAGGAGATGTCGCTCGCCGACGAAGTCCGTGGTCGTGACCGGTCGGTCGGAGACGACTCCGGGGACCGTCACTTCCGGGAGTTTCTCGCCGTAGACTGGGTACGGGAGGTCGGCTTCTTTGAGGTTCTTGTAGTTGTCCGGCGGAGCCAACGTGACGCCCTTCGGTCGATTCTGTCCGGAGAGACACCCGGATACACCGGTAATTGCCGCTGCACCGGCCGTCTTCAGCACGGTTCGTCTACTGACGGGCGTTGTTGGAGTAGTCATGGTTCTTCCGTGGACGTGGTGGCCTCGTCCGAGAGCAACGAGTGCGTCTGTTCGTTCAGTTCCTCGAGTCTGGTTCTCGCGATGCGCGGGAGTTCCGACTGGGGCGGTCGGAGCGCCGGTTGTGCGTCCGGGTCGAGTTCGGGGTTCCCGACGACAATCCGCCCGACATTACCAATCTGTTCGTGCGCCGTACAGACCGCTTGGGTGTCGACGTAGTCGTACACACCGGGCGTGTCGAACGTCCACTCGAAGGTTTCACCGACGGCGCTCATCGTCTCGCTGGCCCACGGCTCGGCGTCGGGCGGAATTCGGTTCGGACCGTACGTGTCGGGATGGTACGCCGTCGAGTCGTGGTCGCCGGATTCCAGCGTCCAGACGACCGTTCCACCGACCGCGACGTGTGTCAGGCGGGGTTCGAACTTCGGTGTCGGCCGCGAGGTCATCGTGACCTCAACCTTAGAGGGGAGACCAGAGCGTCCCCCTTCGGACGGCGCCCCCCCGAGACAGCCCCCGAACGCTCCCGCGGCGAGTACGCTTCCGCTCGTCGCGAGTAACCGTCGCCGCGAGATGGATACTTCGTCGGTCATCTGTACACGTTGATATTGCCGCTCTCCCCCGAATAAGAGGCACAGCAATTCCGAGGTCGGGAGAACAGTATCGAATATGTTCGTCGGCATATGATAAGCGAGGTTGGCGATAGAATGGTGGTGAGAAACCGGATGCGAAGTCAGACAGCGACTCTTGCACCGGTCCACCACCTTGCGTGCCGAAGCGGAGCGTCTGAAACTCGAACCGGAACCCAAAACGACTCCAACTTGCAGTCTTCCGGTTTCGAACTACTATTTCGTTTGGGGTGTGCTAGCAAGCCTTTTGATTAGACGCGTCTAATCTAGGGTATGAATAGCCCAAACATGGCTGATGACCTGACGGGTTTCACCGACGTGAACGCGAGGCGACGAACATGCCTTCGCTAGATTATTCGAAAGCAGCAGACCTCACGGAGACGTTAGAGCGGCGATTAGCTGATTCCCTCGACCCCGATTTTACAGTCAGTCGGCGTGCTGTTCTCGGTGGGCTCGGTCTCGCTGGCGGTGCGGTACTGACGGGTCTCGGTCGAGCGGACGGCGACCCTCACGCAGGCAGCCACGAAGACAGTTCCCACGGAAAATTCGGCACCGTTGGGGAATACCGAAACCTCGACTTCGACCCGCACGACTTTCTCACGCAGTTCAACACGGGTCGTGGGGAACAGGCGAACGTCCCGCAGGACATCTACGAGGAGAACGGTCGAACTGTCCGCGAGTTCGAGTTTACGGCTGTCGATACGACAGTCACCGTCGCACCGGGTATCGAGTTCCCAGCGTGGGCGTACAACGGGCAGGTTCCCGGTCCGACGCTTCGGGTGGTCGAAGGCGACCTCATTCGACTGAAATTCTCCAACTTCGGGCGACACGCACACACCGTCCATCCGCACCTGCGGAACCTCAACCCGCGGATGGACGGCGTCCCAACGAACGGGCCGGGCGTCATCGACACGGACGAATCGTTCACCTACGAGTGGATTGCCCAACCAGCGGGGAGCCACTTCTACCACTGCCACTCGCTCCCGCTGAAAGAGCACATCCACCGAGGTCTCTACGGGTCGATTATCGTCGACCCCGACCCCGAGCGCGTCGCCGACCGTCCCGAGGAGTACTGCGAGTTCCACTCCTCACAAATCACCGATGAACTCCGTGAATCACTCGTCGCGGAGGCCAAGACCCGGAACCACGAGTACCCGGAAAACGACGCCGTCAACGAGATGGTGATGGTGATGAACGGGTTCGACACGAACTTCGACGGCGACAACGAGGTCTACGCCGTCAACACCCGCGCATTCGCCTACGGCGTCGGCCAAACCGACGGTAACGGTAACTGGCAGGCCGGCGAGACGAAACACCCGATTCAGATTGATAAGACGAAGCGCCAACGGGTGTATCTCCTCAACATCATCGAGTTCGACCCCATCAACTCGTTCCATACGCACTCGCAGTTCTTCGACTACTACGACCACGGAACGACGCTGACCCCGACGCTGAAGAACGTCGATACGGTCATGCAGTCTCAGGCGCAGCGGGGAATCATCGAACTGGACTACTCGACCCACGAGTCGGGACTGTACATGTTCCACGCCCACCAGTCGGAGTTCGCCGAACTCGGCTGGATGAGCTTCTTCGAGGTGGTCTAAATGGGGCGCAAAAACACCGACAGCGGAGCGAAAGCGAGCAACCCGAACACCGACGGCGGAACGGGCGTGACTCGAACCGAGCGTCCGCTGGGGCTTCCCCGATGGGTCGCGGCACTGCTTCCGCTTGTCCTCCTAGGTCTCATCGTGGGTGGATTCTTCGCAGCCACACCGTTCGCATCGCTCGATACCCGCGGCGAACCGCTCCCCGACGTGACGGTGACGCACACGACGCTCCCGAACGACGAGACGGTCGTCGTCCACGTCACGAACAACGGGCCGGACGCGGTGACCATCTCGCAGGTCCTCGTCGGCGAGGCGTACTGGAGTTTCGACGTTCAGGGCACGGATGGTGACAACACGCTCGCGCCCCGCGAGAGCGCACAAGTCGTCATTCCGTACCACTGGAACCCCGGTTGGGACCTCGAAGTCGCATTGCTGCTTTCGGACGGGAGCACGGTCCACCACACCATCGTCGCACCCAGCGAGTCGCCGGGGCTGACGACTGACCTTCTGCTGACGATGGCCGTCGTCGGCCTGTTCGTCGGTGTCATCCCCGTCGCGCTCGGAATGCTCTGGTTCCCGTTCTTGCAGTCGATGAGCGACCGGTGGCTCCATGCGATTCTCGCCTTCTCGGCGGGCATCCTCGCCTTCCTCGCCATCGACGCGGGGTTCGAGGCGTTCGAACTCGGAGAACAGGTACCCGGCGCGTTCGAGGGAACGGCTCTCGTCGCGCTCGGTATCATCGGCGCGCTGCTCGCAGTGCAGTCCGTCAGCGCGTGGCGGAAAGAGAGAGCGGACGCCGGTGATTCGCGCGCACAGAGCGGACTGTGGGTCGCCTACCTCGTCGCACTCGGTATCGGCCTGCACAACCTCGCCGAGGGGTTGGCAATCGGGAGTTCGTTCGCACTTGGTCGCGTCTCACTCGGCGCGTTCCTCGTCATCGGCTTCATGCTTCACAACGTGACCGAAGGCCCGGCCGTCGTCGCACCCATCGCGCGCGGCGAGCGCCCGCACATCGCGCACTTCCTCGCGCTCGGCGTCCTCGCGGGTGCACCCGTCATCGTCGGTGGGTGGCTCGGCAGCCTCGCCTTCTCGCCGACGCTCGGGGCGTTCTTCCTCGCCGTCGGCGTGGGCGCAATCCTGCAGGTCATCTGGGAACTTCGCGGGATGATTCGCCGCAGTGGACGGGTGTCGTCGGCGCTGAACCTCGTTACGTTCCTCGTGGGACTCGTCGTGATGTACGTGACCGACCTGTTCGTCGCACTCTAACCACTGGGGCCTCTCACCATGAACCGACGACGACTCCTCCGACTCGGCGGCGCGACGCTCGTCGCAATGATTTCCGCGGGCTGTTCGGCCACCGGCAGGTCTGGCGGGGTGAAGCGCGTTTCCATGACCGACGACTTCGGCTTCGACCCGGAGCGTCTCACTGTTAGCACCGGGACCACGATTCGGTGGGTAAACGACAGCGATATCGTTCACACGGTAACGGCCTACGAAGACGAGATTCCAGACGACGCCACCTACTTCGCCAGCGGTGGCTTCGAATCGGAGCGGGCCGCACGAAACGAGTTGACTGGCGGGCTGATTGGTCCGGGAGGTGCGTACGAACATACCTTCGACGTTCCCGGTACCTACGAGTACTACTGCATCCCGCACGAGAGTTCGGGGATGGTCGGGTCCATCGTCGTCAAATAATCCGGTTCTCAGGTAGTTCGTGACGGAATCTCGTCCGGGTGGTTCGTGACGGAATCTCACCTAGGTGGTCCGCGGTGATACCCAAGCACGTTCAGAACCCGGTGAACCGGCTGGATAACACCGACCGACCGACCCCACCGATACAGTCGCCGACGGAGCGACCCATCCATGACTGTCGCGTATCGCTTCGGATACTCCGTCTTGAGTCGGTGTTCGAGGGCCGGGTCGAACGCCGTCCGCGGGACTGACGGATGTCGCATCTGCATGGTCTCCTCGAATCGACAGCCGCCGTCGGCATCGCGTTCCATTCGCCAGCCGAACTCTACGTCTTCGCGCCACTCGGAGAATTCGCTTCGGAAGCCACCGACCGCAAGCGCCTCTTTTCGCCGCACTGCGAGATTACACCCGACGTAGTGCCGTGATTCGGTGTTCCGACAGCCGCCGTAGACCGGCCCTTCGAGACAAACGAGGTCCGGGTCGTTCGCAAATTCGCGGTGAATCGTCTCCAACCACTCCGGTGGGGGTGTGGTGTCGTCGTCGGTCAGCGCAACCACGTCTGCGTCCGCTGTCTCCAGCCCGATATTGCGGGCGACGGACCGGTCAACCGACGCGTCGTCGACGACGAGTATCTCGTAGGGTTCCGAAAGCGTCTGCTCGCGGAGGTGTGCGACCGTTTGGCTGTGGTCGTGCGTGGGGACCGACGGGATGACGACGGAGAGGGCTGGCTCAGCCGCGGATTTCGCATACCGGACCGGCATGTTCTATGGTACCACGCCATCGTAGAAGTAGTTACTCGACCAGCGCGGATTACGAAAAAAGGCCGACGACCGGGGGAAGGAAACGACTCAGTCCTGCGTCAGCAGGCGACGGAGGACGTAGTGGAGGATACCGCCGTTTTCGACGTATTTCACCGCGGCGGGCGTGCCGACCTGCGCGGTGACGGGGAACTCGACGGTCGAGCCGTCGTCTTTCTCGGCGACGACAGTGAGTTCGTCGTTGACTTCGAGTCCGTCGTCGAGACCGAGAATGTCGAAGTGTTCGGACCCGTCGAGTCCGAGCGATTCCCACGAGTCACCCTCGGCGAACTGGAGCGGCAGGACGCCCATGCCGACGAGGTTGTCGCGGTAGATGCGCTCGTAGCTCTCTGCGATGGTCGCTCGGACGCCGAGGAGGTCGGTACCCTTTGCCGCCCAGTCCCGACTCGACCCAGTCCCGAACTCGACGCCCGAGAGGACGACGAGCGGCGTTCCTTCTTCGCGGTAGCGCTCGCTCGCTTCGAAGACGGTCGTCTCTTCGTCAGTCGGGTGGTGGATGGTGTAACCGCCCTCGACGTCGTCGAGCATCTGGTTCTCGATACGGACGTTGGCGAACGTCCCGCGCATCATCACCTCGTGGTTCCCGCGGCGGGAGCCGTAGGTGTTGAAGTCGACGGGGTCGACGCCGTGGTCCATGAGCCACTGTCCGGCCGGGAGGTCGGGACCGAACGGTCCGGCGGGGCTGATGTGGTCGGTCGTGACGGTGTCGCCGAGCGTCAGGAGACAACGGGCGTCCTCGACGTTCGAGACGCCGGGTTCCTCGAGCGGGAAGTCCTTGAAGAACGGCGGTTCGCGGATGTAGGTGGATTCGTCGTCCCACTCGTACACGTCGCCGGTCGGGGCTTCGAGCGCCTCCCAGCGCTCGTCGCCTTCGAACACTTCGGCGTACTTCTCGCGGAACATCGACGGGTCGATGCTGTTGTGAATCGTCTCCTGGACTTCCGTCGTGTCCGGCCAGATGTCGGCGAGGTAGACCGGTTCGCCGTCCTCGTCGGTACCGAGCGGGTCCGTTTCGAGGTCGATGTCCATCCGTCCCGCGAGACCGTAGGCGACCACGAGCGGCGGGCTAGCGAGGTAGTTCGCACGAATCTTCGGGTGGATGCGCGCCTCGAAGTTTCGGTTGCCGCTGAGGACGCTCGTCGTCCACAGGTCGTGTTCGTCGATGGCGTTCTCGATGGGTTCGGGGAGTGGCCCGGCGTTTCCGATACAGGTCGTACAGCCGTAGCCGACGACGTCGTAGCCGAGTTCTTCGAGGTACGGCAGGAGTTCGGCTTCCTTCAGGTACTCCGTGACGACTTGGCTGCCGGGTGCGAGGCTCGTCTTGACGTAGTTCGGTACGTCGAGACCCTTCTCAAGTGCGTTGCGGGCGAGGATACCCGCAGCGACCATGACGGAAGGGTTCGAGGTGTTCGTACAACTCGTGATGGCGCTGACGACGACGCTCCCGTGGCCGATTTCCGCCTCCGTACCGTCGTCCATCTCCACGGTGACCTGTTTCGTCAGCGGGTCTAAGTCGGCTGCAACTTCGGTGGCCGCGGCACCGCCGTCGGTTCGGCCGCCGTCGCCAAGCCAGCGTTCAAGTTCGACTTCGTCGACATCGCCGAGGTCGTCTTCGAACTCGCGGTGGACGAGTCCGCGGAAGTGCGTCTTCATGTCTCCCATGGGGACGCGGTCCTGCGGGCGCTTCGGTCCGGCGAGGCTCGGTTCGACCACCGAGAGGTCGATATCGACCGTTTCCGTGTACTCGGGGTGTTGCTCGCCAAAGAGACCCTGTGCGTCGAGGTACTCGCGGACGAGTTCGATGTGTTCCGGGTCGCGGCCGGTGAGTTCGAGGTAGTCCAGCGTCGCCTCGTCGACCGGGAACACGCTGATGGTCGACCCCTGTTCGGGTGCCATGTTCGAGATGGTCGCCCGGTCGGGGACAGAGAGGTTCCCGACGCCGGGTCCGAAGAACTCGACGAAGCGGTCGACGACGCCGACTTCGCGGAGTTGCTCCGTGACGTGCAACACGAGGTCGGTCGCGGTCGCGCCTTCCGGTAACTCGCCTTCGAGTCGGACGCCGACGACCTCGGGGAGCTTCATCGTAATCGGTTGGCCGAGCATCGCGGCCTCGGCTTCGATGCCGCCGACACCCCAGCCGACGACGCCGATACCGCCAATCATGGGTGTGTGGCTGTCGGTGCCGACGAGGGTGTCGGGCAGAAGCCACTGCTCGTCGCGCCACTCGCGGTCGTGGACGACCTGTCCGAGGTGTTCGAGATTCACCTGGTGGACGATGCCCGTTCCCGGCGGGACGACGCTGAAGTTGTCGAAGGCGTTTTGCGCCCACTTGAGAGCCTTGTAGCGCTCGGCGTTGCGCTCGTACTCCAGTTCGACGTTCTTCTCGTAGGCGTCGGACGAGCCGAAAAAGTCGACCTGCACGCTGTGGTCGATAACGAGGTCACAGGGTACTTCGGGTTCGACGATACTGGGTGCCTCACCGGCGCGGTCCGCGGCGGAGCGGAGTGCCGCGAGGTCGACGACCGCGGGGACACCAGTCAGGTCCTGTAACACGACGCGAGACGGCGTGAACGGGACTTCGACGTTCGGCACGTCGGGTTCCCACGATGCCGCATTTCGGACATCCTCCTCGGTGACAATGTCACCGTCGACATTTCTGAGCACAGATTCCAGTAGAATTCGGATACTCACTGGGAGTTTGTCGAGGTCACAAAGACCCTGTTCTTCGAGAACAGTCAGGTCCGCCATCTTGTACGTGGTGCCATCGTGTTCGAACTCACGGATGGCTCCGAACGAATCTCCATCGGGCATTGTCCGCACGTACGCACCCCCACGGCTTGAAACAGTAACCCGTTCTCACGGCGTCAGAATCGTTTGTGAGAGCGTGTGAGACAATCGATATCAGTGCATCTGGGTTCCTGTCGAGAAGCAGGGCTCTCGAACCGGTGGCAGCGGCAGCACACAGACCTGCCTGTTCCTCACTCTTCGATCGACCCGCCGTTCACGACGAACTCGTCGACCTCTGTCTGGAGGTGTTTCCGGACGCGTTCGCTGTAGTCCCACAGGAGGTCGTTGAACTGTTCTCGTTCCGGTTCGGTGAGGCTGTCTCCGCCACGGGACCACTCCACTGGAATCTCCGGGTGTCTCGTACAGACGACCGAAAGTGGGTGGTTCTTGGGATGTCCAAGGACGATTTCGTACTCGTCGACGCCCCAGAGTCCGTTCCCGCCGTCGGCGACGAGTTCCGCGTCGATATCGTCCAGAAGCTGTCGCTCCTCGGCTGTGACCGCGGCGTCGTCACCGGCGAATAATTCTTGGTAGGCCCGGTCACGAGCCGTGTAAATCCACCCGTCGAGTTGGTCCCGGGCGTATTGGAGGAGTTGTCTGTCAGCTTCCATGGGTGTATAGAGGGACGCCGGGATGATAGGAGTACGCCCGCGACGACCGGTTTTCTGTTCGACTGTTCGCAAGTGAAATTCACCCTTTGATGTTCGCGAGCGGTGCCGTTCGGGCGACTCTGGTTCCAATACCGAGCGCGTCGCTCACACGAACGACCTCGTCGATGTCCTTGTACGCGCCGGGTGCTTCTTCCGCCAGCGTCCTGCCGGAGCGTGCTCGGACGAAGATACCGCGGGCGCGCAGCGCCTTCTTGAGTTCGCCAGCGGAGTACTCCGTTCGCGCCTCCGCCCGTGATAATTGGCGACCAGCACCGTGGGCCGTCGAACCGAAACTACGCGCGAGTGACTGTGGCCCGCCAACGAGGATGTACGAGTGTGACCCCATACTCCCCGGGATGAACACTGGCTGGCCGACGCTCCGGTATGCTTCAGGAATCTCGGGCCGACCGGCCGGGAATGCCCGTGTCGCGCCTTTTCGGTGGACGAGAAGCGTCTTCGTCTCTCCATCGACGGTGTGTCGCTCTTCTTTGGCCATGTTGTGACACACGTCGTAGACGAGTTCGACTTCCGTGGTGTCGAAGAGGTCGTCGAACACCTTTCGGACCGCCTGCGTCAGTGCCTGTCGGTTAGCCCATGCGAAGTTGGCGGCGGCGTTCATCGCGTTCCAGTACTCGTCGGCGAGGTCGTCACCGAGCGGGGCGTAGACGAGTTTCTTGTCCGGAAGCGACTCGGCGAGAGACCGATATTTGCGTTCGAACGCGCGGAGATAGTGCGAATACGTCTGGTGGCCAAGGCCGCGCGACCCCGTGTGAATCATCACGACCACGTCGTCGGTGTCGATACCGAACGCCGCGGCCGTCTCGGTGTCGTATACGTCGGTCACGCGCTGGACTTCGAGGAAGTGATTTCCCCTCCCGAGCGACCCGACCTGATTGACGCCGCGTTTGAGTGCCTCGGTTGGGACCGCGTTCGGGTCGCTGGGAAGGTGCCCGTTTTCCTCACAGTGGTCGAGGTCGGTTTTGGTGGCGTGTCCGTTCGCCAACATCCACTCCAGCCCGCCTTCGAGAATGCCGCGCACGTCGGAGATGTTGGTGTCGAGGGAGCCGCCTTCGGCAGCACCCGTGGGAATCGTCTGGTAGAGGCGGTCTGCGAGAATAGACTGCTCGCTCACGATGTCTTTGTACGTGAGACCGGTTCGAAGCAGTCGGACACCGCAGTTGATGTCGCCGCCGATACCCCCCGGACTAATGACGCCGTCGTCCGCGTCAACCGCGGCGACACCGCCGATAGGGAAGCCGTCGCCCTGATGCCCGTCGGGAAGGACGAGCGAGAACTTCTGGATACCCGGCAGCATCGCGACGTTTTGAATCTGTGTCAGCGTGCGGTCGCCCTCGGACTGCATCTCTTCGACGAGCGATTCCGATCCGTAGACACGCGCTGGGACGCGCATCTCCCCCGTTCGCCCGATTTCGTACACATTCGCTTCGATTTCGTTGAGTTCGACCACGAGACCCACCGAGACTACATATGGTAACGAGGCCCATAATCATTCGTGCGGACGCGTCGTTCACAGACGCTTACTGACACGATTTCTTCAGTCAGATACTTGCTGACACGACTATCTCAGTCAGGTGCTTGCTGACACGACCTCAATCGACGACGAGGAGTCGACCGCGGTAGGTGCAGTAGTACCCGGCGAACTGTTTGTAGAACTCCGGGAGAACCTCCGTTTCGAGGTCTGAGCCGGTATCAACGACCTGGAGCGTCGCGTATTGAGCGTCGTCGAGAGCGGCATCAACGACGGTCGGAACGGGGGTGGTTCCAGTGAGTTCGACGAATAGCGCACGGAACGTCGCCGCGACACGGTCGAAGTACGCCGCCGTCGGTTCGAACGCTCCGAACCCGTCCTCTTCGAGGTCGTCGTAGGTTCGCCGGACGAGTTCGTTTCCGTCGGAGAGACCGTACTCCGCGAGGGCCGTGATTGTCGTCGAACAGGGAACTGCGTCAGCTTGCAGCGGGTCAGTCATGTGGGGTGCCTCCACATTATGATAAGGCGTTGATGATTATGTAGGCAAGCCGGTCGTGCGGGCGGTCCGCATCGAACCGAAACGGACTACCCCTGCGCTGCGGCCAACTTCTCGCGGAGCCGGTCCGGGTCGACCTCGAATTTGAATGCCGGTCGACCGTCGATGTACACGTACGGGACTCTCTCGCCGTACTTCGCCCGTAGTTCTTCGTCGGTATCGACGTTTATAAACTCGATATCGACCGGAACGCCTTCCCCTGCGGCTACCTTGCGGATGGTCTCTTCTGCCTCGTCACAGAGCGGGCAGTGGGTTCGAGTGTAGACGATAATCGGGACGGCGTCGCTCATCAACAAGTCTCGCTACCGCGAGGCCATGAGCCTTCTTGTCGAACTGGACAGAATTAACTCACTTTGTAGTATAAATTGTAATCATCTTTGGAAAATTATATGTAAATATGATTTCTACTAGCACTAACGCCCAAACCCCCACTACGTACTGCGATTTTAGAATTTACTACAAAGATGATTATAATGTAAGTATGTTGATTATATGTCGGAGGTATTCTAAATGAGGAGTCTGAATGTCACGGTCGAGTACGATTTATGATAGACGATACTGACTCACCTGGTGGTGGTGGTAGTCGAAACCGGTTCGTCTACGTGACGGCCGCGCTTGCCGCCCTCAATGGACTCCTGTTCGGGTTCGACACGGGCATTATCTCCGGCGCGTTCCTGTACATCAAAGACACGTTCACGATGAGTCCATTGGTGCAGGGCATCGTCGTCAGTGGTGCGCTCGCAGGCGCTGCCCTCGGTGCCGCTCTCGGTGGGTATCTCGCCGACCGTTGGGGTCGAAAACGGCTCGTCCTCGTTAGCGCCATCGTCTTCTTCGTCGGGTCGTTGGTCATGGCCATCGCACCGACAGTCGAGATACTCGTCCTCGGACGACTCATCGACGGTGTCGCAATCGGGTTCGCGTCCATCGTTGGCCCGCTGTACCTCTCCGAAATCGCCCCGCCGAAGATTCGCGGATCGCTCGTTTCGCTGAACCAACTCGCGATTACCGTCGGCATCCTCTCGTCGTACTTCGTCAACTACGCCTTCGCCGACGCCGAGCAGTGGCGCTGGATGCTCGGTACCGGAATGGTTCCGGCGCTCGTGCTCGCCGTGGGGATGGTGTTCATGCCCGAGAGTCCGCGCTGGCTGGTCGAACACGGTCGCGTGTCGGAAGCGCGTGACGTGCTTTCCCAGACCCGAACTGACGAACAGATTCGCGAGGAACTCGGCGAAATCAAAGAAACCATCGAACAGGAAGACGGGAGTCTGCGCGACCTCCTCGAACCGTGGATGCGCCCGGCGCTCGTCGTCGGCGTCGGTCTCGCGGTGCTTCAGCAGGTCACCGGCATCAACACGGTCATCTACTACGCACCGACGATTCTCGAATCGACGGGCTTCGAGTCCTCTGCGTCCATCCTCGCGACGGTCGGCATCGGTGTCGTCAACGTCGTGATGACTATCGTCGCAGTCGTTCTCATCGACCGAACCGGTCGTCGCCCGCTGCTTTCGGTCGGTCTGGGTGGGATGACGCTCACACTCGTCGCGCTCGGCGCGGCCTTCTACCTCCCCGGCCTATCGGGTATGGTCGGTTGGGTTGCCACGGGAAGCCTCATGCTCTACGTGGCGTTCTTCGCTATCGGTCTCGGCCCGGTGTTCTGGCTCCTCATCTCCGAGGTGTATCCGCTGAAGGTCCGTGGGACGGCGATGGGTGTCGTGACCATCTTCAACTGGGTTGCGAACCTCGTGGTGTCGCTTACCTTCCCGGTCATGGTCGGTGCCATCACGAAAGCCGGAACGTTCTGGGTCTACGCGGTGCTCAGTGCCGTGGCACTGGCGTTCACCTACGTGTTCGTTCCCGAGACGAAAGGGCGGTCGCTGGAGGCTATCGAGGCGGACCTTCGCGAGAATATGCTCGGTCAGTCGGATGTGGGTGCACCGGAGGGCGTCATCTCCGGTGACGACGACTGATAGGAACTATCGTAGCCAACCGTCCGTTTCGCCTGTCGGGAACCGACACCGTGTTCTGGTTCCCGAACAGGAAATCGCCGCACCGCTCCGACAATTCCTCTGAATACCGGAGCCAACTAACCCGACCGAGGGTTACTCTTCGACGATACCCGTGAACTCGTCGACGGGCATCACGGAGTAATCGACGCTCAGGGTGTCTCGGGTCGCCCGAATTTTTCCGACGAACGTCGAGATATCCGAGAGCTGTCCTTCGAGGACGAACAGTTCCATGCAGTAGTGGTTGCCAACGTGGTTGTGGAAGTTCGATTTAACAAGTCCTTCGTACTCGTGTCGAAGACCCATCATTCGCTCCTCGACGGCCGTCGTCTCGTAGTCGAAGATGACCGTGACGACTGCCATCAGGTCGCGGTCTTCGAGTTTCTTGTCTTCGAACTCTCCAAGAAGATTTCGTGCTGCCTCTCTGACGACCTCACTTCGTCCGGTGTAGCCGTGTTCTCCGGCGAACGAATCGATGCGCTCCAGAAGTTCTTCCGGCATGGAGACGCTGACAACGGTCATATATTAAGACAGACGCATCAATATATTAAATATTGGTATCCGGCTGTGTCGGGTGTTTACCCCTTCGACACCCACCATGACAATTTAAAGTAAATTTATTGACATCTGTCGCTTCCGGAAAGTTCCCCCAAACACGGGGGTAAGGGCTGTCATGCGATTGATTCTCTTTCAATAACCTCCACAGTTTTCAGCAGAGATAACTAAGACGAACTGTTGATATAGGAGAAGCGACCAGTCACAAATCAGTCGAATCCTCGTATGGCGACAACATCCGAACCCGGACTCTCCGAAACTCGAATCCACGAGGTACTGAGTAACGACCGCCGTCGGATGGCAATCGAATTCCTCCAAGACGGAGACCTGACGCTTCGCGAACTCTCAGAACGGATTGCGGAGGCCGAAACAGGAGAGTCACCTCCGCCTCGAAACATCCGACAGAGTGCGTACGTTTCGCTCCAACAGACACACATCCCGAAGCTTGTCGAGTTGGGAATCGTCGACTACGACGACGAGTCGAAAATCGTTACGCTGGCTGAGGCTGGCGATGTGACGGTCTATATGGAGGTCGTCCCCGAAGGCGAACTGTCGTGGAGCGAGTACTACGCCGCGCTCGCCGCGCTTGGTCTCGTCCTTATGATTGCAGTCGTCGTCGAGGTCCCGATTATCTCGGCAGTCGGTGCACCGGTACTCGCCTCGCTGGTCTTTGCCGTTCTCGGTGGCTCTGCGGTCTACCAGCGGTGGTCACAGGAGAACTAACTACGTGATAATACCGCTCACCGCTGCGTTGCGGGAACACTGACGTTCGGGTTCGCCGCAGGAGAGACAGACTCGCGTGTCGCCGCTATTCGTTTCTACTTTCTGTACCTCGATTCGGTCCTCGTTGTTCTCACTTCTGCGAACTCGTCTATCATCATCGACTGTCGTACCTATCCCCTGAGAATCCCAGACACAATCAAGTAGTCCCGGATAAAATCATTTACTCGAATATGAGTTATCACGTCGTGCTCAGTGACTTTCATATGGTAGACCCAGCGCACCAGCGTCGGGTCCTCGGCGACGTTGCCGAGGTAACCGTCGCCGAGCTCGGGTCGGAAGCTGCACTGGTCGAAGCGTGCCGTGACGTCGATGCAGACGCCGTCGTCACTGACATCAACACGCCAGTCACCGCCGATTCGCTCGCCGAACTCGACCTGCAGGTCGTCGCTCGTGCGGCCGTCGGCTTCGACAACATCGACGTGGACGCGGCCGCAGAGCACGGCGTCGTCGTCACCAACGTCCCCGCCTACTGTACCGACGAGGTCGCAACCCACAGCGTCGCTCTTCTGTTGTCGTGCATTCGTGCGACGCCTTCGTACGACCGCGCGGTTCGCGCCGGCGACTGGCCCGCGACGCCCGGGCGCGACCTCCATCGCATGATGGGCCGGACGCTCGGATTTCTCTCGTTCGGAGCCATCGCCCAGCGAACCGCAGAACTGTGTTCGGGATTCGGCCTCGACTTCGTCGCCTACGACCCGTACGTCGGCGACGACGTTCTCGACGAGTACGGCGTCGAGCGCGTCTCGCTCGACGAACTCTACGACCGGGCCGACTATCTCTCGGTCAATGCTCCGGCGACACCGGAGACGCGCGGCATGGTCGATTCGGACGCCTTCGATGCGCTCTCCGACGACGCTATCGTCGTGAACACCGGACGCGGCGAGGTCATCGACGAGGACGCGCTCGTGGATGCCCTCCGCGAGGGTGACATTGCGGCGGCCGGACTCGATGTCTTCGAGAAAGAACCGCTCGCTGCGGACTCGCCACTACGCGAACTGGAAAACGCCGTTCTCTCGCCTCACGCCGCGTGGTGTTCGGTCGAAGCCAAAGCCGAGGTGAACGAACAGACCGCCTCGGACATCAAGCGCGTTTTCGCGGGCGAAGAACCGACTGCGAAGGTCGAACCGGAGTGGGACTGACCCTGCGCAGTGTTTGACTCGCTCTCAGCAGTAGGTCTCGCGCATCGTTTCGGCGAACAACCCGTTTCTGTCGAACGCGATGGCGACGAGGATGAACTCCGCATCCAGCGGGCGTAAGACGAACACCTCACGGGGTGCGTCGGGTATCTCGGGCGTTTCCGAGCCGTCGGCGTCCGGGGACTCGGTGCTAGCTTCACTGCCGAGTCGGTCGAGAAGCGGGTCGAGCGGGAGGACGCCATCGCTGAACTCGTCGAACAGGTCGCGAGCGCCCGGTTGTTTGGCAAAGGCGTAGAGGACTGCGTTCGGGTCGCCGTCGGTGCCGTACGTGACGCGAGAGCCAATCGCCTCACCGTCGGCGGTCGCTCGCCACGTCTCTCGGGCGGCCTCGAACAGGTCCGTTGCGGCCCCGATAAAGCGGAACCGCGTTCGGTCGACGAGCGACACATCGGCGAATCGCGGGTCGCCGTCTTCCCACATTACGGTCGCTTCGACCTCGTTTCCGGATTCGAGCGACGAGACGGTCTCTGCGAGGTCGCCGTCGTACCCGGTCCGTGGTACGTAGGTCGGAGAAAACGCATCGTCAACGTCGACTGCGACGGTCGGGTCGGCCCAGTCGACGGGTTCTCCGGGGAGTTCGAGCAAGAGGAGTTCATCTCGCTTGCGCGGGCTTCGGTAGACCCTGAATCGACCGACCGTCGTAACCTCCATACCTGCGGGTACTGGGCGAATCAAAATACGCCTGCCGGTCCAGAAAGAGCCAACGAGTGGCTCGACTTCGTCGGTCAGTCGTCGTCGTCAGCGAACGACGCAACCGCACCGCGAAGTCCGGCCTGTGTGTCGGAACCTTGTTCACTGATGCGCCACCCGGTGATTCCCATCAGCACGAGGATGAGCGGCGACAGGAACCCGAGGAAGTAGTAGGGGGCGTACTGGAGCGTCGGAACGCCGAGCACGTCGGCCATGTACGCGCCGCCGGTCCCCCACGGGATGAGGGCGCTCGTCGTCGTCCCGGCGGATTCGATGGCCCGAGAGAGGTTTCTGCTTTCGAGGTCGAACTCGTCGTACAGGCCGCGGAGGCTCATTCCGGGAACGACGAGGCTCATGTACTGGTCGGCCGCGATGGCGTTCATCGCCAGCGACGAGGTGGCCGTCCCGATGGTCAGAGACGTAACCGAGGTAAGAATCCGCCGCAGGTTGTGGGCGATGACGGCGATACAGCCGGTCCGTTCGAGGATGCCGCCGAGTGACAGCGACGCGAGGATGACGGTCATCGTCCACGACGACCCGAGCAACCCGCCGGATTCGAGCAACGAATCGACCGTTTCGACGCCTGTCGACGGCGACGTGCCCGCGAAGGCGACGTTCCACGTGTTGACGAAGGTATCGATGGTGACAGGACCCTGAACGAATAGTTGAGTGAGCGTCCCGACGACGACACCCGCGATGATGGACGGAAGCGCGGGGTAGCCACGGAGCGCGAGCACGAACGTGACGACGAGCGGAGCGAACACCAGCGGCGTCACGGTGTAGGTGCTGTCGATGGCCGTCTGAATCTGCGCGATACGTCCAACTGGGATGTTCCCGCTGGCCGTGAGTCCGAGTGCGGTGTACGCCACGAGCGAGATGACGAGCGCGATGCTCGTCCCGACGCGCATCGTCCGAACGTGGGTCATCAGGTCCGTGTTCGTGACGGCGGCGGCGAGGTTCGTCGTGTCCGAAAACGGCGAAACCTTGTCGCCGGTGTACGCACCCGTCAGGACGGCACCGGCGGTCATCGCATCGGGCATTCCGAGACCCGAACCGATACCGATGAAGGCCACACCGAGCGTCGCCGCGGTGGTCCACGACGACCCGATGGCGAAGGTGACGATTGCCGAAAGCAACGTCGCAACGGGCAAGAACACCTCCGGCGAGAGGAGGTCGAGCCCGTAGTAGATGAGCGCGGGAATCGTCCCCGCCGCGGTCCACGTCGAGATGAGCATGTAGACGACGAGGAGAATGAGCAGTGCAGACATCCCCATGTTGATGCCGTCACGGATTCCCTCCGAGAGCCGAGACCACGACAGTCCCAACCAGTACCGGCCCACCAGCCCGGTGAATATGATACCCCACAGAAGCGGCAGTTGCGGGTCAAGGCCAAGCCAAATGACCCCGACACTCAAGAAGACGAGCATCCCGAGAACGGGAACGACCGCCTGCTGAAGAGAGGGCCGTTCGTCCTCTGGTATGTCATCGAATGTCAGCGGTTCGAACGATAATGTCCCCATTACTGGGACAATTTATCACCGTTCCTAATTTCAATCTATCTGTTTGGCAAAAGGGAATAATAATTACTAATATATTTTGTTCAATTATGCTGACATAGCGTGGGACTCACCGCGAGATTCCCTCACCCTCCTCGCTGACGACTCGTTCGATGTCTTCGGGAGTGACGACGGCGATATCGCCTTCGAGGGTCCGTTTGAGCGACGCTGTCGCGGACGCCCACTGAAGCGATTCGGCGACGTCGCCTCCGGCGAGATACTTCGCGAGATAGCCGCCGACGAAGGCATCTCCGGTTCCGATAGCGTCGTGGGTTTCTGCCTCGTAGACGCCTTGTTCGTACACGTCGCCGTCCGAGAGAGCAAGCGACCCTGTCGCGCCGCGAGTGACGACGACCGTTTCGAAGTCGTAGTCCGCGGCGAGTCCGCGGGCGATAGATTCGGCGTCGCCGTCGCGTCCGAGGACGTTCTCGGCGTCTCGCTGTGCGGCGAAGAGCACGTCAATCGAGTCGAACAGGTCGCGGTACGCTTCTGCGGCCTCTTCGGGCGACCAGAGTTTTGCCCGATAGTTCAGGTCGAAGGCGGTCGTTGTGCCGGCCGATTGGGCCGCTGCGAGCACGTCTGCCGTGGTCGCCCGGAGCGTCTCGGAGAGTGCAGGCGTGATTCCGCTGGTGTAGCACACCGCTGCGTCGCGGACGGCGTCGAGGTCGACTTCGTTCGTCTCCAGCGTCGTCACGGCGGCGTCGGCGCGGTCGTAGATGACGTTGGTCGGGCGGGGCGCGACGCCGTGTTCGAGGTAGTAGAGGCCCTGCCGGTGGTCGTCATCCCAGACGACTCCCTCCGTATCGACGCCGTGACTTCGGAGTTCGCCGACGACGCGCCGACCGAGCGGCGAGTCGGGGAGCTTTGAGAACCATGCGGCATCGCGGCCGAGGCGGGCCGCGGCGACGGCGACATTGCTCTCCGCCCCGCCAGCCTGTACTTCGAATTCGCGGGCGGTTTCGAGTCGCTCGCCACGCGGCGGCGACAGGCGAAGCATCGTCTCGCCGAAGGTCACGAGTGCTGTCATGGACGGCCGTTCGCGGGCGCGATATAAACCTCCGGCGTTGCCGTCGAATGCAGCGACTGCTGGCGGTTCGGGACGTCAGGACTTCCCCGACAGTATCAGGCCGTCGTGAGTGGAGACTCGTTCCCCAGCACCCGACTGGCGGCCATCACTATCGCGGGGCCGGTCATTCCGATGGCGACCATCGTCAGGTCGCGGACCGGGCCAGTCATGATTTCCAAGACAAACGCGTTGTACAGGGAAATGCCGGCGAAGGCGGCGTAGGAAGCCGCCAAGACCGCGTTGGTCAGTCGGTCGTCCGAGTTGCGGTCAGAACGGATTCTCCGACCGGCGACGAAGATGACCGGACCGACTGCGGCGCCAGCCGTGATTAGGAGGGCATCCACCATCCAGCGCTCCCGGAACTCGATGGCGATTGTGGCGGCGAGCGCCACCACGAAAACTGCGAGGGAGACCACTATCAGGGAGGGATTCAGGGCATCGTTTCGCATTACCCATACTTGTTGATATTACTACATTATGGTTGTGGACTGATGTGCGTGTGTAGCTGTTTTATTGTCACTGAATCCTCCTTTTGTTGCCACTGAATTCTCCTCGTCTGTTCGGCGCCCGAATTAGGCCGACGTGAGCCGTCGAACGAGGTAGATAAACGAAATCGGGATACTCAGAAACGGGATAGCGATAAGATAGTACAGGGGAGACGGAATCCAGTTGGACCGCTTTGCGAGCGAGATTCGGTCGAGGTGGAGCGCAACGGGTCCGACGATAACGGCGAGTGCAGTCCCGTAGAAGCGAATCGCGACTCCGGCGGCGTCGGCCCACGTCGGGACGCTCGGTCCCGTGGCGGCGGTAAAGAGATACGACACCACGAGGACGAGCGGCCCGAAGAGAATCCCAAGAAAGACGAGCGCGTTCATCAGTTCGACCCACTCGGTGGCCGGACTTCAATCCTCGCCGAGAGTATCGCCAGCGAGAATTGGGTCGTTGGTTCAGTCGTAGCTTGCCTCTCGCATCACTCTTCGGCGCGCCGGCCTCCGTGACCGGGGTAGTCGCGCTCGAACCGTGATTCGATTTCGTCCCGGTCGAACTCGATGACGACCGGTCGCCCGTGCGGGCAGGCGTAGGGATTCTCGCAGTCGTCGAGCGCCGACAAGAGGTCGAGCACCGACCCCTCGCGGAGCGACGTGTTGCCCGTAATCGACGGGTAACACGCGAGGTCGGCGAGGAGTTCGTCGGCGACGGCGTCGACCGTCTTCTGGCCGCCGTCGGCCTCCTCGCGGACGAACGCCGTCAGCGCGTCGCGGAGGAGTCCGGGGTCGAGCGCCGCGTCGAACACAGCCGGAACGGTTCGAACCGAGACGGTTCGCTCGCCGGTCCGTCCGGCGTGGAAGCCGACCTGCGCCAGCGCCTCGCGGTACTCCTCGAACAGCGCCGCCTCACGGGCTGTCAGTTCCAGTTCGACCGGTTCGGCGAGTGCCTGTGTCGGCGTATCGCCTTCGACTTCGTTCTTCAGACGCTCGTAGTTCACCCGCTCGTCGGCGGCGTGCTGGTCCACGAGGACTAACCCCTCACTCGTCTCCGCGACGATGTAGGTGTCGAGCAGTTGGCCGAGGATGCGCATCGACGGCAGCGACTCGAATTCGGGTGTGAGGTTCGCTTCACCGCCCGAGAGGTCGCGCTGGGTTGTCGGGGCACTGATGCGCCCCGATGGCGACTGCGACGGAGTAGATTCGGTCGGCGGCGACGATTCGGATTCACCTGTCGACGGCGACGGTTCGGTTGCGGGTGTCGAATCGGTCGCGGAGGCCGACGACTCTGCGGGTCCGGTGTCGAGTGACGACTGCTCTGTCGCCTCCGGTCCCGGCGCAAGGTCGTACTTGCGGGGCGGTGTCGGCGGCGGTGACGTTTGGGAAGGCTGTGTTGCCGACGTGGTCGTCTCTCTAGTCGACGATTCCGGTTCAGGTGAATCGGTGGTGTCCGATTCCGACTGCTCGGAACTCGTCTTTCCTGCCTCTCGGGTCTTCCGTTCTTCCCGTCCCTCTCGCGCCGATTGTACATCTCTCGCGGTCGGGCGCTCCGTGTCACCTTGGTCGTCGGCCGGCCCGTGAACCTCGTGCGGGTCCGCGGATTCGACCACGGTGCCCGCGTCCGCTTCGTCTGGCTCGCCGGGTTCGATAGCCGCCTCGTCGGCCTTCGAGCGACCCCGCGGGGCCGACGAGCGGACGAGTCCGTGATTCAACAGGGCGTCTTCGACCGCGTCGGTCACTTCGCGTTTGACCTCTGGTTCTTCGTCCCACCGAACTTCCATCTTGCGCGGGTGGACGTTCACGTCCACGGCGTCGGGTGCGACCTCGACGAAGAGCACCGCAAACGGGTAGCGGTCGGCGTCGAGTTGCCCGCCGTAGGCGTCGAGGACGGCTTCCCGGAGCACTCGGTCCGTGACGTAGCGGTCGTTGACGAACGTCGAGAGGTAGTCGCGGGTACTGCGTGTCGTTTCGGGATGACTCACGAGACCGGAGACCGAGATACCGGGCGCGTCGTGCTCGACGGAAACCATCGACTCCGCGACTTCGCGGCCGTACACGGAGAGGACGGTCGATTGGAGGTCGTCTCGGCCCTCGGTGGCGAACACCTCTCGGTCGTCGTGTTCCAGCGAGACGGCCACGTCCGGGTTTGCGAGGGCGTAGTGGGTGACCACAGTATTCACGTGGTCGAATTCGGTCGCCGTCGTCTTGAGGAACTTCCGCCGCGCGGGGGTGTTGTAGAACAAGTCTTCGACCTCCACGACGGTTCCCTCTGGACAGCCAGCGGGCCGAACCTCCTCGACTTCGCCGCCTTCGTACCGGAGTTCGGTACCCACGTCGCCGCCGCGGGGCTTCGACCGAATAGTCATTCGCGAGACGGCACCGATAGTGTGGAGCGCCTCGCCGCGGAAACCAAGGGTTCCGATACCCGCTTCGAGGTCCTCGATGTCGCCGATTTTGCTCGTCGTGTGCTCGCGGACGGCGAGTTCGAGGTCCTCCTCGCTCATGCCGACGCCGTCGTCGCGGATGCGAACGCCCTCGACACCGCCGGAATCGACCGCGACGGAGACCCGCGTTGCATCCGCGTCGAGGCTGTTTTCGAACAGTTCTTTGACGACCGAAGCGGGACGTTCGACGACCTCACCGGCGGCAATTCGCTGGATGGTCTTCTCGTCGAGTTGGTAAATCTCCGTCATTCTTCATTCTCCAGTTTCGACTGCCACGCCTGCACCTTCGCCATCAAGTCGAGGGGTGATGTGGCATTCACGTCGGTCGATTGCAGTTCGTCGAGGACGGCTTCGGTCTCGGGGTCGAGTTCGGGGCCGGGTTCGGAACCGGGTTCGAATTCGAGGCCGGAGTTGGCACCAATCTGTCCGTTTCCGGGTGCGCCAGCCGCCGAATCGTCTCGTGTCGAGTGTTCCATGGACCCGTTTGCGGGACTGCCGTCGCTTTCGGCGACTTTCATCTGTCCGCTTCCCACGTCGAAGACGGCCTGTACGGGTTCGGCCGACCCGGAGCCTTTCGCCTCGATGGCCTTCTCGTCGCGGAGTCGGTCGAGTACGTCGCCAGCGCGGTCTACGACGGGGCGCGGAACCCCCGCGAGGTCGGCGACGTGAATCCCGTAACTCCGGTCTGTCGGGCCATCGACGACGGTTCGGAGGAACGTCACGTCACCATCTCGCTCGTCCGCGGCGACGTGGACGTTCGCCACGCGGTCGAGGTGGTCGGCGAGCGTCGTCAGTTCGTGGTAGTGAGTCGCAAAGAGCGTCTTCGCCTGCACCTCGTTGTGCAGATACTCTGTCGCGGCCCACGCGATAGAGATTCCGTCGTAGGTTGCAGTCCCGCGGCCGACTTCGTCGAGGATAACGAGCGAATCTTCGGTCGCCGAGTGGAGGATGTTCGAGAGTTCCTGCATCTCGACCATAAACGTGGACCGACCCTGTGCGAGTTCGTCCAGCGCACCCACGCGGGTGTAAATGCCGTCGACGACGCCGATGGTCGCAGACCGGGCGGGGACGAAACTGCCGACCTGCGCGAGAAGCGTAATGAGCGCCGCTTGTCGCATGTAGGTCGATTTCCCGGACATGTTCGGTCCGGTGACGATGAGAAAGCCGCGCTCGCGGTCCATGTGCAGGTCGTTCGGGACGAACTCGGTCGTCGTCTCTACGACGGGGTGGCGACCGGCCTCGATGCGGAGCGGTCCGGCATCGGTGAGTTCCGGGCGGGTCCAGCCGTTTCCGGCGGCGTGGGTAGCGAGAGACGCTAGCGCGTCGACTTCGGCGATGGTTCGGCCCACGTCCTGCAGCAGTTCGGCGTGTGCGGCGACTCGCTCGCGGAGGTCCTGAAAGAGTTCGTACTCCAAATCGCCGCGGGCTTCTTCGAGTCGAAGCACCTCGCGCTCTTTTTCCTCTAACTCCTCGGTGACGAATCGCTTCGAGTTCTTGAGCGTCTTTATCTGCCGGTAGTGCTCCGGTACCTGGTCGGCGACGGACTTCCCGACCTGAATGTAGTAGCCGTCCGTCTTGTTCCGGTCGACCGTGACGTGTGAAAGCCCGTGTTGGCGCTTTTCGCGGTCGGCGAGGGTGTCGAGCCACGACTTCGCGGATTCGTGTCGCTCGATGAGTCCGTCGAGTTCGTCGTCGTAGCCTTTCTGGAACAAGCCGCCTTGCGTGACCGTCTTCGGCGGGTCCTCGGCGAGCGCGTCGGCGAGTTCGGCTTGCAGTCCCGCCGCGGCATCCCCATCAGGCCGAGAAACGACTTCGGCAAGCGGTGAGTCGGCGAGTTCGGTTCCTTCGATGGCGTCGGTGAGCGCGGGGAGGACATCGAGCGTGTCGCGGACGGAAAGCAGGTCGTTCGCCCCTGCGCTTCCCGAGGCGGCGCGCGAGGCGAGTCGTTCGAGGTCGTAAGCCCCGTCAAGTACCTCTCGGACGCGCTCGCGGGCGAGAGCTGCGGACGCGAGCGACTGGACGGCGTCGAGTCGACGCGAAAGCTCATCTCGGTCGCGTCGCGGGCGGGTGAGCCACTCGCGGAGCAGGCGACCGCCCGGCGAGGTGACGGTGTGGTCGATGGTGTCGAAAAGCGACCCCGAGCGGTCGCCGTGCATCGTCTCTGTGAGTTCGAGGTTCCGCTGGGTGGTCGCGTCGAGTTCGAGCAGGTCGCTCGGGTGGTACACCTGCAACCGCGTCATCGACCGCAGGACGCCAGCGCCCGTCTCTTCGACGTAGGCGAGAATGCCGCCCGCCGCGCGGGTTGCCAGTTCCGAGTCGAGACCGACGCTCTCGACGGTGGATTCGCCGAACTGTTCGCGGACGGCGTGGCGGGCACGCCCCGGTGCGAACGCTTCGGTCGAAAAGAGCGAGAAGGAGGCGTCCGTGGCCTCGCGCAGGCGCGAGAGCGTCTCGTCGTCGGTTCGGAGGTCGGGGCCGGGAAGGACCTCCACGGGTGCAAAGCGGTAGAGTTCGGCCGCGGCGTCGTCGACGGTCTTGGCTTCGGTGACGAGGAACTGCCCGGTCGTGATGTCGGCGAATGCGAGTCCAACACCGTCGCTGCCGGTCACGACGGCGGCGAGGAACTGCGCGTCGGCGCGCGAGGTTTCGAGGAGCGTGCCGGGTGTGACGACGCGCGTAATCTGTCGGCGGAGGTCACCCGATTCTGTCTCGTACTGGTCGGCGACGGCGACCCGGTAGCCACGCTCGACCAGCGCCTTGAGGTAGGGCGTCAGGTCGTTCAGTGGCACGCCCGCCATCGGGTACGACGACCCGTGCGACGACTTCTGGGACACTTTGAGGTCGAGTTCGCGTCCGACCGTCTCGGCGTCGTCAGCGAAAAACTCGTAGAAGTCACCGCACTGCATGGCGAGCAGGTCGGCGTCGGTCTCCTCTTTCAACGAGAGGAACTGTCCGACGATTCCCTGAGTAGTCATGTCCGCACGTGCGTGGGCCGGCGGATAAAATACTACGATGACCGGTCCCGGATGAACGTGCGACGACCGGTCCTATAGTAGCGCTTGCAAGTCAGTGCACACTCGATTGACCGGTGTCGTGCGATCGGATATGTCACCAGTTGCAAACGCTACTGTAGATGAACTGAGACATCCCACCCCGATTCCGTTCCTGTCTATCAGTTCACGACCAGTATACATCTAGATGATTACACTTCAGGGTGGTTTGTCTCTGTTTATTTATAACCTGAACTACATACAATGTTTAGGTTTAGAATATTGGTCGTGATAATCGGCGGCCCAAAATTATATACAGGTGGATTCACCGACGAGGTGTGACTCCCAGGTACGATAGACGAACGTTTCTCAGCGCTGGTGGGGCAGCGATGCTCGGGTCGCTCTCCGGGTGCGTTGGGTCGTTCCAGGGCGATTCCGGAGAACCGGTCAGGTTCGGGGCGATGTTACCGTTAAGCGGTTCGCTGGAACAGGTCGGAACGCACGGAAAACGCGCCGTAGAGCAGGCAGTCGAGGATATCAATCAGGCAGGCGGAATCCTCGGTCGGCCCGTCGAACTGACGGCCGTGGATACGGAGGGTTCTGTAGAAGTCGCCGCCGAGGGGTACCAGTCGCTGGTCGACGCTGGTGTCGTTGGGTTCGTCGGTGGCCTCGTCAGTGACGTCTCGCTGGCGCTCGCCCCCAAGACGGCGAAGGACTCCATCATGGAGATTAGTCCAGCCAGTACGAACCCACGGCTCTCGGATGCCGGACGAGCAGATGGCCGGAAGTACTTCGGCCGAACCGTTCCGAGTGACAGCCTGCAGGCGACTGCGATGGCGAAAATTCTCGATTCGCCGCAGTACGTCGATGCCGAGACGGTTTCGATTCTCACCGTTACGGGTGCCTTCGGGTCGGACCTCGGAACTGCGCTTCAAGAGAGCCTCGACGCTGAGGTCGTCACGCAGGTCAGCTACGACCCCGAAGCAGGCGACTTCAGTGGCGTTCTCGATGAGGTCTTCGCCGACGAGCCGGACGCAGTCGGCTTCGTCAGCGTTCCCGGACAAGAAAAAGGAATTCTCGAAGCGTACGGGAACACCGACTACGACGCACCGTGGGTGTTCTCGGCGGGGATGTTCAGCGGCGACCTCCCGGCCTACTACGAGGGGTTCTACAGTGCCTCGCTCTCGTCGGTTCGGACGGACGGCTATTTCGACCTCACGCAGCGACTCTCCGATATTGCACCGCTCGCACCCTACGCTGCGAACGCCTACGACGCCCTTTTCCTCATGGCGGCGGCCGCAGAGTACGCTGGCGAAGTGAGCGGTCCAGCCATCGCGGACGCTGTTCAGACCATCTCCAGCGGAACGGGCCACACCGTCTCAGTCGGCGAGTTCGACCGGGTACGGACGCTCGTCGATGCGGGACGCGAACTGAACTATCAGGGCGCATCGAGTGGTGTCGACCTGACTGAATCGCTTGAACCGCTGAGTTCGTATCTCGTCGAGCGCGTCACCGACGGCGAGGTCACGCAGGTCGAACTGCTCCAACGGCGATTCTTCGAATCCGGAGGTTCCCAATGAAAAACCCATTCTCGCGGGTGACGTCCGCCATGGAGCGACTGCTCCCGAACGTGATTCGCCGCCGGTACGCGGCGAAGTTCGGTCTCGTCCTCCTCCTCATCGTGCTCATCATGGGTGCAGCGGGCGCGTTCATCCACTTCGACACTAAATCCGTCGTCGATTCACAGACCAAATCGCAAATTCGCGGTGCCGCGGAGACCGAAGCGCGGTCGGTCGCCGACTGGGTCGTTTCGAGGGAAGCGACGGTTTCCTTCCTCGCTGAATCGATTAACGAGAAACCGGACGGGACGAACGCGACCGAACATCAACGGTGGCTCGAACAGAAACTTATCGGGCTTCCCGGCGACGTTCGGTCGCTCCACTACGTCGATGCCGACTCCGGCACTATCGTCGCCAGTACGACTGACAGTCTGAACGGACAGTCGCTCAACGCAGTCGACACGCCGTGGACGGGCAAGGCGACAACATTCGCGTCGTCCCAGTCGGTGACGACTTCCGAACCGTACGACGCGAGCGGCGAACCCGTCGTCGCGTTCGTCGCACCCGTCTCCGGGAGTAACGAACTCATCGTCCTGACGGCCTCGCTCGAAGCACGGTCACACCACTTCGAGTCGTCCTTCGCAACCGGTGACGCGAAGGTCGTCTCCGAGTCGGGGACCATCCTCTTCGACAACCGAAAGTCGTCCCTGCTCGAACAGTACACGGCAGCCGATGGGTCGGAAATCAAGGCTATCGACGCGGCACTCACCGGGGAAACCGGCTACCAAGTCGTCTCCGCCCGGACGGGCATGGATGAAGGAGAGTACGCGATGGCCTACACGCCAATCACCGGTACCGATTGGGTACTCACGTACCACGTCCCCGCAGAACGGGCGTTCGCGCTCCAATCGCAGGTGACGAGAAACGTGATTCTCCTCATCGCGTTCGCCGTCGGGGCGTTGTTCCTCGTCGGTGTGACGATTGGGCGCGGGACCGCGAACTCCCTCGCCGTCGTCGCACGGAACGCGGACAACATCGCCAACGGAGAGGTCGACGGTGACCTCCCGAGCACGTCCCGAATCGACGAGATGGGCCGCCTGTACGACTCGTTCGAGTCGATGCAAGCGTACCTGACGACGGTCGCCGGACAGGCAGAGGCACTCGCCGAGAAACAGTTCGACGACCCCGTCCTCGACGAGGACATCCCCGGGTCGTTCGGTGAATCGATGGGCCAGACTCACACGGAACTCGAAGCGCTCATCACCGAACTCGAAGCGAAAGCCGCCGAGTTCAGCGAGACGATGTCCGATGCCGCCGCGGGCGACCTCACGCGACGGATGTCGGAAGACGCCGACAACGAGTCGATGAACGAGATGGCGCGGTCGTTCAACGACATGGCCGACGAACTCGAAGGAACCATCGCTGAAGTCGTCGAGTTCGCCGAAACAGTCGCGGCCGCCAGCGAGGAAGTCACTGCGAGTGCGCAGGAAATCGAGCGCGCCAGCCGACAGGTCAGCGAGTCCACGCAGGTCATGGCCGAAGGCGCACACGAGCAACGCGAGAACCTCCAGCAGACGACGAACGAGACGAGTAACCTCTCGGCGACCATCGAGGAGGTTGCCTCGTCGGCGACCGAACTCGAACAGACCGCACAACACACCCTCGGCGCAAGTGAAGACGGCCACGACGCGGCGAAAAACGCCATCGACACCATCAGACAGGTCGAGACGCAGACCCGCCGAACGGCCGACAGAATCGAAGACCTCGAAGCCGACATGGAGGAAATCGGCGACATCGTCGAACTCATCACCGACATCGCCGAGCAGACCAACATTCTCGCGCTCAACGCGAACATCGAGGCGGCCCGCGCTGGCGAGGCCGGCGAGGGCTTCTCGGTCGTCGCCAACGAGGTGAAGGACCTCGCGGGCGAGACGAAATCCTCCGCCGAAGAAATCGAAAAGACCATCGACGAAGTCCAGACGAAGTCCGCCGAATCGGTCGCCGAGATGCGCGAGACGAGAAACGCCGTCGAATCCGGCGTCGACGCGGTCGAGACCGCGCGCGACTCCCTCGACACCATCGTCGAGAACGTTCGCGAGACGACAAACGGCGTCGACGAAATCAGTCGCACGACCGACGAACAGGCCGCATCGACCGAAGAAGTCGCGTCTATGATGGACCGCGTCTCCGACATCAGCGACGAGACCGCAGAGCGGGCAGAGTCGGTGGCCGCGGCCGCCGAAGAACAGACTGCCTCGCTCGGCGAGGTTTCCAGTGGTGCGGACAGTCTTGCCTCGCAGTCCGAACGCCTGATGGCACTTGTCTCCGAGTTCACGGTTAATCACGACGCTGCCGAGAACATGACGGACGACACCTTCGAGTCAGATACCAACGAACAGTCCGACGAATCAAACACGCTATCGCCGGAGTCTCCAGTCACCGACGGCGGTGACGACTCCACGATGGATACCCAGTAGACGACGCGCTCTCACACCGCGTCGCTACCGGAACCAGTCCCCTACTTCGGCTCTCCACTCTTCGCTCTTTTTCTCTCTTCTTTTGCCACCTCAATCGACGTTCGACGGGTTCCCATGTCGACCCGTGTTGTTCGCTGCTAAGAATATCAAATTTGAAAATTCGGACAGTAGGGTTATGCCACCGATGGCCGTGTTCCGGACATATGGACCTGCTTTCGCGACTTGCGGCGCTGGTCCCGGGGGTCGGGGCTCGGGCGCGGACGGACGGCGGGGGACAGACAACTGAAACTAACACTGACCGTGCGACGATTGCGGCGGCGGCAGAGCAACTTCACGTCGGCGACTTACTCGACGGTGTGGGGATGCCCGTGTTCGTTCTCGACGCGGACCATCGCGTCATTTCGTGGAACGAACCCATCTCGAAGCTCACGGGGGTCTCCGCCGCGGACGCGCTCGGGTCGGAGCACGTGAGCGAGTTGTTCTACCCGGACGGTCGCCGGGCGAAGACGCTCGCCGACAAGGTACTCGAAAACCCGACGACCGCGGCTGACGTGCACGACCTCGAACTCGTCGACGAGGCGCAGTCACTCTACCGCGATACCAGTACCATGACCGACCGAAACGGCGTGGACCGACACATCGCCTTTACCGCCCAACCGCTGTTCGAGGGAGACGAACTCGTCGGCGTCGTCGAGGCGGTTCACGACCGAACCGACGTGGTCGAAAAACAACGGGCGTCCGAGGAACTCGTCGAAGAGGTGTCGGTCACTATCAGCAGTCTCACCGACGGTGACCTCTCCGCACGCGCGTCCTTTAGCGACGACCGGAACGTCCTCACAGACGAGACGCTGGCTGTCCTCTCGGACATCAACCAGATGGCGACGCGTTTCGAACGCCTTGCGAACGAGGTTGACGACACGACAGCAAACCTCGGCACGGCGATTCAGCGCGCGGCAACCGCCGCAACCGACATCGAAGAGCAGGTCACAGAACAGGCTGAACTCCTTGCGAAGGGGTCCGAGGAGATGCAGGACCTCTCTGCGAGCATGGAGGAAATCGCGGCGACGTCCGACGAAGTCGCGTCGGCGGCGAACCAGGCGCGTGCGGCCGCGGAAAACGGACAGGAGGCCGGACAAAGCATTCGAACCGCGACCGACCAGGTCATCGAGATATCCGACGAACTGCTCGACAGCGTGACCGAACTCCAACAGCGCATGGGCGCAATCGAGGAGGTCGTCGAGGTCATCGCGGAGGTCGCAGACCGGACGAACCTGCTCGCACTCAACGCGAACATCGAGGCGGCCCGCGCGGGCGAGGCTGGCGAGGGCTTCTCGGTTGTCGCAAACGAGGTCAAACAACTCGCTAACCAGACCCACGAGCACACAGAGGAGATTGCAAACAGCATCACCGAGATTCAAGAACAGGCCGACGAGACGGTGATGGCGTCCGAGCAGTCCCACGAGCAGATTCAGGTCGCCTCGGGCGAAATCGAGGACGTGCTCGCTTCGCTCTCCGAAATCGCCGACGCGGCCGACTCGGCCGCAAACGGCGTCACCGAGGTCGCCCGCGCCACCGACTCGCAGGCGACGAACATCGAAGAGGTCACGACGACGATTCAAATGGCACAGGACCACGCGAGCACCGCCGAAGCGGCGACGACCGATATTACCGACGCCACGGCCGACCAGACGGTCGCACTCGATGCGCTCGCCAATCGCGTGGCCGAACTCGTCGGCGGCGACGCGGCGGCCTTGGAAGAAGTCGAAGACCTCGACGTCGTTCAGGCGGCGACCGACGGCGGACGGGTGTCTACCCACGAACGAAACGAGTCGTACTCGGAGGCCGACGCGGATACTGATTCGACTGACGACACGGTCGGCGGCTTCCAGTTCGGCCGATAGCTGAACTGACACCACCCTCCCCACTCCACACTACTCCACTCAATCGGCTTTCTCGCTCTTACTGACTCAATCGAGATCGACCGCGCAACTCTCGACGTACTCAATATCTCCAATCGTGTCGATACCGTCTTCGCCGCAAACCGGACACTCGGGGTTCGTTCGGTACGGAACCGTCTCGAACGACATGTCCATCGCGTCGTAGAACAGCAATCGCCCATCGAGCACCTCGCCCGCTTCGAGGATGACTTTCACCGCTTCAGTCGCCTGAATACACCCGACCGTTCCGGGGAGGACGCCGAGGACGCCCGTCGTCGCGCAGTCGGGGACGGTCCCCGGTTCGGGCGCTTCGGGGAACAGACACCGATAACACGGCCCGTCGGGCAGGAGCGTCGTCGCCTGTCCCTCGAACTTGTATATCGCGCCGTGGACGAGCGGAATCTCCTCGAATCGGCAGGCGTCGTTGAGCAGATAGCGCGTCGGGAAGTTGTCGGAAGCGTCGACCACCACGTCCGCATCGGCGATGAGGTCGTAGACGTTCGATTTGTCCACCCGCGCTTCGATTGGTTCGACGCTCACGTCCGGGTTGAGGCCGCGGACGAACGCGGCGGCGCTCTGGGCTTTCGGTTCGCCCACGTCCTCGTCGTGGTGGATAATCTGCCGCTGGAGGTTGCTTCGCTCGACTACGTCGTCGTCGACAACGACGAGTTCGCCGACGCCGACCGCGGCGAGGTACTGGATAGCCGGCGCTCCAAGCCCTCCCGCACCGACGACGACGACCCGTGAGGTGAGCAGTCGCTCCTGTCCTTCCGGGCCAACCTCGTCCATGATGATATGTCGAGAGTAGCGGTCGAGTTGGGTGGCGTCGAGTGAGAGCGTCATATCCCGAGGTTGGAATCGCCACCGAATAAAGCCGCGGCACGGGCCGCGTGTCTGGGGACGGCTGGTCGCGTGCTGGCCGTATCGCCGGAAGCGACGCGCCTTTCCCGCCTCGCTCGTCACGTCGCGTATGGTCGTGGAGACGACACCCGACGAACTGCGCGAGAAACTGGACGCTGACGACACTGAGGTTTCCGTTGTCGACATTCGGGACCCATCGTCGTACACGTCCGGACACATCCCCGGGTCGGAGAACCTCCCGGCGGCAACGCTCGGTCCCGAGGTGTTCGAACGCGAGTGGCCCGACGAAGTCGTCGTCTCGTGCTACGTCGGCAAGAGTTCGAAACGGGTCGCCTCTATCTTGGACGAGAACGTCGACGCCGACGTGAGCAGTCTCCGCGGCGGCTTCGACGACTGGGACGGCGCGGTCGAACAAGGGTCGGAAGACGAAGCGGACCTCGGGCCGGCGTCGCCGTTCTGAGTCACCCCATATTTTCTGACAGTGCAGTGACGTTCTGGGTATGGCCCTCCCGACTGGACTGCTCCCGGTCTTCGTCTTCGTAGTAACCGCCGGCGTCGCGACGCTCGTGGCGCTCGGCGCGCACCTCTTGTGGCGTCGTGGGTCGCGGTCGTTCAGCGCCGAACTTCGACGCTCACTTCTCGGAGTGAGCCTGCTGTACCTCGTCGGGACGGCAGTCGCCTGGGCGGTCGCGGGCGGTGGCTCGTTGTGGGGTGTTGCGACCGCACTCGTCGTCTCAGGCGTCGCCGCGTTCGTTGTGCTGTGGACGGGTCCGCTCTTCCTTGGTCGCTCGCTCGTTCGTCGCCTGCGAGGTGTCGATTCGGAGACCGCACTGCGTCAGGTGACGTACGGGTGGCCGGTCGCGATGCTGGTCGTGTTCGGAATCTTTGTCGCACCCGGTGGGACGACGGGCGACCACCTGCTCCATCTCGACGGCGCAACGACCTGTCTTGCCGGATTCTGTGGGGTCAGCGTCCTCCTTCTCGTGGCCATCGCTCTCGAACTCGTCGTCGCTGTCGTCGGGCCGGGGCTCGTCGGCTTAGCGCTCACGAGTCAGCAGTCGCTCACCGGTCGATAAAGAGAGAAGGTTGTGCAGTTCGCGGGGCGTTACTTGCCGCGGCGGCGGCTGGAGCTGAGGGAGGGACGGATGTGTTCCGTACCCTTGCCGCGGTTCTGCAGACCGCGACCGCGCTTGCCCGCGTTGGTGAGACCACGGAAGGCGCGGCCGTCGTGGTCGTCGTTGCAAATCCAGTTGAGGTCGTCGTCGTTCTGGATGGCCGGGTGGTTGGGGTCGACGAGAATGACCTCTTGCCACTTCTGGGAGCCGTCCTGACCGACGCCGTAGGAGTTCAGCACACGCATGTTCGGGTACTTGCGCGAGGCGCGTTCCTCCGCGATGCGCGGGATGGACTTGCGGCGACCGATGCGGTTGACACCCTGGCGCTTCGTACGGCGGCCAGCCTTGTGTCGCTGCTTGCGCGCGCCACCCTTGCGGACGGAGACGCGGACCACAACGATACCCTGTTTGGCCTTGTAACCGAGTTCACGAGCCTTGTCGAGGCGCGTCGGGCGCTCGATGCGCTCGATTGCGCCTTGGTTGCGCCACTCCTGTTTTCGCTGCCACTGGAGTTCGGCCAGTTTGCCTTCCTTCGGGGTCTTCCACGCTTCCTTGATGTGGGAATAGAAGCTTCGTGCCATTGTATATCACCGCGGGCGCTTGCGATTCAGCCATTCTGGGGCGTCCGCCCCAGACGGGGAATTCCCCGTCGGCCACATTTCGTCCCGTACGTGACGGGTGCCCTCTGGCGTGCCCGCATGCCAGCGAGTTGCCGAACCTACCAATAGGGGAGGGTTAAGAACTTCGGATTCACAGCGACTGTGTCGTGAATTCCCACAGGCCGAAGGACTACTCAATCGCGGTGTAGCCCACCAATCCTGTCTATTTTACGAACTATTATCTCACCACTCGCCATTCGAACTGGCATGCCCACCGATATCGACTGGCGACCGTACGACCTCGACGACGAGTACAGCGTCGTCGGCGACGTACGCATCTCCGACGAACTCTCTTCGACGTATCTCGATTTCGAGCGTCACCTTCTCGTCTATCTACCTCCCGATTACGACGAATCCGACCGTTCCTACCCGGTGTGCTACATGCACGACGGACAGAACGTCTTCGACGAGGCGACCAGTTACTCCGGGTCGTGGGACATTCATCGAGCGATGGACGAACTGCACGACAAGGGCCTCGGCGCAATCGTCGTCGGCGTCCCGAACGCGGGCGACGACCGGACGGTCGAGTACACGCCCCACCCGCATCCGGAGTTCGGCGGCGGCGGTGCCGATAGCTATCTTTCGTTCCTCTTCGAGGAGGTAAAGCCGCTCGTCGACGAGACGTTTCGGACGCGACCCGAAAAGGAGTCGACTGGACTGCTCGGGTCCTCGCTCGGCGGCCTCATCAGCCTCTACGCGCTCTTCGAGTACCCCGAGAAAGTGGGCTTTCTCGGAGCCATGAGTCCCGCATTCTGGTGGTCGGGCGAGGATATCTTCGAGTACGTCGAAGCCCAACCGTTCACTCCCGCTCGCATCTACGTCGACGTGGGCGACACCGAGTCCATGGACGACCCCGAGCGCTGTGAGTTGTACATCGACGACGCAGCGCGCATGGTCGAGTTACTGCGCGAGAAGGGATACGACGACGTCGAATTCCTCGTCGACGAAGGCGGCGTCCACCGAGAACACGCGTGGGCGCGCCGGTTCCCCGATGCGATGCGGTTCCTCTTGGACGACGACTGACCCGCCTCTGTCTCGGTTAGCCTATCGCCTATTGTTTACTCCCGCAAGACGACCACGTCGGCGACTTCGACGCAGGTGTCCGCCGTCTCAGCAATAGAGTCGGCTGCCACGTCGACCTCGCTAAGGAGGTCTTCGGTCTCACAGTCCGCCTCCAGCGACACCGTCGCGGGCGACGAATCGAAGTTCAGCACGACAAGCAGCGACTCATCTTCCCCTACGCGGCGATAGGCGACGACCGAGTCGGCGTCGCCCGATTCGACTTCGACGCTCGCTTTCGACACGTCGTTCGAGCGTAGTGCGGGATGCTCGTTTCGGAGGGCGACGAGTCGCCGGTGGAAGTCGGTCAGGTCGGCGTCGCCGTCGTGCCAGCGCATCGTTCCGCGCTGTTCTGGAACGCCGCGTTCTTGGCCGTAGTAAATCATGGGCACGCCGGGCAGGGTGAACGTCGCCGCTGCGGCGGGACGGAGGGTCCCCTCCTCGCATTCGGTCGCATAGCGCGTCTCGTCGTGGTTTTCGACGTAGCGCATGTGGACCGCCTCTTCGGGGAAGCCGTGGCGTTCGGCCTCGACGAGCGCGTCAAAGAGCGCGGACGCCGGGGCGTCACCGGTCCCGATGTCGCGGAGCGTGTCGTACAGGTCTGTGTCGTAGTGGTAGTCGAACTCGTTTTCCCGGAATCGAACGTCCCGCGGGACCGTCTCGTCGAGGAGCAGGAACTCGTCGTTTTCGGCCTTCACACGCTCTTGAACCTCCTTCCAGAAGCCGTGGGGGACGCCCCACGCCACGTCGCATCGGAAGCCATCGACGACGTCGACCCACTCGTCGATTACGTCGAGCATCCACGCTCGCACGTCCAGCGAGTCGTAGTTGAGGTTCGGAATCCGCGCCCAGTTGAAGTACATGCCGGGTGCGTCGTCGCCCGCCCAGTCGATGCCCGACGCGTCCTGTTCGGCCGGGACGCGCTCGTAGTAATCCTCGTAGTCGGCGACGCCCGCCCGGTGGAGTTGGAACGCCGGATGGTCCCGTGAGGTGTGGTTGATGACGAGGTCGAAGATGACGGTGATGCCGGCGTCGTGAAGTGTATCGACGAGCGACTCGAACTCCTCGCGCGTACCGAGGTCTGTCGCGGTGTCGAACAGGTCAGTGATGTGGTAGCCGTGGCGGGTCGGACTCTCACAGACGGGCGTGAACCACACCACGTCGACGCCGAGCGACTCGATGTAGGGCACCCGGCGCTCGATTTCGGTGAACGTCGTCTCGACGGTTTCACCGGCGAACTCGCGGACGAATATCTGGTACATCGTCGCGTCGTCCAGCCACTCCGGTCCGTCAGCGGGGTTCGAGAAGTCGACCGCCTCCCCGTCGGCACGGATTTCGAGCGTGTCGGCGATACTCGCGCGTTCGATGGTCTCGCCATCCTCGTCGGGGTGCGGTTCCTCGCTCACGACGACAGCATGGACTCGCGAGAGGTTCGGAAGGTCCTCGTGGTCGACGACTACGCGGTCGCCATCGATTTCGACTGCCGATTCGGCGAGGTCGTCGCGGTCGTCGAAGTAGAACTCGACTGACGGTTCTCTCCCGTCGGGTGCCGGCCGAGCAATCGCCTCGACGACGACTTCGTCGCCCTCAGTGCGGCCAGTCAGCCGGATGTTCGGTCGGCCTGCACCCTCGATAGTCACCTCGGCCGTTGCGTACGGGTCGAACTCGTCGTCGAACGCGAAAATCGCGTCGTGGTCGCCCGGCGGGAGTCGAACGTCCACGCTCCACTCGTCGCCGTCGCGTTCGACGCGGTCTGCGCCCATCGTGAAGTCGTTGAACGGCCCGATGACGGACGCGGACTCGATTTCGTCGAGGTCTTCTTCAACCTCGCTGGACGTAATCGAAAAGCGCGCTGGCTGGCGCGGGTCGGCGAAGACCCGAACGGTCACGTGGTGGATTCCGTCGGGGGCGTCGAGTTCGGCGACGTAGACGCCCGGAACGTCCGCATCGAGGTGAACTACGGGTGCGTCCGAGAGCGTCGCAGCTGACTCATCCGGTGTTTCGACGAGTTGCCACCGGAAAGTCGAATCCGGGTCTGGATTTCGCGGTGCAAGTTCGACTGGGTCGCCGACGGTCGTAAACCGCGGCGGTCCGGGGTGATGCATTACCTATTCGGGCGGTATACTGCTCAATAAAGCTGTTCTGAAGGGTTCTTCTGTTTGTGAGACGGGGTTTTCAGCAATTCTCCGTGTGGCGGCCGCGATAGATTCGAAATCGGCAGCCGATGCGACGATTGTGTCCGTCGCGGTGCGAGCGTGTGAAGATTTCTTCAGTTCGGCCCGTTGTGGCCGACTTCCGGGCGAGGTGTCCGACGCGGCCGTCTCCCGAGCGGAAGATGTTTTCTCGGCCGCGCCCGCGTAAAGAGTATGAACGCTGACGAGGGAACAGTCTCCGTCGACGCCGAGCAGGCGGCCGACGCAATCGGCGCGCTCGCGGACGCCGACCGAATCGCTATCCTCGTCGCACTCCGAAACGGTGGGCGACAGTCCTTTGTCGACCTCCAGTCGGCGGCGGGATTCGAAGACAGCGGTCGGTTCAACTACCACCTCGACAAACTCGTCGGTCGGTTCGTCACCAAGCGCGAAGACGGCTACGAACTCCGCGGGGCGGGGTCGAAAGCGGTCGATATCGTGACCGACGAACGATTCGGCGAGTCGCCGCCGCCGGAAGAACGTGCCGTCGATGCGGCCTGTCCGACCTGCGGACACCAGCTTCACGCCCGGTATGCCGACGAGAACGTCGAACTCACCTGCCCCGACTGTTCGACGCTCGTCCACTACGGGTACTTCCCCCCGCGCGGGCGGACGAGCAGAGACGCCGACTCGCTCTTCGAAGCCTACGGGACCTGTCTCTGGCGGGATTTCACGCTGGCGTACCGAGGCGTCTGTCCGTACTGTCGCGGCCGAATGACCACGCGAGTCGAGGCCGAACCGCACCATCACCTCGACTATCCGGCGGTGAGCGACTGCCGCGATTGCGGCGCGTCCATCGCAACGACGATTGGCCTCCGACTCTTGACCGACCCGGCCGTCGTCTCCTTTCTCGCGGACCACGGAACGAGTCCCGACGACCGCCCGTTCTGGGAGTTTGACTTCTGCATCGACGACAGCGACGTGGCCGTCGTCTCGGAGGACCCGTTTTCAGTCTCGGTGCCGATTCAACAGGGCGACGAGACGCTTCGGGTCGTCGTGGATGAAAATGGGTCGGTCGTCGAGACGACGCGGTCGGTCCCGCGGTAGTCTCTTAGGCCGACCCAATCGTCCGACTTTTCACTTCCACGTCCCACTGTACTCGCCGGTCGAGTCCGTCGGCGTGGTGTACTGTCGGTTCGACCCCGACTCCCACGTGACGGTTCCGTCGCTGGCGATTTTGACGAATTTGAACTCGATGTCCGTCCCCGCGGGAAGGTTCACGTCGTAGTACCAGTTCGGGTACTCGTGGACGACCTGATTGAAGAACGGTCCCACGGCGCGGTCGGTGTCCCAGTCACCCAGTTCGTGGACGTTGCCGACGACGTAGACGTTCTCGCCCACGTCCGTCGTCGCGTCGTTGACGACGAACCGAGCCGAGATTTGGTCGCCCGAGAGCACCTCGTAGCCCGAGAACGGGTCGCTCTGGGCACCGTTTGCGTCCGTGACCGTCACGTCGTAGTAGCCGCCCGAGACGGCGGGAACGGTCGCTTCGATTTCCGTGTTCGACCACGAGGTGATGGATGCGCTGGTCGTGCCGAACTCGACCGACCCCTCGGTGCTGCCGAAGCCGTCGCCGCTGAGGACGACGGTGTGGCCGGGCTGTCCCATCGTCGGGCCGACGTGGCCGAGAGCAGGTTCGGCCGTGGTTCCGGTGTGCTCCCAGACGCAGACGGTCTGCGGACCGACCGAGAAGGTATCTATCGAGCCGTCGGTGTTGACGGTCGTAGAGAAGCCATCGAGCGTGCCGCCGAGGGCGTCGTCGTAGGTTCCCTCCGGAAGCGACGTTTGGAGACCGGAGACGTCGTACCAGTCGAGACTCCGGTTGATGGCGACGAGGACGACGTTGTCCCCGAATTCGCGCTCGTAGACGAAGACGTCCGAGTTTATCCACCGTTCTTCGGTGTCGCCGTAGGCGAGCGCCGGGTTCGACGACCGGAGGCTAGTGAGCGCCTGGATGACCTTGTACGCGGTCGTCGTCGTGTCGAACGACGGCATGGGCTTTCGGTTGTCGGGGTCGTTGCCGCCGGTGAGGTACTGCTCGGTTCCGTAGTACACCGCGGGCGTCCCGCGCGAGGTCAGAAGGACCGCGAGCGCCATGTCGGTGTTCCGCGTGTCGCCGTCGGCGACGGTGAACCGGGGCATATCGTGGTTGTCGATGAAGGGCACCTGGTCGATGACCTGGTCGTGTTCCGATTCGGTCTCTTGGAGCATATCCCTGAATCCGTACCAGTCGTCGGTGAAGTCGCGGAGGACCTGTCGAATCTCCTGTCCGAATCGAAAATCGAGGAGGCTCATGCCGCTGTCGTTCGAGAACTCGTAGTACCGCGGATTCGACTGGTCTGCGCCGAGGAACCACTCGCCGAAGGTGAACACCGGCCGGTGGTCGTAGATGGTATCGACGAGCGTCTTTTGCCACTTCGGCGGCATGTGCGCAACCGCGTCGACGCGGATACCGTCGATTCCCGCGTCCAACCACTGCTTGATGGCGTCTTTCAGGTACTGGTCGATGTACGCCTCGTGGTGGTCGAAGTCGGCGAGATTGTAGAGGTTGCGGTAAATCTGGTCCTCGTAGCTCGAATAGTCGGTGCCGCCGTTGTGGTGAAAATAGCTCTTGGGGTCGTCGTTGTAGGCGGCGACGTAGCTCCCGTTGTCGTAGAGGGCCCCGTCTTCGAGTTCACCGTCGGAAGTCGACGGCGAGGTGTGATTCGGAACGAAGTCGATGACGACCTTGATGCCGTTTTGGTGGGCCACGTCTACGAGTTGTTTGAACGTCTCCATGTCGCCGAAGAACTCGTTCGGGTCGGTGAAATCGCGCGCCCAGTAGCCGTGATAGGAGGTTCCGATGTCCGAGTCGACGGCGGTGATGTTCTCGAACGGCGGGGAAATCCAGACGGCAGAGACCCCGAGGTCGGTCAGATAGCCGCTTTGAATCTTGTCGATGATGCCCTGCCAGTCGCCGCCGCAGTACTTCCGGAGGTTCGAACAGTCGTCGCTCGCGAGTTCGCCCGTTGGATTGTTGTTCGGATTTCCGTCTCGGAACCGGTCCGAGATAAGCTGATAAATGACGTCGTCTGCGAAGTTCACCGTCTGTTCAGGTGGCGTCGCTGCGGCCGCCTGCGAGACGAATGCGAGGTCGTCGTTTCCGGCGCCGGTACCTCCGGCGAGACCGATTGCGCTCAATCCGAGTCCTTTCAGGAACGTTCGCCTGTCGAATGACATAGTGTGTGAATAAGTATCTCATCACAAATAATTATCTTCTAGTTCTAGATATATTGGTTTAAGCCAAATAAGAGATATTTCTATTAATCTTAATAAAAATATAAAAGAACACCACCGAGCGCGTTTCGGCTTAGCCTTCGACGCCGCCGAACGACAGCCCACCTTCGATGTACCGCTGTGCGAAGAGGTACACGAGCATGATGGGGGAGGCGAACGTGAGGGCGAACGCCGAGAAGCGCGCCCACGGAATCGAGTACTCGCTGATGAGCGAGTACAGCCCGACGGGGAGCGTGTAGTTGTCCGTCCCGAGGAGCGTTTGTGCGACGACGAACTCCGTCCACCCAGTGAGGAAGGTGAAGATAAACACCGTCGCGAGTCCCGCCGTCGAGAGCGGGAGAATGACCTCGACGACGACTCGCCACGGTGGCGCGCCGTCGACGACTGCGGCCTCCTCGTAGGAGACGGGAATTCCGTCCATGTAGGTCTTCAAGAGCCACGTGTTGAACGGAACCGCCGTCGCCGCGTAGTACACCGCCAGCGCGAGTTTGCTGTCGTTGATGCCGAGTTGGACGTACACGGTGTACAGTCCGATGAGGAGCGCGATTCCGAGTCCGCCGCCGACCTGCGTCAACAGGACGTAGACGAACAGAATCTTCCGACGGAAGATGAACTCGCGGCGCGACAGCGCGTACGCGGCCGGCACGATGAGCGACATCGCGATGATGACCGTCGGAATCGCCACTGTCAGACTGTTCCAGAAGAACGACTTGAACGCCGACGGATTCTCGATTGGTTCGACCGCGAACCCGGGGAACAACTCGAACGAGCCGAAGGCAACCCGGCCGACCGTTCCCGGTTGAATCGCGCTCACGTCGAGCAGCGTAATCTGCGGTGTGCTGAACACGAGGGCGACGTTCGTCACCGGGATATCGACGACGATGTCGTAGCCCTGCACGATGAGGTCGCCGATAACCCAGAGGAACGGCACTAACGACGGTGCCTCCGGGAAGAGCTTCAGCCCGCTCGAAGAGTATATCGAACCGCCGGTTCCCGACAGCGCTGCGATGAGAATCCAGTAAATCGGGAACAAGAGCAGACAGACCAGTATTAACGCTCCGAGCGTCGCACCGGCCGTCTTCAGCGGTTCCATCGGCGACACTTCGCCGCGCTGGATGGCCACAGCCGTATACCGGATGTCTCGAACTGCCTCCACCGGAGCCATCGCTACCGTTTGGGCGTCGTCTTTCAGCTTTTGCCCGATGGTATCGAGGAGGCTCACGCGTCGTTCACCCCGTCTGCGAGTCGGCCGCGCTTGACGTTCAGCCACATGAACGCGCCGATGAACAACAGCGCGATGATGCTAATCGCCGCCCCGCGCCCGTACTCGGCGAACGAGAGGGCTTCCCGGTAGCCGTAGACGACGATGAGTTCGTTTTGGCGCGCCGGTCCGCCCTCGTTGAACACGAACGGGATGAGGAACTGCTGGAACGACGCTGCCGCGGTCAGGATGGACGCGAAGAACACGGGCCGTTTGATGGACGGCAACGTGACGTGGAAGAACCGCGAGAAGTAACTCGCGCCGTCGACCATCGCCGCTTCGTGGAGTTCGTCAGGAACGTCCTGAAGCGCGCTCACGGTGATGATGACCATGAACGGGTACGCTAACCACATCTCGGTGACGTTGTAGGCGGCGAACGCCAGCCATCGCTCGCTGAGCCACGACACGGTTTCGAGTCCGAATATCGTCAGGATTTGATTCGCCAGTCCGAACTCCGCGGAGCTGAAGATGCCGCGCCAGACGGTGATGGTGAAGATAGACGGCAACCCCATCGGAAGGATGATGAGAGAACGCATGATGCGCTTTCCGCGGACGCGCTCGTTGGTCACGACGAGTGCGAGCGCCAAGCTAAACGCAATCTTCAGCGTAACGCTTGTTGCGACGAACAGCCACGTAACGCCGAACGAGTTCCAGAACTGGCCGTTAATCGGGAGCGTTGCGATGGTGTGGCCGAACAGGACGATGCTGAACGTGCCGCCGAACAGCACGTCCGCGTAGTTCTCGATGCCGATGAACGTCGCCTCGCCGAACGTCAGGACGGAAAACGCACCCTCTCCAGCGAACAGGTTCGCCGGTGCCGCATCGGTAAACGAGATACCGATGAGGTAGACGACCGGAAACAGCATGAACGCCGAAAAGACGAACAGCCCCGGCAGAACGAAGAGGAGCGAAACGTCTCGCTTGTCGAGAAACGGGACGTCCTCAACGCGGCGGGCGACACGTGATGCGGTGCTCATTGATGTAGCTCGTTATTCGAGGTTGCTGCGAATTTCTTCGTCGGCAGTCTTCATTGCCTTCTCGACGTCTTTGCCGTTGAACGCCTTCGTGAGCGCGGCCTTGACCGGGTCCCACACCTTCCCCATGTCCGGGTGGGTCGGCATCGGTTGCCCCTGCTGGACGGCCTCCGAGAAGCCCTGAACGTGCTCCGGGAGGTCGCCGCTCTCGACGAGGCTCTTGAGGACCGGGATGCTGCCCTGTTCCTGGGCCGCCTTCAGCGCGAGGTCCTCGCTGGTGGCGAACCACTCGATGAACGACCGACTGGCGGCGGCGTCGGCACCGCCTTCTTCCATCGCCTTGGCGAAGTACCACATCGTGATGCCCGTGAACGGCTTTGGCTCGCCGCCCTCGGGAGAGGGTAACTTGGCCACACCGTAGTCGATACCCTTCTCGTTGAGCGTTGAGAGGTACCACGGCCCGTTGATTGCGAACGCGGCGTTTCCTTCGGCGAAGGCGGCCGCCTGCGGTTCGTACGCCGGGTCGTTCGGCATGTACGGCACGAAGTTGTCGACAGTAAACTGGACGCCTTTAATCGTCTCGGGGAGCGCGACGCCAATTCGCTCGTCCGCCGAGTCGTCGAAGTAGTACCCGCCGAAGGCGTGGGCCCACGCGCTGAGGAAGTACCCGTCTGCGAAGGGCAGCCCCAGCCCGTAGTTGTTCGTTTCGGGGTCGTGGAACTCCTCCATCACGGAGACCATGTCGGCAACCGTTTCCGGCGGTTCGTCGACGATGTCCTTGTTGTAGACGAGAGCGACCGTCTCCGCGTCGTGCGGGAGGCCGACGAGGTTGCCGTCGAACTGGATTGCCTCGCGGGCGGCACCCGTGAACACGTCGAGGTCAACGTCGACCTGGTCGCTCTGGTCGACGACGAACCCGCGCTGGTAGTAGTCACCGGCCCAGTCGTGCGCCCACTCGAACGACTGCGGACCCTGCCCGGCGGGAATCGCGCTCGTCGTCTTCTTGCGCATGTCGGAGATGTCCGAGCCCTTCACCGTATGGTCCGACGCTTCGTTGAACTGTTCGAGGGCCGACTTCCGGCCGGGAATCTCTGGTTCGGGAAGCGAGTACCAGACCGAGGCTGTCCCAACGGGTTCGGATTCGGACGTCTCGCCGGTACTGCTGTCGGTGTTTTCGTCGCCCGAACCGTCGGAATCGCCGCCCGACTGGTTGGTGGAACTCTCTTGGACGCCAACGCAACCCGCGAGCGCGGCAACCGTGCCGGCCGCACCGAGGTTCTTCAGTAAGGTTCTGCGATTCAGTGGCATGGTGTGAATAGATGAGGAATAAGTTGTTCACATATTAAATCATTCGAATAAGACATAATCATTCATCCTCGATTGACGTCTTCGGTCGCGCTCGTGCGCTCGAAACGCGGTCGGCCAGTGTGCGAAAAATTGTGCCAGAAGTGCGTCTGGGTCCCCGGACAGGGACGTGCTCTCTCGTTCAGACGCGTCATTACGGTCTGTACCCACGATGCAAAACTACTACGAAATTGTGCTTCATACATTCGAAGGATAGGGGAAGAACTATACTGTGCCACACCGAGCCATGGATACAATGGCGACTATTACGCTCGATACACTCAGAAAGGAGTTCGACAACGGCCGAATCGTTGCCGTTGACGACCTCTCGGTTGCGGTCGAAGACGGTGAGTTCATCACCGTCGTCGGCCCGTCGGGGTGCGGGAAGTCGACGACGCTCCGCATGGTTTCGGGGTTGGAATCGCCCACGAGCGGTCGTATCCTCGTTGGCGACGAGGATGTGACGGACCAGCACGCCCGCACGCGAGACGTGGCGATGGTGTTCCAGAACTACGCGCTGTACCCGCACAAGACCGTCATGGAGAACATGGCGTTCGGGCTGCGGATGAGCACCGACCTCTCGAAAGCAGAGCGTCGCGAGCGCGTCCGCGAGACGGCACAGATGATGGGCATCGAAGAACTACTCGACGACAAACCCGACGAACTCTCCGGCGGGCAGAAACAGCGCGTCGCGCTCGGCCGCGCCATCGTCCGCGAACCCGACGTGTTCCTCTTCGACGAACCGCTTTCGAACCTCGACGCGAAGCTCCGGACGACGATGCGGACGGAGATTCAGCGCCTCCAGAACGACCTCGGTATCACCTCGCTGTACGTCACCCACGACCAGGAAGAGGCGATGACGATGGGCGACCGCATCGTCATCCTGAAAGACGGTAAACTCCAGCAGGTCGGCCGACCCAAGGACGTGTACGAAAACCCCGCAAACGAGTTCGTCGGCGGCTTCGTCGGCTCGCCGAGTATGAACTTCCTCGACGTGTCGGTCGAACGCGAGGGGAACCACGTGGTCCTCGTCAACGACGATAGCTCGTTTTCGTACCGGCTGTCCGAGTCGTTCTCCGCGGACCTCCGGGAGACCACACACGAGACCGAGGTTCGAATCGGTATACGCCCCGAAGACGTTACCCCGGCGTCGGACGGCTCGAATCTCATCGATTCGACGGTCGGCGTCGTCGAACCCATCGGCTCCGACAACTATCTGCACCTCGACATCGCCCCCGACTTCATCGCCCGCGTCGACTCGGACATCGAGCCTGAAACGGACGAGACAATCAGTATCACCTTCGACGAGTCCGACCTTCACGTGTTCCACCCCAAGACCGGCGAATCGCTCAAACACCGCGAGTCGAAGCAGCGCGCGACCCCAGTACAGTAAACTAACCTCGACGCAGTAACTGCCCCCAACGCAGTAACTGCCCCCAACGCAGTAACTGCCTCCGCTGTCGTATCCGCGTGAAGAAGTCGTTCGAAGTTTTTGTTCGCGCTTTCGGTTTCAGTTCTGGTTCGCCTTTTCGGCTGTCGTTCTCGGGGTCAGCCCGTTACTCCGGTGTGGTCCCGTTACTCTAGCACCGCCGAACCCGCGAGTGACTCGTCGGCCAGCGTCGCGAGCGTCGCCAACCGAAGCGCGTGCGGCCAGCCGAGCGGGGTCGCGCTGTCGGGCGTTCCGTCGTCGAAGAACTGCTCTGCGAGATAGCCATTCTCGGTGCTGAGCGGGCCGTCCGGTAGGACGAGGTCGAGAAGCGATTGTCCTTTCTCGACGAAGGCCGCGCTTCGGTCGTCGTCGTGGGCCGCGAGCAGTCCGGCGAGTTCGATGCCAGCGTTCGCGCCCCACGCGGTCGAGACGGTCCAAATCTTCTCCGAGGACTGTTCGCGCATCCGCCAGTCGTCACCTTCGAAGCGGACGAGTCCCTTTACGTCGCTCTCGTCGGGGTCGTGCCAGAGACCGTCGAAGACGGATTCGACGTGGGCGACGAGGCGGTCGAGGCGGTCGTCGCCGACAGGTTCGAGTTGGTCGTAGGTCCGATGGGCGGACACGAGCGCAAGGGCAGCAGAATCGTAGCGGTCGTCCAGTTCGCCGTCTTCGAGGCGGAGCGCGTAGCACTCGCGGTCGTCGCTCCACAGGCGGTCGACACCGTCGTGGACTTCGTGTGCGCGGTCGGCGGCGCGGTCCGTCAGGTCGTCGTCGAGGTCGGACAGGGCGAGCGCGGCGTACGCTTCGAGGAACGTCGCGGTGGTGTGGCTGAACCGACCGGTCATGTTCTCCCACGCGTTCTGGCAGTTGACCGGGAGACCGTCGTCGTCGAGGGTCTCGTCGAGGCTGTCGAGGGCGAGCGAGAGCGTCTCTTCGATGTCGGCGCGGAGGTCGGCGTCGTCGCAGTGGCCGTAGTAGGTCGCGAGGAAGGCGATGACGCTCCCCGTCTGGTCAGCCTGATAATCGGCGTCGTCGCCCGATTCGAGGCGGGCGTTAGCCCATCCGGGCGCGAGCGACCCGTCGAACGGCCAGACGCGGTGGGGCCACGAGCCATCCGCGCGCTGGGTACGGCAGTAGGCGCGCGCACTTCGCTCGTGCCACGCATCGAGGCCGAGACCGAGTTTCTCGTCGGACTCGAAGAGGAATTTCGAGATTTCGGCGTCGTCGCGGAACCACGTGTAGCCGTAACCGCCGGAGTAGGCGTAGTACGGGTCGAAATCGGGACCGGCGATGCGGAGGCCGAGCGACCCGGAAAGAAGCGAGAGCACGCGAATATCGTCGCGCATCGCGCCCGCCTCGTCGTGGTCGGGAACCGTCCCCTCAACCTGTTCGGCGGCGCGGGCGCGCAGGTCGTCGTGGCCGAGCGTTACGAGGTCGCGCACGGTATCGAGCGCGTCTTTTCGACTCGTCTCGGTGTCGTCAGTGAGGAGGTGGCCGACAGTGGCCGACCCGCCCGCAAAGGGGACGGTCCCGACGACTGCGCCGCTCAGTTGGCCCTCTTCGTATCGGTCGTCGGAGAGAGGCCGTGGAAGTTCGACCTCGCCCTCGGAGAGTAATTCGTCGAACTGCTCGGGAATGCGGCCTTCGACGTGCTCGAACGCTGGGTCCGACGCGAGGAAGTCGTGTTCTTCGGCGTGGTACGTCTCGACGGTATCACCATGGTATAGCTGGCCAACGAGCGTGTCGCGGCCGTCCGGTTGGAAGTGGACGAACGCGACGAGTTCGACGTCGGCATCGGTCTCGAATCGCGTCACGTGAGCGTCGTCGACGGTGAGGTCGTACTGGGTGACGTCGCCGTAGGTCGTCTCGTGTTCGGTGACGACGAGCGCGCCGTCGTCGGTGTAGGACTGCGTTGCGCTGTCGTCGAACCAAACGATATCGGCACCGTCGCCCTCGCCGGTCGGTCGAATTCCGAACCGCGAGCGTTCGATACCCCAGAGACCCGAAATCGGATAGCCGAAATCACGGAGCGACCCGTCGGTTTCGACGTGAACCAGTCGCTCGCCGAGTCCCGAAAACAGGCCGCTCGTCGTTCGTCTCTCGCCTGGAAAGCGAGTCGGGTGTTCTGCGTGCCGTTTGTAGTCGGCCAGTGCATCGCGTAATTGCATTGTTGAGTCGTGGGTTCCCCGCAGATAATAATCTTGGTGTAATGTTCCTTCACACTTTCAGAACGCGTCGGCGGATATCTATTGTCGTCCCCTGACGTGTGACATGAACTATCCCGACTCGCTCCGAGTCGCAGCAGTCGGACGAACCGTCGAAGCGCCATCTCCGCCGTGGGCGTGCTTCGAACCGCTTCCGAGTCGAGTGATTAAGTACCGTGGTCGATGACAATCTGACCATGGACGACCGGGAACTCGCCGACCTTCTCGAGCAGTTCGGACTCTCAGAGAAGGTCGTCGACACGTATCTGACGCTCCTCGAACTCGGGGAGGCGAAGGCGAGCCAAATCGCCGACGCGGCAGGTGTCTCCAAGCGCTACGTCTACAGTGTGAGCAACGAACTCGAAGAGCGAGGTTTCGTGGAGGTTAACGACCACGTCGTTCCGACGACGATTCGTCCTCTGCCGCCGCTCGAAGTCATCGAGTCGCTTTCCGAGAGCGTCGAGTCGATGCGGCCAGCGCTCGAAGAGCGATACACGGCCACCGCCCGTGACGAAGACCGATTCGAGGTCATCAAATCACGGGTGACGGTACTCAAGCGCATCGCCGAACTCATCGAACGGGCGGAGTCCGAAATCACGCTGTCGCTCCCCTACGACGTGCTCGACGAAGTCGCCGACGAGTTACGCACCGCCCGCGAGCGGGGCGTTCTCATTTCGCTCGTCGTCAGCGGTGTCGAACCGCACGACGACCTCGAGGTCGACGGGGTGGCGTCGCTCGTGCGCGTCTGGCACGAACCGATGCCGATGATGCTTACCGTCGACGCGCGGACCGGCCTCATCGCACCCGGCGAGATGGTCGCTCGGTCGAATTCCGAGTCGCAGGCAATCGTCTTTGCCCAACCCCACCTCGGCCCAGTCATCGTCGGTTCGTTCTTCGGTAACTACTGGCCGATGGCCGCCGAGGCCTACACGGTCGAACCGGACCCGCTTCCGACGACGTACCACAACTTCCGCCACGCCGTCTTGCAGGCCGCGCTCTGCCGCCGTGCCGGTATCGACCTGACTGTGACTGTCTCTGGGCGGATGGTCCACACCAGCGGTCCGACCGAACTCAACGGCCGCGTCGTGGACATCCGACAGGGACTGCTCGAACCCGCGAACAACTCGTTCCCGGTCGAAAACGCGCTCGTCGTCGAGACAGAAGACGGAACGTACAGCGTCGGCGGCCCCGGCGCGTTCGTCGAGGACTTCGAAGCCGATACGGTTCGGTTCGAGTCTGTAGAGTAATCTCGGCTCCCCCGCTGAGAGATGGCTACGACCAGAGTCAGGGAATCGTCTGCAGATACTGCTCGGGGTCGTCGTGGAAACAGTCGCCGACGACGATGGCGTCGGCACCGGCGTCGAGAATCTCTCTGGTCTGTCGATTGCTCCGGATGCCGCCACCGTAGAGTAACGCCGTCTCGTCGAGGTATTTTGCCGCCGCTTCCACGTCTTCGGGACCGCCGTAGACGCCGGAGTATTCGATATAAAAGATAGGGAAACCGTAGAAGGATTCGGTCGCCAGCGCTGCACCCGCAACTTCGTCGGGACTGTAGCGTTTGTCAACCCCGGAGACAGTGGCCGCCTTCGAATCGAGGTTCTGAATCACGTAACCCTCGCCTAGTATCTTCTCCGCGGCCGACGCGATGGCATCGCGCCCTCGTGAGGCGATGACGTCGCCGACGATTGGGAGTCCGGTTCCGACCACCTCTTCGGGCTTGCTCCCGACTTCGGTGAAGAAATCTACGTGCTTTGCGACGAAATTGTCGCGGTCGCCGTTGTAGACGGCAGGGACGGAGAGATAATCGACGGCATCCATCGTCTCCGACGAGACGTGGTCCGAGCCGTAGGGTTCCTGAAACACCGGGAGGTCCGGAAACTGATTTTGAACTCGTTCAATCGCGTCGAGTGAATTCTCCTGCGTTACGCCGTCAGAGCCCCCGACGATGACTAAGTCCGTCTGGGAAAGAATCTCCAGGTCCTGCGGTAACGGTTCCGCCGGATCGACTTTTGTGATGTGTGTGATATCGTTCCAATCAAGGGACATAATGTCGGGTTGGCAAACATGAGTCTTGATTCCTCCGGAGTTTCGAGGGTGGTACTCTCATTTTTAACGCAGTAATATTCTGCCCATCCGGGTCTCATCCGGAGATTCCTCGCAGACCTCAAATCTCCAAGACGAGTTTACCGCGGACGTGCCCGCGTTGGCTTTCCCTCTGGGCAGCGCGAGCCTCCGAAAGCGGCCACACGTCGCTGACTGTCACCTGAACTTGGCCGTCCTCAAGCAGGGTTCGTACCTCAGAAAGCGTCGTTGTGTCCGGTTCGACGCTGAACCAGTGAACTGTCGCGTCCCGGTCGGCACGAGTTTTCTCGATGATGTCTTCCGACGGTGGTTCCGGGAGCGTGACGAGGCGGCCACCGCGCTTCAGGACCGAAATCGACCGTTCGAGTGTGTCGCCGCCGACTGCGTCGAGGACGACGTCAACGTCGTGAACCTCATCTTCGAACTGCTGTTCCCGGTAGTCGACGAACTCGTCGACACCGAGACCCTTAAGAAACTCCTCGTTCCGTCCGGATGCGGTTCCGATGACGTGTGCTCCGACGTGGTTCGCGAATTGAACCGCCATGTGGCCGACGCCACCCGCAGCAGCGTGGATGAGCACCCGCTCGCCAGCCTGTAACTCACCTTCCTCGAAGAGTGCGTGCCAGGCTGTTAGTGCAACCATCGGGACCGCCGCAGCCTCTCGGTGGGAGAGCGTTTCCGGTTTCAGAATAACGTCCTCCACCGGGGCTGTCGCGTACTCGGCGTACGTGTTTCCGGGGTCGGGCATTCGAACGAGTCCGAACACCTCGTCGCCGACTTCGAACGCCGAACGCTCGGCCCCGACCGCCTCGACGACACCCGAGAAGTCCCAGCCGGGAATGTACGGAAGCGACGGGGCGAGCGCGTCGTCGACGTAGCCTTCTCGAACCATCCAGTCGATTGGGTTCACCCCGGCAGCGCGAACCCGGACGAGTAACTCGTCGTCGTCGGGTTCTGGTCGGGGAACCTGTTCGAGACGCAAGACATCCTCGTTACCGTACTCGTGGACGCGAATAGCGTCCATCTCACCCCCGGGTGACCGAGTACCGTCTGCGGTGGAATGGTTAGTCATTTTGCGCCCCCGCCACTGTCCGCTCGTTTCGTTGCTCGACTAGTTCCGGGTATCGAGGCATGCCCGCATACCGGGCAAGTTCACGCCCCAAACGGGCGGTTCGTTCCGACAACTCCTGATCTCGGATACCCGCTTCGGTAACCATCGTGTGCGAGTTGGGGATTGCAACCTCCGTCGGAAGCGTCCATGCGTTGAGTGTCCGACAGACCGTCCGGAGATGAACAAGTGCGGTCCCCGGGAACTGTCCCGCAGCCACTTCTAGCAATCCGACAACCGTCTCGGAAAACTCGTCGCGGCCACAGTAATCGAGTGCGTTCTTCAGCACGCCCGAATACGACCCGTGGTAGTTAGGCGTCCCGAGGACGATGCTGTCCGCGTTGCTGACGGTCTCTTGGAGTCGTTGCGAATCCGGCACGTCGGAATCGACAGCGTTCAGCGCCGGTAACTCGTAGTCGCGTAAATCAACGAGTTCTGTCGAGGCTCCTGCGTCGTTTGCGGCCGTGAGTACCTCTCTGAGGGCGATTCGTGTCTTGCTTTGGTCGCGAAGGCTTCCGCAGAGGGCGACAACGTGCGGTTCGCTCGGATGCTGCATTACGACTCATTACGATGCCTTGTCACTAAAGGAGTAGCTGAAATGATATTTTGTAAGCTGCGCTTCCAAACGCGATTTTTGGAAACTATATGATACTTGGGGCTACGTTGTGGCTCACTCCGGTACTATGGATGTCTGGGAGGCGAGCCCTCGTCTTCTCACCGGGGGAATACGGATGTTCGTTCGTCCACCGGTTGTGTCGTGACGTTGTCCAGTTGAACGTGCCACTAACCCTGTTCACAACCGGACTCAGTGTGCCGGAAAACACTAAGGCTCGTGCGACCGGTGTGGAAGGAAAGCGGCTACGGGTTCGACGTGGACAAACAAGTGGAGGTTACCGCTGGTCAATGACAACGTAACCGAAGAGAACATAGACCGACTCGATACGACGACCGCGACTGTGGACGAAACGACGACAGACGCCGTCAAGTGGTTCAGTTTTGTGAAGACGATTCGTTCGTTGTATTCGTATCTACCTCACACCCCATTTGGGTCGAGACTGTACTTGCTGAAAGTTCTCCTTCGGAGTCGATGACTGCCCGCGTCGAGGACTGGTTACAGTCGAAGTTTTCGGGAGTAATCTGTTCAGTCACAACCGTCTCTGTTTCGAAAACACCCATCGAGAGGGAATATGTCCCGCTCTCGCTGAGGGTGAGAAGCACCGTTCCGTTGGGTTCGACCGTGTAGATACCATCGAATTGCGTTGTTGAGTCTCTCTCGACAAGCAATTGGGTCGTCCACGTCTCGTCTGAAGGGTTCCGGAGGAGGAGACTGTGGATGCCCTTCCCCGTGTCTGCGGGAACTGGGTCGTCGCCGAGTGTGTGTGAGGCAGATTCATCGGTAGCAACGTGTTCGGTGACGACGCCCGGGCATGCCATACGCGTCGAGATTCCCACCGAGTCGAGCGTACCGTCACCCTGTATGCTAATTGTCGTTTTAGTCATATTACAGGTGAACTGGCCGGGGTCGATGGTGACCCCTTCAGTTGCATCCAGCGCAGGAACTGCCATGCGAGCGGTATACGTGTCGAGATCCGTGAGCGAAGCAGCGATAGTCGCATTCGGTTCGAGTTCCACCGATTCGTCGAGAACAGTCTCGCCGGACTGTAGAATCGTCACTGTTCCTTGATGCGTCTCGTCTGTCGGATTCGAAAATGCGACGTAGTGGGGTCTCCGAAGGTCACGCTCTTCGAGCGACCCAGTCCCGAGGGTTCGTTCAACGGTATTTCCGGTTTCGATGAGCGTACGTTCTGGCATTTGGTCTGTCCCCGTCTGCGGTTCGTCAGGCGTTGAGGTGGCTGTTTCAGTATCCGATTCGGACGACCCATTCGAAGTTGCTTGTGAGGTGCATCCTGCTGCTGCGGTTGTCAAGCTGAGGCCAGCCGTTGCCAGAAACGTTCTACGTTTCATACTCGATGATAGTGAGAGGGGATGTTTGCGATATCCCAGACTCAAAGACGTCTTTGAGCCCCGACTAGCTACTCACCTCGATTGAAACTGTGATTGCACCGATAGTGTGAAATAGATAACACATCAAGACCACCGTCGAACTTGGAACGTCTGTATCCCAATTCTATATCGTACTATCTGGTTTATCTCTGGAGGACTGTGATCCAGTAGCAACTACCGAGAACAAACCGAAGACTGCGAGAAGTGGGAAAGCCGGCGTCAGGCACTAAAATCGCCCACGTGTTCGAACTCGTTGTGGGCGATAGCGTCGGACAGCGCGTCGATATCCACGTCGTCGGGCATCTCTGCGGGGTACTTGCGTCGGAAGTAGCCAACGATGTTCTCCACGTCGCGCGCGAGGAGTTCACGAGCGTTGTCGTGGTCGGTCGGGACCGCCTGTGGCCAGTCGAAGATGGTGATTCCCTGCTCGCCGACGGCGACGTTGTACTCCGACATGTCCGCGTGGACGAGCCCGGCTTCGTACGCCGAGGCCATCTCGTCGAGAATCAACCCGAGAACGCCCGTCACCTGTTCGGATTCGAGTCGGGACTTCCCGAGTTCGACGCCGTCGAGTTTCGACATGACGATGGCGTGGCGGTTGTGGTCCACGGGTCTGGGGACCGACACCTTCGGGAAGAGGGTTTCCAGCGCTTCGTACTCGCGTTCGGCCGCCTTGCGGGCGGTGTAGAGCCACGAGACGTGGTGGTTGTCGGAGGTGTAGTCGCGCTCGCGGCGGACCTCGCGGAAGTTCGTGTAGCCCTCGCGGTGGAATTTCAGCGCAAGCGGCTTGAACGACTGAACTTCGAACACGTCGCTTTCCTTGCCGACGCCGAGGGGTGCGCCGAACCCCTGGATGGTGTCTCGCTGTGCGAACGTTCGGAGGGCGAGCGCGTCGTAGCCCTCGACCGTGAGTTTGTACCCCTCGTACTGGATGGTCTTGCGCTCGACGAGTTCGCGGGTCATACAGCGGTCGATGCGGTAGTCGACTTCTTCCGCGGTCAGCCCCGAGTTCTTCGGGAGTTTCTCGCGGTTGACCCACTCGCTGAAGCGCATGCCCTGCTCGACGCCCGAGAGGAGATAGAAGTCCTCGGGTTCGAGTTCGGCCATGACGCCGGCGACGTTCCGTACCATAGGGTCTCTCCGTGAGCGAGGCGTAAAAGAGCCGCGAGTCAGTGGATTGGCGCGCGATAAATCAAATACAGCGATACAGAATCGAGGTGCAGCAGGTAGTTGATCCAAACGAGACCCTACGCGACATGTTGCTGGAAGCCCCTGCGGCTGTTTCGACTCCAGACCACGCGAGTGTCTGCGATGGAAACCAATATCTCGGCGGGGGTCACCACTCGGCCGCATGGACCAGTACGCCTACGTCGTGAACGTCGAAGGGGCAGTCGCCCGAGACGGGAAGTACCTCCTCATCGAGCGCGCGCCAGAGGAAGAACACGCCGCCGGGGTGTTGGCGTTTCCCGGTGGGAAAGTCGAACAGTCACCGGGTCACACCGCACCAATCGAAGCGACCGCGCGCCGCGAACTGAACGAAGAGGTTGGCATCGAGGTTGGCGCGGTCGAGTACGTCCTCAGTCGGACCTTCGAGGCCGTCGGCACGCAGTGCATCAACGTCGTCACGCTGTGCGAGTACGAGGGCGGTGAGGCACACGCCCGCGCACCTGAGGAGGTGGCCGCTGCTCACTGGCTTTCGCCCGAGGAGATTCGCGACCACGACGACGCACCGGAGTATCTCAAAGAGGATATCGAAGATATCGAGGCATATAGACGCGAAACCACGAATCAGTAGCTCGAAGTCCCGTCAGTCGACGTTCACGCGATACGGCAACCCTTCCGGGTCAAACGCCCCGTCAGCGTCGCACTGCACGGACACCGGGCCGACGGTGGCCTCTCTATCGGTTGGATACCACGGCCGACCGGCAGGCGCGACGACGAATCGCCCCGCTTTGTCGCCGACGAACGCTACGGTGTCCTCACCAAACTCACCCCAGCGTTCGATGTCGAGGGCGGCGGTCAAGTCGTCGATAAACGAAGACACGTCTGGGACGGTCATCCCGACTTCCGTCGCGCCGCGGAGGTCCGTTCCCGGGTCGAACTCGCCGGACGATTGGCCGTCGTAGCAGACGTACTCGATGACGTTGCCTTCTGGGTCTTCGAAGTACACTGAATCCGCCTCTATGAAGTCGAAGCGGATGCTTTCGCCCTCGTCCGTTTCGAGGATGTCGATGTCGTGGTCGTTGAGCCACGAAACCACAGATTCGATAGCCGCATCGACGGTAAAGGCGAGGTGACCGGGGTTCGTATCGCCGAGTTCGAACCAGAGCGTGGTCTCGCCAGCGGTCACGGAGCGCTGTGACCCCGGAACGGGTGCGAATCCGAGTGTCTCGGCGTAGAACTTACACAGCGAGATCGGGTCTTTCGCGGCGATGGCAACGCGGTGAAATTTCATAGACGAATGTCACCGCGGCGTGGTATAATCGAATCGCTCGGTCGAGGTGGTTGCAGTTGCTGTTTTGCTATCGGTTGGGGAGTCCTCTCGGCGAGCGTCGAAATCGCTTTCTTCCCGCTTGTGTGTATCCAGCGTATGAACGACTCGGAGGGCGCACTCGCCGACCGCGAGTGGCGGTTGATTCGAGAGGACATCCGGCCCGGTCCAATGCAGATGGCACTCGACGAAATCGCGGGTGAGACGGCCGCCGCGGGCGGTCCCCGGACGGTTCGCGTCTACTCGTGGGAACCCAGTTGCCTCTCGCTCGGGTACGGACAGGACCCCGAGACGGTCGACTGGGAGTTCTGCGAGCGCGAGGGCATCGACGTGACTCGCCGACCGACCGGCGGCGGTGGCATCTACCACGACCGCTACGGCGACATTGCCTACTCCATCGTCGCCCCGAAGGACGAACTCCCCGGCGACCTCATGGACTGCTATCACCTCCTGTGCGAGCCGATTTTGGATGCGATTCGCTCGGTCGGCGTCGACGTGGATTTCGTCGACGACGACATGCCGGTCATCTGGCACCCCGCGTGCTACCTCCGAGCGCTCCACCCCGCCCACGACATGGTCGCCGAGGGTCGGAAAATCGCGGGGAACGCTCAGTATCGCCGTCGAGATGCCGTCGTCCAGCACGGGTCGCTCACGTACTCCGTCGATGCCGAGACGCATCTCGACGTGCACGACGGCCACGGCGTCTCCCCCGACGAGTTTCGCGAGCGCGTCGTCGGTATCGACGAACTCGCGGACGTGTCCCGTGAGACGTTCGTCGAGGCGGTAACCGACTCACTGGCCGAGTTCGCCGACGCCGAGGAGGGGTCGTGGACCGATGACGAACTGGAACGCGCGCGCGCTCGCGTCGAAGAGAAGTACCGCGCAGACGAGTGGGTCCGGCGAACCCCGAACTCGAAGTAGAAAACAGTTGTTCCGGTCGCTCTGCCAGTTCGAATGCCCACTCCGGCCGCCCCGCCAACTCCGAAGTCCCTTTGTTGGGGTACTGCGTGGAGTTCGGCATGCGAGTTGGAGCACACGTTTCTATCGCCGGTGGCGTCGACAATGCGGTCGGAAACCAAGTCGACGTCGGCGGGAACTGCGGTCAGATATTCACCCACTCTCCACAGGTGTGGCAGGACCCCAACATCGGCGACGAGGAGTCCGACGCCTTCCGCGAGGGAACAGTTGAGTCGCTTGCGGGTCCGTGGGTCATCCACACGTCGTACCTCGTCAACCTCTGTACGCCGAAAGACGGCCTGCGCGAGAAATCACTCGACTCCATGCAGAAGGAAGTCGACGCCGCGGCCAAACTCGACATTCCCTACGTGAACGTCCACCTCGGTGCCCACACCGGCGCGGGTGAACAGCAGGGCCTCGAAAACGCCGTCTCCGTTCTCGACGAAATCGACGTCCCTGACAGTGTCACCATCCTCATCGAGTCCGACGCCGGGTCGGGCACGAAGATGGGTGGCGACTTCGCCCACCTCGGATACGTCCTCGGAGAGTCCGAACAGGACCTGGATATTTGCCTCGACACTGCCCACGCATTTGCCGCGGGCTACGACCTTTCGACGGCCGAGGGTGTCGCCGAGACGTTCGAAGAACTCGACGCCGAAGTCGGACTGGAGCACCTCAAGTGCGTCCACCTGAACGACTCGAAACACGAGTGCGGCACCAACAAGGACGAACATGCCCATATCGGCAAGGGTCTCATCGGCGAGGAGGGAATGCGCGCGTTCATCAACCACGATGCCATCGTCGACAACGACGTCCCGCTCGTGCTGGAGACGCCGACGGAAAACGGCAAGAGCTACGAGTGGAACATCGAGCGCGTCCGCGAGTTCCGCGCCGACAAGAATTAATAGATAACTAATATATCGAACAACGGTTATCGGGGGCGCTTTCTAACTGTCATCTGAATGTCCCAAGTCCACGACACTCACTCTCGCTGGACTCGACGTACCGTCCTCCGTCGTGCTGCGGCAGTTCCCCTGACCGCCGCCGTCGCTGGTACAGCGCGTGCTGAGTCGTCGGTGAACGCGCGAGTTGCCACGCTGAACCTCGGTCTCGGCGTGAGTCTCGCGCCATTTCTATCTACGGACGACGAAACGGAGCGACGTCACGTCGTCGGCAATCTATACGAGTCCGTCGAAGCGAGCAACGTCTCCCGACGGATGGCTGTTCTGGCGGAGGAACTCGTCGCTGTCGAGGCTGACGTCATCGCACTCCAAGAGGCCGCGTTGGTCTCCGCCGCCGACGAGGGCACCGTCGATTTCCTCGACGAACTGACGGCAGCACTCAATGACGGTAATAGCGACTACCGCGTCGCCGCGGTATCCGAGACGACAGTTGTCTCACTCCCGGGAATCATCGACGAAGAGCAGACGACTGTCAGCCTCCACGACAGGGACGCCATCCTCGTTCGGGAGGGAATCGAAGCGACCGAGCTTCAAGGTGGTACCTTCGAATCCACACTCGAGGTGTCACTCGGCGACGAGGACGACGAGTCGATTCAAATCTCGCGTGGGTTCGCCGCCGTGACGGTTTCTATCTCTGACGGGTCAGCGTTCACCCTCGCTTCGACACACCTCGAACGAGCGAGCCAATCGGTTCGAACCGAACAGGCGACCGAACTCACCAACTGGGCCGAGGCGCGTGACGGCCCACTCGCCCTCGCTGGTGATATGAACGCGACCCCGGGCGACGAACCCTACGAAGGGATTGCAGCAGCTTTCGAACCAGTGACTTCGGACGTTGGACCGACATGCTGTTGGAGCGGTGACCTAACCAGTGGCGAACTGACTAGAACGGTCGACCACGTCTTCGTACGCGGACTCGAAGCGTCCGAACCCGCTCGCTTCGCCTACAGCGAGGACGTTCGAATAGAAACCTCGGGTGGCGACCGGTGGCCGTCGGACCACGCGGGTGTCGTCGTGGCTATCGAGGCTTCGACCAGCGAAACGGCATCCCCGAAAGCGACGTCCACGGAAACGACGACAGGACGGCCCTCACCCAAGCAATCGCAGACGAGTACTGTCACGGCTTCGACTTCGACGAGTGCTCCCGGATTCGGTCTCTTGGCAGCGATGTTTGCGCTGGCCGCTGCCGCTGTCCGTGCTCGACGAAGCGACTAACTGGTGCCCTTCTGCGTTCACCACACCGACTGATTTTTGCCTCACCATGCCCGAATCCGGGTGTGCGACGCTTTTCGGAATCGTACCTCCAACGGACGCGGGAGGGGATGTGGGACGACTCGCGCACCGCCCTCACCGATTTAGACCTCGACGGACGCGACCGCATTCTCGACGTTGGGTGTGGCACAGGCGAGTTTTCGCGTGTCCTCTCCGAGTCATCCACCGCCGAGGTCGTCGGCGTTGACGCCGACACTGACTTGCTCTCGGTTGCAGCCGAGCGTCCGAGAATCGAGGTCGTCACTGGCGATGCAACGCGCCTCCCGTTTGCCGAAGACAGTTTCGACCTCGTCGTCTGTCAGGCGCTTCTCGTGAACCTTCCCGACCCGGCGGCCGCACTGTCGGAGTTCGCCCGCGTGTCGTCCGACCTCGTCGCCACGGTCGAACCCGACAACGCCGCCGTCGGTGTCGACTCGACGGTCGATTCGGAAGTTCCGCTCGAACGCCGCGTCAGGGATGCTTTCCTCGACGGAGTCCGGACCGACGTGGCACTCGGCGAGCGCGTGACGGACCTGTTTTCCGACACCGGGCTGTCGGTCCTCGGAACCCGACGCTACCACCACCGAAAACTAGTCGAACCGCCGTACGACGAGTACGACGTTCGGAGCGCGGCACAGAAAGCGACCGGGGAAGGACTCGACCGTCACGAGGCGGACCTTCGACGGGGTCTCAGCGGTGACGATTCGTACGAGTCAGTTCGGCGCGAGTGGCGACAGATGGGCCGCGAAGTCGTCCAACAGATTCGCGACGGTGAGTACCGACGGGCCGAAGTCGTCCCGTTCGACGTGACGACCGGGCGAGTGTGAATCTGAGATATCTCTTCTGGGCGAGTACGTAGTTAGTAGGGCCGGCTAGGGAGTTACTGAGTTAGCAGAGCCGACTACGTGAGTTACTGAGTTAGTAGAGCCGACTACGTGAGTTACTGAGTTAGTAGAGCCGAGTGCGTAAGAGAGCGGGCTAGTATCCGACGCCGAGTTGCGTCCGAATCGCCGCGTCGTTCTCCAGTTCATCTACGAACACGACTGCGAAGTCCTCCATCGAGATGTGGCTTTCATCGTCTTCGTCGACGACGAGTTGCCCGTCAGAAGTCCGGTACTCGCCGGTTCGTTCGCCCGGTTCGATACTCGCTGCGGGCGCGATGTACGACCAGTCGAGGTCGTCTGCCGCACGGATGCGTTCGAGTGCGTCGATGTGTGCCTGTGCAATCGGGACCAACTCGTCCGGGAATCCATCGGTCTCGATGAGTCTCGTGTCCGGTCCGACGCGGAGTCCACCCGCGCCGCCCGTCCAGACGAGCCGCTCGACATCCGCCGCTCGAAGCCCCTCGATGACTGCGTCCGTCATCGTCAAGAGTGATTCAGCGTCTCCTTGGGCAGGGCCGAGCGCAGAGGCGACTGCGTCGTGGTCTGCTGCGAGTTCCGCCACCGCGTCTGTGTCAGTCGCATCTCCGGAAACAGCCTCGAAGTTGGTATCGTCGATTCCGTCTATCTCACCGCTGCGAGAGACGCCAGTCACCGTGTGGCCGCGGTCGAGTAGTTCTGCTGCGATTCGTCGTCCGATTCGGCCGCTTGCACCGAGTAGTAGTACGTTCATTGTTGGTTGGGGCTGTGTGGGTAGTGTGGCTGTGCGTTGGTTGGGACTGTGTACCGGCCGGGATTCGTCACTGTCGCCGAACCGCTTGCGAGTGAGTGGTCATATTTTCACACCAGGTGTTGGAGCGTGATTTTGATATAGGTTTGCGAACGTAGGGATGACCAAGTCACGCTGATGTCACCGCAACAGAACCTCGAAGAAAAATATTCGAACTGCCCGGTTATCAAGACGCTCGAAGAGGTCGGCTCACGGTGGCGGATGACGGTTATCCACGTCCTCCGCGAGGGAGACCTCCGGTTCAACGAACTCAAACGAGCGACGAACGCGAACTCACAGACGCTCTCGCGCGTGCTGGATGACCTTCAGGAGATGGGGTACGTCGAACGAGAAGTCGAGGAGGGGAGTCCCGTGGCGGTCTACTACTCACTCACACTGAAGGGTGAAGAGCTGCTTCCCGCATTCGATGATATCCGCGAGTGGGGAGAGAAGTGGATGAAGACCGAGTGACAGAGACGGAACGAGGGAGAGTCAGAGTATCCACTCGTGACTGGGGATGTCGGATGTCACTGGCTAGTCCCGTCTCAATAGGCCAGTTCGCGGCGGAAGCCGCGCTCTTTAGCCCAAAAAGAGGTCCACGAAGTTTCCGCTGGACCGACCGCTGTAGAGTTCCGAGTAGCCGCAGTTGGCACACGAGACGACGGTGAACTGGCGGTTCTGAATGTCGAAAAATTTCGAGAGACCGGACCCGGTGGTTGCGATGGAGTCCATCTCAGTCTCGGAGTGACCGCATTTTGGGCAGCCATCACGGTCGCTGTCTGGTGGAGGGCTCATGGTAGATTGTGGGTACCCACAGGATAAAAATCCACTCCAATTGTCATTTACGAAACGATTACCGCTCCCGAACCAGTAACTGACGATATGGCAATTGGTGTCGTATTTATCTTCGTTCTCTTGTTGAGCGTCGGCGGGATGTTCGTTCTCTATCACGCTATCCAACGCGAGACGCGCGACCTGCCTCGGATGAGTCGAGAGGAAGCGGAACGAAAAGCTCGCGACGAAGCGTACCGAAACGACGGGCCGTAATCAGAAGCCTTACCCGCGTCAGTCGATTCTGGTGTAGTAGCGGGATGGGATAGCCAGGAGATTCCGCCGGGCTCATAACCCGGAGATCGGTAGTTCAAATCTACCTCCCGCTATGATTTTGCCGACCTCAACTCCTGAGCGCCGAGGCTCGTCTCGGCGCGACCCATCGAGGTCGGTCACATAGCTCAGGAGATTTGAACCAGCGAGCGTTAGCGACCGAGGTTCAAATCTACCTCCCGCTATGCTCCTGAAAACGCCAGTAGACGGTTCCGACCGAGTCGCCGTCGCCGACAACGAGTTGATGACTACTAGACGACGTCGCCGCGGACCGACGTTCCGGTCTGTTCGGCCCGGTAGGCACGCATCGCATCGACGGCCGTGTCGGCCTCGTCGCCCTCCAATCCGAGCATCTCCAGCGCGCCGCTGAGCGTCGGGAAGGCGAACTCGCTCTGTCGGAGTTTCTCCATCGCGTCCGGCGAGCGCTGGCCGTCGGCGTAGAGACAGACGCCCCGCGGGTCGAGAATCTGCTCGTACGCCTCGCGGGTGACCGCGCCTTTCAGCCGCTGGGTGACGTTGTCCTCGAAGGAGGCGTTGCAGACTTCGAGGTGGACGGGTTCGTCGTCGTCCGGAAGCAGGTGGGCGGCGAGGCATTTCTCGGGAGCGGCGTAGCCGTTCGCGTTCGCGCGAAGCAAGTTGGGATGTTCGCGTGCCCACTCGGCGCGGACGCTCTTGCCGACGCCTTTCACACCGTGCGACTGCTCGAACTCCTCGGCTGCGTCCGGGTCGCCCCGAAGGAGGATGTCTTTCGTCACGTACACGTCGAGTCGGTCGAGCGGGTCGAGGCCGAGGGCGACGTCGCCGTAGACCCACACCTCCCGAATCGGGACGGGAAGCGTCTCGGATTCCACGGCATCGACAATTTCTTCGACGCGGTCGAGGGCGGCGTCTCGCTCCATCGCCTGTTTCTGAGGGGCGGAGAGGCAAACCGGTTTCGCGTCGGTCACGACACATTAGATACGTCCGCTCCGAGGCGAAACCCGTATCCCTCCTGCCAAGCAAGCGACCGGCAATGGAGTGCGACAAGTGCAGTCGCGACGCGGTCATGCACGCGGCCTATTCCGGGGCACATCTCTGCGAAGACCACTTCTGTGCCTCGGTCGAGAAACGCGTGCGACGCCGCATCCGCGAGGACAACATGCTTCCCCGAGACGCGACGCCAGACAATCCCCAGACGTGGGTCATCGGACTCTCCGGCGGGAAAGACAGCGTCGTTCTCACGCAGATTCTCGACGACACCTTCGGCCGCGACCCGCGAATCGAACTCGTCGCGTTGACCATCCACGAGGGAATCGAAGGCTACCGCGACAAGTCCGTCGACGCTTGCGTCGAACTCGCTGCGGACCTCGATATCCACCACGAACTGGTCACGTACGAAGACGAGTTCGGCGTCCAGATGGACGACGTGGTGGAGAAAGACCCCGAGAACATGGCCGCGTGTGCCTACTGTGGCGTCTTCCGGCGCGACCTCTTAGAGCGCTTTGCCGACGAACTCGGCGCGGACAAGCTCTTGACCGGGCATAACCTCGACGACGAGGCCCAGACGGCGCTCATGAACTTCTTCGAAGGTGACCTCAAACAGGTCGCAAAGCATTACGACGCCAGTATCGGCGACTTCGAGAAGCGCCGCGACGCAGGCGAGTTCATCCCGCGAGCAAAGCCGCTCCGCGACGTTCCCGAAAAAGAAATCGCACTCTACGCACACCTGAAGGACCTCCCCGCGCACATCACCGAGTGCCCGCACTCCTCGGAGGCGTACCGCGGCGAGATTCAGCAACTCCTGTTGAAACTCGAAGAGAACCACCCCGGAACGCGGCACTCCATCATGGCGGGCTACGAGGAGTTGGCCGAGATGACCGCCCGAGAGTACCGCGGGGAAGGCCGAGTCGACCTCAACGACTGCGAACGCTGCGGGTCGAAGACCGCCGGCGACGTGTGCCGGAAGTGCCGTCTCATCGAGTCGATAGAGGCCGTCTGACGACCGCCGACAGGCGGAACAGACCGGCTGTCTCGGAGTCATACGGAACGCAGCGATTTTCCGAATGACGAGACGCCTCTACCGTCTCGAACCGCTCGACTCGATGCGGTTCTCGTGCTTTTCCCTTCGTTTTCGCTCTGGTGACTGTAAGCAACGGTTAGGTATCTATCGGGGTCGTGTGGTCGCGCTACCCGTGCGGGTACCACGCATCGCCGCCGCGGGGTTATGATTCCCATCGCACATCCATAGAACGACAATGCAACAGCGACGGAGACAGTTTCTCAGACTCGCCGGAGTCGGTCTCACGGCATCATTTGCTGGCTGTGCGGCCAGCGAAGGTGAGGGCGCGGAAACGACGACAGAAGAGACGGCAACGGCTACACCGACACCATCGACGGATGGCGACCAACCACCGGGCGCGGACGTACTCGGCGGTCCAAACAATTTGCAGTCGGAAGTGTCAGTTCGGGCGGCAACGCTCGACGCCGACCAAGGGGCGGGCCAGTTCGTCTTCACGCCCGCCGTCGTCTGGGTGGAGTCAGGGACCACCGTCTCGTGGAGCATCGAAGGGATGGCCCACTCGGTGACGGCCTACCACGAGGACAACGACAAGCCGCACCGCGTTCCCGAGGGTGCGGCGGCGTTCGACTCGGGGACGCTCGAAGCGGGAAAGACGTTCGAACACACCTTCGAGACGCCGGGCGTCCACAACTATTACTGCACGCCACACGTGGGACTGGGGATGGTTGGTCTGGTCGTTGTCGATGCACCACAGGGTGGTCCGGGGACGACAGACCCCGCTTCGGACCTCTCGGGCGCGGCGGCCGAACACCTCTCGATGCAATTGAACGCGGCGGGTATCGACGGAGGTAGCGGCGAGGCGGCCGCGGGCTATTCGTGGACCGACGCGACGTGGGACTCGTACTGGTACTCGCTGTACAACATGAGCACCAACATCGCCATGAGCGGCAACGGGGTGTTGTTCCCGCACAACGAGGAGCAACAGCAGGCGTTCGACAAGCGAGTCCCGGCGATGCTGAAACACGCCGACGCGGACAAACCGCCGGTGAAAAAGCCGAATCTGAACATGGCTCCGTTCACGACGGGCGACCCACACTTCACGCAGAAGCCCGTCTTACAGGGTGAAGACGGACGACCCGACGCCTCGACGCTCACGTGGGACCTCTCGAAGTCTTCGAAGGTCGTCAGCCCAGCGTCGGTGGCGTGGACCCATCTGAAGGGCGTCACGTGGGCGAAGAACTTCGAGACGCACTTCGAGACGCTCCCGCCGAAGATTGCGGCGAAGTTCCGCGCGCAGATGCTCACGACACTGGCACAAATCGGCGTCAAGGCGACGCTCATCGCGGGTGGGCCGAAAGGGAACGGCGCGTTGACCCAGGACGACGGGAGCTTCCCGCTCGTCTCGGGGTTTAGTCCGGGGACCGGCGAAGTCGTCGATGCTGAGTCGCGTCCGAACCAACACGCGGCAATGTTGTGGTATCTCTCGAACCTCAACAGTCTCGCACAGAACGGTTGGTTCGGGTACGTGAATCCCGAACCACTCATCCCCGCGAAGAAGATTCAGGCGCTCACCGACGGGATGGCGAAAGCGACGATGCAGGCGTTCGACTCCGAGACGATTCTTTCGGCGGGGACGACACGTGACATCGGCGTGATGCTCGGCGGCGTCGGCTGGTACGGGACGCAGGCAGGGTCAGACGAAATGCAGCAGTCTGCCGTCGAGTACGCAAACTCGCTTGTATCGGCCATCGAAGACAACCACGCCGGGAACGGCCGCATCGAGAACGGGGCCGAGAACGACGCCGCCACACAGGGTGTCGTCGCACAGGGTCTCCTCTGGGCCGACCAGCTTTCGGGAGTTAACACTCGGGAACTCGCCACTCCGGTTGTCGGGTATCTTCTCGACGAACTGTGGGACGATGACGCCGGAACGTTCGCCAGTTCGCCGGACGCGACGACGTATCACATCACCTCCCGTGACGCGGGTGACACGACCGGCGGGCTAAACGCCGCTGACGTGCTCCTCGACGTGGACGTACAGGAAACGTACGCGCGCTACTTCAACCAGACGTTCAACCGGGGCCGCCTCCAGCGTGCGGAGCGACCGCAGTCACGCGATACGAATGCCGAACATACCCTTCCACTCCCACCGGCCGCCGGTGACGAGTTCGGGCAGGCAGCCGTCTATAACGACGCCGTCGAGTACGACACCGAGTCGGACGCGTGGTCTGTCGTCGATGACGGATTCACCACGGCCGACGCACTCTATCTATCGAATCAGGAGATCTGGATTAGCCATTGGGGTGGTGATTTCTACCACGGCCGCGGTGTGCCGGGGCGGTCGGAGACGCCGCCGTAGTCGCGTCTGCGCTGCTCCCACGTTGCGTCTCTAAGAAATAAGAGAAAATCGGTGCCGTAGTTTCGCCGAGGACCAGTTACCGGATAACGTCGAGACCGTTGTTCTTCTCGACTTCGTCGCGGCCACCGTCGGACCAGGTACCGCTCTGCGGCGTCTCGACACGGTTCGAGCTATCGAATTCCGAGTCTTGGTATTGTTGCTGCTGTTGTGTCTCGTGGGACTGAGACTGGATACTCTGACGAGACTTGTCGGCCTGTTTCTGCGTCGTCGGGCCGAGAACCTGCGCCGACTGGACGCCAGTCATGATGGCCATGACGCGGACTTTCCCTTTGTACTCGTCCTGAATGCGAGCGCCCCAGATGACGTTCGCGGCGGCTTCCAGCCGTTCGGTGATGTTGCTCGCGATTCCCTCGGCCTCCTTCAAGGTGAGGTCGGGGCCGCCCGTAATGTGGACGAGACCACCGGATGCACCACGGTAGTCAACGTCGAGAAGTGGGTGGTTCATCGCGTCGTTGACCACTTCTTGGGTCTTGTTTTTGTCTTGTGTCTCTCCGACGAGCATCACCGCGACGCCGCCCTGATTCATAATCGTCGACATGTCAGCGTAGTCGAGGTTGATGAGCGACGGTTGGGTAATCGTCTCCGAGATGCCCTTGACGGTTTCGGCGATAATCTGGTCCATGACCGAGAACGCCTTGCCGATAGGCAGGTTCGGGACGTAGTCGAGGAGGCGGTTGTTGTCCAGGACGATGATGGAGTCGGCCTCGTTACGGAGGTTCTCGAGTCCTTCTTCGGCCTTGACCGTTCGGGCGCGCTCGACGTTGAACGGGGTCGAAACCATACCGACGACGATTGCGCCTTGCTCTTTGGCGATCTTGGCAACGACAGGTGCTGCACCAGTACCGGTGCCACCACCCATCCCTGCGGTGACGAACACGAGGTCGGCGTCGCCAAGGACGTCCTTGATAGTTCCCTGTGCCATCTCAGTGGCACGCTCACCCATCGAGGGGTCGCCACCGGCACCGAGACCCTGCGTCAGGGACTTCCCAACGAGGATTTTGGTGTCCGCTTCGATCATCTTCAGGTGTTGCTTGTCGGTGTTGATGGCGACCGTATCGGCACCTTCGACACCGATGTTGTACAGGCGGTTGATAGTGTTGTTCCCGGCACCACCACAGCCAACGATGACGATACGTGGGTCGCCGAACTGGTCGTCGCTGTCGTCGAGCGACTGCGTCTTACGTTCGGCTTCGTCACGTTCCATCGCCTCGCGAACGATATCCTGCATTGTTACACCTTTGCCCAGCCGCGCTTGCTGGTAGATTCGTGTTGTCGCTTGTCGCTTGTCTGTTCATTGAGCATATCGCGAACGGCGGACCGAATGGCTTCTGACCGGTTCGGGAATTCTCCCGTTTCGACCATTCGCTCGACCTCCTCGATTTGCTGCTTCGGAATTCGTAGTGTCACACGCTCCATATTTTACATTCCCCCGGTAAGACGGTGCGCCGCACGCGAGTGCGAGTGTCTTACGCCCCGAAACCAACGGACAGCACCGTGTTCCGGGCCACCGTTGGGTGGCTGTAAGACAACCGTCTTACGCGATAATCACCACAGAGGGATAGGATATAAATGTAACGGCAATTGTAAGACAGAGGCCGAATGTCACGTATAGCGGACTTTAATCGGTGTTATCCCTGTTCGAGAACATCGGCTGCAGGTGTCCGACGGCCGCAGTCGGGGCAAAATCCCCAGTCCGAGCGTAATTCGTCACCGCATTCACAGAACACTCGGTGGGAGGTCTTCTCGCCACAGTTCGGGCAGTAGACGTGGTCGTTGCCTACTAGTTCACCACATTGACTACAGTTCGAGGATTGCTCGCTCGGGTCAGTAGCTTCAACGTTATCGGATGTCTTACGTTTTGTATTCGCTGCCGTTTCTTGGTCGAGTGACGTGTTTACGCCGGATTCGCCGTTTGCGCCGTCGACGTTGATGTTGACGTTTAGTTCGGACGGGTTCTGACGGTCTGGTGCGCGGGCGGAGATGGCATCGTCAACGAGCGTCGGGAGTCGCTCGTTCAATCGAGCGTCGACAAGCTCCTCGACGCAAGTGGAGAGTGCGCCATCGAGTCCGCTATCACTGTCTTTGTCCGTCGGTTCGTCAGACGCTGCGTCGTCACGTTCCAACTCGTCGAGATACTGACGGAGTGCCTCGCGCATCACCTCGCTTTTGGACGTATCGAGGTGGTCCAGTCGCTCGACGAGGGCATCGTCGGCGCGGAACGTGATTTTACTCATCTATGCGGGAATGATTTTGCCAGTATATTAATGTTCGCACGTGTCTGACACGGAGCAGACAGGGCGCGGAGAATGATAATGGTTAAAACCGTCGACCGGATAGAAATCAGTGACCGCTCTTAGCTCAGCCTGGCAGAGCAGCCGACTGTAGATCGGCTTGTCCCCCGTTCAAATCGGGGAGAGCGGATTTGTTTTTCAAGCCCGGTCGAGCCGTTTGAGCAGCGAGCAACGCGAAGCGTTGCGGTGGGTTCCCGCGAGTATCACGAGCGGAAGTTCGTGAGTCGAGAGACATCGTGGTCGTTGTCGGGAACGTCACCCGATTGCGCGAGCGACGTAAGCAAACTTCATCCGAGGCGTTCCCAGATGATTCGCTGAAGGTGATTCAGTCGGCTGTCAAAACCGTCTCGAAGAGTGTCTTCGAGGATACCATACCGTCTCGACGTCGGGGTTGTCGTCTGGTCTGCTGGCCGATAGATTACTGGGGAGAGACACACCGCTCGATATCGCGTAGCGACTTCATCTCTAGGACGTGGTACTCGGCGCCGAGGCCGTCAGCGACCTCTCGATACGCCGGCAGTGGGTCGTGACTGTCGTCGGTGCCATCGTTGTCGTGGAGGTGTGCGACGACGACGTCGTCACCGAGCACCTCAAGAAACGCGCTGACATCGACTCCGGTCGCCTTTGCGTGCCCAACGTCCAGCGTGACCGACGGCCGCGGTGCCGCTTCCGCGATATCCTCGATGAGGGACGCAAATCGGTCGGGGTACGCGGTCAATCGGTGTTTTTCCGGTTTTTCCCGCTGGTTCTCCACGCAGAGCGGAACGCCGACATCGGCAGCGACCTGGGTGCACTCGCGGAGCGACCGAACCGCAGCATCCCGACTGACCTCACGGACGCGCTCCGGATAGTAGGGGCGGAGCGTCCCGCCGTGAACGACAACCGCGCCTGCGTCGGCCGCCGCTGCTGCGGAGAGCGATTTTTTGACGGCCGTTACCGCAGCTTTTCGCAGCGTCTCGTTCGGATTCGCGAGATTGCACTCTCGATGTGGTGCGTGGTAAGAGACCGTGACGTCGTGGTCCGCTGCGACCTTCCGAACACGTGCGGGCGACGGCGGGTCTGGGTGGGTGTCGAGATAGCCCTGTCGTAGCTCCACGTGTGACAGCCCCCGTTCCGTGAGGAATTCGACGAACGTTTCGAACGACTGTTCGAACCGGAGGTCCATCGAGGCGCCAAACCGCTTAGTCATCGGTCTTGAGCTCGCACGAGCTTGTCCCCCTCAAGCCACGGCACGACATCACGGGAGTTAATCGCCGTGGCGTATTCGTGCAGATCCGCTTGGCGAATCTCGTGTTTCTCCTCGTATCTTGGTCCCTTCGCGGCTTGAAGAAGTACGTCGAAATGTGCGCGTTCCGCGTGGCTGAGCGGCTGGTCTCTGAGGTGTCGGTCGATGAGAACCGCCCCCAGCATGTCGTCAGTTGTCATCTCCCCACCCGAGCCCGCTGCGACGATGAACGTGGGCCTGTCGCGGTCTTGGAGGTATTCGGCGATGGCCTCCGCGTTCGTGTAGCCACCGACGAACACCTCGACATCGTCGCCACCACGGTTCTTGAGCGTCGTCACCGCTCGTCCCCCGTTCTTCGACGTCATCGCAGTCGGTTGGCTGGCGACGTCGAGCCGCTGTACGTAGCTCGGTGAGTTGAAGAAATCGTACCCCGGGTCCGGGTCGTACTCTTCGGTCTTGCTGCCACCGATGAGCGTATCCGGAACTCTCTCCTGAAACTCGAACTCGTCGCCGCGTTCGTCCGTGATATGTACGTAGGCGGCACCGTTTCCGAGGAGCTCTGACACCGTTGTCGAGAAGTGCGTCACGTCGACGACGACGTAGTCACCGGCTGGGGGGTGTTCGCTGATTTCGCTGCGACTCCGCAGAATGCGGTCACTGACTGATTGCTCGCTGGTAGCGTGCATAGAACTGTGCCACCGTTTGCTAAAGTAATCTGTTACTATTGGTCTAATATAGTATTCAATATTTTTATAATATCTCTGTGCCGCTCAGGAACAGTGTAGTCCGCTCTGTTATCCAATTATAAGTCGCTATTATAGTTGTCTGGAAACTCGCGGCTGCCGACATAGCCCATGAGCATTATGAACGCACTAAGACCAAACGTGACTGCATCGTCGAACAAGCGGATGATGGTGTTCATCCTCGTTCTCACTCTCTCTGGACTCGAGAACACCATCGCGGAGCTCATCCCAGAACCGACTCTCGGACCCATCGAACTCGGAATTTCGAGTTTCATCTTCCTACCTCTCGCGTTAGTCTTCCTGTTTCCCTACATCGAAGCTGCGATAGCCGTCCCGCTCGGTGAAATAGTCTTCACCGAATTCCTCCTCGGCGAGTTCGGTGGCCTCGGCGAATTCAGCGAGGTCGTACTCGTCACCACCTTCGTGTACGTCGCCGCACAGATGGTGCACGACTTGACGAATCCCCGACAAGTGTTCTTGGCCGCCGCCTTCGCGAAGATCGGGTCCCAGATTCCAGCGACACTCCTCGACATGGGAGTCATCTGGGTGGGGGCAGAAGAGTTCGAAGCCGTTGCTGGACTCCCACAGAGCGTCTTTGTCATCGAAGTCCTCGACATGATCCCCGAGGCCATCATTACCGGTCTCGTGTTCGGAGCCATTCCGACGATGTATCTCGTGCCCTCGTTATACGGGAAAGTCGAGCCGCTGCTCGGTATCAATCCGCGACCCCAGTCCGACGCGAGCATGCTCTCCGAAATCGGAATTATGCACGTTGCGGCCCTCATCGGTGCGTCAATACTGGCGTTCTTCTTCGCCACCGCGGGCTTCTTCCTCGGTCTCCCCATGATGGAGACGGAGTCGCTCTTGAACATCGGCGCACTCGTGGGATTGACCGTCGAGGACGGCGGTGCCGGTATCTTCATCTCGCTGATTCTCGCGTTCATTCTCTTTCTCCTGGTCGTCGCGTGGGGACGCAATAGCACCGCACCGACGAGACAGCAGTCGCAGACACGAAAGTAGCCGAGGATACACATGACCGACACACCACTTATTCGCGTCGAGGACTACTCGTTTCGCTATCCCGGCAGCGACGAGTTCGTTCTCGACGGCGCGAACCTCTCGGTTGCGTCAGGAGAGTTTCTCGCCGTTCTCGGTGGGAATGGAAGCGGCAAGACGACCCTCTGTAAGACGTTCAACGGGGTGATTCCCCACTTCTTCGAGGGCGAGCGCGACGGACGCGTCGTCGTCGACGGAATCGACACGGAGTCCGCCGACGTCGGCACGCTCTCGGAGCGAGTCGGCTACGTCTATCAGGATTTCGAGAACCAACTCGTCCAGCCGACCGTTCGGCGCGACGTCGAGTTCGGCCTGCTGAACTACGGTTTTCCCGACTATCACGAGCGCGCCCAACACGCCCTCGATCTGCTGGATATCCCCCACCTCGCGGAGCAGTTCATCTGGGAGTTGAGCGGCGGCCAGAAGCACCTCGCGGCAATCGCTGGCGTTCTGGCGCTCGACCCGGAGGTACTTGTCGTCGACGAACCGGCGGCACAGCTCGACCCGCAGCACGCAGCAGATGTCTACGACCGTCTCAAACGCCTCAACGAGGACGGCCGCACGGTTGTCGTCATCGAACACGACACCGAGTTCGTCGCCGAGCACGCCGACCGAGTCGCCCTCGTCGACGACGGCCGCCTCCGTTGGTCCAAACCGACGTTGGAGGCGTTGAACTGCCTCGATGACCTTCGCGAGCGTGACATCCATCCGCCACAAGTGACTGAACTCGCCAGCCGCCTCGACGTTCGAACCAGCGCGACCGACCGACGTGAATATCCGATTACGGTCGATGAGTTCGTCAACGCGCTCGGCTCCCGCCAGCCGATAGCGCCGGACGGGGGGGCTGCTGGCGAGTGCCCGTCTCGTTCGGGCAGTCCGATTCTCGAACTCGACGACGTGACCTACCGGTATCAGACGATGAACCCCGGCAGCGCTACACCCGTTCTCGATGAGCTCTGCCTGTCGGTTCATCGCGGGGAGAACGTCGCATTGGTCGGAGCCAACGGCTCCGGTAAGTCGACACTGATGAAACTGATCACGGGTCTCATCCGCCCAGACGACGGGCGTGTCGACGTTCTCGGTAAGGACACGCGCGAAACGTCTCCCGAAACACTAGCGGACGACGTCGTATACATCCACCAGCAGCCAGAAGAGATGTTCATCGAGGATTCAATCGAGGCGGATATTAGCTACTATCTCCGTCAGCGCGACCACCAAGACCTCGACATCGTCGAGGAGGTTCTCGACTACCTCGACCTCCGTCACCTTCGCGACCAGGACGGCCGACTGCTGTCGGTCGGCCAGCAACGGCGGGCATCGCTCGCAATCGGGTTGGCGATGCAACCCACGCTCGTCATGCTCGATGAGCCGACTGGGTGTCTCGACATGGAGAGCCGAAGAGAAGTCACGCGCATGCTCGGGCGGGTCGACGACCGCGTGGAGTCCGTCGTCGTCGCGACACACGACCTCCAGTTCGTCGCGTCGTGGGCGGACCGCGTGATTGTCCTCGACCGCGGGTCCGTCGTCGCTGATGCACCCCCAGATACGGTACTGACTGACTCGTCACTTGAGCGGTCGACATCGCTTCGGCCGCCGCAACCCGTCGAAGTCAGTCGGCGGGTCGGCATCGACCCGCCCGCGACGACGATCACAGAACTCGCCACGCGCCTTGGGGGAGACTCATGAGCACCAGCAGCCGCTGGTTATCGATCGACCGTGTTCGCGTAGAGCTCATGCGTATCGCCCACAGCGACGACGACGCGTTTCTCAACACTCTCGACCCACGGGTGCTCCTCGGCTGGTATGTCGTGTTCGTGTCGGTCCCGTGGATGTTCTACGATACGCTCGTCCTCGGGACGCTTCTTGCGTTTATGGGTGCGCTAGTCGTCATCTCACGCGTGAATCGGGTTTTGCTCGCCGTGCTCACGTTTGGAATGGTCTCGAACCTCGTGTTTTTCGGGGTGGTCGTCTGGCTTACCGGTGGAGACGCAATCGGGGCCGTCTCGGCGCTCGTCCCCTATAATCTGAAGATGGCGAGCATCTCCCTCGCGAGCGTCGCTGTCTTCACCACGATGAGTCCCTCGCGATTGAGCAAAGCGTTACTGAGCTTCGGGATTCCTCGCCGATTCACGTTCTCACTCGCGTACGGATACCGGATGTTACCGGTTCTACTCGAAGAATACCGGGATATCGTCCACGCGATTCGGCTCCGAAGCAGCGGTCCCGAGACGGATGGCCTTCTTCGCTGGCGTCATTGGTTCCACCTGCTGAAGATCGGGGTTCGCGCGTTCTACCCGCTGATATTCGACGTCGCCAAACGGAGTCGCGTGACAGTCGAGGCGATGGAAACGCGCGGTTTTTCGCAGTCACTCGGCAACCCCGACAGTCGTCGCCTTCGTCTCGCGACGCTCAACACATCAGTACGTGACTGGTCGTTCATCGGCCTCTCTGTCGTCTTCCTCGTGTTTCTGTTTTGGCTCCGGACGACGACGTTCTTCCCGGCCGTACGATGAACGACATCCTGCAGGCTAGAATCACGTGGTTCGCGCTTTCACCACGAGCGCTCACTCGTTTCACTCACGAGTGCGGGGAGAGAAATGACATCTCAGACACCACCGACGAGTAAGGTGTGACAGCGCTACTGCATCGATTCGAGAGTAAACTCAACCTCGAACGAGAGCGTCGATTCTGGCCCACCACGGGTCTCATAGTAGTCTAAGGAGTCGGTAAGACGGTATCTCCCCGGGTGAGGCGGCACCGTGTACTCGGGGTGACGAGTTGTTTCACTCGGGAGCACTTCGTAGCGACGAGTAATGCGCTCACATGGCTGCAATTTCGTAATCTTACCAATGCTACACACGGCGAGTCCTCGTTCAGAGAAGTTGACACAGCCTTCCTCCTCGTACTCTCGCCAGAGGAGGAATCGACCTTCGTCTTCGGTGGCGTCCCCGTATACCATCCCAAACGGTGGCACAGTCCCCGAGAACACGCGTTGCGTCGTTTGACTCGTGTTGGTCAGCGTGAGTGCAATCGCTCCGGGGCTGTCTTTCGAGACGGTGTCGTCTACAATCGCGGCGTTGAACTCTAAGGCGGGCGGTCGGTCTGGATGGGTTCGATGCAGGGTTAGCCCGACATGCGTGTACGTCTCGTCCTCCGAGACACCGGTAAAGAAGTCCACGCGTCCGACCGTATCGGCCAGCCCATCGGGAAGCGTGTTCGAGCGCCACTCACCCGTCCGAATGGCGGTCTCGATTGCACTCCGAACCTTTTCATCGTCAATCTCGGAGATATCCTTCACTACTTGTTCTTCGCCCGTACGCTCTTCTTCTTCCGTAACCGCATCGCTGGAGTAGAACGCCGACGGTTCGAGGATATACTTGGCAGACGGCCGGTCGATGTCTGTCGACTCCGTGAGGTCAGTCAGTGTGTATTCCGCATCTGTTTCAGTCTCGCCTGTTGATTCTGTGGAAGGTGTTTCAGTCTCCTTGTCACACGTCGCTGTTGGGTGCGCCGTAGTGGTTGTCGAGTTTGGCGTCTCGGTGGCCGCTGAAGAGGCTGTTGTGCTATTCGCTCGCGGAGGCGACACTCCGAGACATCCTGCTGAGAGGGCACCAATACCGGCGAGGAGGGCGCGACGGTGCATATGCACTCACTGTCATCTGCTACCAAGTGTTTTCTGCTATCTGAATACATACACGTTTTGTGGAGCCTCTTGCGCGCCTACGCGAAGACATCCTCGAAGTCGTTGCGAATGAAGTACCGAACCCAGTTGCCGTAGGTCCGGTCGGCCGGGTGGTCGGCGACCTGTTCGTACTGGACGATGCCGTCTTCGTCGACGACGTAGGTGCCGGAAATACCTGTCACGCCGTGGCTGGTCTCTTCGATGCCACTGTACTGTGCTGCGACCTCGCCATCGGGGTCCGCAGCGAGCTGGAAATCGAAGTCGAAGCGGTCCCGCATCTCCCTCACATCGCCGAGGTCACTCGTGATGACCGGAAGTATGTCGACACCGTCGTTGAACCAGAGGTCGTAGGAAACTTGGCTGAACGTCTGGAGTTGTTCGGTGCAGAACGAACACCAGTAACCACGGTTAATGAGGACGACTGTCGGTCCACTTTCCAGCGTCTCGGAGAGGGTAATTTCGTCGCCAGCGGTGCGTTCGAGCGTGAAGTCTGGGGCGTCGCTTCCTTGGAGACTCATTACCCGATTCGACGACCTGCCCGAACCTATAGGCATGGCGGTCGGACAGTCCGGGCGCAAAATCACTTGTACGCACCCGCTTCGCTGCATTCAAGTAGAATTTCACCAATACAAACCTAGTGGCAGTTACGTTCGACCTCTTCGGCACGCTCGTCGACGCCGAATATCCAGTAGACCCGGGGACTGCCGTCGCTGACGCTCTTCGCGAGTACGGTGTTGCGGTTCCCGATGACTGGGACGACGCCTACCGTGAGGTCCACATCGACGCCCCCGAGGGTGCAGAGGTCCCGCTTCCGGCCCACGTCGCGGCAGCACTCCGTTCGCGGGGTGTCGAGTCGCCGGACAACGCCGCCCGCCGCGCAGTTATCACTGCGTTCGACCCCGAGGTGACGACACGCCCCGGTGCGGTTGAGGCGGTTTCGGCTGCCCGCGAGGCCGGTCCCGTCGGCCTCCTCTCGAACTGTTCGGTTCCCGAACTCGTCGCACGGACGCTCATCCGGTCTGACCTCGACCGACGCGGGTTCGACAGCATCACCACGAGTGTCGCCTGCGGCTGGCGAAAACCGAACGAGCAGGCGTTCGAGGCGGCCGCTCGCGGTCTCGACGTCGACGCATCCGAGTTGGTTCACGTCGGCGACGACCCCGACGCCGACGGCGGTGTCGAAGCAGTCGGCGGTCGGTTCGTGAACCTCGAAGCGACGACGCTCGATGCGCTCGCAACACGGTTACGTGCCGGGGAGGACCCGTGCCCGTGACAGCCACGGTCGCCGTCGCTATCGCTGCTGGGCTGGACCGACTCCTCGCCGAACCACCGGCCCGGATTCATCCCGTCGCGCTGTTCGGAAACGTCGTTGCACCCCTCGACCGCGAGTGGGAACATCCCACCAGAGTCGGCGCGCTCGCTGCGCTCGTTCTCCCAGCACTCGCTGCGGGAGTGGTCTCGGGCGCGACGTGGGGTGCATCGCTCGCATCGCCGTGGGCCGGCGCAGTCGTCGCCGCGCTCGCCCTCTTTTCGACGACCAGTCTTCGGATGCTGCTCGACGCAGCGGAGACCGTCGTGTCGGCGACGGCGACCGCAACCGACCTCGATACCGCCCGCGGTGAGCTTCGTGCCCTCGCCGGACGCGACCCGGCATCGCTCTCTGCTGGCGAGATTCGAAGCGCCGCCGTCGAGAGCGCGGCCGAAAACCTCGCTGACGGACTGGTCGCCCCGCTGCTCGCGTTTACGCTCGTCGTCCCGTTTTCGCTCCCGCTCGCGGTTGGGGCGGCAGCGTGGGTGAAGGGCGTCAACACGCTTGATTCGATGCTCGGGTACCGACACAAGCCGGTCGGTCGCGTTCCGGCGCGTCTCGATGACGCGGTAATGTGGCTTCCGGCGCGTCTCTCGGCCGTCTTACTCGCCATCGGCGCTGGTTCGCCCGGCGCGCTTTCGCGGGTCAGCCCGCTCGCTCGTCGTCCGGCCTCGCCCAACTCGGGTTGGCCCATGGCGACGCTCGCAGTCCTCCTCGAAACGCGATTAGAAAAGCCCGGACACTACCTGCTCGACGCTGGCGCTGACTTCCCGGACACGGCGACTGCGGCACGAGGGATTCGCCTCGTCGCCCGTGCCGGACTCATCGCGTTCGTTCTCGCGGGGGTGGTTGCGTGGTTCTGACCGCAGTCCGCGGCGGGCTTGGCTTCCTCACGCGACTTCCCGGCGGTGATGGCGAAGCCGAGTGGGACTCCTTCAGGCGGTCTCCGGTCGCGTTCCCGCTTGTCGGCTACATCGTCGGCGGACTCGCCGCAGTTCCGTTCGTGCTTCCGGTTCCGGTTCCGACGGCGGCCGCGCTGTACCTCGTCACACTGTATCTCGTGACCGGCGTCACCCACGCCGATGGGCTCGCAGACCTCGGCGATGCCGCCGTGGTTCACGGAGATGCTGAGCGCCGTCTTTCGGTCCTGAAAGACTCGCAAACGGGTGTCGGCGGCCTGCTCGCGCTCGGATTGACGCTCGTCGTCCTCGGTCTCGGCGCGCTCGGACTCGCCGGTTTGGGTGGACGTCTCGCATTCACCCCAGCCGTCGCAATCGCCGTCGCCGCCGAAGTCGGCGCGAAGACCGGAATGGCGACCTTGGTCTGTCTCGGCGAACCTGCGCACGAGGGCTTGGGATCCGCACTCGTCGGTGAGAACGGACAATCTGGCCTTTTTGCCGTCGCTGTTGCGTGTCTTCCGGTGGCCGCGCTGGCACTGTTAGCGGGTGGGCTGGGAGTTATCGCAGCCCTCGTCTGCGGCCCTGTGGTCGCACTCGCCCTTCGCTCGTGGGGCCGCACAAAACTCGGCGGCGTCTCGGGCGACCTGCTTGGCGCGACGAACGAACTCGCTCGCGCCGCGGCGATTCACGTAGGGGTGGTGGCATGGACGCTCTTTTGATGTGCGGTGGCCGCGGTACGCGCCTCGACGCAGCGGTCGAAAAGCCCCTCGTCGATATCTGCGGCCGGCCCATGCTCGACCGCATCGCCGAGGCGCTCCACCGCTCCCGCGTCGAGACCGTCCACGCGGTCACATCGCCGCACACGCCGAACACCCGCACGCGAGCGAGCGACCTCGGACTGCACTGTATCGATGCTCCTGGCGACGGTTACGTCTCCGACCTCGGATTCGCGCTTGAGCGCGTCTCGCGGCCGGTCGTGACCGTCGTTGCCGACCTCCCGCTGTTGCTTCCCGACCACGTCGACGCGGTCATGGAGGCCGCAGCGGGCGGGTCGTTGACAGCGTGCGTCCCCGTCGAACTGAAACAGACGCTCGGGGCCAGTCTCGACGACTCCCTCGTCTTCGACTACCAGGGAACCGCCGTCTGCCCGACTGGATTGGGCGTTATTGGGACGAAAACTGACACCACACAATCCGATTCCACAGACACTGATTCAACCATGTACCTCACATCCGACACCAAACTTGCACTCAACGTGAATCGTCCGACAGATATCGCGCTCGCGGAGGAACGATGCGAGTAATCCTCGTCGCCGGAACGACCCAGACGGCCACGATTCCCGGCATCAGCGCCGCGGGTGCGGACCCGTCGCTCGTCGGTCACACCCCGAGCGCCGACGCGGAAATCATCGAATACGGAGAGACCGTCCGCTCGCCGGTGACGCCGGTCAGTCCGACGGGCTGTCCGACACCCGCGGCTATCACTCGCGCCGTCCGCGAACTCACCGGATTCGACGTACTCACCGTCGACGCCGGTCTCGTGGAACCGACCGCCACACCGACCATCGACGTGGGTGCGCGGCCGGGCCGCGACATCCGCGAAAGCGAGCCGGTTCCGACTGCTCCCGGTGCGTTCGAGGCCGCTCGGCGGATGGGCAAGGCGCTCCCGGAAGACGAACTCGTCATCGGCGAGACCGTCCCCGGCGGGACGACGACCGCACTCGCCGTGCTCCGCGCGCTCGGCGAGACGTTCCCTGTCTCGTCGTCGCTCCCGGAGAACCCGACGAGCCTCAAGGAAGAAGTCGTCGCAGAGGCGCTCGAATCGAGCGGTATGGAACCCGGCTCAGCGGCCCACAAACCCGAACTCGCCGCGCGGTACCTCGGTGACCCCGTCCTCCCGGTCGTTGCCGGACTCACCGTCGGGGCACTCGAAGCCGACATCGACGTAACCCTCGGCGGAGGGACGCAACTCCTCTCGGCGGCCGCGCTCGTCCGACACGCCGGTGCCGACGGCGACCTGTCGCTTGCGACGACTTCCTACCTCGCAGAAGACGTACCGGAACTCGAAGCCGCGGCCGAAGCGCTCGACCTCGACGTGACCGTCACCGACCCCGGATTCGAGGCGCACCCGCTCGACCGCTACGCGGCCGGTGAGGCCAAAGAAGGAGCGGGCATGGGCGGTGCGCTCATGCTCGCCGACCGGATGGGCGTCCTCGACGATGTGGAGGCGGCGACGCTGGACGTGCTCTCGCGGTTGGACCCCGAAGCCGTCGACGCTGTCGACGGAGTCGAAGATGGAGCCTGAAGCCGTTCGAACTGCCAGTCGGGTCCCTCACGGGGGAACAACCGACTCGACCGTCTTGGACTTCAGCGCGAACACGAACCCCGAGCGACCCGACGGCGTCGATGACGTGTACGCCGACGCGCTCGATGCTTCGACCCGCTACCCCGACGACGACTACGCCGAGTTCCGAGCGGCCGCCGCCGACTACGTCGACTGTGACCCCGAGTCCGTCGTCCCGACAGCGGGTGGTCTCGAAGCGCTTCGACTCGCCTTCGAAGTCACGCTCGCAGCCGGTGATTCGGCGCTCGTCCCCGAACCGAGTTTCGGCGAGTACGACCACGAAATTCACCTGCAGGGTGCCGACCCTGTCCACGTCGCACACGACGAAATCCTCGACGCCGACCCGGGGGAACACGAGGTTGCGGTCGTCTGCACGCCGAACAACCCGACCGGTGAACTCGCCGATTCGGGTCGGCTCCGCGACTTTGCGGCCCGCTGTCGTGACGCCGGGACAGTCCTCGTCGTGGACGAAGCGTTTCTCGACTTCACCGACGCGCCGAGTCTCGCGGGCGAATCCGGCGTCATCGTCGCTCGGTCGCTGACCAAGATGTTCGGCCTGCCGGGTATCCGCGCCGGGTTCGCGGTCGCTACCGGTGACCTCGGCGAACGACTCGCCGTTGCTCGTCGGTCGTGGTCGCTGTCGACGCCTGCGGCCGCCGTCGGCGCACACTGCATGCGCGACACAGAGTTCGTCTCGCGAACCCGCGAGCGCGTCGCGACCGAGCGCGAGCGACTTCGCGAGTCGCTGTCGGAACGGTTTGCAGTGTCCCCCTCTGACGCGCCGTTTCTCCTGTTGGACGTTGGCGACCGTGATGTCGATTCGGTCGTCGAAACCGCCCGCCAGCGTGGTGTCGCCATCCGCGACGCGACCACCTTCCCGACGCTCGACTCGCACGTTCGCGTCGCGGTGAAGCGTCCGGACGAAAACGACGAACTGCTCCGCGCGCTCGCCGATGTTTGACACGACTCGCCGCGACGGCGTCTGCCGACTCTTCCGTCACGGGACGCGCTGGCTCTCGACGGGCTACGCCGGCGGCGAGTCTCGCGGTCCGGCCGCGTACAACATCACCGTTCCCGACGGCTGGCCGGAGACCGACCTCGACGCCTACATCCAGCGCCGGGTCTCGGATGCGGGGTTCGAAGAACCCGGCCCGACGCTTCTCACTGGCGTCGACCAACGACACGCTCGGCGTGCCCGGTTCGGGCCGGTCGAGGTCGTCGCCACCGCGGGCGTGTCGAACCCGGCGGAGTTGCCGACCGAGGTTGCGGGAGACGACGGCGACTATGGGTGGAACTCGCCTTCATCTCCTCCGATGTCGGGTGACTCGGTCGGCACGGTGAACGTCTTCGTCGGAACGACCCGCTCGCTGGAACCGGGCGCACTCTCGAATCTCGTTGCCGTCGCTGCCGAGGCGAAGGCGGCGACGCTACTCGCGCGGTGTAGCGCACCCGGAACGACGTCGGACGCGGTCATCGCCGCGTGCGACCCCGAAGGCGAGCCAGCGACGTTCTCGGGGAGCGCAACCGAAGTCGGTCACGCGGCGCGAGTCTGTGTCCGCGACGCGGTTCTGGCGAGTCTCGATTCACGATACGCGTCGAATTCGATGCCCCAGAGTGTCGATTCGGCAACCTATGGTGTCGTAGCCGACGACAGCGCGACGGTCTCTACTATCTGAGAACAGACGGAAAACGGCCATGCTGTCCGACAAATCGTTAGTGGTAACTAAATGAACTACTAGGAAGGCTTGAATATCGTTGGCATCTAGCAGGTAGACATGGACCCTGGTTCGATACCTGACGTGGACCCTGTGAGTCACGGTGGGACCGCAGACCACTCGCTCGTGGATTTCAGTCTCGGTTCGAACCCGGAGCGCCCGACAGGTCTGGCGAGCATCTACGAAGCGACCCTCTCCACCTCGCGACGATATTCGATGGACGACTACTCGGAGTTTTGCGTCGCCGCGGCAGACTACGTGGGCTGTGAACCCGACCAGGTCGTTCCCGCAGCGGGCGTCATCGAGGCGCTCCGACTCGCACTCGGCGTGACAGTTTCGCCCGGTGACAGCGTCGCGATTCCAGCACCGTGTTGTGGGGAGTACGGGCGCGAAATCAAATTACAGGGAGGAAAGCCGGTTCACGTACCATACGACGAATTTCTGGACGCGGTCGACCCAGAAGAGCACGCGACGGTGATTCTCAGCCATCCCAACAACCCGATGGGGTCGGCATATCCAACTGACGAACTTCGGGCATTTATCCGCGAGTGCCAGTGGGCGAATACACCGCTTATCGTCGACGAGTCGTACCTCGGATTCACTCGTCTCCCGAGCACTGCCGGTCTCGACGGCGTCATCGCGCTCCACTCGGTGACGAACGTCTTCGGCGTGCCGTCGCTCCGTGCCGGATTCGCCGCTGCGACGGGCGAACTGCGCGACAAACTCTCTTGCGCGCGGTGTACGTGGGTACTCTCGTCGCCCGCGGTCGAAGTCGCGACGTACTGCCTCAAACAGGACGACTTTCTCGAAGTGACGCGCAACCGAGTCGAGCGGGAACGGTCCCGAATCGTCGCTGAGCTGAAGGTGCTCGGCTACGAGCCGTATCCGGCGGATAGTTCACTCATTTTGTTCCGGGCCGATGACGTAGACCATGTTCTTCACGAAACTCGAAGCCGCGGGATTGCCGTTCGAGACGCACGCTGCTACCGAACCCTCGACTCCCACGTGCGGATAACCGTCCGTCGACCCCACGAAAACGACAGTCTCCTCGATGCGCTCGCCGAGGCGGTATGAGACACGCCGTTTGCGGAACGACGTTCGGGACGCCGGTCACCAGTTTATATACACGATGGCGGCAATCGCGAGAAGCGTCACAAACACTGCGACCGTAGACCCATCGACGACAAAAGTGTACGATTGAATGACGATTCTGACCATCGGTGATGGTATGGCAGTAGTACGCCCACCACATTAACGATTGTTACCATGTAACATGTGAGTCATCGGATGTCGTTCACTCTCGTTCCGAACACTTATGCGAAGTCACTCGGCACGTGGGTGCATGGTTGAGGCGTTCGCCGTCGCCAGTGGAAAAGGCGGCACGGGGAAGACGACGAGTACACTCGCGCTCGGGATGGCGCTCGCCGAGGACTACGACGTGACCGTCATCGATGCCGACACGGGGATGGCGAATCTCCTGTTTCACGCCGGACTCAACGATGCCGACGTGACGCTCCACGACCTCCTTATCGCCGAACGAGATGTCGCCGTCGAAGATGCTGTTTACGACCGGTTCGGGATGTCGGTTGTCCCCTGTGGAACGAGTCTTGCGGCGTTCGAAGCGGCGGACCCCGGCAGGCTTCGCGACGTGGTCGCCGAACTCGCAAGCAACACCGACGTGCTTCTTCTCGACTCGCCCGCTGCACTCGGGTCGAAGAGCGCGGTCTTGCCTATCGTCCTCGCCGACAGAATCGTCGTCGTACTCCAACCGACTGTCCCCTCACTTTCTGACGGTCTGAAGGTTCAGGAGTACGCTCACTCCTACGGGACCGACACCGCAGGTGTGGTGTTCAACCGCGTTCGACCCGACGAAAACGTCGACCGAATCGCCGAACAAGCGGGCCGGTATTTCGGCGGCCAGACGCTCGCGTCGATTCCCGAGAGTGACGCAGTTCGCGCCGCCCGGCGGGAGGGAAAACCCCTTTTGGCACACGCACCCGCCGACCCGGCGGCCGACGCCTTCCGCGAGGCTGCCGCCCGATTAGATGTCCGCGACGGCGATGGAAGCGACGTGGCTGAGCGATTCAAAAACGCCGTCGTTCCCGAGCGTATATGAGAATCCCCCAAGGTGCACTTCTCCGGTCACGGGTAGTCGACGACGCGGCGGACGTGCTTCGGTCGGTCCTCGAAGAAGGACTGACCGGATACGTCGTTTTCGAGCCACAGGACGCGCTGCTCCTCGGAGAGACCACGCGAGGCGTCGTTACGTTCGAAGACGGGATTCCCGTCCTCGCGTACGACACCGAAAATGAACGGGGCGGCCGAGACGGGTTGGAGGGGTTCGCCGTCACCGGCCCGAACCGGGTTGCAATCCACGCTGTCGACCTCGACGACCTCGCGGATGCACACGATGTAGACGAGTTTCGCGTCCCGCCGGGCGCTCCCGCGCGCATCCTCGCGGGTGACGAGCGACTGGCCGAACGGACAACCGAGGCCGCGCCCGCGTCTCGACGCGAGGAGGGCCGCGACCAGAGTTCGGTCGAAGCGTTCCTCTCGGACGCCGATGCAATCGAGGCGATTCGCTCCGAAGCGCGGGAGGAAGCACGCGCTCGCGCCTCGGAGTGGGGACTCGACGACGTATTGGTTGACGACGACACCGACAGCACGTAACACGCTTCTCGGCGGCTGAGAACTGCTCTCTGTGGTTATACCGATTTTCATTCGTCTACGAGCATCCAACAGTGAGCGAAGACCGGGTATCCGTCACACTATCTTTAAACAGCGAGAGAATCCCGGCCTTTAGGGCGGGTGTGAATCGCGTCACTCGACTCCGTAATCCACGTGTTTCAACGACGAGTGCGACACGATGACTGCTGTGAACGAGGTCGTCAGCGGTGAAGACCTCAACTGGCACTCGAAGAACGCGCTCAAACAATACGTGCCGAACCTCCTTGACGAGGACATCGGAAAGTACTGGAACCGGCGGGTCGACAAGTGGTTGTTCTCTCGATTGCAGTCGCGCATCGAGGATAAGGCAGCGGAACACGGTATTTCTGTGGAATACGTGCATCCGCATTACACGTCGAAAACGTGCCACGCCTGTCAGCATATCGGGTACAGGCCACATCAGGGTCGTTCAAGTGTACGAACGAGGCGTGTTGGGTGTCGGAGTATCAGGCGGATTTGAACGCAGCGACGAACATAGCTAATCGGCATAATCCGTGGGGAGAGAGCCTGCCTTGGAAATCGGCAGGCGATGTCTCGCCTCGGAGCGGGAGCCAGTGGCAGGCCCACGAAGACACGTCACCGAGCGAGGGACTCCCGTCCGAGAGGCGGGCTTCCGATGACAAGGTTTCGTCTAGCTCACCAGCAGTGGGAGCGGGGACGGTACCGGAGACCGGTGACACGCACACGTCTTGAAACCTCGATCCAGCACGTTGCTAGTATGCCTCCCGTGGGGGAAGCCCCGCCGTTCACGGCGGGCGAGGATGTCACTCTGCACCGATTTGGGGACAGATACTAAGCACCATGACCCATAATTCGGCCGTGACTGTCCTGCGTTTGCTTCGACTTCACCGTCCCGCCGACTTCGCCGATTGGTATCGTATCGGCGCTGAGTACGTCCACGACGTCGCTGCGGGGCTGGGCCTTCGCGTCGGGGACTTCGAATCGCGGGTCGTCCGCGCGACCGATGCGATGCGTGCTGGACGGACGGACCTGCCGCCGGACCTCGCCCGCTCTGTTGCTGCCGACCTTCTGGCCGACGCCACGTTTTGTGACCCGTTTTGCCAGTGGATGCCACTGTGGTACGAACTCGGACTTGCCGCACCGTGTTCCTACACCGATTTTCAACTCCGTCGAGTCGCAAAGCAGTACGCGACTGACCTCCCGCACTTGTCGGTACCGCGGTTCTCCCGTCCCGAAGACGTGTACATCGACGGTCGTCCAGCGACCGCGTACGTCGACGGCTTTGCCGACCAATTCACTCTTGCCGCCGCCGTACTCCACCTCGAATGGTTCGTCTACGTCGCACGCGAATCGGGAATCTTCGTGCCGCCACTATTTGTCGAGCGAACCCGCGAGCAGACGGTTGCGTACTACACCGGTCGCCGGTCGGACCTCGACCCAGACGTTCGAACCTTCCAGCGGCTCCTGTTTTCTGACGACGAGTGGGTCCGCCGCATTGCAGACGTGTACGACCTCGACAGCGCGTTGTTTGACCTCTGGGCCCGGATTCTCGAACGCGAACGGCGTGCCCTCTCCTGAGGCGTGTATCCGACGCTAAACGCCGTGATATGCATCCATACGAGACACATGACAATTGAAAAATGTTTTAACGATGGGGGATAAACGCAGGTACTGCAGGTACATACCTGCACTTGGGTTGCGTATACAGGGGAGTGTTCCCCAGTGTCCGTGGAGTGTAGGCGGGTGCCCGGCCGTCTGCACTCTTCCTTCTCATAGTCGCGGATTCTGTCACCGTGAGCGTCTGCCCCCGTCTATTCTGTCCCTGTAGCCGTACTAGATATTCTGACAAATTGGGGCTGTTCCCATACACTTGAATGTGTGGATAACTGACCTGTCATCGACGGCGGGTGTGGGATTACAACGTTCATGGCCCCGCCGTAGTGATAAAATGTCAAATAAACAAAATCATGTCACGGGTGGCGTACTAAATCCAGAACTCATACACGAAATCTCGAAATGGGTTGTCGGGGTCGTTGGACAGACGGTCAATGTATTTCGGTACAGTTCGGCGTATCTTGCAGTGATTGCGGTCGTTCAGGTGATGCTCGTCACAAGGGCGTTGTCGTTGGACGTCACGCTTGCTCCGGTGGTTGTTGGGTTGGTGACGTTCGCAGTCTATCTCGGAGACCGAATCGCTGATGCCGACACCGACGCGGAAACGACGCCCGACCGGGCGGCGTTTATCCAACGACACGAACGCACGCTGAACCACGTGGTTTCGCTGTCGTACGGTGTTGCTGTCGCGCTCTCTGTCCTCGGTGGACCACTTGCGTTGGTACTGACGCTCCTTCCCGGCGTGTTTTGGGTTCTCTACGCGTCCGACTGGCTCCCGAGCCTCACCGCGCAGTTTCGCCGTCTCAAGGATGTTTTGCTCGTGAACTCGCTCGTCGTCGCGTTCGTGTGGGCCGTGACGCTGACTGCTCTTCCGCTCACATTCGCTGGCGCGCCAGTCACACCGGCCGCCGTCGTCGTGTTCGCGTATTATCTCCTCGGTATCTTCGTCAACGTCGAGATTCCCAACGTCCGCGATACTGCTGGTGACCGCGCTATCGGCGTCGAGACACTTCCCGTCGTACTCGGTGTTACCCGAACTCGTCGCGTCCTGTACGGGATTGATATCGTGACAGCACTCATGCTCGTCGGTGCTGCATTGTGGGGACTTCTTGCCCCGCTGTTCGTCGCGGCACTCCTCGTCGGTCTCGCGTTTTCCGTCTGTGTTACGTCCTTGGTGGGTCGGACCGCTCACGGCGATGCACTCACGCTCGCGGCCGAATCTGAATACGTGGTCGTTGCTGCCGTCTTAGCTCTAGTCATCCTCTAATTGGTACAAAAATATAGATACATTACATTTTTTGGTGAATCTACTGGTGTTTATTATACTTCGAATGGGTCGTACTGCCCACGATGGTCCCTATTACCCCACTCACCCTGGTGTTACTCGCCACAATCGTTATCGGGGTCGCAGCGACGCTCACCGCGTGGCGGGCCCGACCGGAGCCGGGGTCGTTCCCGCTTGTCGCCATGCTTGCGGGACAAAGTTGGTGGTCAATTTGCCTCGTGTTGCAGATTCAAGCGACGACGCTCCACGAAAAACTATTCTGGGTTGCTGTTTCGTGGCTCGGTGTTGTCGTTATTCCTGTGGGGTGGCTCGCATTCGCGCTTGATTACACTGGTCGCGACAAGTACCTTCAGCCCCAATACCTCGTGCTCGCCAGCCTTATTCCCGCTATCACGGTTATTCTGACACTGACCGGCGAGTACCACGACTTGCTCTATCGTGAGTCTACCCTCATCGTCCAAAACGGGGCCTTCCGTCTCGACCAGTCTGTTGGCCCGTGGTTTTGGGTTATTACGGGCTACACCTATCTGCTTGGCTTGCTCGGGAGTATCCCGATTTTCGGTATGTTGACGAGTGAGATGCGCCCGTTCCGTGGGCAGAGCGTCGCGCTTCTCCTCGGGACGCTCGCACCGTGGGCGAGTAACGTGTTCTACCTGCTCGGTATTTTCGACACGTCCGGTCTCGACCCGACTCCAGTTGCGTTTTCGGTATCCGGTGTCGCCTACCTCGCCGCAGTCACTCGGTTTCGGCTCTTCGGGGCGAGTCCGTCACCGACACATCGGGCTCGCAGACTCGTCTTCACACAGATGCACGACGGTGCCGTCGTCGTCGACCGACACGACACGATTGTCGATATGAACGAACCGGCGGAAGACATCCTTGGAACCAACGCCACGACCGTTCTCGGGATGCCCTCGGACAGTATCATCCCGTCGTACGATGAGTTACCGGTAGACGGGGAGGTTTCCGAGCCGATTTCGATTGAGACATCTTACGGAACGGACCGCTACGACGTTTCTGTCACGCGCATCGACGACGTTCACGGTCGGTTCCTCGGGTGTCTGATTTCGTTTCACGATGTCAGTGAGATTCTACGCGAGCGGCAGCGACTCAAAGTACTCAATCGAGTACTCCGGCACAACCTCCGGACGGAAGCGAATCTCATCTCGGGATATGCCGATCTGGTCGCCGATACCGAAGGAACTTCAGAAAGCCAGCTTATAAAGAAACACACCCAGCGTATCATCGATGTCGGTGACAAAGGTCGAGCGATTGTCGACCTGTTCGAGACCAACTGGATGGCGAAGCAACCCCGTTCCGTTCCGGAACTGCTCGATGCGTGTGTGACGGAGGTCGCCAAAACGTATCCTGACGCGCGTATCAGCACAGGAAACGTATCGCCCGACATCGTCGTTTCGCCCGTCCTCAAGCCCGTTCTCGTGAACCTCATCGAAAACGGTGTCGAGCACAATGCTAACGACGAGCCGTGGGTTCAGATTTCCACTCGAATCGACGATACCACGGTCGAGTTCCAGGTCATCGATGACGGCGACGGAATCGGTGAGTACGAACGTGAAGTGCTCGAACACGGCGACGAGACGCCACTCGAACATGGAAGCGGACTGGGTCTGTGGCTCGTTCGGTGGGGCGTCGATATCGCCGACGGTGAATTGCGTTTCGAGAACCGACAGACAGGTGGGTCAGTGGTGACGGTTCGGGTGCCGCGGTTGTCGGTAGCCGAACGAAACTGACCACACCTTGCGGTACTCCGACTTGGCAACAAACGTCGGACCCACTTCGGACTGTGTCGTCCCGAGACGTACTCGGTGAAGATGACAAAATTATAAACTCTATTATTGTTCTAGAATACGTTATCAATACTCCAACAGGACCTGTTTCATGAACCGGCGAACATACCTCGGTCTGGTGGGTACCACTGTAGGACTGTCCGGATGTACGGGCGGTGGCGACCAGCCCCGAACCGACACGGACACAACCGAACCCCGAACTCAGGGTCCGACTCCACAAACGGCGGTCGAAACGACGGTCGATAACGTCTCGGAGGGGTCCGGCGAATACGGACTGGACGTTGCCGAAGCGACGGTCGGAGAGGTGTTCGGAGACGAGACGCTTGCAATGGTCATTCGCTCCATCGAGCGGGTGAGTCAAATCGGGGCCTTCAAGCGGGCCGACGATGGCAAGGTCTTCTTGAAAGTTCGACTCGCGGTGAAGAACGTCACCTCGGACGAGTACCTCGCCTTCTCGGGGAAGAGCCAAACCCGCGTCGTCGACGCCGAGAAACAGGCCTATCAACAGACCCAGACGTTCGACCAATCCGGGAAACAGTTCACTGCCGGACAACTCGTTCCCGGAGAGGTTTCGCGAGGGGATTTGGCCTACGAGATTCCGGAGGATGCGTCCGACCTCAAACTCCGATTCGACTTCTTAGCGTCCGACCCCTTCTCGTACGACCGGGTTGTTGTTCCTCTCGGTGACTCACCGAACTCACCCGAGGACGTTATACAGGATTTTCAGGTCGATGTCGCCTCCCCCGGAGAAGCAATCGAATTCAACGGCATCAGCGTCACCGTCAATTCGGTGGATATCGCCGGAAACGTCGGGAGTTCGAACGCCGGTGATGGCAAGGAGTACGCGATTGTCGATTTCTCGGTGGAAAACAAGACTGACGAACAACAGCAACTCTCGTCGCTCCTCCAGATGTGCTTGAAAGACGGCGCGGGATTCCCCTACTCCCAAGATATCGTCGCAACGTCGCAGCTTTCGGAACCGTACGAGGATAACTACATCGACAGCGGAGACACTCAGCGCGGCAAATTGGCGTATAATGTGGCCGAGGGTGCTGCGCCGCTCTACTGGACGCTCGATTTTGACCTGATGGCGGATGCGGATAAGGGCATCTGGAACGTTCGGTAGGCGTTGGGCGCTTGGTTAGCTCTCTTTTTTGTAGCGAGTTACGGTCTAGGTGTTTAGTTGTGGTTTGATTGTTCGGTGTGAGAATCATGTACTCTCGCCACCATCATTTATTAATGATTTATGAGGATGATAATAGATACGCAGTTCAGAGAGCGCGCTACCTTGCAAGGAAAACAGACTTGAGACAGGTCGAGGGCGAAACTGTTGCGTATTGTGAAAGAGGATACTCAACGCTGGGGATTGCAAAGAGAACGGATACAACGCAGTCTACAGTTCAGGATTATCTTGAACTCGCAGAGGCACTCTACGGTTGGGAAGCTACGACCACCAAAGTACTCCCCGGCGAACAGCCACCTGATTTAGAACAGGTGTCACCAGGATACCATAGGACACTGAAGACTAGACAGTCAAAGCTTGATTGGCTTGAAACGGTGAGAAAGCACGAGTCTCGTCTTCCTCAGGAATGGGTTGCAAAAGTCTTAGCAGAAGCAAGAGAGGATGGGTTTACTCACAAAGATACAAGATCTAAGTAAGTGCGGGGGAGATCCGGAAAACAGAACTTCAACGGACAATTTCGTCAACTAATGAGCCAGGTGAATGGCCTTGGAGCCGCTTGTACATGGCACTGACCTGTTTTTCAGTCATCGATGTGATCATATCTGCGACAACCCGTGCATTCTGAGTTTCAGTAGCGACTTTGAGATTCTCTTGTAATCGGTCCCGGTATGGCTCTGGAATCGCGCTTATACCTGGTTTTCCAGACTCTTCGTACAACGCGTTGAATACGACCCGGATGATCCGACGTTGCCCATGTCGTTGAGCATTCAATGACGGGTTTGAGAGCACGTAGTAGCGCGTGATGTGCTTCAATACCTGAATTGTTTCTTCGACGTTATCGTCTCGTTCTAGGTCGAACTCGTCATCAGTTAGGTCAATTATGATTGGGGGTTCCGTCCCTTCAGAACCATTAATAAAATCAGAAATCAGATTGGAGTCAAACTGAGCAATTGCGATTCGTTGTTCTTCACTATTCGTATATGGACATTTAAGCGGATCTCTTGCATAGTTGCTATTGATATCGTTTAGGACTCTCCTGACATTATCTGCGATTTCTTCTTTCCCCTCCTCTCTGAGATATTGCTCAATATTGCTTGTCTCTTCATCAACCCTGTAATTCTGTTCTGCCTCAACCAAGAGGCGGTCTAATGGAATGAGACCACTCCGATAGAAATCATCGATATCGTGGACTGCGTACGTGACATCGTCTGCATATTCCATGATCTGTGCTTCGAGCGATTGCTTTTCTGTACGGTTCGATCCTTCCCGAGCGAACTCGAATGCCTCTTTTTCGCTTTTATAATAACCCCACTTGTCCTTGTTTGGCTTTTCCGAGCGCGCCCAGGGATACTTAATCGTCGCGTTGAGCGTTGCTCGCGTTAAGTTGAGGCCGAATCCTTCCTCTCTGTGGTTTGCGAGTCGGGTGAGGATACGGAATGTCTGTGCGTTCCCTTCGAATCCCAATTCATTCGGTGTGTGTTCTTCTTGCAGGAGTCGATTCAGTTCACGTTCAGCAACATGGCCGAATGGTGGATGGCCAATATCGTGGGCGTAGCAGGCGGCGATGACTACCTGTGTATCTAATTCCCTCTCAATTTGTTGATGAGCGTATTCCTGTCTTAGCAGCTCAGCGATTGACTCACCGACTTGTGCAACCTTGAGTGAGTGAGTTAACCGGTCATGATACAGGTACGATTCCCCAACGTGTGCGATCTGGGTGACGTCTTTTAACCGACGGAATTCTGGTGCGTACGTGATCCGATCTCGGTCTCGACGGAATGCACTTCGATATTCTTCCTCTGTTTCGGTGTATTGACGATCTGTTCGCATGGCTCATACGAGATCATCCTGAATGGATGAATCTCTAGATATGTAGTATGTTCCCAATGCACATACAAATGTCTATGTACGAATAGTTGGAGTATGTTGTCTGAAATATTCGCAGATACTATCAACTAGATCTGTGCGGAGGCAGAATCTAACCGGATTCGCAGCGAAGTTCCTAAAGTTAGAACTAGGTTATCAATCATCGTTCTTCAGTGGCAACAACGAAAACCCGAAGCCGAGCGACCCTACATCATTCCGGCTTGACGACAATCGTCAAGTCCGTTTTGGATGCAAAGCAGTTACTTCGAATACCAACCCCTGTTTCAGGCGGAATACACCCCTCACATCTCCCGCAACAAGACCTCCTAAGCAACCATCGCCAGCCGACACCCAGCGGCCATCGAACAGGGGGAGTAGAGCGTCGCCGAAAGCCCCCACCACTTCCGGTCGAATCGGAGGTAAAAATAGGGCGTCACAGCCATCGTACGTGGGGGAGAGGGCAGTCATCGACAGTGTGATTTACGGTGGCAATCGTGAGGAGTGGGCGGCAAATACGTGCGAAAATCGGGGAGAGACGCCGAATCGAAATCGGTCGATACACCCCCAGTACAAGCGGATGTAACGGGTATTCGGAAATATAGGGATTGGGTGTGGGCGAAGACGCAGGTCGATACAACGGCATCGAATCGAGCGGTGGGCATCCGGAAATCACAGGTGAGGCGAGCCAGGAAGCTGCAACGTGAGGAGAGAAGAACAGGGCACTGACTGTACCGGCGTGCATCGAGGCGTCTGTGTACACCCTCGAAACGAACGGGTGTGAGAAGCGACTCACGAGACACCCCACAGAATGGGTGTACAAACGACGGTGAATACGACGAGCGTGTCGCGGCACGAAACACCTTACTAACCCCCCACGAGACCACGCAGTAGCGATGACGCCACCACTCCCGACGCGGGCTGCGATGCCGGACGAACTTCTCGACCGAGCCCAGTGGGTGGGGTGGCAAAAACAGACGCGCGGTGGAGATGAGACGAAGGTTCCGCTGGACGTAACCGGTGGGTATGCATCGGCGACAGACGCCGCGACGTGGACGACATTTGACGAGGCGCTGGCGTACGCAACAGACGGGCCTGCGGATGGCGTGGGATACGTGTTCAGCGACGACGACCCCATCGTTGGTGTCGACCTCGACAAGTGTCGCAACAGCGAGACGGGAGCGACCGAAGCGTGGGCACAAGAGATAATCGACCGCCTGGATTCCTACACAGAAGTCAGTCCATCAGGCACCGGCTATCACATTCTCGTTCAGGGCTCGCTTCTACCCGACGGCAATCGCACAGGCAACCTCGAACTGTACGAACACGCGCGATTCTTCACGATGACAGGCGACCGCGTCGACGACACACCACCCAAGGTGGCCGAGCGGACCGCAGCGCTCGCGGAGATACACAGCGCGTACTTCGAGACGCCAACAGACGCCGAGCCACCACGCGCCACACAGAGCCACACAGAGAGAACGCAAGCGGAACCACCGAACGAGACATCCGAGCGTGGAAACGACCTCACAGACGACGACGTGATTAGACGCGCATCGAACGCTGCAAACAGCGTGAAATTCCGCCGCCTGTGGGGTGGCGATACGAGCGCGTACGACAGTCGCTCAGACGCCGACATGGCACTGTGTTCGTTGCTGGCGTTCTGGACGGCAGGGGACGCTACCCAGATGGACCGCCTGTTTCGCGACTCCGGACTGTATCGCGAGAGATGGGACGAGGTGCACTTTGCGGATGGGTCGACCTACGGCGAGAAGACAATCGAGCGGGCGGTATCGGGGACGAGCGAGTTTTACGACCCGACAGGATTTTCGAGTGCAGTTCGACGTTCGACAACGCGGACGGACCTGTCTCGACGGGCAGAGCGTGACCGACGTGAGAAAACCGATTCGGGGACAGCGCCACGAGAGACAACGACGCCTCAGGACGGGCCTACTGACGACCATCTCGACCGGCTCGACGAGCTGCAAGAACACCTCGAATCAGTGCTCGAAGAAAACGAGCGTCTCGAAGCCGAACTCGAACGCGAACGCGAGCGACGACGTGAACTAGAAGCGCAGTTGGAGGACGTGGCTGACGATGCAGACGATGGCGGGTGGTCGCTGTTTGGGTGGTTTCGATAGGGCGGTGGGTTGCGTCGGTAGGTGATCAACGGAGAGTCATCCGAGAATGATTCAGAAGAGCGTTACTGCGTGAACTCAGATGGCTACCGAGCCGATCTCAGTAGAGCAATTAATGAAGCTCAATATCTACTTACTTGTTTACTATAGACGTCACGTACTCTTTCCTGTCGCCGGCGTTCGCAGCGCTACTCAGTAAAGGGGCGTGCAACATCACTCTGCATCTGGTGTGGGCTTGAACAACGCTATTATGTCAATAAGGTCGAATGCGATGACGCCGAGTCCACTCAAAACCCAGATGAATGTGACAACAACTGTAGAGAGGGTGTATTCACCAGCGATGACACGCTGTAGAACGCCGAAATACACCATCCCAGCAGTGAACAGTGCGTAGTAGAGGTTATTGAGTAGAAGTCTTGTAGCCGTTCGATTCATTTGGGTTGCACATCCTAACCAACTATGCATCTAGTAATAATGTTTTTGACACAATATGAAATGGTTAAAATTTTATAAAATGTATACATTTGTCATACTTAGTAGGGTACGAATATATTTCTGACACTAAACACGAAATCGACATTTTCCAGACACCGGCCCCACGTGGCAACAACAAAAAGCCGTCCATCACGACACAGAATATAGAAGGTGGCGACACTATCGGCCATATCAGTATAAATGCAAAGAATGGCGAAGTGAACAAACAGTCAACACAGATCTCTTCGGCGAATGAGAAGAGTAGTGACGTAAGTATCGAAAAAAGTGGAGGTTGCAACAGCGGATTTTCAGCAACTATCGCAACTATTGTCGCTTGTTCTGGTGGTTGTGGTGCTTGCTGGTACAGTCTTTTGACGAAAAACATCCAGGCCTTCTTTGCTACTTGCGGCGCTTGTGGAGGGTGTAGCATTAAATTGTATTGCTGTGCTGGAGCTGCAGCGCCCGATAGCATCTGCAGTGCTGTCCTAGATTACATTGCAACGCATCCGCCGAGCCCAATGAACCCAGGGGTGGCAGGGTTCACAGCTGGAGTCGGTGTTTTCTTCCTTGACGGGTGCCGGAGTGGTGGTCAGAGCTGCCTTTAAGAATATTTAGCAGAAAACTGCTCTAAGTCAATACAACTGAATGCTTGGTTGTGTCCTGTATATATAGAATAGAATGCTCTGCTTACCAGTATCAACAATGTCTGTTTTACAGATCTCCTGCAATCAACGTGTTATGACCGCTAGTGAATAGTTATCTTCGAACGCCCCCGCGTTGACGAGTCGAGGGCCTCCGTGCGCGCCTCGGCCATCGGCCTGCGGTGCTACTGTCGGCCGTCTTCCTCGTCGACGCGGCCCGTTCAGTCCACCCGGTTACGAAGCATTCGACAGGTGGCTCTATTGTCGTCGGAAAAATCCCCGTCACTCCGGCCTAAAGACGAACGTCAAGTCCGTCTCGGACTGCGGCGTCCCGATTCGCACGTCGACGAGGGCGGCGACGATAGCGGTCTCTCCGGCGCGCTCCTGAACGACCACGCCGTCGTCTGCGACGCACTGGCCGAAGTCGCGGTACGTGCTCTCGGGGCAGTTTCTGAGCGCCCATCCCGCGGCGACCGAGTTGTTAGTCGAGAGTGACACACCACCGGAACCGGTGTGTGCGTGTTCGATTCGCGTGAGCGACGGGTCGAGTTGCGACCTGAAGTCTGCGACCGCCGACTCCCTCGCGGCCCAACTGTACCGGCCTGCGACATCCGCGGTCGCGGCCTCGACAGCGTCGTCTGTCGCTGCGGCCACGTCATCAACCGGCGGGGCGGCGTCCGTGACGGCGTAGCCGAGTTGCGCGTGTACGAGCACGATGGTAAGTAACGCGACTACGACGACTGCGCCGGAGACGAGGACGAGTTGCCCGCGGTCGGTGCTCGTCCTGTCCGTCTCGTCGCTCCCGCTGAACAGTCGGCTCACGGGTACCACACCTCCAGCGTCGCGGTACAGCGAGGCACCGCAACCGACGCGGTTCCGACCCGCGCCGTCTCCGGTGGTTGGGTACCGACCGTTCCAACGTCGGTTCGGAGCGAGACGAACGCGCCGGTCGGAAGCCCCGCTGTTGCGACCTCGTGTAAGCGCGCCGCTCGGGCGTCGAAGTCACCCGGCGAAGCGCAGGCCGCTCCGAGGAACGTTCCCGGTCCGTCGGCAGGCACGTCCGCGACGAGCGCCGCAGCGTCTGTCGCCCGCTGATCGAGAGCCGTTTCGGTCCCTACGGGTGCAGTCGGCGTCAATGAGAAACTCGCCGCGACGGCGAGGATAAACAGCGTCGCCACCGCCGCCTCGACCATCGTAAGCGAGAGTTGACCGCGAGACTCGTTCGACAGTACGTCGGAACCGCCACGACCGCGGTCGAATCCGAGCGGGTCACGCATCGACGGTCACCTCGATTCGGGCCGCTTCCGTCTCGAATAGCGTCGCGGTTGCAGTGACGCTGCCCGTTGGAGCGGGACCGACTCGCTCGACGCGAATCACCGGGTCGGCGTAGTCTGTGACGTTCACGGTGTGCGTGCCCTCGATTCCGGTCGGTCGGTGCAGGACGACCCTGTCGCCGACGCGAATCGTTCGGACGGTCGTATCCGGGTCGGGGTTCACGTCGAACTGAATTCGGTTCGTTCGACCATTGAGGGTCGCCGCATCGCTGTCGTTGAGGTCGATTGTCTCGCTGGCAGTGCGCGTCTCGATGGCGACCGCACCCCGTGAGACGGTGGTCCCGCCCTGCGGGTCACCTTGGGCGGCTATCGTCTCTCCGTCGACTCGGACGCGGAAGTCGACGCTTCGAAGCGTGGGCACGGCCGTCGCGAGTTCGCTGGCATTCGTCTTGTTTACGAGCGACTTATCGATGCGTCCCTGCGCCGTCGTTAGCGGCGAGTCGGTGACGAGCGCGTCCGCTGCACGTTCGGCTTGGTGCTGTTCGAGCGGGTCGTTCGTTGCGTCTGCGAGTGTTCGGTCGGCGACGACGATACTCCCCGCAGTGACGGTCGTCACGAGGACGAGCGCTACTGCGAGACCGGCGAGCGTCGTCTGTGCGCGGGCCGTCGCGGTCGTCACTGCCCGCCTCCGTTCGAGAGTTCAACTGCCGTTTCGTCGTCATCAACGACGACGCGGACGACACAGTCGGTACCGCTGTCCCACGTGCCAGAGACGCTTACTGATTCAGGGAGCGTGACCGGTAGTTGTCGGTCGAACGCGTCGTTCGGATGGTCGAGAACGAGCGCGGGAGCCGTCACGTTGGCGTCGGTGGCGAGCGTGGCATTCTGCACGAACTCGATTCGGTAGGTGCTCCCGCGAATCGACCGCGGAATATCGACGGTCGCTTGGTGAGTTCCGCGAACTGCCGCGTCGGGAACCGTCGCAGTCGTTTCGACGCGCTCAGCTGCCGTCGAGAGCGTTTTGTCGGCGAGTTCGTGGCCGACTGCGTCGCGGTGGTCGGGGACGACGCCGCCGAAGAGGATGGTCGTCAATAGCCCGATGAACAGCACGACGATTGCGGCTTCGAGGGCCTTGCCGACGACCGGGACGACGGCGCGCCGGGCAGTCCGAAATGAGGTCGTCGTTCCGTGTTCCTCAGCCACGGTCGACCACCACCGTGAGGTCGTACCGGGCTAACGTGAGCGTCCGGTCGTCGGGGACGGCCACGACGACGCTCTCGACGCCATCGTCGTCGTAGTCTGTGCGCGTTGGGGTGAAGCCGCGGCGCTCGAACGCTCGTTCCCATGCACTTGGGACCGCGGTCTCGATGGCGACGGTGTAGGTGTCGGTGGGGAGGTCGACCACGGTTCGATTGGTTCGCGTTCGGAGTGTTGCCCCCGAACCGAGTCCGCCACCGTCGGTCGAATTCGTTGTCAGCACCGGAAGCGCGAGAAACGCTGCATCACCGGCGAGCGAGAGCGGAACTGGTGTGGCGAGGGTGGCGCTTTCTCCCGTTCCGCGGGCCACCGCCCCGCCGACGAAGGCGACTCGGTGGCCACCCAATTCGGCGGCGTAGCCGTCGGCGTCGTAGGTTCGGTTGGTTCCCGATTCCGAGAGGATTCGGACGGTTCGGTTCACTCGTGAGAGGTCGCCGTCGGTGACGCGAACCGGATGGCTACCATTCGCGCCGGCGAAGACGCCATCTCGGAGGTCGGTGAAACCCTCGACGGCGGCGTCCGCGTCGGCGGTCGCAACTTGTGCGTCAACGAGCGTTCCGACGCTCGCGGTCAAGAGACCGATGGCGACGACGCCGATTCCGAGGAGGAGCGCGACGCCGACGACGTTCGATTGGGCGCGGGTACGGGCTGTCCCGTTCAGTTGGGTGAGGACGCGGCTCATATCAGTCCGACCCCCGCGTAGACCATGTAGCAGGCGGCGACCAGCGCAGCCGAGTGAAGGAACGCTTCGTAGCGACCTCGACTCGCCGTTCCGGCGAACCATCCGGAGGCGAGCATGGTCGCCTGCGTGACGACGTACATCCGATAGCGGTCGCGTTCGAGGTCGACCGCGCCCGCGTTGATGGCGAACGACCCGCTCGTCGAGAGCGACGAGAGTTGTGCGAACCCGTCGAAAACGTGGACGTTGACGGCGACAGTGATGCCGATGACCAACAGCGCGGTCGTCCAGCCGACGGCAACGTAGACGAGTAGCCCAGACCGAAGTGCGCGCTTTTCGTGGTAGAGGCGGCCGATTTCGGTCTGGAGCGTGTCGAAGACGGTGCCGGTGTCGCTGCCGCCGTCGAGCGCGCCGACGACGAGCCCGATGGTTTGCTCGGCCATCGGTGTCCCGACGCGTTCGACGAATCGTTCGAGTGCAGCGGTTCGGAGGTTCACGTCGGTGCCGGAACTCGGCGCGGTGAACCGAAGGTTGAGCGCGAGGTCGGCCACGTCGCTGTCGAGCGGGCCGAGGTCGACGTCCTGTCCGACGTTCTCGACTGCCTCTGCGAAGGGGCGGCCGAGACTGACGTGTCCCGAGACGGCGTGGACGAAGTCCTTCAATTCGCGGTCTTTCGCGTCGTCGATGCGGGCGCGGCGGACGCCCACGAGACCGACCGGCGTCGCGTAGGCGACGTACCCGGCGAGGGAGACGCCGACCGCATCCGCGCCAACGAGGGCGGCGACCCCGGCGACGAGCAGTGCCGGAGCCACGAACACGACCGCGGCGCTGGCCGGGTTCGTGAGCGTCGTGGTGAGGGTGTTGAATGCCGTAGTTGGCCTGTCGTATTCGACGGACTGGTCCGGTGGCCGGAGACCGGAAATGAGAAGGCTCGCACCGAGTCCGACGCCGATGATGAAGACGGCGCTCGAATAGACGACGACACCCCGAGTAGTGGTTTGCCCGAGCGGCGTGACGACCGGCTCGGAGAGTCCGGGCGCGATGACGCTCATCACCGTGAGGACGATGACGAGGAGCGACGGCAGCACGAGGAGCACGATGAACAATTCGGCGAGGAGTTCGAGGAAGCCCTCGGCGCGTTCGCGGGCGCGGTCCTGTCGGTGGCCGAGCATTCGACTCTCCATCCGGAGGTAATTTCTGAGGGCGTCGTCGCCCTGTCCGGCGTGTTCGCGGAACTTCAAGAGGAACGGCGAGAGCACCCCCTCTGAGGGAGTGTCGCGGGCGACTCGGCGGAGTCCTTCGTTCACGTTCCCGGTCAGCGAGGCCGTGTTGAGGACGCTGCGGAAGGCGATTGCCGTTTCGCCGTACGCGCCGGTCTCGGCGACTCGGCGGAGCATCTCGCGCGGTCCGTCGCTCCCGGACGATAGGACGTGCAGGTAGCGAACTGCACCGGGAAGCGTCCGCTCGATGTTCTCTCGCCGGGCAGTTGCTCGCCACCCGAGGTATCTCCCGGCGACCAGGAGAACGGCGCGCCGGGTCGCAACGGCCGCGCCGAGCGCGAACACCGCCGCCACTGGCAGACGCGGGATGACGGGTATCGGAACGTGCTCGAAGAGCGGCAGTGCCGCGCGGAGTACGTCGAGGACGGCATCGACGGTCGAATCGGGCACCGCGAGTACGACGAGCACCGTCGGGAATGCGACAAACAAGCCGGTCGCCCACGCGAGTCCGTAGGCTCGCGCGAGGTAGAGGTCGAAACTCATCCGCATGTCTGTCCCGCGGTAGCGGCGACGGTCTCGGTCGTGTCGCGAGGCGTCGACGTGTCTCGCGAAGAGGGCATAGAGCGCTCTGTCGAGGACCGAAAGCGAGCGGACCCGTCCGACACCCCGGTCGTCGCGTACGGCGTCGAACTCGGTCACGGCTCTCGTCCCTCGGTGTCGTCGCGGCCGTCGCCAGTTGCGCCGCTGTCGGTGCGCTCTGCCATCCGGCGGCGGACGCGCTCGACGGTCGCTGCCTCGTCCGTTCGAAGGTCCGAAAGGAACCCGAACAGTTGGTTCACGTCGGTCACCTGCTCGCGGACGAGATACTCGACGTATCGGTGTTTCCGGTGGAACTCGCGTTCGACCGCCTCTACGTCTCGGTCGGTTGCTTCGGCGATGCGGTGGAACAATCGGATACCGACGCGCCGGTGGTCGTCACCCAACTGCGGGTGTTCGTACGAGAGGTCGAACGAGCCATCGGGTGACCGACGGGCGATGGTGTTCCAGTGGAGTGTCCGGCCGTCTTTCTCGATGACGCCGCGGCGACCCCACGTTTCGTTGTACTCCGATTCGGGGACGAGTTCGACGACTTCGGCGACGTATCGCTCGCCGTCGACCTTGTGCGGGAACACGACGAGGTCGAGTTCGCGGAGCAGGTACGGCGGTAGCCCCTGCTCGATGACGCGGTTGACGAGCGTCTCGATGTCCGCGGCGTGAGTGGTTCCGATAACGCCGTGGCCGGTGTTTAGCGTCTCTGCGAAGGTGGCGAACGACGCCGGCGTGTTGATTTCGGCGATGACCTCGACATCGGGATTGAGGTAATTCGCCTCGGTCATGAGGTCGGCCATCGAGACGCGCTTGAACTCGGATTCGTGGTCGCGCGTCGTGAGCGAGACGCCCGTCTCGTGCGGAAGGTGGACCTCACGGGACCCCTCGTCGATGCTGATTGGCCGGTGGTCGTAGGGAATGAACGGCATGTGCGCGTTCATTAATGTAGTTTTGCCGACACCTGTTGCGCCCGAGAACAGCACGACGCGGTGGTGTTCGTAGCAAAGCCAAAGCAGCGTCACGAGTTCTGTCGAGAGTGAGCCACCCTCCACGAGGTCGATTGGGGTGAGCACGTCGCCGGACTGCTTGCGAATCGAGACGTGTGGCCCGCCTTCTGAGATGACTGGGAGCGCCACGGCACACCGAATCGTCTCGTCGGTGTCGCTCGTCTCGGGGTCCCCACCGGTTGCACCGGGGCGGAGATTCACCTTCGCACTCGGATTCGAGGCGTTCAACTCCACGCCGTCCGCTGCGGCGAGTTGTGTCACGACGTTCGTAAACTCCGTTTCGTCCTCGAAGACGAGATTCGTCGGAACGCGAAGCCCGCCACGGCCGGTCACGTCAGCCCGCGGGATGACCTTCACGCGTTCGCCGACGCGGTTCGCTTCGATGTCTTCGAGATGCGGGTCGCGGATGGGAACCGTGAGAATCCCCTCGCCGACGTAGTCGCGGAGGACGTAGTAGACGAGGTCGTCGAGGCGGTCCTCGGCGAACCGGCGGTCGACCGGCGGCAGGGTAAGCCCGTACTCTGAAAGCGCCGACTGGACACGGAACTTCGTAGCGTCGACCCACGCTCTCGTGTTCCGGGCGGTGAGTCGCCGCGAAAGGAACTCGCGCGCCCTGTCGCGGACGAATCCGATACGGTCGGAGACCACATCGTCGACGTTCGCTTCCCAGATTCGCTCTTTACATTCCTCGATGAGTTCGGTGTCACCCGGAACGAGGTCGGGTTCGAGGACCGCGTACTTGGTGGCAAAGCGGTCGTCGCCGAGCAGTCGGTCGCGGTAGACGACCACGTCCACGTCGTATCCGGCGAAGGGGACGGTGTAGTGTTCGACCCGTTCGGCGGCGATGCGGTCGGCAAACGCCACGTCAGAATCGAATGCCGTCGTCGCCGGGGCGAAGTCTTCGGTGTGAACGACCAGACACTCCGACCCGTCTCCACGGCCAGCATCGACGACCTCGATTCGGTCGTCGAGCGCGAGCGGCGTGACCTCGCCGAGTAAGCGGAGGTCAGAGAGCGCATGGTGTTCCACGCGCCTGCGAGCGGGCGGCGTGAGGTCGAGTAGCCTGTCGAAGATACGCCGGTATTTCGGGGAAAGTCCCGCTTCAGCGCGTGCGGCCGCTCCTTCGCGAGTGAGCGGCCGCCGCTGGACGACCGTCGAGAAGTGGTCACGAACAGTCTCCAGAGCGTCGGACTCGCGAGCACCGACAGTTGGCTCTCGAACATCGTAGTCGAAACCGTGGTCGGCGTCGCTGATGGTGACGACAGTATCTGCTGCGACTTCGTACTGGGACCGAACAGACGGTGCGTACCACGCGGCAGGGTCGTCCGGTGGTACCGGTGCTGGAACGCTGCCTTCCTCGTGGGGCGTCGAGGAGGCACCAAATTCGAGGGTTGGAGTGGGTGGCTCCACCTCATCGTTCTCACCTTGGGTAGGCATACTCCGGTGTTGTCTGAGTTCAGTATTTAAGGTTTAACCGAGTGTGTTGAGCAACCTCAAAGAGAGGGCTAACTCCGGAAATCGGCCTCATAAGGCAATAATTAGTCACCCTGAAGTTATTAATTACTCCAAATATTGTATCGTATTCTAACAGCACACACCAACAAGGATATCAATGTTGAAAACTAGGTGTAGGGTATCTTCACCGACTGACCAATCTTGGACAGTCGACCACTACTCGCCTCCTCATCTCGCTTCAGACACCTTACTCAGTGTCAGTCTTATTCACCGTCGAACTCTTGCGTGACACCGGAATTCGGAGGACAACTTCTGACCCAGTCGGCTTCCGCTGATTGAACTCGACTGTTCCACCGAGTTGGTCGACGCCCCACTTCACCAACCAGAGACCGAGCCCGCTGCCGTGTCTGAGTGGCGTTTCGCCGTGGGACTGGATGGCAGCGAGTTCGCTCATATTGATTCCCGGACCCTCGTCTTCGATGCGAAGTTTGAGTGTGTCGCTGTTGACCGTTGCCGTCACTGTGACAACTGGTGTTGTCGAATCGTTGTGTTCGACACCGTTTTCCAGAAGCTCGGCGACGATTGGTTCGAGCATCGGCGCGCAGACGTAGTCGTTTTCGGGAAGCGACGCCAGTCGAATGTTTGATTCGGGGAAGTCGGTTCGGATAGTGTCCGCGGCGGCCCGTATCTGGACCGAGACGGGGAGTAGTTGCACATCCCCAGTATCGTCATCTCTCCGCGTCGTACCGAGTTTTCGCGCCTTTTTGCCGATGTTTACGAGCGTGGCCGCGTGGTTCTGGACAGTTTCCGCGTGCGAACGCGCGGACTCGAGCGACCCCGACTCGATATTTTCCAAGACGAGGGTGGCGTAGCCTTCGAGGAGGTTTGCTTCGGTTCGGAGGTTGTGCCGAAGGACGCGGTTCATCACTTCGAGTTGCTGGTGATTCAACCGACGGTCGGTCACATCCCGGAAGACGAGCGCGTTGCCGATGGCGCGGTTATGGTGGTCGGTGAACTCGCTGGTCCGGAGTTCGAAGTCTCGCTGGCCACCGCCGAGCCTGATTGTAACTTGGTCGCCGACCGGTTGGCCGGGCGTGATATCTTCGATGACATCGGAGACGGTGCGTCCTTCGAGTTCGTCGGCGGAACGGCCGAGGATGGCAACTGCCGATTCGTTCAGGGCGATGACGCGCCACTTCGTGTCGGTCACGATGACCGCGTCAACCATGGATTCGACCACACGTTCGCAAGCAAACCACTTCGGGATTGGGCGCGCTCCGAGGAGGTCGTATCGACGGAGTGCCACCGCGTACGCCAGTCCTGCAAACGTGAAGCCTGCAGGCGTCATATCGATGGAAGACCCGTACAGTTCGAGAAACGTCGTGGCGACATTTGCGAGGACCGGCATTAGCGTCCCGAGGATGAGCGTAATCGCCTGCATTCGGTACATCGTTGGCATGTTGAATGCCGTCCGAAAGAGGACAATCGCACCGGAGAGCCAGAGCAGATAGCTGTATCCGAGGGCGACCCAGTAAAGCGGTCCCCACTCATGCTGATGGATGCTGATTATCCCCTTCACGGCGGGAACGACATCTACCGCCGACCACATGAAGTGGTGTGCAGGATTCGTCCAGACGGCGACGAGCGCAACCATCGGAATAAACGAGATGAGGATAGTCATACCGGGCGTCGTATACCGGTCGTGCCCGGTGTACGCGAACGCGAAGACGAACCACGCGATTGGCGCAGTGAGGACGCCAATCCACTGGATGCTTGCGAGGACGAGTTTGAGGCCGAGGTCTGCGACGATGAGTTCGGCGATGTATCCCATCGACCACAATCCACTTGCGGCGGCAAGTACGATCAGACCGGGGGCACCCGGTGTTTTCCGGTGCTTCCAAGCAATCGTGGCGGCACCAACGCTGACAATTCCCGCGACGACGATGAGCCCAACAGCAATCGTGACTACTGGTTCTGATTGTGCGATAAGTTGCACATCCCATCTCATGCCCGGTATTGGCCCATGTAGCGCCAATTCCCCGACGTTCGTACTCACTATACAAACTTTCTCTCCGAGCGACAAAAGGGTATGTGCGTAGTTAGACAGGGACGAGGGATAGTCCGTGGGCTGCGACAACTACGCCAAGGACCATCAGTACACCTTCTCCGTCTCTGAGCGTGCAGAGTCGCTCCACCGACCGGTTCGTACCGGTAAGCGCGTAGGTAATCCACACGGAGTACACGGTGGCGGGAAGGAGCGCGATGGGTGCCCAGAGAGGGACGTAATCGAGCCACGCGGCACCGACAACAAACCCCAGTGAAACCAGTTCCATCGCGTAGAGAATCAGTTGGGTCCGACGAACACCGACAGCCGTTGGGAGGGTTGCGACTCCGTTTTCTTTGTCACCTTCGACATCCCTCACGTTGTGAACTTCGACCGAAATCGCAGAGCGGAGGAAAAACCAGACCGCGGCGACGACGGCCCCGGCGATGTAGCTCGGCTCCGCTGCCGCAACCGCGAACGGGACGAATGCAACGAGGACCGCCCACGCGAGTGCGACGACGGTCGTATTGACGAGAAAGATGTCTTTGAGCCGGTCGGCAGACGGAATCGGCAGGAGCGGTAAACTGTAGAAAACGGCAACGACGCCGGGAAAGAGCGTCAGTCCAAGCCCGTAGACACCGCCGCGTTGGATTGCGAGTCCGAGCGCGCCGATGATGGCGAGCGCCGAGAAGGCGGTGTACATCCTTGGATGCGCCGCGATGAAGGCGGTTCGACCGACGTAGTTCGCTTCGTCGGCGTCGAGGTCCGCGAGTTTGTCGAAGTTGTAGATGCCGACGGTAATCAGGAATCCGACGACGAGGGCCGCGTTCGGACTGATGCCCGCGAGGGACGACGCGACGTATATTTCTCCGATGGTGGCCACGCCGAGGAACACCGAACTGTGCACTACTGCTGCGTATAGCCGCTTTGGGACAATTCGCATCGCATGCGTAATCGTGTCTGCCGAGAATTAGTTATGAAGTGTCATTTATGATGATGGAATTGCTAGGCAGTTCTTGTTACTCTCGTGAATATCACCATCTCTGTCACGGTTATCGACGGATGCGGCGGCGTTATCGACCACAAAATAGACCCGTTTGAGTCGGCTGTTTCAGGAGTTTGGTCCACCTGACGTGTCCGGATGACGACGGCGGGACCGCGCGTCGAGTTCACAGTGTTAGTAGCACACTTCGCGCGTTTCGCAACTCGTTATCCGGTGACTGCGGGTGGATGACCTGGACCATCACACCGACTCAGTGTGTACATTTAGGGACTTCAGGCGTGGATATCGGGTATGTCAGCGCCTTCCGACGACCAACCGACCCGAGACCGTGGCCCGAACGAAGTGTTTTGCCGCGACTGCGGCGCGGTTATCGACGAGCGGGCTGAGATTTGCCCCGAGTGCGGAGTTCGCCAGCGCGACCCGCCGCAGTCATCGGTCGACTCCGCGGTAGACGACCTGTTTGAAGGAGGGAACCCATTCATTGCGGCGCTTCTATCCGCTCTCTTCCCCGGGTTGGGTCAACTGTACAACCGCGAACTCGAACGCGGACTTGCGTTCGCCGTCGGGATGGTCGTCACAACGCTTTCGACGGTAGTATTCATCGGAATCGTTCTCATCCCCGCGGTGTGGCTCTATTCTATCTACGACGCGTACACACGCGCGGAACTTCGAGCCGAGGAGTTGCGGTGCGAGGAGGCGGATGATGAGACCGAATCGGCGGAGAACAGCGGTGCTGCGACTAATGTCGAATCACCGGACGACTCGACGGCCTGAGTCGCCCGTAATCGTCTGCGTGAGGTTCTACTGGAAACGCTTCAGAACGCGCGTTAGACCTCTGCGTCCCAGTCCGGTGGCAAGAGTGGCTCGGGGTCCTCGTGGACGAATTCGACGCCCTTGTCGGGGTCGAGCGGGTGGACCTTCGTCCGCATCGTTGCGCCGTCGGCGAGCAGCGAGAACATGCGGTCGGTCTCGGCGAGACGGTAGTACAGCGGGAGGCAGACCGCGACTTCGTCTTCGGTCGCGCGGACGATGAGTGCGAGATAGACGAGACCGTTGGTGACCGCGCGGAACGATTCGTATTCGTCGAACGCTGTGCCTTCGACGGCCGATTCGACCTCACTGTATACGTCGTCGCCAACGACGATATCGAGACCGACGTGGTCGACGACATCGTCGCCTGTTCCGGGAACGGGAGCGACGTCGCCCGGCAGGGCCACGACGACGCGCCAGTCGCGCTCTCGATAGTCGTCAGCGAGCGCTTCACACTCTTCGACCACCGTCTCCCACGTGTTCGACTCGTCCGAGAGCGGATGTTTTTCCATGCGGCATGGTGTCGGTGAGCGATACCTAAACCTTGGCTTCTCCCGCCGGTGGGGAACGTCTACCTTCGCAGGGGTGCGGGAACTCGACGTTCCCACACCGGGCGCTCGCATTCGACTGGATTTCGGTCGCCGACTCGGTGACAAAAGTCTGAGATGGTCTGGCAAAAATTGAAAAGGTATATCATGCCATGCATATCATTCACATTCAATAATGAGTTTGCTCTCTCTTTCGAACCTTCGAACACAGTTTTCGACCGACCGTGGTCACGTCAAAGCTGTCGACGGTCTCGACCTTACGGTCGCCGAAGGTGAGACTGTAGGCCTCGTCGGCGAGTCGGGCTCGGGAAAGAGCGTGACGGCCCTCTCGACGATGGGTCTCGTCGACGACCCCGGCGAAATCGTCTCGGGGTCTGTCGAACTAGAGAGTCCACACCTTGCCGACGAATTCCGCGAGCAGTACGACGAGCCCTCGTTCGTCGACGGCGACATCATCAACCTCGTGGATGCCCCCGAAGAAGCGCTGCGCGTCGTCCGTGGGAGTGAAATCGGGATGATTTTCCAGGACCCGATGACCTCGCTGAATCCGTCGCTCACGGTGGGCGAACAGGTCGCAGAGAGTCTTCGGCTCCACCAGTACGGCGGCCGCCGGAAAGACTCGTGGTTCAACGCGGTCCGCGAATTGCTGCCGAAGCTTAGCCGTGATATCGACGACGAGGTGGTCGAACGGACCATCGACGTGCTCGAATCCGTCGGTATCCCCGAACCGGGTGCCCGCGTCGACGAGTACCCACACGAGTTCTCCGGCGGGATGCGCCAGCGCGTCCTCATCGCTATCGCGCTCGCGTGTCAACCCCGTCTTCTGGTCGCCGACGAACCGACGACGGCGCTCGACGTGACCATTCAGGCGCAGATTCTCGACCTCATCGACGACCTACAGGAGGACCTCGGGATGTCGGTGCTCATGATTACTCACGACCTCGGCGTCGTCGCCGAGACGTGCGACCGGGTTGCGGTCATGTACGCGGGCGAAATCGTCGAAGAGGGGCCGGTCGAAGAGATATTCCACAACCCCTCGCACCCGTACACGTACACGCTTCTCGAATCGCTACCGAGCGAGGAAAAAGAGCGCCTCACGCCCATCGAGGGCAACGTTCCTGACCTCATCGACATGCCCGAGGGGTGCCACTTCGCGCCGCGGTGTCCGTGGGCCAAACCGGAGTGTACCGCGGGTGAGATTCCGTACAAGCAACACGGGGGCGAAGCGACAGCGCACCGCTCGAAATGCGTCCTCGACGATTTCGATACCAGCGAGTACGGCGTCGACGCCGTCGGAACGATGTCGCAGACCAAGCCCTCCAACACTCCACTTCTCGAAGTCGACGGGTTACAGAAGTACTACCAACAGGCAGACGGCGTCTTGGACAAGTTCCTCGGGACCGACGACCAGAGCGTGAAAGCGGTCGACGGAATCGATTTCACCGTCTACGAGGGCGAAACACTCGGTCTCGTCGGCGAATCTGGCTGTGGGAAATCCACCGCCGGGCGAAGTCTCCTGCACTTGACGCCGCCGACGGACGGTCGCGTCGTCTTCTCCGGAACGGACCTTTCGGGACTCGACAGCGACGAACTCCGCGCGATGCGCCGTGACATGCAGATGATTTTCCAGGACCCGCTTTCGTCGCTCGACCCGCGGATGACCGTCGGACAGACCATCCGCGAACCGCTCGACGTTCACGACCTTCCGGTGTCCGACCCCGACGTTCGCGGCGAGGTCGTGGCTGACGTATCCGGTATTTCACCCGACCGCGTGACGGTCACGGCGAACGACGAAATCGACGCCATCGTGGGGTCGTCGAACGGTGTTTCGACGGCCCACGTCTCAATCACCGTCTCGAACGGGGACGTTGACGTGTCCGTCGAAGAGCGACTCCGTACCGAAATCGAGGTCGAACGCGACGGTGACACGGTGACTGCAGTCGACGTGACGGTCACGCCGGGCGAATCGACCCGTGAGCGTCGTCGTCGTCGCGTCCACCAACTGCTCGACGCCGTCGGTCTGGAAGTCGGGCAGTACGACCGCTATCCCCACGAACTCTCTGGCGGGCAGCGCCAGCGCGTCGGTATCGCCCGCGCACTCGCCGTCGACCCGGATTTCATCGTCGCCGACGAACCCGTCTCGGCGCTTGACGTGAGTGTCCAAGCGCAGATTCTCAACCTGCTCGAAGACCTCCAAGAGCAGTTCGGCCTGACGTACCTCTTCATCGCGCACGACCTCTCTGTCGTCCGCCATATCTCCGACCGCGTCGCCGTCATGTACCTCGGCGAAATCGTCGAAGTCGCGGACACAGGCGAGTTGTTCGAGGACCCGAGACACCCCTACACGAGGGCACTCCTGTCGGCGATTCCGGAACCGGACCCTGCTGCCGAGACGGACGACCGAATCATCCTCGAAGGCGACGTTCCCAGTCCCATCAACCCGCCGTCGGGGTGCCACTTCCGAACGCGGTGTCCGCAGGTCATTCCGCCGGCGGACCTCGACATCGAACAGGAAGCGTACCGCGAAGTGATGGACCTCCGCCAGCGAATCGAGCGTGAGTCGCTGGATGTCGAGACGGCGCGGGAGGAAGCAACGGCAGAGTCCGGGCAAGAGGCGGTCGCGGTGAGTGCGGACGGAGGGACTGTCGGCCGGAATGCGGTCGTCACGGAACTCCGAGAATCGCACCTGTCGCACTCGCTGTCGCCCGACCTGACGAATGTTATCGACCGTGCACTCGAACACGTCGTCGACGGCGAGTGGGAGGACGCAGCGGCGATTCTTCGGGAACGGTTCGAAAGCGTGTGCGAACGAGATGCCCCTGAACTCGGCACAGACGAGCACCCTGCAGCATGTCACCTTCTCGATAAATAGCCAACTCAAAGCTGGCGAGGTGTCTTTTGGTTGATTCCTATTCTTGCCGGTGGAGCTTGACGGAGTCTTTCAGTTACTGTCCACGTTCTTCGTTATTTTTATAGGGTGTGATTGATAGATACTGGTATGTCACAAGATGGCAATTCCCTATCCCGGCGCCGCTTCCTGAGCGCCGCGGGGACGGCTACGGCCACCGCAGCTCTCGCGGGCTGTACTGGTGGTAACGGCGACGAAACCACGACCGAAGAGACCAGTGGCGGTGGGGAGACCACGACCGAGGATAACTCCGGCGGTAACGGTGGCTCGCCATCTGTCCTGCGGTACGGCCGCGGGAGTCACTCGCCAACGCTCGACTTCCAGAACGATACGAGCGGCGAGGTTGCGAAGGTCACAGAGCAGATGTACGACACGCTCATTAACTTCGAGCCAGGCAAGTCCACGCTGACGCAGGGGCTTGCAACGGAGTACACGCTGGAGGGGAAGACGGCGTCCATCACGCTCCGCGAGGGTGTGAAGTTCCACAACGGCGAGGAGTTCACCGCAGCGGACTTCGTGGCGACGTATCGCCGTTTCGTCGACAATAGCTACGAGAACTACGCTGGCGACGACTACGTCTCCGCCTACGGTCCGTTCACGCTCGGGTCCTGGATTGACGAGATTCAAGTCGATGGCGACTACTCGATGACCATCAAGTTGACCCAGACGTACGCACCGTTCCTGCGCAATCTGGCGATGTTCGCGGCCGCCGTTCACTCCAAGGCCGCCATCGAGGAGTACGGGACGGAACTCAAAAAGAACCCAGTCGGTACCGGTCCCTTCAAGCTGAGCAACCTCGACGACGCGAACGAGATTATCCGCCTCGAAGCGAACACCGACTACTGGGGCGAAGGTCCCAACGTGGACGAAGTCGTCTTCGTCACCATCGGACAGAACTCCACGCGTGCGCAGTCGCTCGCGTCGGGCGAACTCGATATCGTCGACGGTCTCGGCGCGCAGTCGTCCGTGCAGGTCGAAAACGCGAGTAACGCCGACCTCGTCCGCACCGAGGGTATCAACATCGGCTACATGGCGTTCAACATGGCGAGTGTGGAGGAGTTCCGCGACAAGCGCGTCCGGCAGGCAATCAGCCACGCCATCAACACCGAAGCCATCGTCAACGAGATTTACTCCGGCTTCGCGACACAAGCGAGCCAACCGCTTCCGCCGAACGTCCTCGGCCACAACGACGACCTCGACCCGTACCCGTACGACACCGACAAGGCACAGAGCCTCCTCGAAGAGGCGGGCTACGGCGACGGCTTCTCGTTCGAACTGGCGACGTTCCAGAACCCCCGCGGGTACAACCCATCGCCGATTCAGACCGCAGAGACCGTCGCGTCCAACCTCGGCGAAATCGGCATCGATGTCGAAATCAACCAGCAGTCGTTCAGTCCGTTCCTCGAATACACCGCACAGGGACGCCACGACGCCTGTTTCCTCGGTTGGTACACCGACAACGCCGACCCGGACAACTTCATGTACGTCCTGCTTCACCCGCAGGTGGAAGAAGGAGAACTCACCGAGGGCCAAGACTGGGTCAGCTTCGACGCGGAAGGCTACAACACCAGTAACCGCTCCGGCTGGGCGAACAGCGAGTACATGGACCTCATCGAGCAGGGGCAGAGCACCTACGACGAAGCAGAGCGTGAATCGCTGTACAACCAGGCGAACCAGATTGCGCACGACGAAGCTCCCTGGGTGTATCTCGACTACGCGGACGAACTCCGCGGTGTTTCAAAGCGTGTCAGCGGGTTCAAAATCGCGGCCATCAGCGGCCCGTACCTCAACCTGGTTAGCCTGAACTAAGGGACTGACCACCTTTCGATTCATGATTTCGACACGATTCGTACTCAAGCGGCTGCTGTTGCTCGTCCCCGTGCTGGTTGGAGTGGCATCGCTCGTCTTCTCCATCCTGCACCTCTCTCCGGGCGACCCGGCGCTCACCATCGCTGGCGAACGAGCGAGCGAGGAGTTCGTCCGGCAGGTCGAAGAGAGTCTCGGGCTGAACGACCCTATCTGGGTGCAGTACGGGCGGTTCTTGGCCGATGCCGCGCAGTTCCAGTTTGGTGAATCATTCATCATTCAGCGGAACACTCCAGTCCGTGAAGTGCTGGCGAGCAAACTGCCAGTCACGCTCGAACTGGCCCTCTACGGCCAGCTTATCGGCGTCTCGCTCGGCATCCCGCTCGGCATCCTCAGCGCCGTCAAGCAGGACAGCATCACGGACCACCTGACCCGTATCGGTGCGCTCACCGGTATCAGCGTCCCCATCTTCTGGAGCGGTCCGCTTCTCATCTTGCTGTTCGCACAGATGCTCGGATGGCTCCCGACGAGCGGCCGGATTTCGGTCCTCTACAACGTCGAGGCCATCCGCGTAACGGGGCTTGTCACAATCGACACGCTCCTTGCCGGGAACATGGAGATGTTCGTCTCGGCGGTTCGCCACATGATTCTCCCGGCGTCGGTTATCGGCGTCTACTCGATGGCGCTCATCTCGCGGATGATGCGCTCGTCGATGCTGGAGGTCATCCGGCAAGACTACATGCGGACTGCCCGCGCGAAGGGCCAAGGCGCGAAGATTACGGTCCTGAAACACGGCTTCCGCAACGCGATGATTCCCGTCATCACGGTCATCGGCATCCAGTTCGGTGGCCTGCTCGGCGGTGCAGTGCTGACGGAGACGGTGTTCGCCATCGGCGGTATCGGAACGCTCCTCGTCGAGGCCATCAAGGTCGGCGATTACCCCATCGTTCAGGGGACGGTCCTCACCTTCGCGTTCCTGTTCACGCTGGTCAATCTCGGCGTCGACATCACCTACTCCATCCTTGACCCGAGGATCGAACAATGAGCACGGAAACCAAGACGACGACCGAGACGCCGGCCGACGTGGGTCAACGCGGTCTTATCGACCGCCTCAGAGCCTCGCCGTTCGTCTCCCGACTGCTGTCGAATCGCCTCGCACTGGCTGGGATTGCCATCATCGTCACGATGGTGGTCATCGCCATCTACGCGCGACTGTTCATCGACCTGGAGGTCATCACCCAGTCGCAACTGGGGACGAACCCGAACCGCGCAGCACCGAGTTTCCAGTACCTCTTCGGAACTGACGGACAGGCGCGGAGCCTCCTACCGCGGGTCGCCTACGGCGCGTGGTACGCGATGCTGTTCGGGACCGTCACCGTCGCCGCGTCGACCACCCTCGGCGTCGGTCTCGGCATCATCGCCGCGTACTACGGCGACGTGACGGACAACGTCATCATGCGGACGATGGACGTGTTGCTCGCGTTCCCCTCGCTGCTCTTGGCGCTGGCGCTCGTCGCCATCTTCCCCGACGAACTCGGGCTTTGGCGGGCGGTCGCCGCGCTGACCTTGGTCTACACGCCGCGGTTCGCTCGCGTCGTTCGCGGGGCCGCACTGACCGTGCTCGAAAACGAGTACATCGACGCGACCGTCGCCCTCGGCGCGGCAGACCCGAGAGTGCTGGTTCGGCACGTTCTGCCGAACTGTCTCGCACCGATTACGGTGCAGAGTACGCTCAACTTCGGTCTCGCCATCATCGACCTCGCCGCCCTCTCGTTCCTCGGGTTCGGTGCCGAGGCCGGGACGCCCTCGTGGGGACTCATGCTCTCGAACGGCGTGAGTCAGGGTCTCCTCACGGGCATCTGGTGGTGGTCGTTCTTCCCCGGGTTCTTCCTCGCACTCACCGTGCTTGGATTCAACCTCCTCGGTGACGGGATGCGCGACGCACTCGACCCACGGATGCGCGAAGCGGTCGACTAACGCTTCGAACCGCCCTTTTATTCATACCATATATAAATCATGCCCGCCGAACCTGACCACCCGACAGAAGAGCGCCCGCCGCTCGTCGAGCAGGCCACAGTCCGCCTCCGAATCGTTGGCACCGCAGTCCTCGTCGGCGTCCTCATCTCGACGGGTGCGCTGGCCGGGACCGTACTGGCGGGTGCGTATGCAACGAGCGTCGACACGGCGTTCGCACTCGGATCGCTCGTGTTCGGGTTCGGACTTCTCGGGTGGTCGGGTGCCGTCGCACTCGGTCGCGGCATCGAGTCGATGCAGAACCACCTCGACACCGGGACGGGGTGGACCGAACCGGACGCACGCCGGGCGATGGCCCGAATCCTCGGGTTCGGTCTCGGCGTGATGCTCGGGACGATGGGGTTCGGTTCGGTCTTGGTCTCGGCGTGAGGTTCGAGTCGGTTGTCTGAGGAGAGGAGAAGGGAGGAAAAGGGAGAAGAAAAGGGAGGAAAAGGGAGAAGAAAAGGGAGGAAAAGGGAGGAGACGCTCCGTTTCGGTTATTTTGTTGACTCAGACCGCTTCGGCCTGCTTCGCCGTCTTCCGAATCTCGTCGAGGACGGAATCGAGCGAGAGCACGTCGGAGAGCGCTTCCATCGCGCTGGAGAAGGGTACGTCGAGGGCGTAACTGTAATAGTTCCCCCGCGACCCGGTTCGGTTCTCTTCTGCCGAGAGGATGCCGAGCATCCGAAGGTCGGACAGATGGTTGTGGACCGAGCGCTGGGCGAGCGGGTCGATACCGGCGGAGTTGCACAGGCGAAGATACTCCTGATAGAGGTCGCGCATCCGGCACGGCGTCTCGTCGTGGGCGGCCTTCGAGACGACTGCGAGGAGGGCAAAATGCCCGTTTTCGGTGAGTTCTCGCATTCCTTCGACGACGCGCTCCTGTTCGAGTTTCTGGCGGGCGATATCGACGTGGTCGAGCGTGATTTTCTCGTCGTCTTTGTTTTCGGCGTGTTCGCCAGCCAGTCGGAGCAGGTCGAGAGCCTGCCGCGCACTCCCACTGTCGCGGGCGGCGAGCGCGGCACACAGATTGAGAACGCCTTCTTCGCAGGCGTCGGCTGCGATGGCGACCTCAGCACGGGATTCGAGGATATTCTGGAGTTCCGGGGCCTGGTACGGCGGGAAGTGCAGTTCGCGCTCGCAAAGCGTGTCCTGCACGCGCGGGTCGAGTTGGTCGTGGAACTTGAAGTCGTTCGAGATACCGATGAGACCGACTTTCGCGTCTTCGAGTTTGCCGTTCGAACGCGCTCGCGGGAGTTCGTAGAGGAGTTCGTCGCGGTCGCCGATGGAGTCCACCTCGTCGAGGACGATGAGGATAGTTCCACCGACGTCGTCCAACTCCTGGAACAACTTCTTGAAGACAGTCTGTTGAGGATAGCCGGTCGAACTGATTTCCGCACCTGGTGGTCGGAGTTCGTTGACGAGTTCGACCGCAACCTGATACGAGGAGTTGAGCGTCTTGCAATTAATAGAGATGACGCTCAGGTCGACGTCGTCGTACTGCGATACGTCTTCGAGAAGCATCTCGAGGAGGAACTCGGTGACCGCAGTCTTTCCCACGCCGGTGTTGCCGTACAAGAAGACGTTGTTCGGTTCCCACCCGTCGACGACCGGTTGGAGTGCGTCCATGTACTCCGAAATCTCGTCGTCGCGCTCTTCGATGCGCTCGGGCTTGTAGGACTCCCCGAGGGCGTCCTTGTTGGTGAAGACGTTTTGTTTTCGCTCGAACCGGCGCATTAACGTCGGTCCGTTGTATCGTCCCCTTATTTAAAACCCCGATTTCATCTGATTCATGTGAATTTGGTGGTCGGTGTCGTATTGTCGGTAGTCTTTCCTCGTGTGACGGTTGTTGACCCCCGGTGAGAGGGTGTTTGTACGTGTGTTTGGTGTGGTATTAGGTTCCATTCATCAGGGTGTATGTGAACACGTTTTAACAGACACACACCACTTTTGCAAGTGAACAACAGTGTACGAGAGTACCTAGTAGAACAACAGTCCACGAATTCAACTAAAGCGTTGACAGGTTAAGGGCGAGAGAACCGTTGTCGCACGTGATTCGGATATCGACAATTCAGTAGTTAGAACGTCTAAAACGGCATATTCACCTGCAACAGTGGTGGGTGTTGCGGGTCGACGTTCTGGATTCGTTCACTTGTAGTCGTGCTCTCTCCGACCGAACCCCCCTCACACGCTCGTGGCGCTTCACATGCAACAGTGGTGTCTGTGGGTCACCCCACCCCCCACTATCTCAACGCATATTCACTTGCAAATGTGGTGTGTGAGTGTTGAAACCCGATATCTGTCCGTCAGTTCGTGAGCACCATTCACTTGCAGGAGTGGTCTGTTTCGGTGCATTCATCCGACAGTTTCTGCCGGGTTTCCCTTTGAATAGCCTCGATTCCAATGAGCCTCGCTCAGAAACCCGTTTCTCACGCGGAATACCCACTGAGTTTCTCACGCGGAATACCCACTGACTCAGCTATCGTCGCGAGACTCTCTCACATCGAGTTCGTCGGTCATGTACCTGACCTCCGCGACGTCCCTCGAAATTTCTTTACCTCGGATACTGTTATCCTTTGTCGTGGACCGCTCTGCCCTCCGTTCCCTCGTACTCGCCCTCCTCGCGGTTGTCGCCCTTTCCCTCGTCGCGGCGACTATCGACTCGACCGTCGTCACGGACGGTGGCCCATCAGGATTCGGAGTCGGTAGCTCCGACGGTGGCGTGGCGGGTGAGTCTGAATCGACTGGCTATCAACCTGCTTCGAGTACGGCTGGCGACTTCGATATTCCGGCACCGTGTTTCCCGTGGTTGCTCTCACCCACGGTTATCGGCCTCATCTCCGTCGCTTTCCTTCTTCTCGGTGGGTACGTCTATCTGAGGTCACGGTCGCTTCTCCCGCCGCTTGCCGTCTTCTTAACTCTCGGGCCCCCTGTTATCCTCGTTATTAGCCTTTTTACGGCGTGCAGTACGGAGCTATCGTTCTCCTCTCGCGTCTCCGGGGCCGCGAGGAACGTCTCGTTTCTTCCGCCGGGTGGTGGCGGACAACTCGGTGACGGTGGCAGCGCAGCACAAACTGTTTCGCCCCCGACGCTGGTGTTCGGTCTCCTGCTCGCAGTCGCACTGGTCGTCGCACTCGTGATGCTCGTCACCGGTACCGGAGATACCCCGACCCCCGACGACGATGCCGAGACCGTGGATGTCGAACCGGACGCCGACGTCGCTGCTGTCGGGCGGGCCGCCGGGGCCGCCGCCGAACGCATCGAGTCCGATGAAACCGATGTGGAAAACGAAGTCTTCCGGGCGTGGGGTGAGATGACGACGCTACTCGACGTTCCGAACCCACAGTCCGCCACACCGGCCGAGTTCGCCGCCTCGGCGGTCGACGCCGGAATGTCGCGCGGTGACGTGACTGACTTGACGACGCTCTTCGAGGAGGTCAGATACGGCGGCTTCGAGGCAACCACAGAGCGCGAGCGCCGAGCGGTTTCGGCACTCAGAAACATCGAATCGACCTACGCCAACAGGGAACCGGGTCATAACAAACACGGCTCGGAGTCCGGCGAAGACACCGAGGAATCCCAATGACGAAAACACGAACTCTCGCGCTTGTCGTCGGTGTTCTCGCCACAACTGCGGGACTCGCAATCATCGCGGGCGTCTCTCTCGGACTCGAACTGACCGACCTGTTTCTCGGGCTTGTTGCCGCGCTCGCGGCATTACAGGGGCTTCGGTACGTCCAGCGCCGACGCGATACCTCGTACAAAACCACTACGACGGATGACCCGGAAATGCGCGTCTCAGTTCCGGTTCCTGGCGTTGATTTCGATGATGAAATCGCGGCGGCCATGACTCGTCGGAAGCGGTGGGCTGCCCGTAGTCGAGTTGTCGACCGCCTCGAATCGCGCGCGCGACAAGCACTCGTCCTCCGCGGCGGTCGAACACCGGCGGAAGCCGAGACGCTTCTCGATTCTGGTGCGTGGACCGATGATGTAGTCGCTGCCCGCTTCCTCGGTGCGGAGGCTTCGCTTCCGCTCCGTCGCCGACTTCGACTGCTCCTGTCCGGCCAGTCCATGTTCGCCGAGCGCGTTGACCGGACCGTCGCTGCAATCTCGAATATCGGAAACGAGTCCGCGCAGACTTCACTCGACGAAACTGGGTCGGTCACGGTCGACGAAACGGGGGGTGAACACCCATGACCCACCGATTCGACACTGAGCGTTGGGTCGGAATCGAAGGTCTCGTCCTCATCGCCGCCGCGGCGGGTGTGTTCACTCGGGAGGCTGCGCTCTTCTTGCTCGCCGGACTCGGTGTCGTTCTTCTCGGCTACGCCCGAATCGCCGCCGTCCCCGAGGTGTCGCTACATATCGAGCGTGACATCACTGATTCGACGCCTGCACCGGACGACGAGGTCGAAGTCACGCTCCACGTCACCAACGAGGGGCCACGAACGCTCTTCGACCTCCGCATCGTCGACGGCGTACCACCGGCGCTCGCCGTCTCTGACAGTCCTGCCCGTCTCGGAACGGCCCTCCGCCCCGGGGCGACCGCAACAGTGACGTACACCGTTACGGCGATTCGCGGCGAGCACACCTGGGATGAGACAGTTGCTGTCGTCCGCGACCCGAGTGGTGCTGTCGAATGTCGCGAGACAGCTTTCGCAGAGACGACGCTGCGGTGTGAACCCGAACTGGCCGCGACGGCTGACCTTCCGCTCCGCGGACTCACCTCAAGATATGCCGGACGCGTCGAGACGGACGTACCGGGGTCGGGACTGGAGTTCGCCTCCATCCGCGAGTACCGCCGCGGCGACCCGATACGCCGAATTGACTGGAACCGTCGCGCACGCACGGGCGAACTCGCAACCGTCCAGTTCAGAGAAGAGCGCGCCGCGGCCGTCGTCCTCGTCGTCGACACGCGCTCGGAGGCACACGTCGCCCCCGACGCCGACGACGAAACGGCAGTCGAACGGTGTGTCGACGCCGCGAGCATCGCGTTCCCGGCCCTCCTCGACAGCGGTGACAGCGTCGGTATCGCAGCCTTCGGCCCGGAAGAGTGTTGGCTTGCCCCTTCGTCGGGGTCGGACCACCGCGCTCGCGCTCGGCGACTCTTCGCGACACACGCCGCGTTCGCGCCGACACCGCCTGACAAGGCGTTTTTCCCCTCCGTGGCCATGCGCCGACTTCGCCGTCGGCTTTCGAGCGACGCGCAAGTCATCTTCTGCTCGCCGCTCGCCGACGATTACGCCGCATCCGTCGCGCGCCGGTTGGAGGCGTACGGCCACGCCGTGACTCTCGTCTCGCCGGACCCGACGGCAATCCAGACAGTCGGTGCCCGACTCGCACGGTTGGAACGTGACTTGCGACTTCGCGAGTTGCGTCGCAGCGGCCTCCGCGTCGTCGACTGGGGTGACGAACCGCTCGCAGTCGCCCTTTCGCAGGCTGAGGCGGGGTGGTCGCGATGAAAGAGATAACTCGCCGACCGACGCGTACGGGCACCGCGATGTCGCTTTCGGCGGCCAGTCTCGCCACGCTCGCGCTCGCGTTCACGACGACAATGGCTGCCGCTGGGGCGCTCGTCGCCACAGTCATCCTCGCTGCCAGCTTAGTCCGAAGTTCCCGCCGCGTCCTTGACGTAGCGGGTGGCCTGTTTTTCCTCTCGCTCGTCGTCGGCGGTATGAGCGGGCCTGGTGCGGAACCAATCCTACTGGCGGCTATCGCGTCGATTCTCGCGTGGGACCTCGGAGAAAACGCGCTGTCTGTCGGCGACCACCTGGGCCGTGAGACCGACACGACCCGTCTCGAACTCGTTCACGCCGCGGCGACACTCCTCGTGCTCACAGTCGGAGCGGGCGTCGTCTACGGAGTCGACGCGGTTGCCTCCGGCGGCCAGCCAATCGCCGCAGTCGTATTGTTGTTGCTGGGCGCAGTGGCGCTCGTTTCGGTCGTCAGGCGATGACGCTCGTTTCGGTCGTCTGGCGATACCGACCCTTTTTCTTCAGTCGTGCGGTCGGCGTGCTCAGTCCAGCGTCGGCACGGCTACCCGGCCGAGCACGTCGGCGACGACATCCGACTTCTGTACGTCTTCGACGCGGGCGTCCGGGGTGAGGACGAGTCGGTGAGCGAGCACGGACTGCGTGACGTGCTTTACGTCGTCCGGCGTGACGAACTCGCGGCCTTCGATGACGGCGCGGGCGCGGGTGGCCTCGAACAGCCGTTGTGTCCCGCGTGGCGAGACGCCGATTCGAACCCGGCGGTCAGTTCGAGTCTCGCGGGCGAGGTCAGCCATGTAGCGGAGCAGGTCGTCGTCGACGCGGACTGATTCTGGCGCGCGCCGAATCGCAACGACCGAGTCGCGGTCGAGGACGCACTCGACGCTCGGACTCTGTTCGGTCCGTCCTGCACGCCGCCGGAGGAGTTCGACTTCACCATCCACGTCCGGGTAGCCGATAGCTGACTTCACGACGAAGCGGTCGACCTGCGCTTCGGGGAGCGTGAACGTCCCTTCCTGTTCGACGGGATTCTGCGTGGCGATGACGAAAAACGGCGTCGGCAGTTGGTGCGTCTCGCCGTCGACGGTCACCTGTCCTTCTTCCATCGCCTCCAAGAGTGCGGCCTGCGTCTTCGGCGGCGCGCGGTTGATTTCGTCGGCGAGGACGACGTTGGCGAAGATGGGACCGGGCGAGAATTCGAAGGTGCGGTCGCGTTCGTCGTAGATGTTCGTCCCGGTTACGTCGGTTGGGAGGAGGTCCGGCGTGAACTGCACGCGGGAAAACGAAAGTCCGAGCGCGGTGGCGACGCTCCGCGCAGTGAGCGTTTTCCCGGTGCCGGGAACGTCTTCGAGGAGGACGTGACCGCGGGCAAGGACGCCTGTCAGGACGGTTTCGAGGAAGGACCGGTCGGCGATGACGGCTTCCGAGATGGCGTCGAGAACCTGCGTACAGGTCTCGCTCGCCGTGTCGATGTCCATGTCTCGTCCCCCGTCTGCGTGCGACTTATTCGCATTGGTCGGCGTCCGTCGATTTACCCCCGATGTGCCGTCGATTCAACTGTGGGAATCCTCGCCGCAGTCCTCGGAAATCGAAACGGATTAAACTATCCGCGAGAGAGAAGACGATGGAAGCCGAGGTAGCCTAGCCCGGCCAAGGCGGTAGATTCGAAATCTACTGTCCATTCGGACACGTGAGTTCAAATCTCACCCTCGGCGCTTCTCAGCGAACTCAGTCCGCGAGAGACTTTTGTGTCTCTCGCACACCTGATTCGCTGTGTACGCTTCACTGAGATTTGAACTAGCGAGCGAACGCAGTGAGCGAGTGGAGTTCAAATCCCACCCTCGGCGCTTCTTGCGGCCACAACACTTCGAGCGGCGCGTTTCACCACACCGCGATGGTGTGTGTCCGACATGTGAGACAACCCGTGAACCGAGCCTCCGACGAAAAGGTTGTCAAACAAGCACTATATGGTGAACTATGGATTCCGCACTCGAACAGAGATTGGACGCTATCGCCGCCCTCTTGCTCCTCCTTTTCGTCATCGAAGCCTACAAGATTGCAGGTTCCACCGGTATCCTGCTCGCTCTCGCAGCGGGTGTGCTCGTCACTTACTGGACAGCATCGGAAGCAGAAGCAACATCGTGAGCGCGACGGACGCGCCGAGCCGCACAACGTCCCAACGAAACGCCCGGCACAGCACGGTAGCCATTCGGCCTACTATCGATGTTGATACGCAACAAAACCGAATCCGAGTCGCACGCAGCACACCCCGACTTTGTCCCTCGATTTCACTTTCACTCTCCTAGGATTCGATACATATCCCCTCCCACCGTTGCAACTGGTATGAGCGCGGACGCAGCAGACACGAACGAACAGGGCGGAACGCGACGCATCGACGTCACGACGGTTCGGACCGGCCGAGTCGCCGACTACGCAGAGACGCAACTCGGCGACGCCGCCATCGGGTTCGAGCGCCGAGGTGGGTGGACCTACCTCGTCGCAAAAGAGACGCGCTGAAGCGCACCGAATCAACCCTGAAAACGGGAGTTTCTCCTCAGTCGTCGGCCGATGCTGGTGTCGCAGCGGTATGGCCCGGCGCGAGAAGTCGGTCGAGCGCATCGACCATCGCCTGCACGCTCGCACGGGTGATGTCCGCGTGCGAGGAGGCGACTGAGACGCTTCGGTCGCCGTGAGACATGGTTACTTCGACGGTGACGACCGCGTCGGTCCCACCGGTGATGGCGTCGACGTGGTAGTCGTCGAGTTGTGCGTCGGCGTCGGAACCGAGGGCCTGCCGAACTGCTTTCACCGCGGCGTCAACCGGGCCGGAGCCAGTTCCGGAGGCGACGCGTTCTTCGCCCTCTACGCGGAGTCTGACGCTTGCAGTCGGAGTCCCGCCGCCGGAGGCGGCCGTGAGGTCGAGGAGTTCGACCTGTCGTTCGCGTTCGTGCCCCTGTACGTCTTCTGCGAACGCGAGGAGGTCGGCGTCGGTGACGCGTTTTCCGCGGTCGCCGAGTTCTTTCACTCGTTCGACGACGGCGGCGACTTCCTCGCCGGTTGCGTCGACGCCGTGTTCGTCGAGAGCGGCCTTGACACCCGCGCGTCCAGCGTGTTTACCGAGGACGAGGCGACGCTCACGACCCACCGTCTCCGGCGGGTAGGGTTCGTACATCGCGTCGTCTTTGAGCGTGCCGTCGGTGTGGATGCCGCTTTCGTGGGTGAAGGCGTTCTCGCCGACGACGGCCTTGTTCGGCGGAAGCGAAACGCCCGTCGAGTGAGCGACCTTCTGAGCCAGCGCGTAGAGTTCGTCGAGTTTCACCGTCTCGACGTCGTAGCAGTGCTCCAGCGCGATAGCGACCTCTTCGAGTGCGACGTTGCCGGCGCGCTCGCCGATGCCGTTGACCGTGGCGTGGACGAGGTCCGCTCCCGCGGCCACACTGGCGTGTACGTTCGCCATGGCGAGTCCGAGGTCGTCGTGCGTGTGGGTCGATGTCGGCCCGAGTTCCGCGAGCCGAGAGACGACATCGTACGTGTGCTCGGGGCTGGTGTGGCCGACCGTGTCGGCGAAACAGAATCGGTCCGCCCCAGCGTCGTGGCTGGTTCGTGCGAGTTCTTCGAGAAACTCCGGCGGCGCGCGAGAGCCGTCTTCGCCGATGACCTCGACCCACAGGCCGTGGTCCTTGGCGTACGCGACGAGTTCGTCGGTCGTCTGAACGACACCCTTGCGGGTGGTGCCGACTTTCGACTCGACGTGGCGGTCACTCGACGGAACGACGAGCGTGATGCCGTCTACGTCGCAGTCGAGTGCGAGGTCGATGTCGCTTTGGACGCCGCGGGCGAAACTCGTCACCGTCGCGTCGAGGTCCAGCGACGTGACGCGCTTGATGGTTTCGCGCTCGCCGGGACCGGTGCAGGCGCTTCCCGCTTCGATGTAGTCGACGCGGGCGCGGTCGAGCGCGCGGGCGATGTCCGCTTTCTCGTCCGGCGACAGCGAGACGCCGGGCGCTTGCTCCCCGTCGCGAAGTGTCGTATCTAACAGCTGTACCGAATCAGAAGTGCGTAGCTCGGGGGTCTTCCCGAATCGTTCGTTCACGGTAGAATCGTATCCTTGTAAGCTAGAACCGTCGAATTTCACAGCCAGCCGTCTCGCGACGACTTACTCTATCCTCCGCCGGTGTGGTAGGTTCCGACATAGTAGTTGAACACATCTGTCGATGAATGTATAAAAGAGATGGTTCCGACAGAAATTGGTGTCTCGTTGGGGTCGAATCCGCGTAGCGGGGAAATCATTCAGCGAGTTCGACGAGGTCTCCCGGCTCGACATCGTCGGCCGCCCCCGCCGGAAGTTCGATAATCGTGTCGGCCATACCGAACCCGATGCCCGTCCACGCGGACAGTCGTTTTTTTTGCTTGACCTCGTCGCCGATGAGCCAGAGCGCGTCGATATCGAACGGGACGAACACCATGTGGAGACTGTGGCGGTCAGCATCATCGAACCGGAAGACGAGCGCGTAGTCGTCCGGAACGGAGCGTCGAAACATCAGCCCGCGTGCTTGCGAGAGAAACGAATCCGCCGTCTCGACGTTCGACGCGAGCGTCGTTTGGTCTCCGTTCTGTCGGTGTACGAGTCTCACGCACCCGGATTTGGTGGGATGCGTGATGAAACCACCGCCGGAGACGGGATGTCCACGAACGAGCCGGCGAGAGCAACGTTTAGGCCTGCGCCGTCCCGAACGCGCTGTATGGAGCGGACGCCGACAGGGACGCCCGTGGGTGTCGACGACCCTTACGACCACGCCGACCGCTGCGACCATCTCACGAGCGACGGTCACTGTCGCCTCGCTCGCGAGTACGCCGACCGCGACCCGGCGTTCGCCCGCGAGCGAGCACGCGCCGATTACGAGTGTGTCGCCGCCGCCGACGGCTGTGAGTTCCGCGACTGTCCGCACTACGCCTCTACGACGAATGGGCGGGAATGCACCCGTTGCGGCCTCGAGGAGGTCCGCATGGCACACGACTCGGCGGCCCGGCCGTTGCTCGAAGAGCACCACCTCTCCTACGGCACCCGCGACGGCGACGACCCGTCGCACGAGATTACGGTCGCACTGTGTCGCTGGTGCCACACGAAGGTCCACAAGTCGTTCGCCCGCATCGACGACGATGCCGCGCCGGACCCGGAGGCCATCGCTGCACGTGAAGCGCGACGGACGAAGGAGCTAGAAGAGATGGGATTTCAGTCGGCACGGGACCGCGCTGGCGACAGATAACGTTCGAAATCCGGTCGGACGCGAGACCGACCGCGTTCGGAGAATGTGCCAATTCGATGCATGGATACGCGTATCTCGACCACTCTTCGATTCACTTTTACGCACGGTAGTCCAATCCGGGACATGACCCGCATCGTCGTCATCGACAACCACGGGCAGTTCACCCATCTCGAACGGCGCGCACTCCGTGACCTCGGCGTCGACACCGAACTCATCGACAACGACACGGACCCCGAAGCAATCGACGCGGACGGTATCGTCCTCTCCGGCGGCCCCGACATGGACCGCATCGGCCGCAGCGCCGACTATCTCGACCTCGACGTTCCCGTTCTCGGTATCTGTCTCGGCATGCAGATTCTCGCCGAAGAACTCGGCGGCCGCGTTGACTCTGGCGACTACGGCGGCTACGCCGACGTCGACGTTGACATTCTCGACGAAGCTGACCCGCTTATCGGTTCGCTCACCCCGAAGACGCGCGTCTGGGCCAGCCACGCCGACGAAGTCAAGGAAGTCCCCGAAGGCTTCACCCACACCGCCACGAGCGACGTGTGTACTATCGAAGCCATGAGCGACGCCGACCGCGGCCTCTACGGCGTCCAGTGGCACCCCGAAGTCGCCCACACCGACGAGGGCGAGGAAGTCTTCGAGAACTTCATCGAAGTCTGCAAGCGGTAGAACGCTGTTTTCGGTGGGGGCGTTACCACGTAGCTCTTACAATCGCAACTCTGCAGCATTCTCGACGGTTCTTCATCGTCATCCCTTCGAAACAAGCCGAGACATTTACCGGCCTCCGTTTTGTCTGTTCGGAAAATGACCTCCACGCAGAGCGACCTCGCTGGGTTGTCGCGATTTATCTTTCGCGCACCCAACTGGTACACGAGTCTCGGGTTCGCCTTGCTCGTCGCCGCGATGGCCGGCATCGCGGCGTTCGACTCGGGCGACCTCGCCGGGTCGTGGCGGGGACTTTTTTTCCTCGGGCGAGACGCCTGGGAAGGCATCTTCTTCATCGGAATCCCAACCGTCGTTGCGGCATTCGGTACCACCGGTGTCGACCGACTCGTCGGCGGGAAATTAACTCGGAATCGCTCGTCGCTTCTCGCACTGGCCGGTGAGATTCTCATCGTGATTATCGTCACACTGGCGGCGATTATCTCGTATCTCACTGGTCTCGGACAGACGTTCGTCTTCGACGCGTTCGTCGTTGCTCTCGCGTCAGTGTTCGCGTTCCGTCTGCTTATCGTCATGGCCGTCTCTCGTTCGTCGCTTCTCATCGCGTCGGTTCCGGCGAGTATCCAGACGCTGACGTCCGCCGTCTTACTCTTCATCTACAGCGGGACGCTTCACTTCTATCAGGTTGGAGGGCCCATCGTCGATGCGTACTTGATGCCGTATCTCGCTCGCTCCGGCAGAGCGCCGCCCGAACTGTCTTTTATCGCCCTCAGCCACTTCCAACTCCTCGCTATCACCTGTGTCATCTACGCCTTCGGTGTCTTCGCCTTCCTCCGCGTCGTCGACCGCCCGTGGCGTCGCAGCCTCGGGGTTTCTGTCCTCGACTTCATCCGCGGATTCATCGGCCACATCGCCGAGGGAACGCGCGAACTGGAAGACTTCTTCGAGCAACTCGGGCAGGAGGCAATCGTCCCTATCACCGTCCTCTCGTTCCAGTGTGACGACGGGAGCGAGAAGGCCCGGTTCGTCCTTCCGATGATTCATCCCGGCCCGATGGGCGAAATCGGCGGCGGCAACTTCCCCGAACGGGTGGCCAGACGCGCCGAAGGACTCGCATTCCCGCCGCACGCCACCGCTGGTCACGATTTCAATCTCGTCACCGAGCGCGAAGTCGACGTGGTTCTCGACGCCGTCGACAGCGCCTACGAGAAAATCGAGTACAGTACCGACGTGACAGAAAGCGTCCGCGTCGAATCCGGCGACATGAAAATGCTCGGCCAGCGCTTCGGCGACGATGCGGTCCTCGTTTCGACGTACGCCCCGCAGTTCGCAGACGACGTCGAGTACGCGGTCGGTCTCTCGGCGTCTGCGGAGGCTCGAACCGAGGGACTTCGAAACGTCCTCCTCGTGGATGCACACAACTGCAACAACGGTTTGCAGGGGCCCGACCTCGGTCACGTCACGCCGGGGAGCAAGCGCTCGTTCGACATGATATCCGCCGCCGGACTCGCGGGTGAGAAACTCACCGACCTGTCACACGGGACGCTCTCTCTCGGCGTCGCGGCGGACGAAACCGAGTGGATACCGCGTGAGGGTATCGGCCCGCTGGGTATTCGCGTGGCGCTAATGCAGGTCAACGACCAGACGACCGCGTACGTCCTCATCGACGGGAACAATATGGAACCGGGGCTACGCGACCGCATCGTCGAAGCCATCACAACCGGGCCGGACGCCTCGGCCGACATCGCGGAAGTGATGACGACGGACACGCACATCGTCAACACCGTCAAGGCCGAAAATCAGGTCGGTGCGGTCATCGACCAAGACGAACTCCTCGCAACCATCGAACGACTCGTCGACGAGGCGGCCGCGGACAGCGAACCCGTGAGCGCGGGGATGGCAACTGAACGTGTCGAAGTAACCATCTTCGGGAACGACCGGACCGAAACGCTCGCCAGTCACGCCAACGTCGTCGTCTCGATGGGCGGTGCGCTGGCGCTCGCCGTCCTGCTCGCGTCGATGGCCGTCAGCCTGCTCGTGTTCTTCCTTACGTAGGTACCCCTCATCGTCACGTAAGAATTCACCCTCGTCGCACCACCTTTCAGCCAGCGTAGTCACTCACCGGGTAATGTTACAGGTCCGAAGACCGAGCTATCACTTCTTTAGCGAGAGTGTTCGCGTCTCGATTGCACCGCAACTCGGACAGACGTGTCGGTAGAGCACCCTCGAACCGGTCGTCTTGGCCGACCACTCGCCGTCGGTATCGACGTAGCCACACTCCGAGCACGTGCGGTCAGCATCGCTGTATCGTTCGCGGAGGCGGTCCAATGCGGTCGTTCCTCTCGGCGTCTTCCGTATTGGCATGGGGTACCATAGTGCATGGTCTGTTATAGTTATACCGGGCAGTTGCACGCTGTTCGTTCGTGTACATTGGTGTATTCGCATCAAACGAGAGTCCGGCGAATTCGCATCGAACTCGGGACTGGCGACGAGAGAAACACGCGTCGCTCACTGCGTCGGAAACGAGTGCGGGGGGTTCCCGCGAGAATCCCTACTCTTCGTCAGCGGCCGCGAACAGTTCGTCCACGGCTTCCTGCGCCGTCTTGGCCGCCTCTTCGGCGACTGCTTCGGCGTTTTCGGCATCGTCGGGTGCGTTAATGTACACGTCGACGTCGAGGACGCCGTCTTCGAACGTCACGGTGACATCGAAGTCCTTGACGCGGGACTGCTTGAACCGGGCGAAGATGAGGCCTTCAGCCGCCTCTGCGGCGGTCTCGACCACTTCTTCGTCCGTTGGCTGTGGCATTTATGCGCCGCCGGGGCCCATCGGACCGGCACCGCCCTGCAGCATCTGCTGCAGTTCTTCCTGAAGGCTCTCGAACTTCTCTTGGACGCGCGTCTCCTGCTTCGTCAGCTGCTCGACGCGGACTTCGAGGCTCTCGACCTTCTCTTCGAGGTCTTCCTGGGCCGATTCGTAGTCGGTCTCGATGAGGAGTTCGCCGACTTCGCGGTACATCTTCGAGTCATCGTCGACATCCTCGAGCGTGTCGAGTGCCGTCTTTGCCTCGTTGAGTGCCGACTCGGAGGACTGCTTCTGCTCAGAGACGTTCTGGGCGGTCTCCTGAAGGTTCTGCAGTTCTTCGAGCTTCTCCTGCGCTTCTGGCGGCAGACTTCCCTGCATACCCGAACTGACGGGCCGCCGGCCCTAAAACACCCGCGGTCTCCTACGCAGAAAAACGCGGCCCCTATGCGGAAAAACACTCGCGGTCTCCTACGCGGACTGCGAACGCGACTCACCGGCAGCCGCGACGGTCTCTGCGGTCTCGACGAGCCGAATCCAGGAGTTTACGCCTGCACGGAGGGCAACGAGGTCGTCGGCCTCGACGGTGACGACGACGGTGTTGCCGTCGCGGTCGACGCTCGCACCTGAGCGGGCGTCGTCGATTTCGCCGACTTCGACGGCGACGCTGCGTTCGACAACACGTGCGCGCCGCTCGTCGGGGTAGTCAAATTCGAGAGAAGCGCTGTGCGCTGGGCGCACGCTACTCGACGGCGACTTCTTTCACGTTGGGGGACCGCTCCTTCAGCAGGACGCGGTGCCCACAGTACGGGCAACGAACGCCACCGAACTCGTCCAGTTCGACGTCGCGCTTGCACCGGGAACACTTGTAGCTCATTGTGAGATGTGAGGAATCGAGACTACTTGGAGATTATTCGTTCTCGCCGGTGAGCGCGGCGCGGATAGAACGACTGACTTGCTTTCCGGCCGGAGTCTCGGGGCGGTAGGTACCGCCGGTGAAGATTTCGCCGGTCTCTTCGTTCTTCCAGATGCCAGTTTCGACGCGGGTGACGTTATCGCCGTCAACCTTTGCATTGCGCATCTCTGCTTCGATTTCCTTGACGCGGCGGCGAGCGACGCGGCCGTACCGTGCGCCGAAGCGCCCGGCACTTCCGACGGATCGAGCCTTCTTTTCGGCCATAGTACCGCGAACTACCTCGCCGGTATGGATAAACCCTACGAGTCGTCTCGCCGCCGAGAATTGCTGTCAGTTTGCCATCGAAGTCGCGTTGGGTGCGTCCCACCACACTCCGCATCGTCACTCGTCTTGCAGTTCTTCTTCGCGGAGTGCTTCGTTCAGGTCGTCGCGGACGCGTTCGCCCGTCTCGCGGTTCATCGCCGTCGTGACGATGCGGTTTTCTTGGACGCTCGACCCGTCGCGGAGCAGTAGTCTGACGTTTCCGTTGTCGTCGGCGCGGGTGACCTTCGCACGGAGTCCCGTCCGCGACCCCTTCCCTCCGGCGTCGATGGGACCGGGAATGACCTTCTTGACGTGCGGGTGACCGGCAACCACACCAATCGCTCTGCGACCCGCTCGCCTGCCGATGAGCGTCGTGTGGCTCCCGCCGAGTTTCTCCGCGGGCGGGATGTCGACGACCTCTAATGTCCGTTCGCCGCGACTGTCGAGGACACTCTGGACTGGGTCGTCGTCGGAGACGCGGTAGAACTCGTAGTGGAGTTGCGCGCGAGTTTCCCGGAGGGGGGCTCGTTCACCGGCGGCGTAGACCGTCTCCGGGCGCTTCCGCCGAATTTCGTCGGCGACCAACCCGGCGAAGTTCCGCAGTTGGACGACCTTCGTCTCGTCGTCCGATTCGGGTATCGTCGTCACCGTCGTCTCGCCGACCACGTCGTCTTCGTCGAGAAATGTCAGCGTCGCGCGGTCGGCATCGAAGACGGCGACGACGACATCGCAGTTGGCGGTGTTGCAGGTGAGACAGTAGTCTCCGGGTTTCTCTAACGGATTACCACACCGCCGGCAGTGCATATTGACGTGTCGGGTATGCGCGTACAAAAGGTCGTTTATGCGCTCTGCTGTGGTTCCCCCTCCGAAAGGCGGTTCTCTCACCGCGATACGACGCTCTCCCTGTGGCGAAAACTATTGGTTCCCGTGTCCGAGAGTCCTGCGTACATGCGCCGCCGCGCCCTTCTCGCGTCTCTCTCTCCACTCGCACTCGCCGGTCTCGTCGGCTTAGTCGCGCTCGCACTCGACCCGGAAACGACAATCCGACTCGCGAACCAGTTGCTTCAGTCGGCGCTCGACACCGGCCGTGCTATCGCATCCTATCTTCGCCGGGCAGCCCCCATCTCGACGGCCTTCTTCGCCGTTCTTGCATGGATTGCCGCCGGAAGCTTCCGTGCCTTCTTCGTCCACAACAACCCCGCGGATACCCGAACGACTGCCGAACTCGCTTTTGCGCTCGTCGCCTCAGCGGGAATCCCACTCGTTGCGGTCTTCGCCCGCGACAAGCCCGTTGTCGTCGCCGGAACGGGTGTTGTCTTTCTCGCCGCTGCAGGGGCCGTCTTCGCCGGACGCTCGAAGACCGAGGGCATCGTCGCTGGCTCGCTGTACGCGATGGCACCCATTGCGCTCGGCGCGGGCGTGGCATACCTTTTCTCCGGACCGGCGGTCGCTCGAACTGCGACGCTGGCGCTCCCGCTCGCGGTCGGCTACGCACTCGGTGTCGCGAGCGCCCACGGTCGATTGCGACTCGGCTCGGCCGTCGCGACGCTCGCATTCGCCGTTCCCGCGTGGTCGTACTTCCCGCCGGCCGCCGAGGCGGCAGGATTCGAATTGGGGACGGTCGCGCTCGCAGTCGGATTCGCCGTCGTCGCGGCGCTCCTCTCGCTTCCGTTCGCGGCTATCGGCCATGCGACGACCCGTGCGAGCGAATTGAGACGGCGGGCGGAGACGGAAACGAACGCCGGAAAATAACGAACTGGCGCCTTAGAGGTCCAGCGGGCCAGCCTTTAGATACTCGCGCATCACGGCGGTCGCGTACGACCCGTGCGGGAGCGCGAAGTCGAACACGACGCCGTCGTCTTCGTCACCCTCGTCGATTCCGAGGTCAGTGCGGACGAGAATCGCTCGCCGCGTCCCGGTCGACTGGAAGTTTCCGGGGAGGTCGAAATCCCCCGGTTCGAGGTCCAGATCGTCGAGGACGGCCCGTTCGATGTCTCCCTGTTCTCCCTCGGCGAGTTCCGTCTCGGTGCCGACGAGTGGTGCGGTGACGAAGGCGCGGCCGCGCTCGATGTGACGGGCCATCACGTCGACTCGGCGGCCGGTCGCCGACTGGAGACGGCTCACGTCGGGGAGTTCCAGACCGTCGGGTGCGTCGCGGTCGGCGAAACAGACCACGTCGCCCTCGACGGGTTCGTCGAACGGGAGACCGCGGTCGAGGCGCTCGGAGAGCATTCGGTTGAACGCGTAGGACTGCGCGGCGTTGACGAAGAGTCGCTGGAGATTCGAGGGAACTGATTCGAGCGCATTGCGCCAGTCTGCGTCGGTCTCCGCACCGTCTTCGGCGAGGCGGTGGAGCATCCCACGCTCGTAGCCGAGGTAGCCCGGAATCCGGTCGAGTGCACGGTGCCAGTCGGGGTCGGCGGATTCGGCTTCCTCGTTGACGACTGCGCGGCCCTCCTGTGTCTCTTCGGGTTCGTCCTCTGTCGGGCCGCCGCAGTACGCGAGGACCGCCTCGCGCCACTCGCCGCGGATGACGTGAAGACCGACTGTGTGCGTGATGGGTCGGATGCTGCCGAAGCGCTGGTGGCCGAAGAAGTTGGGGACGCCGACCACGTCGTCTCGGCCGCTGAACTCGCGGAGCGAGTCGGTGATGGCCGCGGTGTTTTCCGGTCTTTCTGGGTCGCGGACACGGATACGGAAGCCGTTGCCCGCGAGGTCGCCGAAGTCGAGGGTTCGACCGAGTCGACCGACGACTTCGATGTCGGCGTTCGGAATCTCGGGGACGTTATCGGCGTCACCGCCGTGGACCGTGAACAACTGGGTCGTCACGGCGTGTTTGTCCTTCGTTCCGGCCCACGAGACGCGCTCTCTGCTCACGCCGAGTTCGTCGGAGAGACGACCGGCGAAGTCGTTCGTGTCCCACCCGCGAAGGGTGGCGCGGACGACGAGGTTGGGGAAGTCTCCCGTCGGCGCGTCCGGCGGGCGGATGTTCAGCGAGTCGAGTTCGAGTTCGCGGACGCGGAAGTCCTCGGGTTTGACCCGGAGGACGCCGCCGACGCCGTCCGCATCGCTCACGTAGTGGTCGATGCCGACGGCGCGTTCGAGCGAGTGTGCTTCGCGCATCAGTAGAGAGATAAGTCGCCGGTCACGCGGTCGACGAGGTCGTCTTCGGCGGGGCCGACAGCGAGCGCCGTCACCGTACCGGGTTCGAGTTGGGTGTGTCCTGCGTCGCGGATGACCGCGTGCGGGATGCCCTCGTGTTCGGCTTTCGAGGCGAGTTCGAACAGCGCGGACTCGCCGTTGGCCTTGAGCACGACCTTCTTCTGTCCTTCGCCCTTCCAGCGCTTTCGGGTCTGCGAGTCGGTGTCCTCGTAGGCGGACAGCGAGGCGTGGGCGACCTGCGCGGCAAGCTTTCCTCGGCCCATGCCGAGGTCGGCGCGTGCGACGATGGCCTGTTTCATGCCGCCTACTCCCCGCCGACGCGGTAAATGTCCTCCCATCGCGGGCGTCGAGGATGCACCGTTCGCTGTCATCGGGAACTCACTCCTGTCGAGGAGACAAAACCTTTGTCTGACATCTCCGTTGGTTCGACTGATGTCCGGTCCCCGAACACCCCTCCTCAAGCCACGCAAATACTTCGAATCGAAAACGCCACCACTCGATTTCGGTCGCGCGCTCGTCGCCGTCGCGGTCGTGACGGTCGTCATTACCGCTGGTGTCGGCGGCATCCTCTGGACGTTCACGCAACAACTCGACCAGCAGGTCTCGGTCGATAATCCGGAGCACTACCCCGAGCACGCGTGTGAACAGTACGAACCGGGCGGTGCGTTCGACGACATGGAAGCGCCGTCGGGTTGTGACCCATCTGTCCCTGAGACGCTCGACAAACGCCTCGGCGACCTCATCTGGCAAGAATACTCGTGGATTCCGCTCGCGATGCTGGTCTTCGTGCCATTAGTGTGGCTGTTCGAGGGCAGTCTCCTCCATCTCGGAAGTTGGCTTGTCGGCGGAGACGGCCGCTTCACCGATAGCCTCGTTGTCTCGGGGTGGGGGATGGTTCCGATGGTGTTTCGTGTCCTCACGGTCGGGACGTTTGTTGTCTACCAACTCAAGCAGGTGTCGATACCGTCGAACCCCGAAGGCGCGTTGAATGCAATGCAAGCATCCTTCTCAGGTCTTGGTCTCGTCAGCACCGTCGCTATGCTCGTGGTCGTCGCGTGGGGGACGTATATTCGAACGTACGGTCTCGCCCGCGCCCGCGATATCGACATCGGTTCCGCAGCCAGCGTCACTGTTGGCTTGAGTCTCATCGGCCTGCTGCTCGAACTCATCTAACAGCCTGCTGTCTAAACCGCACAGGGTGTCAACTCAACGACCCGTATTGCCCGTGGACGCCCGCATCCGTCGTTCGAGAAGATGGATTTACCTTCCCCGTCGCGCTCTGTTCGAACATGATACTCTCGGACGCCGATATCCTCTCGCGCCTCAAGGAGGGTGACCTCGTAGTTGACCCAATCGACGACATCGACATGCAGGTCCAACCTGCGAGCGTCGACCTCCGACTGGGCACGGAGTTTCTGGAGTTCCAGCGCACGAACATCTCCTGTATCCACCCGAACCGCGAGCACGAAGTGAGCGAATACGTCCGCGAGACGCACGTCGACGAGGGTGACGATTTCATTCTCCATCCGGGCGACTTCGTTCTCGGGACGACCAAAGAACGCGTGGAGATTCCGCCGGACCTGCTTGCGACCGTCGAAGGTCGCTCGTCGCTCGGCAGGCTCGCCGTGGTCATCCACGCCACGGCGGGCATCGTCGACCCCGGATACGAGGGACAGATTACGCTCGAACTCTCGAACCTCGGGTCCGCACCCGTTGCGCTCACTCCCGGTATGCGCATCTCGCAACTCGTATTTACGGAGATGAAGTCGCCGGCGGCGCGACCCTACGGGAGCGAGCGCGGGTCGAAATATCAGGGTCAAAGCGGGCCGCAGGCCTCGCGCATCGGGTCGGACCCCGAGTTCGGTGGCGACGAATGAAATTCATCGAGGAAATCGTCGTCGACGCGTTCCTCCCGACGTTCCGTGCGCTCCTCGCGGAAGACCTGCGCGACCGCGGATTCACCCAGTCCGAGGTCGCTGAAGCGCTCGGTATCAGCCAGAGCGCCGTCTCGAAGTACGCCCATGGCGAGGTCAGCACGAACGAGCGCGTCGCCACCGACGCCCGCGTGGTCGACCTCGTCTCTCGCATCGGCGACGGGCTTTCGACGGGCGACATGACGCCCGTGCAGGCGCTGGTCGAGGCGGAAGTCCTCATCCGACAACTCGAAGAGGGCGACCTCCTGTCCGACCTTCACGAAGAGGAGATGCCGGAACTGGCCTCGTACGACGGCTTTCGCAGTATTCACGACCCTAGCGGCCGACTGCGAACCGTCGAGCAGGTCCGCTCTTCGGTCCGCCGCGGTCTCCGAATGCTCACGAACACGTCCGGATTTGCGGGTCTCATCCCAAACGTCGGGTCGAATCTCGTGGAATCGCTCCCTGACGCCGACAGCATCGACGACATCGCCGCGATTCCCGGCCGAATCTTCGACGTGAAAGGGCAGGCGACCGTTCCCGGCGAACCCGAATTCGGCGTCAGCGAACACGTTGCGGGCGTCCTCCTATCTGCCCGCGACGCCGGTGCCGACGTGAACGCCGCGCTCAACATCGTCTACGACGCGGGCGTCATCGACGACCTCGAAGACGCGGGGTACGAGTGCATCGAGTTCAACCCTGACGCCCCGACCGACCCGGTGCGTGAAGTCCTCGACGGCCGCGACCTCCCGGAGACGTTCATCATCTACCAGAGCGGCGGCTACGGTATCGAACCCATCACGTACATCCTCGGCCCGGACGCGCCGACGGTCGCCAACGTGGTTCGCGTCTTGCTCTAACCAGATGGCTCTCCCTTCGTCGGTCGAACAGTACTGGTCCAAGCTCCGACCCCAGTCACGGTCTCAGTCTCAGTCTCGGTCCCAGCCCCAGTCACGGTCTCAGTCTCAGTCTCGGTCCCAGCCCCAGTCACGGTCTCAGTCTCAGTCTCCGGCAACTATCTCGCAGTCGTTCTACACTCGCTGGGCACGCCTCTACGACACACTCGCCCGCCGAGCGCCGGGTTCCGGAACCGTCAGGTCCGAGGCGGCGGATGCGCTCGCCCTCTCTCCCGGCGACACAGTGGTCGAGATGGGCTGTGGGACGGGCGCGAACCTCTCGTACCTCGCGGAGCGAGTCGGCCCGGAGGGAACCGTCGTCGGCATCGACTTCTCACCCGGCGTTCTCGCCGTCGCCCGCGAGCGCGTCCGCGAGTACCCGAACGTTCGCCTCGTTCGCGCGGACGCGACCCGGCCCCCGATTCAGAAACACGCCCCGGACGCCGTTCTCGCAACCTTCGTTTCCGGGATGTTCTCCGACCCTGCCGCCGTGGTCTCGTCGTGGGCCGACCTCGTCGGTCCGGGCGGCCGACTCTGCTTGGTCGACCTCGCAGAAACCACGGTTTCGACGTGGCGAACCCTCAACCCGGTGTTTCGGACGCTCGTTCGGATGACTGCCCCGCCGGGAGCGCGGACGATGCGCGGGTCACCGACCGAGATGCTCAATGAGCGACTCGTTGCGGCCCATCGAGCGCTCGAATCACGGTGTCGCGTGACGCACCGGCGGACTCACGTCCTCGGGTTCGCTCGGATTCGAGCGGGCGTCGTTGCGTAGGCCAGTCGCTGACTCCCAACTACTTCTTCAAAAAGTGCTCATGCGTCTCCACTTCAGATACGGACCAGTTGAGTATCTTGGGTGTTCCCGGGAGGGAGACAACCCCGGGTTTGGACCGAGTTAGTCGTCGGCGGCCGCGGGACCGCTGATGTTCACTTCGGGTGCGTCGTGGCCGAGTTCGTCGAGGCACGCCTGCGCCGCTTGCTTGCCGGAAAGCAGCATGGCACCGAAGGTCGGGCCCATGCGCGGGAGGTGGTGCGCGGTGGCGACGGCCATGCCCGAGGCGACGACGCCGGGGTGGACGACGCCCGTCTGCTCGACGATGTTGTCTTCGCTCTCGGAGACCCACATCGAGTCGTGGCCGGGGGAGTCGTGGCCGGGTGCGCCGTACTCGCCGTCGCCGGTCTTGTCCATGCCCGTGTTGTGCGTCTTCGCGTGTTCGATACCGCTCACGTCGAGGACACCGCGCTCGGAGAGTTTCGAGAGGACGACGGCGTCGTGGCCCGTCGCGTCCAGCACGAGGTCGGATTCGACGGCAATCGGGTCGACACAGGTGAGTTCGCGCGGGAGGGCGTGGACCGGCGTCCAGTTCATGACGATGCCGCCGACGCGGTCGTCTTCGCGGAGGACGACGTCGGTGAACTCCGTCATGTTCTGGATTTCGGCACCGGCGTCGCAGGCGGCCTTGATGAGCGCGGAACAGGCGTGCGGGCCGTCCGCGACGTAGAGTCCGTCGGCCTCGTCGCTTTCTTCGTACGGAACGTCGAGTTCGTCGAGGACTTCGTTAGCGGGACCGCGGACGGTAATCTTGTTCATCAGGAACCCACCGAGCCAGAAGCCACCGCCGAGGTAGTTGTTCTTCTCGACGATGGTTACGTCGACACCGCGTTCCGCCAGTTCCTTCGCTGCGACGAGTCCGGAGGGTCCGCCGCCGACGATGATAACGTCGGTGTCCGTCCGCTCGCGGAACTCCTCCATCCACGAGTCGGAGATTGCGCGCGTGACCTGTGCTTCTGTCGCGTCGGTGAATCCGTCGAACGACATACTACTTAGTGATACCACCAAGTAGTAAAATCTACTGATGGGCGACTTCTGACGGGACAGAGACAACAAAATTACAGTTATCGGTCTTCAGCAGCTGACTGAAACCGACCGAATCCGACTCGCAACCCGGTTACATCGATGTCTCCTTCCCACTTTTGTCGCTCTCGACCTAACGAACGGTCGATGCGAGCACCCCAGGTCGTGATAGCATGAACATGCTCTACGAAGGCGAGTGGCGAACCGGCGAGTTCGTCGCCAACAACGAAGACGGTGAGTTCGAGCGCCAGACGACGACGTTCCGAAACTGGGTCGGTGAGGACGAGCGGTTCCCCGTCGAAGCGGGGCGATACCATCTGTACATCTGCCGCGCCTGTCCGTGGGCACACCGGACCGCGATGACGCGCGCGCTGAAAGGACTCGAAGACGTGATTTCGCTCTCGCTCGTCGAACCGGTCCGCATCGACGACGGGTGGGAGTTCTCCGAAGACCTGCCGGACCCGCTCTACGGCAAGGAGTTCCTCCGCGATATCTACCTCCGTGCCGACGACGAGTTCACCGGGCGCGTTACCGTCCCCGTGCTGTGGGACAAAGAACGCGAGACCGTCGTCAACAACGAGTCCCGCGAGATTATGCGGATGCTCGACGAGGCGTTCGACCCACTCGCCGAGCACGACGTGGACCTCAACCCCGACGGCTACGAGGACGATGTGGACCGCCTCATCGACGAGATTTACGAACCCATCAACAACGGCGTCTACCGCGCCGGGTTCGCGACGACACAGGAGGCCTATGAGAACGCCGTCCACGAACTGTTCGACGCGCTCGACCACTGGGAATCAGTCCTCGACGACCAGCGATTCCTCGCGGGCGACGTGCTCACCGAAGCCGACATCGCGATGTTCGTAACGCTGGTCAGATTCGACCACGTCTACCACACCCACTTCAAGTGCAACAAGAAGGCCATCCACGAGTACGACAACCTCTGGAACTACACGAAGGAACTCTACCAGTTGCCGGGCGTCGAACAGACGGTCAACATGGACCACATCGTCCGCCACTACTTCGTCAGCCACGACGATATCAACCCGAAGCGCATCTACGGCGTCGGCCCGGACCTCGATTTCACCGCACCGCACGACCGCGACCGCTTGCCCGCCGAACTGCCATCGGCGCTCTCGGCTGACGACTGAGACCGTCGGTTCATCCGTCTCTTCCCCCTCACACGCTCTTTTCGATTACCCTCTCGCGACGAGTTCTTCCGCTTTGCCACGCTAGTCTTTCGCATGGCTGGGCGCACCCTCCGAGCACTCCGACGGGTCGAACCACCACCGCGGGCGGTCGACTGGTCCATCTTCGTGCTCGTGTTGTTCCAGACGCTTTCGGGCGTCGTGAGCCTCGGTGCTGGCCATCCTGCCAACAGTCTACTGTTCGTCGTCCACGGCGTCGCCGGTCTCTCGCTCGTCGTCCTCGTCGGATTCAAACTCTTCCGCGTCCGCCACCGCGTTCTCGACTCGCGACTCTACGACCGGCACACTGCCGTCTCCATCCTCCTCGCCGTCGTCGCACTCGCAGCATTGGGTACCGGCATCGCGTGGGTTCTCGGCATCAAAATCAGCGTCGGCTTCTGGACACTGCTCAACGTCCACATCGGATTCGGCCTGCTCGTCCTTCCGATTCTCATCATCCATCTTCGGTCGCGGTTCCACACGCCTCGCCGGGTCGACTTCGCTGGACGACGGCAAGCGCTCCAGTACGGGGCAATTCTCGTCTTCGGCGCGGCGGCGTACCGGGCGACAGAGACTGCCGGGGCGCTCCGTGGCGTCAGTCGTCGGTTCACCGGGTCTCGGCCGCTTCCGCCGGGCGACGGAAACGCGTCGTTTCCGGTTACGAGTTGGGTCGCCGACGACCCCGACCCACTCGACTCCGAGGCGTGGTCGCTCTCGGTAGCTGGCTTGGTCGAGCAACCACTCACGCTTGGCACCGCGGACCTCTCCCCAGACGAAACACAATCTGTCCTCCTCGATTGCACAAGCGGGTGGTACACGGAACAGGACTGGACCGGCGTCAGACTCGGCGACGTGCTCGCGAGCGCGGAGGTTCACTCGTCAGCACGGTGGGTCACGGTCCGGTCGGTCACTGGGTATCGGTGGTCGTTCCCCATCGAGGAAGCACGGGAGATGCTACTCGCAACGCACGTCGGTGGCGAACGACTCTCGCACGGCCACGGGGCACCGCTTCGACTCGTCGCGCCGAACCGCCGCGGGTTCCAGTGGGTCAAGTGGATTGACGCAATCGAGGTCCGTCGGCGACGTGACCCAGCGCAGTGGCTCGCGGTGCTGATTAGCGGATTTAATTGAGTTGGTGTCGCCCGGCGCTCACTCGTCGCCGCCGGACCGAATCGCCTGCTCAGCGGCGTCAAGGGCCTCGTCGGCGTCGAAGTCGCCGACGATAGCTTCCAGTTCTTCCCGCGTGGCGTCCTGTAGCTCGCGCACATGTTCGGTCATATTCGGGACCGCACGGATGATGTTGTCCACGATGGGAACGCTGGCGACCTGTGCGGAGCGCGACATCGGATTGAGGTCGACGACGATTTCCACCTTCTCCATCTCACCGAGCGCCTCCGCGCGGTCGCCGTCTTCGAGCGGGACGACGACCACGTCGGCGCTGCCGATGCCGTCGGCGTCGACTTTCGCTCGCTCGTGGTTGATGCCCGGAATCCGACCGTCGGCGGTGAGTCCCTTCACCTCGTCGGCACCGTGCTCGCGGAGGTGGTCGACGATAGCCTGCATGCGCTCGTCGGTGCGGTTGAACAGGTTCACCTCGATGTCGGCGTCGGCCGCATTTGCGAGTTCGACGGTTTCCTCGGGGCAGAGCGCCGCGACATTCCCGTTGACGGAGATAACCGGGTGCTCGGCGAGAAGGAGATGCGCCGCGGCGGCCCGTGCCGCCTCGTCCGCGCTCGGAATCGTCTGTTCGCCGAGGAGGTAGTCGAATGCCTCGCCGCGGCCCTGTGCGATGAGTCCCTGCCTGCTCGTGATACCCTTCTCGACGCCCGCTTCGATGCGGTGTCTGGTGAGAAGCGACTGGTATCGCGGGTGACTCTCGGGAATCTCGATGTCGCTCATGCGTGTGGTGTCGTCACCGCTGAACTAACACGTTTTCTCATCGCCGACGAGGGACCAGCCGAAACACTACTCACGCTGTAACGTCGCCCCAGCAGCGTGTACGCGGCAGCTTTCGGGGTCGTATCCGGCGTCCGAAAGCCCGGTTCCGACGGCAAACACCGTCTCGCCGAGCATCGCCATCGACCCGTCGCCGCCGCCATCCCGAACGTCTTCGAGTGCCGCCTCGACTCGCTCCGTGAGCAGGTCGGCATCGCGGGCGAACTGTCTCGACTCGGCGACGAACCGCTCCAGCGTCGGCTCGGTACGGAGTTCACCAAGTGCCGCTTCCCCGGCGGCGGTGAGCGTCGTCGTATCGCCGGAAAGAATTTCGGCGGTCGACAGCCCGCCGAACGCGACGTACTCCACGCGCGGGCGAGCGGGAATTCCGTCCATCCGACCGTAGGCTGGCGCGCCGGGTTCGACCCGGATGGGCATCCCACCGCGCGCCTGCGCCACCACGTCGCCGAGTCCCGTCCCCGCCCGAACCTCTGCCTCGTGGGCGACCGTGACGAGTTCGTTTTCCGACCGGGCACAGCCGAAGACCGAGTTGGCCGCGAGAGCCGTTCCGAGTGCCATCGCACCGGAGACGCCGAACCCGGCACCGAGCGGGAGTTCGCTCTCGGCTCTGACGGTGGCGCTCACACCGAGTCGCTGCAGTACATCCGCGACGGGCGGCATTTCGACTACCTCGCCGTCGAGGCAGACGACAGATTCGGCTGCCGGTTCGACGGTTACGGTAACGCCGTGCGAGAGCGTCAGTCCTGCGCCGCGAGACCCCGCGACTGCCGGGTCGTCGTCGGGATGGGCGCTGAAGAAGCCCGTGATGTGGCCGGGGACGAAAGCCGTCGCGTCGTCGCTCATCGGTTTTTCTACGATGCGGGTCGGTTAACGGTGTTGCGTTTCGTTGCCCGACGAGCCACTACCTTCACGTCTGTTCGAACTCCGTCTCTGCGGTCGTTTCCGTCTCGTCTCGCTGCCGATTTTCGACTTGTTTTCGAGCGTCTGAAACCGTCTCGGTCTCTAACAGGCGTTCGACTTTCGCCTCGAACTCGGCTTCGGTTAGCTCACCTTCCGCGTACCGCTGACGAAGCGTCTCTAATGCGTCTTCGGTTTCGCTTGTCGCGGTCGCGTCGTCGCTATCGCGGGACTCGTAGAGCCGAGCGAGTGCTATCGCGGCGGGCAGGACACCCGCAAACCCCACTGGGAACGCTACCCAGAACCACGGGACACCAAGTGCGAGCAGTCCGAACCCGACGAGGAAGATGAACGCCATCACGACACCGGCGACCAACTGTTCGAGTGGGGAGTCCCCGTCGTCGTCGACATCGTCGTCGGTTCCCCCTTCCGGATGGCTCATCCTGCCCTCTCTCGATGGTGACGTTCGTGCATAGTGTGTCCACTCGTTGAGAGATAACGATTGTTTCGGAAAAATGAATGTTGGCGTCGTTTGTGGGGTAACCAGTGGGGCGTCGTCGCCTCCGGCGACAGACGCTGACGGTCTGACGAGACTCGCGTGCGCTCGTCTCGTTCGCTCACAACGCCTTCGTCAGGGACTCAGGCGTTGCCGGTCTCGCGGGAACTCACTCGCAACGCTTCGCGTTGCTCCCTGTTCCCGCTCGCCCGGAGCGTCTCTACGGAGAGAGACGCTGGCGGTCTCGCGGGAACAGCACAGCTTCCCGGATGTTCTCAAGCCCGAGCATCGTCATGATGAGACGCTCGCCGCCGAGACCGAAGCCTGCGTGCGGGGGCATGCCGTACTTGAACATCTTCGTGTAGTATTCGAACGCGTCGGGGTCGAGACCCTGCTGTTCGAAGCCTGCGACGAGGTGGTCGAAGCGGTGTTCACGCTGGCCACCGGAGACGAGTTCCATGTTCGGGTGCATCATGTCGAAGCCCGTCGAGAGGGTCTCGTCGTCGTCGTGGTCCTTGATGTAGAACGGTTTGATTTCGCTGGGCCAGTCGGTGATGAAGTAGTGCTCACCGACGTCCTCGCCGAGTGCCTTCTCGCCCTCGGTCGGCAGGTCGTCACCCCAGACGAGTTGCTCGTCGAGTTCGCCCGTGGCGTTGATGCGCTGGATGGCCTCTTCGTAGGTGAGACGCGGGAACTCGCCGGACGGCGCTTCGAACTCCTCGGCGAGGCCGAGTGCTTCGAGTTCGTCCTGGCAGTTCTCCTCGACTGCCTCGTAGGCGGCCTTGACGACGGCCTCACAGACGTCCATCGCTTCGGTGTGGTCGATGAAGGCCGACTCGAAGTCGATGGAGGTCGCCTCGTTGAGGTGCCGCGGCGTGTTGTGCTCTTCGGCGCGGAAGATCGGCCCGACTTCGAAGACGCGTTCGAGTCCGGAGCCGACCATCAGCTGCTTGAACAACTGTGGCGACTGGTTCATGAACGCTTCCTGTCCGAAGTAGGTGATGGGGAAGAGTTCAGTGCCGCCTTCGGTACCGGTGGCGACGATTTTCGGCGTGTTGATCTCGGTTGCGCGGAGGTTGCGGAACTCGTCGCGGACGGCGCGCTGGACTTCGGCGCGAATCTCGAAGATTGCCTTCACTTCGTCCTTGCGGAGGTCGAGCGTCCGGTTGTCGAGGCGCGTCGAAAGCTCGGCGTCGACCTTTCCGGAGGGGTCGAGGGGAAGCTGTGCCTCGGCCTCGGCGATAACGTCGAGGCTCTCAGGCGTGACTTCGACACCCGTCGGTGCGCGAGGCTCCTCTGCGACCTCGCCAGTCACGGAGATGACGCTCTCGCGGTGGACGCCAAGCCCCGTCTCGACGAGGTCGTCGTCCATCTCGTCTTTCTCGAATTTGACCTGAATCTTGCCGCTCGTGTCCCGGAGAATCAGGAACGCGATGCCGCCGAGGTCACGAACTTCGTGGACCCAGCCGGCGACGGTGACTGTGTCACCGGGTTCGGCGTCGGCCGTGTACGTTCGGTTTCGCATACGACGTGGTTCCGGACCGTACGTCTTAAACATCGTGTCTTTGCTCCGCGGAATCACGAAATTCCGTCACAGACACCCCGCGAACGACGGTAGTTGGTCGATTCCATTCGTGCCATCACATACCATATTCTCTGCCGAGAGGTAATCCGATGACTGGGCGGAGGTTTATGTACTAACACGGAACCACCTCGCCTCGAACATGGACGTTTCAGACTTCGAATCCGCCTTCGCACTCCCACTCACCGAGGAGACTTCGTTCGACACCTTCGTCGTCGGTATGCTCGTAACGCTCGCGTCGTTTGCCACGCCGCTCGCAGGGATTTTGCTCGTCGGTTACGTCGCCAAACTCGTCCGCGCTGGTGACTACGACGCCACTGCACTCCCCTCGTTCGACGATTTCCCCGGCATGGCGGTCGAAGGAATGCGTCTTTCGGCTGTTCTCGTCGCGCTTCAACTGCCAGCGGTCGGCATCGCGACCGCAGTTCTCTCGTCTTCGGGCCCGTCGCTCGCGGCGCTCGCCTACGTCTTTGACCCCCGGATGTTCCAGTACCTCGGACTCTCCGCGTTCGGCATTGTTGGACTCGTCGTCGCCGCAGTCGCCGCACTCGTCGGGACCTATCTCTCGGCGGCCGCGACGGTCGCCCTCGCCCGCGAGCAGTCTCTCGCCGCCGCGGTTCCCGTTACTCGCACCCTCGTGTTCGACATTTCGTTCGTCCCCGTCGTCTCTGCTGTCGCGCTCGTGGTCTTTAGCGGTCGGCTCCTGACCTTCCTTTTCGGGGCGTTCCCATTCGGTGGCGTCGTGCTCGCCAGCGTCGTCTCGTTTCTGCTACTCGTCGCGTCCGCGACGCTCCTCGGTCGGGGTGCACCTGAGACGCCGACGGAGAGCGGCGGCTGGCGTCCGGAAGTACAGACTGACACAGCAGGTTGGGAGTAGCGTTGCAGCGGAGTTACAGCGGGACGGCAGTAGCGTTGTAGTAGGGTCGCAGTAGAGAGAGATTGCGTCGCAGAAAGGACAGCGTAGTCAGAGAGAGAGACCGATTCGACCGTCGTTACTGCACGTCGGCGAGTTCCGCCGTCGCGTCTTTTGCACCTTCGACAGTCTCGCGGACTGCGTCGACACCGTTGTCGTGCAGGAGGTTTCCGACGACAACGACATCGGCGTTCTGGCCCATCTCGTACGCTGACTCGTAGTCGTGGATACCGCCGCCGTAGAACAGCGTCGCGTCGTCGAGGGCGTCGTGTGCTGCGCCGACTTTCTCGGGGTCGCCGTACGTCCCGGAGTACTCGATGTAGACGATTTCTTGGCCGAACATCTTCTCGGCCACGCGGGCGAACGACGCCACGTCCTCGGCCGACTGGTCGGTGTCCGCGTCGGTGTACTCGGCGACCGACGAGTCGGGGTTCAGCACGATGTACGCCTCGGTGTGGGTGCGGTCCCAGTCCAGTCCGTCCTCGATGCGGACCCACTCTTTGTGCGCGCCGGTAATCCAGAAGGAGTCGCTGGCGTTGAACACCGTCGGGATGAGGTAGCCGTCGAGGGCGGGGTCGTCGATGACGACGCCGGGGTTCGACGGTTCCTGATAGATTGGCACGTCGTATTTCGCGGTGGCCTCGACGACGCGCTCCATCTTCTCCTCGGTGATGTCGAGCGTCCCGCCGATTTCGAGGGCGTCGGTGCCCGTCTCACACACGTCTTCGAACGTTTCGCCGTCGACGAGGTCCTTGTCGGGGTCAATTTTGGTGATGTGGTCCCAGTCTTCCCACGGATAGCTCATTGGTCGGTCTATGCTTGAGGGGGCCTAAAAAGCGTGCGAAAGTTGTGGGGCGGTACCCAGTTTGGAGTGAATTTTAAATCGACTATCACCAAATATGCCGTTGAAATGGATGCTGTCGCTGCAACTGAGTACGTCGAAGACCAAGCGATGGCCCTCTCCGCGGAGGAGTTCGAGTTGCTTTGTGAGTCGGTGCTCACAGAGTCACTTCCTCCAGCGCGGTTTTCGGTGACCGCCTTCCGACAGGACGGTGGTATTGATATTGACGGGAGTGTCCAAAATTCGCTTCTCGATATCTCATTGGGCGTTCAGGTGAAACAGTATACTCCGACGAACACGGTTGGCTCGCCCGAAATACAGCGGTTTCAGGGCGCATTAGCTGACACCGGTTGTGATACTGGGACGGTTATCACGACGAGTTCGTTTACCGACCCCGCAACCGAAAGTGCTGCACGTGCTGGGATTCATCTGGTGAACGGCTCGGCATTATTCGAGTCGATGATAGAGTTACAGGTCGGTGTTCGTCGGGGGACTGAGCTGTTCGAACCTGACGACACGTTCTGGAAACTGTTCGGAAAGCCAGACGAGACCGGTCCGATTCCGTCAAAACGAATCCCTCTTGCGAACTCGTTCGATACACTTGACGCCGTCTTGGCTGCTATCCGCGACACTCGCGGTACGAAGGATGATATCGTCGCCACCGCTGACGTGTCTCCTCGCCACGCAGACCTATACGCAACCGCGGGGTGGATTCTCGGATTTGTTCATCAAGAGTGGCCCGATGATGAGAAACACAAGAAACGACGGTGGTCGCTCAACCGAACCGGTGCTCGGTACGTCGCATATCGAGTCGCGGGACTCAACGAAGAAGCCGAAAATCTCCTCCTTGACGCGATTCGGGATACAGAAATGATCTCCTGTCTCACCGGCACACTCCGTGAATCCGGATCGCTTCGGCATAGTTCCCTAATTCACCGTGTAGAGACTGAGTCAGAATTATCACATAGTAGCGCGGAGCGCCGGGCGAGTTCGCTCGGCGTCTGGCTCGCTCGATTACCGGAAGTGTCTGTCGAGAATGGCCGAGAGAAGACCTACTCTTGGCAGGAACCTTAGTCAGCCGCAGTCTGCCACTTCCGAACCGTATCCGCACCGACACCATCCACTCTCGAAGCCACGTCGTCCGGCTCGGCCGCTTTCAGCGTCTTCACGTCCTCGATACCGGCGTCTTTCAGTTTCTCGGCGGTCTTTGCGCCGATACCCTTGATGCTCTCTAAGTCGGACCCGCCCTCGCCGTTCTGCTGGGCCTGATACTCGCGGTAGTTACAGATGGGACAGCCGAGGTCCCACGGTTCGCGGTCGCCCTCGTAGGTGATTCGGAGTTCCGGCAGGTCGTGTTCCTCGCAGGATTCGTCCGTGACTTCGATGTCGCCGCGGCGGGGGAGCGGCAGCGAGTAATCGCAGTCGGGATAGCGGGTACAGCCGACGAGTCGGGAGCCGGAACGGAGGCGCTTGATAGCGAGTTCGCCGCCCGCTTCGGCGGTTTCACCGCCTTCGCCTTGCGACGCCTCCGACGTCGCACCCTCACCGCACTCGGGACACGACCCAATAATCAGGTCGTCTTCTTCGTCCGCTTCCTCGGCCTTGCAGAGCGGGCAGCCGTGGACGAACGTCTTGCGCCCGGCGAGCATCTTGATGTGATGGAGGTCGTGCTCTTCGCAGGCGTCCTCCATGATGAGCGGCTTGCCGGTCGAGGGGAGCGGGAGGGTGTAGGTACAGTCGGGATAGGAGTCACAGCCGATAAAGTACGACCCACGGCGGCTCTTGCGGACGACGAGGTCGCCGCCACAGTCGGGACAGGTGCCGACCGTCTTGTCGGCCTTCAGGGAGTCCTGAAGCTGTTTCCCGAGTTCCTCGCGGGACTCCATGAGGCCCTCGAACACGTCTCCGAGCATCTCTTTGGACTCCTCGGTGACGTCCTCCAGCGTGGCCTCGCCGCGGGCGATAGCCAGCATGTCGGATTCGAGTTGCGAGGTCATCTCCTCGCTGACGATGAGTTTCGCGAAGTCCTCCGAGGCCTCCACGACGGCCCGCGCGAGGCGGGTCGGACGCGGCGGGTCGCTCTCGATGTAGCCGCGGTCGTAGAGCTTCTGAATCACGTCGTGGCGGGTCGCTTTCGTCCCGATACCCATCTGTTCCATCGTCTCGATGAGTCGCGACTGCCCGTAGCGACGCGGCGGTTGGGTCTGCTTCGCGTCGAGATGCGTCTCGGAGAGCACGAGCGCCTCGCCCTCTTCAACGTCGGGGACGAACGATTCGGTGGAGTTGAAGTACGGGTAGACTTCGTGGTAGCCCGGTTCGAGGAGGCGCTTACCGTTGGCCTTGAGCGAGAGACCGGCGGCCTCGGCGACGACCCGGAGGTGTTCCCACACCGCGTTCTCGGCCACGGTGGCGAAGAAGCGCCGGACGACGAGTTCGTACACGTCCCACTCGTCTTCCGTGAGGTCGGAGGCGGACGGGAGTTCACCCGTCGGGTGAATCGGCGGGTGGTCGGTCGTCTCGTTGTCGCCTTCGGTCGGTTCGATTTCCTCCTGTTCGAGGAGGGACTTCGCGTCCTCTTTGAACCGACGGTCACCCTCGAACGCGCCGAGGAGTTCGCGGGGGTCGAGGTCGTCGGGGTAGACCGTGTTGTCGGTCCGCGGGTAGGTGATGTAGCCCGCCGTGTAGAGGTCTTCGGCGATGCTCATCGCCCGCTGGGCGGAGTAGCCGATAGACCCAGCGGCGCGGATGAATTGGGTGGTGTTGAACGGCGCGGGCGGCTTGTCGGTTCGAGTGCGGCGCTTGACGGCGGTGACTTCCGCGGCATCGACATCGAGGAGTGTCTCGTAGGCCGATTCGGCGGCCTCCTCGTCCCAGATGCGCTCGGCTTCGGTCCCGTCGTCGTCGAGGTAGAAGTACTGGGCTTCGAAGGACTCGGCGGCCCCGTCGGCGTCCTTCGTGAGTTTAGAGAACAGTTCCCAGTAGTCCTCGGGGTCGAACGCTTCGATTTCGCGCTCGCGGTCGACGATGAGTTTCAGCGTCGGTCCCTGCACGCGTCCGACCGAGATGAAGTCGTTGCCGAGTTGCCGGGCCGAAAGCGAGAGGAAGCGCGTAAGTGCGGCCCCCCAGACGAGGTCGATAATCTGTCGCGCCTCGCCGGCGGCGGCGAGGTCGAAGTCGAGGTCGTCCGGATTCTCGAACGCCTCTGTCACCTCGCGTTTCGTAATCGAGGAGAATCGAACTCGGTCGACGGGCACGTCCTCGTTCACGTCGCGGACGAGTTCGTACGCCTCCTTGCCGATGAGTTCACCCTCGCGGTCGTAGTCTGTGGCGATGGTGACGTTTCCGGCCTTGCGAGCGAGTCGTCGCAAGGCGGCGACGATGTTCTCCTGTGTCGGGTGTTTCTCGACGGGCGCACTGATGAGTTCGACTGGCTCGACGTCGCGCCAGTCGTTGTACTCCGGCGGGAAATCCACGCCGACGACGTGACCTGACAGACCGATACAGCGTTTCCCACCCCACTTGTAGACGTTGACGCCGTTCATTCGCTCTGCGGAGGCGGTCTCGCCGCTCAGGATGTCGGCGATACGCCTCGCGGCGTTGTCCTTCTCTGTGATGATGAGTTCCGGGCCGCGGCTCATTGAGCGGCGATATGTCGGGGGTTATCCTAAACCTTTCGTGCCCATATTCTTGGTGTAGAAGGCCTAACGCGCGCGGATGCGAGTGTGCGGGTGTGAGCGCGCCTCGCGCGCGAAGGTGTATGTTCGCTGCCGACAGACGAGACAGCAACACAAGTTCAGGCTGACAGGCGAGGTCCAACACGAGTTTGGGCTGACATGACACCAGAAGCGCTAACGTCTGTGAGCCAAACCACAAAACGTGTCGAGTGAATCACGAATCGACATGACAGAAGGGGCTATTGCCCCCAAACTGCTCGCCCTCTCGTGGCCGCTCGTTGCGGGGAACCTCCTCCAGACGCTCTACAACCTCGCGGACGTGTTCTGGGTCGGGCGCGTCGGTGCCGACGCCGTCGCCGCCGTCTCGCTCATGTTCCCGACGAGTTGGATGTTCGTCTCGACCGCGATGGGAATCACCGCCTCGACGATTGCGCTCGTCTCCCAGCACATCGGTGCTGGGGAGGACAGACAGGCGGACCACGTCGTCGGCCAGACGATTCTCCTCACGCTCGCCGTCTCAATCGTCCTCGCAGTCGTCGGCTTCGCGTTCAGACACCCGCTTTTGAGCCTTATCGGAGCACAGGGTCCCGTTTTCACCAAAGCGCTTGCCTACATCGAGGTGGTGTTCCTCTCGCTCCCGCTTACGTTCCTCTTTTTCGCGTTCCGGGCCGCCTTGCAGGGCGCGGGTGACACCAAGACAGCCATGTGGCTCATGGTTGCCTCCGCGGGACTCAACGTCCTCCTCGACCCGATTCTCATTCTCGGATGGGGACCAATCCCCGGGATGGGAACGCGGGGCGCGGCGATTGCAACTCTCATCGCACGTCTGTTCGCCACGGCGGCCGGCGTTTACATTCTCCTCCGTGGAGACTGGGGCGTCCAACTCCACCTCGCCGACCTCCGACCGGACCCGGAGCGCCTACAGAGACTCGTCGATATCGGTTATCCTGCGACGCTCGACGGGTGGGCGCGAAGCTTCTCGGCGGTCGTGATGGCTGGCTTCGTCGCCCGATTCGGTCCGATTGCGACCGCGGCCTACGGTATCGGCGTTCGGCTGATGTCCGTCTCGTGGACCGTCTCTGGGGCTGTCGGACAGGCGACGGCGACCGGCGTCGGGCAGAACTTGGGTGCGCAAACACCCAAGCGAGCGGCGTCCGTCACGTGGACGGCGATGATAGCGACGATGGGAATCCTCTTTGCCGCCGGTGGACTCGTGATGGCGTTCCCCGCCGAAGCCATGCGTCTGTTCATCGGCGAGCAGGCCGTCGTCGACGAGGGCGTCACGTTCCTCCGGATGGTCGCCCCATCGTGGGCGTTCTTCGGCGGCGTGATGGTCATTCAGGGCGCGTTCCGCGGTGCGGGAATCACCAAGGCGGCGATGGTGTTGTCGTTCCTCTCGCGGTGGATTTTCCGCGTTCCCGTCGCGCTCGTGCTTGCATTCGCGTGGACGGTTTCCGTCCCCGGAATCGGTCCCGTCTCCGGGCTTACGTGGGGCGTCGAAGGACTCTGGTGGGCGTACGTCTTCGGTGCAGTCGCTTCGTTCGTCGTTGCTGTCGCGTGGTTCCGGACCGGGTCGTGGCGCAAAGGAGTGTTGGACCGCGGCCCGTCCGCAGCGGCGGGCGACGACTAAGTTCAAATCGTGCTGATACTAACAGCCTAGGCTCATGTACCTCCGCGTGCAACATACTTGCATGTCTCATACACCCGAGTTGCCGGAGCGATACGTCTGTGACGGATGCCAAGCCGTGTACGCCGGAAACGTGACGAACAACAATGGTACGTACCACTTCAGCGCCCCCGAGGAGTGCGCCGCTTGCGGGTCGCCGAGTTTCGTTCGGTTCGAACAGTACGTGCGGCAGAAGACGGCGTAGGTCGTTCGAATACGAGTCGGAATCAAACTGCGCGGGTGACGCGCGTCGCCAGCGCAGGCCGTCGCGTTATTCGTCGAGTTGCTCGCGGAGCAGCTGGTTTACGGTTCCGGGGTCGGCGCTCCCCTGGGACTTCTGCATGACCTGTCCGACGAGGAAGTTCAGCGCGCCGCCTTCGCCGTCGTGGTAGTCGGAGACAGCGTCGGGGTTCTCCTCGATTGCTTCGGTGACGAAGCCGCCGATCTCGTCGTCGTCGGCCTTGCCGAGTCCTTCTTCCTCGACGATGGTATCCGGGTCTTTCCCCTCGTCGAGCATCTTCCGGAGGACGATTTCTTCTGCGTTCTTCGTCGTCACCTCGTCGGCGTCGACGAGTTCGACGAGGCGCGTGAACTCGTCGAGGCGGTCCGCCACGTCCGTGATGAGCATGTCGCGGTAGTTGAGTTCGCCGAGCAAGTTGTCGGCGACCCACGTCGCGGCGAGGTCGGCGTCGAACTCGGCGGCGACGTCTTCGAAGAAGTCCGCGACTTCCTTGGTCGACGTGAGCTTCGACGCGGACTCCTCGTCGATGCCGTACTCGGTCTGGAAGCGCTCGCGGCGGGCGTCGGGAAGTTCCGGAATCGGAATCTCTGCTTTCCAGTGGGCAACTTGGAGCGGCGGGAGGTCGGCCTCGCGGAAGTAGCGGTAGTCTTTTTCTTCTTCCTTCGAGCGCATCGAGACGGTGATGCCGCGGGATTCGTCCCAGTGCCGCGTCTCCTGTTCGACGGCGCGGCCGCGCTTGATGGCGTTCTTCTGGCGGGTGACCTCGTAGGCCAGCGCCTTTTCTGCACCTTTGTGGCTGGAGATGTTCTTGACCTCGGTGCGGTTCGCCGCTTCGAGTGCCTCGTCGGAGATAGAGCCGTCGCCGTTGACCTCGTCGGCGGGGACGAGTGAGATGTTGGCGTCGATGCGGAGCGACCCGTCACGGGTCGCATCGAAGACGCCCAGATATTCGAGCACTTCTTCGAGTTTGGCGAGGAACGCGCGCGTCTCCTGCGGGCTGCGGAAGTCCGGTTCGGTGACGATTTCGACGAGCGGTGTCCCCGCGCGGTTGTAGTTGACGAGCGTGTAGTCCGCGGTGTCGATGCTGCCACCTTTGTGTTGGAGGCTACCCGGGTCCTCCTCGAGGTGGGCGCGCGTGATGCCGATGTCGCGGCGGTTCCCCTCGACGGCGACTTCCAGCGTCCCGTCGGCACAGATAGGCGCGTCGTACTGGGTGATCTGGAAGTTCTTCGGGAGGTCGGGGTAGTAGTAGTTCTTCCGGTGGAACCGGGTGTCCTCGGCGATATCGGCGTTCAGGGCCTTCCCGATTTTGACCGCCGATTCGACAGCCTTCTCGTTGAGTACCGGGAGCGCGCCCGGTAGCCCGAGACAGACCGGGCACACGCGGGTGTTCGGCTCCTCGTCCTCGGCAGGCTCAGTCGAACAGCTACAGAAAATCTTCGTGGTCGTTTCGAGTTGAACGTGAACCTCCAACCCGATGACGACCGCGAGTTCGCGCTGTTCGAGCGCTTGCGCAGTCATTGGCCGCGCTTCGGCGGCGGTGGGCTAAAGACTAACGGGACAGTCGCGAGCGGCGGGTCTGTCGGCATCGCTTCGGTTCATCTCACAGCAGCATTGTGAACGACGGCTGAGAATCGAACGGCCCGTATTGTGACTTAGGCGGCTACTAACGGCAGATAACAGGTTCCAAAGAAACCGCTCGCGCACGTATCACATTCTCGGTGATTGTCTGACGCACATTTATGTCTCACGCGCGGCGCTATTTTACCCATGAGCAATCGGGTGGAGGAACTCGAATCGAAGGTTGCAGAACTGCAGGCCGCGGTGAACGGACTCACCGAGGAACTCGTCGAGACGAAAGAGCGACTTCGACAGGTCGAGGACGCAAACGACGTGGAAGTACCGTCTCGCGCCCCGCGCCGCCGCGGCGACTGGGAGCCAGAGGACGAAGAAGAAGAATCCGTCGAGGCCGAGCCGATAGAGTCGGTCGACGACGATGATACTAAAACGGACGAGTCCGAGATGACGGACGAAGACGACGGCGAGTCCGCCGACGACGACATCATCGTCGCGTAATCGGGCGCGCCGCCAGACGCGAGCGCGCCCTGTGTCCATGCGGCGCGCTCCCCTTGCGGGCGTCGCCCGCGTGAACACCAACACATGCACATCAAAGAGCTCGTCCTTGACGGTTTCAAGAGCTTCGGGCGGCCGACTCGCATCCCGTTTTACGAGGATTTCACGGTCGTTACGGGCCCGAACGGTTCAGGAAAGTCGAACATTATCGATGGCGTCCTTTTCGCACTCGGTCTCGCCCGCACCCGCGGGATTCGCGCCGAGAAGCTCACGGACCTCATCTACAACCCCGGCCACGCCGACGGGAGTGACGAAGGCCCGACGCAACCCAAAGAGGCAAGCGTCACCGTCGTCCTCGACAACTCCGAGGGAACGCTCGACCGGTCGCAGGTCGTCAACGCCGCCGGCACCGACAACGTCGGCGACGTAGACGAGATAACCATCAAGCGCCGCGTCAAGGAGACGCCGGACAACTACTACTCCTATTACTACCTCAACGAGCGGTCGGTGAACCTCTCTGACATTCAGGACCTGCTCGCGCAAGCGGGTATCACCCCGGAGGGCTACAACGTCGTCATGCAGGGCGACGTGACCGAGATTATCAACATGACGCCCTACCAGCGGCGGGGCATCATCGACGAAATCGCTGGCGTCGCCGAGTTCGACGAGAAGAAAGACGCCGCCTTCGAGGAGTTAGAAGCGGTCGAAGAGCGCGTCGACGAGGCGGACCTCCGAATCGAAGAAAAGGAAACGCGTCTCGACCAACTCGCCGACGAACGAGAGACTGCACTCCAGTACAAGGGACTCCGCGAAGAGAAAGAAGAGTACGAAGGCTACCTGAAGGCGGCGGAACTCGAAGACAAGCGCGACGACCTCTCTCGGACTGAGTCGCGCATCGAGTCCACCGAATCCGACCTCGAAGAACTCCAAGCCGAACTCGACGAGCGACAGGGCAAGGTCACCCGTCTGGAAGAGGACCTCGAAGACCTCACCCACGAAATCGAGCGGAAGGGCGAGGACGAACAACTCCGCATCAAATCCGAGATGGAGGAGATCAAAGGCGACATCGCGCGCCTGGAGAACGCCATCGAGGCGGCCGAAGACAAGCGCGACGACGCCGAGGCCGAACGACGGACGGCGTTCGTCGACATCGACCGCAAGCAAGAGAAGATAGACGACCTGTCGGACGACATCCGCGAAATCAAAGTCGAAAAGGCGTCGGTCAAAAGCGACATCCAGTCGAAGCGGGTCGAACTCTCCGAGGTGCAGGCCGAAATCGACTCGGTCGACACCGAGTTCGACGAACTGAAGGCCGACCTCACGGAGAAAAAAGAGACCCTCGACGAGTTCAAAGACGAAAAGAACGACCGCCAGCGCGCCAAGGACCGACTCCTCGACGACGCGCGCCGACGCTCGAACGAGATTTCGGAGACACAAGCCGAAATTGACCACGCCCGCGAGCGCATCCCCGGACTGAAGGCCACGCTCTCCGACCTGCACAGCGAACTCGACACCGCCGAGAAGAACAAGGCGAAGATTGACGGGGTTATCGAGGACCTCCAGACCGAAAAGGCCGAACTCAACGACGAACTCTCTGCGGTCACAGATAAACTCCAGACCAAGCAGTCCGAGTACGCCCGCCTCGAAGCGCGGGCCGGAAAGAACGGCGACAACTCGTGGCCGCGGGCGGTTACGACTATCCTCAACGCCGGTCTCTCCGGCGTCCACGGCGCAGTCGGGCAACTCGGCTCCGTCGACGGCGAGTACGCCAAAGCCTGCGAGACGGCCGCCGGTGGTCGCCTCGCAAACGTCGTCGTCGACGACGACGGCGTCGGTTCGTCCTGTATCGACCACCTGAAGTCCCGCAACGCGGGCCGCGCGACGTTCTTGCCCATCACGAAGATGGACAACCGTAGCCTGCCGCGCAAGCCCTCGCACCCCGGCGTCGTCGACTTCGCGCGCAACCTCGTCGACTACGACAGCCAGTACGCGTCCATCTTCTCGTACGTGCTTGGCTCGACGCTCGTCGTCGAGGACATGCAGACTGCCCGCGACCTGATGGGCGACTACCGCATGGTCACCCTCGACGGCGACCTCGTCGAGCGCTCCGGTGCGATGACTGGTGGGTCCGGCGGTGGCTCTCGGTACTCCTTTTCGAAATCCGGCGAAGGCAAACTCGAACGCATCGCCAAGGAAATCACGAAACTCGAAGACCGCCGTCGCTCGCTCAACAGCGAGATACGAGATATCGACGACGACCTCGACGACGCCCGCGGCCGGGCATCCGACGCTGCCGACCGTGTCCGTACAATCGAGCGCGAAATCGAAGACGCCGAGGAAGACATCGAGGAGGCGGAAGCCGAAATCGACCGGCTGAACGACCGACTGGACGAACTCCAGTCCGAGCGAGAGTCGGTCGACGAGCAGATGTCCGACCTCGACGACGAAATCGCCGAGTTGGACGAGCAAATAGAGGCCGTCGAGGCGGATATCGAGGATATCGAGTCCGAACTCGAAGACTCCAAAATCCCGGAACTCACGGCCCAAGCGGACGAGATTCGCGCGGATATCGACGACCTCGAAGACCGGATGGGGACGCTCGACGGCCGCCTCAACGAGATTCAACTCGAAAAGCAGTACGCCGAGGACGCGGTCGACGACCTCCACGACACGGTCGAGGCCGCCCAGAACCGCAAGGCGGAAGCCCGCGAAGCAATCTCCGAGGCCGAATCGAAAATCGAAGCGCGCGAAGACGACCTCGAAGCCAAGCGCGAGGCGGTCGCCGAACTCGAAGACGAACTGGTCGACCTCAAGGAAGACCGTCGCGAGCTTCAGGAGGACCTCCGCGAAGCGCGCAGCGCCCGCGACGAGAAGAAAGACCGGGTGAACGCGGTCGAATCCAAGCTCGAAAGTATGCGCTCGGCCGCGGAACGGCTCGAATGGGAAATCGACGAACTTCAGTCACAGGTCGGCGACTACGACCCCGAAGAGATTCCGGACCACAGCACGGTCGAGTCCGAAATCGAGCGACTCACGGAGGAGATGGAGGCGCTCGAACCGGTCAACATGCTCGCCATCGACGAGTACGACGACGTGAAGGCCGACCTCGAAGACCTTCAGGAGCGCCGCGACGTGTTGGTCGAAGAGCGCGACGCCATCGCCGACCGCATCGACCAGTACGAGTCTCAGAAGAAGGCGACGTTCATGGAGTCGTTCGACGCTATCGCCGAGAACTTCACCGAAATCTTCGAGCGCCTGTCGAACGGGACGGGTCACCTCCAGTTGGAGAACCCCGAAGACCCGTTCGAAGAGGGCCTGACGATGAAGGCGCAACCCGGCGACAAGCCGATTCAGCGCCTCGATGCGATGTCCGGCGGTGAGAAGTCGCTGACCGCACTCGCATTCATCTTCGCCATCCAGCGTCACAACCCAGCGCCGTTCTACGCGCTCGACGAGGTCGACGCGTTCCTCGACGCCGCCAACGCCGAGCGCGTCGGCCAGATGGTCGACGACCTCGCGGGAGACGCGCAGTTCGTGGTCGTCTCGCACCGCTCGGCGCTCCTCGAACGCGCCGAGCGCGCCATCGGCGTGACGATGCAGGGCGACAACGTCAGCGCCGTCACCGGCATCCAGTTCGGCGGCGACGGCGGTGACGAGAGTGACGACACGGGCGGTTCCAGCGGTGACGACGGAACTGGCGGCGATGATGGAGACGACACTGACAACGGCGACGACGGTGGTGACGCGGGCGTCGAAGTCGAAGCGGAGGTTCCGGCGGATGACTGACGACATCCCCGAATTGAACCTCACGCGTGACCGCGGAGAGCGCGAGTCCTCCGGCAGCAATGGCTTAGCGTTCGCCGACGACACGAGCGCCACACCTAACGGTGACCCCGACGCGGACGCGCCCGACGAGGACGCGATGGACGACGTACTCCCCGAAGACGTGTCCGAGACGGGCGACGACGAGGTCGAACCCGTCGAACTACTCGTCCAACTCGCCAAAGAGGGGACCATCGACCCGTGGGACATCGACATCGTCGATGTCACAGACGCCTTCTTGGAGCGCCTCGACGCGATGGACCTCCGGACGACCGGGCGCGCGCTGTTCTACGCGAGCGTCCTGTTGCGGATGAAATCCGACGAACTCCTCGCGCCCGACGAACCCGACGAGGAGGAACTCGAACCGTGGGAACTCGCCATGCAGGGCGGCGCGGACGACGGCCACCCCGGCGACGACGGCGGCGGCCCGCCCGGATTCGACCCCATCGATGCGCTCGAAGACGAGATGGACCGCCGACTCGAACGCAAGCATGCCCGCGGGTCGCCGGAGACGCTGGACGAACTCGTCCGCGAACTCCGCGAAGTCGAACGCGGGTCGTGGTGGAAGCGCCGCCGCGAGTACGACACCTCCGAGTCGCCGCGTGGGTTTTCCCGCGGGACGCAGACCCTCGACTACCACACGCCCGGTGAGATGCGCGGCGCGGGTGAACCGACCGAAGACGACGTGACGGGAACCGCCCACAACGAGGACATCGAGGCTGTCGTTGACGCCGTCCGCGACGTGGTCTCGACGCACTACGAGAAGGGCCGCGACGAGGTACTCTTCGCCGAGATTCGCGACGTGGGCGATACGGTGATGACGACGTATCTCGCGCTGTTGTTCCTCGCCCACCGGAGCACCGTCTTTCTCAAGCAGGACGAACTGTTCGGCGACCTCTGGATTCGGAATCCCGAGGTGTTCGACGCGTCGCCCGATGCGGATTCGTCGGGTGAGGTCGCTGAAAGCGAAGACGCCCCCGAAACGGAAGACGACCCCGAACTCGAAGCCGAAGCCGTCGCAGACGACTAAGCATTTATTTCAGGTACTCGTCAGTTTCCGGTGTGCCCCGGCCGACCCTGCTCTCCAGTACCCTTCGTCGCCTGACTGTCGCCGTCTCGCTTCTCACCTCGGCGTTATTCGCATTCCTCACCGCGGTTATTCTCGCTCCTTCACTCCCCGAGTTAGGAGTCGTGTTTTTCCTTCCTATTTTCTGGCTACACTGCTATTTCGCCGGCTACGTCTCGTACAGACCGACGGAGATGGGTCGCGTCAGAGACGTGGTTACGACACCGAAGCCAGTCCGCAACTGTACCGTTTGCGGCGACTCCGACACCCGCGGCGTCGTTCGGGAGTTCAGCACGCAACTCGTCGCGGCGGGGGTTGCGCTGACGACGACGGAACACGGGAAAAACGAGTACTGCGAACGGTGTCACGCAGTCGAGTTCTCGCCGACCGACAGGGCCGCGCGAGGTGCTTCTGACGCGACCGAACGCGAGGAACTGAATCGCTGAGCGTCTACCTGATTACTCGACGTACTGGTCGATAAGCGGCGCGAGTTTCTCCTTCGTCTCGGCGGGGATGGCCTCGTCGGGCGTGTTGATGGTCCCTTCGAGCGCGGAGTGGCTGTCGGTTTCGTGGTCGTCTGGAATCTTGCGGATGGCCGCTTCGACGGTCTCCTTGATTGCGTCCTCGTTGGCGGCGGCGTTCTTCAGCACCTCGTCGAGCGTGACTTCGCTGTCTTCTTTCCACACGTCGTAGTCGGTGACGCCGGTGACGGTCGCGTAGGCGATTTCGGCCTCGCGGGCGAGTTTCGCCTCGGGGATGGTCGTCATACCGACGACGTCCCAGCCCTGCGCCCGGTAGTGTTCGCTTTCGGCTTTCGTGGAGTACGAGGGACCTTCGATGCAGACGTAGGTTCCGCCCGATTGGATTTTCGCGTCGGTCGCTTCTTCGGCCGCTTCGGTGAGGATGGAGACGAGTTCCTCGTCGTACGGCTTGGCGAACGGCTGGTGGACGACGATGCCTTCGTCGAAGAACGTTAGGGGGCGGTGCTTTGTGCGGTCGTAAATCTGGTCGGGGACAACGAGCGTCTGCGGCGGCAGGTCCTCCTTGAGGCTGCCGACGGCGTTGCTGGCGAGGATGTGGGTGACGCCGAGTTTCTTGAGCGCGAAGATGTTCGCGCGGTACGGGAGCGTCGTCGGCGAGTGCTGGTGGTCGGGACCGTGTCGCGGGAGGAAGACGACTTCGCGGCCGGTGTCGCCGAATTCGCCGACGATAGGCGTCGTCGATGGTTCGCCGAAGGGCGTCTCGACGGGTTCTTCGCGGGTGTTTTCGAGGGGGAGCGCCTCGTAGATACCACTGCCACCGATAAATCCGATTTTCATATGCGAACGTCGGAGAGCGCGCACAAAGTCGTAGCGAATCTGCGACTCGTCGACGCCGAAACTAGACGACAAAGCCGCTGTCGAGGAGGAAGATGAGCACCGTGAGGACGGGAACGCTGAGGAGCGTCGTCGCAAAGACGGCCGCGGAGACGAACTCGGCGACCGAGACGTTCGACATGCTGGTGTTGCCGAACTCGCCGACGAGGATAAGCGGTGTCACTGCTGCAGGCATCGCGGATTCGAGGACGAACGTCCGCGCGACAGTGAGGTCGCCGAACCCGGCGACGAGTGCGACACCGACCGCGATGGCGGGTGCGACGACCATTTTGAGTCCTGCGACGAGACCGACTTCAGAGAGCGTCGACCCGAGGTCGGCACCGGCGAGTTGGATGCCGAGAATGAGAAGCATCATCGGAATCGAGGAGTCGCCGACGAGTTTGAGCGTCTGCATCGCGGCGAGGTCCGTCGGCGGGACGACGCCCAGCCAGCGGACGACGAGCGCGACGACGACTGCGTAGATGAGCGGGATTCGGAGAATACGCTTGATGCCGACGAGCCAGCCGGAGTGGTCGGCGGCGTCGTTGGCTGCTCCTCGTCCGGCAATGTAAACGCCCAACGTGTAAATGAGAACGCCCTGAACCGCGAGGTAGACGACGGCGGCCGAACGCCCGGTGTCACCGAACGCGAAGGAACTGACGGGAACACCGTAGTTTCCGGAGTTCGGAAAAGCGGCGACGAGAACGAGCGCGCCCAACAGCGGTTCAGAGATACCGAGGAGTCGGGCGACCCCGGCGGCGACGAGAATCATCACGACGTGGTAGACGACGACGCCACCGGTGATAGTCGCGAGCGTCGACCCCGCGAGTTCGGTTGTCGCGAGGCTGTAGAACACGAGCGCCGGTGCGAGGACGTACACCGTCACCGTGTTGAGTGGCTCCGGGTCCACATCGCGGACACGGCCCAGGAGAAATCCCACCGCACCGATGGCGAGAATGGGCAAGAGTGCCGTGACGAAGATAGACAGAAGCGACATGCGGATGGCAATGGTTGGATTGCTGACTAACGTTTCGTTTCCGGCGAATCAACGAGCGATTCGCTCTCGTAGAGAGAACTAAGACGATGCGTGCTCGGTGTCGAGTGCGGGCTTCGTCGCGCTTTCAGGCACCGACGCCGTCGTTTTCGAGGAGTCGCCACGCCCCATCCCCGGTGGATTCGACGTAGTCGCGTCGTTCCATCTCTGCCATCACTTCCGGCATGCGGTCGGGTTGCGCAATCTCCATCCCGATGCGGTCTACGTCGTGGAACTCCGAGAGGTAGTGACGGATGTCCTCTAGCTCGAAAGTGTCGTCGTTGGCCTTCGCCATCACACCCGAGGTGAGGTCGATCATGTCCTCGATGAAGTTCCACGGGTAGACGACCCAGGCCCACTCTTCGAGGCGCTCGCCGACGTAATCCGGTTCAAACTCACTCGTCTGGAGGAGTTGCAGCGTCGCCGTGCGGACTTCGCCCGCGTTTCGGTCGGTCACGTACTCGTGTGCGCGCTCGATGGACCCGCCGGTATCGGCGATGTCGTCGATGATGAGTACGTCCTTACCTTCGACGCTCCCCTCCGGCATCGGGTAGCGGACTTCGGGTTCGTTCGATTTCTGGGCAGTACCGACGTAGTGCTCCATCTTCAGGCTCGTCAGGTCGTCAAGCCCGAGGAAGTCGCAGATGCAGCGGCCCGCGAACCAACCGCCGCGTGCCAGCGCGACGATAACGTCGGGTTCGAACTCGGACTGTTTGACATCGTCGGAGACGTCACGGCAAAGCCCGTAGATGTACTCCCAGTTTGTGATGGTACACTTAAACTCGTCGGGGAGGTCGCCCATAGCTTCCGTTCACCGTCCGTATTGCCGCGCCTGACACCCTTTAATCTGTACGACTCGCCCCGCTCGTCGATTCATTTTTCAAAGCCGCCAAATTCAGCGTTAGTGACCAATTAACCGTTGAATTCTGATTTCAGGAAGGTATTAACCCATGCTAACATGGCTCATAGTTATATCGAGAGCAAGAGTATGCATGTCCGTAGGTGACCAAGCATGCACACGTGTGGTAACTGTGGTGAGTTCGTGTCCCGTGACTTCGTCCGCGTCTTCGGTAACGAGATGGACGAGGTCGTTGGTTGTCCAGCCTGTATGAACATGCGAGAGGTGATGCAGGGCGACGGCGCTGCCGAACCAACCGGCCGCGTCCGTTGGACTCGCGCGTGAGCGGCCTTCCGCTCAACAAGATAGACACGCATCGGAATCACCGACTTCTCACTTCACTCTCGACTCCCGACCCGCTGGTTTGATACATCGCCGTGCAGTGCGCACTTCCATGGATAGCCGACGCGCCCTCCTCGTCGACGCCTTCACGACCGAACCGTTGTCCGGGAACGTGGCCGGTGTCGTCCCCGACGCCGACGGACTCGACGCGGAACAGATGCGCGCCATCGCGACCGAACTCGGCGCGAGCGAGACGGCGTTTGTGTGCTCGTCGTCCGTCGCCGACCGCCGAATCCGGTATTTCACGCCGACACAGGAAATCGACCTCTGCGGGCACGCGACGATTGCTGCGCACGCTCATCTCGCCGCCGAGCGTGCCATCGAACCCGGAACCCACTCGCTCGAAACGAACGTCGGCACGCTCGACATCGAAATCGGTGAACTGGGAGAGGTGTGGATGACGCAGGAGGCACCGACAGTTCGGCGACTCGATGTCGACTACAGCCGAGTCGCGTCAGCCCTCGGTATCGACGATGCCGCTTTGCGCGATGTTGGTGCAGACCTTCCGGCCGCACTCGCATCGACTGGCCTTCCGTACCTCGTCGTTCCCGTCAACTTCCTCGAACACCTCTCTTCGGCCGACCCCGACCAGGACGCCATCGCCGAACTCGCCGCAGAACACGACGCGGCAGGCATCTACGCCTTCAGCTTCGATGCTATCGACGGCGAGTCGACGCTTCACGCCCGCTGTTTCGCGCCGGGCGTCGGTATCCCTGAGGACCCCGCAACTGGAACCGCTGCCGGTGCCTGTGGGGCGTATCTCCGGCAGGTCGGCGCATTCGACTCGGTACCCGATGAACTACGGTTCGAGCAGGGTCACTTCGTAGACCGGCCGAGCGTCATTCGCGTCAAAGTCGGCACAGAAATTCAGGTCGGTGGACGGGCGGTGCAGTCGCTCGACGGTACACTCGTCGTCCCGGAGTTCGCAGACGACGACATCATCGAAGCCTGAAACCCCAGTCCCAGTCACTGGTTTCAGTGCGGTTTACCCGATGTACCGCAGGTCGTCGTCGCTCGCGATGCCCTGTTGTTGTTGTTGCATCTCTTGAATCTTCGCGGCGACTTCCTTCATCTCCTCTGCGCGCTCTTCGAGCGTTTCGAAGTCGACGCTGAAGTCCAAGAGGTCCTGTAGGACTTCGATGACCACCTGTGCACTCTGTGGGTCGACGAGGTAGCCGCTGGTCTCGCCCATCAGACAGGTCGCATCGAGGCCGCGACGGCCACCGAGACCGAGAAGTAGCCCCGAGACGCCGACGATGCCGCCGGCAGGTTCGCCTTCGCGGAACTCGACGCCAATGTCTTCGAGTTCGTCCAGTTGGGTCTCGTTGGCGACGGCCCCGAGGACCGACGGCTCGTCGACGAGTTCACCCGTGGGGACGCCGCCGAGGGCGAACACTTGTTCGACGTCGAACTCCTCGGCCACGTCGAGGAAGGCGTCCGTGAGATGATAGTGTCCCTCGTTGGACTGCGCCTGATGGTCACCGGTGAGCAAGAGCAGGTCCGGTCCCTCGCCGGGCGTTTCGACGGCGTGGACCGCGGCGTGGGTCAGTTCGGTGACGCCCTCGTCGATACTCACCTGTGGCGGGAACACGTCGGCGTAGATGCGCCGGACGAGTGTGGCTTCCTCGAACTCCTCAATCAGGTGCTCGACGGCGAGCTTGCCGACATTGCCGACGCCCGGAAGTCCCTCGATGAACACGGGGTCGGAGAGGTCAACCTCTGCGACAGCCTCGATTTCGATGTCGTCCATGCACGTAGTGCCGAACGCGCCGGTAAAGAGAGCGTCGGTAGCCGAATCAGAACGGCTACTCGTCTGCGGCCCGGCGCTTACGCGCCCGGCGGTACTCGCCGTAGGGGTCGTCCGGGTTGTAGGGTGCGGGCGCGCTGTTTTCGGTGGGTGCGCCGCACTCCGGACAAGAGTCAGAAAGCGAGTACACCGGGCGGTGGTGGCGGTCGCGCCACGCGCTGCACACCCGGATGTCTGATTTCATTACTCTTCGTCGCCGCTGCGTTCGCGGTGGTACTCCGCGGTCCCGCCTGCCGCTTCGATAACGTCTCGGGCGCGAGCGACGCTCGCTTCGAGTTCCGTCTCGGCGGTCTTGTAGTCGGGCGCTTGTACCTTGACTCGGTACTCAGGAGCACCGACGTAGGTGACTGCGAGTTCGATTTCGTCGGGAACTTCGCCATCACCTTCGGCGGCCTTCAGTGCCTCTTTCACGTCGTCGACGCCGTCGCCCGCAGGCGAGCGGAGGTCGACGTAGCCGGTGACGTTGACGAAGGGCACCGAAACGTTCTGTCGTGCGGTGTCGACGATAGCTTCGATTTCGTCGTCATCCAGTTCGACGTCTTCGAGCGCTTCGGTACCGTGGATTGCGGCCTGTTCGAAGCCGTCGTAAAGCGACTCGAACTCGGCGAGCAGGGCGTTCGCGATGGAACCGTACTGCTCGTCAGCGATGTCCTCGCCGAATGCGAGCGCCATCCACTTGTCGGCCTTCTGCTCGTTTTTCCACTCCTGAATCTTCTCTTTGCGTTGGTGCTCGTTAACGTCCTTAATCGAGAGGTCGATCTGCTGTGAACTCTCGTTGACTTCGAGCACTTTGGCGACGACTGTCTGTCCCTCGCGGACGTGGTCGCGGACGTTCTTGATCCACCCGCTTGCGACCTCGCTGATGTGGCAAAGCCCGCGCTTGTCTTCGTACTCTTCGAGGTCGACGAAGACGCCGAAGTCCGCGATGTCGTCTACCTTCCCGACAACGAGTTCGCCGGGGTCAGGCCATCCGCTGTACTTCATAAGGGGTCCTCCAGGAAGTTACGCCTCAAGCTCGTCGCTTTCACGTCGCTCGACCGTCTCGACGACCTCGCCGTGGAACTCGGCGTTGCCGCCGGTCGGGGTGGCGAGAGTCGTCCCGCAGACGGCGCAGTTGACGTCCGAGGAGGCCTTTCCGAAGACGACCTGTTCATTCTCACAGTCGCTGCATGCGACCTTGTAGAAGTTTCCTGCCATTGTTTACTCCTGGAACTCCAGGCGACCTGCGCGCCAGCCCTCTCGCATGTGGGCCTTGCCACAGTCCGAGCAGATGTACTTCAGGTGCGTCTTTTTCGTGGGCTTGTCGCCACCGGGCACCTTGGAGAAACGACCGGCGTTACCAATAGTGCTCTTGCCGCGCTTCTGGGCGCGAGCGTCCCACTTCATACCGGTCGGACGTCCCGACCGGACCTTCTCCACTTCGTGCTCATGGTGTCCCTTACAGTTGGGGCAATACGTGTTGAAACGGCGTGGCATCTGCATAGATATCGACCTTGTGGTGGGTTTTGGTGGGGCCCGTTAAAACCCGTTTGGTTCGACGCGACGTGCAAACCCGCCGTATTACCGGCTCCACTGTGTCACGTGTGGGCAGCCGACGATGGTTCTCGGCTCTCGATTCGCCCCGGTGTCTCTTCCACGGCCGAAGCCGAAGCGATTAAGCGGTGACTGTGCCAATCCCGGCACATGAAGAAGCTCATCATCCACGGCGACCCCGGTATTCGGCGCGACGCCGTCATCGAGTACGACGGTGGGGAGTACATCTGCTTCTCCATCGACCGGCAGGGCGATTGGCACGGACCGGACCGCGTCCAGCTGTGGTGTACTATCGGGGCCGAAGACGAGCGCGAAGCGTTCGAAAAACGCGAGTACGTCCCGCATTGGCTCGAAACCGAGGGCGTCGATGCCGAGGCTGTCGAAGTCGTTCAGACGAGCGACGCAGTAGTCTAACGAAGCCTCGCTTCTTCTACCTCGTAGACGACAACCGACCCTGACCGGTGGACCGGCGTCAGCCACGCCACGTCCGTATGTATCTCCCCGTAGCGGGCGCGCTCGCCGGGGCCGACCCACACGTACTGCACGTCGTATTCGGCGATGAGTTCTTTTTGCGTCGATTCGTTGCCGACGTACATCTGGTCTACGTCGCGTACACGGTCGTAGTAGGCCTCTGGACCGCGGTAGCCGACTTCGTGTGCCCACCCGGCGACTGTCGGCACGCCCGTGAGACTCGATTCGGGGTTGCCGCGCCAGCCGTACATGACTCCCTCTCGTTTATCGTTCACCGTCGCAGACCACGTCGTCCCCGGTGCCGCGAGCATCGTCGGATTCCCATCGACGGATTCGTCGAGCCACGTTATTGCGGCTGACTCGTTCGGATGCCGCCACTCCGCAAACGCCGTCGCGTCGAGGGTCGTGTCCTGTCGCGGAGAGTTGGTGTGTTTGCCGATAGCGAGTCCTCCGTAGACCGACGTGGAGGCGACGAGAAGGACGACGACCACGACACCGACGACTCGAATCGCTCCAGCGGGGATGCGGAAGTCGACCTTCGGAAGCGACAGGTCGCTCGCCTGCACCGCGTCGCCGGCGAACCTTGCCAAGATGGCTCCCGTGGCACTTCCCCAGAGTACCCACACCTGCATGTACGTCTTGAACACCGTATTCATGCGACCGGGACCGGCCTGTTCGTTCACGAAGATGAGTTCGACGAGAGTTACGAGACCCGCACCCGCAACGACGAGAACCGTCTCGAATCGCGGATCGTCGCTGAGTCTGAGCAGTATCCACCCGACGAGTACGAGCGGGACGACGAGTGCGAGCGCGGCGAACGAGTGAACGGCGGCAACAACCGTTAGTGTGACGAGACCACCGAGGACCGCGAGTATCTGTGCTCGGCTGGGGTCGTTTTCTTGCTGTGAACCGAGTCGCCGAGCGTAGTGGAGCACGAACGCGGTGATGAACGCACCGTGGACGAGCAGGAGCGAGCCGAACCCACTGCGCTGGGTCGGTGTGAGAATCTCGATTGTTCGCTCACTTCCGCCACCTGCGACAGCCCCGAGGAGGAACGGACTTGCGAGGGCGACGGCGGCACCGCCGGCGAGACCGACGACGAGAACTGTTCCGAGGATTCGGGCAACTTCGCTCGCGACTGCGTTGTCTCCAACGAGGGCTCGAAGTCGGTCGCGGCTGAGAAGGAGCGTCGACGGGCGCGCGGGCGCAAAGACGAGACCGAGGAAGAGGACGCCGAACACCGACGGGAAACTCCACGTATCCACGACGACCTGAAGCGCACCGACGAGGGTCGTCACGCCGACGAGAAGACGGCGCTCACCGACTGCGTCTTCGGGCGTTCGGAAGTACGCGAAGGTGAGACCGGCGGCGAGGAGCAAAAACGGGGTTCCCATCATGTGCGCGTGCAGGTCGCCGTTGAGCCACGCGAACAGTGGGAACTCGTTGATGGTTCCCGGAACCACGCGGCTCGCGTCCCAGTAGGAGAACTGCGATGCGCCGGAGAGAACCTCTGAAACGCTGTACTGCGAGCGCTCGGCGATTGCCTGTGCGATGGGGCGCTGCATGCTGTCGGGAAGTGCGAGCGGGGCGAACCGAACCGCCGTAACGAGGTTGCTGGCGAAGCCGACGAAGAACGCCGCGAGGAGGCCACCGAATTTGCCGTGAGAGCCGGCTGCACGGGAGAGGCCGCGACCGAGTTCGAACGCCGCGGTGACGAGGAAGCCGAAGAACCCAGCGAGTGCGAGGTTGTAAGCGAATTCGGGTTCCGTCCCGGTGAGCCACGCGAGGAGTATCGAGACGAGGTGGCCGCCGTAGTAGTAGCGGACGGGTTCGCCGGCGAACCACATGTCTTCGGGCGGCAGCACCGACGCGCGGGCGAGCGACTGGAGGAGTCCGAAGTCGAGGAACTTCTCACCGCCGCTGGCGTGGACCGCCGGGTCGAGCGCGCGGAGCGCAACGGCGAACAGGAAGGCAACGAGGAACACTGCGGCGGCTTCCGCGACTGCCCGCCTGTCGATATCGAGGTCGGCGGCGAGTTGCACCTCGCCGTGGCGGAGTGCGGGCAGGTCGAGTCCCGTGAGCGCCGAGGCGACGAGGAACGTCCCGACGCCGGCTGCGAGTGCAGCAGGACCGAACGTGAACTGACCGACGTAGTAGACGGGGAGGGTCAAGACGACGAGCGATACGGGGAGTGTAAGTCCAGCGCCGTGACCGGGGAGGCGGCGGAATAGGCGGGTCGACAGGGGAAGACCGACCGCCCAGAGGGCCGCGAACAGCACCAGCCAACGGACCACGAGGGCGTACTCCATCTGTCAGTTGAAGGCGCGCCGGATGCAATACGTTTTGTGATGGCGGGTGCGCACAAGAGCGGTTTGCTTTTTACCCCGTTCGAAGAATTGTCGTGCATGTCGCAGTCCGTCGGGATGGTGGTCCCTGCTTACCGGCCCGACCCTGATCGTCTAGTCCCCTACGTGCACGCCCTCGTCGAGGAACTCGACCTCGCTGTGGTCCGGGTCGAACTCGACGCGCCGCAGACGGGGGTACTCGACTCTCTCGATGCTCTCCCGACTGTCGCCGAGGTGAACCCCGTCGATGCACGCCGCGGCAAAGGTGCCGCCATCACCGCCGGGTTCGAAGCTCTCGACACGGATATCGTCTCCTTTGCGGACGCCGACGGCAGTACCCCGGCCGCGTCGATTTCGAACGTCGTCGATGCCGTCCATGACGGTGCCGACCTCGCTGTTGGCTCACGACGGCACCCTGACGCGACCGTCGCCTCGCACCAGACAGTCGCGCGTCGCTATCTCGGTGATGGGTTTGCGTGGCTCGCCCGTCATCTCACCGACGTTCCGCTGTACGACTACCAGTGCGGGGCGAAAGCCATGACTGCCGAGGCGTGGGCGGACGTTCGAACCCACCTCTACGAACCCGGGTTCGCGTGGGATATCGAACTCATCGCCGTTTCGGGTGCGTTCGGTCACCGCGTTGCCGAGGTGCCCGTCGTCTGGGAGGACCAGCCGAATTCTACGGTCTCGCCGGTGGACACGACGCTCAAGATGGCTCGTGGACTCCTTCGGTCGCGCCACCGCGCTCGGACGATTCGCGAGGACCGCCTCCACGAACTCATCGACGCTCGAAACGACGAACGAACCCTCATCGAGCAGTTCTCGGTTGAGGTTACGGATGACTAACCGGCTTTCTGCCCTCACGTCCGGAACTCGATTCGGGAAGTTCGTCTCGGTGGGTGCGGTCGGCGCGGTGTTCGACCTCTCGTTGAGCAGTCTTCTCATCGTCTTTTTCGGCATCGCTGGCGAACTCGCGAAACTCGCCGGTGCGGAACTCGCTATCGTCGTGATGTTTCTCATCAACGACCGCTGGACGTTCGCGGGCGCTGGCGCGGACCATCTCACAGCGAAGGTCCGACGCTTCCTGAAGTCGAACCTCGTCAGAAGTGGGGGTCTCGCAGTGCAGGTGCTCGTCGTCCGAGCACTCGGCGAGATTCCACTGGAGATTCCGGTCGCTGGTATCGACCTCTGGAAACTCGTTCCGTTACCGATTGCAATCGGCGCGTCGATGCTTCTGAACTACGTCGCTGAGAGTCTGTTCACATGGCGAATCGCTGGCCGTTCGAGTCAGCGAGAGTCACGGTGAAAATTGACACACAGCGCCCGAAACAGAAGCCTTAACAATAGATGTCGCGTTTGTTGATTCAGCGGGATGGGATAGCCAGGAGATTCCGCCGGGCTCATAACCCGGAGATCGGTAGTTCAAATCTACCTCCCGCTATGGTTTTGCCGACCTCAACTCCTGAGCGCCGAGGCTCGTCTCGGCGCGACCCCTGAGGTCGGCTTCATAGCACAGTAGGTTTGAACCAGCGAGCAACGCGAAGCGTTGCGAGTGTGGTTCAAATCTACCTCCCGCTATGCTCCTGAAAATCACACACCCAAGCGGCGCGTCTTGTCGCGCCGTCATTTCTGGGATACGTTGTAACTCGGATGTACTGACACCCGAACAGTCAACCTTGCCAATAGGGTTTTCAGGATAGTAGCCACATTCTCCGTGACGAAACACCTGAGGTTTACACATGTCTATCCAGTCCCCGGTAAGAGCACTCCCTCGCTTCCTCACCGTCGAAGTCTTCCTCGTCTTCGTGTTCCTGTGTTCGGGCGTGGTTCCCTACGTGGTGTTCACGAAGACAGAACTGACCGTTCCACCGGGGTTCGGGAACATGTGGGGAATCGCACTCGGGGCGTTGGGGATACTCTGGGCCGTTCTTCTCATTCACGCGGCCGTCGATGGGTGGCGTCTGGTTCGGAACCGTAAACTCGATGGACTCGGCGGACGTTCTGTTATCGTCCACAGTCTCTTTCGGGTGGTCGAGACGCTCAGTGCCCTCGTCGCTCCGGTACTGCCGTTTATGATCATGGACAGGTCTTCGGACGCACCACTCCCTCCCGGTGCCGCCGTCGCAATTGCGCTCTTCGTCGCTGCGCCGTTGGCTATCGCCAGCCTCACCGTCCTCCTACACGCTGGCTGGATGCTGTGGACCGCGCGGGTGAGTGTGTAGTATTCATCCGTTCTCCCACCAGCACCGCCGACTATTTCCGAAGGAGATTTTCCACACCACCCTAACGGGAGCACAATGAGCGACCTCGAACGAATCTGCTCGGTCGACGACGTACCCGAGGACACGACCTTTCTCTTCCGAGTATGCGGGGACGACGACGAGGAGCGCGAAGCGATACTCGTTCGCACCGATGACGGCATTCAGGCGTGGCTGAACTACTGTATGCACCTGACGCACATCAAACTCGACAAAGGGTCGGGCGCGACGATGCGCAACGGCGAGGTCATCTGCGAGAACCACGGCGCGTACTTCGAGGCCGATACGGGCTACTGTAACTACGGGCCGTGCGAGGGCGCGGTTCTCGACGACCTGGACCTCACCATCGACGGCGACCACGTCTTTCTCTCCGACGACGACTTCTCGTTTGTCGGGACTGGTCCCATCGAGACCGACCCCGTGGACCGAAGTTCGAGTTCGAACGTCGAATTCTGAGCAGGCCCGATTCGGGTGTCGCTACTTCTCGTCGCCGTAGTGTCGCCGCTCCACGTAGTCGTCGTAGAGTCGCGCGAGCAGTTTCGTCACCGGACCGTCGCCGATGGCGATACCGTCGACTGTTTCGACGGGTCGGAGTTCCCACGTCGAATTCGTGAGAAACGCCTCGTTAGCCCCGCGCACGTCATCGGGGGTGTATCGTTGCTCCCGAATCGGGATATTTTCCTGTCGGGCGAGGTCCAAGACGACTCTGCGTGTAATTCCCGGGAGAACCGGCCCGTCGAGACTGGGCGTGCAGAGCGCGTTGTCGTCGACGAAAAAGAGGTTACTCGTCGCGCCTTCGGTGACGTAGCCCTCGGAGTCGAGCATGAGCGCCTCGTCAGCGCCGGTTACTCGAAGCTCGGTTCGTGCGAGAATGCCGTTGAGATAGTTGTGGGTCTTCGCCCGAGCGGGAAGCGCACGGTCCGAGATGCGGCGCGTTCGAACCGTCTGCACTGCCGCGGGGCCGTCCCAGACGGGGTCCGACCCGCGGCCGCCTCGCGGGAGCGGTTCGACGATGACGACGACCCGCGGGTCGACCGCCTCGGCGGGGGTGAGACGACCGGGTTGGCTCCCACGAGTGATGGACAGTCGGACGTAGGCGTCCGCGAAGTCGTTCGCGGCTACCGTCTCGTCGATTCGGCGCAGGAGGTCGTCATCGGAGAGTCCGTGGTCCATCCCGAGTATATCGCACGTCTCAGCGAGTCTGTCTGCGTGTGCGCCCCAGTGGAACACGTCGCCGCCGTAGGCGCGGAGCGTCTCGAAGGCGGCGTCTCCGTAGAGAAAGCCGCGGTCAGTGACCGGAACCGATGCCTCGTCCGCGGGGACGAGGTCGCCGTCGACGTGATAGAGGTGTTTTGAATCGTCAGTCATCGTTTACCCTCCACGCCTCGGTCGCCGGACCTTCGCCCGCAGCGATTGAGACGAAGTTGCGAACGATGTCTTTCCCCGACTCGGTGAGAATACTCTCGGGGTGGAATTGGACACCGATGTGGGGTTTCTCGCGGTGGCGGACACCCATCACGACCGATGTTTCGTCCGCGTCGTCGGCCGCTGTGTTGTCGTCGGCCGCTGTGTTGTCGTCGGCCGCTGTGTCGTCGTCGTTGTCAACCGAATCATTCCCTCCTGCTTCGGCGACCGTGTATGCGGTCACGACCAATTCGTCCGGAATGTCGTCGTGTTCGACTGCAAGCGAGTGGTAGCGTCCGACCTCGATTCGGTCGGGGAGGTCGGTGAAGACACCTCGGCCGTCGTGTTCGACCAGCGATGGCTTCCCGTGAACGACTTCGGGGGCGTGGCCGACGGGTGACCCGAGGGCGGCGCACAGCGACTGGTGGCCGAGACAGACGCCGAGTGTCGGGTAGTCGAGGTCGCGGAAGACGGGTATCGAGACACCGGCGTCGGCAGGTGTTCCCGGGCCGGGCGAGACGATGATGCCATCCGGGTCGATGTCACGGATATTATCGGTCGAAAGCGCGTCGTTGCGGTAGACGACCACGTCGTCGGCGAACTCGCCCACGTACTGCACGAGATTGTAGGCGAACGAGTCGTAGTTGTCGATGACGAGGATGCGGGTCATTGGTCAGTCTCCACTGATTGGTCGGCTTCCACTCCCACGGTCATCTTTGCACAGTCGCCGAGCGCCTCGTTGATAGCGGTGACGAGGGCACGGGCTTTCGCCAGCGTCTCGTCGTACTCGCGCTCGGGGTCGGAATCGTGGACGATGCCCGCGCCGACGCGGAGATGGTACTCGTCGCGGAAACGCACCAGCGTCCGGATGATGATGTTCAGCACCGCCCGGTCGTCGAATCCGATGGCGAACATGCTCCCGGTGTAGGGGCCGCGGCGGGTCGATTCGAGTTCGTCGATAATCTCCATCGTCCGGGGCTTCGGCGCGCCGGTGATGGTTCCACCGGGGAAGACCGCCGCGATGGCGTCGGCGAGTGTCGTCCCCGAACGTCGCGTTCCTTCGACCAGCGACACGAGATGCATAACCTCGGAATAGCGGTCGACGCGGCGGTATTCAGTCACTTCGACCGACCCGTACTCGGAGACCTTCCCGAGGTCGTTCCGTTCGAGGTCGACGAGCATCGCGTGTTCTGCCCGCTCTTTTTCGTCCGTCGTCAAGTCGACTTCCAGCGCCTCGTCTTCTTCGGGGGTCTCGCCTCGCGGTCGTGTCCCGGCGATTGGCTCCGTGGCGAGTCGGTCGCCGTCGACGCGGAGGAGGAGTTCGGGACTCGCGCTTACGAGGTCGACGCCGGGGAGTTCGAGAAGACCGGAGTACGGCGCGGGGTTGACCTGCCGGAGTGCGGCGAAGGCATCGACCGGATGGACTGCGGCGGGTGCGACGAGTCGCTGCGAGAGGTTCGCCTGAAACGTGTCGCCATCGCGGATGTACTGCTTCGCCGCTCGGACGCGGTCGGCGAACGCCTCTCGACCACAGGCGCTCTCGAATTGTGCCTTGTCGGATTCGACGGGGGACTCGACCGGTTCGGGGTCACCTTCGACTGCTTCGGTAGCGAGTTCGGTTGCCCGCTCGCGTGCTTCGTCGTAGGTCACATCGAGGTCGACATCGTCGCCGACTTCCGGACAGCACGTAATTCGGAGTTCCGCCCTGTCGCCCGTCCGCGGTTCGTCCCACGATGCGACGAGGTCGTACAGGCCGAGTTGCAGGTGCGGGAGTCCTCTGTCGTCGGTCGTGTGCTCGGGTAGCGATTCGAGTTCGCGGGCGACGTCGTAGGAGAGCCACCCGAACAGGCCGCAGGGGTACGGAACATCGCACTCACCGCGGGCGAGCGTTTGCGAGTCCACGAGTCCTTCGAGCGCGGCGAGCGTGGGTGCTGTCTCGGTCTCGCTGACAGCCGAGTTACTGACTGTGAGGCGTTCGACGGGGTCGATACCGAACGCCCCCCAGCCGGGTTGGCCGCCAGTCGTCTCGTAAAAGAAGCCGCCAGAACCCTGCCGCGTGCGCCGATAGGCGTCGAAGGGGTCCGAGACGGGAACCCGAACTTCGACGGGAACGCGCGCACCGTCGGGTGCAGCCTCGGCGGTCGCGCGAAAGTCGTCGCGGTCGGTGACGACGGTCGGTGCGGTCATTACTCGCACCTGTCGGTGCGTCGGGTAAACGGTTTCGCGACGTGTCTCGTCTGTGTCGTCAATGCTGGGAACCGCGAGAAGAGAGCGCCCGGGGCCGGAAGAAATGTAGTCTCAAAAACTGGAGAGCTGCCAGCTTAGTGATGGAGTGGTTATTCGGCGGCGCGGTCAATCCAGCGCTGGACGCGCTTCGGCGACACGTTGATATCGTCGCCGACTTCTTCAGCGTCGGCTCCAACGAGGTCTGCAACAGTCTCGATACCGATGTCAGAGAGACGGTCTGCGTATGCGGGACCAATACCGCGAATCGTGTCGACAGAGGGGGATTCCTCGGCTGGTTCCTCGGGTTCTGGCTCGACCGCTTCGGCCGCAGGCTCGACTTCCTCGGTCTCTGCTTCGGACTCGACGTCTTCCGCTTCCTCGGCTTCCGGCTCGGGTTCTTCGGGTTCTGCTTTGGTCTCTTCAGCTTCCGCCCGTGACTCGCTCTCTGCCGCCTCGCCGATGTCTTCTTCGACACCTCCCTCAGGCTCTTTCTCGGCGGCAGCTTCTGGTTCCTCTTCGACGGTCTCGGCTGCTTCTTCCTCTGTCTCTTCGACTGCCTCCGGCTCCGCTTCTTCGATAGCCTCGGCGGTCTCCTCTAGCTCGTCGGCCGTCTCCTCGGGCGTCGGCTCTTCTGCTTCTGTTTCCGCTTCCGCTTTCTCTTCCTCCGCTTCCGCTGCTTCCGCTTCCGCTTTCGTCTCCTCGACCGGTTCCTTGACGGCCGCTTCAGTCTCGACGCTCGGCTCTTCGCGCTCCGCTCGCGTGTCGCGTTCGACCGTAACGGTCGCTGTTTCGTCACGTCTCTCCTCCGAGGTGGACGACGAGTCGCCACCAAAGATGGATTTCCAGAGTGACAAGATAGTGTCAAGCAAGCCCATGTTGCCTTCTCCTATGTGATTCCGTTATTTAAAAACCAGCGGCCTCAGTGCCTCTCGAGGCGAGTTCGAAGCGTCGTATTCATCTCCTCGATTGGTGCATCGAGTCCGGTCCATAATTCGAATGCTTCGACCCCTTGCAAGAGGAGCATCCACGCCCCGTCGATGGTGACCGCGCCCGCGTCGGCCGCCTCGCGAAGGAGACGAGTTTCGAGCGGGGCGTACACCGCATCGAGGACGGCAAGGTCGCCATGGAGATGCGTGGCCGGAACGGGCGTCTCGTCGGGTGCTTCCATCCCCACGCTCGTCGCGTTGACGAGAACCGACGCGTCCTGAATCCGGTCGAGTGTATCCAGTCCGCCACCCGTCGCGCCCGGGACAACATCGGCCAGTTCGCCCGCTGTTTCGGCGGTTCTGTTCGCAATGTGGACCGCTGCACCGGCGTCTGCGAGGGCGAATGCGGCGGCCCGGCCTGCTCCGCCAGCACCGACTACGACGGCATTTGCTCCGTCGAGGGAGATATCGTGTCGCTCGAATGCCCGTGTGACGCCTGCCGCGTCCGTGTTGTAGCCTTTGGGGTCGCCATCCTCGAAGTCGATGGTGTTGACTGCGCCGATTCGCGCGGCGAGCGGGTCGGGGTCGACGAGGTCGAGCACGTCCTGTTTGAAGGGAATCGTAACGTTGAGCCCAGCGATGCCGAGCGCGTCTGCGCCATCAACTGCCGCCTCGATGGCCGACGGTTCCGGTTCGAAGGTGACGTATCGCGCGTCGAGTCCGGTGTGCTCGTACGCCGCCTCGTGCATCGGCGGCGACAACGAATGGCCGACGGGGTTTCCGACGAGACCGTAGACTTGCATGGGCGGGAGGAGTCCCGCCGGTGATATAATTCGCCCGTCTGCGTCGGTTACCGCCGCGACTCGTCGGTTGTTTGCTGCTGTCGATGTGCTCTTTCGACGGTCGAGACTCGACGTGTCGTTCCCTGCTCTCATCTAGCATGACAATTTATGACGTTCGCTTCCCGGACCGGCGCGTTTTTGGTGTCCCGTTGGACTACTCCCGCGTATGTCGGCTTTCGCAACCCTGCTATCCTTCGATACCGCCCTCCTCGTAGCCGGTATCGTTGCACTTTATCTCGGAGCCGAGGCGCTCGTCGAGGGTGCCTCACGACTTGCTATCGGTCTCGGTCTCCGTGCAGCCATCGTCGGCGTCACTATCGTCGCGTTCGCGACGACCACACCCGAACTGTTCGTCGCCGTACTGAGTGGTCTCGGCTATAGTTCCGACCTCGGACTTGGTGCCATCATCGGGTCGAACATCGCCAACATCGGGCTCGTGTTGGGTATCTCTGCGCTCATCCAACCGATGGCCGTCTCGACGTCGACGCTTCGGAGACACGTCCCGTTCATGGTCACCGCCGCGATTGCGCTCGTCGTCCTCGGGATGGACGGACGACTGAGTGCAATCGACGGGGGTATCCTTCTCCTGATTCTCGGGGCTTTCACGTCATTCCTGCTCTACCGCGCACGGTCGACGAAGGCCGACGCAATCGGTGCCGACGAGATAGATATCGAGGACGAAGACGAGGTTTCGGCGCAGTTCAAAGACGTTCTCTACCTCGGTCTCGGTCTCCTGCTCCTGTTTGTCGGGTCGAACTGGCTCATTCAGGGTGGCAAGGGCCTACTCGAAGCCTACGGGTTCAGCACCCGATTCATCGGACTGACTGTCCTCGCATTCGGGACCTCGCTTCCTGAACTCGCCGCGTCGGTCATCAGCGCCGTCCGCGGCGAGGCGGAGTTCAGCATCGGCAACGTTGTTGGGTCGAACATCTACAACGTCGTCGCCGTCCTCGGCATCCTCGCTATCATGGTTCCGGTGACCGTCCCGGCGAGCACCATCTCGCTCGACTTCCCAGCACTTCTCGTGTTCACCTTCGGCGTCATCGCCCTGATGCTCCGCAACTACGACGTGTCCAGACTCGACGGCGGTATCCTCGTCGGCGGCTATCTGGTGTTTTTCTGGCTCATCCTTCCGTAGGCGGCAACTGATTTCAGTCGATACGCGACGTTCAGCGGCTTTCTCCGGCTCTCAGTACGACTTAGGGGTGAAACGCAAGAGCTACCGGGTCTGCCTTCGCTAGTGTAGGCACGATGGTACGACGACGATTGAGTCACCCGCTCGTCGCGGTTTTCGGAGCCGCGTTGCTCACGATTCCGTGGCTTGGCCTCCATACGGTCTTCGGCGCGGACCTCCAAACTGGCGTCACGGTTGCACTGAGCGGCATCGCCGTTCTCGGCGCTTCCTTCCTCCTTGCGTGGGGAGCCGAGACGGCTGAAGCCGACGTGCCGCGGGCGTTCGCGCTCGCCATTCTTGCAGTGCTCGCTGTCGCCCCCGAGTACGCTGTCGACGCCCTCTACGCGTGGGAGGCTGGCATCAACCCCGGCTCACCCGAGTCGGCCGAAGCGGCGAGTCTCGCCGTCGCCAACATGACCGGCGCGAACCGCATCCTCATCGGTATCGGCTGGTCGGCAATCGCCCTGTTTACGGTCGTTCGAGCGCGCAAAACCGGCGACGAAGCGGTTGAAAGTCGCCCCGGCTTCCTCGCCGATGTCGTTCGACTCGACCGCGGTATCTCGACGGAAATCTTGTTCCTCTTTCTCGCGACGATGTTCGCCTTCTTCGTCCCGCTCGGCGCGGGAATCGGCGCGTTCGACATGTTCGTCCTCGTCGGTCTCTACGTCGTCTACATCCTCGCGGCGTTGAACGCGCCGCACGAACACGAAGAACAGATTGGCGTGCCCGCATATCTCCAGTCGTACCCGCGGATGAAGCGCATCGCGACGACGCTCACGCTTTTCATCTTCTCGGGAATCGTCATCCTCGTCGCCGTCGAGCCGTTCGCCCACGGACTCGAAGAACTCGGTACGTCCGTCGGCATCCCGCCGTTCTTGATGATTCAGTGGGTCGCGCCGTTGGCGAGTGAGAGCCCCGAACTCATCGTCGTCGCCTACCTCGTCAACAAGGCGCGGTCGACCGCCGGCTTCAACGCGCTCATCTCCTCGAAACTCAACCAGTGGACGCTCCTCATCGGGACGCTCGTCCTCGTGTACAGTCTCTCACTCGGTTCCTACGGCCCGCTCCCACTCGACAACCATCAGGCGGGCGAACTCTGGCTGACGGCCGCACAGAGCTACTTCGCAATCGCCATCCTCATCACGTTCTCCATCAGCGTCCGCGAGGCGCTTGCGCTTCTCGGTCTCTTCTTCGCCCAGTTCATCTACTCCGTCACGGGGATGGCACTCACACTGCCGATTCCCGGCCTCGGTGCTGTCACGTTCGACGGCGCAACGTCACTCATCGGCTTCTCGGTTATCTACCTCGTCGTCGGCACGGCGCTCTTCGTCGCCCGGCGGAAGGAACTCATGGCCGTCGCGAGACTCTCCATTCGGCGTGTCCGCGGTGACTACACGACCGGTGAGACGACGGTCGCCGCCGAGGACTGACCCGTCGTTCGAAGCTGAACGTCTCTCCTCGCCGGTTCCGACGCCCTTTTCGCCGACCTGAGCCACCCTCGAACCGTGATTGGAATCGTCGTCAGCCGCGCCGACAGCGCATCGGTTCACATCGGCGAGCACCTGCGTTCGCTTGCTGACTGGGACGAACAGACCGACGACAGCCGACCCGACGCTGACGGCGGCGGCACCGTATACCGCCGCGGCGGCTTCGAACTCCGCGAGTTCGACGACCTACACATCTACCTCGACGACCCCGCCGAGGCGTTCGAAGGCGACCTCGACATGGTCGTCGTCGTCTCGCGGCACGCTGGCGAGACGGGACCGCTCTTGACCGCGCACTTCACGGGCAATTTCGGCCCCGCCGACTACGGCGGCGAACCGGGTCACTTCGCCCGCGCGTGCCCGAATGCACAGCGCGCTGTGGTTGACGCCCTGCGCGACCACGCACCCGACGACTACGAAGTCGGTATCGAGGCGACGCACCACGGTCCGACCGAACCAACCGTTCCCTCGATGTTCGTCGAACTCGGAAGCGGCGAAGACGAGTGGGAAGACCCCGCAGGTGCGCGCGCCGTCGCGGCCGCCGTGCTCGATATCGAAGGTGTCGCCCCCGACGCCGATCGCCAGCTCGTCGGATTCGGCGGCGGCCACTACGCCCCGCGATTCGAGCGCGTACTGCGTGAGACAGACTGGTGTGTCGGCCACATCGCGGCCGATTGGCAACTGAAGGCGATGGGGTCGCCGAACGAGAACCGTGACGTGCTCCGCCGTGCCTTCGAGGCCTCGGCGGCCGACCTCGCGCTGGTCGATGGCGACCGCGACGACCTCGCGGCCGCCGTCGAAGACGAAGGCTTCCGCGTCGTCTCCGAGACGTGGGTCCGAGAGACTGACGGCGTCCCGTTGAACCGAGTGCGCGACCTCGAAGCCGATATCACGCGCATCGAAGAGGGACTTCGATTCGGAGACCACGTCGATGCCGACGAGTACGAGGTTATCTCGCTTCCAGACGGTCTCTTGGGCGAGGCACAGGGCATCGACCTCGATGCATCGCTCGATGCCGTCAGGGAGACGACCGTGGCCTTCCACACGACCGAAAGCGGAGCGCGTGCACTCGGCCCCGCTGCCGTCGCGGGGGAGCACTACGACGACCTCGTCGAGCGTCTCTGTGATATCCTTCGACAGAAGTACGACACCGTCGTTCGCGAGAACGGTCGCGTCACCGCGACGATGCGCGCCTTCGACCCCGGTGCCGCGCGCGAACTGGGAATCCCGGAGGGACCCGCGTTCGGGAAACTCTCGTCGGGGCAGGCGGTCGAATTCGACGGGAAGACTGTCACGCCCGAGGACGTGTCACAAGAGCGGGTCATCGAGTTCACTCTCTGAGTGAGTGCCGACCGAATTTGTGTGCTGACTTCTCAATTTTGTGCAGTTAGTGTGTCATTGACCTACACGAAATGGTGTCTTGTCGGACAGGTGTCTGACGTAAGGGGGAAAGATAATTAGTCATCCTCCGTAAACCGTCTCCATAAATATGGACTCTATCGTCGACGATGCAATCGATGAGGCCGAGGACATGGGGGATGGGTCGGCTGAAGTCGGCGGCCCGACCGACATTAACCGGTCCGGGACGATGACTGATGATGAACTGCAAGCGGTTCTCAAGGACCTTCAGACCAATATTACGGTGGTTGGGTGCGGCGGTGCGGGTGGTAACACCGTCAACCGAATGCACGAAGAAGGTATCAAGGGAGCCAAACTGGTCGCCGCCAACACCGACGTGCAGCACCTCGTGGAAATCGGTGCTGACACGAAGATTCTCATGGGCGAACAGAAGACGCAAGGCCGTGGCGCAGGCTCGCTTCCGCAAGTCGGCGAGGAGGCCGCTCTCGAATCTCAAGAGGAGATTTACGACGCTATCGAAGGTTCTGATATGGTGTTCGTCACGGCCGGTCTCGGTGGTGGCACCGGTACCGGTTCCGCTCCCGTCGTCGCCAAGGCGGCACGCGAATCCGGTGCGCTCACCATCGCCATCGTGACGACCCCGTTCACGGCGGAGGGTGAGGTTCGACGAACCAACGCCGAAGCGGGTCTCGAACGCCTCCGCGACGTTTCTGATACCGTTATCGTCGTCCCGAACGACCGCCTGCTCGACGCCGTCGGAAAGCTACCGGTCCGTCAGGCGTTCAAGGTCTCCGACGAAGTGCTCATGCGCTCTGTCAAGGGTATCACCGAACTCATTACCAAGCCCGGTCTCGTCAACCTCGACTTTGCCGACGTGAAGACCGTCATGGAACGTGGTGGCGTTGCCATGATCGGTCTCGGCGAGTCCGACTCCGAGTCCAAGGCCCAAGAGTCCGTCAAGTCTGCCCTTCGCTCTCCGCTTCTCGACGTGGATATCTCCGGTGCGAACTCCGCGCTCGTCAACGTCACCGGTGGCTCCGACATGAGCATCGAAGAGGCAGAGGGTGTCGTCGAGGAGATTTACGACCGAATCGACCCCGACGCGCGCATTATCTGGGGGACCTCCGTCGACGACGAACTCGAAGGCATGATGCGGACGATGATTGTCGTCACGGGCGTCGAGTCGCCCCAAATCTACGGCCGCAACGGCGAAGTTCAGGCGCAGGCCGAGGGTCGCCTCGAAGACATCGACTACGTCGAGTAGTCGAACCACACCGTCGAGTCGCTGACGGCGCGGTTCCCGCTGACGCACTCGTCTCATTTGCAACCGTAACCCGGGAGACCCGTCTCTCTCGCGCCGAGACGCGCGAGCGAAGCGACGTGCATCAATAGATAGAAAAAGCCCGACACCCTAGGCCTCACCAACATGGACGTTAAGTACGACCTGAACAGCTACGTTCGCGTGTTGAAACTCGCGAGCACCCCGTCCTGGCAGGAGTTCTCTCAAATCTCCAAGATTGCCGGTGCGGGTATCTTCCTCGTTGGGTTGCTCGGCTTCATCATCTTCGCGGTCATGAGCTTCCTCCCCGGAGGCGTCTGAGATGCCCATCTTCGCCGTAAAGACCACCGCTCGCCAGGAGCGAACGGTTGCAGACATGATTGCGTCGAAGGATTTCTCGCAAATCCACGCCGTCTTGGCGCCCGACTCACTCACGAGTTACGTGATGGTCGAAGCCGACGACGACGGCATCGTCTCCCGCGTCCTCGAGGAGATTCCGCACGCACGCGGTCTCGTCGAGAGCGGCGGTATGGTCGGTACCTCCAGCATGGCCGAAGTCGAGCACTTCCTCTCGCCGACGCCGGACGTCGAAGGTATCGCCGAGGGTGACATCGTCGAACTCATCGCCGGACCGTTCAAAGGTGAGAAGGCGCGCGTCCAGCGCATCGACGAAACGAAAGACCAGGTCACCGTCGAACTCTACGAGGCGACGGTCCCGATTCCGGTCACCGTCCGCGGCGACCAGATTCGCGTCCTCGACTCCGACGAGCGGTAAGTAGCCGCAACAACGAGGTCTCTCTTCTCTCTTCGAGCATCTCGCCGAGCGGTGCGACTGCGCGGGGGAGAAACCGGAACCGAGGTCATAGCTGGGGTACCGTTTCCCCGATAATATCGCCTCGAACAGTCTAACGAGAAACTCTTCGAACAATCTCACGAAACCCGTTACAAGTTCACCGCACGACGACGGCGACCCACCAGCGCGTCGTGGCGTGTCTCAGATTCTACGGTCGCTACAATGCGCCCTCGTCGCGGAGTGTCTTTACGACTCGATTTAGGTCGGCTACTTCTTCGACTGCCTCTTTAACGTCTTCGCGTACACGGACCGCCGAGGAGTCGGCGTCGTACGCGCGGACGAACTCCGCGCGGGTGTGTTCGTCGAAGGCGTGCCGAATCGCAAAGTAGCCCTCGGGGACAATCGTCCCACACACCTTACACTCGTGACGCTCGTGTTCCGTCGTCTGATGAATAATCGCACTTTCGACATTTTCGAACCGAGCGTCACACCCCTCGATTCCGCACTTCCACCGGGACATGTTCGACCCGACGGACGTGACTGACAAAACCGTTTCTTCGACTGTCCGGTGTTCGAGAAATAGCAATCCCTAACTGTCGGCTAATCTGACGTGCTCTTGTGAGCGGGAGCACGACGACACGGGTTGATATGCACGTGAAGATTCTCGACGAGCAGGTCGTCTCGCGTGCGAAGGCTCGTGGACTCGATGTCCTCGTCTATGCTCCCCACTTCGTTCGACTCCCCGATATCCGTGCCCGTGCGGAGCGCTTTTCCGACGACGAACTTCTCGTTGTCCCCGCACGCGAGGTGTTCACCGGGTCGTGGCACAACCGGAAACACCTCCTCGCAATCGGGCTTTCCGACCCCGTACCTGACTTCATTTCGCTCGACGGCGCGCTCGACGAGTTCGACAGACAGGAAGCGGCGACGCTCGTTCCCCACCCGGAACTGTTGACGGTGAGTCTGTCCGCCGACGATATCGCTCGCTATCGCGAGCACATCCACGCCATCGAGACGTACAACGCCAAAGCATTCTCCCGGCACAACCGGCGGGGTCGCGAAATCGCCCGCGAGACGAATCTCCCCGGGTTCGGGTCGTCGTACGCCCACCTCCGCGGTAGCATCGGTGAGGCGTGGACCGAGTTCGACCGTGACATCGGCTCCGAAGCAGACCTCGTCGACGCACTCCGAGAACGGGCGGAGCGCCGCATCGTTCGTCGCGCCGGCCTGTCGCATACGCTCCGCGGCGCAGTCGAATTTGCCCACCTCGGGTACGAGAACTCGTGGGGAAAAATCGACCGACTCCTGCTCTCGGGAATGGAGCCGACGCACCCGAGTCACATCGCCTACGACGGTCGGTTCGACGACGTGAGCGTCTACTAATTCGGATTTTGCAGCTCAGACCATCGCACCGAGCGATGCCGCGGCGTCAGCCAGCGACACGTCGAGCGAGATGAGGTAGTAGTGAATCCCGGCGAGGACGCCGAGTTCCGCGACTGTGATGACGACCGTGACCGCATCGGCGTGCTTCGAACTCGTCGCCACGCCGGTCGGCAGGTCGTACTCTTGCGACGACAGGGGGTAAAAGAGGGCGATGCCGCGTTTCGACCCGACCATATCGAGGACGTAGTGCGTGGCGACACCGACCCAGACGAAGTGGAGATTGTTGAAGACTATCGGGAACGCGAGGAACGCAATCAACACCGGCAGATTGTGGAGCGTCTTGCGGTGCTTGCCGAAGGCGGTGTCCACGTCGGGAAACAGCGCACCGAGGACGACCGGCAGCGACAACTGTCCGATTTTCTGTGCGAGGAGAAACAGCGAGTCGACGGTCGGTTCGAACGTTCGCGGGTCCACGGTGAGAATGACGCCGAGCCCGAGCGCCAGCAAGATGGCGTTGAGCACGTGTCCCTTCTTGTTCATGCGCTCAGACTGGACTGCCGGGATACAAAGCTTTCCCACAGAACCGACCGACAGCGACGCTTCGGACTCGGCCCGAACGCGCCGTCGACGAGCGTGTTCCTGTTACTCGCCGTTGGCGACCGACGCAACCTCGCCTACGAGCAGGCGCAGCGCCCCTCGCGCGATTTGCTCTTTCACCTGCGTGCGCGAGCCATCGTACTCGAATCGTTCGACGCGAGTGTAGGAGTCCCCACTTCCCCACGGTGCGGCGAAGGCGATACCGACGAAGACGGTTCCGACCGGCTTTCCGGGGAGTCCGCCGTCCGGTCCGGCAATACCCGTCGTTGCCACACCCCACGTCGTGTCAGCGACGTCGCGGACGCCAGCAGCCATCTCGCGGGCAACCGGTTCCGAGACGGCACCGTGTTCGTCCAGTGCCTCCCGGGAAACGGCCAGTTCGTGGCGCTTGGCGTCGTAGGAGTACGTCACGAGCGAGCGGTCGAAGTAGTCACTTGACCCCGGGACGTCGGTGAGGAGCGACCCGATAAGCCCTCCCGTACAGGACTCGGCGACGGCGACGGTGTGTCCCGCGTCGCGGAGGGCGTCACCGACGCGGACTTCTTCGGGTGGGTCTGCTGCGAACTCGCGCATAGGTCCGCACACGGCCGGACGGGTCAAAAACCGCCCGGCGGCGATATTACGCCAACCCAATTCTGCCGTCCAACCTATAGTTCCGAGACCGAGAAGTACACAAAGCCACGCCGTCACGGGTCGGACATGGACATCGACGTCGAGCCAACAGACCGCCCGAACGACGACGGAGACGACGCTGGCACCGACGACAGCGGCCCGGCGGAAATCGAGGTGGAAGTCACCGACCGCGAGGAGGTGACGACGACCGACAGCGCCGACCTCCCCGAGGGAATCGACGCCCCGGAGTACGTCCTCTACGGCGGCAAAGGTGGCGTCGGAAAGACCACGATGGCGGCCGCGACGGCGCTCGCCAGCGCGGCCGACGGAACGTCGACGCTCGTCGTCTCGACTGACCCCGCACACTCGCTTTCGGATACGCTCGGCGTCCCAGTCCCCGACAAGCCGACGCGCATCCGCGAGGATGTTCCCCTCTATGCGGCCGAAATCGACCCCGACACCGTGATGGAGGGACCGTTTGCGGGGGGAGACGGCGACCACGCCGACGAGATGGAGTACGATACCGACGACTACGACGACGACAACCCCTTCGGCGACGACGATTCGACTTCCCCGTTCGGCGGTATGGGTGACACGATGGGCGGGTTCGAGGACTTGCTCGGCGGCGACGGCCCGATGGGAATGGGTGGTCCGATGCCCGGTGCGGACGAGGCCGCGGCGATGCAGCAACTCCTCGAATATCTCGATGACCCCCGGTTCGACCGCGTCGTCATCGACACTGCGCCGACCGGTCACACGCTTCGCCTGCTCGAACTCCCAGAACTGATGGACTCGATGTTGGGTCGCATCGTCCGCATGCGCGAGCGCTTCTCCGGCATGATGGATAATATCAAGGGAATGTTCGGCGGCGGCCCGGACGAGCAACAGGCCGGGATGGGCGACCTCGACGACCTCAGAGAACGTATCGAACGTCTCCGCGCGGTGCTCCGCGACCCGACGCGAACCGATTTCCGGGTCGTCATGATTCCCGAAGAGATGAGCGTCGTCGAATCGAAGCGTCTCGTCTCCCGTCTCGACGAGTTCGGCATTCCGGTCCAGACGCTCGTCGTCAATCGCGTCATGGAGTCAGTCGAGGACGTGGCCGACGTAGACCCGAAGTGGGTCGAATCACCCGACCTTGAGAACTGCGGTTTCTGTCAGCGTCGGTGGCAGGTTCAACAGGATGCGCTCCGCTCCGCGACGAATCTGTTCCGTAACCGAGACGTAAAGCGCGTGCCGCTTCTCGCAGACCAGGTTCAGGGAGAAGACGCCCTGCGCGTCGTCGCAACCTGTCTTCGATAACGGCTTTTCAGGCCGAGATAGCTGTTTTACGGGAGCTTTCGTGCGAGACCGAAGAGCGCGTCCCGCCACGTATCCGGGAGGAACCGCCCGAGAACGCCAACTCGGGCGACGGTGCCCGGTTGGTAGCGCGCCTGTGGCTTGGTCGAACTGGCGGCGTTGACGATATCTTCGGCGACTCGCTCCGGCGGAACCGCACCGGGGCCGCCGCCGCCGAGCGCCTGCGTGTCCTCGAACAGTTTGTAGAACTTCTCGTAGGCCCCGGAGCGTTCGACACCCTCGTTGTCCTCGCCGTTGCCGCTGACTTCGTCCTGTAAACGCTGGTTGAACTGCGTCTCGACCGGGCCGGGTTCGACGAGAACGGCGTCGATATCGTACGCTTCGACCTCCGCGCGGAGCGCGTCGGTCATCGCTTCGAGTGCGAACTTCGACCCCGAGTAGACGCCGCCGCCGGGGAACGAGATTCGACCGGCGACGCTGGAGACGTTGACGATGGTCCCGTCACCCTGCGAGCGCATGTGGGGGAGCACGGCACGGGTGAGACGGTGTGGGCCGTAGACGTTCACGTCGAACTGGTCGTGGACTTTCTCGGTGGGAACGTCCTCGATAGGACCGAACTGCCCGTATCCGGCGTTGTTGACGAGACAGTCGATGCGTCCTTCTTCGTCGATGATGCGGTCGACGACGCGGTCGACGTCCCCTTGGTCGGTCACGTCGAGCGTCGCGATATTCGCACCGCGGTCACCCAGCGTCTGGATATCTGCCGGGTTCCGGGCGGTGGCGTAGACCTCCCACTCCTCGTCGAGGAAATCGAGCGCCGCCGTGCGCCCGATACCCGAGGAGCAACCGGTGATGAGGACCGTCTTTTGATGCACGTCGGTAGGTCGAACCCCGCGCTGTTAAGTGTACGCGGTTCAGCACGACGGAAAATACGTGAAGACAAGCAGGAACGATTCGATAGTCAGTCAGTCTTCGTACTGCGCCTTCGCCTCGTCAGCGTAGGCGTCGGCCAGCCGGGTCGGTTCCGGAAGTTTGTACTCGCCCGAAAGTTGCGAGATGAGGTCGACCGCAGTCTCGGCCGAGACGCGGTGGCCGGGGCTGACATACAGCGGGTTCACGATTGGACGCGAGTCGTACTGCCGCGACTGGAAGGCGTAGCCGATAGTCGTCTCGGGCGTGGCCGGGTGTCCGCCGACGGCGTCGACTGAGTCGTCGGCCCGAATCGGTGTGCGCCAGCCCTCGGGGCGGCCATCCAGGTCCTCGTCGGGAGTCCCGCAGAGCAACGATTTGGCGACGCCGATGCTCGGTACGTCACAGATGACGCCGAGATGCGTGGCGAGCCCCGCCTGCCGGAAGTGAATGCGGCCAGAGCCGTCGAAGACGAGGAGGTCCGGGTCAGTGTCGAGTTCGGAAAGCGCGTCGAGGATGGGGCCTCCTTCGCGGAACGAAAGCAGGCCGGGGATGTACGGTAAATCGAGGTCGGTGACGGCGTGGACTCGCTCGACCACCTCGCCGCCGCGCAGGACGACGACGGCGCTCAGGGCGCGGTCATCGAGGAACGACTGGTCGATACCGGCGACGAGGGGCGTGTCCGAATCACCTGTGAGCGTCTCGTTTTCGGGGTCGCCGAGAGAGACATTCGCCGGGTCGAACGGGAGGGCGTCTTCGAAGACGGCGCTCTCGGCGACGCGGCGCTGGAGCGACTCCATCTCCGCGCGGGAGAGACCGGATTTGGGGGCGAATTCGGGGTAGGCCTGTCGCATCTCAGAACCGTCCGCGTCCGGGGCCGCGACGACCGCCGCCGAACGACATCTGATTGGGGACGCTCCGTTTGCCCTTTACTCGCTGGCCGTACGCGAGACCGATTACGAGGCCGATGAGGTGGGCGAAGTGGGCGATGCCGCCACCGGACCCCGGGCTCAGGAAGAAGAACACCGAGATGCCGGCGAAGCCGAGCGTGAAGAGCCACAGTGGCACGGGGATAATGAAGTACAGGTAAATCCTCAGCCCCGGGTTGAGCACGGTCAGTACGCCGAGGACGGCCATGATGGCCCCGCTCGCGCCGACCACGGAGGTCGGTATCCCTGGCGACAGGAGCATCGATGACCCGACCTGCGCGAGCCCGGCGAGCATCCCGCTGACGAGGAAGAGCGCCGCGAACTTCCGCGACCCGACGTAGCGCTCCACGAGCGGGCCGAAAAAGTACAGGACGATGGAGTTACCGACGATGTGGTAGAAGCCGCCGTGGGCGAATATCGACGTTACCCACGTCCAGACGTATTCGGGGTGGACACTCGTGAGGAAGAAGGTGTTTACCATGAGGCGGCCGAATCCGGCGACCTGTAGCACGAGTTGGATACCGAAGGCAATCCACATCAGACCTAAGAACAGGTACGCCATGTTCCCGCGGAAGTACCCGAGGAACCCGCCGGTTCCCGTAATGGAGTCAAAGAGACCACCGGCGCGGCCGCGTTGTGTCTCTACGGAGTCGTCGAAGTCACTCGAGAAGACCCCCGCGGGGTCGTTCCAGTCGGAAAGCCCCGCACAGTCGTGATTCTCGGGAAGACGGTGTTCAGAGCAGAACGTCCCGCCACACCGCGAGCAGCGGTACGGCAGACTCTCGTCTTTGCCGCACACGTCGCAGATAGCCATTACCAACGCCTTACGGCGGCGAGATAAAAAGGGGTTCCCTCAAGCGCGCGGCGTGTACACATCTCACGGGGGAGTGACGTGCCGCAAGCGATATTATCCGCTCCAAATCTGTCTTAGAACTGATAAACTAGCCCGATTGCCATCGATATTATCTAACGCTATCGCTGTTTCTTGGCGTACGCGCGAGAAAGTCTCAAATTTACGCGTCTTCGGAACGCTCTTCGTCGTCTGTGTCCGCCTCATCGGCGGGCGTGAAGTTCGTCGGAACGACGGTCGGGTGTTGAATCCCGAGGCGGGGTTGCTTGGCTGCCATACTCATTTCTACGTATCGGGCAGAGCGACTAATAATTACCCATGCGCATAATTCATCGGTGGGTGTGAGGGGAATAACCAGTACGTATGCGACGGACTGGCGTCTGTCGATTCGCCATTTTCCGCCGTCGCTTCGATTCAGTCAGACTATCGAGACAGTTCCGAACGCATCCGCTGGGGACGTGTCGTCGCAAAGAAGGTGTGGTGAAGTCGTTTACGCGAAGTGCTCTTCGTACAGGTCCATCGCGTGTTCGATGGCGTCCTTCGCGGCCTGCTTGTCTTCCCAACCGAGGGTCTCGACTTCCTTGCCCTCCTCGAGGTTCTTGTACGTCGAGAAGAACTCGTCAATCTCGTCGCGGAGCTGCTTCGGGATGTCTTCGAGGTCCTCGATGTGGTCGTAGCGCGGGTCCTCAGTGGGGACGGCGATGACCTTGTCGTCCTGCTCGCCGTCGTCGTCCATCTTCATGAGCGCGACCGGGCGAGCTTCGATGACGCAACCGGGGAACGTCTGGTCTTCGACGAGCACGAGCACGTCGAAGGGGTCTTCGTCGTCGTAGTACGTCCGCGGCATGAACCCGTAGTCGGAGGGGTAGTGGACGTTGGAGTGAAGCACGCGGTCGAGGACGACACCGGGGATGTCCTTGTCGTACTCGTACTTGTTGCGCTCGCCTTTGAGACACTCGACAACTGCGTAGATTTCGTCCGGCGCGTCGGGGCCGGTCTCCATATCTTCCCAGAGATTCACCATACCGAACCCATCCTCGATGCAGGCAAAAGTCCTTTCGGCATTGCTCTCGGAGTGACTGCACTGCCGTGTTTGACGGGGCGCGGGAACCCCTCTGTAATTGGAGGTATTCTTCACAGAGCCTTTGGAAGTCACTAGTATATGTGCTTGGTATTCTCCAAGTATGCTCATGCGAAATAGGCACCAAATACATAGGATAATACCACCCAGTAATATTACCAGTTATTCGGCTTGCGCCTGTGTCCAGACCTTGTTTTCGGGTATCTTCTATAAGCCAAAATATTCGAACCAGACTGCGAGTTGACAAAGTTTAAATAGACGGATGACATTTCCACATGTATGTCAGAGGCACAAACAATTGGCGACGAATCCGGTGCGACTCGGGACCTCACCGCGTTCCAGCAGAATATCCTAGTAATCCTGGCAGAAGAACCAATGTACGGTCTGGCCATCAAGCGCCACCTCGAAGAGTACTACGACACCGAAGTCAACCACGGGCGTCTGTACCCCAATCTCGACGACCTCGTCGAGATGGGTCTCGTCGAGAAGAGCGAACTCGACAAGCGGACGAACCAGTACGAGCTGACCGACACCGGTCTCGAAGCCGTCCTCGACCGCTTCGACTGGATGTTCTCGAAGTTCGTCACCGACGATGAGCGCGCCGAGATGGTCTCGGAACTCATCGACGCGAAGCTGTAATCACGCAAATCATATCCGCACGAACTGCGGATTCGCTCAGTTGTATTCGGGCACTTCGGCGTCTGCGGCGTCGAAGAGCAACTTGAGCGATTCCGAAAGAATCGACCGCTGTTCAGTGGTCGTCCACGCATTGCGTGGATAATATTCTTCGATGAACTCACGCACCTCGGGAGCGCCAGCCGTCTCGATACGGCGCACGTAGTGGTTCCCGAGGAAGTCGGCGAACGCACGCGCGTTCGCGGCGTGGTCCTCTCCATGTTTCTCGGCGACGGTAGCGACGAGGCGGGCATTGTGTTCTTCGATAGCACTCCACTCGTGTTCCTCGCCGGTCCCCGACAGCGGTTGTTCGACGCCTCTGTCAACATCGTCAATCTGTTTGGGGACGACGGTTCCCTCGTCGTCGACCCATTCCGCGGGGTGGAGGACGAGTACATCATCTTCTTCGCGGACCCGCGAGAGGAAATCGTGTTCGTCGACGAGTTCATCACGGGCCGACAGATATGCCTCGCGCTCGTCGGGGTCGACGGCGTCGCGGGCCAGACGAGTCAGCCGCGTTGCTTCTTCAACTACGTCTTCGGGGAGTTCTGACTCAGGCATTATCGAGGGCCTCGTTGGCTAAGGTATCCGCGCGGTCGTTTATCTCTCGTGGTACGTGCTCCAGCGACCACCGGTCGAAGCGTTCGAGGAGTTCACGAGCCTTCACGCGGCGTTCTCGCAGGCCGGGGTCGTTGGTTTTCCACTCGCCGCGGACCTGTTTGACGATGAGTTGTGAGTCGCCGCGAACGTCCACTTCGTCGTATCCGTACTCGTCCGCGACCGAGAGTGCCTCGATAAGGGCCTCGTACTCGGCGCGGTTGTTGGTCGTCTCTCCGATTCGTTTCGACCCCTCGGCGACGATTCCGTTGCTCGTTACGATAGCCCAGCCAATGGCTGCGGGTCCCGGGTTTCCGCGACTTGCGCCGTCGAAGTACACGTGTGCTCTCCCGCCCTTCGGTTGGATGAGTGCGAGCAAGTCTGTCGGTCTCGAACCTTGTACGACGACTTTCCCGTCGTATGCGACCGCGCTGGCGTCGCCTCGGTCTGCGCGCCAGCGCTCGTGTTCGGTGTTGCCGGGCGATACGGACACGCCCGCCTCTTCGAGTCGTCGTCGCGCTTCGTCAGGGTCGCACTCGACGGTCGGCATATTACCATCTCACTGTGGATTCGGTATAGGCGCTCCGTTCGCAGTCGCTTCGGGAGTAAAAACAACTCACTTCCCCCCGAGAAAAGTTTCAAGTGCAAGGAAATAGACAATATATAAATGCGATGAAACGGCCTACCCGCCAGCGGGAGCGTGAGCACGACCGGACTCGATGGGGAGACGAGTCGCAAGACGGCGAGACATCGGAGGACGAGTTAGACCTCGATAACCTCGACCCCGAGGAAGTTGTCCGAACCGCCGACGGCGAGTTGATTCACGAAGAGACTGGTATCATCATCGAAGAAGAGCGTATCGACCCCGGGCCGGAGTGGCGCGCGTTCAATCACTCCGAACGTCAATCGAAGTCCCGCGTGGGCGCGCCGACCACGCAGACGATGCACGACAAGGGGCTAACGACGACTATCGACTGGAAGGACAAAGACGCCTACGGACGGTCAATCTCCTCGAAAAAGCGGTCGCAGATGCACCGCCTGCGGAAGTGGCAAGAGCGCATTCGAACCAAAGACGCTGGCGAGCGTAACCTGCAGTTCGCACTCAGTGAAATCGACCGCATGGCGTCCGCGCTCGGCGTCCCGCGCTCGGTCCGCGAGGTCGCATCTGTCATCTATCGCCGCGCCCTCAACGAGGACCTGATTCGCGGGCGCTCTATCGAGGGTGTCGCCACGTCGGCGCTCTACGCTGCCTGTCGAAAAGAGGGGATTCCACGCTCACTCGAAGAGATTTCCGAGGTATCGCGCGTCGAACGAAAGGAAATCGGACGGACGTACCGCTATATCTCGCAGGAACTCGGGTTGGAGATGCGGCCGGTCGACCCGAAGAAGTACGTCCCGCGTTTTTCGTCGGAACTCGACCTCTCGAAGGAAGTCCAGTCGAAGGCGAACGAGATTATCGAAACGACGGCTGAACAGGGCTTACTCTCCGGCAAGTCGCCGACCGGATTCGCCGCCGCAGCAATCTACGCGGCGTCGCTTCTCTGCAACGAGAAGAAGACCCAACGCGAAGTCGCCGAAGTCGCACAGGTCACTGAAGTCACCATCCGGAACCGCTATCAAGAACAAATCGAGGCGATGGGTATCCACACCTAAGGTGCGTCTCCGACAACGCACCGACGCGATACTTCGCATCGCGTGACATTCGCATCGCGTGACTGCGTTCCGCGCCGCGTGATGGCCGTCGGTTTCGTCGACAGACACTCTTCTTTCCGCTGACTCACATTCGTTATTCCTCTTTGGTGCTACTCGTTCCTCGTTTCGACGAAACCTGTCCGCATCGCCGAAGGTTCATACCCGCGGCCGCCCCACAGTTCGGTAATGCGGCTCGACGAGTACATGGACATCGAGCGGGACGAACGTGCCGAGCGGCGGCGTCTCGCCGAAGAGAAGTCCTACGGCATCCTCGACCATCTCGAAACGTTCCAAGACCGGTTCGAGGAGACGGTTCAGGGCGACTCCCTTTACGGCGGTGTCTCGCCGTCTATCTTCGTCGGCCGGTCGAACTATCCGCGTGTCTCGACGGGTATCCTCTCGCCGGTCGGGCACGACGAGGACGCTGCGGCCTTCGAGACGAGCGCCGCGTGGTACGACGAGGGTGTGAGTATCAACGACGTGTTTCAGCGGCGAACCTCGCTTCTCAACTCGAACCGCGGGACGAAGGTGACGAACGTCGCGGACTCGTGGGATGGTTTTCTCGGGACGCAACGCGAGGTCGCCATCGCCGACCGCCCGGTGACGGTCGAAATCGGACTCGACGGCAAACCGGACCTCGACTTCGACGCGAGCGCAGCCGACGTGGCGACCCCCGTCGGTCCACGCGCTCGCGCCCGCTCGGCCGACCTCGCGGAGAACCCACACGTCCCGAAACTGGTGAAAAAGACGCTCGAAGACGACGACTGGAACGCTCAGGGGGCGATGACGTATCTCTACCGACGCGGCTTCGACGTGTACGACATCAACACCATTCTCTCGGCGGGCGCACTCGGCCAGACCGAACAGCGCCGACTCGTCCCGACGCGGTGGTCCATCACTGCCGTCGACGACACGCTCGGCCAGTACCTCCGAGGACAGGTTCGACACGCCGGTTCCATCGACGGCGTCGAAATCTATCGAAACGAGTTCCTCGGAAACGCCTTCTGGGTTATTCTCGCGCCGGGGCGCTGGGAGTTCGAGTTAGTCGAGATGAAAGCGCCCGGCAGCGTCTGGAACCCCGACCCCGAAGCCGGGATGTACCTCGCCGCCGACTACGAGGGATACGAGGGTCGCACCGGCTACGTGAACGAGACAGCGGGGGCGTACCACGCCTCCCGATTGGGCGTCCTCGAACACCTCAACGACCGAGGGCGGCAGGCGAAGGCGCTCGTCCTCCGGCACGTCTCCGACGACTACTGGGGGCCGGTCGGCGTCTGGCAGGTCCGCGAGGCAATCAGGCATGCGTTCGAGGGCGAGAAAGCCGCCGCCGAGACGTTCGGCGACGCCGTCAGCGACGTGGAAGACTACCTGCCTATCTCGCTCGGCGACCTGCGGCGGAAGTCCACGATGGCCGCCGGACTCCAGACCAATATCTTCGATTTTTCGTGAGTAAATTCTTTTGACACCGAACAACCAGATGAGGGTATGATTCCCTTACAGGTCCCGGGCGGTCCAGAACTGCTTATTATATTCCTTATCTACGCAGTCATCGGTCTATTGCCGGTCGTCGCGGCGGTCGTCGGAATCTATCTGTTGTACAAGATTCGCGGCGATATCGAGCGAATCGCCGACGCACTCGAAGAACTCGAATCGGTGTAGGTCGCTTACGCTTCGATTCCGTCGAGGTTGGCGAGCGCTTCGTCGACGAGTTCGCCGGTCTCGGCGACGATGTCGGCCATCTCCTCGTTGTCTGGGGCGATACCGACGAGGCGGGCGACACGCATGATGCTCAGGTGGTAGACGACCTGCGTGCCCGGTTCTTCCTCCCAGATGACCACGTTGCACGGGAAGAGGGCACCCAACTTGTTGTCGGTGGCGTCGAGGGCGCGGTTCGCCATCGTCGGGTTGCACGCGCCGAGCACGTAGTAGGGGTCGCGGTCGGCGTCGACCTTCTCGTTGAGCATCTCCGAGGGCGAAAATTCGGTGGCGACACCGAACCCGGCGGCCGTGAAGGCCTCGCGAGCGTGTTCGATTGCTTCCTCGTGGTCCATGTGGAGAACGACGCGTTCCTCGCCGATGTCTTCCGGTTTGATGGCGCTGGGGTCGATTGGGAGTACCATAGGACACACTTCGCCCCCAGATGTGGAAAAGGTATGGTATTGTGATGTAACTGCACATCCGAACCGGGCTAGCTCGAAACCGCTCGCTGATTACGTTGTGTCGTCGGCTGGAGCTTCGCTGTCGCGGTTGGCCAATTATTTGGTGTCATCGACCGCCTGCGGAACTTTCTGGAGGACCGACTGGACGAACGACGATTTGGATTCGGTGTACGCATCTCGCCCGTCTGGATGTACTGCTGCGAGCGCCTGCTTGCGCCGTTCGTACTCGGCCGCGAGGTCATCGTCCGACCGCAACGCGTCACGAAACGCTACCTGCTCACGGTGGCAATCGCTCCCCCGTTCGGTCACAGAAAGGTAGTGGGTCCGACACGGCGGTGGTCCGCGTGCGAAGAATCGTCTGTCGGGTACCTCGTCGTTCGGACGCTCCTCGTAGCCCGAATCCTCGAGAACCCGTGCTACGTCGTTGGTGTCGCCGAGGTCGGGAACAAGGGCAATCAGGTCTACGATGGGTTTCGCTGCAAGTCCCGGAACAGACGTACTTCCAACGTGTTCAAACCCGTTTACTTCTTCTCCCAGACGAGAGTGAAGGCGCTCGACTTCGCGTTCGTATTCGTCGCGCCACTGCGGGTCGTACGGGACGAGTTCGACCGTTCCGCGGGCGAGACCGAGCGACGGGAACCGGTCGGCTCCAGCGTCTGACGACTGGGTGTTCTCGTCGCTCATAGCGGAATCGGAAGCCACTGGAGCGCCGCTGCAACCTTCTCGGGCGGCAACAGCGGCGGGTGAAGAACCAACCAGTCGAGGAGGATGAGACCGCCGCCGTGGGCGACGATGGAGGGAAGAATCGACTCGCTCTCGTAGTCGACGAGACCGAACAACACGTCCGTGGGTGCCGACAGGACGAGTTCAATCGGGGGCTTGCCGACGTGGTGGAACGCGTAGAGTATCGGGCTGATAAGGGCACTTTTCCGCCCGATTTCGCGGACGCCGACACAGAGCAACCCGCGGTAGTACGTCTCAGCAGCGATGACGACGAGCAGTTGCTGTGCCGCGTGCGGGAGGAAGTCAGCGAGGGCGGTCGAGGTGTGCCACATCGGATAGTACGTCCGAATCGTCGGCAGCGACGACCCGACGAGATAGAACGGCAAGACGAATAGTGCGAGAAGGACGGTGTTCCGGAGCGCGTGCCGGTCGACGTTCCAGCCGAGATTTTGGCCGTGGGCGACCGCCATCGCTCCGGGTACGAGGATAAACAGCAGTGCGTCGTGAACCGCGCGGTACGTGAGGTCGCCGGCAGGAAGAGTCCAGAGACTCCACGCGGCACCGACCGCACCCCCGACGAGGAGGGCGCGGTAGAGCCACGGGAGTCGCGCAAGCCGGCGATGAAGCACCGTTATTCGGTTGCGACCGGACCGCGTCCAACGACATCCAGAACGTCGTCGACGAAGACCTGGCGCGTATCGAAGTACGTCTCGTCGACCTCGGCGAGCACGTCTTCGAGCGTCTGCGGGCCGTCCGGCGTGCGGATGGCCGCGTCGCCTTCTTTCTCAAGGATACTGCTCTTTTCTTGGGGCCACGTCAGTCGAGAGGCGACACGCGCGAGCGGCGCGCCTTCGACGGACGCACCCTCACCGAGTTCGACGGCGGGTGCCTCGTCTTCTTCCTCGTCAGCCATGGGCGAGGGTTAGCCACCGCGCATGATAATCCCTTCGAGATTCACATCGACCCGTGTTCGAGTGCAATATCGATAGCCCGCGACGTGTCGGAGAACAGACAATCGTCTGACGCATCGTTTTAGGGACTGGTTTCGTAGGCAGGTTTATGACCAGTCTTTCGGAGGCGTATCACGGTGGCCGCGGTGGCCCGAGTCTCCGACGGCTGTCCCTGGGCTTCGGGGCGTTCCTCACCGGTGTGTTGCTCGTCGTCGCGGGCATCGTGGTCGCGACGACCGATGTCTACACGTCGGGCGGAGCAACGCTCGGCGAAGCACGCGAACTCGGGGGCATCCTCGGTGGTATCGGCGTCCCTGCGGTCTTCCTCGGCGTGTTAGCGGTGCTCCCCGCGAGCCGTCGAACCCGCGCTGCGGCCGTTATTGGTGCGAGCATTGCCATGTTCGGTGTCGCGCTGTTCTCTCACGCATATCCGTGCCAGTGGACCGGCGCGACCTGTGGCGCTGGCCTGCGCGACCTCACCTTGGAGACCATCGCCGTCTACTTCTTCGGCACCGTCACGACCTTCTGGTGTCTGTTCGTCGGCGTTGCCAACTTCAAGACGCGCAACGACCCCGGCGGCACCGCAACCGTTCAGGTGACGAAAAAGGGAGAAACGCGCGTTGTCGAGGTTGACAAGTCCAGCCGCGGCCTCGGCGGTCTCGGCGGCATCGGTTTCCTCGGTGGAACGCCCGATGGCGACATCGAGACGCAAACGAATCAGAATCGGAATCAATCTGCGTCTTCGGACACGGCAAGCGCGACCGACGGCGGCGCTTCGACCGAAGATATCACGCCGCTCGATGTCGAGCCAACGCAATCGACGGAATCCACGCAGTCTGCACAGTCCCCACAGACTGCTGACACCGTGGAGTCGACCACGACGCGCTCTCCGGCGAACGCCGCCAACCACCCGGATGCGAACCGCCCGGCCACCGCCACCGTCGGCGACCGCTACTGTGGCAACTGCACGTATTTCGAGTACGTTCGGACCTCCGACGGCCTCAAACCCTACTGTGCGGCCCACGACGAGATGATGCAGGATATGGAATCCTGTGACGAGTGGTTCCCCCGTCGCCGCGAGTAAGCCGTCGAGAACTGTTTTCGTCCGCTGATAGTTACAACCGACCCTATGAGTAGCCGTCTCTTCTCACGTTTCGTCCAGTCGTGACTCGACATCGTACCAGTGACTCCCGCGCCAGAACACTTGTCCGCAGTCCAGACACCGCCAGAGGGTCGTCTCACTCGGGTCCGGCGCGTAGGCCGGAACCGACGCTTCGTCACCGAGCGCTTCGACCGGCCCGTTGCAGACGCCGCATCGTGCGGGTTCCTCGTCGAGTGAGATGTCGAAACCGACTGATTCGAGTTCACGAAGTTGGTCAATCGGCTCTCGTTCCGCGAGAAGCACGCTCCGAGGGGCTTGTGCTGCGAGCGTCACGTCGCGCGTAAGGAGCACGCGCCCCTCGTCTTTTGTCCGTTCGAGCAGTTGTTCGTCGCCGGGGTCCGAGCCGTCGTCGGTGAGAGCGTAGGCAGCGTCGTACCCGCACATCCGCAGGTAAGTGGCGAGTTTTCCGAGCATCACGTCCAGAAGGAGGGCAGTCACGCCCGGGCTGGGCTGGTCGATGCCCGAGGCGACCGTTCCGGGGTGGTCCGAACCAACGTCGTCAGTCAATGGAGAAAGTCCGTGAGCGCTTCGACCGACCACGTGTTCAACACGTCCGCGGTCTCGACCCACCCGCGACGTGCCGTGTGGACGCCGTAGCGGGCGTAGTCGAGCTCAGTCGGTCGGTGGGCGTCGGTGTTGATAGCGACTGTTGCGCCCGCCTCGACAGCGATTCGGAGTGCTTCCCCGTTCAAGTCGAGTCGGTACGGACTGGCGTTGAGTTCGAGCGCAACGCCGTTCTCGACGGCGGCCGAAGCGATTCGTTCGTAGTCGAGCGGGAGGCCGGGTCGTTGGTTGATGAGCCGACCTGTTGGATGGCCGAGGATGTCCACGGCGGGGTGTTCCATCGCGCGGACGAGTCGGTCGGTTGCCGTCTCGCGGTCCTGGTCGAGGGCGCTGTGGGGTGAGGCGACGACGACGTCGAGTTGGTCGAGTACGTCGTCGTCGACAGAGAGAGCGCCTTCGGCGTCGATATTCGCCTCGACGCCGGTGAACACGGTAATATCGGTGTCCTCGGCGACAGCGCGAACCTCGTCTATCTGTTCGAGCAGTTCGTCGTCCTCGACGCCGACGCCGCCGACCATACCGGGACCGGTGGCGTGGTCGGAAACGACGTGAAAGTCGTAGCCGCGTTCTTCGGCCGCGGCGACCATCTCCGCGATGGTGTTGTCGCCGTCCGACCAGTTCGTGTGCGTGTGCAGGTCGCCGCGAATCTCGCCTTCTTGGATGAGGTCGGGAAGCGAGCCGTCGGCGGCCAGTTCTATCTCGCCGGTGTCTTCGCGCATCTCCGGCGGAATGAGCGGGAGGTCCAGCGCGCCGTACATCGACTCCTCGGTCTCTCCGGCGACGCGCTCGCCGACACGGGGGCCGCCCTCCGGGTCGTCAACGTCGGCGATGTCGAACATCCCGTACTCGTTCATCTTGAGGCCGCGGTCGATGGCAATGTTGCGGAGGTGGACGTTGTGGTCCTTGCTGCCCGTGAAGTACTGGAGCGCCGCGCCGTACTCCGAGGGGTCGACGACGCGGAGGTCGACTCGCATCGCGTTCACTCGGGCGCTCGCCTTCTGTTCGCCCGCTTCGATGGTGTCGCCGACGAGGTCCCAATCGAGGAAGTGCTCGATAACCGCCTCGGCGTCGTCGCTGGCGATGAGCACGTCGATGTCGCCGACCGTCTCGCGCCACCGCCGCATCGACCCTGCCGGTTCTGCGCTGTCGACGGCGTCGTGGTCGGCGAGGTACGAAAGCAGGTCGTCAGCGACCGGTCGCGCCTTTCCGAGCAGTTCTCGGCCGGTCGCCTCGCGGGCGAACTCGATGCCGTCGAGGATGTTCGCCTCCGTCTTCGCGCCGAAGCCTTTGACCTCCTGAATCCGCCCGTCGCGGGCGGCCGCCTCCAACTCGTCGAGGTCGGTAATACCGAGTTCCTCGTAGAGTGTGCCGACCGTCTTCGGGCCGACGCCTTCGACGCTCGTCAACCCGGCCATGTCGACGGGCAACTCATCTCTGAGGCCGTCTAACTCCTCGATGTGGTCGGTTTCGATGTACTCGACGATTTTCGAGGCGATGGCGTCGCCGACGCGGTTGATTCCCTTGACGGCATCTTCGCCTTCCGCGGCGAGTTCTTCGATTGGTTGTGGGTGTTCCCTGACGTTTTCCGCGGCGCGGCGGTAACTCGACGGTTTGTACGCCACGTCCTTCGCGTCGAGGAGGTCCGCGAACTCTTCGAGGAGCGTCGCCACCTCGTCGTTTCGGCTCATCGGCCACCTCGCTTGCTCGGGCCGTCGCCGCGGCCGAGGGCCTTCTTCAGGAAGTTCATCCAGCGCTTCTGGTCGGCCGCGTTCTGGAGTTTCGCTTCCTGTTCGAGGTCGACCGGCCGGAGTTGTTCGAGGGCGTTCAGCGCCCGGTCGATGCCGACGATTGCCTCGACGAGTTCCTCGCCTTTCTCGTAACTCACTTCGTTGTCCTCGATACGCTGGAGTCGTTCGAGGCGCTCGCGCCGGAGGTTCCGCTTCGCCTGGTCGACTCGCTCGTGCTCGCCCGGCGGGATGGTGTCTCGGCGCTTGATTTCGAAGACGAACTGCTGGAGGTCTATCTCCTCTCCTTGGATGTCGATGCGCTCGGGAATCTGTGCGCCGACCGTCGCACCCTCCCTGTTGACGCGCTCCAAGAGTTGTTTTCGCTCGAACTCCTTCACGAGTGCTCGTTACCTCGCGTGACACTTCGCTCCTTCGCCCCTCCCAAGACGCCTCTGCGTACCCCGGCCTTGCGTTGACCGGTGAATCTCGCCGCTTACTCGGTCGTAGGCGCGTCACCGTCGTACGTCGGCGCAAACACCGGCGTAGAGACGAACCTTCTTATGGTTCTCTTGGATACCGTGAGGTATGGGTTTGTTCGACCGACTCCGCGGCAAGGACCATCCCCGCGTCGCCTTCATCGGCATCGACGGGGTGCCGTTTAGTCTCCTCTCTGAGTATCCCGAGGAGTTCCCGAACTTCGCAGCACTCGCCGACGAGGGTTCGGCCGGTGCTATCGACAGTATCGTCCCACCGGAATCCAGCGCTTGCTGGCCCGCACTCACGACCGGCGTCAATCCCGGAGAAACGGGCGTTTACGGCTTCCAGGACCGTGAAGTCGGTTCGTACGACGCGTACGTTCCGATGGGTCGAGACGTGCAGGCAACCCGCGTCTGGGACCGCGTCACCGACGCCGGTCGCAAGGCCACTGTGATGAACGTCCCCGTGACGTTCCCGCCGCAACGGAACGTCCAGCGCATGGTCTCTGGGTTCCTCTCGCCCGGCGTCGACAAGGCCGCCTACCCCGACGACTTCCGCGACACGCTCTCCGAGATGGGCTACAAAATCGACGTGAACGCGAAACTCGGTCACGACGAGGACAAGACCGCGTTCATGGAAGACGCCCAAAAGACGCTCGACCGCCGCTACAACGCATTCGAGCGCTACCTCCAGGAGGACGACTGGGACCTCTTCTTTGGCGTCTTCATGACGACCGACCGCGTCAACCACTTCCTCTTCAAGGACTACGAACGCGACGGGAAGAACAAGGACGCCTTCTTCGAGTTCTACCGCACTGTCGACGACTACATCGGTCGTATCCGTGACACGCTCTCTGACGATGTGACGCTCGTCGTCGCCTCCGACCACGGCTTCACCTCGCTCGATTACGAAGTCCACTGCAACACGTGGCTCGAAGAGAACGGCTGGCTCTCGTACGAGACTGACGACCACGACTCGTTGGGCGACATCGATGCGGACTCGAAGGCGTACTCGCTCATCCCCGGCCGCTTCTTCATCAATCTCGAAGGCCGCGAACCCCGTGGTTCGGTGCCGCAAGAGGAGTACGAGGAAGTGCGTGACGAACTGAAAGCCGAACTCGAAGCCCTCGAAGGACCGGACGGCAAGAAAGTCGCAGAGCGCGTCGTCGTCAAAGAAGATGCCTTCCGCGGCGACCACGACGACATCGCCCCGGACCTCGTCATCATCCCGAACCACGGCTTCGACCTCAAATCCGGCTTCAGGGGTCACGACGACGTGTTCGGCGTCGGCCCACGCAATGGTATGCACTCGTTCGACAACGCGACGCTCTACGTCGACGACCCCAACGCGGTTATCGAGGACGCCGACCTCTACGATATCACGCCGACGATTCTCGACCTCATGGAAGTCGACTACGCCCGCACCGAACTCGACGGTGCGAGCCTCATTCAACAGTAAGCGACCACAGAATCGACGGTCCTTCTTTATCTGCTACACTGTACCGGTGTAGAAACTGAGAGCGTGCGCTTCGAGACGTGTGTGGCGGCGCTATAGGAGGTCTTCGAGTTCGTCGTTTTGCCACATCTCGTTCGGGTCATCCCGCTGTTCGGTCTCCGTCTGTTCGATAGCCTCACGAGCGCGCTCCATGAACGCTTCGACGCGCTCGGACCGCTCGACACCGCCGAGGAGGACGAGCGAGGCGAGATGACCGCTTTCGAGCGGGAAGTCGCCGCCCCGGACTTGGAGGCTGCCGGTTTCCTCCTCGACCCAACGACGCGCGCGTTCGACGCCTTTTCGGGGAATCGTATCGGGTTCCCCGGCGATGACGACGAGCGCGGAGTCGGCGTTACTGGCGTCTGGAAGACTCGTCCCCGTCAGGACCGCGCGGCGGGTCGTACTCATCACGGTATTGATGTTGTCTTCCGCCTCTGGGGACGCTTCGGCGCTGGCGTAGCCGAGGGCGGCGATTCCCCCAGAGCGGAGGGTGTTGATAACCTCGGAGGTGTCGACGACGCTCTCGCCGACGCCTTCGGTCGCTTCGCCGGCGGCGAGCAGAAGTCCAACGCGCCGGGCGATTGCCTGATTGATGGCGTCGAATCCTTCGCTCATCGACTCACCGGATGCACGGAACGAATCGTTGTCGACGAGAAGGACGGCGTCGGATTCGCGGGCGACGGTCTTGAGCGACCGACCGGCGTTCACCTGATACATCGCACCTTCGTCCTGACCCGGGAGGATACCGAGAACGTAGACTGGTACGTTGTACACGCGGCGGAGCGCCTTTGCGAGCACCGGTGCGCCACCGGACCCCGACCCGCCGCCGAGTCCGGCGACGACGAATATCGACTCCGCCTCGGCCGTGACGCGCCCGTCCAATGCGGACATGACTTCGGTCTTGTCAGACTCCATCACTTCAGCGCCGAGTTCGTTGTCGCCGCCGACACCGTGTCCGTTGACACGGTCCTGTCCGATGAGGACGGTCTCGAACGGAAGCGACTGCAGGTCAGCTTTCGCGGTGTTCACCCCGACGGCGTCGAGGACGGCACCGAATCCCATCTGTTGGTCGAACGACTGGAGGGCAGCGGTGAGCTTTCCACCCGCTTGGCCCACACCAATCAGGACGGTCTTCATATCACAATCCACTCTTGGCCCCGTCTTGAACGTTCCCCACCCTACTTTGATGCCCTCCGCTGTCGACAGTTCGCCCTCGCGCTTTCGTTCACTAACTGTTCCTGAGCTTTATGTCGGATGACGGGACCACCCCGTGCTATGACGAACGACCCTGTCCGACTCGATACAGATGGTCACGCTCGCGCCGCGACGGACCGAACTGCCGAACTCGTTTCGAGACTCGACGCGGTCGAGCGCACGCTGACTGGAACTGACGCCGACCTCTCGAATCTCGAAGACTTCGCCGCCGTCGAAGAACGCATCACCGACCTCGAATCAGCTGTCGAGACGCTCACTGACCGCCTCGACGAAGTCGACGCCGCGACGCAGGCGATTCGAGGCTATCTGGGCGGCGTCCGCACCGTCAACGAGGATGTCGAGCGACGGGCGAACGCCGCGCTCGCCAAAGCGGAGTCGCTGGAAGCCGCACTCATCGATGAATCTGACGACGCATTCGCGCAAGCGGTTGCATCTCAGCCAGCAGACAAGCAATCGGCCGAGTCGACGACTGCTACCTCCGCCAACAACACGCGTGTACCCCACTCGGCTCGTACGACTCACACTGACCGGACCAACACTGACCGGACCAACACCGACCGGACCAACGCCGACCGGACCAACACTGACCGGACCAACGCCGCCGCCGACGACGACCGCCGCGGCTTGGCCGCTCGCCTCCGCGACGCACTGTGATTCGCGTCGTTCTCACGTGTCTCCTCGCCGTCGCCATTGCGGGCGTGGCCTTTCCCGCGGCCGACGCGGCAAGAGCGGACGCGACAACCGTCAAAATCGGAACGATGGCGGACGAACTCGCGCATGCCTCGGCCACCCTCGCGACCACCGAAGACCCGACACCTGCCGGTGTCGCGGGTGCGCAGCGACACATCGTCCTCACCGTCCCATCGGGGTCGTGGCGAGCAGCGGGCGTCTCTCGACTCTCAATTCGCGGCGGCGACGGCGTCGAACTCACGGCAACCACCTCGTCCGGTCCGACCGTCGTGCGGCGCGTTGGTGGCCCGCGAGTTCGGGTCGTCGGTGAACGACTCGTCCTCGGCCCCGGACAGCATCGCCTCAAACTGACGCTCGCGTCCGATACCGACGGTTCTGTGGTCGTTATCGCTCCGGCTCACGCCGACTCGTCGGTGGCGTAGGTTCAAATACCCGGACGGGGCCACCCCATCGCATGCCCCTCGATTCCCTCTCCGAAACCATCGCCTCTGCGCTCCCGGACACGCTCGGTGACCGCCTCGCCGACGCGACCGGTGACTACCTTCTCGATTCTTCCTCCTCGGACGCCTGTGAGTGTACAACCGAGTTCACTACACCGACCGACCGGCCGCACGACGAGACAGTCACGCTCGCCGTCGATGCATCGGCGTGTCCGAACCGCGGTTTACTGGCTCACGCCCCCGCCTGCCGCGCCACGGTTATCGAGGCACTGGAGACGCGCGACGCAGACGGCGTCGTCGTCCGAACCGACGGCTTGGAACGTCGCTACGACGACGCCGCGACCGGTCTGCTCGTCGCCGCTGGCCGGTTCGCAGAGCGCGTGCACTTCCACGACGAACGACTCGCCGAGCGTGCTCGTCGGGACCCGCTCGCCGCCGCCTACGAGGCAAACGGCCGCGCCGGTCCGATACGCCGCGCTGCGGCCGAAACCGGGCTTTCCGAGGGAATTACTCGAACGACCGACTACGACGACGCGCTCCGTGCGGTTGTCGGCCCGACGCTCGCCCGTTCACGTGTCGACCCGCGCCCGCCGGCGGACGGGCGACTCGTCGCCACGACCGACCTCGATACCGGCGCGGTCGCCCGTCAGTACGAGACACCGAACGGTCTCGTCTACCACCTCGACCCGCCGGAGTCGAAACTCGACCAACAGGCCGCACGGACGCTCGCCGCCGCACACGACGCGCTCGCTCGGGGTTCGGTCGATGCCGGTTCCGGAGTGCGTGCACCGGGGCGTGCTGTCCGTCTCGTTGCGGATGCAGAGGCTCCCGTCGAGACACTCACGACGATTCTCGCGAAACACACGCAGGGTCACGGCGTCCTCGACGACTTGTTTTCGGACCCCGCCGTCTCCGACGTGTACGTCTCGACCCCGGCCGACGAGAACCCGATTCGCGTCGTCGTCGACGGCACGTCGATGCCGACGAACGTTCGCCTCGCGCCCGGTGGTGCCGAGTCGCTCGCCTCTCGTCTGCGACGAGTGAGCGGGGCGTCGTTCTCCCGCGCCGACCCGACGCTCGACACGGTGGTCGATGCGGGCGGCGTGAGCGTCCGTGTCGCGGGCGTGACCGCGCCAGCGAGCGACGGACTCGGGTTCGCGTTCCGCCGTCACGACGAAACGCCGCTTACGCTCCCCGCGCTCGTTGCGAACGGAACGATTTCGGCTGACGCCGCGGCGCTCTGTTCGCTCGCGGTCGAACGCGGTGCGTCAGTTCTCGTCGCCGGGTCACGCGGGGCAGGGAAGACGACGTTCCTCGGGTCGCTTCTATGGGAACTCCCGAGCGACGTTCGCACCGTTCTCATCGAGGACACGCCCGAACTCCCTGCGTCGAGTCTGCGGTCCGCCGACCGCGACGTGCAGACGCTGCGGACCGACACGACCGGTGGCCCGGAGCCGACGCCGCAGGAGGCGCTTCACGCGGCGCTTCGATTGGGTGACGGCGCACTCGCACTCGGGGAGGTTCGCGGCGAGGAAGCCGCGGTTCTCTACGAGGCAATGCGTGTCGGCGCGAACGCAAACGCCGTCCTCGGAACGATTCACGGCGACGGCGCGGCGGATGTTCGCGAGCGCGTCGTTTCCGACCTCGACGTTCCTGCGTCGTCGTTCGCGGCAACCGACCTCGTCATTACGTGCGAGCGCGCGGAGACCCACCGCGTCGCCCGTGTCGAGGAGGTCCGACCAACCGGCGATGACGCTGCGTTCGAGACACTGTTCAGCCACGACGGCGACTCGCTTGTCTCTTCAGGAGCTGTCTCACGTGGTGATAGCCTCGCGGTTGAGTCCCTCTCTCGTCCGGGCGAGTCGTACGCTGACGTACTCGACGCACTGGAAACTCGGACAGCCTTCCTCAAATCGCTCGCCGAAACCGGCCGAACGAAGCCCGCTGACCTCGCCGCGGCCCGTGCGGAGCGTGATTCCGAATGCTGACGACGATTGTCTCTTCGGCCGTGACGACGCTCGCGAAGCTTGCTCCCGCAGACGTTGCCCCGAGCGACGAGTTGCAACGGTCGCTCGCGTTCCTCGGATACGACCTCGACGCCGAGACGGTCGTCAGCGCGGGCTACGGCGCAACTGTTCCTGCAGGACTGCTCGCTGGACTGCTCGCTCTCGTCGCTCGGTTGCCGACCATCTCGGTCGTTTTCGTCGCGCTCGCGGCAGCGCTCGGAACCGCTCATGCGGTGCACACGCTCCCGGTCTGGCTGGCGACGCTCCGCCGAACTCGGGCACTCGGTAACGCGCCGGAACTCGTCGGCCGCATCGCGCTTCGGATGCGCATCGAACCCTCCGTCGAGCGGGCTGCCTCGTTCGCCGCCCGTGCCGACGACGACCCGCTTTCGACCTCGCTTGCGGCCCACACCAACCGCGCCCGCGGGACGCCGACAACCGGACTCGGTGAGTTTGCCGACGCGTGGCGCGAGTGGTTCCCGGCGCTCGACCGAGCGACGGCGCTGCTCCAGACGGCAGCAGATGTTCCCGACGGAGAGCGGGACCGCACGCTCGACCGCGCGCACGAAGTCGTCCGCGAGGGGACACAGGACCGCCTTGCCGACTTCGTCGGGTCGGTTCGCGGCCCAGCCACTGCAGTTTACGCCTTCGGCGTGTTGCTCCCGCTCGCGCTGGTCGGCGCACTCCCCGCGGCTCGGGTCGCTGGCGTCGGCATCACCTCGTCGCACGTCGTCTTCCTCTACGACTTCGTGCTTCCCGCCTGCCTCCTCGCCGTAGTCGGGTGGGTGCTCGTCCGCAGGCCGGTCGCCTTTGCACCGCTTTCAGTCGATACGTCTCACCCAGCTGTGGACGACCACCGTCTCGTCGCCGTACTCGGTGGCGGGGTTGCGGGTACTGCGGCCTTCGTCGCCGTCACCATGCTCGTCGCCCCGTGGGCGGCACCGCTCGCAGCCTTCGGTCTCGGCGTCGGAACTGCGCTCTTCGTCGCCGCGCGCCCGGTCATGGAACTCCGCGACCGCGTTCGGGCGGTCGAAGACGGGCTCTCGGACGTGCTCTATCTCGTCGGTCGCGCCGTCGGCGAGGGCGAGGCCGTCGAGTCCGCACTCGCCCGTGCCGCCACGTCGGTCCCCGGCGCGACGGGCGAACTGTTCGAAGATGCGGTCGGCGTCCAGCGTCGCCTCCGCGTGGGCGTCGTCGAGTCGTTCTGCGGCGAGTACGGCGTTCTCGACTCGGTACCCAGTCCACGCGTGGCCGGTGTCGCAACGCTGCTCGGACTCGCCGCCAGCGAGGGTCGCCCGGCGGGCCGCGCCATCGTCTCGATGGCTGACCAACTCGCCGCACTCTCGCGTCTCGACGCCGAAGCGCGCCGCGAACTCGCATCGGTCACCGAGACGCTCTCGAACACGGCGGCCATCTTCGGCCCGCTCGTCGCCGGTGCGACCGTCGCGCTCGCAGACGGAATGGGACCCGCACGGACGCTTGACGAGGCAGCCGTCACCGCGCCGATGGCGACCGGTGACCTCGGGTTCGCCGTCGGAGTGTACGTCCTCCTGTCGGCAATTATCCTCACGACGCTCTCGGTCGGCGTCGAGTACGGACTCGACCGTCACCTCGTCGCGTCGCGGGTCGGCAAAGCGCTCGTGTCGGCGACGACGACGTTCACTCTCGCCTTCGTCGCCGCGGGCACGCTCGTCTGAGTCGATAGGACCAATCCGCGACCTGTCTCGTGTCGTCTCTGTCTCAGTACTCTGGCTCCGTCCCACTCGTGCTGAAGTTTATATACCCGGACGGGACCACCCCGGGCTATGCTCGACGCACCGCTCGATACCCTGTACACGTGGACCGCGCTTTCGGTGGCCGCGACCGTGCTTCTCGGCACGGTCGCCGGACTTCCGACCACGCCCGCACCTGACGCGTCCAGCGTCGCCGACACCGTCGATGGCGTCGCCGTTTCCGAGTTCGACACCACGGCCGAACACCCGCTGACCGCCGATGCCGTTCGCCTCGGTTCGAAGCGCATCGGCCTCAGAAACGAGGGCGGTGCCGCCCACGCGACGTTCGCGTTCGGGCCAATCACGCCCGCAACGCCCGACTCGCGGCTTGGGTCCGTCGCCATGGGTGCGAACCCGAATGCAGTCTTCGACTCGCCCGCTTCGTTCGCCGCCGCCGCAGCTGCCGCCCGTCAGCGCAACGCGACGTGGCGCTCGGCCGCCGAATCGCTCGTCGTTCGCCACGTCTCTTGGGAGGGTACGGATGTTACCGTCGTCGCAGCATAGAGCACAGACCTCGCCGGTCGCCGCCCTCACCGCGCTCTTCGTCGTCTGCGCGGCACTCTCGGGGTATGCGACGGTTCTCGACCGCTCGCTGCCGACTGCGGACCGTGACCTCGCGCCCGCAACGCTGGAAAACGTCGAATCGACGCTTGCAGACGACACTGGGACGGTCAACTTGTCGCGGATTTCGTCTGCGCCCGCCGCGTGTCCGGATGGGTACTCCTGCCGCATCGTCGTCGCGGTTGACGACGAACGGCGGGTCGTCGGTCCCGACGCGCCAGCAGGTGCCGACAGCGAGTCAACCCGGGTTAGCGTCCGCATCGAACCGGGCCGCGTCGGCTTCGGAACGCTTCGCGTGGAGGTGTGGCAATGACGGATGTCGCCTTCGACGTGACGCTCTGTCTCCTCCTCGTGAGCGCGAGCATCGGTATCGTCGTCACCGCCGATACCGGCGTGACCGGCGGGAACGCCGTCGACGCCGACGGAATCGCATCGTCGCTAGCGACCAGCACGGCAACGGTCCAGTACGACCTCGAACCCGGCGTCCGGGATGCCGGCCCGTCACTTCTCGAATCTCCGAAGGGCGTGGACGCCCGCGAACTCGACCGAACCGCCCACGGAAGTCTCTCGGGGCTGCTCGCCCGCTCGACGCTCGGCGCAGTCACGGTCGACGGTGTTCGTCTCACGCACGCCCGCGACGATTTCCGCAGCAAGGTCGGACGCCGGGTCGAATCTGAACTCCCCGCCCGCGGCGTCAACGTCGCGGTGCTTTGGACGCCGTTCCCCGGCGCACCGGTTCAGGCAACCGACAGTCTCGGACCCAACGCGCCGTCTTCGGCGACGGTTCACTCCGCGACGCTCGACGTGCCGAGTGGATTCCCCGCGGCGCGCGAAGATGCGGTCGCCGCCAGCGACGACGGTTTCGATGCTGTTGCCCGGGTTGTCGCAAACCGCACGGTCGCTGGATTGTTCCCGCCCGAACTCGCTCGACTCGCACTCCGCGGCGACGAACCCGTCTCGACGCTGATGACCCACCGCTACGAACGGGCCGGCGTTCTGTTGAACGCCTCCGTCGAACCCGAAGTTGCCCGAGAAGAGACTCGCACTGCGAACGCCGACCTTGCGGCCGTCCTCGCCCCACGTCTCGCAGACGAGATGCGTTCACGGTACGACACACCCCGAGACGCCGCCGAGGCCGTCTCAGTCGGTCGCGTCACCATCGTCGTCAGGACGTGGTCGCTATGAGGCTCGCAGACGACGAACGCGGCCGCGTGCCCTTCGCCTTGCTCGGCGTGCTCCTGCTCGTCGGGAGCGCGACGTTCTCCGGCGCGCTCTCTACTCACGACCCCGTCGCAGACCGCCGCGTCGACGAGGCGGTCGACCGCGCAACCGCGCAAGCCGACGCCGCAGTCCGCGCGGCCGTCGGAGACGCGGCACGCGAAGCCGCCGCGAATCCGGTCACGACACCGGCGAACACGACAGTCGGCCGAGTGCTTTCGGAAAACCAGACGTTCCGCGACTACCTTCGACTCCGAATTGCGCTCGCCGCATCCGAGCGACTTCGGGCCGTCTCGGTGCAGCGCAGTGGCGTCAACGCCTCGGTTTCGTTCCCCCGGCCGACGAACGAATCCAGTCTTCGCGCGGCGCTCGAACGGGTTTCTATCGACTCCCGCGAGAACGGGACGGTTCTCGTCGCAACCGTCGAGAACATCTCCGTCGACGTGCAGCGCGGCGGCAACCGGGTCGCCGACGAATTGATTACGACGACCGTCGGCGTTCGGACGCCCGTCCTCGCGCTCCACGACCGAACCGAGACGTTCGAACACCGACTCACCGCAGGCGCGACGAACGGTGGAACGTTGGATGCGACGGTCACGACCGCGCTCTGGGCCGCCGCATGGACGCGTGGGTGGAGTCAGTACGCGGGCGCGCCTATCGAGAACGTCGTCTCGAACGACCACGCCGCGTTGGCGACGAACGCCGGCGTCCTCCTCACCGAACAACAGACGTTCGGAACCACCGACGCCGATGCCAGAGGTGCGATGGGCCGAGCAGCCGTCCAAGCTGGTGCCCAGAGCCTGCTTTCCCAGACGGGTATCCCCGCCGCACCCGAGCTTGCGAATGCGCTTCCCGCCCCGAACAAGGAGGCAGACACGCCCCCGAAGACAGTCCCGTCGAACCGAACGATTAACGCATCGGTCGGCCCGGCGGCCGACCGCGCGCTCGTCTCGCTGCTCGACGGCCGCGGTGATGGTCCTTCGTTCGACGGCGTGGTTACGGACGCACACAGCGCAACTGTGTCTGTCAAGTCCGACGTGCGAGTCATCGAAGATATCGACACCGCACCGATAGACCTCGGAACAGAATGGGAACTGGTCGAAGAGACGACGGATTCGGACGTGTCTGTTACAGCGGTGCCGACGCGCACGCCTGCGCTCTCCCCCGATACCGTCGTTGTCGATACCGGTTCGCGTGTGGTGACGACCCGCGAGACGACCGTCCGAACGTGGAGTCACGGGAATGAGACGATTCAGACACAAGAACAGACGAAAACGAAAACCCGCGTCGACCTCGCGGTCGTCATCGACCCGCACTCGGTTCCCGGTCCGGCGCGCCCCATCGACCCCGCGACTTCGACTGGCGGCGTGCTCGACGGAGAAAACTTCGCCGCCGCCGTGACTGATGCAGAAGACGTGGTTTCGACGCACGGCGGATTCGACGGACTCGCACGCGATGTTGCCGCGGGCGATGTACCCTCGTCTGAGACGACTGTCGCACCTCAGGCCCCGAAGTTCGGCGCGTGGGTTCGCTCGGATCTCGTCGACCTCCACCAGCGCGTTCGGAACCGAAGCGAGACCGTTTCCGCGCGAGCGCTCGCCGCGGGCGAGATGAACCTCGCAGCGGAACTCGCCGCCAGTCTCCGAGCCGACCGACGCGCCCTGATCGACGGTCCCGCTGCCTACGACGGTGTTTCCGACCGGGCGCGCATCGCAGTTCGCGCCGCCTACCTCGACCGCGTGCTGGCCGAACTCGACCGCCGCGCGAACCAGACCGCTGCCGCCACGGGTGCCGCCAGCGACGCGGCGCAGAATGCGGACGTCGGCTCACTCTCAACGGCGGTGTCCGCCGAGCGAACTGCCCGGTCTGTCCTCGGGTCGAAGCGCACGAACCGAACGACGAACCAAACAGGCGTCAGGTTCGTTCCCGATGCGGACCCGATGTATCTCTCGCTCAGCGGCCTCTCCGGGTCGGCCGTGCCGACTGTCGCTCGGGATGGAACGTACCACCCGCTTGTCGCCCGTAACACCAACCTGTTCACGCTCCCCTACGGCGACGCCACCGACACCGTCCTCGAACCGATTTTCGGCGCTCAGCGTCGTGTTTCGCTTCGAACCGCGGCCCACGCACTCCTCGCCGCGGATGACACACTTGCAGCCTCGAACGGAACGAATGAGTCTCTCGAAAACCGCCGCGATAGACTCGAAACCGCCGTCATTCGAGCGACTAGACCCGCCCAGCAGGCTGCACATGGGGTCCTCGCAGAGCACACGAACTACTCACTGGCAGAACGACAGTCCACCATTGAGACCGTCTTCGGCAGATGGGACAACCCCGCGAACAAGGCTCTCGCTATCACCAACGGGACCGCCGCGCGGCTCATCGCAACCGAAGTCGCGGGCACAGGCACGGTCGAAGCAGACATCCTCGAACTGCGTCTCGAAGCGGCCTTCAAGTCCGCCCGCAAGAACAGTCGTTCGACGGTCCCGCAGCGACTTACGAACCGGACGGTCGAGACGACCCGGACAGTCCGACAGGAAGCAGTCGCGACGACAACCACGGATGCGGCGATGAGGGCGACCGAAAACGCCGTCACGAACCGCGTAAACAAGACGCTCAAATCGCGCTTCAATCGCTCGTTCAAGCGTGTTCCCGCTGGTATGCCGGTCGCCTCGGTTCCCGGCTACTGGTACGCGACAGTCAACGTCTGGGACGTTGCCGTCTCGGGCGAGTTCGGCCAGTTCCGCGTCCACGCCCGCGGCGACACTGAATCGCTGACCTACGCCCGCGACGGGTCGACTGTCGCCCTCGATTGGAACGGTAACGGAACGGCTGAAACGGTTGGTCACGGCGAGCGAGTCTCCTTCGAGGTGGAGACAGCTATCGTCGTTGCCGTGCCAGCGTCCGGTGTCGGTGTCGGCGACGTGGACGGAAACGCCGACGAGCGCTCTGACGGCTGGAAAGGCGGACCGGGCTGTACTGTTCCCGCCGACTGCCGTGAGGTGTAACGCAGTTTCGACTGCAGTCGGTGGACACACCTCACGGTTCTCCGGCACGTTTCGTGCCGAGTAACAACCGTTTTGCCGCTTCGATGCGCAAAACGTGATGTATGTTGCACGACGCCGTAGCCCAACCCGGGGCCGTGTCGCTCGACGAGCTTCGGGTCGCCTACGAGGACAAAATCCGTGATGCGGTCGCCACCGCGGGTGCGGACGCTGCCGCGGACGCCGCCGGTGTTTCTGAAGACCTCCTCTCGAACGGCGTGTTGGAGTTGACGCTCGAACAGGCCGCATCCATCCTTGCGCTCACCGATGACTACCCGGATGCCGACGCCATCGTGTGGGAGTTCCGCGACCACCTCCTCATGGGTATGACGAGCGGCATCCTCGATGTGGATACGCTCGCCTCCGAAGTCGATATCGACCGCTCGGGACAGGAGATTCAACAGGCTATCGAAGGGCGTACCGCGGCCACGCTCGATGAACTGGCCGCCATCCACCACGTCATCGCCGTCCGAAACGAGCGATGAGGGTCGCCATCCTCGGCTGTGGCTACGTCGGTCTCGAACTCGCCCGACAACTCGTTTCCGACGGCCACGATGTCTGGGGAGTCCGCCGGTCCGACGCCGGTCTTGACGCCGTTTCTGACACCGGAGCCGAGGCAGTCCGCGCCGACGTCACCGACGCCGAGAGCCTTGCCGCGGTCCCTGACGTGGACCACCTCGTCTTCGCCGCAAGCTCTGGCGGCCGTGGGGCTGACGCCGCCCGAACCATCTACGTCGACGGACTCCGGACGGCTATCGACCACTTCGCCGGTCGCAGGTCGTCGCCGGAGCGGCTCGTCTACACGTCGAGTACGGGCGTCTACGGCAACCACGACGGGGCGTTCGTCGATGAATCGACGCCACTCGACCCGACAACCGACAAGACGCGCGTGTTGGCCGAGGCGGAGCGCATCGCCCGCGAGTACGCGGGAGCACAGGGAATCGAAGGAACGGTCGCCCGCTTTGCCGGACTCTACGGCCCGGACCGATACCGACTCGAACGCTATCTGAACGGGCCGGTCACCGAGGGCTACCTCAACATGGTTCACCGCGACGACGCCGCGGGAGCCATCAAGTACCTCCTCGAAACCGACCGCGCCCGCGACGAGACAGTTCTCGTCGTCGACGACGAACCGGTCTCGAAACACGAGTTCGCCGATTGGCTCGCCGACGAGTGTGGCGTCCCGCGGCCGGAAAAGCGCACGAATGAAGAGCGACTCGCCGCGGACGACCTCTCGGAGGTGGTTCGGCGTCGCATCCTGACGAGTAAGCGCTGCTCGAACGAGTACCTCTGTACGCTCGGTTATGAGTTCAGCTACCCAACGTATCGAGCAGGTTATCGTGCGGCAATCGACGCCTATCGGGCAACCCACTCCTGATACTGTCGGCTGTAACTGGTTCAAAATATTCGGTACCCCGAGGTGCCGAAATTCTTCACGGACTTACAGTCGGCAGTATGAGCGTTCTTACCGTTCGATAGGTTCACGGATTCACGGTCTGTCAGCCGAGAACAACCAATTAGGGGGAATATTCATACCATAGGCCCCGGTCGTTTGGTGTATGTTTGGTCCGGTGGGACAGTTCGATTCGGGTGCACTCTTCGAGTCTCTCGGCTCGTTCGTCAGTACGCACCCGGAGGTTGCGGCGGCAGTCGTCGTCGGTCTGGGTGTCATCGCGCTCGCCCTCTATGCCGCCGTTCGATTTAAGCGGACGAGGGGGGAGCGCTTCGCCGAGGCACTCGAAGACGTAGACGAAGTCGCAGTTCTCATGCATCCGAATCCGGACCCCGACGCGATGGCCGCCGCAATCGGGGTCGCTTGTCTCGCCGAACAGGTGGGGACAACACCAACGATTCAATTTGCCGGCCAGATTCGACACCAGGAAAACCGCGCGTTTCGGACCGTTCTCGAACTTGATTTAGACCCAATCGACCACGTGAGCGACCTCGCCGCCGAGGCGGTCATTCTGGTCGACCACAACACGGCGCGGGGGTTCGCCGGTGCCGAAGGTATCCTCCCGTATGCCGTCGTCGACCATCATCCCGGGGAGGGGACGGGCGAGGCGTTTACCGACGTACGAACTGACTATGGCGCGTGTTCGAGCATCATCGCGGAGTACTTCCGAGACGTTGGCGCGAAGCCCGTTCCGCCGGACATGCACGCAAGCGAGGTAAACTCGACGTACACCGTCCCCTCGCAGGTTGTGACGGGACTCGTCTACGGAATTCTCACGGACACAAAGCACCTGACTGCCGGGTGTTCGTCGGCAGACTTCGACGCTGCGGGCTATCTCTTCCCCGGTGTCAACGAAGACCACCTCGACCGCATCGCCAACCCCGAAGTCTCCCGAGAGGTGCTCGAAGCGAAGGCTCGCGCCATCGCCGGCCGGGACGTTCGCGGCCCGTTCGCAGTCGCCGACATCGGCACGCTCTCGAACGTCGACGCCATTCCGCAGGCGGCAGACGAACTCATTCAACTCGAAGGCGTCACCGCCGCAGTCGTCTGCGGCGAACGCGAAGGAAACGTCTATCTCTCGGGTCGGTCCCGCGACGACCGCGTCCACATGGGTCGGACCCTCGAAGCCGCGTTGGAGGACTACCGCGGGTCGAGCGCCGGTGGCCACGCCCGGATGGGCGGCGGACAAATCATCCGCCCCGAAGTCGTCGCCGACGGTGGAAACGGCAACGGAATCGCCCGAGACGAACTCGTCGAGCGCGTCTTCGAGTCACTCTCGGGCGATATTTGAGGGTGAATTCAGCGCGACCGGTTTCTCTCCGTCTCCCGTCATCGACCGGTGGGCCTTAACAGCCAGCAGTCGTAGGGTCGCCCATGGCTACAGGACGGGGCACGTGGGCCTACCGTGACCGGTTCGGCGACAGTTTCGGCCGCACGTTCTTTCGACGTTTCGGACCCGGCGTCGTCTCCAGTATCGGCATCGGAACGTATCTCGGCGACCCGACGGACGAGGTTGACGACCGCTACCGCGAATCGCTCGTCCTCGCGCTCGAAAACGGAATCAACTTCATCGACACCGCATCGAACTACCGATACGGGCGGTCAGAGCGCGTCGTCGGCGACGCGGTCCGCGAGGCCGAGATTGACCGCGACGCTATCGCGATTGCCTCGAAAGCCGGGTTCGTTCCCTTCGACCGGACCCGTCCCGACGACCCCGGACAGTACATTCGTGAGACCGTCCTCGATGCGGGACTCGCCGAACCGGACGAACTCGCCCACGGCAGTCATACTATCGCCCCACAGTTCATCGACGAGATGGTCGACCGCTCGCTCGACCTGACCGGATTGGAGCATATCGACTGCTACTACCTCCACAACCCAGAAACGCAGTTAGCTATCGCCGACCGCGAGACGGTGTACGACCGTATCGAGGCGGCCTTCGAGGTGCTCGAACGGCGCGTCGCCGCCGAGGATATCGGCCGCTACGGCGTCGCCACGTGGGAGGCGTTTCGGGTCCCCCCCGAGCACGATTCGTACCTCTCGCTTCCCGAAGTCGTCCGGCGGGCAGAACGCGCGGCAGAGACCGTCGGCAACGACGAATCGGGACTCGAAGCCATCCAACTCCCGTTTAACGTCGTGATGGCGGACGCCTTCACCGTCGACGCTCACGAGACGGAATCGGGCGAGTTGACGAGCGCGCTCTGGTACGCTCACGAACACGACCTGCACGTGTTCACGAGCGCGAGCATCGCGCAAGGCGAACTCGCAGATGGGATTCCGGAGTCAGTCGATTCGGCGCTTTCCGGCGACACACCGGCACAGCGCGCACTCAATTTCTCACGGAGCGCACCCGGCGTAACGGCGGCGCTCGTCGGTGCGTCGTCGCCAGAACACGTCGCAGAGAATATTGCCGCCGGGACGTTCGACCCGCTTGGTGCGCGGGTGTTCGACTCCGTATTCGAGTGAGTGCTGGTCGCGAGATGCCTCCCTCTCGCGCCTAACTGTCTTCTTTCTCCTAGCTGTCTTCTCTGCGCCTACCTGAGTTCTTTCCACTCGCGCTCGCAGTCGGGGCAGGTACGGACGGAGAACACTTCAGCGGGGTCGTTTTTCTTTTTCAGTGATTTTCCGCATTCGGAACATGTCAACCGCTCGTACGTGTCCTTTTCCAACTCCCCGTCACGAAGCCCCTTCCGAGTTGTCTTCATACTGTATCGTTTGCGTAACGAACATAAAAAGCCGCCGCCGACCCGGCAACGAAAACCCGGTTCGAAAGGGTTGTCATCCCGCGGTGCGCGCTTTCGAGCGTGTCACGTGGCCGCCTCTTTGGGACTCTCTGCGGAATGGTGTTGCTCGTCAATCTGGCGCGGGTCGTCTTCGCGCCCCTCCTCGGAGAGTTCATCGCGTTTTTCGACGTAAACCGTGCCACGGTCGGCTTCGTTGCGACTCTCGTTTGGCTCGGCAGCGCCAGCCTTCGCGTCCCGACGGGGTGGCTTCTCACCCGCGTCCCGCGGCATCGGGTCGTCCTCGGTACCGGTGTCGTGCTCGTCGTCGCTTCGGCGGTTACTGCCAGCGCGAACTCCATCGAGATGCTGATGGTCGGTGCCGTCTCGATGGGACTCGCTTCGGGTGCGTACTTCGTCGCCGCAAACCCGCTCGTGAGCGAACTCTACCCCGAACGCGTCGGCCGCGCGATGGGTATCCACGGCACCGCCAGCCAACTCGCTGCCGTCAGCGTTGCTCCCTTCGTCACCCTCGTGCTCGCGGTCGGTCCCGACGTGACGGAGCGACTCGGATTCATCTCCGCGTCGTGGCAACTTGTCTTCGTCTGCGTCGGCATCGCCGCCGCTGTTGCGACGGTCGCGCTCTACGTAACGGCTCGTTCGGCTGACCTCCCGGACGCCGGTGACGCGGACCGGGACCTCCTCGGTGCCGTCCGCAAGGAGTGGCGCGTCATCCTCACCGGCGTCGTCATTCTCGGGTTCACCGGATTCGTCTGGCAGGGCCTGTTCAACTTCTACGAACTCTACATGGAGACGAAGGGGCTTCCGGCGGCGACGGCGCGGAACATGCTCACCGTCGTCTTCGGCGCGGGCGTCCCGGCCTTTTTCTTCTCGGGCCGCCTCGCCGACAAACTCCCGCGAGTGCCGTACATCCTCGGCGTTCTCGTCTCCTTTGTACTATCCGTCTTCGTCCTCACGCAGACGACCGGACTTATCGCCCTCGTCGTCGTTACGGCCATCGTCGGCTACGTCATCCACAGTCTCTTTCCGGCGCTCGACGCCTACCTCCTCGACACGCTCCCCGACGAGAGTCGCGGAAGCGCCTACTCCGTCTACTCGTTCGGAATGATGGTCTTCCAGGCGAGCGGGTCGGGAGCAGTCGGCTATCTGACCGACATCGGCTACTCGTTCGACGAGGTGTTTATCGGGTTCGCGCTCGGTCTCGCCGCCGTCGTCACCGGACTGGTCGTTCTCCAGCGCACCGGACGGATTCCGAACTGACACCTGCCGCGACGCACCCGGGCCCAAAATGTGGACTTCGGCGACCGAGTCGACCCTCGCCGCACTTTTGCTACTCCACTCTCGCCGCACTTTTGCTACTCCACTCTCGCCGCACTTTTGCTCACCCAGTTCTACCACCGACACGATGGAGTACGTACAAGAGCGGGTCACGACGCTCCACGACCTCTCCGGCACGGTCCCCGACGCCCCGACCGACCGTGCCGCCGTGGTCGTTCCCATGACCGAACGGGAGTACGCCGGTCTCGCCGCCGACCGCGTCCTCTCGACGCTTGCGTCGCTCTCGCCGGCACGGGTCGTCGTTCCCCTCCGCGCACCTGCAGACCGCGTCGGTCCCTTCGCGGACTGGCTAGACGAGTTCGACCTGCCGCTCGACGTAATCTGGTGCGACGGTCCTCGTGTCGCCGAACTGCTCGAAGCACATGGCATCAACGGCGAGCGCGGAAAGGGTCGCGACGTGTGGTTAGCTCTCGGCTGTGCCGCCCGCGAGGACTACGTCGTCGTCCACGACGCGGACACGAAGACCTACGACGAGCGCTACGTCCCGCGACTGCTCTTCCCGCTCGCCCACGGCCACGACTTCTCGAAGGGCTACTACGCCCGCGTCGAAGACGGGAAACTGTACGGACGACTGTTCAGGCTGTTCTATGCCCCGCTCGTTCGCACACTCGGAGACGAGACGGACGTGCCTATCGTCCGCTACCTCGACTCCTTCCGGTACGCGCTCGCCGGCGAGTTCGCGATGACCGCCGACCTCGCGATGAAGATTCGGTCGCCGCGGAAGTGGGGACTCGAAGTCGGCACGCTCGGCGACGCCTTCGAACACGCCGGCTTCGACCGGAGCGCGCAGGTCGACCTCGGCGAGTACGAACACGACCACCGGTCGGTCAGCGGCCCGACTGGGCTCTCCGACATGAGTGAATCGGTCGGGCGGACGCTCCTTCGAACCGTCGTCGAGAACGGCGGCAGCGTCGACTTCGAAACCCTCGCCGACCGCTACCGCGAAGCCGGGAACCGACTCGTCGAACAGTACGCCGCCGACGCGGCGTTCAACGGCTTCGAGTACGACCGAAACAACGAACGCGAACAGGTCGAGACGTACGCACAGGCGATTTCAGCACCCGACGAAGACACGAGGCTCCCGGCGTGGGAAGACACGTCGCTATCGCCGGACGATGTATTTGCGGCCGCCCGCGCCGACCTCGAAGAGATACGCGAGGAGACGAACCAATGAACACCGTAGAGGTGAACCAATGAACACCGTAGAGGTGAACCAATGAGCGAATCCACTTACGACGACCTCGCGGGCGTCGTCGACCTCTTCGGCGCGCTCACCCGCGAGGAACTCGAAACCGCACTGGACGAACTTGCATTCAAGCAGGGAAGCGAGACGGATACGAGCGCCCTCACGGGCGCGATTTCGGACGCGATAGACGCGTACTACCTCGTCTCCTACGAGACGACAGAAGAGGGGGGCGATATCGCTCCCGATACGGACTCCGAATTACTAACGGTCGGACCGCTGGCGTTCCCGACGCTCCCGCCGCGGGCGGAAGACCTCCCGCATATTCTCGACTACCCGATGCGCGAAGTCCCACGGGACGAACTGGCTGCACAGGTCGAATCCCGTCTCCGCAAGGCGGCCGCGAAGGCAGTCCAGTCGGAGGACACTGACGAAATCGCACGGCTGCTCGATGTGACCTACGACCTCGAAGCGTGGGCGAACACGGATGTCGAGTCCATCCGAGAACGACTCGACGTGGCACTGGCTGAAGAGGGGCAGGCCTAAGTCTCGGCATCCCTTTACAAGTCGTGACGATGGACCTCGCGGGTGTCTCTCGACATGAGTCGGTAACCGTCGATGCAGGGCGTCGAGCGGCCGTTATCGCTCCGGTCGTGTTCCGCGCCGGTCGGCCGCACATCCTCTTTACGAAGCGGGCCGACCACCTCGGTGAGCATCCCGGGCAGATGAGTTTTCCCGGCGGCGGGCGCGAACCGAGCGACACGGGTTTGCAAGCGACGGCCCTGCGAGAGTCCAACGAAGAAATCGGACTGCGGCCCGAGGAAGCGACGTTCCACGGGCGAATAGACGATATCCTCACCGTGACGGACTACGCCGTCACTCCGTTCGTAGCCACCATCCCCGACCGCGAATACGAACCCGACTATCGGGAAGTGGCTGAGATTGCGGTCCTGTCGGTCGACGACCTGACCGACCGCTCGAACTACGAGTCGGAACGCCGCGACCACCCGAAGTACGGCGATATTCGACTCCACTTTTTCCACGTCGACGGCTACACCGTCTGGGGTGCGACTGGACGCATGCTCGTCCAACTACTCGAACTCACCACCGACTGGGAAGTCCCGTCCGAGGTGGACCGTGTGGTTGACCCCGACGCGGATTACCCCGTGTAGAACGGGTAGAAGACGATTTTGTATCACACACGTAGCCGACACTGAGCAACGCTCAGACTGTCGTCTCGAAGCGTCGCATCGCACTGCTGGCGCTCTCGTGTTGTCGTACTCAAAAAACAGCGTCGTGCCCCGACAACCCCTTCTGACCGCTTCCGAACCGCCTCAGCCGAGGAGGTACTTCAGCGCGGGGTGCTGCCGGACGAACTCCGTCTTTTCGATGATGGCGTCGAGACCGTAGATACGACCCGCGGCGAGGGTGCCCACGATGACGAACATCATGAGGCCGAAGAGGTCGCCGTTGACCAGTCCGTGTCCCCAGTCGGCGTTTCCGAGGTAGAAGAACACCATCAGGAGGCCGCCGAAGAAGGCAGCAAGACGGGTGAGCGCCCCGACGAGGAGTCCGAGACCGATGAGGAACTCACCGGCCGGAATCATGAAGTTGGTGAACTCCAGCATCCACGGGGTCTGGCCTGCCCACAGGAGGAACCCGTGGATTGGCGAGCCACCGGTTGCGTTGATGAGCCACCCGCCGGCGTCGAACGCCTCAGGTCCGGTTAGCTTTCCCCACCCCGCGTGGAGAAACCAGTACCCCGTGATGAGACGAGTGAGCACGAGCACGTAGCCCGTTGCGCCCTGCGAGTAGTCGAAGTCCATGCGGTTCCCCAGCATTTTGATTTGTCCGGTTGCGGTCATCGTGATTCACCTTACAATTGAAACGTCGCCCGGAGACCGCATATAACGGGTGCGTGATTTTCGAATCTATGGAACTGGGAACGACCGAAACCAGTCTACTGAGGGCTTCACGCGCAATTTTCGAATATTACTCTAATTCTGTAATTGAGTAGTTTTGAAAATTCCGGTGGTTCAAGCTTCGATTCCCGAGATAGAGCGATTCTGAGGTCCTATCACACCGCTAACGATTGCTTCCGACCTCGTCACCGACAGGGTATATAAGTCCCTCCGAGGTGCGCCAGCGTCGCCGTCACCGACAGGGTTTTGCCTCCATCCACGCTATCCGCTTTCACATGGTCGCACAGACGATGGATCGCGTTCCGCGACGGTACTGAAATTTTTGTGGTGATAGCATGCTGACCGCCGAGCGTGCGGTCTCGAACGCCGGCTTAGACGCCGTGGCACTCAAACCCGCCGAGTGCGACGTGCGCCGGGCGCTGGAGGTCCCCTTGGACATTGTCGCTATCGACTACGAGGGTCGGGAGCGACTGCCCGATGAGAGCGTCCTTGCTGCGCTCGCGGCGGAGAAAGAAATCAGACTGACCACGCCAGTCAGAGCCGACGGGTTCGACCCGCTCGGCGACGACTCGCTGTACGACCGGCTCCCGGCCGGAATTCGGCAGGTGTTGGTAGCGGGGCACGCCGCCTATCTGACCGACGACGAGAAACGCCGTGCGGTTGCTCCTCGGCTCCGCGCCGCGCGAGAGCGCGCCCCCGATGCGTGGGTCGGCACTGAGGGAATCGAGCGAATCGCCCTCGCAGCGGGCGGCACGCAGTACGAACTGCTCTCGCGGTCGACCCGCAGAGACGTTCGCGCACTCAGGTCGGCTGGGTACGATGGCGAAGTCGCCCTCTACGCGCCAACCGTCCTGACCGACGACGAAGACGAGATTCTCGACGCTGTCGGCGCGTACGTCTCCCGGCGGCGACCCGTCGCTCGCGCGCTCCCTGACGACGCACCCACCGATTCGTCCGCCGAGGGTCGCGCCCGCGAGGTGCTCTTGAAGGCCGCCCGCGACTACGCCCTCATCGGGTCGGTCGCGGACGTTCGCCGCCGCGTGGACGACCTCCGCGAGGTCGGTATCGACCTCGTAGTCGGCTACCCCGCCCGCGGCGTGGACGAGTTCGTCGAGTAACTGCGACGCTCTCTCACCCGCTTCGCTTTTTCTGTTCGCACCGTGCTCGCTCCCGAGAGCGGCGACGACAGCCGGATTCGAGGACTGAAGGGACGAGATTCGAGGACCGGAGGTGTTTTGTAGCGACGACAGAGACGATAAGAGGACAGCACGGTTGGACGGCTCCTTTCGACCCCGTGGTTTCCACGTGGGTTACTGCTGGTCAACCTACCCTGTCTCTCTAATACTCGTGAGCGGCTGCAATCGCGCTTCTCGATAGCACAACCACACAACTGGAGAGGCAGTACGACCACACAACCGAAGAGCGTCTGGTACGTACACCGCCGCATTGACTGCAACACAGGGCGGCCTCTGAACAGAAACGGTCGACAATGCTCTGATTTGCTCGCCTTTCAAGTCCTTCGCCGACTAGCAGCGGGTATGGGCAGTCCCGAGCGAGTTGCCGTCGTCGGTGCGGGCGCGGTCGGTCTGACGACCGCGTACGACCTTGCCAGCCGTGGCGCGCAGGTTACGCTGTTCGAGCGTGACGAGCCGGGTTCCGGGATGACGGACCGCGCTGCGGGCATCTGCTACGACGCCTACGCCGAGGACATCGACGTGTCGGTCGCCGACCGCGCGATGGACCGATTCAGGTCGCTCTCGGGCGACGGCGAGTTCGTCTTTCACGAGACGCCCTACGTGTTTCTCGCCCGCGAGGGCGACGAGTCGGCGGCAACCGCGCTCACGGAGTCGGTCGAACGAATGCGGGTCCACGACCGGGACGTTTCACTGGTCGACACCGCCGAGTTGGGCGAGCGATTTCCCATCCGCACTGACGACATTGCACTCGCGGGCGTCGCCGAGAACGCCGGGTGGGCCGACCCGGTGGCCTACGTGGACCTGTTCGTAGAAAAATGCGAGCGCGCCGGCGTCGAGTTCCGCGTCGGCGACGAAGTAGCGGTCCGCGCCGAGCCGCCGACTGTTGTCGTCACCGACGAGCTATCCGCCCGGTTCGACGCCGTCGTGGTCGCGGCGGGTATCGATTCGCGCTGTCTCCTTGCCGACGCTGGCTACCTAATCGCGCTCAAACCATACCGGGCACAGGCGCTCGTCGGCGAGTGCGACTACCGCGGTCCTATCGTCTACGACGCGACCGACGGGTCGTATCTCCGACCGCATCCCGCTGGCGTCCTCGCTGGTGACGGCGTCGAGGCGGTCGAAGCGGACTCGGACGACTGGGACCCGGCGGCGGACGACTGGTTCATCGAGGACGCACTCGATACCGCTCGCCACCGGACCAAACTCGACCCGGAACTCGGGCGAGCGTGGGCCGGTCTCTGTGGCTCGACGCCGGACAACAACCCGCTCGTCGGCGAGGTTGTGGATGGTGTCTACGTCGCCACCGGCTGGCACGGCCACGGGTTCATGTGGGCACCAGCGATGGGCGAATCCCTCGCGGAAGCGGTGCTCGGAGACGGACGTGGGTCGATTCCGAAAGCGTTCGACCCGAGTCGATTCGACGGCGACGAGTCGTTTACGGTGGTCGAGGGGATGACACTCGACGGCGAGGGCGACGATGGCGACAGTGATGTCGGCGATGGCGACAACGACGACAACGACGACAACGACGGCAGCGACGACGGATGCTAAAATAAGCGAACTTCAGGCGTCTCGGCCGTCTACGTCGCCGAAACCGTCTTCCGACGCTTCGTCGGGCGTCGTCTCTTCTTCGTCTCTCGTCTCTTCTTCGTCTGCTTGTTCCGTGACGGCGATGTCGCTCGCCCGCCCGTCCTTTGGAATCCGAATTTCGAGCGTACCGTTTTTGTTGACCGTCGCGGTTCCCTCTGCGGCTTCGACCGCCGCATCGGAGGGGAGTGCAGCGCTACCGGAGAGAGTGAGACCGCGACCGGGGAAGCGCATCTCGAAGCCCTCGTGGAAGTCGCGGAAGCGGTCGATGCGGATTTCGACTTCGCCGTCGAGGAAGCGGACTTGTACGTCTTCGGCGCGGGCACCGGGTGCATCGAAGACGACGAGGTAGGCGTCCTCGGATTCGAGGAGGTCGTACGCGAGCGGCTTGTACTCTTGCATCTGGCTGACGCCGCGGCCGACCCGTTCGAGGACGGCGTTGGCGGCTGACTCGCCGAATTTACGGAGGTCACTCATAGTTCAATCTCCTCTAAAAACCGTTGTTCGCCGCAGTACGGACAGGAGAAGTCCGCCACCGTCACGTCGTCGGGCATGTCGTAGGTGTAATGCAGCTCGAACATATCGAGCTCGCAGTCCTCGTTGGTGCACTTGACTTCGAGGGTCGCGGGCATGTCCATCCGTTGCGTTCCCACGCTCATAAACGCGCGGGAGTCGGAACCTCGTGGACCGTCTCCGGGCGTCTATTCCCTCCATACGGTCTCTCTGGGCGCACGGAGACAGCGCCGCTCGACCGGTTGCGTTTTCAGCGTCGAACGCGAACCGCGACCGATGACCGACCCCGCCGACCTCACCGTGACTATCGTCGACGGATACGTCGACGAACCGGCGCACTTCGGCGTGCCGCCGTATATCTCGACGTATCCCAGATTCACCGCGGGTGCGGTGGTCGACGCGGGCGTCCCAGAGTCCAACGTCGTCTACCACACCATCGACGAACTCCGCGAGGACCGACAGAAGTGGCGCGACGTGGCTGACGCCGACCTCATGATTTACATCGGCGGCATGACCGTTCCCGGCAAGTACGTGGGCGGCACGCCCGCCGAACCCGACGAAGTCCGCGAACTCGCGTGGGTCGCCGAGGGCACGGCGCTCATGGGTGGCCCGATTCGCTTCGGCGTCGGCGACGAAAACGCCGGCGGACAGGACATGGAGCGCAAGGACCTCGACTACGACTTCGTCGCCAAAGGCGACATCGAGGCGGCCACCTACGACCTCATCGACTCCGGACTCGAAGGCTTCGGCAACCGGATGCGCGACAACGAGGAACTCGACCGCTGGGCCGCAAAGGGCGCGTTCGTCGTCGAACAGCACCCCAACCATCCGGAGTACCTCATCTGTGAGATGGAGACCTCCCGCGGGTGTGCCTACCGGTGTTCGTTCTGTACCGAACCGCTGTACGGAAATCCCGCGTTCCGAACCGCCGACTCCGTCGTCAAGGAGGTAGAGAACCTCTACAACCGCGGTGCGCGACATTTCCGTCTCGGCCGACAGGCCGATATTCTCGCGTTCGGTGGCGATGGCGAAGCCCCGAACCCGGACGCGCTTCGCCGTCTCTACGGCGGGATTCGAGAGGTCGCACCGGACCTCGGGACGCTCCACCTCGACAACGTCAATCCCATCACCATCGTCGGGTGGCCCGAGAAATCCCGCGAAGCCCTCAGTATCATCGCCGAGCACAACACGGCGGGCGACACCGCGGCGTTCGGTCTCGAATCGGCCGACCCCGTGGTGCAAGAGGAGAACAACCTCAACGTCTCCGCCGACGAGTGTTTCGAGGCGGTCAAAATCGTCAACGAGGTTGCCGGGTGGCGACCCGGCGACGACCCGGCCGACGCACCGACACACGGTCCCGACGCCGCAAACCGCTTGCCGAAACTCCTTCCCGGAATCAATCTCCTGCACGGCCTGAAGGGCGAACGCGAGGAAACCTTCGAGCACAACAAGCGATTCCTCCAGCGCGTCTACGACGAGGGGCTGATGGTCCGCCGCATCAACATCCGGCAGGTCATGGCCTTCGACGGGACGGACATGTCCGACACCGGCGCTGACATCGCCCGCGACCACAAGCAACTGTTCAAGACGTACAAACAGGAAGTCCGCGAGGAAATCGACCGGCCGATGCTCCGACGGGTCGCCCCGCCGGGGACGGTTCTCCCGAACGTCCATCTGGAGTACCACCAAGACGGCCGGACGTTCGGCCGCCAACTCGGGACGTACCCGCTTTTGGTCGGAATTCCGGGTGAACGAGACCTTGGAAAGAACATCGACGTGGCCGTCGTCGACCACGGCTACCGGTCGGTTACGGGCGTCCCCTTCCCGCTCGACTTCAACGAGGCCTCGATGGACGAACTCACAGCTATCCCCGGTATCGGACGGTCCACCGCGGGCGACATCGTGGTGAATCGACCGTATGGAGACGTCGGGGATATGGGAAGCGTCGACGTCGATGCAGACCTCTCGAAGTACGTTCAGTAAGCGACAGAACGTCTCTTTCTCTCCTCTTCACTTGCAAGCGTGCTCTCCCATTCACTCGAAACTGTGGTGGGTCGTGGTCGTTCACTTGCACGTGTGGTCTGTTCCGCGTCGAGTGCCGAGTCAGTCTGTGCTGACGGCCCCGGTGGGGTCAGTCCGAGTGGAGTCGTCGGAAGACCGAACTGGCGAGGTTGCGACCCAGAGGACTCCCGCCGCGCCGGCGACGGTAAGCCCCGCCCACGGAAGGAACGTCACCGGGCCGAGTGAGTCTGCAATTGCCCCGCCGGCGAGGTTGGCGAGTCCACTCGCCGTCGAGAGGACCATCGACGCACCCGAGAGGACAGTCGCCCGTCCGACATCGCCGAGTCGGTCGTTGAGGTACTGATTGCGGAGCGGAGCGATAACGACGCGGGTGCTCCGATAGAGGAAGAGCATCGGTACCAAAAACAGTGGGGTGAGCGCAATGCTCGCGTAGACGACGCCGAAGAGAGGGCCAAGAAGTGCGAACGTTCTGCGGATACCGAGTTTCTCTTCGAGCACGCCGACGGTCGAGGCGGCACCGGCCGAGACCAGTTTGAACCCGGCGTACAGCACGCCCAACCCGACGACCGAGACACCGAGGCTGTCGAGCGCGGGTTGTTCGAACGTTCGGGTCATCCCGAAGAGGCCGTTGAACAGCGCGGCGTAGGCGACGAGCCATCGAACCGCCGGTCGTTTCGCTTGGACGCGAAGCATATGGACTGCCTCGCGGACGGTGAAGACGGAGTCGTTCGAGCCGCCGGGGTCGTCCGAATCAGCTGACCCGTCGCCGACAGCCGGAAGCGTGTACAGAATCGGGATACCGAGCGCGGCGAGTGCGGCGTTGACCACGAAGGGAAGCGCGGCGTCGATGCTGTAGAGATACCCGCCCGCGATTGCGGTCGCCGCGGACGTTATCAACAATCCCATCTTGCCGCGTCCCTCGATGCGGGCGTACTCCGACTCGTCGAAATACTGCTTGAGGAGTTCGTAAAGCCACGCGTTTTGCGTTCCCGACCTGAACGCCCAGCCGAACGCCCAGACGACTTTCACGACGAGGTAGGCGACTGGCGAGGAGGCAAGGACGAGTCCGACCATGGCCGAAGCGCGAAGCGTGTTACCGACCGCGAGACTCGCCCGCCGACCGATTCTGTCACCGAGATACCCCGACGGAATCTCCGCGATAACCATCCCGAAGAGAAACGCCGCCTGTGCCACGCCGATAAATGCCAAGCCAAACCCCTGGTGGCGGAGATAGAGAATGCTGACGGGGAGGTAAAAGCCGGTTGCCCCAGTTATCCGATAGGCGTAATATCGCCAGATTACTGACCGTGCTGTTGCCATCAACGGCAACTTCGAAGGGGGATAAAATGATTGTTTCCAGTAATGTATTTTTGTAAATATGGTGGTGCATTAGTCGCTCTATCGCTCGGACAGAAACGGAGAAATCGACGAAATGCAGACGCGTCGATTTCGAAAGAAGCGTCGCGTTAGAAGTCGTCTTCGACGACTTCGCCGACGGCGAAGTTGGACTTGACTTCGGTAATTTCGACTTTGACGCGCTCACCGACGTCGGTCTCGGGGACGATAATGACGTAGCCGCGTTCGACGCGGGCGATGCCGTCCCCTTGCTTGCCGATGTCCTCGATTTCGACGTAGCGAAGCTCTCCGGGTTCGACCGGGGGCTGTGGTTCGGCGGATGGGGTAGCACCGCCGTTCGATTCGGACTCTACGGTCTCGTGCGTCTCGCGAGAGATGAGTGCGACGCGATACGTTTCATCGGCTTCGATAGCACCGGCCTCGACTTCGCGACGAGGGATTTCGACGACGTATCGGTCGTCCTCGGTGCGAACGTCAGCATTGAACAGACACAGGAGTTTATCTGAGATTTCCACCGTAAGACCTCCAATATGTGGTCAGTCCGGAGTGTTAAAGATGTACCGCCGTCCGTGAGATTTCACTCCGGAATCGACGTTCCGTCGGGGTGTTTCGCCCCTTCTGAGTCGTGGACGACGACCTCTCCCGCATCCGTTTCGACCGGTTCGTAGGCGTCGGCGACGGCGCGTGCTTCTTCTAACTCGCGAACCGCCCGCTCTTTGAGCGCTCGCGCCAGCTCCTCCGCGTCTTCCCGGGAGATGTCTCGACCGAGTCCCTCGCACTCGTGTGCCCGGACGATTCCTTCTTCATCGACGGCTTCACCCATGGGTTGGCTCGTGCCGCCGAGGTCGACGCTGAAGGGATACGTCTCGCAGATAAGCGGCCGGTTGTCGTGGACCTGACAGGCCCCCTGTCCGGTTTCGTCCTCTTCGTAGAATCGGCAGTCGCCGCAGGCACTCGTCTGGAGCGCCCACTCGAACGTCTCGCCTTCGAGACCGTCGTCGCCATCGGTGAGTCCGTACGGCATCGGTCTGGCCACGTCGCGCCAGTCGTAGTTCTCGTCGGCCCCTTCCTGCAGGCCTCGAACCTCGTCGGGGAAGACGGTCGCCGTATGTGGCTCGGGGCCGTCGTCGGTCTCGTACCCCTTACAGCAGGCACCGCAGCGTGTGCATTCGAAGCCGATGGACTCGATGGCGTCGGCCAACTCCGACACGTCGAGGTCACGGGCGCGGGCGAGTTCGGCTTCGAGGTTCATACCCGTGGTGCGGGCGCGAGACGCAAGAGCGGCGCGGTTCTACGCGGGGGTAACTCGCCCCTCGACCGGGTCCCACCGGACGCGACGCTCGGCGGCGAGTTTTTCGATGTGGGCGACGACCGTCGCACGAGCGAGGTCGCGCACACTGGTAATGTCCTTGTCGTACGCGGCGTCGGTCACGGCGTTGGGTGTCTCGTTGCCCGCCCGTATCGCGTCGAGAACCTTCTCCTCGCGGCTGTTTCGGTGCGCGACGAGTCGGGCGAGTGTCGTGCGCGAATCTTCGACTTCGGGACCATGACCGGGCAGCAGCCTGCCCGGGTTCCGGGCGTGGAGCCGCCTGAGCGCGACGAGGTACGCCCGCACGTCGCCTTCCGGTGCACCGACGACGACGCTCCCCTCGGCGACCGCGAGGTCTCCACAGAGGCAGTCGTCACCGACGACGAAGCCCACGTGGTCGCGGGCGTGGCCCGGCGTATCGAGGACTTCGACGCCCGCGCCGACGGGGATGGTCGTCCCCTCGACGAAGGTTCTGTCCGGGGAGACGCCGGTCGCTTCGGCGAAGAGACGTTCGTAGCCGCGACGGCACCAGACGGTCGCGCCGGTCTCGTGGGCGTAGTCGGCGACAGCGCCCACGTGGTCAGGGTGGGTGTGCGTGACGGCGATGTGCGTCACGCCGGATTCGACCAGCGAGTCGAGTTCAGGGGTTCGAGTGGCGGGGTCGACGAGGAGTCCGTCGGACTGCCGACTCTCGTCGGATACGAGATAGGCGTTCGTCGCGCCGGTCGGCGCGCGGGTCGAGACGGGTACCGAGACGCACGTGATGTGCATGCCGTCGGCTACGCTCGCCGCTGGTTTATCGGGTTCGGGAGAAATGGTGGCTTGGTCTGCGGGGTGCGCCCCCGCGGGCGTTGGTGGTCGTCCGCGCTTACGTGTCGAGGTAGTCGTCCGCGTTCACGTGTTGAGGAAGTAGACCTGCTTGCGCGCGTCCTTGAAGGAGTAACGCGAGCCGATGAGGTCGGACTCTTCGAGACGGTTGAGCGCGTAGCGGACGGTGCGGTCCGGCAGTAGCGACTCTTCCGCGAGTTGACCCTGCGAGAGCGGCGCATCGCTCTCGAGGACTTTTGCGACGAGCTTTGCGCTCGGGGGTAGTTCGCGGAGACGGTCCCGGAACTCGGCTTCCGAGAGCAAGTCTTCAGTATCTGGCTCTGCAGTAGTGGTGCTCATACCCATGACAGGTGGTTTCTCTGTGTTAAGGGTTAGCTTCAAGTGTGACAAAACAATCCAGAGACCTTATACACATATAAATATGCTCTCGTGTCACGATAATCGGCACACGGCGCGGCTATCACTCTGATTGTCGCAGCGTATCGACGGCAGGTTGACTGGACTGATAGCGTCCCATCGGCGCGTGACAGTCGGGACAGTGAACGATGAGCCAGTCTTCGACGACGTGGCGCGTCAACTCACTCGCCTCGTATTCCGAACCACAATGATGGCACGTTGGCATATACCATGGTACGTTCTCGGGCGTGGAAAGCGTATCCCCTTCCCGCACAGCGTATCCAGTACCGTTTTACCGTCCCCCCTGCGAGTATGCGTAGCGTGAAAGGAAAGGAGTGGTACCAGGCCGACGAGGTCGCCCAGGAGTACGACTCGAAGCGGTTCTCCAAGGGCGGTCGGCTCATCGACCGGCGAGAAAAAGAGGCAGTCCTCGCGGCTCTCGGTCCCGTCGAGGACAAGAATATCCTCGAAATCGCCTGTGGAACTGGTCGATTCACCGTGATGCTCGCTCAAGAGGGGGCGAGCGTCGTCGGACTGGATATTTCGCGGGCGATGATGGTACAGGGGCGGGAGAAGGCCCGCGCAGCAGGCGTTGCCGACCGTATCGAGTTCCTTCGCGGCGACGCGGCGCGGCTTCCCTTCCCCGACAATCACTTCGACGCGGTGTTCGCCATGCGCTTTTTCCACCTCGCGGACACCCCGGCGAAGTTCTTAGCCGAAATGGCGCGTGTCTCGAAAGAACAGGTGTTTTTCGACACGTTCAACGACAAGAGCCTCCGGGTCGCCTACAACTGGCTGCTCCCGATGGGCTCTCGTCTCTATTCGAACGACGGTGTCGGTCGTCTCCTCAACGACGCGGGACTCGAACTCGCGGATGCGAAACACGACTTCGTCATCCCGTTCGGATTCTACCGGAAGGTTCCGAACGGCATCGCACAACCCTTCCGCTCGCTCGACCTCACGGTCGGCGAGACGTCGTTCGGTGACGACCTCGCTTCAGTGTCGTACTGGAATGCGCGCGTCACCGCCGATGCAGACGATTCATCCCGCGCGGCGACTCGAGCGAGCGACGCCGAGTGACGCCGTGACACGGGTGATTTTACCACGATTCTCGATTCACATTTAAGTACGTCCATCGCAAGTGTCCCGTATGGACCTCTCGGTCGTGCTCCCGACTCTCAACGGTCGGGACCAGCTCGCCGCTAGCCTTGATGCGCTAGCAGAGCACGCCCCCGACGCCGAAATCGTCGTCGTCAACGGTCCGTCGGCCGACGGCACAACCGGGATGGTACGAGAACGCGACGATGTCGACGTTCTCATCGAACTCTCCGACCGAAACCTCAACGTCGCTCGAAACGCCGGTATCGAAGTTGCAACCGGCGACGTGGTGGCCCTTCTCAGATACGACCTCTCGGTCGAGCCACCGTGGCTGTCGGCGCTCGAAGACGGAATCGAGTCGGCGGATGTCGTCACAGGGCCGATGCACCAGACGCTCCGAAACGGGATGACGACCGAATCGCTCGAAGAGAACACGATTGTCGGTCGCGAAGTCACCTACTTCAACGGTGGTAACGTTGCCTTCCGCCGTGAGGTGCTCGACTCACTCGACGGATTTGACGAGTACCTCGAAACAGGCGGTGCCCGCGACGCGGCGCATCGACTCGCCGGCTTCGGCCGAAGCGTGGCTTGGGCACCGGAGATGTGTGTCCGACGCGAGTTCGAAGCCGATGGTGGCATCTCGGAGCACGACTGGGGCTGGAAGTATCGAGCCTTGACCTATCGACTCGTGAAAAACTACGGTATCAGGCCGGGGACGGTCAAACGGACGGCGAAACACGCTATTTCTGATGGAATTGATGCTGCACTCGGCGTCGTCAAAGGCGACGTGACGCCCTCTGGCTGGGCTGGAACCGGCCGCGACGTTGGTATCGGTATTGCAACGGGTGCCTCCGACGGAATGGTCGCCCGTGCTCGTGACCGGTCGCGGACGCGAAACCCGCACGGCTGTTCCAAGCGGGCAGACCGCGCAGTTGCCCGGTACGACTGGCGCTAGGCGCGGACGAAAGCTATCAAACCGGTATCGGGTAGATGTAAGCTCGTGAGTGCCCCGACTACAGTTCTCCCGGCGCGAGTGCCGAGATAACGCGGGTTGCGTTCTTCGAGAACGCCTTCGCCAGCGCATCTTCCGATACGTCGAGCGTCAGAATCTCCATGACACCCACGTTCGGGTGCGTTTCCGGCGCACCGCTGCCGAATAGGACGCGGTCGGGATGTTCGAGAAGCGCCCGTTCGAGGACGCTCCGGTAGCGGACGAAACTCGTGTCGAGATAGAGGTCGTCGTGGCCGTCGAGCAGGTCGATGGCTTCGTGCATCAGGCTCTGGTCGAGCGGGAAGCCACCGAAACTCGAGAGAATGACCGGGAACCGACCAAGGAGTGCCTCGGCGACGGCGCTCGGTTCGAACACTTGGCCGCAGTGGACGAACACGGGAAGGCCGACATCCTCCAACATTTCGAGCGTCTCTTCGTCGGGGAGACCGTCGACCGACGGTGCGAGACGGAACCCGTGGAAGCGGTCGTCGTAGGCGTACTGTTCGATATCATCCGGGTCGGCGTGGTGCTCCCCTCGCGATGTTGTCAGGTTCCGAAGTCGAGCGGACGCACGCCCGCTCGGGTCCCGTGGCCCGTTGATGCGTGCGAATGCGAGAAACGGGCGGTCGACGCTCATCCGTGCAACCGCGTTGTTCGGCCGTAAGTAGCTCTGTTCGACCGGCTGTGCGCCCGGTGAGACAACGGCACGAACGACACCTGCCTGATGTAGTTCGCGCTCCAATCGCTCCGGGGTGATGTCTCTCCCGCGCGTCGCGACCGATTGCTCGTCGGGGTCGAGGCGAGCGTTTACGTCGACAACCCTGAATCCGTGTTCCAACTCCAGCATCGTGGTGTCACTCAGTGGTATCCGCCAAATAGGTTGTAGAATCGTTCGCCGCTCTGAGACAAATTTTATCCAATTATTGTCTGTCAAATAACAATTTTGGACAGATATGTGGGCCTGACAGTCATTTCTTCAAAAGAATCTGGCAGGACCCTAAGACGCAGCCTTTTGTCCTATCCTTGCGAACATAAGTGCGTGTGCCTCATCGTAGAGGTCGTCACCCCGCTGTCTGAACTCCCTCTTGGTCGGCTGGTCGAACAGCACGACTTCGAACTCGAACTGGAGCCGTCGATACCCACGTCTGCGGACACGTCTCCGTTCATCTGGGTTCGAGGCCCGGACGCCCGTACGTTCGGAACTGCGGCTGACTCCGCTCCAGATATCGACAGTCTCAGACTCGTCGAGACTGTCCCTGATGGCGCACTTTACAGCGTCGAGTGGAATTTCGACCGGAATCCGGTCTTTGCCAGCTTGGCGGAACGACCCATCGTGCTCCTCGAATGTCTGTCAGCCACGGACTCGTGGTGGCTCCGATTTCGCATTCCTTCTCACGGTATGTTGACCGCCCTTCGGCGCGACTGGACCGAACGCGGTCTCGAAACTGAGGTCGACCGAATCACGCCGCTCGCGGCCGATGAGGAACCTGCGAGTGACGGACTGACCAGTCACCAACTGGAAGCACTGCTTCTCGCACTCGAACGAGGGTACTTCGACGAACATCGACGAACGTCACTGGACGAACTCGGTGACGAACTCGATATCTCACGGCAGGCGGTAGCGGCCCGGTTACGCAGGGCCTACCGGACGCTCGCAGAGCGAATTCGTAACGAGTCGTCCTACGATGAACGGATTACATAATCAACCCGCATCCATAGGTAGTACACCTCCGTTTCGGACAGTATGGACGACCCGCTCGACAACGGTGCTGGGTCCGTGGTAACCACCTCTGTCAACCGATACGAAGAGGTCGCTGTCGCGGTCACCTCGGCTATTGCGACAGCCACTGAACACAGTCCGCTCGACCTCCCACCGCTGGCAGAAGTTGGCGTGGACCCAGAGGCACTCGACTTACTTTTCGGCTCTTCCGCCGACCCGTCTCGTAATCTCACATTTCACTACGCTGGCTATCTCGTCTCGTTGTTCGGTGACGGCACACTCACCGTTGACCACGTAGACGAGTAGCGAGCACTCCTGAATCGTGGGTCCGACGACACCCACGTGAGTCGATACGCTCTTGCGAACAGCCACGGCGTTCATCCGAATTCCAGCCCAATCCTGTTGGACCGTCAATATGTACTGTTTCCGCCGATATTCCGTCTAACTGTCGCTCTATCGTGTGATTTGGTGTTCCACTGCCGCCGAAATCTATTTATAGAACTGCAATCGTTGGTATCGCTTGAGGTATCAACATGTCTTCACGAATGCAGCAACCGATGTACATCCTCGCAGAGGGAACAGAGCGAACCCACGGACGGTCCGCACAGGACTCCAACATCCGTGCCGGGAAGGCTGTCGCTGAAGCCGTACGGACCACACTTGGTCCGCGCGGAATGGATAAGATGCTCGTCGACTCCTCGGGAGAGGTCGTCATCACGAACGACGGTGCGACCATCCTCGAAGAGATGGACATCGAGCATCCCGCCGCGCAGATGATTGTCGAAGTCGCCGAGACGCAAGAAGAGGAAGTCGGTGACGGGACAACCACCGCAGCCGTTCTGACTGGTGAACTCCTCGCCCACGCCGAAAACCTCCTCGACGACGACCTCCACCCAACCGTCATCGTCGAAGGGTACACCGAGGCCGCTCACATTGCGCAGACCGCAATCGACGACATGGTCCTCGAAGCGGACCTCGACGACGACCTCCTTCGGAAGGTCGCCGAATCCTCCATGACCGGCAAAGGGACCGGTGACGTGACTGCCGACGTGCTCGCGAAACACGTCGTCAAGGCGGTCCAGATGGCCCACGAGGACGGAGACGGCACGTTCCACCACGAGGACGTTCGCGTCCTCACCCGCACGGGCGCATCGTCGTCCGCGACCGAACTCGTCGAAGGCGTCGTCCTCGACAAGGAACCCATCAACGAGAACATGCCCCGGTCGGTCGAAGACGCGACTGTCGCCGTCCTCGACATGAAACTCGACGTCCGCGAAGGCGAGGCCGACACCGAGTACAGCATCAACTCTGTCGACCAGCTAACCGCGGCTATCGACGCCGAGGACGAGGAACTCCGCGGCTACGCGGAGGCGCTCACGGACGCCGGTGTCGATGTCGTGTTCTGTACGAAGTCTATCAACGACCGCGTCGCGGGCTTCCTCGCCGACGCAGGAATTCTCGCATTCAAGAGCGTGAAGAACTCCGACGCTCGCGCACTCGCCCGCGCAACCGGTGCAAAGCGTCTCGGCTCGCTCACCGACATCGAGGACTCGGACCTCGGCCACGTCGACGCCGTCAACATCCGCGCGTTCGGCGACGACGAACTCGCCTTCGTCGAGGGCGGGGCGGCGGCCAAGTCCGTGACGCTGTTCCTCCGTGGCGGCACCGAACACGTCATCAACGAACTCGAACGAGCCATCGAGGACGCCGTCGATGTCGTCGCCGCTGCGATTGACAAGGGCGGCGTCGTCCCCGGTGCTGGCGCGACCGAAATCGCCATCGCCGACCGTATTCGCTCCGAAGCAGCCGGTATCGAAGGTCGCAAGCAACTCGCCGTCGAGGCGTACGCCGACTCGGTCGAAGCCCTCCCGCGCACGCTCGCCGAAAACACCGGGATGGACCCCATCGACGCGCTCGTCGACCTGCGCTCTCACTACGAAAAGGAGGGTATCGCCGGTATCATCTCGACCGGCCGCTCGGGTAAAATCGGCGACCCCGTCGAACACGGCGTCATCGACCCCGCGGCCGTCAAGCGCGAGGCCATCGAATCTGCGACCGAGGCAGCGACGATGATTGTCCGCATCGACGACGTTATCGCCGCCGAGTAAGCGCCCCCGACGCTCGAAGGCGAATCGACTTCCGGTGGTCTCACCCACGCCGCCGGGCCACTTCGTGTTGCTTTTTCACACCTGCGGCAGTCGCCACTCGTATTTGAGCGCGAGCATTCGAACCGTGAACACGAGCGCGGCGCACAACCCAGAGGGAATTCCGGTCGGCGCGCCGAGCCCGCGGGCGACGAGGAACGCGAGGCCGCCGACGACCGCGGGTGTCGCATAAAAGTCGTCGCGGAGGACGACCGGAACGCGACCGATGAGAATATCGGCGATAGAGCCGCCGCCGACGGCCGTGATGGTCGCGAGGATGACGATACCGAACGGTGTGACACCGGCGTCGACGCCGACGAGCGCGCCGGTCGCCGCGAACGCCGAGAGGCCGATTGCGTCCGATGTTAAGAACGCCGGGTGGTCGCGAACGCGGCCGCCCATCGAGCGAATGAGGACGATGGCGAGTCCGACGCCGACGACCGCGACGCTCATGTCCCACATCGCCGCGAGCGAGGCGGGTAGTTTGTCGACGAGGATATCGCGGGTCGTCCCGCCGCCGAGCGCCGTGACGATACCGAGGACCGACACGCCGAATACGTCGAGACCGGCGTCTGCGGCTTTGAGCGCCCCGGCGACGGCAAACGCGAGTAACCCCACGACGTTCATGACCGCAAAGGGGTCGATGTCTGCTGCGACCATCAGTCGAATTGGAGTCTGACGGTGTCTCCGGGCGCGAGACCAAACGCCTCGTCGCCGCGGCCGTGGTTCACGTCGCACTCGACGTTGCCGTGACTCCCGACGGTGACGAGTCTGTCACCGCGCGGGACGGCCTCGAAGGTGTGACCGATAGGGACGGACTCGCCGTCGACCGCGATACGTTCGCTGCCGCGGACGAAATCGCCGGGGACGTTCGTGATGCAGTTGCCGAAGTCGTCGACGACGAGCACTTCGCCAGTCGCTTCGGTTCCGTCCCTCGCGACGTCGGGCGTGGGGAATCGAAGGTCGGTGAGCGAGTCGGTAGCGACTGGCGCAAACCGGTCGATAGAATCGAGATTCGAAGCACCCGTCTTGTGTGCGTCCGCCGCTGCGGGGGCAAACACGTCTCGTCCGTGGAACGTCGTCGAATCGGGGTCAGAGACTCGAATCTCGTAGGCTTCGATACGTGCATCCTCGTCTGATTTCTCGATAATACGACGCGCTGGTGGTCGAAGCACACCGTTGTCGGGGCCGACGAGGACGTGCTCGCCGACCCGGAGTGCGATGGCTCGCCGGTCGGTGCCGACGCCGGGGTCGACGACGACGAGGTGGACCGCGGGTGGGAAGTACGGAAGCGTCTCGCGGAGCCAGAATGCCGCGGCGCGAACGTCCTGCCGGGGGAGGTCATGAGCCACGTCGACGAGGCGGGCGTCAGTCCGTGAGAGGATGACGCCCTTCATCGCCGCAGGGTACGCCATCCCGAAGTCGGACGCGAGCGTAATCATCTCAACAGGGGTTCGCGTCGTCGTCGTTGTCTGCCACGCACTCCGACCGGTCCGAGGCGGCGACGCGCTGGAGGCGCTCGATACCGCCGATTTCCCGAACCACGTCGGATACTTCGTCGGGGACGAGCGACTCCCAGTCGCGGTCTTCGATCATGCGCTGGCGGACCTCGGTTCCTTCGAATACCTCGCGATTGAACATCGGCGACTGCCGAACCTCGACGCCCGCCTCTTTGAACAGTTGGATGACGAGCGGGTTGTTCGAATACGCCACGTCGAACGTCGGCGACATCGACTGTACGTGGCTGACCCACACCGAGTTCCGGTCGAGGTCTTCGATAGGGACCGCGTAGGTCGTGATATCGAAATTCGAGACGGCCTTGTCGACCATCATGATTCGTTCGCCCGCAGTGAATGGATTTCGTGGCGAGTGCGAGTCGCCGGCGGACCCGATACCGAGGACGAGTTCGTCGACCTCGGAGGCAATCTCTTCGACCATCTGGTGGTGACCGTTGTGATAGGGCTGGAAACGGCCGATATAGAACCCCCGCATTGGTCGGGCGTTAGTCCGGATTACTTATAAATACGCCGAGTTAGTTGGATTCTGGTATTCTGGTGGTAGGGCGGTCGAAACGCGATTATTCGGCAAGGTGCGCCGTATGCAAATGGGGAGAAAGTATATTAGTTGCAGGGCCTACGTTAGAAGTAGCGACGACAGTTCTATGAGTAACGATACGAACACCGACGACAGCCTCCACGAGCGGGAGGACTCCCCCGACGAGATGCCCTCTGACGAGGGTATCGGTAGCGGGCAGGACTTCCAGCACGAGGAGGCCGAAGAGGTCGACAAGAAGACTATCGACGACCTCGGGAGCGACGTCGAGATTGAGGCCGACGTGGCCGACAACGTGGACGAAGATGACCTCCTCGGTGGTCTCCAAATCGAGACGACCGACGAGATTTCCGTCCCAGATCGGCTCGTCGACCAAGTAATCGGACAGGAGCACGCTCGCGACGTTATCATGAAGGCGGCCAAACAGCGCCGTCACGTCATGATGATTGGCTCCCCCGGGACGGGGAAGTCGATGCTCGCGAAAGCGATGTCCGAACTGCTTCCGCGCGAGGAGCTTCAAGACGTTCTCGTCTACCACAATCCCGACGACGGTAACCAACCCAAGGTCCGCACAGTCCCTGCAGGGAAGGGTGACCAGATTGTCGAGGCACACAAAGAAGAGGCGCGCAAGCGCAACCAGATGCGCTCGTTCCTCATGTGGATTATCATCGCGGTCGTGTTGGGCTACTCGCTCATCATCGCGTCCCCTCCGCAGGTTCTCCTCGGCATTCTCGCGGCAGGTATCATCTACCTCGCATTCCGCTACGGCTCTCGCGGAAGCGACGCGATGATTCCGAACCTCATCGTGAACAACGCCGACCAGAAGGCAGCGCCCTTCCAGGACGCCACGGGTGCCCACGCAGGTGCACTCCTCGGCGACGTTCGCCACGACCCGTTCCAGTCCGGTGGCATGGAAACGCCGAGTCACGACCGCGTCGAGCCGGGTGCCATCCACAAGGCGAACAAGGGCGTCTTGTTCGTCGACGAGATTAACACTCTCGACGTGCGCAGCCAACAGCACTTGATGACGGCCATTCAGGAAGGCGAGTTCGGCATTACGGGTCAGTCCGAGCGCTCTTCGGGCGCGATGGTCCAGACCGACCCCGTCCCGACGGACTTCATCATGATTGCCGCCGGGAACCTCGACGCGATGGAGAACATGCACCCCGCACTCCGCTCTCGTATCAAGGGCTACGGGTACGAGGTCTACATGGACGACACCATCGAGGACACCCCCGAGATGCGCCGCAAGTACGCGCGTTTCGTGGCACAGGAGGTCAGCAACGACGGCCGACTGCCCGCGTTCACCGAACAAGCGGTCGAGGAAATCATCCTCGAAGCCCGCCGCCGTGCTGGCCGCAAAGGTCACCTCACCCTCGAATTCCGTGACCTCGGTGGACTCGTTCGCGTCGCAGGCGACATCGCCCGCGGCGAGAACGCGGAACTCACGACCCGCGACCACGTGCTGCAGGCCAAGCGCCGTGCGCGCTCCATCGAGCAGCAGATCGCGGACCAGTACATCCAGCGCCGCAAGGACTACGAACTCTCGGTCAACGACGGCTTCGTCACCGGCCGCGTCAACGGTCTCGCCGTCATGGGCGAGGACTCCGGTATCATGCTCCCCGTGATGGCCGAAGTCACGCCCTCGCAGGGTCCCGGCCAGGTTATCGCCACCGGGCAGCTCAAGGAGATGGCCGAAGAGTCCGTCCAGAACGTCTCGGCCATCATCAAGAAGTTCTCCAACCAGGACCTCTCGGAGATGGACGTGCACGTGCAGTTCGTCCAGACCGGCCAGCAAGGTGTCGACGGCGACTCCGCGTCCATCACGGTCGCGACCGCCGTCATCTCCGCGCTGGAGGACATCCCCATCGACCAGTCGGTCGCCATGACCGGTTCGCTGTCGGTGCGCGGTGACGTACTCCCCGTCGGCGGTGTCACGCACAAGATCGAAGCCGCCGCGAAGGCTGGCTGTGAGACGGTCATCATCCCTGCCGCTAACGAGCAGGACGTGATGATCGAAGACGAGTACAAGGAGATGGTCGATATCATCCCCGTCTCGCACATCAGCGAGGTTCTCGACGTCGCGCTCGAAGGCGAACCCGAGAAGGACTCACTCGTCGACCGGCTCAAGAGCATCACCGGCTCTGCCCTCAACAAGAGCAAGGGCGTCGGGCCGTCCAGCCCCAGCCCGCAGTAACGCGGAATGACTGATTGGGCGGCGTTCGCTGGTATCACCGGCTTCGTGCTCGCCGTCCTGCTTTCTCTCGCACATCTCTCACGGGGGATTCCCCACGGAGACGGTGCCGATTCGACTTCTTTCGACGACTCCGACGCCCGAGCGACAGCACCCGACGAACCTGCTCCGTCTCCGAGCGAGGGAGACGAGAGGTCACGGGTTACCGCCGACATTCAGACCGACGCTAGTTTGCAGGCCGCTGCTGACGCTCACGCGACAACAGACGCAGTAAACAGGGCGGAGACGGCAGATACAGCGGAGACGACAGAGACGACAGAGACGGCAGGGACGACAGAGACGACAGAGACGGCAGGGACGACAGAGACGGCGGAGATACCAGACACAGAGAGGACGGGCGATACGGCAGAAACACCAGTTGCAGCGGAGACAGCAACCGCAACAGACGCACATGACCTCGCCTCGCCCAGCGAACCACCCGTCTCTGGGTCGGCGATATCAGAGTTCGCGTCGACGCCGACGGACTACCCGCCGCATCTCCTCCTCGCCAACGTCGCCATCTCGCAGGCGCTTCTGGGCGGCTTCCTCGGTCTCGGCGCGTGGTACGCCGAGATTCCGCCCGGCGCGCTCGGACTCTCGCTCGCCGACGTCCCGACGAAAATCGGTCTCGGCGTCGCACTCGGTGTCACCCTCTACGTGGTGAACCGAGTGGGTTCATCCGTCAGCAAGCAGTTCGGCCTCGTCCCTGACGAGGAACTCCGGGAGTCGTTGACTCCCCGGTCGTTGGTGGGTTGGGTGCTGTTGTTCGCCGTTGCCCTCCCACTCATCGCGGGATTCGAAGAATTTCTGTTTCGAGGGGCGCTCATCGGTGCCGTTGCGGCCGGATTCGACGTGTCGCCGTGGCTCATGGCATCCCTCTCGTCGGTGACGTTCGGCCTCGGCCACGGCGCACAGGGTCGACTCGGAATCATCGTGACCGGACTGCTCGGATTCGTGCTCGCGGCGGCGTTCGTCCTCACCGGGAGTCTGCTCGTCGTTATCGTCGCTCACTACCTCGTGAACGCGCTGGAGTTCGTGGGCCACGAAGTGTTTGACTGGTGACGGCCGACTACAGGCAACTCCGTCGCTGACGTTGGGTTCCCGACGTGGGGATGTGTTCAAGTGCCCGCGTCCCGCGTAGCCAGTATGGACATCGACACGAAGCGACTGACGCAAGCGGGGTTGATTGGTTATATCGCGCTCGTCGTCGCATCTCTCGTCACGGGAAACCCGACGCTCCAACTCGCAGCTGATGCCGCTTTCGGTGTCACAGCGATTCTTCTCGGTGTCGTTACACTCCGTATTCCGGTCGACAGTCAGTTACGATACGTCGCCGGCGGCGGATTCATTATCGCTGGACTCGCCCAATTTGCCGAGATAGTGACCGGGATGCAGTCGGTCCAACTGGCGAGTACGCTGTTTCTTCTCGCCGGACTGTTCGGCTACCTCTCACTCCGGCGGCAGACCGACGCGATGCCGTTCTGACGTTCTAGACCGTTCTGAATCGTCCTTAGTTAGGTCCGTTCTAACGTTCTTAGAGTCCTTCTGACCGACGGAGCGCCTCGACAACTTCGTCTGGGGCGGCACTCGGTCCATCTCTCACCCGGTGGTCGGGGACGACGACTGGCACCGGGTTCGAGGCGAGCGCGTCCCGAACGATACGCTCTGAGTCGTCGTCCTCTGGGTCTAACCCCGCCATACGGACGAGTAGTGAGACGTCGACAGTATCCCCACGCGGGACGTTACGAAGCGCCTCCAACACGCTGCGCTGGTCGGTAGAGACGGTCAGCCCAATCGGAACGGCGCTCAAGTCGACTTCCGCGCCGTCGATGGCATCGAGGACTGTGTCGAGATAGTTGTGCTCCGACTCGGTGTCTGCCGGGAGTGAGTCCGGAAACGAGACGCTGATGACTTTTCCGCCAGCCACGCCAATCTGAGCGGGTCGGCCGAGCGTCGACGATTCACGTGCGTAGATTCCGGAGATATCCATATGTTCGCGTCCCCTCGCCGGACGCTTGACCCTTCCGGCGGCGACTGCCGTTCTTCTCATCAATCGCACGCTCAGCATTCTGCCACTCGCGCGTACGCGAGAGACGGTGAGTGTCCCCGCCGACGCAAACCTTATGTACAAATGAGTCCGTCAGTGTACAGTAATGAACGCTAGTGGAGGCGGATTAGCACCCGAAGTGCGCGCCATTCTGGATGCCGCACGGGAGCGACCGGGCGGCGACACACGTCTTTCGGTCGACTCGCGGCCGTTTCCGGACGCCGTGGCCGCGACAGCGGATGCCGGTCGGGTTCCGGTCATCGCCGAAGTGAAGCCCACGAGTCCGACAACGGACGGTGTCCGAGACGACGACCCAGTCGAACTGGCCCGCGAGATGGTCGGCGGCGGCGCGACAGCGTTGTCGGTGCTCACCGAACCTGAACACTTCGGCGGGTCAACGGAGTCGCTTCGACGTATCCGCGAGGCTGTCGACGTGCCCGTACTACGGAAGGATTTCATCTTGCGCGAGGAGCAACTCGACGCGGTCGAGTCGGACCTTATTCTCCTTATCGCGCGGTTCGTTGGTGAAGACCTCCCAGACCTCGTTGCGGCGGCCCGCAACCGCGGGTTCCAACCGCTCGTCGAGGTGCACACGCGTGAAGAACTCACCGCGGCGCTCGCGGCAGGCGCAGATATTATCGGCGTCAACAATCGTGACCTCGGGAAGCTTGAAGTCGACCTCGGAACGTTCGAGGAACTCGCACCTGAAGCTCCCGACGACGTGCTTCTCGTCGCGGAGAGTGGCGTGAAGACGACCGATGACGTTCGGCGGATGCGCGAGGCCGGTGCCGACGCCCTCCTCGTCGGGACCGCCATCATGGACGGCGACGTGCGACAGAATACTGAAAATCTAACAACACAATGAGTGTAGACGGCAAATTCGGCGACTACGGCGGACAGTACGTTCCCGAGGCCTTGATGCCGGCCATCGAGGAACTGAACGATGCGTACGAGCGGTACGTCCTGAACAACGAAGACGGCTTCATGGACGACTTCCGCGCACGATTGCGGGACTTCGGCGGACGACCGACGCCTCTCCAGCGCGCCGGCCGTCTCTCGAAGCGGTACGGCCGCGAGGTCTACCTCAAGCGAGAAGACCTCGTCCACGGCGGCGCACACAAACTCAACAACGCCCTCGGGCAGGTCTTGCTCGCGAAGTACATGGGCAAGGAACGAATCATCGCGGAGACGGGCGCGGGCCAGCATGGTACTGCCACGGCGATGGCTTGCGCGCACCTCGACATCCCCTGCGAAATCTACATGGGCAAACGCGACATCAACCGACAGCGACCCAACGTCTTCCGGATGAAACTCAACGGCTCGGAAGTCAACCCGGTTACCGTCGGTCGCGGCACGCTCAAGGAGGCCATCTCCGAGACGATGCGCGACTGGGCGACCAACGTCGAAGACACGCACTACGTCATCGGCTCCGTGGTCGGCCCGCACCCCTTCCCGAGCATGGTTCGGGACTTCCAGGCGGTCATCTCCGAGGAAGCGCGGACGCAAGCCCACGAGCAGATGGGACGACTCCCCGACGCCGTCATCGCGTGCGCTGGCGGCGGGTCGAACACGATGGGCGCGTTCGCCGAGTTCGTGGAGGATGATGAAACCAGCCTCTACGCCGTCGAAGCCGGCGGTTCGACGCTCGAAGTCGACGAAGAAGCGGGTGTCGCCCCTAATTCGGCCTCGCTCACGACCGGCAGCGAAGGAATCCTCCACGGCGCTCGAACCCTCCTCTTGCAGGACCGCGACGGCCAGATTATGGAGTCGCATTCGGTCTCGTCGGGTCTCGACTATGCCGGTGTCGGCCCGGAACTCGCACACCTCGTCGATACCGGTCGCGTCACCGCCGTCAACGTCGACGACGATGAAGCCCTGACCGCATTCCACCGTCTCTCCCAGTTGGAGGGCATCATTCCCGCGTTGGAGACGGCCCACGCCTTCGGTTACCTCGAACAGGTCGCAGGTCCCGATGCTCCCGCAGACAGCGACGAAGAGGCCGACGACCTCGGCGAGTTCGTCGTCGTCAACGTCTCCGGCCGCGGCGACAAGGACCTCGAATCGGCCATCGAGGAGACCTACGAGCGCGACATCGATATCGCGCCGAACATGGACGAGTTCACGGGGGGACTGTAATGTCGCTCGAAGACGCCTTCGCCGACGGCCCGGCGTTCATTCCGTATCTCGCCGCCGGCGACCCGGATTACGAGTCCTCCCTCGAATACGTGGAGGCGCTCGAACGCGGCGGCGCGGATATTATCGAACTCGGCTTGCCCTTCTCCGAACCCGTCGCGGAGGGGCCGACCATCCAGAACGCGGTCGTTCGCTCGCTCGAAAGCGGCATGACGCCGACGCGATTCTTCGAGTTCGTCGAAGACCTCGACGTGTCGGTGCCGCTCGTCTGTATGACCTACTACAACCTCATCTACCGCTACGGTGATAACTCCGGCCCGCGCCCGTTCGTCGAGAAGGCGGCCGACGTCGGCATCGAGGGATTCGTCGTTCCCGACCTGCCCGCCGAAGAGTCCGACCCGCTCCGCGAGGCGTGCGACGAGTTCGGTCTCGACCTCGTGTTCATCGTCGCGCCGACGACCCGCGGCGAGCGTCTCGAACGCATCATGCAGCAGGTCTCTGGGTACGTCTACGTCCAGGCGCGACTCGGCACGACCGGCGCGCAGACGAGCGTCTCCGACCAGACTGATTCGTCGCTCGCCCGCCTGAGCGAATACGACGTGCCCAAGGCAGTCGGGTTCGGAATCAGTAGCGGTGACCACGCCGAACGAATCGTCCGAAGCGGTGCTGACGGTATTATCGTCGGGAGCGCGCTCGTCGATATCGTGGCCGCGGGCCATGAGGACGGTGACGACCCGGGAACGGTCGCTGACCGCCTCGAAACGCTCGCCCGCGAACTTAAAGAAGGCGCACTCTCGGGTGCTTCGCAACGCCCACCGCATTCGGAACGCACATAACTGCTCTGTCACCCTTTCTCATACATGAACACTGACGTTGGCATCTCTGCACGACTCGAACGCATCTCCACAGACGGACGATACCTCGTCGTCCCGATGGACCACGGAATCACGCTCGGCCCGGTCAAAGGCCTCGTGGACATCGAATCGACAATCGACGGCATCACACGTGGTGGCGCGGACGCCGTCCTCACACACAAGGGGACAGCACCTCGCGTCCACCCGAATAAAAACGGCAAAGGCTACATCGTCCACGTAAATGGCTCGACGGTAATCGGCCCGGACGAAAACGACAAACGGCTCACCGGCACCGTCGAAGACGCGCTTCGCGTCGGTGCCGACGCCGTCTCGTTCCACATCAACGTCGGGTCGGACTACGAACCCGACCAGATGACGCAACTCGCAAATCTCTGTTCTCGCGCCGCCGACTTCGGCGTCCCCGTTCTCGCGATGTCCTACGCGCGCGGCCCCGGAATCGACGAACAGGACCCGGAAGCACTCGCACACGCCGTCCGACTCGCCGAGGAAGTCGGTGCCGACGTGGTGAAGACGGCCTACACCGGCGATGCGGATACGTTCAGCCGCGTCGTCGAGGCCACGCGCCTGCCCGTCGTCATCGCTGGCGGCAGTCGCGGCACCGACCGCGAGACGGTCGAGATGGTCCGCGGGACGATGGACGCCGGTGCCGCCGGTGTCTCGATGGGCCGGTCTATCTTCCAGCACGACGACCCCGAAGCTATCACCCGCGCCGTGAGTGCTGTCATCCACGACGACGCCGACGTCGACACCGCGCTCGAACGCGCCGGGCTCGGTCTCGAAGCGTAACGCGCTCTCTATTTCCGCGACGACTGTTTCTCTCCTCTCTGCTTACAGAGCGGACGCCATAGATAGATAGTCGCCGAGTGCGAAAGGTAGTCGATGCACGTCACGATGTGGGGGTTCGATGTGGAACTCGACGAGCGACTGGTCGACACTTCGGCAGACGACCTCTGCGACCAGCTTTCCGAGTACGAACAGGGTGCGCGCAGGTCGTTCGACGCCGACGTTCACATTCCCGACTCGTTCACTGGGGATGTGATGCGGGCGATGCTCGACATCCCATACGGCGAGACTCGAACCTACGGGCAGATTGCAGAGGTGGTGGGAAGCCACCCTGTCGCCATCGGACAGGCCTGCGGGCGAAACCCAGTACCGCTGGTTGTCCCGTGTCACCGTGTCGTCGGTTCGGACTCGCTCGGCGGCTTTTCGGCTGCGGGTGGAACTGACCTGAAGCGAGCGCTACTCGCCCACGAGCGCGACGAAGAGACAGAGCAGTTGGTACTATCCGCGTATCGCTCGTAGATTCGGGAACGTATGGTTCACGTTCGCCCCGCTACACCGGACGACGCACCCCATATTTTGGCTCTCCACGTCGAATCTATCCGCGCTTTTGGCCCGACGGCATACGACGAAACGCAGGTTGCGGCGTGGGCCGAGAAAGACGGCGGTGTCGAGCAGTATCCGCTCGACGATGAAGCTCACCACCTCGTGGTCGCGGAGAAGAATGACAATATCGTCGGCTACGGACATCTGATTCCGAAAGCCCAAGAAACCCGGGCGGTGTACGTGCATCCGGACTATGGCCGTCAGGGCGTCGGTTCGGCTATCCTCACTCATCTAGAAGGACGTGCCCGTGAAGAGGGCGTAGCGTATCTCGAACTCTGGGCATCGCGTAATGCAGTCGCGTTCTACGAACGGATGGGTTATCAGCGGATTGGGGACGAAACAATCGAGAAGCAGTACGAGGGGCGTCGAGTACCGCTTTCGGTGGTCGTGATGGAGAAGTCGCTCTGACGGACGAGTACCGTTCGAAAACGCACTTTTCTTCGTAACGACCGAGCGAACCGACCTCATTTTTGTGTTTATACCGCTGGCTCGAATCTACAGCACCATGCCTCGCGTACAATTGCGGGTCGACGGCGGTCCGGTAACAGATACCTTGGCCGACATCTCGACCGCGTTCCCAGACGCTGTGTTCCGCGTCCTGTCAGCCCTTCCCGACGGTGATTTTCTATTCGATATCGTCGAAGTGACGACGGTCGATGCGGACGAACTCGTCGAGCACCTCTCGGAGACTCCCGCAGTACGCTCCTTCGAGGTCCTTCACGCGGACGACGAACGGGTACTCCTGCAGTTCGTCGTTCCGACTTCGGTGACGTACTCCGCGCTCGTCGCCGCCGAAATTATCCCGCAACAGCCAGTCTCACTTCGAGACGGCTGGTACAGAAACGGCGTAACTGCCTCACACGAGCAGTTGTCCGCGTATCTGCGTGAGTTGGTCGCGGCTGAAGTTCCGTACGAGATCGCTTCGGTGTCTCAGACGTTCGATTCGAACGAACTGCTTACGAGTCGCCAGTGGGAGTTCGTGACCGAAGCGGTCGAACGGGGATTCTACGACACTCCGCGACGGTGTACACTCGACGAATTGGCCGAGGTGCTGGACATCAACTTGTCGGCGGCGAGCCGATTGCGTCACCGAGCCGAGAGCCGACTGGCAAAAGCGTACGTCATCGATGCAGCGCCGTAGCTCGGGTCGAGAGACGACGGAATCACTCGTCCTCGTACCCGTATCGTGGGTTATATCTCCCAATAGAGTTCCGCGTTGGCGACACGAGGCAATTGCGGCTTAGCGTACGGTCAAATACAACCATACTGGTTCGTGTGTGGAATATCGCCCGAGAATCATACGGGATGGAGTATTTAAAAACAGAATATAGTTTCCACGCAGATTCTCCCTCACATCTCGATTAGTACTGCTGTGGTTGAATCCAATCCGCAAGCCGAATTTCGAACCGATATCAGTGAGTACCGTACTCCGAGCTACGATATCGCGCCGGTGTTCGTGAATCGATGGTCTCCTCGAGCGATGACTGGCGAATCCCTCTCCGAAGACGAATTTATGCCGCTTTTCGAGGCGGCCCGGTGGGCACCGTCGGCGTTTAACGACCAACCGTGGCGCTTCCTGTATGCGACTCGGGAGAGCAATCACTGGGATACCTATCTCGGTCTTCTCTCTGAAGGCAATCGAGTCTGGGCGAAACGCGCCGCCGTGTTCGCCGTGATACTTTCGAAAACGACGTTCGACCACAACGGTACGCCGTCGCGAACACACTCGTTCGATTCGGGTGCTGCGTGGCAGAACTTGGCTCTTGAGGGATCGAGACGAGGGTTGGTCGTCCACGGGATTGGCGGGTTCGACTACGAGCGGACGGAAGCGACTCTCTCGATTCCACCGGGCTACGCGGTCGAGGCGATGGCGGCAATTGGCGTCCGAGGTTCACCAGATACACTGCCCACGGGCCTGAGAGAACGTGAACAGCCGAGCGACCGGAAACAACTGGCCGCTGTCGTCACCGACGGCGAGTTCGACTTCGCTGAAAGTGAAGGGCGCTGAGTATCGATGGTCCGAACCAACACGTGGGCAGCCCCGGTCACCCTCTTACTCGCGACGGGCGGACTCCTCGGTGTTTCGACGAACCTTGCGAAGCTCGCTGGAGCGGTCGGTCTCGACCCGTTGGCCTTTCTCGCGTGGTCGGTCGTCGGTGCGGCGGTCGTCCTCGTCGGAGTTTGTTCGCTCCGAAATCAGCTCCCGTCGCTCAACGCCCGGACGATAGAGTACTTCGTTGTCTCCGGTCTCGTGGGTGTCGCCGCACCTAATCTCCTGTTTTTCGCCGCCGTTCCTCGCGTTGGGGCCGCCTTCGTCGCGCTCGCGGTAGCGTTCCCGCCGCTTTTCACCTATCTCGGCGCGCTCCTGCTTCGGCTGGAGCGGTTCCAGACTACTCGTGCGGCGGGTGTCGTCCTCGCGCTGGGAGGCGCTGCCTTGCTCGCCGCTCTCAAACTCTCCGAACCGGCTGTCGACACCTTCTGGGTCGCCGCAACGCTCACTGCGCCGATTCTCCTCGCCGGTGGGAACATCTACCGGACGGTGCGCTGGCCACCGGGAGCGACGCCGGAGGAACTTGCCCCCGGTATGCTCGCCACGTCCGGAGTTATGCTACTCGGCGTCGGCGCGATTGCAGGACTCTCGGACGGTGGTTCCGAGGCGTTTTCGCTCACTATCCCCACGGACCACCTCGCACCGACGGCGCTCGTCATCGCTCAGGCGGCGACGTTTTCGCTCATGTATCTTCTCTACTTCAGCCTCCAGAAGCGCGGCGGTCCGGTCTATCTGAGTCTTCTTGGCTCGGTGGGGGCCGTCGTCGGTGTCCCGGTCGCGGTGGTTCTGCTCGGGGAAGCCCCGCCGCAGGGGCTTGCCGGTGGTAGCATCCTAATCGCGCTCGGCGTGGGACTTGTCACACTCGGGAGTCCGAAAGGAGGTTGACCGTCTCCGTCTGGACCCCGTTCGGTATTCCTGACATCCTCGACTAACCATTCGTTTCCTCGCTGGACCGATGGGACAACTCACGCCCCTCTCTGAGGGTGTAACCCCCACAGTTTCGGAGTTTTAGTTCTGTTGCGTGTCTTATTTTCATACCAATTGAATCTGATTAGGTTCTTGTCTCGTGATTTTTGAATTCGTCACAGTGAGGAATTTTGGAAAGATTTGCTAAGTGACATAAAACACAAACCAACAGACAGGTCCTATTTCACCCACATTTCGATTGAACAGAAGACATGCAACACTTCCATCCTATGAGGTTGTGTAACTTGGCCTTAATATGAAAATTATTTTAATATTTTCTATTGAACTTACTACAAAAGGTATATGTATGCTCCGTTTATGTAATTTTGTTGTTGGGTAATTGGCCTAACAGGATACAATGAGTCAAAAAATCAACCCCGACGGAGTTTGTTGAAAAGCACCGCATCAATTGCAGCCCTGTCTGCAATACCGACTGTTTCAGCCAGCCAGGAGCGAAATGCTCGGAAAAGTGAAAAAGTTCACCAAGCTGCTCTGAGAGTGTTAGAGAAGACTAACGACCTTGAACAGTTTTATTCGTTCCTGGCAAATCATGGATTCACATTCGGCCGAAAGACAACCAAGATCGACACACCCGCACACGTACTAAAGGAGCAATCAGGTTCGGCAAGCGGAAATGTGTCTACAATGGAGAGTGGATATCAACCAAAGGACAACGTTGAATTGGACGTTTCCCTCCAATACGACACTTACGCTGACAAATACTACGGTCAAGCCAACTGGCATTGGACCTCACAGACACTATCTCCCCCAGACGTTATCGGTCTGACATATAAAGAGAACTCATGGTCTGTCCCTCAAAATGGATATAGTTCGTCTACTTATGCATCCTTAGATACGGAGTCGCGTAGCGCAAATGGATATGCGTGGAAATACAATGATGGCGAAGACACCCTGGAGCAACCGAATGCGTATAACTACGCAACTCTCACACTGAACCCCTACGACGAATCAATTTCTGACTCAGACCGGACGATTTGGATGGTGTACACGGCTAACTCTTCACCCTATCCTGCTTATATTGACGGTATTGGAATCGGATACGGAGCCCTTTCTGTAGATGTGTCGCCAACGGTCGAGCAAGACACATGGATCGAAGATAATTCGGGTGATGAACTCAAGATTAGTGCAGCAGATGCTCAGCCAATATAGGTATAGTTGACGGTATATATTCAACAAAACTATTTTACCTCAAGTCCCAAATTGACAGTTGGGTTATGAATTCGGAATCGTATGAATCCGACAACGAGGTACAGCGGTATACTTATCTTCTTATTTTTGGCATTGGATTGTTTCTCATCGGATTTGTCCTCGGATATATCCTCCCAAGCCAAATTGATCCTCTATTTTATGGCGTGTCTGGCGTAGGTATAGTTGTGATTATGTCTTCGGCGTTTGCGTATTATAACTATCAGAAATATTCAAATTGAACGTTGACAGCACTGTCTATATACCGGCTTGGACTATCGCTTGTCGAGGTATTGATGAGGAGCGTTGAAAATATCGGTCGTATGGAAGCCCGTGCTGCTCGAATGACCGATGCTTTTCTTGTTGGTCTCAACCTTCGGGAACATCTCCGGCTCGGCAAGTCACTACTTGAAGCGTTCGAAGAACTTGAAATTCGGCTTGACGCTTGAAGACGGCTATCCTGAGTGGCATCCGGCATCGTACCCATTTCAGGGAATACTCAAACTCTTCTTCTACCGCGAAATCACTGGAAACAGCTATCGGAAACTCTCCGGCTACCATGAACTCGCCTCAGCGTGTGGTCTCGACCGTATTCCTGATGTGTCGGTCTTGTCGAGGACGTGGCGTAATCGCTTCGACAAAGCCACTCGCGAGTTTGTCAAACGAGGCGCACATCTACTCGTTAAAAATATCCACGATTTCGGCCCATCTGTTGCTGGAGTACGTCCTAAGCACGAAGTCACCGATTCCGAAGAACGTGACTCAGAGAAGTCTGAAAATGGAGAAGAGCAGGGAACCACGTTCGACGACAAGGAAATCTTTCGTACGACTCGCCTTGCTCGTGAACACTGTTTCTCGCCATTTGACTCTGGCAGAGCAGACAACTCGTCGTACGATGACTCTCGGTTTTTCGAGTTACAGACATTCATGGGAATGGTTGGCTGCGGGACTGCCCAAGGCGCAGCACGCTTTCAGTACCGACGTGGTAAAGAATACGGCCCGCATGGTGACACCCACCTCCGGGCAGTCAAGCAATTCGAAGCAAATTTACTCCTCGATGGATTCAACGCCGCTACTAACCAGCTCCTCTCAGTAATCGACTCTGAAGTCTCGTTTCGACGGCCAGTGACCGTCGCGCTTGACATTACGACAGTCCCCTACTTCGGTAACGTTGAAGGAATGTCGATGGTGAGCGGGACGAAAGACGGTGAGGGGAGAGCGTTCAAGTTTACTACTCTCTCGATTGTTGGGCAAAACATCCCGCTCGTCTTGGCCGTCGAACCGGTTCGTGAGAGTTCAGCGTGGGACAATAACCCGCCAAATCGAATTCATCGTGTCGTCCGGCGATTAGTCCGGAAAGCGAAAGAACACGTTCCAATCGAGATGGTACTCTGTGACCGCGAATTCGACTCGATGAGGGTGTTTCAGACGCTCTCGAATCTTAACGTGGACTACCTGATTCCCAAGCGAATCACCAGCTCAGAGCGCAAAGCGATTGAGCAGATGGAGCAGGACAGCCAAGATGTCGCTGTCGAGTCGGCGTCAGTCCACGTCGAACAAGGTTCGCACGCGATGCAGTTCCTCTACGTTCCCTCGACGAAGTCGGATGGAACAACCGTCTTCGCAACGAATGCTCGTGTCCGGCCAGAAGAGGCTGAAGCGTTCTGTCGTCGATACAGTAGCCGCTGGCAGATCGAAAACGAGTACAAATCAATCAAACACGATTTCTTAGCGAAGACTTCCTCGAAGGATTACCGCGTTCGGCTGTTCTACTTCGTGTTCGCGGTCCTCTTGTACAATATCTGGCGGCTCACTGACTTTCTGTTGAAAGCTGGTGCTGACGGTGAGATGGACTACGCACCAGTCATTACGGCTGGAGAGTGTGTCGAGTTGGTCTCTTCGGCGCTGCTTCCGCCGGACTAAGTGTACGAACACTCCGGCTTGCCCCTCGTGAGCGGTGGCACTATTTCTGGGCAGAATTTTTCGGATGGTTTCTGACAATCACAGAGGATGAACTGGTTTGGACAAGTTTTCTAGCTCTCTTCCCCGTAATCTAGACTAATTCAGCGTCAAAGAAACGCTAAAATTGCCCATCCTCCGAAACTGTGAACCCCAGAAAGGGAGATTCTATATCGCAGCATTTGATTTATATCTGGGCGATTCTACCTATCCCGGGAGTATTGCGTTGACGAGACGTGTTCCGAAGCGTCGTGGGGAAACGAGAGACCGCACATGCGCACGGCTCTCGTCGTCCAACGCTCTCGAAATGAGATTCGGAGGATAGTCGATGTTGTACCCCGTATCCCGCGTCACCGACGACAGAATCAGATGTGACTGGTTACTCCTACTTGGGGCGTCTACTCCAATAGACTGAGTTCCCACCCGATGACGATACCACAGATTTCTGCCAGAAATGTTGACGGCGAGAGCTTCCGCGGGTCACTCGGGCGGTCAAGTGAGCGATGTCAGGCGTCCGTCTGCGTGATAGCGTGCCGATTCAGTGACCGACATTCGCAGACTCACTCGCACGACAGATACAGAGTTCGACGCCGACGGAAGGGCGTCTTCACCACTTGAACCCCCGGTTGGACGCCGAAGACCTGGTGTCCGCTCAGCGTCCGCCATCTCCCCACCGATACGCACCGAGCCCACAAAACGATGAGAATCGCGCTCAGGACAATGGTCGTCGGTCGTGTAAATCGTTCGACAGCCTGAATCGAGGAATCGAACGCGGCCACAACTCGGGTCGAACGGGGGTCACCGTTTCGGCTTGTACCGACTGTCACTTGTCGAGGTAAATTTCAATCTCGAGTATCCGATTTTCCGCCGACCCTCCCGTCAGCGAAGACGTCCGCCGCAGTCCGTCGATTCGACGCAAAACTGTCCGAAGACGATGTGATAAATCATATACTGCGATATAGAATTGGCCACTATCGGTGATACCACAACCTCCTTCTCCATCCGCCGTCCGTTGATTCATTCGCCACGTTCAAGCCTGACGACCGAGTGAAGTCGATAATGACACGAAGCGTCTGGCTCAAAGCCGACGACACGGTCGGCGACTGGGAGACGCGGAAGCGACGCATCACGTCGGGTCTCGAAGCCGGTGTCGACTGGGTTCTCGTCGACGAGGACGATGTCGAGCAGGTGCGCGAACTCGGCGACGTCAAGATTGCCGCATTCCGCAGCGATGCTGATGTTCACGTGATGGAAGCAGAGGAAGACGACGAGGCGGAGGCGCTCGCCGACGCCTACATCGTCGGCAAGGACGGCGAAGGCGACGCCACCGTCGACCTCCCCTCCGATTTCTCCGGGTCTGCCGACTTGACGACGCTCCGCCGCAGCGACGACCTCGCAAACGGGTCGTACGTTCGCATCCTGAGCAAGGACTACGAAGCGTTCGCCGAGGAGGCCGCCCGCGACGGCGACCACACTATCGTCGTCGGCGAGGACTGGACTATCATCCCACTCGAAAACCTCATCGCACGTATCGGCGAGGAGACCGACCTCATCGCTGGTGTGACGAGCGCCGAAGAGGCCAAGGCGGCCTTCGAGACGCTCGAAATCGGTTCCGACGGCGTCCTCCTCGACAGCGACGACCCTGATGAGATTCGCAAAACAGTCGAGATTCGAGACGAGGCCGAACGCGAATCGCTCGACCTCGTCTGGGCGGAAGTCCAGGAAGTCGAGCGGACGGGCATGGCCGACCGCGTCTGCGTCGATACCGGCTCGCTCATGGACCACGAAGAGGGGATGCTCGTCGGGTCGATGTCTCGCGGTCTCTTCTTCGTCCACGCCGAAACCGCCGAGTCTCCCTACGTCGCCTCCCGGCCATTTAGAGTCAATGCAGGCGCAGTCCACGCCTACGCACGAACACCCAACGGCGGAACGACCTACCTCTCGGAACTCGAAAGCGGCGACGAAGTGCAGGTCGTCGATACGAAGGGTCGCACCCGCGAGGCCATCGTGGGCCGCGTCAAGATAGAAAAGCGACCGATGTTCCGCATCTCCGCCGATTACGAGGGTGACAGAGTCACTACCCTCCTGCAGAACGCAGAGACCATCAAGGTCCACACGCGCGAGGGTCGCACCGCGGTTACGGACCTCGAACCGGGCGATGAGATGCTTATCTACTACGAAGACACCGCTCGACACTTCGGCGAGGCCGTCGAAGAGAGCATTATCGAGAAGTAGGTCCGTCTCTCGTTTCGAGCGACGATTCGTTTTTCACTCTTCGACCGTGTACCACTCGAGTTCCGTCGCACACCACGGACAGAAATCGAGTTGTTGGTCGAGTTCGCCTCTGCAGACCGGGCAGGTCGGCTGGCCGTTAGCGTTGCGGCCTCGACTGCGCATCCCGACGCGATAGGCGTCGAGTGCGCTCAGGAACAACAGTCCGACGACGGGAACGATCACCGTTGTCGGGAGTGCACTTACAGACTCTATCGTCGAGAGCGACCCCACGGACGCAGGGTCGGTAACTGTCGAAAGGAGGACGAGTACAGCACCGATTACAAACGTGAACCACGCGAGCGCGCGTCGCCACTCTCGGAGGTAGACGTGCCCTGCGCCGGCGATACCGAGAGACGCACCAACGACTCCGACGAGGGCGGCGACGAACGCGCGACGACGAGCATCGGGCATCGTGCGTTGGCCTCGTCGCCCGTAGTCTTAAACGTCTGGATTGCTCGACAGGTCGTCGACGAGTGACCGGAGCGTCTGAGCACCGTATTGACCCGGTGCTGTGGCGTCTGCGGGTTCGACGGGTGCATATCCGATTTTCGAGCCGTACACCGGTGAAACAGCGCGTGTGTGCCGTCCGGCCTCGCCCATCGCCATCGTGGCCACCGTGTCGCCCCACTCCGTTGCAGTGTGCGTCACGTCGAGGAGTCGAAGCGCGTCGGCGTTCGTCTGGGCCGTGACGGCGAGTTTTCCCACGTCGCCGAGCGTCGCGGCTTCGTGGAGCAGTCGCGTCAGTTCCGACCGCGCGGGCGTCCGCTCGAAATCATGAACGGACGCAACGATTGTCGCGCCCGCGGCGCGCGCACGAGCGGCGGCGTCGACACCGACCTCGCTACGCAGGCTATCGAGTTCGATGTCCACCGCGGCGACGGCGTCACTCTCGGCGGCCGCGACGAGCGCGTCGAGACGGTCGACCTCGTCGCCGTCGGCTTCGCCGCCCTCCCAGTCGGCGCGGTTGGTCGCGAGAATCGGGAGTTCCCCGTCGTAGTCGTCGAGACCGTCGAGCGGGTTATCTGCGAGGTCCATTCGGAACTCGACGGCGTCTGCGACGTCTCGGGCGGTGGGTTCGTCGCCGAGGTCTGCAGTGCTCGCCGCAAGGACGAACGAGTCGAACGAGAGGTCCATATGCGTCCTGCGTTGCGCGGTCCTAAATCGGTGTCCGTGTCCGCAATGGGTTCGCTTGGGTCTCTGACGGCTGGTGCTCGGCCGTCAGTCGGTCATCTGTGCGTCTTTGGGGGCGTCCGAGGTAGCATCAACTGGTTCGTGCTCGACGACGAACTGTCGGTCTTCGTCGGCCGCCGACCGCGTGACTGACGAGACAGCGTAGAGGCGGATATTTCGCTCCTGTTTCGTCACGACGGGGAAGTCGTAGTATTCGGCGTCGTGACCCGGCCGTTCGTCCCGGTCTGCGACGAACGACCGATGAGCATCGAGTCGGTGCTCGACTTCTGTGCGCGACCGGGATTCGATACCATCGAGTCGGTCTTCGAAGGCTGAGATGAGTTCGGAATCGAGGTCGTACCCGACCGAATCCCGCCCCGCGAGCATCGCTGCGAGCGTCGTCGTGCCCGTTCCGGCGAAGGGGTCGAACACGGTATCGCCGTAGATGGAGTACATCCGAATCAGACGAAGCGGGAGTTCGACCGGGAACGCCGCCGAGCGGTCTCTCGTTCCCGAGTCGAGTTCTTGGTCGGTGCCGGTGAACTCCCAGAGGTCGGAGAACCACTGGTTGCGTTCCTCCCAGAAGAAGGCGCTCTCGTAGCGCATCTCGTCGCCCGGCGGGAACGACCGCGAGTCCCCTTTGCGCACGACGAGAACGTACTCGTGTTCGAGCGTGACGTAGGCATTCGGCGGCAGCGTCCCCGACCCCATGAACTTGGTCAGGCGATTCGTCGGCTTTCGCCAGATAGCGTCCGGCAGCGGTGTCAATCCGCGCTCAGAGAGAGCCGTCAGGACGCGAGCGTGGTTGGGATACTGCTGGAACGACCCACCGAGGCTTCGGGTCGCATCGCCGACGTTCACACACGCGATGCCCCCGGGCGCGAGGACGCGCTCGACTTCGTCCCAGACGGCGTCGAGTTGCTCGTGCATTGCCTCGAATGCGGCGTCGCCGTCACCCGAATCGAGTGCGTCAGAAACTGCCTCGTCGCGGGCCGAAAAGAGACTATCCCACATCTCTATCATGGGATACGGTGGCGATGTGACGACGAGGTCCACGCTCTCGTCGGCGAGTCCGGTGTCGGCAGCGTCGCCCACCCTGAGGGCGTGCTTCGTGCGCATCGTCCGGATGTGTTCGTCCCGAGACAAAACGTTTCGCCTCGATAGACGAGTTGTTTCGATGCGCGTAGAAGCATCTCACCGTGGAGGAAGGGAGGAAGCGTGCCGACCCCTGTTGAAGCCGTCGCTCGTGGGTCGAATAACCGAGAAACTAAGTCGACAACTGATTCGCTCCCGCCGTCAGAGTGATCGGTCGTTTAGACGAGTCCCAGATTCTCCTCGGCTTCGAGGAGTTCGTGGTAGCGGTTGCGAATCGTGACTTCGGAGATATCGGCAACGTCGCTGACGGCGGCCTGCGTCGTCTTCTCGTTGGTGAGAAGCGCGGCCGCGTAGACTGCAGCGGCGGCGAGACCGACCGGCGACTTACCCGAGTGGACGCCCTTTTCCTTGGCGTTCTTCAGGAGTTTGCGAGCACGCATCTTCGACTCGTCGGAAAGCCCGAGTTCGCTGGCGAATCGCGGGACGTACTGTTCGGGGTCCGCGGGCTTGACTTCGAGCGAGAGTTCGCGCGCGATGTAGCGATAGGTGCGAGCGACTTCGCTCTTTTCGACGCGCGAGACTTCAGCGATTTCGTCGAGCGAGCGCGGCACGCCGGCCATACGGGCGGCGGCGTAGGTACACGACGTGGCGACACCCTCGATGGAGCGACCGGGGAGCAGGTCGTCGTCGAGGGCGCGACGGTAGATGACAGACGCGGTCTCGCGGACGTTCTCGGGGAGACCGAGCGCGGACGCCATGCGGTCGATTTCGCCGAGTGCCTGCTTCAGGTTGCGTTCCTTGGAGTCGCGGGTACGGAAGCGCTCGTTCCACTTGCGGAGGCGCTGCATCTTCTGTCGCTGGCGAGCGCCGAGCGAATTCCCGTACGCGTCGCGGTCGCGCCAGTCGATGTTCGTCGAAAGCCCCTTGTCGTGCATCGTGTTGGTGGTCGGAGCACCGACACGAGACTTCTCGTCCTTCTCGCGGGCGTCGAACGCGCGCCATTCCGGGCCGCGGTCGACGGAGTCTGCGGTCACGACGAGACCACAGTCGTTACAGACGGTCTCACCGTGTTCGTCGTCGGTGACGACGTGGCCGCCACACTCGGGACACTTCAGGGTGTCACCCTTGGTGGATTCCTGTTCGCTTTCGGACTGCTGTCGGCCGTTCTGCTGTTTTTGTTCTCGTTCCTGTGCGCCGGGGTTTCGGGTCCAGATTCGTTCACTCATGGATACGACGGCGGGTGCTCCGGGAGATGGATTAGAGGTGACTAGAATCCCGGATGCGGTCCGTAACACGAAGGACCGCAGACGAACGCATAAATGGTTTGGTATCGCTCGGGCCGGTGGCGATATTTGCACGTGTGAGCCGGTCACACGGGTCAATTGAGGTTTGTACGAAATTCGGTTACAAAGCCTGCGAACCGGACGCGACACCTATTTTTCACGGAAGAACCTCTTGGCTCGTACGTATGTCCGGGACCCCTCGAATCGTCTCTCTCGCCCCGAGTGCGACAGCCATTCTCGACGCCGCTGGACTCGCGTCCCGCGTCGTCGGGGCGACCGTTCACTCCTCGCTGGACCGGCCTGCCGTCGGTGGCTGGTTGAACCCCGATTTCGAGCGAATCGAAGCACTCGACCCGGATACACTCTGCACCGCCGACGACCTCCAGACGGATGTCACAGCGGAGGCACGAGAGCGCGGTTTCGACGTAGTCCACGTCGCTCCCGAGACGCTCGACGACGTGCTCGACTCGTTTCCCGTCGTCTGCGATGCCGCTGGCGATGCAACCGCCGGTGCGGCGCTCGCCGACGATTGCCGAACGCACCTCGACCGCGTCGCTGCGGCTGTCGACGACTACTCTCGTCCGACCGTCTACTGCGAAGAGTGGGCCGACCCACCAATGGCTGCAGGAAACTGGGTTCCGGACGTTGTCCGCGCTGCTGGTGGGACCTACCCATTCCTCGATGCCGGTGAACGGTCACGAGAAGTCGACGCCGACGACGTTGCGGCCGCCGACCCGGCCCACGTGGTGCTCCACCCGTGCGGCAAAGGTGAACGCGGCGACCCCGACGCGTTCGAAGCGCGCGAGTGGGGCGTCGATGCTGCGGTTCACGCGGTCGACGACTCGCTTCTCAATCAGCCGAGTCCCGCGCTCATGTCCGGCGTGGACCGACTTGCGCGTCTGTTCCATCCGGACGCCGACCTCCCTGAACCGTGGTTGTCTCTCGATGCCGACCTCCTCGAACCGTGGTCGTCGGCTTCGGACACGGAATCCGATGGAGAGATATGACCGCCACGACGCGTGACGATATGAACATCGCAGTCGGAAGCGGAAATCCGGTAAAGCGGCGCGCAGTCGAGCGAGCCTGTCCCGACGCGAGCGTCGCGGCGGTCGCCGTCGACTCCGGGGTCTCGGAGCAACCCACGGGACACGACGAGACTATCGAGGGTGCGGTCAATCGGGCGCATCAAGCGCTCGAAGAAGGCGACTACGACCTCGGCATCGGCATCGAAGGTGGCGTTGCGACGTTCTCCGCTGGAACCGACGGTCGCGAGGACGACATCTACCTCGTCATGTGGGCGGCCGTCACCGACGGCGAACGCGTCGGCCGCGCCGCTGGCCCGAGTCTCCTCCTTCCCGGAGGTATCGCCGACAGAATCCGCGCGGGCGAGGAACTCGGCCCGGTGATGGACGACGTACTCGGAACCAACGATATCGCAAAAAACGAGGGTGCGGCGGGCGTGTTCACCGGCGGGCGGATTACCCGTACGGACGCGCTCGAATCCGCGGTGACGGGCGCGCTCGCACCGTTCCGATGTGACCTGTACTAAACCGAGTATTCGAAGTCTCGGTTATTCTGATTCGGCGAACTCGTGTTCGCGGACTTCCGCGCTTTCTTCGACTGCCGTCGTCAGCGAGACGTTGAGCGACAGCATCGAGGCGACGCCGCCGACGATGGTGACGGCGTTTTTCACCGCGTGGTCGAGGACCGCGGCGGCGAGTGCTGCGGGTGGTGCGACCGGAGCCAACGCGGCCATGAAGACCGTGAAGGCGATTTCGTAGAGTCCGACGCCACCCGGTGAGAGCGGCAGGACTTTTGCGAGGTTCCCGACGCTCACGGCGAAGAAGGAAACGCCGACGAGGACGACGGGGTCGATGTCGACACCGAGTGCGAGGAGGACGATAACGGCGGTTACAACGTCAATCGTCCAGATAGAGAGACTCGTCAGGCCGACGCGACCGAAGGCGCTGCGGTTGCCTGCGACTGCCTGTAAGTCGGAGACGAACTGCTCGATGATGCCCGCGACGTATTCGACGTAGGAGTCAGAGGAGAACCGACCGACGAACGCCCGGATGACGTTGCGGTCTGCGCGCGCCGACAATGCAATTCCGAGTACGCCGAAGATGGCGACGACGCCGACGCCGCTGGCGACGTAGGCGACCGTTCGCACGTCGTCTGCAGCTACATCGACGGTTCCGCCGCTCACGCCGGTCGCGAGGACGGTTGCGATGTCTCCGAGGCCGCCAGTCGCCGAGAGACCGACGAGGACGACGCCCGCGAGACCGGCGATAGTGAGCAGGTCGAAGACACGCTCAATTGCGAGCGAGGCGAACCCTGACGGGTACGGGATGCCGCGTCTGGCTTTCACTACGTACGCACGCACACCATCACCCAACCGAGCGGGAAACACGAGATTCCCGGTCTGGCTGATGAAAATTGCTCCAGTGAGGAAGCCCGATTTCTCGCGGTAGCCGAGTTCTCTGAGGATGTCGCGGTAGCGGATGCCGCGGAGTGGCCACGAGGCGAGATAGACGACCGCTGCGACCGCGACGAGTGCGGGGTCCGCGTTACCGAGGACGGCCAGAACCTCCGAAGGGTCGATGTAGACCGTCATCAGCGCAAGCGCGACGACAGTAAGGAGCAAGCCGGCGACGATGGTCACCCGGCGGGTGATACGCGGTCGAACCGACAGTTGCCACCACGTCCGGAGAATCTGACTTCCCATCCCGAGGATGTCGCGAACGAGGTCGACTTTCGTGTCGCCTTTCGGCTCCCAATCGACCGGGAATTCGGCGACGCGGAACCCTGCGCGCTGTGCGCGGACGAGCATCTCGGTGTCCCAGAACCAGTGTTCGTCCTCCACGTCGTGGCGGAGCGTCTCAAACACGTCTCTACTGAACGCCTTGAACCCGCACTGGTGGTCACGGAGGTCGGACTGGAGGAAAAAGCGGACGAGACCGTTGTAGGCTCGACTCGGTACGCCGCGCTTCGTCGGCCGGTCGGCGACGTTGTCCGGCATCCACCGAGAGCCGGTTGCGACGTCGTATTCACCCGTACGGACGCGCTCGACTAACCCTTCGAGGTGTCGCATGTCCGTCGCGAGGTCGGTGTCGAAATAGACGAGTGTGTCGCCGTCGGCGGCTTCGAACGCGCGTTCGAGTGCGCCGCCGCGACCGAGCCGCTCGTCGCTGTGGTAGTGGCGAATCCGCTTGTCTTCGGCGGCCAGTTCGTCGGCTATCTCCGGCGTTTCGTCGTCGCAGCCGTCTTCGGCCACGATAACCTCGAACGCGTCGGAAGGAAGGAACCGTTCGAGCGTCTCGACTGTAACGCGGACCGTATTTTCGATGGTCCGCGCCTCGTTGTACGCGGGGAGGACGACGCTCACTTCGACGCCGGCCGAAGTGATGGCGGCCGAGCGTCGGTCTGTCGGGCGACCCATTGTCGTCGTATGGCCGCTATCTGCGTATGTATTTTCTGTCTCGCGTCGTCGAGGTTGGATTTCGCTGTAAGGGCTTATATCCGGACAGTAACGGCCTTCTGTGCTATTTTCTCTGTGTAATGGTGGGGAAAATAGGGTGTCACGGTATTGTTTTTGTGGAGAATAATCTCTGATAGTCATGTTCTGCTGGGATAATTCGTCGCTGGCGGGACCCGCCTCGGTGGCGAAGTGTCCGCTGTCAGTGGTTGTTAGGCGACCGTACCTGCGGTGGTGCAAGTACCCCCTTCGGAGCAGTATTTCGTGGTCAAAATCGCAAGACAGCAGCGTGTTAACCTCCTGTACCAAACCCCTGATAGGCGTCTCTCTCCTGTGTGTAGGTATGAGCACAACCGCCTCCACAACCGCGGCCGAGGGCGATGTCCTCGACGCCGCAGGGAACCTCTCCGAGAAGCAGCGTCGTATCCTCCAGTACCTCCGTACCAACGTCGGTACGCAGACGTACTTCAAGTCGCGACTCATCGCCGAGGACCTCGACCTCTCGGCGAAGGAAGTCGGCGCTAACATGCGCCCGCTTCTCGACGGCGAATTCGACGTGAGCATCGAGAAGTGGGGTTACTCCTCGGGAACCACGTGGAAGGTGACTGCTTAAGCCCTCACTGAACCCCTGACGCTTCAATCGAGCGCCCCCGGTGCGCTCCCCGGAACGCCGTCGTCTCCCCCTACGCGTTCCACTCCCCCGATTTTTGGGTTTTCAGTGACGACATATGACCTCGCTTGTCACTGTCAAGAAGAGGGAACTGCCGTCAACTATCAGCTGTTAGTCGTCTGTTTCGACTCCGGAAGGGTATCGAATCGAGGGTCGAATCAGGGGTCGAACCGGATGAGACCAGCCGCGTCGTTCGCGAACGCTGCGGCATCTGACCCGAAGGAATCTGCGTACCGAATCAAGAGTGTGATGACCGTCTCGGGGTTGCGGACTTCGTAGCCGCTTTCGCGAGACAGCAGTCCGACGGCGTCTAGTTCTTTCGCATACGTGCTCACCGTCGCCCGCGAGACGCCGAGTTTGTCGGCGAGTTCGCTCCCTGTCGCGTCAGGGTCTCGGAGGAGGTGAATGAGCATTCCGCGCGGCGTGTCGCGGCGGAGATAGCCGAGTGCGACCTGTTCGAACGCGGAGAATCGACTCGCGGCGAAAAAGCGTTTGTAGTCACCGTCGCGGCGAACATCGAGCGTTCCTTCGTCGACGAGATTCCGGAGGTGATACTGCGTCTCGCCCGTTCCCAACTGCAAGTCGTCGCGTACTTTCGAGAAGTGTGCGCCCGGTGTAGCTGCCAGGTAGCCGATAATCGCATCCCGAGTGTCACTGGAGGATGAATCGGAGTCATCGTCACTCGCACCGAGACCCACCAGTGGTGTGGCGGCCCCGAGTGCAGCGAAGCGACGGAGAGTAGCCCGTTTGTCTTCGTCTATCCGGCGGTTCGACATCTACTCTCACATAGGTGATGGGTTAAAGAAAAACGCTTCGGCATATCAATTGTCTGAGATTAGTGACGGTCTGCCGGTGTGACGGGTTCGGGCGAAAAGGGGAGAAAGCGCTATTCTAAGTCTTTTTCGAACGACATCTCGGCTTCGTCTTCGTCGTCTTCGTCGCCGTTTGTGGCGCTTTCCTGTTGACTGTTGTTCGCGGTTGCCTCGTCGGCTGTTTCACCGTCTGAGCCGTCCTGACCTTCGCTTTCAGAGACGACTTCGTCAGCTGATTTGATGGGTTCTTCTTCCTCGTCGACTTCGGCGATAACCTCGTCAGGTGACTTGATGTCGTTCACTTCGGCACCGGCTTTGATGGCCTCTGCTTCCTGTTCGAGTTGTTCGACGTTCATCTCGGCCGCTTCGTCGATTTGGCCGAGGATGTCGTCGATATCGTCGAGACCGAGCAGTTCGCGCGTCTCCTCGTCGAACTCCATGCTGGAGAGGCCTTCCATATCCTGCACGTCGGAGCCGGTTAGCTGCTTGCCGTAGCGGCCGACGAGCGAGGTGAGTTCCTGCGGGAGGACGAACGTCGTGGATTCGCCCTGTCCGATGCGTTCGAGCGTCTCCATACCTTTGTCGATGATAGCACGTTCGCCCATCGATTCGGCGGACTTCGCGCGGAGCACGGTCGAGATTGCGTCACCCTGTGCTTCGAGAATCTGCGACTGCTTTTCACCCTGTGCGCGGATGATGTTCGACTGCTTTTCACCTTCGGCTGTCTCGACGGCGGAGCGACGCTCACCCTGCGCTTCGAGAATCATGGCACGGCGACGGCGCTCGGCGGAGGTCTGTTGCTCCATCGCCTGTTGCACGTCGGCGCTCGGGTTGACTTCGCGGACTTCGACGGACTCGACGCGGACACCCCACTCGTCGGTCGGTTCGTCGAGTTCCTTGCGGATGCGCGCGTTGATTTCCTGACGCTTGTTGAGCGTGTCGTCGAGTTCCATGTCACCGAGGACGGCGCGGAGCGTCGTCTGTGCGAGGTTCGAAACGGCGCGCTTGTAGTCGTCGACTTCGAGGAAGGCCTTCTTCGCGTCCATGACCTTGATGTAGACGACTGCGTCGGCGGTCACCGGCGAGTTGTCGCGGGTGATTGCCTCCTGACGGGGCACGTCCAGCGTCTGGGTACGCATGTCGAATGCGTAGGTTCGGGAGACGAACGGGGGAATGAAGTTGATACCCGGTTCGAGGAGGCGTCGGTATTCCCCGAAGACCGTGAGCGCCTTCTTCTCGTAGGCGTCTACGATCTCGACCATCTGGTACACCATGACGATGGCGAGGACGAGCACGAGGAAGCCGGCAACGACTCCTCCGATACCCAGACCTGCCTGGAGAGCAAGTAGGTCCATGACTCCGTCTAGGGTTGGTTGTATGATAAGTATTAGTGTGAAAAGGTCATCACGTCGGACGGTTTTGGTCGTCCGCACGTCTCATCTGGTGGGGTCCTGCTGTTCTGTCGCTTCCCGACTGTCGGCCCCTGGGGTAATTTCACGGATTTCGACATCCTCGACGCGGACACCGAACTCGCCGGTCTCTTTGTCGAGTTTTCGGCGGGTGTACACGCCGATTTTCCGTTGATTGTTGAGCGCGTCGTCGAGTTGCCTGTCGTTGAGGACGGTACGGAGCGTCGTCTTCACGAGATTCGAGACGGCGTACTGGTAGTCGTCGGCTTCGAGGAACGCTTTTTCGGCGTCCCTGACCGTGACCTCGACGACGGCGTCGACAGTTACCAGCGAATCGTCGCGGGTGAGTATCTCCTGACGAGGGACGTCGAGGGTCTGCGTCCGCATGTCGAACGAATAGGTCTGGGAGACGAACGGCGGAACGAAGTTCATACCCGGTTCGAGGAGGTCTCGGTACTCGCCGAAAACCGTGAGTACCCGCTTCTCGTAGGCACCGACAACCTCAAGCGACTGGGACACCGTTACGACGAGGAAAATAAGGATGGAGAGGCCAACGATGGTGGTTACGGTTCCTAGTCCTGTCTGGAGAACGAGTACATCCATAACCTCGTCCAAGATTGATCGTCTGATAAGTATTTGTGTGAAAGGGTCGTCACGTCGGGCGGTTTCGGTCGCCTCGACTGAGCCAGTTCCGTCATCGAGTGACTGTTAGGTCTGTTCTGCGTCTTCCGTTCTCATTCTCGCTCCAGTTCTCGTTCTCATTCTCGCTCCAGTTCTCGTTCGCGCTCTCGCTCCGCTTCGAGTTTTTCGCGCCGTCGACGCGCCCGCTCTCTCGCGAGTTCGCGGTCGATTTCGTCTTCGCCCGGACCGACACCCTCGACGGTGACGACGTTTCCGCCGCCGGGGTCGACGACGACCACCTCGCTTCCCTCTTCTAACTCGCCGTGAACCGACCGGGCGGCGTAGTACGGGTTGAAGCCGCCCTCGTCGAGTTTCACTTCGCCGCTCGTCGGGGTGACACGTTCCGTGACGCGCCCGGTCTTTCCGGCGAGCGCGTCTGAATCGCTCGTTTGTCCCTGCCCTTTGCCACCGTACAGATCGAATTCACGGTAGCCGTACAGTGTCAGCCCACCGAAGACGAAGACGAGCAGGCCGAGGATAATCGGGCTTGCAAGCGGGGTAAAGAGGAATCCGACCAGTCCCGCGGCGAGGAGGGCGACGCCGAGGACGACGAAGTGCGCACCCGGCACGAACGCCTCTGCGACAGAGAGACCAAGTCCAGCGAGTATCAAGAGCAACGGAAGCGTCTCGGGACCGACGAGGCCGGTCTGCAACGGGAACAGCGGGTGTGCCATACCCGCTTTAGGACCGTCGCCCGATTAAGGGTTGAGGGTCGCGTCCCGTCTGTGGGTTTTGTCCGCGTTCCTACTCGCCTTCGTTTGGTTTGGCTGACAGTGACTCGTCGTGGATGAATGCGACGGTGTCTTCGTTTCCGCTGCGGACGAGCACGGTTCCGGTACTCGTGTTCGCGGGAACGGAGAAGACGGTCCAGACGGTTTCGGACTCGTTCGGTGTGAACAGGCCGCCGTTTGCGAACCCGGTCGTGTTTGCGAGCGGTTGGTGTGCGTACCGAACGCTATCGGATTCGAAGACGAGCGCGGACTGCGAGAGCGACCCCGGTGACGATTGCTGGGTCGTCACGTTGAGTGCGACGACGACGAACTGCTCGCCATCGGGAGCGGTGTACGACCGATTTCCGAGCTGTACCGACTCGGTCGTTTTCGCGTTCCACCGTGCAACCATATCGGCGGAGTCGGCGGGCGCACTGGAGACCGCAGAGACGCCGACGCCGGAGGCACCGCTGGGGCCGCCGAGTCCGTCAATCATCGGTCCGAGGGCTGCAACCGACCCGAGCGCGAGCACGAGCAGCAAGACCGCAACGACGACGACGCGGACGCTCGGCGGTGAACCGGATTTGAGGTCGTCGATAGAAGATGGCAGTCGGTCGCTAAGCGAACCACTTCCGTCGCCGTCCCCACCTGAGAGTCGCTCGCGGATGGCGTCTATCGGGAGCGACGCGAGCGCGTCTTCGACCGGTTCGGGAAGGTCGAACGGTAATCCGAATTCGACCTCCGCGCTTTCGAATACGTCTCCGTCGGTGTACTGCCGAACCGTCTCTTCGAGACCCTCCTCTGTGACCGTCTCACCGAGCTCGTCTCGGTCGAGTAAGGTCACGTCGTGATTCGTGGCGAAGCCGCGTACCTCGTCGACGAATTCGCCCTGTGTTGCGACGACAACCACGTCGATTTGACGCTTCTTCGCGTGCGCGACGAACCCTTTGATGTGCTCTTTTTCGACCGTCGCCTCGATGTCGGGAAGCACCAGCATCATCCCCTTGGTCCCGTCCGCTCGTTGCCCTTGGATGAGATAGCGACCCTCCCCGCGGGGTTGTGCGTTCGTCTGCCAGTTACGTTGCGTCCAGAGGTCCGAGAGGAAGTGGACGAACTTCGTCGCGTCCAGTTCGATGAGTGTCGTCACTGTGTTTCCTCCGCCGTGTACGGTCTGTGTCGTCCGTCCTGTGTGGTCATGTCGCGTTCGTATTCGAGTTCGTCCAATCGGCGTGCAGCGCCGGGAGTAAACCGACCGCCGCGAGTATCAATCGGTATCACAGTCGTCGTGCGATGAGCCCCGTCAGTAGTAGTGCGATGACCGCGAGCCCGGGCGAAAACGGAATACCAGCGTTGGTTCCGGAAGACGGTTCCAGTGGCGTCCGTTCGACGACCGGGTAGGGCGTCGCGGTCGGCGTCGTTGTCGCAGTCGATTCAGTTGTCGTGGTGGTCGGTGTCGGCGTCTTCGCGCCGGGTTCGAGTCGGACCATCGCGTCGTCGGCGATGATGGTACCTGCGGTTTCGTTCGTGGCGTTCGTCCCGTTCGTGGTGTTCGTCACGTTGAACCCACCCGTCCGGAACGGAGCGTCGAACGCCCGCGAGAAGTTCTGGTTGCGGTCGCGGTCGGCGTAGGCAATCGCGAGCAGTTCGCTGTCGGTCAACTGCCGACGGTCGAAGTCGACGATGACGTTCTTGTGTGACCCGGCCGGGAGGTACGCGCTGGTTCCTAACGGCTCTTCATCCGCGGTTTCGACCGTGACGAAGCCGCCGACCGAGAGGTTCACCTCGCTGATAGTGACGAACGTTCCGTCGGTCTCCTGGTCGACGAACCGAAGGCTCGCGTCCGATTCGAGAAGGCGCATCGTCCGCTCGGTCTCGTCGCGGTAGTCGCGAATCCACATCGGGAACGAAAGCCCGCGGTCGTCGGGCGCGAACGTGAGATTCTGCGTCAGCGTCCCGTCGGATTCGACGGTGATGGGGACGAGTTTCAGGAATGGTTGGCCGGGGGCACGCGCTCGTAGTTCGACGGTACTTCCGGGTGCGAGCGTCGTCTTTCCGGTGACGTTCACGCGGAGCGATTCCCACGGATAGACCGTCTCGTTGTCCACGTTTACGGAGACGGTCGGCTCGACGAGTCGAACCCGTGACCGCGCGGTGATGGTGTCTTCTTCGACGAATCCGCTGTGGTTCCCCTGGAGCGTCACCCGCGCTTCGTAGGTCTCTTCGTCACCCTCCAGCGGGAGGTCCGAGGTGTCCCAGACGACGTAGACAACGTCGTTTTCGAAGTCGGGGACGATTGTCGTCCCGTTTTCCGGCGTTGCGAGGAACGTCTGTTGTTCGTGGTTGGGCCGGACTTCGAGTTGGTTCAACGAAATCTCGATACCGCTTGCGTTCGCCCCGCCGGTCACGTCACCGGGTTTCAGCGCCGATTCGAGGCCGCTCTCGTTGAGTTGGATGACCGCGAGGTCGCCTTTTGCGACCTTCTGTCGCTCCGTGACGGCTTCGCGGACGTTCTTCGCCGTCAGTTTCGAGTCGGAGTCGTTGAGACTCGCTGGTGCGACGGTCGTCGTCGCCGACGTGTTGCCTCGGGGCTCGACCTCGAGTTGCCCGATAGCACGTTCGACACCGTCGATAGTCACGTTCATCAGGTACGCCGCCGGTTCGATGGGCCGCCGAAGTTCGGCAGTGTGGAGCGTCTTGTTCCCACCGCCGGAGACGTACGTCTTCGGCTTCCCGGTCGAATTGTAGGTGTCGATGGTGATAGTGGTCGTTCCCGACCCGCCGAGTTCGACGGTCAGGTGGTAGCCGTAGTCGTCACCACCGATATGGAGCGTGCCTGGCTGTGAGTGCGAGACACGTATCTCGACGACATCGCCACGTGTGACGGTTGTGACGTCTTCGCCGAACGAAGCGGTCGGCTCGTCGGCCGCGATTGCGGGCGTCGGAACCCAGAGCGCCGCGAAGAGAATCAACGCGGCGACCAACACGGAGGGTGCACGGGCTGCGTAACTCATTTCGTATGTCCCGGTTGGGGAGTTGGCGGTGGTTCCCGTTGCGGTCACATAAATCAAAAGGCCCGATTATCAAAATGGAAAGTCGGCGGAGGATTCTCTCCGCTTGTCGTGGCTCTCTCGGCGCTCGTTTGTCAGCGCTCCGTCCGTCTCCGTCCGTTCCTGTCAGCCCCCGCCCGGGAACACCGTGATCACGATGAGACCAACCGCGAATAGCACGCCGAGAAGGACGAAAACCACGTTCTCTGCTCGTGGTGACCCAGGCTCTATCGGGAGTTGCTCCGCTGTGGGCGACGCGTCGACTGGGTCGCGGCCGTCGGGCCCGACTTCGTCGACATCGTATCGCCACTCGTCTTCTCCGTCTGCCTCGTCCTTGGGGGCGGGACCGCGCGACATTAGTTACAGGTACGTGGTACGGTGGGAAAGGGCTACCGCACTCCCGTTCGACGTCGCGTGCGTCTCGGCTCAGCGACTGCCGCGGTTGTAGCTGATGACATCGCCTTCGTAGACGATGCCGCGCTCCGCGTGGAGCGTGACGGACGCGCCTTCTTCGATGGTCTTCGGCAGCGGCGCGCCGGAAATCATCGGGATGTCGAGTTCGCGCGCGACGAGCGCCGGGTAGCCCGTCATGCCTGCGCGGGCGTCGATGATGCCAGCGAGTTTGTCGGCGTCACCGTCGAATTCGCCGTCGAACTCGGCCGAAAGCGCGAGGACTGCGCCTTCCGGCACGTCGGAGAGGTCGCCGTCTTCGGTCCGGTAGAGCGGCCCTGCGACGCGGCCGCTGACGATTTTCCGGCCGGTGGCGATTGGCTCGGCGGCGACGTGGACCTTGAGCATGTTCGTCGTGTTCGTCCCTTCGAGTTCCGTCATCATTCCGGAGAGGACGACGATTGTGTCGCCGGACTCCGCGACACCGGCGTCGAGCGCGGCGGTGACGGCGTCGTCCATCACGGCTTCGACACTCGCGCTGTAGTCAGAGTACTCGGCGGAGACGCCCCACGAGACGGCGAGTTGACGTCGCGTCCGGTCGTTCGGGGTGACGGCGACGACCGGCACGCCCGGACGGAACTTCGCGGTCTTCCGGGCGGTGTACCCGGATTCGGAGACTGCGACGACGGCCGCAGCGTTCACGTCGCGCGCGAGGTAGCGCGCGGAGCGGGCGAGCGCCTCGGTTCGGGAGCCTTCGTCAGCGGTCGGAACGCGCTGTTCTTGGCTCTCGTCGTACTCGGGACTCGCTTCGACTTCTTTGACGATACGGGACATCGTGTCGACGACGCGGGCCGGGTGGTCGCCGACGGCCGTCTCGCCCGAGAGCATCACGGCGTCGGTGCCGTCGAGGACGGCGTTGGCCACGTCGGACGCCTCGGCACGAGTCGGGCGGCGAGAGCGAACCATCGAGTCGAGCATCTCGGTCGCGGTGATAACTGGTACGCCCGCGGCCTGCGCTTTGCGGATGGTGCGCTTCTGAATAATCGGCACTTCTTCGAGCGGGCACTCGACACCGAGGTCGCCGCGAGCGACCATCACGCCGTGGGCTGCCTGAATAATCTCGTCGAGATTTTCGACCGCACCGGCGCGCTCGATTTTGGCGATGATGGGAATCTCCGCACCGAGGCTTTCGAGCGTGTCGCTGATGGTGTACACGTCCTCTGCGTCGCGGATGAACGAGGCGGCGACGAAATCGACTTCCTTCTCGGCGGCGAGTTTCAGGTTTTCGTAGTCCGAGTCGGTGATGAGGTCGATATCGAGGTCGACGCCGGGGACGTTCACGCCCTTGCGCGCGCCGAGTTGTCCACCGGAGTTGATGCGCGTGAAGACAGAGCCGTCTTCGACGCGGTCGACGGTCGCTTCGATTCGGCCGTCGTCGAGAAGAACAGTGTCTCCGGGTTCTGCGGCGGCGATAGAGTACGAAAGACCGACCGCTTCGGGCGTGGCGTCGTCGCCCTCGTAAAACCGAACCTCGCTTCCCGTTTCGAGGTAGATGTCCTCGTCGATGGGGGCAGTACGTACTTCGGGGCCTTGCAGGTCGAGCATGGCCGCGAGCGGTTCTTTGGTCGCGTCGTCGACGGCGCGGATGCTATCGATGACCTCAGACCGGTGTTCGACGTTTCCGTGGCTCGCGTTCATCCGGGCAACGCTCATCCCGGCGTCCGCGAGATCACGAATCGTCTCCCGGTCGAACGATGCCGGACCGAGGGTACAGACGATTTTTGCGTTTCGCATAGCCCGACCTACGGCTGACAAATAAAAAAGCCCGATGATGAACTCGGTGTCGAGTAAGAGGTTCACATACGTAGTCTATGTAGACGTCTGCGGCCTAACATCACGTGATAGTCGAACCTCCGGGTGTGGAATATTGTGGTATTTGTTAATCTGTCGCACATTTTTTTGCTCCTTCGGTCCTACATACAGCTATGCGCCCGACTGACGAGCACCCGCTCCGGACGGATGGTGGTGAGACTGACGGGGGCGACAGTAGTCTCCCGACGGGACCGGTCCCACCGGATGACGAGACACCGAGTTTCTACGAGCGAAAGGCTCGTAGAACCGGACTGGCTCGCTTGACGTACGAGTACTTCGAGCGCGCACGTCGTGAAGACCAGAACCTCCGCACGGAGTCTGACTACGTCGAACGCGACGTGCTGGCGTTCCCGACGTGGCCGCACGAGACCGTCCGAAACCTCTCGATTGCCTCGTTTTTCGTCGGGATGATTCTGTTCCTCTCGGCGACGATGCCGCCGCACATCGGCGCGCCCGCGAACCCGAGCCAGACGCCAGCGATTATTCTCCCGGACTGGTATCTCTACTGGTCGTTCGGCCTCCTCAAGATGACTCCGCTGAACCCCGAGCTTGCCATCCTCGGCGGCCAAAAGCTGATGGCCGACCGGACGTACGGCGTGGTCGCAAACGGCGTGGTCGTCGGCTTCATCGCTATCGTCCCCTTCCTCAACAAGGGGTCCGCCCGGCGTCCCGTCGAACAGCCGTTCTGGGCGGCCGTGGGCGTCTTCGGCGTGGTCTTCGCGCTGACGATTAGCCTCCTCGCCATCAAGAACCTCATGCCGATGAACGTCGACCTGCTGTTCGACCTGACGTTCCTCTTACCGTTCGTCTTCGGCTTCCTCACCTACGCGGTACTCAAGACGATGCGCGAGGGCTACATGTACGACCTCAACCGCCGCTACTACCGACTCCGGCCGCCGAAGTAGTCCGACTCATGACCGAACAGAACAACCATCCGTCAAATACTCTCTGCGGGGCGCAGTCTCGCTGCTCGCTCCGGTGTCAAGCAGCTAGTCGATACGTCCAGTACGATTCGCCAGTTCGCCGTCGTCGCTGTTTCCTCCGGTGTCGTCGTCTCTCTGGATGCACGTGCCGTCGAACTCGGTAGCGACAACCCCGTCTCTGAGGGTGCGTTCGTCGTTATGGGTGTCGGAGGGGTACTCTACGCTGTCGACTGGATTCGAGAATAAGCTAATCGAGATTCGTCGCTTCGCTGGGCGAGAACAGTCTGGGAACGATAACAGCCGCTCCTCAGGGGACTGCAACGCTCGTTCGGTAGACGTCGCCATCGTAGCGGACGTATCCGGGGTCGATGAACTCGTTTCGGTCAATTCCTTTTTCGAGCGTCACGCTTCCGTCCTCGTCGAGTGCCTGTTGAAAGACCTCCTGTTGTGCCGACGAGAGGTTTTCGTACGAGACGGCTCCCTCCCCCTGCGGGAGTTCATCGACGCGTTCGACCGTCAGATACCCCGTTCCGTTGCTTCCGCCGAGACACCCCGTCGAGAGAACGACGAGCGCCACGGCGAGTACGACGCCAAATCGCATACCGGTGCTCCCGCGTAGTCACTCAAAGTGGCTCCGGTTGCGTCGTGACGTTCGAGACGAGTAGCGAAACGGTCCCGTCAGGAGGAAACTGTCGTCCGGTAGATGCCGCCGTCGTATCGGACGTAACCGGGGCCGACGAACTCGTTGCGGGCGTCTTCGCTCGGTATCTGTACTTCTTCGCCGGTCGTCACTGCCTCTTCGAATGCCGCTCGCTGGTCGGGGTCGAGGTTTCCAAAGGCGACCGCGCCCTGTCCCTGCTGGAGTTCGTCGACGCGCTCGACGGTCAGCGTTCCCGCCCCGCCGCCGGTGACGGCGGTGACGACGCCCACGACGGCCACGAGCGCAACGACGATTCCGAGTGCTTCCCGTCCACCGATTCGCATAGCCGACGCTCGGGAGGCAGTGTAGTTAGTCGCTGTGGTCCGCGTCTGGTATTCGACGTCAAAAAACGAGACCGAACGGGCGGTGAGTCGCGCTTACTGGACCTTCGTACCGGGGACGGCGTCGCCGTGGGTGGTCAGGATATCGGCTTCGTCGCCCGCGGCGAGGAGCATCCCGTTGGACTCCGTGCCGAACAGTTCAGCCTTTTCGAGGTTGGCGACGATAATCGCCTTCGTGCCGGGGAGCGATTCGAGGTCGTGGAGCTGCTTGATTCCGGCGACGATTTGGCGCTCTTCGACGCCGATATCGACGGTCAGCTTTGCGAGTTTGTCCGCGCCGTCGATGCCTTCAGCGGCGACGATTTCGCCGACGCGGAGGTCGAGGTTCTGGAACTCCTCGAAGGAGATTCGGTCGTCGGCAATAGGCTCGAATTCGAGGTCGGAGTCTTCCATACTCTCGTCGGCGTCCTCCTCCGACTCTTCGCTTTCGCTTTCGGATTCAGTCGCGGCGACGCGCGCTTCGAGCTTCTCGTTGAGTTCCTCGACGCGTTCGGCCTCGATTTTCTCGAAGAGTGCCTCGGGTTCGCCGAAGGTGTCGGCGGGGGCCTCGAACGCGGCGTCGACGCCAACGTCCGCTACCGCGCCGTCTTCGCCGAGTTGCTCCCAGAGCGCCTGCATCTTGCCGGGGACGACCGGGTAGAACAGGACCGAGATGGCCTTCGCAATCTGGACGCAGTCGCGGATGACCTGTGCGGCCCGCTCGGGGTCCTCGTCGGTGAGTTGCCACGGTTCGTTCCGCTGGATGTATTCGTTGCCGAACTGCGCGAGGCGGACGACGGCGTTGCCGGATTCGCGAATCGAGTAGTCGTTGATTCCGGCTTCGAACTCCTCGACGGCTTCCTCGATGCGGGTTTCGACTTCCTCGGAGGTGTCGGTCTCCGGGGTGCCCTCGAAGTTGCGGTACGCGAAGAGCATCGAGCGGTAGAGGAAGTTCCCGACCGTGCCGACGAGTTCGCTGTTCACGCGCTCGCGGAACTTCGACCACGAGAAGTCCACGTCCTGCTGGAACCCGCCGTTCGTGGCGAGGTAGTACCGAAGCAGGTCCGGGTGGAAGCCCTCGTCGAGGTACTCGTCGGCCCAGACGGCGCGGTTCCGCGACGTCGAAAAGCCCTTTCCGTTGAGCGTGATGAACCCGGAGGCCATGACAGCCCGGGGTTCGGCGTAGTCGGCGGCGCGGAGCATCGCCGGCCAGAAGACAGTGTGGTGCTGGATGATGTCGCGGCCGATGATGTGGACGATGTCACCATTCTCACGCCACGCCTGCTCCCAGTCGAAGGTGTCGGCACCGACACGCGCTGTGTACTGCTTCGTCGAGGAGATGTACTCGATGGGCGCGTCGACCCAGACGTAGAGCACGAAGTCCTCTTCGTCCCCGTCGGGGTAGTCGATACCCCAGTCCATGTCGCGGGTAATACACCAGTCCTGCAGTTCGCCTTCGATCCACTCGCGAGGCTGGTTCTGCGCGTTCGACGTTCCTTCGAGGCGGTCGATGAACTCCTGGAGGTACTCTTGGAGGTCGGAGACGGCGAAGAACTTGTGTTCGCGCTCGCGGTACTCGGCGGGGTTGCCGGTACGCACCGAGGTCGGGTTCTCGATTTCGCCGGGTTCGAGGTGACGACCACAGCCTTCGTCACACTCGTCGCCGCGGGCGTGTTCGCCGCAGTACGGACAGGTTCCCTCGACGAATCGGTCGGGGAGCCACTGGTCGGCGTCGGGGTCGTAGGCGACCTGAATCACCTTTTCGTAGACGTAGCCCTCGGCTTCGAGGGTCTTGACGATTTCTTGGGTGAGTTCGGTGTTCGTCTCGTCGTGGGTGTGGCCGTAGTTGTCGAACTCGATGTTGAATCGGGGGAACGTCGCTTCGTACTTCTCGTGGTGGCGAAGCGCGAACTCCTCGGGCGTGACGCCCTCCTTCTCGGCATTGACGGCGACGGGCGTGCCGTGCATGTCGGACCCGCTGACGAAGGCCGTCTGTTGGCCGAGTGTTCGCAGCGAGCGACTGTAGATGTCGCCGCCGACGTACGTTCTGAGGTGGCCGATGTGGAGGTCGCCGTTGGCGTACGGCAACCCACACGTCACCACCGCTGGGTTCTCCGTGGGGAAGTCCTCGTGACTCATATGTGTCGTGTATCTCGGAAGCGGGCCTAAAGCCCGCCGCTTCGGATGTGTCTGTCGGTCGATACGGCATCGCCCCGGAGTTCGCCGGGTTCGGCCTCCGCCTCGCGTTACCGAGCCGGCGGTCGAAAGCGGGTCCACCCGTGGCTAAAAGGAAGCACACATACGCATGTTGTCGGGGAGACCCATCGCGGTCACACCGATACTGAGTGCGAGAACGAACATAAAAGACGCGGCTCTGACTTCAGAGGAACGCGAGCACCGCTTCGACGCCGACAAGCGTCACGAGGAGGCGTCCACAGGAGCCGACGAACGATGCGGCCGCAAACTTGAGGTAGTCGTCTTCGAGGACCGAAAAGGCGTAAATCGACAGCGTGTCGGGGAACCCCGGGACGCAGAGGGCGGCCGCGAGGCCCGCAAAGCCCCAGTCTTGGGCGATTGTAACGGCCTTGCGTTCGGTCCAGCCCATCACGTCCACCGGAAGGCGCGCGAGCGCCTTCTCGAAGTAACCGGACTCCTTCGTCTGGTGACCGATGTGGAACGCGAAGACGCTTCCGGCGGCCTTCCCGGCCCCGCTGACGAGGATGATGAGCGCGAGGCGCGCGCCCCGTGAGAGACCGAGGTCGAGCGGTGCCGCGAGGACGATTTCGCTTACGCCCGGGAGAGCAAAGGCGATGAGGAACGAGTACACGAAGATGACGGCCAATCCGACCCACCCCGTCGCGGTCTCGACGAGCGACGTGAGCCACGAAAAATCGGCAGACAGACTGAGGGTCAGGTCCGCGAGCGATGCGAGCGCAGTGATGGGCACGGATGTGGGTCGAAGCCAGGTAGTTGTAAGTTTTCAGGTTTGGACCGGCCTCACCCCGTCTCGAAGCTCGTGTCAGTTCCGTGCCGGGTCCGTCCGAATATCGTCGAGGTCCGCGAGGAACGCCCGAAGCGACTCGCGGGTGACGTGCGGCATGCACACGATTCGGAGTTCACCGGTCGCAGTTCGTGAGATGCGCCAGCCGAGGTCCCGGAGCGATTCGAACTCCGAGTCGGGAAGGCGCGCGGCGACGAGCGGTAACTCCGGTTCGACGGCGTCGTAGCCACGGGCGCGGAGTTCGCCGTAGAGCCACTCGGCGTTTTCCTGCTGTTTCTCGTACACCTCGCGGTAGCCGTCGGGCCAGAGTTCGCGCATCGCGGCGGCGGCGGAGGCGACGCCCGCTCCGCTTCGCGTCCCGGTGAGACTCGCCTGCGACGCGGATTCGAGGTACGGCGTATCCACCGCGAGCGAATCGACGACTTCCTTGTCGCGGAACAGCAGTCCACCCGCCGGGACGACCGCCTGTCCGTACTTGTGCGGGTCGATGGTTATCGAGTCGATGGGGGCGTGTGCAAACGACCACTCGTGGTCGGTAAAGGGGAGAATAAAGCCGCCCCACGCGGCATCGACGTGCATCAGCGCACCGACATCGTGGGCGAGGGCAGTCAGTTCGGGAATCGGGTCGACGCGACCGAACTCGGTCGTTCCGGCGACGCCAGCGACGAGGATGGTGTGTTCATCGACAGCCTCGCGGGCGGCGTCGACGCTCGCGCGGAAGTCCTCGTCGACGGGGACGATTCGCAACTCCACGCCGAGTACGTCGGCGGCCTTCTGGAAACTGAAGTGAATGCTCTCGGGTGCGACGACGTTCGGGTCGTCGTCGCGGGCGTGATTCCGCGCGGCACGGATGGCCTGAATATTGGCTTCGGTCCCGCCGCTGGCGACGTAGCCGTGGGGGGTCGAAAGCCCGGTGATTTCGCCGAGATACGAGAGAGCGTCTTCTTCGAGGGCGGCGACGGCCTGATAGGTCGCAGGGTCGCCGGGGTTGGTTGCCAGGAACCGCTCTGCGGCCTCGCGGGCGGCCGGATGCGGTTGGGTACACATCGAAGAGAGGACGCGGTCGAACTCCTGCGGTGCCGCGCGCTGCATGACTCTGTGTATAACCACACCCAGTATATCGGTTCCGCTCCAGTGCGACGCATCGTCTCACAAGGGAAAACAGTACTCGAAGATGAATGAACAATTGTCAACAGGTGAAGGAGTACGGACAACGACTCATACGGTCACGAACGCCGAGAGGAACAACGTCGCGTTGTAGAGCGCGTGAACCGCGATGGGAACGACGAGGTTCCCGGTTCGCTCGTAGACGTAGCCGAGTACCACCCCAACGAGAAACAGCACCGCCACCGGAACGAGAACGACGATGCCACCGCCGATGAAGTTGAACACGTGGAGCGAGGCGAAGATTGCACTCGCAATCCCGATGGCTCCGAACGGGCCGAAGTTCTTCCGCAATCGGCCCTGTATAGCCCCACGAAAGAGGAACTCTTCGGCGGGCGCGATAACGAGGATTGATAGGACCGCGAGCGCGACGAGTAGCTCCGGGTCGACCGTGGCCGCCTCGCCGACGGCCGACTGGAGCGGACCGAGGTCGACAACCGTCGAGATGATGACGAGCACCGCAACGGCGGCAAAGCTTCCGCCGAGACCGAGCGCGACCCACACGAGGTCGCCCCGCGTCGGAGTGCGGACCGAGACGCTGCCGAGCAGCGCGAGCATGGCGAGGAGACCAACGCCGGCGAAGGCGAGTTGTGAGGGGAGTAACGCCGCGACCACGAACACCGATGTGGTGGTATCCAGCACGAGACCGAGCGAGAGAAGGAGGACGAATACGGCGATGGTGAAGACAGTGCCGAGAAAGAGCGCGACAGCGACAGTTACGAGCGCGACGGCGATAGCGCGGAGACGGGCCGGCACGCTCGTCCGCGTAGACGGTGACCTGTCGACTTCGGCAGCCATAACGAATCAGAACCTCTCCCGTAGAGAGACGTGCGGCGCGAAGAAAAAGACGAGCGTCTGACTGGTCGCTGACCTAGCGAACCGAGTCGAGGATGAGACGCTGCTCGACGCGTTTGACCTCGTGTTGTACGTCGCGGACGGCGTCGATGTTAGCCGAAATGGAGCTGACGCCCTTGTCGACGAGGAACTGGACCATCTTGGGCTTCGAACCAGCCTGTCCGCAGATACTCGTTTTTACGCCGACCTCGCGGCACGCATCGACAGTATCGCCGATGAGTTTGAGCACGGCCGGGTGGAGTTCGTCGTAGAGGTTAGCGACGTGCTCGTTGTTGCGGTCGACCGCGAGCGTGTACTGGGTCAGGTCGTTCGTCCCGAAGGAGGCGAAGTCGATACCAGCGTCAGCCATCTCTTCGATGCCCAGTGCGGCGGCGGGGGTCTCTATCATGACGCCCCACTCGCGCTTCTCGGGGTCGATACCCGCCTCGATCATGTGCTCTTTCGCCCGAAGCACGTCCTCCGCGTCGTTGACGAGGGGGAACATAATCTCGACGTTGTCGTAGCCCATATCGAACAGGCGACGGAATGCCTGTAGTTCGAGACGGAAGTTGTTCGGGTTGTCGAGGCCGCGGCGGATGCCACGGTAGCCGAGCATCGGGTTGTGCTCGCGGGGTTCGTTTTCGCCGCCTTCGAGTTGGCGGAACTCGTCGGTCGGCGCGTCGAGGGTGCGGACGCGGACCGGCCGCGGGTAGAACTCCTCTGCGACCTCGCGGACGCCGGAGACGATTTCGTCGACGTATGCGCGTTCGCCGTTCTGCTCGATGAACCGCTCGGGCGTCTTACCGAGCGTCAGGACCATGTGCTCGATTCGGAGCAGGCCGACACCGTCTGCGCCCGTTGCGGCGGCGCGTTCGGCGGCCTCCGGGATGGAGACGTTGACCTTGACCTCCGTCGCGGTCATGGGCTTGACGGGCGTCTTGGGCCGTGCTTCTTCGACCGGTTGGCGCTGTTTCTCCTCGGGTTCTTCGCCCTCGCGGATGGTCCCCTTGTCGCCGTCGATGGTGACGATTTCGCCGTCGTCGAGGGTAGTCGTCGCATCGCCGGTACCGACGACTGCGGGGACGCCGAGTTCGCGCGAGACGATGGCTGCGTGCGAAGTCATGCCGCCCTCGTCGGTGACGATACCCGCGGCACGCTTCATCGCGGGCACCATGTCGGGCATCGTCATCTCGGTGACGATGATGTCGCCTTCGGCGACCTGGTCGAGGTGGTCGAGTTTCGTCACGGTGCGGGCACGGCCGGAAGCGATTCCTGGACTCGCACCGAGACCGCGCATGATGACATCGTCGCCTGCCTCGGTGGAGCGCTTGCTCTCGCCTGCGGACTCGCCACCGCCGTCTTCGGAGATGGTCGTGATGGGACGCGACTGGAGCATGTATACGTCACCGTCGTAGACCGCCCACTCCACGTCCTGTGGCGACTCGTAGTGGTCTTCGACCAGTTCGCCGAGTTCGAGCAGTCTGTCTACCTCGCTGTCCGTGAGGACGCGGTCGTGGCGACGGTCGTTTGGCACGTCGCGCATGACGGTCTCGCCCGTCTCTTCGTCGCGGACGCACATCGTCTTCTTGTCGGCGATGGTCGCCGTTTCGACCTCGCCTCCTTCGCGGCCCACGACGTAGTTGTCGGGGGAGACGGTTCCGGAAACGACTGCCTCACCGAGGCCCCACGCGGCCTCGATGATGACTTTCATGTCACCGGTCGAGGGGTGACGGGTGAACATCACGCCCGACTTCTCGGCGTCGACCATCTGCTGGACGACGACGGCGATGTCGACCTTGTCGTGGGGGAAGCCCTTCCGGTTGCGGTAGTAGATGGCGCGCTCGGAGAACAGCGACGCCCAGCACTCCTTGACGCGCTCTAGCAGTTCGTCTTCGGTCACGTTCAGGAAGGTTTCCTGCTGTCCCGCGAACGAAGCGTCCGGAAGGTCCTCCGCGGTCGCGGACGACCGGACGGCGACGAAGGCGTCGCCCTCTCCGATGCTGCGGTAGGCGTCGAGTATCTCCTCGCGAACGTCGTCAGGAATCGGCGTGCCCATGATGAGTTCGTGGGCCGCCTCGTGTGCCTCCTTCAGCGCCGCGGAATCCTCGTGGTCGACTTCGACCGCAGAAAAGAGTTCGTCGTCGATTCCCGCGTCCTCGATGAAGGCGCGGTACGTGCTCGCCGTCACGACGAATCCCGGGGGGACAGGAAGTCCCGCACCGGTGAGTTCGCCCAGCGACGCGCCCTTGCCGCCGACCAAGTCGAGGTCGTCGGCCCGTACGTCGTCCAGCCAGACTACAGCCATGTGGTATTCGTATGGTCCCACACACCAATAAAGAAGTTTGCGAACGGGACATGAGTGAATGAAAAATCACTCGGAGCCGAGTATGAAATTGTTGCATCATCCGAAAGAAGACCGCTAGCCTCGCTTTGTGGCGTTTTCGGCAATGTCCGGTGTCGATAAATTTCAGTTATCCTCGACAGTAACTGAGAACATTATTTTTCAGTTACAAAAACTACACCGACTGCGGTAACTTTCACTGGGGTCCCAGTGGCAATCAAAGTCTGGCAGCGAGAGGTTCATGTTCACTCGTCACGTGATTTCTAGCGTGCTTCCGGAGTGGGTCTTCCTGCTCCCCTCGTGGCTCGTCGTCGGCCTCGTGGTGGGTGCAATCGCTTCTGTCGTCGTCGCCGGCGTCTTCGTCGTCGGTGGCCGTCTCTTCCCGGACCGCCAGGTCTCTCGCGGCCCGCACATCGACGGTGTGGGTCGCCGCCGACTCGAAATCCGCGATTACCTCACCGCCATCGACGAGCGATTCGTCGAAGACCGACCAATTCACGGCGAGACCGTGGCGTTCTATCTGCCGGAACGCGGCGTGGCAATCACGTTCGACGCGCAGGCGTTCTTCCGTCTCGAACGCGCCGGCGTCTTCGCAGTCCTGTGCGAACACGAAATGCCGGGGAGCCAACTCGGGCGGCGACTTCCCTTCGACGTTCCGGACCTCGAACCCGAACTGGCCGACCTCGATGACCCAATTTCCGCGGCTTTCGACAGGTTGGACCTCCCAGTGAACGCCTCGTCAGATGCAGTCCGCAATGCCTACCGTAAACAAGTAAAAGACGTTCACCCAGACCACGGCGGTGACAGAGAGCGTTTCCGAGAGCTACGAGAGGCGTACACGATGGCGCGAGAGCATACGGAGAACTGAGAAGTAAAGGAATACGCAGCGTCTACGGCCGCGACGTGACGACGTGTGCTACACTATGCTTCTGTCACTTCGAACATAACGCCAGCATCGCGAAGCGCGTCGGTCACGCGCCCGGAGGCGTCGGTGCTGGCGACGACGACGGCATCTAATCCGCGAGCGGCGGCGTCGGCCGCAACTTCGCCCGGTGCGAACCACGTTGCGAGGTCGACATCGGCGTGGCGGCACGCAACGACTGCTTCGACGCCGCTGGCGGTGACGATGTCCGCCTCGTCGCACCTCGCAGCGAGTTCGTCGAGGTTGGCTTCGGCGCTTCCGCCGAGCCGAGCAGGGTGGATTTGCAGGACGTTCACGGCTCCGGGGTCCATCTCGATGACGCCCTCGAATCCGGTGACACTCACGTCTTCGCCCGCCTCGGCATCGGTGGTCGCGACGCCGATTGCCGGTCCCGTTTCGCCGGGTTCGGCGTGGAGGAGCCCATCCTGAATCGAGAGGGTCACCGTCTCGCCCGCCGACACGTCGTCGGTGGCGATGTAGGCGTCCTCGTTGACGCTCTCTAACACGTCGTCGGTGACGTGCTCGGCGAACCGTTGGAGGTCGCGTGCCTCCTGAAAGAGCCAGTCGACTCCCTCTTTTGTCACGCGGTAACGCGACTGTCCTTCTTTTTCGACGAGGTTGTCTTCGACGAGGTCCCGAATGTACTCGGAGACTGCCTGACTTGTCACGCCGACCGCTTCGGCGATTTCCCGTTGACTCACGGCCGGTTGACGGTCGGCAATCTCGGCGAGGATGCGGAAGCGAGTTGCGGTGCGCTTGTCCTCGAGGGCGCCGGTCATGTCACAAAAGTAGGTGGCACTGAGTAAAAAGGCCCCTACTCAGTCGCGCGTATTCGCGGCATGCCGGAGTCCGACGGCCGGGTCACTACACATTGGAATATGACAGTCGGAGCACTACAACCTCGAAGGACGACAGGCGACCCGTCACCGTCCGGTGATGATTTGGCTCTGTCTCCCCTGTCTTTCATCGTGCCCAGCGTCACCGTCCGCGACCGCGCCGTGTACCTCTCGGACACAGGCGCGCTCGTCCTCGCCGACCTGCACATCGGCCGTGCCGACGCCTCCGACGTGGAGTTCCCACTCGGCGAGCGAGCCGACCTCACGGAGCGATTGGCAACGCTCTGCGACGAGTTCGAGCCAAAACAGGTCGTCTTCGCGGGCGACGTGCTCCACCGATTCGACCGGGTTACTGAGCGTTCGAAATCAGCGCTGTCAGCCCTCGCGTCAGTGTGTACCGACGCCGAAGCACATCCGGTGTTCGTCGCCGGAAACCACGATACCATGCTTTCCGAGGCGTGGTCCGGCACGGTTCACGACGAGTTCGAACTGGGAGACGGGACGCTCGTCTCGCATGGACACCGCCATCCAGACGGCGAGTCGCACCTTCACGTCGTCGGCCACGACCACCCGACGATTACTATCGAAGGCCGGACACGACCCTGCGTGCTCTACGGTCCCGGCGCGTACCGCGGGGCGGACGTGCTGATGCTCCCGTCGTTCACTCGTCTCGCGGCGGGCGTCGAAGTAAACCGAATGCGTGCGGGGGAGTTCCAGTCTCCGCTCGTCAGCGACGCGAGCATTTTTCGCCCGCTCGTGCGTGACGAGGATGCTGACGAGACGCTCACGTTCCCGCCGTTGGGCGAGCTTCGTCGGTTGTTTTAAACTGACGGAGGTGTGTACCGTCCTTCCTACGTCGAGAGGTCGTCGCGGATGGCGTCTGCCGCCTCCTTGCCGCTCCGCATCGCGCCCTGAATCGACGACCATGCGGTGTAGTCGCCGGCGAGGTAGGTTCGACCGGGCGCGTCCCGATGGTCCGGAAGCGAATCGTGAATTTCCGGCGGTTGGGCGAACTGTGCGAAGGAGATGTAATCAGTGTGCAGCAGTTCGAGGTCGTCGAAGTAGCGCTCCGGATACCACGCTTCCAGTGTCCGGCGCGTCTTCTCGAAGAGTTCTTCTTCGGACTCGTCCTGCGCGGCAGCCCCGAGGAACGTCGCGTTCAGCAGTTCCTTTCCCGGCGGGGCGTACTCCGGCGCGACAGTCGAAAGCGGGACGACTGTATTGGGGTCTGGATTGGGGGCGTTGAGCATGATTCGCTTGCCCGCATCGAGACCGCTTCCGGTCGGGAGCGTGTAGTACTGGGTGACACAGCCGCGTGCGTCGGTCGGAATCGACCCCACGCCCGTCAGGCGGCGCGCCTCTTTGGGATCGGTCGCGACGACGACCGCGTCGGCTTCGACTGACTCGTCGTCTGTCGCGACGACCGCGCCGTCGGCGTCGCTCTGGACCGACTCGACGCGTTCGCCGAGTCGAATGGTTGCGCCTTCGTCGCGGGCGGTCGCTGCGAGTTGCTCGGGAATCGCCTGCATCCCGTCGGCCGGAACTGCGGCGCGCCCGGTAGCGAGCATCTTGAAGGTGTATTCGAACACCCGCTTCGAGGTAGAGAGCGACCGGTCGAGTGTGATGCCGCCGTAGAAGGGAGCGACAAAGTGCTCGATGAAGTCCTCGGAGAAGCCCCAATCGCGGAGGTACGCGCGGATGCTCTGGTCCGGCGAGTCGAATATCTCCCCTTCGTCGCGCGTGCTCACGTCTTGTCTGAGTGCCAACGTTCGAAGTTTGTCGCTCGTCGTCACCTCCGGATTTCGGAGGGAGTCGAACAGGCCGTTGATGTCGCGCAGGGGGTCGGAGAGGACCGACCGGCGACTCGGCCGACAGATGGTGGCTCCGGGGGCGAGTGGCCGGAGGTCGAGGGCGTCAAAGTCGAGTTCTCGCCGGACTGCGGGGTAGCCGGTTAGGAGGACCTGAAACCCGCGGTCGAGCGTAAACCCGTCTTTCGTCCGGGTTCTCACCCGTCCGCCAACGTCGTCGCGTCGTTCGATGACGGTCACGTCGGCCCCATCGACAGCGAGGTGTCGTGCGGCGACGAGGCCCGCGAGTCCCGCGCCGACGACCACGATGTGGCTATCATCCATATCCCGTTCCTTGGACGGACGACACAAAGCCCCTGCGGGTGGCGGCCATCGCCCGACGGGAAGGGCTTAGTTCTTCCCCTCGAAAGGGTCGCCTATGCGAACTTCCGACACGTTCTCAGGGCTGGTGTGTACGGAAACCGGCGACGAATACGACGCCGCCGCGACCGGGCCGAGTGATGCGGACGCGCCGCTCGACCCCACGTACGACCTCGACGCAGTCGAGTGGGACGCCGAGACGCTCGCAGAGCGCCCCTTCGATACGATGTGGCGCTACCGCGAACTACTCCCCTTTTCCGACCCGGTGACGGCGAACGAGGGCGCGACGCCGCTCGTGGCGGCCACGGCGCTCGGTGACGAAACGGGCGTCGGCACACTCCTCATCAAAGACGAGGGCCGAAACCCAACCGGCACGTTCCTCGACCGTGGCTTCTCGCTCGCGCTCACCGCTGCGCGCGAGGCCGACGCCGAGGTCGTCGCGCACGCTTCGCCCGGCAACGGCGCGCAGTCGGCGGCGTCCTACGCGGGTCTCATCGACGTTCGCTCGTACGGGTTCGTCCCATCGCGGACGCCCTTCCCGAACAAAGCGATGGTGAACGTCCACGGCGGCCAGATGAAGGTCGTCGGCGGGCGCTATCCCGCGGCGCTCTCTGCACTTCACGAAAAGCTCAAAAGCGACTGGTTCACGCTTCAGGAGTTCGACAATCCGTACCGTCACGAGGGTGCGAAAACCATCGCCTACGAGGTTGCCGAGCGACTCGACTGGTCAGTCCCGGACTGGGTGGTCGTCCCCGTCGCCACCGGCGAACTCATCTACGGCGTCTACAAGGGCTTCCGCGACCTTGCCGAGTTGGGTCTCGTCGATGACGTCCCCAGACTCGTGGCCGCCCAGTCTATCGGATGTGCACCTATCGCCACCGCGTGGGAGGCCGACAACGACGACCACGAAGCGTGGAACCACCCCGACACTATCGTCGGCGAACTGGAGATTCCCGACCCCGCTGGCGGGTCGCTCGCGCTCCGTGCCCTGCGCGAATCGGACGGCCTCGCTGTCTCCGTCAGCGACGACGACGCCCTCGAATCGGCGGTCACCGCCGCGCAAACTGCGGGCGTCGAAGTCGGTCCGGCCGGTGGCGTCGCCCTCGCCGCCATCTGGGACCTCGCGGACGAGTTCGATGCAGACGAGACGGTCGTCGCCGTCAACACCGAATCCGGGACGAAAAACGCCGATATCCTCCGTAGTCACCTGATGGGTCAAGGAATCTAGGCGGAATCCACGGCACAGCGGTTCTGTCCTACCGGACAATCGGCGTCTCGATTCGCGATTGACGGTGTCACAGTTTCGTGATAGTCCGCGTCTCGAACGCCGATACGCTCCACCAGATATTTGGTTTAGACACGTCTAATTCGGGGTATGTTGAGCGACGTGATGGAGGACTATCTGAAGGCTATTTACACACTCCAATTGGAACACGGGCCGCCTGTTTCAACTTCTGACATCGCGGAATACCTCGGAAAGACGCCGCCGACGGTGACGAGCATGGTCGGCAAACTCGAAGACCGCGGACTTCTCGACCGCGAGAAATACAAGGGCGTCGAACTGACCGGCGAGGGACAAACCGTCGCGCTCGAAGTGCTTCGACACCACCGCCTGCTCGAGGCGTATCTCACCGAACATCTCGACTACTCGTGGAGCGAGGTCCACGACGAGGCCGACGCGCTCGAACACCACATCAGCGAGGAGTTTGAACGACGTGTCGCCGCCGCGCTCGGCGAACCCAAGGTCGACCCGCACGGCGACCCCATCCCAAGCGCCGACCTCACGCCCCCGGATTCGTCGGGGATGACGGCGCTCGTGGACCACGAAGTCGGTGACCAACTCGTCGTCTGTCGCGTTAGCGACCGCGACCCAGAGGAGTTAGAGTACCTCTCCGAAGCAGGGGTCACACCCGGAACGACCATCGAGATAACTGACATCGCACCCTTCGGCATGGTCACGGTTCGCGTCTTGGACAGCGACCGCGAACAGAGCCTTCCCGAAGCCGTCGCACAGACCATCCGCGTCCGCCCGCCCGACGAATCCTGTGATGGCGAAGGGGTGTCACCCGCGTGACTGGCTGGGCAGAGATTCTCGTCGTTGCACTCGTCACTCAACTCGCGGTGCTTCCCGGCGAGAAGGGCCAGTTCATCATCGCCGGACTATCGACGCGGTACGACCCGAAAATCGTCGTCGCAGCGGCTGGCTCGGCGTTCGGCGTCTGGACGGTTTTCGAAATCGCCCTCGGGAACGCGCTCAAGAACGCGCTTCCACCGGTTGTGCTCGACGCCGTCACCGCAACGTTGTTCGCGCTCTTCGCAGTACTCTTGCTTCGGTCTGTCCCGTCGCGCGGTAGCACCCCTGCGAGTACCGACGGTGGTGTCGCAGAGACCGAACCCACGCTGAGCGTGTTCGGTCACGAACTGTCCGGTCAGGGGTTCGGTGGCTTTCTCCCCATCTTCGTGATGATGGCCGCTGGCGAGTTCGGCGACAAGACACAACTCGTCACCATCGGACTCGCCGTGCAGTACGGCGCACACCCCGCGATTTGGGCCGGTGAGATGCTTGCGATTGTCCCGGTGAGCATCGCTAACGCGTACTTCTTCCACCGTTTTTCCCACCGGTTCGACACGCGGAAAGCGTACTTCGGCGCAGCCGCCCTCTTCGGCTTTTTCGCCTTCGATACGGTTCTCAACATCTTCACCGGAATCTCGATTTGGGAGCAGTTCATCGACATCGTGAGCAGCACCGTTCTCGGTCTCTTCTGACCCAGTTCCCCCACCGCTGTCGATTTCGCGGTATTTTTCACGGATTCGACCCTATGAGTGATTCATGTCTACCGTCCTCCCCTCTCTCGGTGCCGGGGTGGTCTTCGGCCTCGCGCTCGCCGCCCCGCCGGGACCGATGAACGCCGTCATCGCAGAGGAAAGCGTCGTCCGTGGTTGGTCTGCCGGTACCCGCGCCGGACTCGGTGCGATGAGCGCCGACGCCCTCTTTTTCGTGCTCGCGGCGCTCGGTCTCGTCGCGTTCGTCAATCAGTTCCCGACGTTGCAGGCGCTGATGGTCGGTGTCGGTGGTGTCCTCATGCTCTATTTCGCCTACGGCGCGGCACAGGAGATGGATACGACGTTCCGCGAGGCTGCTGACCCCCACGCCGACAGTGCCGGGTTCTCGAAGGCGTTCGTGCTCGCATTGACGAATCCGTACCAGATTCTCTTCTGGCTCACCATCGGCGTCGGACTGCTCGAAACCGGGACAGTCGACGTGCTCTCTCACATGCCTTACCTCGGCGAGTCGCTGTCGAACCTCCTCATCGTCCAGACGGGAAGTCCGGCGCTCATTATCGGCTTTTTCACCGGTATTACCATCTGGGCAACCGGGTTCCCGGCGGCGCTCGTCGCGGCGGAAAAGCGGGTTGATTCGTTCGCCCCGACGGTCGCCGCGGTTAGCGCGCTCGTCCTCGGCGGATTCGGCGTCGGCTTTATCTGGGACGCGGTGCAGTCGCTCGTTCTCTGACAACGCAGTCTCACCTTTTTCGCAGAAAAACAGCGAACTCGAATTCGCTCGGTGCCCCGGTTCACATGTCGCGGACGATGTCGTCGCCGAGCGTGTCGAGATAGCTAAAGTGGTCGTCGCCGACCTGACTCTCTACGTCGTGGTCCGTGTAGTTCGTAGGTGGCGTGTCACCGCTTTCGATGCCGGTCTCTCCGAGCGCCTGGTCGAACTCGAAGGTGTTGTATGCCCACTGGAGCACATCGTCGGCCGCGCTGTGGTAGTTATGGACGGCACCGGTCTGGTCGCGAATCGCCTCGTAGGTCGCGCGGCTCTCCTCCTTTCCGGGCACCTCGTTGTCCGTGGCCGCGCCGAGTGGGTGCATCGTTTCGATTTTGTAGCCCAAGTCGGTCCAGTCGTTGCGATTGTTAAGCGTCCGAATCGTGCTGAAGATGACTTGTGCGCCGAGCGAGTGGCTCACAAACCGGGTGTTCGTTCCGGGCGAAGCGCGCTTGACATCGAGTGCGAACTGCGCGAGTTTGCGGCCGTTCTTCTGGGCGATCTCTTGCGCTTCGTACCATCCGTAGTCTATGCCCTCTCCTTTGTCGCTGTCCCACGTGTAGCCGACGACTGCGCCGTCGTATCCGGCTTCGTCCAGTTTCGTGTCGGCCTTCGCTATCTTGTCGAGGGCCGCTTGTTCGGGGTCGTCTCTGTTTTTGTCCCACCCGTGGACGAATACAGTCAAATCTGAGACACTATCGGTGTCGATGCACGGAACGTCACCGGTAGTCCCGTAGTCGTGGGCAGTGTGGCCGGACGTGAGATTCGCCTCGTTGTCGAAGTGGTCACGCGTCGAGACGTGCGGAACCGACGCGGCGGCCGCCGGAGCGGCACCGAAGACCGTGAGTCCGGAGAGTGCTGCTGCTGTCGTCGCGAGGAATCGTCGTCTGCTTGCCATGAGTTATCATCCCGCACTCGGCGGGTGGAGTTTCGTGCGCACCGAAACATAATAAATCAAACTACGGTCTGCTACGTAGACGAATAGTTCCCACAACCCCCGATAGCCGACCCGTCGAGACGAGAAACACTATGAACCACCGTGGCCGATTCCCGCGTATGTTCGACAAGTCGACGTGGATCAAACTCCCTCGGAACGTGCTTCAGGGCCACGGCGTCCTCGACGACCTCTCGGCCGCAGTCGACGAGTTGTACCTCTCGGGTGAGCCGTTCCTCGTCACGAGTCCGACGCCGGAGCGCATCGCAGGCGACCGGATTCGCGCGCAGTTCGACGGAATTTCGTCGGTCTCGTTGGACCGTGCGAGCTTTGAATCGGTCGAGCGCGTCGTCGAGCAGGCGCGCGAGCAGAACGCCGGCTATCTCATCGCCCTCGGTGGCGGCAAGCCCATCGACGTGGCGAAGATGGCCTCCGACCGCCTCGACTGTGGATTCGTCTCGGTCCCCACGGCGGCGAGCCACGATGGCATCGTCTCCGGCCGGTCGTCGATTCCCGAAGGCGACACGCGTCACTCGGTCGCCGCCGACCCGCCGCTGGCTGTCGTCGCCGACACCGAACTGCTCGCGGAGGCTCCGTGGGAACTCACGACCGCGGGCTGTGCGGACATCATCTCGAACTACACCGCGGTCAAGGACTGGGAACTCGCCCACCGCCTGAAGAATGTCGAATACTCCGAATACGCGGGCGCGCTCTCACAGATGACAGCCGAGATGCTCGTCCAGAGCGCCGACTCCATCAAGCCGGGTCTCGAAGAGTCCGCGTGGATAGTCACGAAGGCGCTCGTCTCTTCGGGTGTCGCCATGTCTATTGCCGGGTCGTCCCGGCCCGCCTCGGGTGCTGAGCACCTCTTTTCTCACCAACTCGACCGCATCGCCCCCGGCCGCGCGCTCCACGGCCATCAGGTCGGCGTCGGTTCTATCCTCACCGAATACTTCCACAGCGGCCCTCGCGGCGAGTGGACGGATATCCGCGACGCCCTCTCGACGATGGGCGCGCCGACGACGGCCGACGAACTCGGTATCGACGGCGAGACGGTTATCGAGGCGCTGACGACGGCCCACGAGATTCGCGACCGCTACACCATCCTCGGCGACGGCGTCAGCGAGGACGCGGCCATCGAGGCGGCGACGATTACTGGCGTTATCTAAACCACCTTTTAACGCCTCGGGTTGCGGGGCGACCACTCGGCGCAAAAACCTGTCCTCGTGAGCGTGAACGAACGAAGGCTCGTGAGATGCGCCGCGTCTCACGGCGGAGGGAAAAGGCCGCAGCTCGCTCACTCCGTTCGCTCGCTACAGTCCGAATCAGAGCGACTTCCACGCTTGTCTTGTCCAACCTCTTCCCGTTCCGAACCCGAAGAGGGATTACACCGTCTTCCTAATCCCTGGTCATGGCAACTGCGAGCGCCGGCAATCCGCTGAAGGAACACCCCGCGGCCGCGACTGCTGTCCTCTCGGTGGTCGGCTACGCTGTCGTCGTCGGCACCTTCCTCGGATTCGTCCCCGGCAGGGTCTTTCCCGACTTGTCGCTCGAACAGGTGAACCTCCTTTCGGACGCGATTGCTGTCGTCAACACCATCAACGTCCTCGTCATCGCGGCTGGCTGGCGCTGGATTCGGCGCAACGAGGTGAAAAAACACGCCACCGCGATGGTTACTTCGTTCACGCTCATCCTCGTGTTCCTCGTGATGTATCTCGCGAAAATCGGCGGCGGCGGCACCAAAGAGTTCGTCGGCCCGACGTTCGCGTACTACCCGTACCTCGCGATGCTGGCGATTCACATCATCCTCTCTATCGTGTCGGTTCCGGTCGTGCTCTACGCACTCGTCCTCGGTCTGACTCACTCCGAGCGCGAACTTCGGACCGAGACGCCACACCGGAAGGTCGGCCGCATCGCCGCCGGTGCGTGGCTCGTCTCGCTCGCGCTCGGCGTCGTAACCTACCTCCTGCTCAATCAGATCTACAGTTGGGAGTACGTCGCCTCGGCGGCGGGCACCCTCGTCGCCCCGCTCGTCGGTTTCTGAAGTCCGCCCGCAAATCCGGACACTCCCCTCGAATCGCGGCCACGAAAGCTGTGGATTTTTATCGCGGCACGTAGTGGCGGCGAATATGCGAGTCGCGCTCGTCTCGATGTACACGACACACCACGAAGAGACGGGTGCAACGAGACGGCTTCGGCGGACGGCGGAACTCCTCGCCGAGCGCGACCACGACGTATTCGTCTGTTGTGCCCAGTGGTGGGACGGCGAGGTCGTCGAGTTCAAACAGAACGACGTGACTTACTACCGCGTGACTGAGACGCCGTCGTCCGGTCGATTCGCTTCGAAAGTTCCCTTCGTCCTCCGCGAAATCTCACCCGACGTGATTCAGGTGGCGAGCTATCCACCGTCGCACGTCACGGCAGTCAAAACTGCGGCACGGTTCCTCCGAACACCCGTCGTCGCCGACTGGTGGAACCGTGACAGCCGAGGCGGGTCGCGAGCATACACGCGCGCGGCCAAAGCACCGAACGCCGTCTTGGTCCCCTCCGAGATGGTCCGCACGCAGGTCCGCGAGTTGGGCGCGTCCACATCCGCGACGCGAGTCGTGCCCGAACCCATCAACATGGACCTCGTCCGTGAGGCCGACGCCGAAGAACGCGCAGACGTGGTCTACGCGCGCGAACTCGACGAGCACGCGAACGTCGAGAGCTTCCTGCTCGCGCTCGCGGAACTCCGAGACAAGGGCTGGTCTGCGGTCGTCATCGGCGACGGTCCGGAGCGTTCGACCGCCGAGCAGACCGCCCGCGACCTTCGCATCGACGACCGAATCGAGTTCGTCGGCGAACTCCCGGCTGACGAGGCGGTGCCGATTATGAAAGGCGCACACGTCTTCGCGCAGACGGCGACGGTCGAACCCTTCGCGACGAACTTGCTTTGGGCGCTCGCCTGTGGCTGTGTGAGCATCGTCGAGTATCAAGCCCGGTCGTCGGCCCACGAACTCGTAGAGGGTCGCGAACGCGGGTCGCTCGTCACCAGCCCGCAGGAACTTGCGGACGAAATCGTTGCTGCCCGCGGCTTCGACCACCAGACGATAGACGAGGACTACGCCCGCTACGACTTCCGGCACGTCGTCAACGAGTACGAGTCGGTGTACGAAGCGGAAATCGACGATTACGGCTTCTTCTGAGACGGACGGCGGTCGATTTCGAGACGTGAGTAGCTGTCCCGGAACAGCGCCCCCGCTCACGGCCGGTAAAAAACGAAGAAACGCGACGACGAGATTAGTCCTGAATGTCGTAGTCGCCGCCGTACTTCATGAAGAAGTACGCGAGACCGAGCGTTGCGACCATCGCAAAGCTCGTTGCCACGCCGAGCGCCTTCGCGCTGCCGGGGACTCGCGGGAGATTTGCGCCACCGCCCCCACCGACTTCGACGGTTGCAACGTCGCCACCGACGGCGACTGCGCCGAGCATGCCGAGCGTCTGGTGCGGGGAACAGTAGTACTTCGAGATGCCGGCGTCACCCTCTTCGAAGGTGTACTCGTAGGTGGTGCCAGCCTCCTTCACGGGCGCACCAGAGTCGAGGCTCGCGGGGCCTTCTTCCATCTTGATGTTGTGGGCACCGCCCTCACCGGTCCACTCCCACGTCACGGTCGTCCCGGGGTCGATCCAGACGCCCGCCGGTGAGAACGAAAGACCGTCTCCCGCGCCGACCTTGATGGTCACCTCACTCTGTCCGCGGAGGTCCTCGTAACCTCCATTGACTCCGTCGAGGTAGCCGCCGAAGTCAGGTTCTTCTGTTTGCGCCGCGGCCGTGCCAGAAGTGGCGGCAACCGCCGCGCCGCCAGCGGCCGCCCCGAGGAACGCCCGCCGAGACATATCCACGTTGCCGTCGGTCATGTCCGCCGCTTGGTGTGGGCCTGTAGTGAATACTTTGGTTCGCGTCCGTCGTCCGAGGGAACCCGCGCCTCAATTTGACGGGTCCCCACCGTCGTTTGATGGGGCGCTCTTGTGACGACCGAGTTAGAGCGTGTAGTCGAACTCGCCCGTCTCGCTCTCCAAGAACGCCGTCAGGAGGTCGATGTAGGCGACCACGTCGTCCTCGTGGACGCTCTCCGTGACGGTGTGGAGGTAGCGCGTCGGCATCGAGATGGCACCGACCGGCTTTGCGCCGTAGGTGTTCTGGAAGCCACCGGTGTCCGTGCCGCCAGCGGGGAGCAGCTCCATCTGGTAGTCGATTTCGTTCGTTTCGGCCACGTCGCGCAGGCGACGGTGGATTTTGGGATTGGCGATGGCGCTGGAGTCTTTCAGTTTGATACCGGCACCTTCGCCGAGCTCGGTGACGAAGTCTGCCGGGTCGAAGCCGGGCACGTCGTTTGCGACGGTCGTGTCGAGACCGAGTGCGAGGTCGGGGTTGAGGTCGACGCCGAGTGCTTGTGCGCCGCGGAGGCCGACTTCTTCCTGCACCGTTGCTGCGAAGTGGATGGTTACGTCAGGGTCCTCGATGCGCCGGGCGGCTTCGAGCATAGCGAACAAGCAGACGCGGTCGTCGATGGCCTTGCCCGTGATGTGGTCGCCCATGCGGACGGTCGTCTGTTCCATCGTCACGAGGTCGCCGACGGAGACGGTCTCTTTGACCGTCTCGGCGGGCAGACCGACGTCGACGTACGCGTCTTTGACCTTCGGGTCCTTCTTCTTCTGCTCCTCGGTGAGCGTGTGCGGCGGGACGGAGCCGATAACGCCCGTAAGGTCCTCGTCTTCAGTGTGGACAGTGACGCGCTGGGCCTTCAGGACGCGGGGGTCCCAGCCGCCGAGCGCGTCGAGTTGGATGAAGCCGTCGTCGTTGATGTGGCGGACCATGAAGCCGATTTCGTCCATGTGGGCGGCGACGGCGACCTCGTAGTCACTTTTGCCCTCGATGGTGCCGACGACGTTGCCCATCGGGTCGACACGAACGCGGTCCGTCGTTTCTTCGAGGTCCTCGCGGACGAGCGCGCGGATACGGTCCTCGTAGCCCGGGACGCCACTGGTCTCGGTGAGTTGCTTCAGTCGGTCGAAATCAAAGTCCATGAATTTGCATGAATTGCCGTTGTAGATAAGTCCATCAGTCCCGGGCGACCGTGCCGCCTCTCACAGACTGGGGGTGGGCACGCTTGTGACGGAAGGGTGGCATGGTGGACTCTCCGGCGAACTCTATCTGAAAGCCCATCGTCGTGTGTCTACAGGTCACTCTCCGGTGACGGCGGGGCCGCGACGGGACGTTTTGGTAGCGACCCAGCTACCGACAAACGCTCCGAGCATCCCGAACGCCCCAGCGAAAACGACGATGACGACCGTGACGAACAGTATCAGCATCGCTTGCACGACGCCGAACCACGCTGGCTGGTCTAACCCGGCGATGTACGGGAACACTCGGTGTGAATGCCAGACGAGTGGAAGCGCCCCGACAATTCCGGTTCGGAACCCGACGCCCGAGGCGTCTCCCGACCCATGTTCGAACAGGAATCCACCGACGAAACTGGCGAGGAGCACGGGACCGAGTGGGAGACTCCCCGGAGACGACTGCCAGGACGTGACGAACACGTACCACGCACAGACGCCGCCGACGGGGAGCGCATACGCCCACGGATGGTCTGTGAGCGTGCTGTGGAGGGACTGGAGGGACATGAGTAAAGAATGACATTCTATCGTGATAACTGTGTAGCAAGTACACGACCGAGACCCCATTGCCCGTCTCCGGGGACCCTTTTCACATCCCCACGCTATTCGAAGTCAACCCGTGCTGTCGTGGGAAACTACCAATCTGTTTTTGGTTGTTCCGGAATATTTTTCCACATCAATGCGTAGATAGATAGTATGTCAGACGCTGAATCTCAACTCCGCGAACAGTTCATGGATGCGTTCTCGAATGCAAGCTTCCCCGTGGACAACCAGATGTCGCTCGTCCCCGCTCTCCCGAACGGTCCGGGCACGAAGTTCGAAGCCGGCGACACGACCATCACGGCGATGGAACTCGCCGCAAAGCTCGGCAAGCATCAGGAATTCCCCTACGAAGACGCCGAGAGTCTCGTCGATGACGTCATCGACGGACTCAAGGCTGAAGACATGATTTAATCACGGCACCACGCCGTGACGGATACGAAACGCGTACTCTGGGAACGCTGGGTCGACCGCTTCGTCGACGCTGCAGACCCGACACAACTTTTCGCGACTAACAGTGACGGAACCGTCGAGACTATCGAGTACGGTCGCGACGACCGTCTCATTCTCCGTCGTAGCGAGCGCATGGAGCGCATGCTTCGTGAAGCCGGCGGCCGCGTCGTCGCTGACCACGAGCGACGGAACGGTCGCTACGAGGGTCTCGTCTACATGATGTACACCCTCGACGGCGACGAGGTCGTCCCGCGATACCTCGGTAAGTGCGGGAAATTCGGTGCCTCGGGGACCGACCTCAACAGTAACCTGCGAAGTATCGAGACTAACGACGGGAAACTCGCGCGATGGGGGTACGCCAACGATTACCACTTAGGCGACCTCTCAGCGGTCATCTTCCGCGAGGGTTCGTCACAAAAATACAACCACTGGGTTGCGGAGTTGTTCGACACCACCGACCCACCAACCCTCCGCGAGCCGGTTTACTTCTGGGTCGAACCGTGGGAAGTCGGCACTGAAGGCCCATACCCCGATACTCGACCGTATCTCGAAGAACTGGAGTACCAACTCATCGGCATCGCTTTCGAACTGTTTCCCGAACGGCTCCTGAACACCGAGGGCGTTCCCACGAATCCCGAAGCGTACGCGAAGATGCGCGGGTGGACCGACCGAGAAGAGACACGGCTTTCGGACTTCTGACACCCAAACCGATTTCTCGTCACCGCGTCAACCCTTGTGGTATGCGAACGTACGATATCGAGCGCTACCTGAACATCAGGAGCGCCTACGGAGCCTCCTTCGCACCCGACGGCGACCGCCTCTCGTTTCTCATGGACACGACGGGCGTCCCGCAGGTATGGACAGTCAACGGACCGGGCGTCTGGCCCGAACAGCGGACCTTCTACGAGGAACGCGTCACCTTCGGGTCGTGGTCTCCCGAGCGACCCGAGTTGATTTTCGGCATGGACAAAGGCGGCAACGAGCGCGAACAGTTGTTCCGTCTCGAACCCGACAGTGGTGTTATCGAAAACCTGACCGAACATCCGGATGCCAAACACCGATGGGGTGGTTGGAGCCACGACGGCACCCGATTCGCGTTCACCTCGAACCGCCGCGACAACGCCGTCTTCGACGTGTACGTGCAGGCCCGCGACGGAACGGGAATGGACGCCGAACTCGTCCACGAGGGCGACGGCTGGCTCACTCTCGGCGGCTGGTCACCCGACGACTCGAAGCTCATCGTCCAAGAGGCGTACTCGAACTTCGACCAGGACGTGTCCGTCCTCGACCTCACGACCGGCGAACTAACCCATATCACGCCGCATCAGGGCACAGTTCGGTTCCAGAGTCCCGAGTGGGGTCCGGACGGGGAGAACATCTACATGGTGACAGACCGCGGGAGCGACACGCTCGAACTCGTCCGATACAACCTCGAAGACGGCGGGTTCACTGTCGTCGAATCCGGCGGCGACTACGAACTGGAGGGCGTCAGCATCGACCACGAGTCGCGCCGACTCGTCTACACGCGAAACGTAGAAGGCTACACCGAACTCACGTTCGGCGAACTCATCGCCCCGGACGAAATCGATGCGTTCCCCGAACCCGACCTACCGGGTGGTGTCGCAGGCGGCGTCTCCTTCTCGCCGGACGGCCATCGCGCCGCGGTTACAGTCACCGCCAGCGCCGACACCGCCAACGTCTACGTGGTCGAGTTACAGACCGGCGAAGCCGAGCGATGGACGCGTGCAGCAACCGCGGGCATCCCACGGGATACGTTCGTCCCGCCCGAACTCGTCCACTATCCGACGTTCGACGGCCGCGACATCCCCGCGTTCTTCACGCTCCCGGAGGAGTCTCCCGAGGGCGAGACGCCCGTCATCGTCGATATCCACGGCGGCCCCGAATCCCAGCGTCGCCCGTCGTTTTCGGCGGTCAAGCAGTACTTCCTCTCGCGCGGCTACGCCTACTTCGAGCCGAACGTCCGCGGCTCTGCGGGCTACGGGAAGGCCTACGGCCACCTCGACGACGTGGAAAACCGGATGGACTCGGTCGCCGACATCGAAGCGGGCGTCGAGTGGCTCCACGACCACCCGGCTGTCAACCCGGACAAAGTCGTGGCGATGGGCGGCTCTTATGGCGGGTTCATGGTGCTCGCGTCGATGACCGAGTATCCCGACCTGTGGGCCGCCGGTATCGACATCGTCGGCATCGCCAATTTCGTCACGTTCCTCGAAAACACCGGCGACTGGCGGCGTGAACTCCGCGAGGCCGAATACGGCTCGCTCGAAGACGACCGCGAATTCCTCGAATCTATCTCACCGCTCAACAACATCGAGAAGATTCGCGCGCCGTTGTTCGTCCTCCACGGCGAAAACGACCCACGGGTTCCCGTCAGCGAGGCACACCAACTCGTGGAGAACGCCCGTGAGCACGCGCACGTCCGAGAACTCATCTTCGACGACGAGGGACACGGTTTTTCTAAATTAGAGAACCGAATCGAGGCGTACTCGCAGATTGCTGACTTCCTCGAAGAATACGTCGGTAGCGCGGCCTCGAACTGACTCCACAACCTACCTGATTTTCCGTTAGAGTCAAAACGCGGGCCATCGAAGCTCTGTCTATATGAGCGCGGACTCCGAACAGCGAACCATCCGGTGTCTCATCGCCAAGGTGGGACTCGACGGCCACGACCGTGGAGCACACGTAATCTCTCGCGCCTTCCGCGATGCGGGATTCGAGGTCATCTACTCGGGTCTCCACCGTGCCCCAGACGAAATCATTCAGGCGACGGTCCAGGAGGACGTTGACGTGCTCGGGATTTCCATCCTCTCGGGCGCGCACAACACCCTCGTCCCGAAGGTGATGGACGGACTCGAAGAGTACGGCGCACTCGACGACACGCTGGTCATCGTCGGCGGTATCATCCCTGAAGAGGACCGCCCCGGTCTCCTGGAAGAAGGCGTCGACGCCATCTTCGGTCCCGGAACGCCGATGCAGGAGACCATCGACTTCGTGAAGGAAAACGCGCCCGAACGAGCGTGACGATGAATCGGGCGGTCGAATCCGACCTCGTCGAGCGACTCCTCGCCGGCGAGCATCGCGCGCTTGCACGCGTCATCACGAAAATCGAGTCACAGACATCCGGCTACCGAGACCTCGTCTCGGAAATCCACGCGCACACGGGCCAGGCCTCGGTCGTCGGCATCACGGGGAGCCCCGGTGCGGGGAAGTCCACGCTCGTGGACAAACTCGCCAAATACTACCGCGACCAGGGCGAGACCGTCGGCGTCATCGCAGTCGACCCGTCCTCGCCGTACACCGGCGGGGCGGTCCTCGGCGACCGTATTCGTATGGCCTCGAACGTCGGCGACATGGACGTGTTCTTCCGGTCGATGAGCGCTCGCGGGCAACTCGGCGGCCTCTCGACTGCGACCGCAGACGCCGTGAAGGCGCTCGACGCCTTCGGGAAAGACCGTATCATCATCGAAACCGTCGGCGCGGGCCAAAACGAAGTGGACGTGGTGAAGACCGCAGACACGGTCGTCGTCCTCGTCCAACCCGGCAGCGGCGACGACGTGCAGATGCTCAAGGCTGGTATCCTCGAAATTGGCGACGTGTTCGTCGTCAACAAAGCCGATATGGAGGGTGCCTCGCGCACCGTCGCCGAATTAGAGGAGATGATTCACCTCCGTGACGACCCGCGAGCGAATCTCGACACGGGTCACCACGGTGCTGGCGCGTTCGGCGACTCGGGTGGTCACGGACACGGTGGGGACCACGGCCACGGCGACAATGCCCATGGCCACAACGATACCAACGGCCACGACACCGCTGGCCACGACGGCGACGAGGATGCGGCAGCGGAGGTCGCACGCCCCGTGTGGACTCCGAAGGTCATCAAGACAATTGCCACGACCGGCGAGGGAATCGACACGCTCGTCGAGACGCTCGATGACCACTACGACTACCTCTCGGAGTCGGGCGAGTTGACCGAAAAAGCGCGTCAACGCGCAAGCGAGGAGATTCGGCAACTGCTCCGAAGCGACGTGAACAGGCTTCTCGAAGCGGAAATCGAACGTCGGGGCGGTATCGACGACTTCGCCGACGCCGTCGTCGACAAGGAAACTGACCCCTACGAAGTCGCCGAGGACGTGCTCGAACCAATTCGGGAGTGTCTCGAAGACCGAGACGACTGACGGGTTGCGTCTCGACTTCTTTTCCACCACCCCGACACGGGCGGGCGAATTAAGGTCTCCGCGCGCCATCTACATGACATGAAGTTCCGACGAGCCATCGGTCTGGCCGCGGCTGGCGTCGGCCTTGCCGCCGCCACCAACGCCGCTCTCTCGAAACGTGTGGGTCCCCTCGAACCGCCGCTTTCCGGGGACCACCAAACGTACCGCTGGCGCGGAATGGACGTCTCATACGTCGAGGCCGGCGACGAAGACGCGCCGACGCTCGTTTTCCTCCACGGTATCAACGCGGCGGGGTCGTCGGGTGAGTTCCGCAAGGTCTTCGGCGAACTCGCCGAGGACTACCACGTCGTCGCGCCGGACCTCCCCGGCTTCGGTCTCTCGGACCGCCCGGCGTTGTACTACTCGCCAGCACTCTACGAGGATTTCGTCGGTGACTTCCTCGCAGAGTACGACGACCCCGCCGTTATCGCCTCGTCTCTCACCGCCGCCTACACTGTTGCCGCTGCGTCCCGTGACGACGTGTCTGTGTCTCGGTTCGTCCTCATCTGCCCCACTGAGCGCGGCGGTCCCGACCGGAAAGAGTGGCTCCGCGAACTCATCCGCGCACCCGTCGTCGGCAAGACGTTATTCAACCTCATCTCTTCTCGACCGTCGATTCGCTACTTCAACGCAGACCACGGTTACTACGACCCGTCGAAGGCGGGCGACGACTGGCAAGAATACGAGTGGCAGACGTCCCACCAGGGGGGTGCACGCTTCGCCCCGGCGTCGTTCATCTCCGGCTATCTCAATACGGACGTGGACCTCGGCGAGGCGCTTTCGAACCTCGACGTACCGACGACGCTCGTGTGGGGTCGTGAGAGCGACGTGACGCCGCTGAAGCGTGGCCGTGAACTCGCCGACGAAGCCGACTGCACGCTCGTCGTCTTCGACGAGACGATGCTCCTCCCGCACGTCGAGTTCCCGAGCGCCTTCGTCGACACTGTCAGAGACGCGCTCGCGTAACGACTACTCGGTAGACACTCAACCCGTGCCAGTACCATTTCTCGACTCGGTCTCGATTCTTCTCTACGCTGCCATCGCGCTCCTCTCGTTCGGGTTTTGGGTGTGGATGGCCGGTGTGTACGCGCTCGGATGGCCGAGGCCGGGCGAGTTTATGGATTGAAGAAAGGAGTTTTTCGGTTGGAACGCGGCGCAGGTGGCTTACGCGTCCGCCGGGCGGAACACGAGCAACTGCTCGCCAGTCGTCGCATTCACATCCGTGTCGGCTGTGACTTCCGTTCCGAGTTCGACCTCGTCGTTCGGCATGTCGCGGACGACGCCGGTGAGTTTGACGGCACCGAACGAGACGACGGCTGTCACGTACGGGGCTTCGTCAGCGAAGTTCGGCGCAGGGACGTGCACCTCGGTGAAGGTGACGACTTCGCCCGTCTCCGGGAGCGGTTCTTCGGTTAGTTCGGATGCGCCGCAGTGCGGACAGGTTCGCCGCGGCGGCAGCGACCCGTGGCCGTCGGGACAACCGAGATAGTATCCCTCACCGTCTCCGATAGCGGCCATCCACTCGTCGTATCCGGTGTTCGCCATCAGTCCATCACCTCCAGGACGTGGACGACAGCACTTGAAACGGTTCCGCCCGCGTTGTGGGTGATGCCGATTTGGGCGTCCGAGACGGCGTCGCTGTTCGCGTGGTCACCGCGCAGGAGCTTCGTCATCTCGACGAGTTGTGCGGTTCCCGTCGCACCGACCGGGTGGCCCTTCGCCTTGAGTCCGCCCGAGAGGTTCACGGGGAGGTCGCCGTCACGGGTTGTCTCACCACGGGCGGCCGCACCGATGCCCTCGCCGTGTTCGTAGAGGCCGAGCGATTCGAGCGCCAGCACCTCGGCGATAGTAAAGCAGTCGTGGACTTCGGCCACGTCGACGTCGTCCGGCGAAATCCCGGCGTCTGCATAGGCCTCGTCGGCGGCTTTCGTCGCCGCGGGCGTCCGGGCGAGGTATTTACGGTCTTGTAGAGCTGCCTTGTCGCCTCCTTGTCCCGTCCCGGTGACGGTAACAGGCGCGTCGAGACCGTGCTCCTCGGCGTAGTCGTCGCTGACGAGGACGATAGCGCTCGCACCGTCGGTGATGGGACAGGCGTCGTAGAGGCGCAGCGGGTCGGCGACGACGGCGCTTTCCATCGCGTCGTCGAGGGTAATCTCGCGGTGGAACTGCGCGTACTCGTTGGGCATCGCGTTGGCGTGATTCTTCACCGCGATGTGGGCGAGGTCTTCGGTGTCCCCGCCGAACTCGTTGAAGTAGGCGCGTGCCATGAGCGCGTACGCGCCGGGGAATGTGACGCCCGCGCGGACCTCGAACAGTTCGTCGGCGGCGATGGCGAGTGACTGCGTCACTTTGGCCGTTCCGAGGTTGTTCATCCGTTCCATCCCACCGGCGAGGACCACGTCCGCACCGCCGCTTCGAATCGTCTGGACGGCCTGTCGGAAGGCGACACCGGCCGAAGCACAGGCTTGTTCGAACCGAGTTGCGGGACATTCAAGCCCTGCGGCTTCGGCCATGACTGGACCTTGGTGGCCCTGTTGCTCTGCGAGTTCACCCATGAAGTTGCCGTAGTAGATTCTCTCGTAGTCGTCCCGAGAGACGCCAGCATCCTCACGGGCGGCGAGGGCCGCCTCGGCGAACAGGTCGCGGCCGGTTCGGTCGGGGAGATTCCCGAACTTAGTTAGTCCAACCCCGGCGATTCGTACGTCCTTCATGAACGAATGTACGTGATAGATAGGCCTTGAACCTGCCGAACGAGGGCGACTGCCGTACCAAGGCGTCATACCCTCGCCGTCAGCCGGTCGCACCTTCCGTCACCGCAATTATTACCACCGCATCGGGAGACGAATCACTATGAGCGACTGGATTGGTGACACGTTCACGAGTGAGGTTGGTTGGGAGCACCTTGAGACGCTGGTCGATATCGGCAATCGGATGGCTGGGTCACCCGGCGAACGCGAGGCACTGGAAGCAACGCGTGACGCGCTCGAACGCGTCGGCGCGCGTAACGCCCGAATCGACCCCTTCGAGATTCAGGGCTGGGAGCGCGGCAACAGCGCCATCTACGCCCACGATACGACGCAGGACTGTATCGCACTGCCGCGCAGCCCCGCCGGAACCGCCTCTGGCGAACTGGTCGACCTCGGGTATGGACTTCCCGAGGACTTCGACCGCGACCTCTCGGGGAAGGTCGTCGTCGTCTCATCGACTGTCCCGGACCACTACGACCGGTTCATCCACCGCCGCGAGAAGTACTACTACGCAGTCGAGGCCGGTGCGGCAGGATTCGTCTTCGCCAACCACGTCCCCGGTCAACTCCCGCCGACGGGGAGTGTCGGCACCGCCGAAGCGCCCATCGGAGACATCCCCGCAGTCGGCGTGAGCAAGGAAGTCGGCGCACGACTCGGCCGCCGGTTCGAAGGCGACGAAGTGACGCTCGACGTAACCTGTGAGGCACCCGCCGCCGACAGCGGTAACGTCCACGCCGAACTCGGTCCCGACACCGACGAGGAAGTGCTCGTCACAAGCCACCTCGACGCCCACGACATCGCCGAGGGTGCGATGGACAACGGCGCGGGCACCGCGATGGTCGTCGAACTCGCCCGCGCACTCGCCGCCCGCGAAGGCGAACTCGAAACGCGCGTCCGGTTCGTCTGCTTCGGCGCGGAGGAAGTCGGTCTCGTCGGCTCCGAATACGAGGCCGACCGACTGGGTCCAGACCGCTCGAACGTGAAGGCTATCGTCAACAACGACGGCGTCGTCGCCGGGCGGACGCTGAAGCTTCATACCCACGGCTTCGACGAACTCGAAGACGCCGCAGAGACCGTCTCTGAGCGGTTCGACCACGACATCTCGACGATTCCCGAGCAACTCCCGCACAGCGACCACTGGTCGTTCGTCGCCTACGGCATCCCCGCGTACATGGTCGGTAGCGAGAAAGAGGGTCGCGGCCGCGGGTGGGGCCACACCCACGCCGACACCATCGAGAAACTCGAATCACGGACGCTCCGCGAGCAGGCTATCCTGCTGACGGAACTCACCGTCGAACTCGCACGCGCCGACCGGGAGGTTCCACACGCCGACCCCAACGACATCGCAGCGGCGCTCGAAGCCGAAGATAAGGCCGAGGGGATGAAAGTCACCGGCGACTGGCCCTTCTGAGTCGGTTCCTGTCTTCAGACGCGAACCACGAGTGCTTTTATTCGGGGCGGCGTAGCATGGCACGATGCTACGGGGGCTCTCCGGAGGTGGACGACGATGAAATTCGCGGTCGTCGGTGACGAGTCAGTCGGTACCGCGGTTCGAGACGCCGGAGCGACGGTTGTCCCACCGAACGACGCCGAAGACGCTGATGCCGTTGTCGCAGTCGGCGAAGCGTCGGTTTCGGCAATCGCGCTCGATTCGACCTGGGACTGCCCGGTCTTGCCCGTCGACTGCGGGATGCCGTGGTCGGTTCCGCACCGGCGACTCGAAGCGCACCTCGCTCCGATTCTTGCGGGCGAGGGACGTGTCGTCGACTACCCGACGCTTTCTGTTCGTGTCGAAGGCGACCACGCCGGGCGCGCGCTCTTCGATGCGATGCTCGTCACGAGCGAACCGGCGCACATCTCCGAGTACGGTGTCGCTCATGCGAGCACAGCCGTTCCCTTCTCGGCCGGAGTGGACGACGACAGCGTCGACGACAGCACGGTTGTATCTGACGATGACGATACAGATGACGTGTGGACGCCTGTCGACGAGTTCCGCGCTGACGGCGTTGTCGTCGCAACACCGCTCGGGAGTTCCGGCTACGCGCGAGCAACAGGCGGAGCGGTCGTGGGACCAGACGCTGGCGTAGCCGTCGTCCCCGTCTCGCCGTACGCGACCCAGAACGATTCGTGGGTCTTCCAGCCGCCACTCCGTCTCACGGTCGAACGTGACGACGCACCGGTCTCACTCGTCGTCGATACCGAAGTCGCTCGCGAAGTTGCCCCCTTCGAGTCCGTCGTCGTCGAACGAGACGACACGGTGCCGCTGCTCCTCGGATAAGTCGGATTCTACCGTCCTTCGTTCGCTACTGCCGCGTTTCATGTCGATACTCCCGGTGAGCCGCGGTACTCGGCACTGTCAAAAGACGTGTCCCTCGTGGTAGTTTCGAGTCTATCTCGGGGGCGGCGCTGAGAAGATGGAGCGTCGAGGCCGTCTTAGATGACGGCGTTCCAGACGTCCGCGATAACGAAGAAGAGGCTCTGGTACGCGGCGTACAGGAACACGAGAACCGACGCGGCGAGCGAGCCGTTCGGTCGGTCCAGCGAGCGGCCGTTCCGGGCTTCGACCTTGCGCGCTTCGAACTCGAAGAAGTCGGTGACGAACAGTCCGATGACCAGCACGGAAAGCACCATGCCGCCGTGCGGTTCAACGAGCAGGAACAGGAACGAAGCCAAGACGAGTCCAACCGTCGTCAGGATGTGTGGGATGTACCGTGAGACTGCTTCGTCACCATCTTTCGCTGCCTGTTGGACGTGTGCCCGGTGGGCGAGGAAGCGTGTCGCGAAGTTCGCGAGCACGAACGCGAGTGCAACGTGCGCAATGACCGGTTCGACCGCCAACAACTGGTCAAGCGGGACGAGGAACTGTAGTGGTTGCATACAGGACCGTCGGAGCGAGACTCATTAGAGTTTTTCCAATCCGATTCGGAACGGGGCTGCCGAAGTAGCCACTATCGTGGGGGGTATTTTACTGGTCACGTACCGAAACGAGAAGAGAGAGCGTGCGCGAGTGTTACTGCGCGTTACGCCGTTCTTCCAGTGCCGACATTACCTGACGGCCTGCCGGAATGAGAATCCAGAAGGTGAGTGCACCGAGGATTGCGAACCAGAGAAACACGTCCATCAGGGCAACGGCCATCTGGTTGAAGATTCCCTCGCTCGCTCCGGATGACAGCGGCTCAATGAGCTGCTTCGTACTCTCGAAGCTGCCCGTCCGGTACCACGACGCGAGCACCATCCACGCGAGGCCGGAACCGGATAGGATGCCCAGCCCCTTGATGAATTCGTCAGCCATTGTTCGAATCTTCACCGGAGTCCTCTTGAGACTTTCCCATTCCTTGGGCGCGGAAGCGAGTCCCGAGGATGTACACGAACGTCCCGAATGCGATGACTGCCAACCCGACGACCGCAAGCCCCGTACTCAAGAGCCCATTCGAAATGCTGAGACCGAGCGCGCTGAACGCGTTCGAGATGACTGCCCGAAGGGCGCTCACTTGCAGGGTCGCGGCATCGAGGAAGACGAATCCGAGAACTACGCTGACGACGGCGATAAGTGTCGAAAAGACGGTAATCGTCTTGTAGAGCCGCATGGGGACGACGATGTCTCGTCGGCCGCGCCGACCCCGTCGCGGTTGGTCGGCGTCACCAGTTCGACTGGTCGCGTCGCTATCTGTCATTAGCTATCCTAAGAAGGGACGATTGGTAGTGGTTCCGCTCTACTTCGGCGGACGGAGCCGGTAGTAGCGGCGGTTGAGGTCGTACATGTAGCCCTCGCGCATCGTCTTGAGCACCGCGTAGGTGACGGTGCCGAAGACGACCGGCAAGAGGAACGTCAGGTCGAACAGCAGGTCGACGTTCATCGGCATGAGGTTCTTAATTGCCAGCAGCGAGAGCGTCAGTGCGAAGACCACACCGAAGACACCCACGGCCGCCCAGAACGGCTGTTCGACGGGACGCCGTGCGGACCCCTTGTTGAGGAAGGGGGCGATAGCGATTGCGCCGACAACCACACCGTTTGCGAGCACACCGTACGTCCGGTCGGCCATCAGCTTCTGGCCGCCGAGGATGGCAAGTTCGGGGTTCAGCGAGTTCAGCTTGAGCAGGCCGAACGACCAGTAGAGATACCAGTCGGGAAGGATGATTTCCGGCGTGTTCGACGGGTTCGCTGGTGCGCCGATGTGCGGCGGCATCGTCGCCGAGAGGAACAGAATCATCCCGACGAAGAACGCGCCGATAGAGAGGTTCCGGACGGTCTCGTGTGGCCACGTCGGGAACGCCAGTACGTCACGTTCCACGTAGTCGGACTCCGTGCGGAGGTCCTGATCTTCACGACGTGCGCGCTCGAAGTACTCGTAGGTGAGCCGGGACAGCCCCGTCTTGCGAGCCTTACGCTCGCTCCACGTGGGCGTCTCGTTGTCCGGGGCTACGATACCCGTGCCGTCGGTTCGAATCTCCTTGTTTTCGGGTTCGTTGTTGCTCATGTGTGTCACCTCAGTGCGGCTCCGCAATGCCCTGCACCCACACGATGCCGATGTGGATTGCGATGAGTGTCGTCACGACGAACGGGAGCAGGAACACGTGGATGATGTACATGCGTTGGAGCGTCGATTGACTCAGCGTGAAACCGCCGAACAGGAGCTGGGCGACCCATTCCCCGGCAAGCGGGACGGCCCGCGCCATCTCGACACCGATCTGACCGGCCCAGAAGGCGAGTTGGTCCCACGGGAGAAGGTATCCCGTGTACCCGAACACCATCGTCAGGCTAATCAGAACGATTCCGAGCAGCCAGTTCAGCTCGCGGGGTTCCTTGTACGACCCCGTGAAGTAGACACGGAGCATGTGCAGGAACACGGCTGCGACCATGACCTGTGCCGCCCAGCGGTGGACGGAACGGAGCATGAAGCCAAACTGCAGGTCGCGCATGATAAACTCGATCTGGCTGTAGGCTGTGGTCGGGTCACCGGTCGTTGCGGGGGAGTAGTAGAACCCAAGAAGGGCCCCACTTATCGCCGCAACGACGTACGCGAGCGTAGAGAACAACCCGAGTGTGTACAGTGGGTACCAGTACCAGAACTTGTTGTCGAGGTTGTACTGCTCGGTGTGACTCTTCGGCATCTGAAGGTTGACTCGGTAGTAGAGCGTCTCCAGAAGCTCGAGATAGTCGACGATGCGGAATCGCTTATCCAGCCAGATGAGCGTGGTAAGGAAGGTTGCCTCGATAGGTGTGAGGTCCTTCTTTTTCATCCAGGCCTTGTGGTCGTATTCGTCTTTGCGTTCGAGACTCATTGTTTATCGCTTGTAGTAGGGGTACACCGCGCGCTTGACCTGTTCCCACGCACCGCCGCCGCTGCCGTCGAAGGAGACACCGTCGACGTCTTCCTCGCGGACGTAGAGGTCTTCCCACTTGCGACGCCGCTTTTTGACGATCATGACGTCGGGGAGGAACTCCTTGCGGTACAGTGCGAGAATGAACGCGAGGTCCACGAAGATGACGGCGAGGACGCCGCCGAGGAACATGTTACCCGTGTCCGTCAGCGCCCACCCGGAGACGAATCCGTAGGTGAAGAGGAACACGAAGACGACCTCGATAATCGTCAGGAGGACGATTGCAATGGCCGCCGCGGTACTCTCGCGTGCCGGTTCGTATCGGTGAATGTCGCCGTATGTGCTTCCGGTTGAGGACATTATTCGCCACCTCCAGTGTTACCCGTATTGGGTGATTCGCCGTACTTCAGGATGAAGAACGTGTAAATGATGGTGACGAGAATCCCGAGGATAGTCGCCGAGCCAACCCAGTGGGCCTGAATCGGAACGCCAAGCTCGTGGAGTTCCTTTGCACCACCGCCGCCGACTTCGAGGGTCGCAACATCGCCGCCGACGGCGACTGCGCCGAGCATGCCGAGCGTCTGGTGCGGGGAACAATAGTACTTCGAGATGCCAGCGTCACCCTCTTCGAAGGTGTACTCGTAGGTGGTGCCAGCCTCCTTCACGGGCGCACCAGAGTCGAGGCTCGCGGGGCCCTCTTCCATCTTGACGTTGTGGCCGCCACCTTCGCCAGTCCATTCCCACGTTACGGTCGTACCGGGGTCGATCCAGATGCCTGCCGGTGAGAACGCGAGGTTACCACTGTTGCCAGCGGCACCCACCTTGACGGTGACCTCTTTGTTGCCGCGGAGGTCCTTGTAACCTCCATCAACGCCGTCGAGATAGCCACCAAAGTCGGGTTTTACCTGCGCTCCACCGCCGCCTTCCTGCGCAGCGGCGGTCCCGGCGGCAGCGGTCGCGGCTGCTGTCGCACCGCCAGCCGTTCGGAGAAACTCCCGCCTTTTCATACGGTCGTTCGTCAGGATGGGATGCGCTTAAACCCACCGACTATGCCGTCACGGAGGGGGTTTTGCACACTCCGACGACGACCATTACTACCCCTCAGAACTGAGGGGTTCACCGTCTGGACCCTCGACGAGTGGCGTTGTCGTCCCGTCGCCGTCAAACGTCGGTACGAACTCCGGACGCGTGCCGTCTTCGACGCCGATTTCGCGGAGGCGGTCGCGGTACTCCTCGGCCCGGAAGCGGTCGGAGAGCCGAGCGTTCGCTACCACGACAAAGAGGAAAATACCGATGACGAGGAAGCCGAGACCGGCGACCGGCGCGATAATCGTCTTCGGTTTAGGGAGAAGCGGCCACGACGCGATGAGGGCGATTCCACCGATTACCTGCCCGAACGCGACGATCTGGAGCATCAAGTTACCGAAATCGCCGGTCCCCTGTGCAACCTCGTCGGGGCCAGGGAGTCGGACGGTCGACGGCGCGTCGTTCACGTCGAAGTCGTCCATCGAACAGAGCGCGACGGTCGGTTTCACGTCCCGCAGAACGGTTCCCTCACCCTCGACGCTCCCATCGGGGTAGACGACTGCATACCCCTCGTCGGAGTACGCGAGGATGCGCTGCTTACCGTTCTCGGTCACACGTTCGAGAATGGCGAAGATCTCACGAATTGCGATTCGGTAGCGAAGCTCCTGCTCGACCCGTTCGAGCAGTTCTTCGCCGACAATCCACGAATCCGGGTCGAACGCCGCTTCCCACTCTTCGGCGGTCATCTTCGCCATGTCCGCCGGCCCGAAGTTGTCGAAGTCGTACTTCGACTCTACTTCTTGCCGCAGAGTCTCGAGTTCGTCCTCGGACACCGCAGCGTCGGCATCCGCGTCCGGGGACGGTGTGTCGTCGGCCGGGGCGGAAGACGAATCTGGCATCGCCACGCTGTAGGGACCACGCCGGTAAACGTGTTCCGACCCCGAATTGCTCGGGGATGTTGGTCTAGCGCTCGAATGGGCTCAGAAGTGGTCCGGCGCTCGAACGGTGTCGGCGCGCATCGGTCCCTTTACGCCATCCGCGACCTAACGGCGTGCGATGGCAGACGAGACAATCCTCGCCACGCTCGCCGCGATTACCGTCACGGCCAGCTTTCCCTTCTACATCTACGGCGCGTGGATAATGATCGACACCGAAATCGTGTCGTGGGACGTGCTCGTCTACCACCTCAAGATAATCTTCCCCGGTCTCGTGTTGAATACGATTCCCGTCGTCACGTGGATGATTCCCCGACTGTTCGAGCAACTGGGCGGGGTCAGCGCACTTCACGCAATCCTCGGGTTGCAGGCGTACGCGATGCTCGTGCTCGCGCTCACGGGTATCGTCCGTATCTTCCAAGCCAAATGGAACGCGAATCTGTATCACGACCCGGACCAAGACGTATCACTCGACGACCTCCACGAAAACATGGGTGCGTGGCGCGGTCGACTTCGGGTTGGTGTGTTCGGATACGTTATCTTCTGGATTCTCGCGTGGCTTCTCGGCGTGTACCGGTACGTGACGGGCTACATTCTGGTCTGAGCCGTGTCTCGGTACGTGATGAGCGTCCGAACAGCGTGGGGATGCGCGAGAATAAGACAGGAGCGTACGCGTGTCTTCACCACGCCTCGCCGCTGGCGAGGTCGACTTGGTGTTCGAGTTTCGAGGACGGACAGATGTCTTCGAGTACGCAGACGTCGCAGTCGGGGTTACGCGCGCTACAGACAGCGCGACCGTGACTGATGAACAGATGGGTGAGCTGCTGCCAGTCCATCTCGGGGACGACGGGCATGAGGTCCGTCTCGATTCGCTTGGGGGACTCCTCTTCCGTCAGGCCGAGTCGGCGCGAGAGTCGCTGGACGTGTGTGTCCACGACGATGCCTTCGACGATGTCGTGACCGTGTTGGAGGACGACGTTTGCGGTCTTTCGACCGACACCGGCGAGATCGGTGAGTTCGGACATGGTGTCCGGCACCTCGCCGTCGTGTTTCTCGATAATATCGGAACACGCGCTTCGAATGTACTTCGCCTTGTTGTTGTAGTAGGTGATGGAGTTGATATCCTCGGCCAACGCCTCTTGTTCGGCGTTCGCGTAGTCTTCGGCGTCGTCGTACTTCTCGAACAACTCCGCTGTAACCTTGTTGACGCGCTCGTCGGTGCACTGCGCGGAGAGCATTACGGCGATGAGGAGTTCGAGTCGGTTCGAGTAGTTTAGTGAGATGGTCGTATCGGGATACTCCTCGTACAGACGGTCGAGGACCTCCTCGGCTTGCGCCTCACGAGTGTCGAGTGGCGTGCCCATACCTCCGGGTTCGACCCAGTCGGTTTCAGTCGTTCGGGTTACGGCCGACGATTCGGTGCTACTCCGAAACCCATTGTGTAGAAGACCAACGATTTATCATCCACGACTGCGAGCGAACGAGCATGTCTGTGCTCGAACTCCCCGGTCGGCGTGAAGCGTGGTTGACCGCGGCCGCGACGCTCGTCAGCTACGGTCTCATCCTCGTGGCAATGTTCGTCGTGTTGTTCGTCCTGCCGTATCTCGCGTTCTCCGCGTAGTCCCAGCCGAATTTCGCGCGTCGTCACTCGCGACTCAAGTCGGTTAAAAAAAGGAAATTGGGGGTCGAATCGACGACGAAAGCGGAACTGCTCGCGTTATGCGAAGGCGCGTGAGATGTCCGCCTCGTCCGCTGCTTCCTGCTGAATCTTCTCCCAAGCGTCGAGGAAGTCCTGCATGTAAATCTCCGTGCGGTCGTCGCGGATAGCGAACATCCCGGCTTCCGTACAGATTGCCTTGATGTCGGCACCGGAGGCGTTCTCGGCCATCTCGGCGAGTTCCACGAAGTCCACGTCGTCGGAGACGTTCATCTTCCGCGTGTGAATCTTGAAGATGATTTCGCGGCCGTCCGCGTTCGGCTTGGGCACCTCGATGAGGCGGTCGAACCGGCCGGGACGAAGGATAGCGGGGTCGAGCATGTCGAAGCGGTTTGTCGCCGCGATAATGCGGATGTTCCCGCGTTCGTCGAAGCCGTCCATCTCGGCGAGCAGTTGCATCATGGTCCGCTGGACCTCGGCGTCGCCGGAGGTCTTCGAGTCGGTCCGTTTGGACGCGATGGCGTCGATTTCGTCGATGAAGATGACGGCGGGTTCGTTCTCGCGGGCGACCTCGAACAGGTCGCGGACGAGTTTCGCGCCCTCACCGATGAACTTGTGCACCAGTTCGGAGCCAGCCATCTTGATGAACGAAGCGTTCGTCTGGTTGGCGACGGCCTTCGCGAGCATCGTCTTCCCGGTCCCCGGCGGGCCGTAGAGAAGCACGCCGGACGGTGGGTCGATACCCACCTTCTCGAACATCTCGGGACGGTCGAGCGGCATCTCGACGGTCTCTCGGACCTCTTGCATCTGTTCTTCGAGTCCGCCGATATCCTCGTAGGTGACCTCGGGGCTGTGTTCGACCTGCATGACACGTGCCCGGACGTCGGTCTCCTTGTCGAGTCGCTTCACGATAGAAAGCGAGTTGTTCACGGCGACACGCGCGTCGGGTTCTAACTCCTCGCGCATCTCGTCTGTCACCTCGGTGAGGGCCTCTTGGTTGTTACCGTGTTGCTTGATGATGACCCCCTCGTCGGTGATTTCCTGAACCGTCGCAACGAAAAGCGGCGACTGCTTGAGCTTCTTGTTTTCGTGGGTAAGCCGCTCAAGCTTCTGCTGATACTTGTTGTTCTCGGCGTTCGTGTCGAGGAGCTTGTCGCGCATCTCCTCGTTTTGTGTTTCGAGAACTTCGAGCCGCTCTTGAAGGGCGGTAATCTTCTCCTGCTGCGACGCCGAATCCTTATCGTATGGAAGGTCGACGTCGTCCACAGTGTCGGTCATCATCCGGGATAGGGTGTAGGTTCATAAGAGGCTTCGGGTGTGTGAGGGATTCACCGCCTATGAAGCGTCTCCACGGGGGATGGCGAGTCTGACGTGCGTCACATAAATTCCCACCAGTAATAAATTCTGATAGTAAATATTATCTAATAGCATTCCATGGTGTCTGGTACGATGAGCACCACCGAAGCAGTCGAACGCAAGTCCGAACCCCAGTCTGACGACCGGTGGGAGACGGTTCGAGACATGCCCCCGAGCGCGAAATTAGTCGCGAAGATACTCGATTACGAGGATACGCTCACCCAGAGCCAAATCGCCGAAGAGTCGCTTCTCCCACCACGGACCGTTCGGTACGCCCTCTCACGTCTCGAAGACGAAGGCGCTGTCGACTCTCGGTTCTCGTTTTCGGACGCGCGGAAACGACTCTACACGCTGAAGCTTTAAATCCGAGTACGGGACCACGGCGACGTATGACTGACCCCGTCGCCGTCGGCCGCGCACTCAAAGCACTCGCCGATTCCGACGCACCTCGAGAGCCACAGCCACCAACTGATGTTGTTGCCGCCGCGCGAGATGCTTTCTCGGATATCTCTACGGCAGCGCGCTTTCTCGACGATGGTGGTGAAGTCACGCTCCGACGTGCCGTCGGCACCGCAGCACGAAACGGACACGACGAGTGGGCACGCGAAGGCAGTGCGCTCCTTTCAGACCTTTCTCGACTCCGCGAGGCGCTCGATGCCGACGAATCAACGCAGATTCGAGACGCTGACCACTTTCAGTCCGGTCGCACAACCGTTTTCAGCAGCGGTGGCGAACCTGCAGACAGATGACACGGGTGATACACACCGGCGACACCCATATCGGGTACCAGCAGTACCACTCGCCGGAGCGCCGCCAAGATTTCCTCGACGCCTTCGAACAGGTCGTCGCGGATGCACGCTCGGAGAACGTAGACGCGGTCATCCACGCAGGTGACCTCTATCACGACCGCCGTCCCGAACTCCCCGACCTTCTCGGAACGCTCGCCGCGCTTCGTCGCCTCGATGACGCCGGGATACCGTTTCTCGCCATCGTCGGCAACCACGAGTCGACACGCGGCGGGCAATGGCTCGACCTCTTCGAACGTCTCGGATTGGCGACTCGACTCGGGAGCGACCCGTACGTCGTCGGCGACGTGGCATTCTACGGTCTCGACCACGTCCCGCGCTCTCGACGAGACGAACTCGACTACCAGTTCGAACCGCACGACCAACCGCAGACGGCACTCGTCGCACACGGTCTCTTTACCCCGTTCGCCCACGCCGACTGGGAGACGGAGACGGTCCTCGCCGAATCGAACGTCGACTTCGACGCGATGCTTCTCGGCGACAATCACGTCCCTGATACGGCGGACCTCGACGGTACGTGGGTGACCTATTGCGGTTCCACTGAGCGCGCGAGCGCGAGCGAGCGAGACCCGCGCGGATACAATCTCGTCGAGTTCGACTCTTCGGCGGTCGATATCCGCCGTCGAACGCTCGAAACGCGGCCGTTCGAATTCATCGAGGTCGACCTCTCGGGCGACGAGGGAATCGACCGCGTGCGCCAGCGCGTCCGCGAGTTCGACTGTGAGGACGCCGTCGTCGTCGTCGAACTGACCGGCGAGGGTGACGCAGTTACGCCCGCTGCGGTCGAATCGTTCGCCGCCGAACAGGGCGCGCTCGTCGCCCGCGTCAACGACCGACGCGAAGTCGACACCGACGAAGAACTCTCGACCGACGTGTCGTTTGCCGACCCCGACGACGCGGTCCGCGACCGGGTCCGCGAGATGGGCCTATCGAGCGCTGCACTCGACGTTGACGAGACGGTTCGCGCGAGCAAAGTCGCCGATTCGAACGTTCGCGACGAGGTTCGAGAGCGCGTCGCGTCGCTTCTTTCTGACGACCGGAGTGCCTTCGTCACCGCTGGGCCAGAGACGGAGGAAGAAGGGTCCTCGGGCGAAGACGAGTCCGACGACGAACCTGCTTCCGCTACCGACGCGGGTGAGATACCTGACGAACCGACATCCACCAGCGACATGGGTGGTACGCCCGACGAACCCTCCGAGTCCATCGCCCGTTCCGAGCCTGAACCCGTTGCCGACGTAGAAACCGAGTCCGGCACCGACGCAGAACCGAAAGCCAACCGCGACAGTTCGCTGGGTGATTTCGCATGAGATTCACGCACATCAGCATTCAGAACTTCAAGCCGTACGAGGACGCCGAACTCGACCTTCGCGACGGCGTCACGGTCATCCACGGCGTCAACGGGAGCGGGAAGTCGTCGCTCCTCGAAGCGTGTTTCTTCGCCCTCTACGGGTCGAAAGCGCTGGCTGGGACGCTCGACGACGTGGTGACGACCGGCGCTGACGACGCCGAAATCTCGCTCGAATTCGTCCACGACGGCGGCGAGTATCGTATCGACCGCCGAATCAGGATTTCGGGCGACCGCGCGACCACCGCGAAGTGTGTTCTCGAAGGACCGGACGGGTCCGTCGAGGGCGCGCGCGACGTTCGACGGCACGTCGGGTCGCTCCTGCGGATGGACGCCGAGGCGTTCGTCAACTGCGCGTACGTCCAGCAGGGCGAGGTCAACAAACTCATCAACGCGACGCCGGCACAGCGTCAGGACATGATTGACGACCTCCTGCAACTCGGGAAACTCGAACAGTACCGAGAACGGGCCGGAAACGCCCGGTTGGGGGTCGAAGACGTACTGACGAGCAAGCAGAGCGTCCTCGAAGATATCGAGTCGCAAATCGCGGCCAAGGAGGACGAAGACCTCCACGCGCGACTCAACGCCCTCGAATCGGACCTCGTCGAGGTAGACGAGAAAATCGAGCACTACGAGTCTCAACGAGACAAAGCTAAATCGGCCCTTGACGCCGCCCAATCGACGCTGGACGAACACGCAGAAAATCGGGAGCGACTCGCCGAAGTCGAATCCGCCATCGAGGACCTCAAATCGAAAGTCGCGGCCGACGAAGCAGAGCGCGACAAACTCACGGAGCGAATCCGGGAACTCGGTGAGGAACTCGACGACCTCGACGAGGACATCGAAACCGTGCTGGAGCAAACCGCACTCGACGATGCCAGCGAGGAGGCAATCGCCGCCCGTCGGGAGGCGTTCGCCGACCGGGAGTCGGAGATTCGAGACGAACTTTCGGAAGCCCGGACGCGGGCGCAAGGACTCGCCACGCAGGCAGAACGGCTCGAAGAGCGCGCAGACGACCTCGAAACTCGCGCCGAGGAGAAACGCGAGGCCGCCGAAGCGGACGAACAAACGGCCGATGAGGCAGCGAGCGAACTCGAATCGTTCCGCGAGACCAGCGCAGACATCGAAGCCTCGCTCGAAACCATCGAAGCGTCGTTCGCTGACGCGCCCGTCGAACTCGGCGAGGCGGCCGACCTTCTCGACGAACGCCGGAGCGACCTCTCTTCGGCCCGCGAGTCACTTGCCGAAACCGAGACCGAGTTGAAGAACGCCCGCGAACGACTCGCCGAAGCCGAGGAACTCCGCGACGCGGGCAAGTGTCCGGAGTGTGGCCAACCGGTCGATGGCTCCCCCCACGTGGACGCCATCAGCGAACGCGAGGGGGCGGTCGAGAGACTCGAATCCGAGCGAGAGACGCTCGAATCGAAGGTCGAGTCACTGAAAGAAGCGGTCGAAGCGGCTGAGAAACTAGTCGACGCCGAAAGCCGCGCCGACTCCTACACAGACCGGCTCGAACTTGCCGCCGAACGAATCGCCGACCGCGAGGAGACGGTCGAAACTCGACGTGAGGCAGCTACGGAGAAACGTGAAGCCGCAGACGACCTCGAATCGGAGGCCGAAGAAAAGCGCGAGGCGGCGACGAAACAGGCCGAGCGCGCGGCGGAAGTCGAGGAGACGGTCGAGTCCCTCGAATCGGACCTCGAATCGCTCGATGCTCGCCGAGAGCGACTGGACCGCGTTGAATCTCTCGTTGACACGCGAGCGGACACGGTCGATGCCCGCGACCGCCTCCGAGAGAAGCGCGAGACGCTTGCGGACGTAAACCGCGAGCGACGTGAACACCTCCAAGAGCGCCAGAAGCGACGTGACGAACTCCGCGAGACGGTCGACGAAGATGCGGTCAAGAAGGCCAAAACGAGCAAACAGAAGGCCGAAACGTACCTCGAAAAGGTCGAAGACGAAGTGCTCCCAGACTTGCGGGAGCAACGCGACGACCTCCAGAGCCAAATCGGTGGCGTCAACGCCGACCTCGAACGACTCGACGAACTCCGCGAGCGCCGCGAAGAACTCGCTGAGCGCGTGGATGCCCTCGAATCGCTCCACGACGAGGTCTCGACGCTCGAATCGACCTACGGCGACCTCCGGGCGGAACTCCGCCAGCGGAACGTCGAAGTGCTCGAACGGATGCTCAACGAGACGTTCGACCTCGTGTACGCCAACGACGCCTACTCGCGCATCCGACTCGACGGCGAGTACGGCCTGACGGTGTTCCAAAAAGACGGCACGGCGCTCGAACCCGAGCAGTTGTCGGGTGGCGAACGCGCCCTGTTCAACCTCAGCCTGCGATGTGCCATCTATCGGCTTCTCGCCGAGGGTATCGACGGCGCGGCCCCGCTCCCGCCGCTCATTCTCGACGAACCGACCGTCTTCCTCGACACCGGCCACGTCTCACGACTGGTCGACCTCGTCGAGGACATGCAGAACCGCGGCGTCAAGCAGATTCTCATCGTCAGCCACGACGACGAACTTGTCGGCGCGGCCGACGACCTCGTCCGCGTCGAGAAGAACCCGACGACGAACCGCTCGACTGTCGAGCGGACCGACGCCCCGACGCTCGCCAGCGCGCTCGCGGACGACTGAGCGACCTCGTCGTCGTTCTACTCCGTTACTCACTCGTTCGCGCGCAACCGTTCGATTCCCTCTTTCGCGGTATCCGTTACCTCGTAGCCTCGCTCCCCGTAGACCGTGGTCTCTTCGACAAGTCCTGCGATTTTGAACTCGGTCAGGAGACCGTGGAGGTCGCTCTCACAGAGGTCGTACGCGCCGAGTAACTCGACGACTGGAAGCGGCCCGCGGTCCGCAAGGTCGACGAGGAGTCCGAGGCTGCGCTCGGTTGGGACTGCGACGAGGATTCGGCGGACCGGTTCAGGGACGGCGCGGGCGGCGGTTTCGAGCGGTGACTCTCCACTCACGGTTTCGAGTTCGTCGTTTGGAAAATGGCGCTCGTCGCCTGTCTTCGGGTCGCGGACGCGACTGGCGTCGCTGGAGCGCTTGACGAGCAGGTAGCGTCGGCCGTCGGGACCGCGGACGGTTCGCATGAAGTGTCGAAGGTATCGGCGACTGTTAGCGGTTGCGCTTGCTGGGGTCGTCGCTGTTGTCCCCGACTTCACAACTGTCTTCGTCCCCGTCGTCATCGCTCGACCAGTCGCCGCGTTCGAACTTCTTGTGAGTGTAGTAGACGCGAACCAGTGAACCGACGCCTAAGAGGACGAGACCGCCGCCGACCATCGTCTGGCCGCGGAAATAGATGAGCATCGCCCCGACTGCGACGCCCGCAACGCCGATGTTTGCGAGGATAACGCTCGCCCAGAACAGTCGCGCCGCTTCGGGGTCGATGTCAGCGGAGAACTCCGGCACCTCCTCGTCTTCACCGGTCTCTTCAGTCTCCGTGTTGGCGTCTTCACCGGGGATACGGACACGTGGAATGTTCGGGAGGTCCTTCTCGGGATTTCCCCATCGGGCTTCCGGGTCGCCCCACCGCTTTTCGGGGTCGATTCGGGAGGCAACATCTTCCTCAGAACGCTCTGCGTTCTGATGGGCTTCGGCAGACGGCTCTGTCGTCTCCCGAACGTCCTCGCGTCGCTCGTCGTCCGTCACAGTTGTGTCGAGACGCCGTGCCGAGAAAAAAAGCCCGTTTCGGCCGAGTTAGGCGCAGTCGTCGAGGCGCATCGACCGCGTCGCCTCGACCCATGCAAGTGGGTTCTCCGCGTCGTAGAACACCACGCCACCGTCGATATCGTAGGATTCGATCGTCTCGGCGCCTGTCGGACCAACCGGTCCGTTGCCGTCGATCGTGCCGTCCCACCGTCCTGGTGATGCGTGGTCGGTCATATCGTATGACAGTGAATAACATACACAGATAAATGTTTTTCCGTGATTTGCTAATAAGTTCGCAGAACCGAAGGGGGGCTGTTTTTACCAACCGGTGCCGAAAAACCGCTATGACCACGCCAGATGGCCAATTGACGCTCGGCCAGTGTGCCGGGAAAGAGTCTGGTGGCACAGGCGACACGCGGCCTGACGAGGAGGCCGCCATCGTCGCCGGCGACGCCGGCCAGCACGTCTCCGATGTTATCGACACGGACGAGGTGCGCTTTCCCGACCCCGACGGGACGGTCGAAATAGCCGTCACACAGGTTGACTACACCATCGAGGGTGCGGGCCGAGACGAGTATCCCGTGCTCCATATCTTCGGCCGGACCGCGGACAACGAGACCGAACACGTCCGTGTTCTCGGATTCAGACCGTACTTCTACGCCCCCACCGATAGCCTCGACGACGAACTCCTCGACAAGGATGTCATCACCGGGACCGAACCCGGCTACGAGAGTATTCGCGGCGAAGAACTGACGAAGATATTCGGCCGTACGCCCCGCGACGTCGGACAGATACGTGACGAGTTCGACCACTACGAAGCGGACATTCTCTTCCCGAACCGTCTCCTCATCGACAAGGACATAAACGACGGCGTTCGCGTCCCCGCCCGCCGTCTCGACGACGGGACGATTCAGATTCCCCACCAAGAAATCGAGCCAACGTCGGTCGAGGCGGACCTTCGGGTGAACACCTTCGACATCGAGGTCAACGACCGAAACGGCTTCCCCGAAGACGGCGAGGAGCCGATTATCTGTCTCACCAGTCACGACTCCTATCGGGACGAGTACATCGTCTGGCACGCGGTCGCGCCTGATGGCGAAGGCAAACGACCTGACTCGCTTCCGGGCTACGACTACCTCCGCGACGGCTCTGCGGTCGAAGTTCGAACGTTCGACGAGGAGGACGCGATGCTCGACGCGTTCGTTTCCTACCTTGAGAAGACCGACCCGGATATTTTCACGGGCTGGAACTGTCTCCCCGAAGACACTCGCGTGCTTCTCGCAGACGGTACGGAGAGGAAAATCTGCGACGTGGAGGTCGGGGATACAGTCGTCGGGTCCGATAACCAACAGACGACGGTCGCAGAGGTCACGAACACGTGGGAGAGCAAAAAGGAGGTGAAAGAGTTCGAACTCGCCGATGGGACGACACTCCAAACCTCCGACGAGCACCGCATCATGGTCGGGGACGACGAGGCCGTCGACTGGAAAGAAGGTAGGGACGTTCAGGTCGGCGATTACGTTCTCAAACCGCGGAAACTCCGCGTCGACGACATCCGGGTCCCAACGCTCGCTGACCTCGTGCCGGACCACTGTCAGCGCTTTACCGACCAAGACTCCGTCAAAGCGTTCAAAAAGCACCTCCCGTACGGTGCTGTGAGTGAGCTTTCGGACGAGTTCGGTGTGGCGAAAGGGACACACTATCATCCACATACTGACACGTGGACTCCGGAGCGGTGCGAGCAGGCGGCTGAACGGTACGACATTCCGATGCCCGACGGGGGACGGAGCTACCGCCGGACGGGCGTCGACCTCGACCGTGAACTCACCGCGCACGAACTGTACCTTGCCGGGCTTGTTCTCACCGACGGGACCATGTCGGAAGACGACGGGATACGGTTCTACAACACCCGGACAGAACTCCACGACCAGTTCCCGGGTGGAAACTCGCTCACAGCCGACGGGAAGGGCTGTTTCAAGCAGGGCGTTCTCGACTACGCCACGATGCATGCGTTTAACGGGCTCGGTATCCCGTTCGGAGACAAGAACGCCGGAGAGGTCGACCTCTCGACCATATATCGACTTCCCGAGCGATACATTGCTCAGTTCCTCGCGGGTGTTATCGACGGTGATGGCTGCATCTCTTCGAGCGTCACAATCGCCGCTGAGAACAAGTCTATCGGCAAGTGGTACGTGCGGCTCCTCCAGCGGCTGGGTGTGTACGCCCAGCAGCGCGAACATATCGTTCGGATTCCCGACTCGGCTCGTGAGATCGACCGACTGAAGCAATTCGTCCTCCCGCACATGAGCCACCCGGAGAAGGTCGGCCGACTTGCTGCCTTCGAGGGCGGACAAAGTGGGGCCACCGAGAACATCCCGTACGCACTGTTCGACGCGGCAACTGGAACCGACGAGAAACGAATTGGAAACGACAAGTGGCGTCGGGGAATCAATCTCAAGCGATACGAGACGAAAGCTGACGACTGGGAGGAGTACGTTTTCGTCGAGGTCACGGACATCTCTCGTGTCGGCGTCGAGACGACGTACGACCTCGAAACAACGACTCACAACTTCGTCGCGGAAGACTGCCTCGTCCATAACTGCGACGACTTCGATATTCCCTATTTCCTCGACAGACTCGACGTGCTGAACCCGACGAGCGATTACGACCTCGACTACAACCGTATGTCCCGACTCGGCGAAGTCTGGCGCGGCGGCTGGGGCGGCCCGGACATCAAAGGCCGCGTCGTCTTCGACCTCTTGTACGCATACAAGCGGACACAGTTCACGGAACTCGAATCCTACCGACTGGACGCGGTCGGTGAACTCGAACTCGACGTGGGCAAAGAACGCTACTCCGGCGATATTGGCGACTTGTGGGAACAGGACCCGGAACGCTTGCTCGAATACAACCTTCGTGACGTGGAACTGTGTGTCGAAATCGACCGCAAACAGGATATCATCGCGTTCTGGGACGAGGTGCGGACGTTCGTCGGCTGTAAGCTCGAAGACGCGCCGACGCCGGGAGATACCGTTGACATCTACGTCCTCCACAAGGTTCACGGCGAATTTGCCCTGCCTTCAAAAGGGAAACAGGAGTCGGAAGACTACGAGGGTGGGGCCGTTTTCGACCCCATCACGGGCGTCAAAGAGAACGTCACGGTGCTCGACCTGAAGTCGCTGTACCCGATGTGTATGGTGACCATCAACGCGTCGCCGGAGACGAAAGTCGACCCCGAGTCGTACGACGGCGATATGTTCCGTGCGCCCAACGGGACGCACTTCCAGCAGGAACCCGACGGCATGATTCGGGAGATGGTCGACGAACTCCTCACGGAGCGTGAGGAAAAGAAGGCACTTCGAAACGAACACGACCCGGGTTCGTCCGAATACGGGCAGTTCGACCGCCAACAGCAAGCTGTCAAGGTTATCATGAATTCTCTCTACGGCGTGCTGGGCTGGGACCGCTTCCGCCTCTACGACAAGGAGATGGGTGCGGCGGTGACGGCGACCGGTCGAGAGGTCATCGAGTTCACGGAGCAAGCGGCCAACGAAATCGGATACGAGGTCGCATATGGGGATACTGACAGTGTCATGCTCGAACTCGGTCCTGACGTGTCCACGGAGGAAGCAATCGAGCAGTCCTTCGAGATTGAAGAGCACATCAACGCCGCCTACGACGACTTCGCACAGGAAGCGCTTGACGCAGGCGAACACCGCTTCCAAATCGAGTTCGAGAAGCTCTACCGACGATTCTTCCAAGCGGGGAAAAAGAAGCGCTACGCTGGACACATCGTCTGGAAAGAGGGCAAAGATGTCGACGACATCGACATCACCGGGTTCGAGTACAAACGCTCCGACATCGCCCAGATTACGAAGGAGGTCCAGAAGAACGTCATCGACATGATTGTCCACGGGCAGGACACCGAAGACATCAAAGAGTACCTCCACGACATCATCACCGACTTCCAATCCGGTAATCTGCCGTTAGAGGAAGCTGGTATCCCCGGCGGCATCGGGAAACGACTGACCGCGTACGAGACGCCGACTGCGCACGTGCGCGGCGCACAGTACGCCAACGCGTTCCTCGGGACGAACTTCGGCCGCGGGTCGAAACCGAAGCGCGTCTATCTCAAGAAAGTCCATCCGTCGTGGTTCAGGAAGCTGGAAGACGGGGACTTCGACCCGCAGATGGACGACCTCTACCGCGACTTCAAGCGCGACCCCGACGTGATTTGTTTCGAGTACGCAGACCAGATTCCCGACGAGTTCGAAGTCGACTGGGACACGATGCTCGATAAGACGCTGCAAGGCCCGATTTCCCGCGTCATCGAGGCGCTCGGGATGTCGTGGGACGAGGTGAAAAGCGGCCAAGAACAGACCGGTCTCGGGAGCTTCATGTGAACGACCGGTGCGTTCGGCCCGAATGAAACTATATTCGGTTACGTACTGCTTCAGCGAGTAACGGTGTTTGGCTGACCAAAACCCGGGCACATGTCACGAATCGACCGCAGTTCTTTGCGCTTTTGAAAACAAATTTTTCTTCTACAAAAGGCACCGGGGGTAAATGCGCAAGCATTATGGGCGATACTCCCCACCCTTCGAGTACGAGGCAACGAACCAACGATGGCAACTCTCGAGATTAAGAACCTCCACGCGCGTGTCGCGGAGGACGATGGTGAGCAGATTCTGCGAGGTGTCGACCTGGAAGTCAAATCCGGCGAGATCCACGCACTGATGGGTCCGAACGGGTCCGGCAAGTCTACGACTTCTAAAATTATCGCCGGCCACCCCGCCTACGAAGTAACCGAAGGCGAAATCCTTCTCCACCTGGAGGACGACGACTTCGGCGACCTCGACATCCCGGACGACGTTCGCACGTGGAACCTCCTCGAACTGGAACCGAACGAGCGCGCCGCGCTCGGTATCTTCCTCGGCTTCCAGTACCCTGCGGAAATCGAGGGCGTCACGATGACGAACTTCCTCCGAACCGCGCTCAATGCGAAGATTGACGAGCGCGAAGAACTCCTCTTCGGCGAAGACGAGGAAGCGGAAGAAGAGGAAGCCGGCTACGACACCTCCCCGATGGAGGGCAACGTCGACGACGGCGAAGTCGGTGTCGCCGAGTTCCAGAAGCTCCTCAAGGAGAAGATGGAACTCCTCGACATGGACGAGAAGTTCATGCAACGCTACCTCAACGCCGGGTTCTCCGGCGGCGAGAAGAAACAAAACGAGGTGCTCCAAGCTGCTATCCTCGAACCGTCCATCGCCGTGCTCGACGAGATCGACTCCGGTCTCGACATCGACCGCCTGCAGGACGTTTCGAAGGGTATCAACGCGCTCCGCGACGAGCAGGGCACGGGTATCCTCCAGATCACTCACTACCAGCGTATCCTCGAATACGTCGAGCCAGACCACGTTCACATCATGCTCGACGGCAAAGTCGTCAAGAGCGGCGACGCGTCTCTCGCGTCCGACCTTGAGGACAAGGGCTACGACTGGGTCCGTGAGGAAGTCTACGAAGCAGCGTAATCCCACACATCATGAGTTCCGACCAAGACCACCTAAAAGAGACAGACACGGAAGCTCGCTTCGAGTTCAAGAAGGAGCAGAAGGCCGCGTTCGCGGCCGAGAAGGGTCTCAACGAAGAGACCATCCGCGTCATCTCGGAAGACAAAGACGAACCCGAATGGATGCTGGAGCGTCGCCTGCGCGCGCTCAAGCAGTTCCAGAAGATGCCGATGCCGACCGACTGGCCCGGCCAGCCGGATCTCTCCGAGGTCGACGTGGACGAAATCGTCCCGTACATCCGCCCCGACGTCGAAGTCCGCGGCGGTGTCGACGACTGGCGTGACCTGCCGGACGACATCAAGGACACCTTCGACAAACTGGGTATTCCGGAAGCCGAGAAGAACGCCCTCTCGGGCGTCGGCGCCCAGTACGAGTCCGAAGTCGTCTACCAGAACATGCAAGAACGCTGGGAGGAGAAGGGCGTCGTCTTCATGAACATGGACCAAGCGGTCCAGGAGCACGAAGACATCGTCAAGGAGTACTTCATGACGAAGTGCGTTCCCCCGAGCGACAACAAGTTCGCCGCGCTTCACGGCGCAATCTGGTCCGGCGGCTCGTTCGTCTACGTCCCCGAGGACACGACGGTCGACATGCCGGTTCAGGCGTACTTCCGCATGAACTCCGAGGGGATGGGCCAGTTCGAACACACGCTCATCGTCGCGGAGAAGGGCTCCGAAGTCCACTACATCGAGGGCTGTTCCGCACCCAAGTACTCCGCGTTCAACCTCCACTCCGGCGGCGTCGAAGTGTTCGTCGGCGAGGATGCTCACGTGCAGTACTCGACCGTCCAGAACTGGTCGAAGAACACCTACAACCTCAACACCAAGCGCGCCATCGTCGAGAAGAACGGCCGCATGGAGTGGATTTCGGGCTCGATGGGCTCGAAGGCCACCATGCTCTACCCCGCGTCCATCCTGAAGGGCCGCGGCGCCTCTGACAACCACATCACCATCGCCTTCGCGGGCGAGGGTCAGAACATCGACACCGGCGCGAAGGTCTACCACAACGCCCCCGAGACGAAATCGACCATCGAGTCGAAGTCCATCTCGAAGGACGGCGGCCGCACGAACTACCGCGGTCTCGTCCACATCGCCAACGGCGCGAAGAACTCCTCGACTTCGGTCGAGTGTGACGCGCTGATGTTCGACAACGAGTCCACCTCGGACACGATGCCGTACATGGAAATCAACGAGTCCACGGTGGACGTTGCCCACGAGGCAACCGTCGGTAAGATCGGTGACGAGGACGTGTTCTACCTCCAGTCACGCGGTCTCGACGACGACGACGCGAAGCAGATGATTGTCTCCGGGTTCATCGAACCCATCACGGAGGAACTGCCCATCGAGTACGCAGTCGAACTCAACCGACTCGTCGAACTCGAGATGGAGGGTAGCCTCGGATAACCAATGAGTGCGCAACTTCCCGCAAACCTGTCCGTAGAGACAGTACGAGAGATTTCGGACGCACGGGACGAGCCCGAGTGGCTCCTCGAGGCCCGACTCGAGGCCCTCGAAGCACTCGACGAGCTCGAACTGCCGGACGTCATTCAGACGCCGGGTCGCCGCTGGACGAACCTCGAAGCGCTCGACTTCGAGTCGCTCGTCGACCCGCTGAACCAGTCCGACGAGACGAGTCGCGAGGCTCCCGAAGATGCCGTCGTCCTCTCCTTTACGGAGGCACTCGACGAATACGGTGACCTCATCGAGGAACACTTCGGCTCCGTCGTCGACCTCGAAACGAACTACCTCACCGCACTGTCTGCGGCGCTGTTCACGACGGGGACGTTCGTCTACGTCCCCGAGAGCGTCGACGCCGAGGACGTGAAGATTCGCGCCGAGATGAACTCTCGGTCGCTCTTCAGTCACACGCTCGTCGTCACCGAGAAGTCCTCGTCTGTCACCATTCTCGAAGCCATCGAGTCGGGTAACGACATCGACGACGCACGGTACTTCTCGAACCTCGTCGAAGTCGTTGCGGGCGAGAACTCGTACGTTCAGTACGGGTCGCTCCAGAACCTCGACGAAGAGACCTACACGTACTCGCTCAAGCGCGGCGACACCGACACCTACTCGACCATCAACTGGATTGAGGGTAACCTCGGCTCGAAGCTCACCCGCAGCGACGTCGAGACCGAACTCAACGGCGAGGCTTCGGAGACGAAAATCGTCGGCGCGTTCTTCGGTCACGACGACCAGCACCTCGACGTCAACGCCCGCGTGTGGCACAACGCCGAGAACACGACTGCGGACCTCGTGACCCGTGGCGTCCTCGACGACGAGGCGCGCTCGGTCTACGAGGGCGTCCAGGACGTCGGCCGCGACGCCTGGAGTACGAACTCCTACCAGCGTGAGAACACGTTGATGCTTTCGGACGAGTCCGAGGCGGACGCGTCCCCGAAGCTCATCATCAACAACCACGACACCGAAGCGTCGCACGCTGCGACGGTCGGTCAGGTGGACAAAGAGGACCTCTTCTACATGGTCTCTCGGTCCGTCCCCGAACAGCAGGCACGAAACATGCTCGTCGAGGGCTTTTTCGTTCCCGTCCTCGAAGAGATTGAAGTCGACGAGTTCCGCGACGACCTCGAAGAACTCATCGCCGCCCGCCTGCACTAACCGCGTCTTCGGCGTTTTATTTTTCCTGCGTTGACGACCCGCGAGGGAACCGCTTAAGTAAGTTACTCCCGGACAGTTGTGTATGTACGTCGTGGTATCGTGTCTTCGAGCATTGTGGAGGACGAATTCATGAGCGTCGGGTATCAGGTCACTTCTGACCATCAACTGGCTCGACTCCTCCAGATTGGAATCGTCCTCGAAGAGGTCGTGGAGGCGCGCGCCTACCACCACCACGAGGAACTCGACGAAGACACACTCGACGAGGAGATTCGAGACCTCCTCTCGCACGCTGCTGAGGAGTCTGCCGACCATCGGGCACGTCTCGAAGCCATCATCGACCAGTTAGATGTCGATAGCGTGCCATTCGAGGAAATCGAGGCGCTCGTCGAAGCCCAGTACGGGCAGACGAAACCCGAGGACTTCGACGGTATCCTTTACGATCAACTCTACAACGAGGAGACCGCTTACAAGTTCTACGACGACGTTATCGGGGCTATCGAGGCGAGCGATGCACAGTTCACCATCGACCGCGAGGAGCTTATCGCGACACTCTCCAAGATTCGCGAAGAGGAAGCCGATGGCGTCGAAGAAGTGACCCGATTCATGGAAGAACGCGAGTGACACGATGAACACGGCAGACCAATACGTCAAAGCGATTTACCTGCTGCAGCAGATGGAAAACGGCCCGGCAGCCACCGGTGCACTCGCGGACATGATGGAGGTCAGTCCGGCGAGCGCGAACGAGATGATTGGAAAGCTGGAGTCTCGCGGCCTCGCCGAGCACGAGAAGTACAAGGGTGTCACGCTCACCGACGACGGCATCGTCCGCGCCCGCGACGCCCTTCAGACCTACTGCATCATCGAGCGCTTCCTCTCGAACGTCCTCGACGTCGAGGAGTTCCGCGCGGAGGCACGCGAACTCGAACCCGTCATCGACGACATGATCGCCGACCGGCTCGACACCATCATCGACCGGAACTCGGAGTGTCCCGACTGTTTCGACCCCGAGACGGACGCGTGCAAGTACCTCGATGTCTGTGAGTCGGAAGCGGAAACTGAGACGGAAGCGGCGGACTAACCGCCACCCATCGTCCGACTCGAACCGAAGCGTTTTCATTCACCTGCGGATAACCGACGAGTGCGAAGTCCCGTGGTGGTGAGCAATCTCGGAGAGATTGCGAGTTACACGGGGCAAGTGAACGACGTGAACGCAGTCCCGTGGTGTAGTGGCCAATCATAGCGGCCTTTGGATTGGTACGGTTCGATGCGTACCGAGAAGACAGCCGCTGACGGCGGTTCGAATCCGCCCGGGACTATTCTGCGAGGAACAACGTGACGAGCGAATAGTCCGACGTGGATTCGAAGCAGGGAACGACGCGAAGCGGAGTGACTGAGGTTCGAATCCGCCCGGGACTACTCAAAATCCTCACATAGTCCACAAGACTGAGAGGGGCGTTTGTCCGTCGATTTCTGCCCCCTGTCCCCCGGAAATATCTACCTGATGTTTGTGTCTCATGGTCCCGGATGCAACTGTCTCGACTGTCGGGAGGACACAACCAGTATAGGTTGACACCCCAAGAACCACGTCAAAGAGCTCGATGCTCGCGTGGAGGTCATGTACGAGCTGATGACTCGTGCGTTCGAACTCATCGAAAACGACCACGTAAAGTTCGCGACCAACGCCAACGGCGACCTCACCGTCGAGCACGTCCCAACCGCAGCCAGACAATCACGCTCGACGGAGCGGTGGCACTGTCAGTGGGTTCAGCCGGTCTTCCGGGTACCACCGGATGGCAAATTGGTGGTGCATTTATGTTACTGAGAGGTCATGACAAACCAGGACAATGGGAACAGGGCTCACACGAAGGATGTTGCTGGTCGTCGTTGGGGCGACAATCGGCCTTGTAGGGTGTAATGAACAAGAGAGACCGGGTCAACTGACGGAAACGCAGGCTCAGACACTGGCTACGACCGAGCGGACGCTCGTCATGCCCACACAGACCACTACGACCGTCTCATCGACGTCCACGGCGACTGAGGCGGCAACGCCGACAACTACGGAGGACAGCGACAAGGATGACTCATCGCCACCGTCGAACAGTGGTAGTGAGGGTGGTGGAGGGAGCGATACCACGACTACGGCATCAGTCACGACCACAACTACGACTCCGACGTCGACAGCAACGCTGACAGAGACACCGACGAATACGTCACAAGTCCTTGACGTCGCGGCGGATGAGACGGAGACAGCAACTGACGTGGCGTGGTTCGTCGAGATCGAATGGCACGATGGCGGGAGTCTCGTCATCGAACCGAACGCAGGACTTGGACTTACTGACGGATCTACGTATGACTGACATCGAAATTCGGAACGAAAACGGACAGCTCGTCGGCTACGACAAAGAAACGGGAGAGGAGGTACCGATCAGTTTCAAAGAGACCGAAACTGACGTGCAACATGTAGATCAGGCAACTGTCAACGGCTCGCTAAGCGTAGTCCCTGATGAACTGAATAATTGGGACGGAGGAAAGCGCCCTTTAGTCACCTCCAAAAATACGAGAGTATACGTAGATCCAGAGGACGGAGACGACGATGCAGCAGGAACTGAATCAGATCCAATCGAAACAATCCAAGAGGCGTTTTTCCGTCAGCCATACATCATCAACCATCTATACGAGATTATCCTCAAGCCAGGCGTTTATACTTCGCGCCGGGCTGACCAACCGCCTACGATATCCTCAGCTAAGCCCGCAAATCCTGCATTGATACTTCGGGGCGAAACTGGTGACAGGTCTGATGTAATCGTTGAGTCTGAGCTTTCACTCGCGTACCTCCATGGAGAGCAGGACGTAGCTACTGTCAAGGACCTAACAACAGACCATACAATTATTCAGAAGTTTGGGAACATCAAGATACGAAACGTACATTTCCGAGGAGCGGGCGAGCCTCTCACAACCCCAAACGGCCCTGTTGGTTTCAACGCTCACGGCCCCACAGAGACTACCATCACGGAGTGTACTTTCTCAGATAATTACGCGGAAGGGGCGCGGGTTACTGAGGAATCGATGTTAAAGTTGAATTCTTTGTCGGGCCATCCAACACACTACGGTGTTGTCGCCCGCAGTAACGCAGAAATTGTGCTACGCGGGGACCTTCACCAATTCTGGGGAAAGAAGGGACAGTGGTCGGCAGATATGGGTGCCAGAGTCCGACGAGGGAACGGTAAAACCGTACACAATAATCCAGTCCTATATGACGACTTTGGCGACGGCAGTTTGGTAGAAGTGCCGGCTGATAACCGCCTCAAGTCGTCTGGGCATTACTTACATCGGCCAGACTGGGTCACTAATAGGGACGACGTTGTCGTATCGGGGGGTGAACTTATACTGCCAGATGGGTCATCCGTATTGCAAGGGCCTCGTGTGACACGGGGTAGATACATTTACGATTTTAATTTCGAGTCGATTCCATCAGGCAATATGCTTTTCCGCCCCGTCTACTACAGTAGCGGTGAGCAGGTCGCGATTGCCATCAATAGTAATGTTATCGAAAATTGGGTAGTACAGGGGGGTAACATCAACACGACGATATCTAGCAGTTGGAGTGCGGATACGGACAGCCATCGTATCGAGTTGAGGCGCGATGATGATGGCCACGAGCTGATCTTTGATGGTGAGACGATTGGTGTAGACTCAAAAACACACCACCCACCAGCTGACAAGCGTTCTGGGCTTCTCTATCAACTTGAGAATCGCAGTGGGTCACAGATTAACATTGAGCAGGTATGGATTATCCAAGACAATTAATGAGCAAATCGCGCCCTTCCTTTGACATACATGCTTGAGACTATTCTTGTCGACGCCGGTTTCAACTCACCCGTCTGAGACGCACTCGTTCGCCCCAGCATCGGCTCGCGCCCGCACTGACGCTGTCCCCTTCCTTATCTTCACACAGCGCCTTCGGCGGCCTTCACGCATGACAGATAACAGCTTTAGCAAGCGGCAGACGAGATCTCCGAGGAGAACCTCGGGGTACTACTCATCGCTTGTTTAGTAGCCATCGACTTACTGACTGATGTTTCTTTGCCGTATCTTGGGACAGAGGACCGCTTCGAGGAGAGTCAGCGATGGTTCTGACGCACACCCATGGTTGCTTCGTTCATCTCGTCGCGAGCGTCAACAACACGGATGAATTGGAGGATAACCTCGCGGTTGCGCTCGTCAATGTCGGGATCTTTGTTCTTCTGGGGTTGAGTACGGAACTTTCGTCGTACCTCTGAACGTCATTGGTGTCGACTATGCAGCGGACAAGAAGAATACAAACGACCAAACCACGCACAGACAAATCAATCGTATCGATGGCGTCTACCCCTCTGTCGCACTGCTCACCCCGCTGTCGACGCCGATTCTGGCCATCATGATTGGCGCTGTGTCACTGACGCTTGCACCGGAGCGGTTTCGTCAAATCCGCGGGCGGACCCTGCTCACGATTCTCGTCGTGCAGACGGGGATGCCCCTGTTCGCGTTTGCTATCGCTCGGATGCTTGCTCTCTCTCCGGCGCTGACGGCGGGATTCGTCGTCCTCGGTGCGGTGACTCCCGAACTCGTCACGCCGACGATGACCGAACTCAGCGGGGGTGATACCGCCCTCGCAACGGTCGTTCTCGTTCTGGTCGGCCTCGGGACGCTCGTCCTCGTCCCCGGAGTTGTGACCCTATTCCTGAGCGCGTCAATCGCGGTCGACCCGGTGCTAATCGTCGAACAGTTGTTGCTCGCGGTGGTTATTCCGATGACTCTCGCGGTCGGGGCCCGGTACCGGTGGCCCGACCGCATTGGAAAGTACGACGAGATTTATCTGTCCGTGTCGGGACTCATGGTGATTCTCATCATCGGCATCGTCGCAGCGGCCAACGCCTCGCTCGTTCGCGATGGCGGTGCCGTGCTCCTTCTCGTCGCGGTCGGCGCAGTCGTTCTCAACAGCACTGGATACGCCGCAGGGTGGCTCATCAGCCGAAACTTCGCCCGGGGAGAGCGCATCGCGGCGACGCTTTCGATTGGGATGCGTGACTTCGCCGTCGCGGCCGCCCTACTCGTCGGCGCGGGCTTCCCGACGGCAGCGACGCTCCCTGCGGTCGTCTTCGGAATCGTAGAGATGGTGACGAGCGCGGGTCTCGCAAAGTGGTTCAGCCGGTCAGCGTGAGCGCGATTGCGGCTTCTCCGCTTCGACACTTCGCGGGCACAACTCCTCGCCGAGCGATTTTTACTCCCTCACAATGACAACTATGCAACGTGTCTCTGCTGCACCCCGTGTCGGCTGCCCAGCATTTCGCGTACACCATCCACTACGCGCTCGTCCGGGCAAACTACAACCGACAACTTCTCGCCACAAAGAAGCACGTCGGGCGGGCGACCTTCAAAAGCTACGAACTGTACAATCGACACGGAAACGACGTATTGCTCGAAGCGCTCCTCATCGGACTTGACGAAGGCGATGTCGTCGTCGACGTGGGTGCCAATACGGGGACGTACACACTCGCTGCTGCGGCAACCGAGCCAACGGCCGAGGTGGTCGCCATCGAACCGAACGCCGATGTCGTCTCGCAGTTACGGGCGAACATCGAGGTCAACGATTTCGGCGACCGCGTCGACCTCCTCGATTGCGGACTCGGCGGGACCGACGGCACCCGCGAGTTCCATCTGTCGAGTTACGACGAACTCGGGTCGTTCTCGCCGGACCACGCGAGTGCGTGGGAAGCCCGGGTCGTCGATACGGAGACTGTCTCAGTACGGCGTCTCGACTCGCTGGTCGAAGACGGAACGGTGTCGCCACCGGACCACCTCAAAATCGATGTCGAAGGCTTCGGCCTGAACGTGCTTCGTGGGTCGAAGACCGTCCTCCGCGAACACCGCCCGACGGTGTACTTCGAACTACACGACGCCCGCGGAAGCCACGACGAGGCGGTGGCGAAGTCGCTGCTCCGCGACGTCGGATACAACCTCGTTCCGGTTCGTGAAGGGTGGGTGTGCGAACCGCCGTCGAAGACGGAGACGGTGCAGTCGGTGTGACGTGCTTCGTCGGCTTATCTACGATAGAACGCGTCTGCGCCGTGGTCGTCGCGCCACGCGAACGCGAAGAGCCGACAAGCGGGGACCCTGTCCAGTTTGCGTCCGTCTTCGGCAACGCCGGTTGCGCCGTCCCAGTCGGTTCCGTCGGCCCGGAACGTTCGGCTATCGCCGACCGAGTCGAACGTGAACCCGGGGTTCGAGAAAGCGTGGATTCCGGCGTCGGTGGCGAAGACGACTACTGAGTGGCGATCCTCATCCGGAGACTCCTTCCGCATGTCGACCGTGACGACGCCACTGGCAGATTCCACCACCGGAAGCGGGACGCCGACTGCGACTCCCTCGTGTTCAAGCCCGACAACGACCGTCTTGGGGTCGATGTCGTCGAGGTCGGCGTCCCAGTCGCGGCCGCCAGTTCCTCGGTGTGCCCCGAGACCGTAGCCGTCCATCTCGAAGTAGTGCTCGTAGGGTTCGAGGTCGTAGTCGATTGGTTCTGGGTCGTCGCCGTCGCCAGCGGCCTCGCTCTCGCCGCCGGGTGGAGTCATGACGCGGCCATCCGGGTTTGTGTCGGTGAAGGCGTCCCACGTGGTCACACCGGCGGGGAGGACCGTCAGCGACTCGCCGGCGAGTTCGCCCGCAATGGCTTCGCCGAGTGACTGTTTCCACTCCGATTCGGTTTCGCGGTCGTACATCACGAGATCGTCGTCCGCGAGTTTTCCCGAGACGCCGAATTCGAGCGTTCGGTCGCCGACTCGGCGGTCGTACACTACGGCGCTCCCGCAGAGCGGACACCACGTCACGGCGACCGGAATGCCACCGACCGTATCGTTGACGATTTCGTGGTAATGCAGGTAGCGAATCGGATAGGCCCGAGTGTCGTCGCCGACGGTGAGCGAGATGACTTCGTCGTCTTCGGGTCCGCTGTACGTCTCGACGAACCGCGGGTCTTCGACGCTCGGAATCGCGTCTCGCGGGATGACCTGACGGACGTTCATTCGAGAATGAATTCCACGCGCTCGTGTGAAGTCCCTTGTGTCGTGCGTCCCGTAAGCACGACCGTTCCGATTTCGCCCGTCGATTTCACGTGCGTTCCGGCACACGCAGTTCGGTCGAACGGGTCGTCCTCGTCGCCTATTTCGACGATTCTAACCTCCCGTATCGAGTCGGGGAGCAGGTGCAGTCGGGTCCGCTCTGGGTCCAGTGTCGCTTCCGCTTCGGCTCTGTCCAGCGTGTACCAGCGAACGGGGAGGTCGGCCGAAACGAGGTCGTTCAAGTGTGCCTCGATGGTCTGGAGGTCGTCACCGTCGAAGCGGTCGTAGGCGCAGTCGAGGTGCGCACGGTCGGTGTAGAGTTGGTTGCCGGTCGTCTCCGCGTCGAACTCGTCGAGGAGGGTCGCAGACAGGAGGTGTTGGGTCGTATGATATCTGGTGTGAGCGCGTCGGCGCTCCGGGTCGACGTGTCCCGTCACGGTCGTCCCCGGTTCGGGTGCATCGCCCGCGACGACGTGTTCGATTCGGTCGCGTTTCTGTACGTCTGTCACGTCCCACGTCACATCGTCGGTCGCGAGGGTTCCCGTGTCGTGCGGTTGTCCGCCGCCAGTCGGATAGAAGTACGTCCGGTCGAGCACGACGCGGTTGGTCCCGCGAACCGCTTCGACCGTCGCCTCGAACTCGTACTGCTCGGCGTCGTCGAGGTAGCGTGCTTCGGTCACGTGCCAACCGAGGAGCGCGAGTGATTTAGGTGTGTCACCCCTCCCCATCTTCGGTCACGAAACACGGTGATTTCGGCCGATAGCCCTGTTCTCGTGGCTCAGGGTGTCGTAACGCCTAAGAGTGGAACGACCCTCATTCTGTGTAATGAGAATACGTACTTGCCAACACCCACGGAGGTGGCACTGTGGGCGTTGAAATCAAAGAGTCGTCTGTCTCCGACGCCGAATTCGAGGATATGAAGCGTTTCGTCTCGGATTACCTCGCTGCGAGCGTCGAGAACGAAGACGACGGCGGCCGGATGCGCTGGTATCCGTGGCACTCCGCGGAGTACCGGTTTAACCACATCCTCAACGTCGTCGATATCGCGACGCGCATCGCCGAGAAAGAGGGTGCCGACGTGAACGTCGTCCGGGTCGCTGCGCTCTTCCACGACATCTCGAAACTCGAAGCCGAACAGGAGGTCCACGCCGAAGAGGGCGCTCGCGTCGCCCGCGAGTTCCTCGGCACGCACGGCGATTACCCCGAGTCGTTCATCGACCAAGTGTGTCAGGTCATCTCTGACCACTCCTATCAGGGACACCTCACCGACGTGTCGCTGGAGACGCGGTGTCTCATCGAGGCCGATATCCTCGACAAAATCGGTGCCAACGGCACCGCACTGATGCTCCTGCGGATGGGCTACGAGGCACGGACACACATGGACGCCGCGGAGATGGTCGAACGCGTCTTCGAACGCGGCCGCGATGCCTCGAAGCGACTCGTGACCGACACGGCACAGAGTCTCGCACACCAGCGACTCAAGCGCGTCAAATGGTTCCGCGAATGGCTCGAAGACGAGGTTCCGGAGATGAACCACGGCGGCAGCCTCAGTCGCTGACGGCAGTTACGCCACCTTCGCTCGATTTTATAGAAGCTCACCCGAGGAGCGTTGGCTCTGCAAAATAGCTACTTTAGAGCGTGTCGAGAATCGAGAGTACTCGCTCTTCTGCGTCTCGACCGGGGTCGTGTTCCGAGCCGTCACGGTCGCTGTCGCGGTGGTCCTCGACCGAGCGCCGCATAGCCTCGTCGACAGGCGTCGATTCCCACCCGAGGCGGGCGAGTTTGTTCGTCGAGAGGACGTGCGGGTACTCCCGGTAGAGGACGAAGTCCGTCAGTTCGAGGTTGGCGGCGGCGAGTTCGCGCTCGCCGGCGTGGACGACTTCGACGTCGGTTCCGGCAGCGTCGGCGATAACTTCGACCATCTCTTCGAGTGTCACGAGTCGGCGGTCGCCGACGTTGTACGCCTCTCCGGGTTCGCCTTCCTCGGCGATAACCCGCATCGCGCTGGCCACGTCCTCGACGTAGGCACGGTGCCAGATGTTCGTCCCGTCGCCGGGGACGACGATACGGTCGTAGTTCAGCACGCGGTCGATCCAGTAGTCGAGTCGCTCGGTGTAGTCGTGCGGGCCGTAGACGATACACGGCCGAATGGACATCGCGTTGATTCCCCGAGACGCCGCCTCGAAGACGACGCGGTCGCCTTCGGCTTTTCGAGGGCCGTAACTCTCGGGGGTGTCGCCGGTCGCTTGCTCGTCGGTACAGTCGCAGAGTTCGGTGACGCCCTCGCGCTTCGGAATCGCTTCTGTCTCGTAGGCCGCGCCGCTTGAGATGTAAACGTAGGCGTCCACGTCGGCGAAGATGTCGACCGCCGAAGCGACTTCTCCCGGTTTGTACGCCACGCAGTCGAAGACGGCGTCGGGGTCGACTGTCAACTTTGCAGTCCGCAGGGCTTCGTCGTCGGTCCGGTCGCCTTGGATGTGCTGGACGCGGGGGTCGTCCTCGAATGGGTTGTCGTGGTTCCCGCGGTTGAAGAGCGTCACGGCGTAGCCGTTGTCGAGGAGGTCCGAGACGAGATGGCGGCCGATAAAGCGGGTGCCGCCGATGACGAGTGCGTTGTCCATGTTTCGGTCGAAGGCGTGCGCGGTGAAAAACGTGGGAGAACCGGCGGCTGGTTCCGGAGGCGTTCAGGTGTACGCTGCCGACTATTCGACCCGTTCGAGGACGATGCCCTCTTCGAACCCGCCGCGCTCAGCGGCTTTCTCGGCGGCCATCGCTTCGACCGTCTCCCAATCCTCGTCACGACATTCGAGAATCGCGTCCACGACGGCGAACACGTCTCCGAGTTCGTCGACTGTGCCGTCTTCGGCGAACTCCTCGGCCTCTTCGACCAGTTTCTCGCGGAGTCTGCGGTCGAACTCGTCGTCGTCGGCCTCGTGGACGACCGGCGTCTCGCCGGAGTCGCGGATTACCTTGGGAATGTCGTCGCGGACCAGTTTGTCGTACTCGCGAGGCATCGGCTCTCGACTCGTAGTGGAGCAAGAAAAGACGGTCGGGTTGGGTTGGGTTGGACCGGTTCAGTCGTCGCTCGTCGTCGCCGCACCGATTCTGTCTGCTCCAGCGTCAACGATTGCGCCTGCCTTCGCGGGCAGTTCGGTGCGAACGTCTTCGCGGCCGTTGTCGGCGATGACTTCGGCGTAGGCGTCGGGCATCACCTTCACGAAGTCGCCGAGGACGGACTCCCAATCTTCGAGGAGTTCGGCGGCGCGGTCGGAGTCGGTGTACGCGAGGTGATTTTCGACCAACCGAGTGAGCATCGCCTCGTCGACGTCGGCGAGGCTGGATTCGAGGGTTACCATCTCGGTGTTCGCCTTCGCGGCGAGTTCGTCGTCGGGGTCGTAGACGTAGGCGACGCCGCCGGACATGCCCGCGGCGAAGTTCCGACCCGTCTCGCCGAGGACGGCGACGACGCCACCGGTCATGTACTCACAACCGTGGTCGCCGACGCCTTCGACGACGGCCTTCACGCCGGAGTTGCGGACGGCAAAGCGCTCGCCTGCGAGGCCGTTGACGTAGCACTCGCCCTGCGTTGCGCCGTAGAGCGCGACGTTGCCGATGAGGATGTTCTCGTCTGCTTCGTAGTTGGCCTCGGCGGGCGTGTCGACGATGACGCGGCCACCGGAGAGACCCTTGCCGACGTAGTCGTTCGCGGCACCCGTGAGGCGCATGGTGACGCCGCGAGCGAGGAAGCCGCCGAAGGTCTGGCCCGCGATGCCGGAGAACTCACAGCGGATGGTGTCGTCCGGAAGCCCCTCACCGCCGTGGGCGTTGGAGATGCGGTTCGAGAGCATCGCGCCGACCGCGCGGTCGACGTTCGAGAGTTCGCGCTGGATGACGACCGGCTCGCGCTTTTCGATTGCGTCGCTTGCCTCCTCGATGAGTTTGTGGTCGATGTGGGTGTCCACGTCCGTGTGGGTCTGTTCTTCCGTCTTCCGGCGCGCTCCCGTGTCGGGTTCGGCGAGCACGGCCGAGAGGTCGAGATGCTTCGCCTTCTCGTGGTCCGTCTCGCGCTGCCGGAGGGCGGAGGGACGGCCAATCATCTCGTCGAGCGTGCGGAAGCCGAGTTCGGCCATGATTTCGCGGAGCTCCTGCGCGATGAACGTCATGTAGTTGATGACGTGGTCGGGTTCGCCGGGGAAGCGGCGGCGCAGGTTCTCGTCCTGCGTGGCGACGCCGACCGGGCAGGTGTTTTCGTGGCACTGGCGGGCCATGACACAGCCCGAAGTGACGAGCGAGGCCGTCCCGAAGATGTACTCCTCAGCGCCGAGGAGTGCGGCGATGGCCACGTCGCGTCCAGTCTTCATGCCGCCGTCGACGGAGACGCGGATGCGGGAGCGCAGGCCGGTCGCACGGAGCATCTGATTCGCCTCGGCGAGACCGAGTTCCCACGGGAGGCCCGCGTTCTTGATGGACGTTTTCGGCGACGCGCCGGTCCCGCCGTCGTGGCCGGAGATGTGTACGACGTCGGCTTTCGCCTTCGAGACACCTGCGGCGATGGTGCCGATACCCGCCTCGGAAACGAGTTTCACGTTGATGTCGGCGTCGGGGTTGGCGGACTTCAGGTCGAAGATGAGCTGTTTCAGGTCCTCGATGGAGTAGATGTCGTGCAACGGCGGTGGCGAGATGAGACCGACGCCCGGCGTCGCATAGCGGACGTGGGCAATCATCTCGTTTACCTTCTTGCCGGGGAGGTGGCCGCCCTCGCCGGGCTTCGAACCCTGCGCCATCTTGATTTGAATCTCGTCGGCCGACGAGAGGTACTGGGAGGTGACGCCGAAGCGGCCCGAGGCGACCTGCTTGACGTTACACTCTTTTTCGGTGCCGAAGCGTTCCGGCGGCTCGCCACCTTCGCCCGAGTTGGACTTCCCGCCGATGCGGTTCATGGCGATGGAGTTGTTCTCGTGGGCCTCCGGCGAGAGACTACCGAGGGACATCGCGGCCGTCGAGAAGCGCGTGACGATGGACTCGACAGATTCGACCTCGTCGATATCCACGGATTCGCGGTTGGGGTCGAATTCGAGCAGGCCGCGGAGCGCCTGGAGTTGCTCGGACTGGTCGTTGACGAGTTCGGCGAACTCCTTGTACTTCTCGTAGTCGCCAGCGCGGACGGACTGCTGGAGCGTGCCGACCGTCTGGGGGTTCCAACCGTGATGGAGTCCATCGGAGCGGTTTTCGTACTCACCGTGGCGGTCGAGTTTCGGGTCCGTGCCGAACGCGGCGGCGTGGCGAGTGAGCAGGTCGGATTCGATAACGTCGAGGCCGATACCTTCGGTCCGAATCTCCGTTCCCTCGAAGTATTCGGCGACGAAGTCCGAGTCGAGACCGACCGCCTCGAAGATTTGGGCACCGCGGTAACTTTCGACCGTGGAGATGCCCATCTTGGCCATCGTCTTAAGGAGACCATCTTCGAGCGCGTGAACGTACGCCTCGATTGCGGCCGCCTCGTCGGCTCCGTCGGGACCGGCGACGACGTCTTCGATGGTCTGGTAGGCGAGGTACGGGTTCACCGCACCCGCGCCGTAGCCGACGAGCGTTGCGAGGTGGTGGACCTCGCGGGGGTCGCCGGATTCGACGACGAGTCCGGCGTGGTTCCGAAGCCCGTTACGGACGAGGCTGTGGTGCACTGCACCGGTTGCGAGAAGGCTCGGAATCGCCACGCGGTCCGGGCCGACGTTGCGGTCGGAGAGGACGACGATATCCGCGCTGTCTTCGATGACTGCTTTCGCTTCGTCGCGGACGGCTTCGATGGCGTCGCGGAGGTCCTCGCCCGTCTCGTAGGTGGTGTCTACGACGGCGCTTTTCATGTCGCCGTCGAGGTCCTTGATGGCGGTCGTCTCGGCGTCCGTGAGGACGGGCGAGTCGAGGACGAGTTGCCGCGCGTGGTCGGGCGACTCATCGAGCAGGTTGCGCTGGTAGCCGAGGCGCGCTTCGAGGCTCGTCACCAACTTTTCGCGGATGTAGTCGATAGGCGGATTCGACACCTGCGCGAACAGCTGTTTGAAGTAGGTGAAAAGCGGCCGGTTGAGGTCCGAAAGCACCGACAGCGGCGTGTCGTCGCCCATCGAGCCGACGGGGTCTTTTCCGTCTCTGGCCATCGGCTCTATCATGTGGTTGAGCTGGTCGTGGGTGTAGCCGAAGGCGGCCTGCGTCGCGCGGAGTGAGTCGACCTCGCCACGGGACGTGGGGTCTTCGTCACCGGCGATGTCGTCGAGGTGACGCTGTTGGTCGCGGACCCACTCGCCGTACTTGTCGTCGGTGAGCGAGTCGAACACTTCGGCGTCGGGGATGACGCGACCCTCTTCGGGGTCGGCCATGAAGATTTCACCCGGGCGGAGGCGACCGCGCGACTCGATTTCGGCAGGGTCGTTGTCGAGCGCGCCGACTTCGCTGGCCACGACGAGGCGACCGTCGGTCGTCACTTCGTAGCGACACGGGCGAAGCCCGTTGCGGTCGAGGACGGCGGCGATGCGGTCGCCGTCGGTTGCTGCGACGAGCGCGGGACCGTCCCACGGTTCGACGAGCGAGGCGTGGAAGTCGTACCAGTTACGGCGCGACTGGTCCATGGCGTCGTCGTTGCGGTACGCCTCGGGGATGAGCATCCGGAGAATGTGCGGGAGTTCGCGGTCAGTCTTCAGGAGCAGTTCGACGACGTTGTCGACGCTCGCGGTGTCGGACTGGTCGGCTTTCGTGATTGGCTTGAGCGTCTCGATGTCGTCGCCGAACGCTTCGTGCTGAAGGTCCGTCTCGCGGGCGCGCATCCAGTTCACGTTGCCGCGAATGGTGTTTATCTCGCCGTTGTGGATGACCTGTCGGTACGGGTGGGCGAGGTGCCACGCGCCCAGCGTGTTGGTGGAAAAGCGGGCGTGAACGAGCGCCAGTTCGGTCTCCATTCGCTCGTCGCCGAGGTCGGAGTAGTAGTTCGGGAGTTGTTCGGCCGTGAGAAGTCCCTTGTAGACGACGGTCTTGCGGTCGAGCGAGCAGACGTAGAACCGACCTGCGCCCGGAACCGCGAGTGATTCGACTGCTTTCTCCGCAGCGCGGCGCGCGACGTAGAGCGCGCGGTCGAACGCGTCGGCATCCAACTGGGCGTCGGCCGCCGGTTCGACGAACAGTTGCCAAACGTCGGGTTCGGACTCGAGCGCGGTCGCACCGAGTTCCGAGTTATCCGTCGGGACGTCGCGCCAGTGGAAGACCGAAAGGTCGTGGTCTTCGAGCGAGTCTTCGACAACCGCCGATACGCGCTCGCGGACCTCGTCATCGGTTGGCATGAAGACCGACCCGACCGCGTACAGGTCGGGGAGGTCGCCTTCGACGATTCCTTCGAAGAAGGCGTCTGGGCGCTGTAAGAGGATGCCTGCGCCGTCGCCAGTGTTCTCCTCGGCCCCGGTGGTGCCGCGGTGTTCGAGGTTTTCGAGGAGTTCGAGGCTGTCAGCGACGACTTGGTGCGAAGCGCCGTTTTCGAGGTCAACGACGGCCCCAACGCCGCAGTTCGACCGCTCGTCGGTCGGGTCGGCCAACCCGCCCTGAGCGGAGGGTGCGTCTATGTGTGGCTTGGTCATACACCCGTAGATTCACTACCACCATAAGCAACTTTTCCTGAAACCATAAGGGTGTTACAATATCATATAAGGGAATATCCAGTGTTGGTATAGACCCTAGAGATGCTTCGACGGACGACGAACGAGACGAACAACCGTGTGAAAAAACTGCTCCGGGCGGTTTAGTAGGACTTCGCGAAGTACGCGGTCTCTGTCGCGTCCTCGCTACAGACGGCGCACGCTTCGCCGTCGTGGATTTCGGCGTCCTCGTCGTTCAGGGGAACCATCACGATTTCGGCGGCAATCTGGTCTTTGATTTCCTCTTCACAGGACTCGTCGCCGCACCACGGGGCCTTCACGTAGCCGCCGTGCTGGCCGATAGTCCCGAGAATCTCGTTGCGGTCGGACGCCTCGCGGACGTTTGCTTCGAGGTTCTCTTCGGCAGCGGCGTAGAGTTTCGCGTACACTTCGTCGAACTGTTCTTGAACCGACTCAGCGATGTTCTCGCGGTCGAGTTCGACCGACTCGCCGTCGGGACGGTGGACGACGGTGACGACCTCGTCGTCGACCTCGTTCGGGCCGATTTCGAAGCGGACCGGGACGCCCTTGAGTTCCCACTCGTTGAACTTGAAACCGGGATTGCGCTCGTCGCGGTCGTCGAGTTCGACACGGACGCCCGCTGCTTCGAGTTCGTCCGCAATTTCCTCGGCGTAGTCGAGGACCTTCTCCTGCGTGTCGGCCTGCCAGATGGGGACGATAACGACCTGTTCGGGTGCAACCGTCGGGGGCAGGACGAGACCCTGGTCGTCCGAGTGCGTCATGATGAGCGCACCGAGCGAGCGCCACGAAAGCCCCCACGAGGTCGTGTGTGCGGGTTCTTCTTCTTCGTCCTCGGTGGTGTAGGTGAGGTCGAACGCCTCGGCGAAGGACGTGCCGAGATAGTGGGAGGTCCCGGCCTGCACGGACTTCCCGTCGGGCATGAGGGCCTCGACTGTCGTGGTGGTGTCCGCGCCGGGGAACTTATCGTGTTCCGGCTTTGCGCCGCGGAGCACGGGGATGGCGAGCACGTCCTCGTAGAGCGACTGGTACTGCGAGAGACGGGTCATCGTCTCGTCCCATGCACTGTCGCGCGTCGCGTGGGCTGTGTGGCCTTCCTGCCAGAGGAATTCCTTCGTGCGGAAGAACGGCTTCGTCTCCGTGGCTTCCCATCGGACGACGGAGGCCCACTGGTTCACGCGCAGCGGGAGGTCACGATGACTCCGAACCCACTGTGCCATGTAGGGAGCGATGATGGACTCAGAGGTCGGACGGACGGCGAGGCGCTCTTCGAGTTCCTCGTGGCCGCCGTGGGTAACCCACGCGACTTCGGGGTCGAAGCCTTCGACGATGTCCTTCTCGCGTTCGAGGTAGTTCTCGGGGATGAAAAGCGGGAAGTACGCGTTCTGGACGCCCGTCTTCTTGAACTCGCCGTCGAGGTAGTTCTGGACGGCCTCCCAGAGCGCGTACCCGCGCGGGCGCGTCACGATGAAGCCGCTCATCCCCTCCGGGCCGTAGTTCGCGAGGCCCGCCTTTTGGACGACCTCGGCGTACCACTCGCCGGTGTTGTACTGTTTCGACTCGGTGATACCGAGTTCCTGCTCGTCGCTCATTGCCCATCGATAGCCGTAGCGAACCCTTAAACGCCCCGAAGGGGGCGGGCGCACTGACTTGCCGCCCCCTCACACCAGCGTTCCCAACGCTCGGAGGTTCGGGCGGACACATAGTTACATATTGTCGGCTATCGTATCCCTGAAGTGGTGGTTGGTGTGCTAGCAATGGACACAACAGTGAGCGGTGAGCGAACGACTCCGCGGGAGGATTCGGTCCGGGTCGAACTCTGGATTCCGTGTGGGAAACGCGAGGAGTTCGAAGCGGTTATCGAACGACTGGACGACGCCGTCGAACACGGCGCTGTCGAGGAGTACACCATCGAGACGTGGGACCGATATATCGACATCTCCGGTGGTCTCACTCCGAGAGAGCGTCATATTCGTGACCGACTGTCATCGTATGCGCGGTGGGCGGCGAATCGTGGTGAGCGCCTCTCGGGGTTGGGCGACCCCGTGGTCAGAGGCGTCGGTCGGATGGGGCCGGAGCGCGTGACAAGACGCACCCCGCGAGCAGTCATGGCGGAGTACGAAGACGGCGTTCTCACGTACGTCACCGCGTGCGAGGAGTGCGTTGGTGCTTTCCGGTCTCGACTGCACAAACTCGACTCGGCGTTCGAATCGGAGGATTCGACCGAGCCGCTTCGAATCAAGTGGTAAGCGCCCGCCGTCCCCGCCGGTTCTCTGCACACAAACCTCCTGTTACTGCCAAGTCTGAGTGCTCAGTGTGAATTATCGAAGAGCACTCAGTACGGACTGTCGAAAAGTGCTCAGTACGGGCTGTCGAACGGTGAGTCACGCTCGCGCCACGACCATCCCGGAAGCCGTGTCTGGAATCCCGCCGCGAGCGCGGCGTCGAGGTCGTCGAGACCGGCGGGGCCGTCGGTGTGAACCGCGACATCTGCGAAGTGGAACGTCGCCTGTGCGAGCATTCGAAGCGGTTCGCCGCCAGCGATTGTCGACGCGAGTTCACGGCCGAGGACCTCGTCGACGATGAATCCGGGATAGTCGTTTTCGACGTCTAAGTGGCGGAGAATTCGGGTGTAGGCCGCGACGTTGACGCCGACTTCGCCGCGAGCGAACACGTCGTCTACAGCGTCGAGGTACGTCTCTTCGTCTACTTCGTCAACGTGTGTCTCGAATAGCTCACCGAGTCGCGCGCGGGTTTCGTTGATGAGCGGAACGACCACGTCGGCCCGGTCGCGGACCCACTGTTGTTCCTCGGAAACGGCGGTCGGCGTGAGTTCCATGTCCGCTGATTGACGGCGAGACGCTTCGGCTTTGCGAAGGGTTTTATACTGACGACATGGTACAGTCGGGTAAGCGGGTTTTCCCTGCCTCTTCCCGCAGTCGAGATACCACCGTATTCAGTTCACTATGCTCTCTCCGCAGTTGGCCGAGACCGGCACTCCAACATGTGAACCGTCTCGTGTTAACACTCCTGAGGTAGGGGTTCCCGAGACCTGCCGGCTCAGGACCGGACGGGTCGCTCGTAACTATGAGCTCCGTAGATAACCAACTCGAGAATTTGAAGGCAGAGATTACGAACGAACTCCCACGCGACATCTCGGTTTCCGACGTCAAGTACGAGGGTCCCGAACTCGTCGTCTATACACGCGACCCGAAGAAGTTCGCCAAGAACGGTGACCTTATTCGGAAACTTGCGAGTAAGCTTCGGAAGCGAATTACGGTCCGACCGGACCCCGACGTACTGTCCGACCCGCGTGAAGCAGAACCAGCGATTCTGGGCGTTATTCCCGAAGAAGCCGGTGTCACCGACCTCGACTTCCATATCGACACGGGCGAAGTCGTTATCGAGGCCGAAAAGCCCGGGATGGTCATCGGCCGACACGGGTCGACGCTCCGCGAGATTACGCAGAAAGTCGGCTGGACGCCCGAAGTCGTTCGCACGCCGCCTATCGAATCTTCTACGGTCTCGAACGTCCGCAACTTCTTGAAACAGGAACGCGAGGACCGCCGTCGTATCCTCGAACGGACTGGACGGCAGATTCACCGCGAACAACTCTCTAACGACGAGTGGGTTCGTATTACGACGCTCGGCTGCTGCCGCGAAGTCGGTCGCGCTTCGTTCATCGTCTCGACGCCTGAAACGCGCATTCTCGTCGACTGCGGTGACAAACCCGGCTCGGACGACGTGCCGTATCTACAGGTCCCCGAAGCACTCGGGTCGGGCGCGAATTCGCTCGATGCCGTCGTTCTCACGCACGCTCACCTCGACCACTCTGCGCTCATTCCGCTTCTGTTCAAGTACGGCTACGACGGACCCATCTACACGACTGAGCCGACGCGCGACCTCATGGGGCTTTTGACGCTCGACTACCTCGACGTGGCGTCGAAAGAGGGTCGTGCCCCGCCGTACGAGTCCGAGATGGTTCGCGAGGCAATCAAGCACACCATCCCGCTCGAATACGGCGACGTGACCGACATCGCCCCGGACGTGAAGCTCACGTTCCACAACGCGGGCCACATTCTCGGCTCCGCGGTTACGCACTTCCACATCGGTGACGGTCTCTACAACGTCGCGTTCTCCGGCGACATTCACTACGAGGACACGCGCCTGTTCAACGGCGCGGTCAACGACTTCCCGCGCGTCGAGACGCTCGTCCTCGAGTCGACCTACGGCGGTCGCAACGACTACCAGACCGACCAGCAGGACTCCGAAGAGCGACTTATCGAAGTCATCAACGAGACTTACGAGCGCGGCGGCAAGGTCGTCATCCCGGCGTTCGCAGTCGGTCGCTCGCAGGAAATCATGCTCGTCCTCGAAGAGGCGATGCGCTCCGGGAAGATTCCGAAGATGCCCGTCCACCTCGACGGGATGATTTGGGAGGCGACGGCCATCCACACGACCTACCCCGAGTACCTCCGTGACGACCTCCGCGACCGCATCTTCCACGAAGACGAAAACCCGTTCCTCGCCGAGGAGTTCAACCACATCGACGGTGGCGAAGCGGAGCGTCAGGATGTCGCTGACGGCGACCAAGCAATCATCCTCTCTACCTCCGGTATGGTCACCGGCGGCCCCATCATGTCGTGGCTCCGCCACGTCGGCCCCGACCCGAAATCCCGACTCGTCTTCGTCGGCTACCAGGCACAGGGGACGCTCGGTCGCCGCATCCAGAACGGATGGGACGAAATACCCGTCAACGACGGCAACGGACGCGGTCGCTCCGATACGCTCAAACTCGAGATGGACGTCGAGACGGTCGACGGTTTCTCCGGCCACGCCGACCGTGAGGGTCTCGAAAACTTCGTCAAGACGATGAATCCGCGCCCGGAGAAGGTGCTCTGTGTTCACGGTGACGAACGCTCCGTGCAGGACCTCTCCTCAGCGCTCTACCACGACTACAACATGCGGACGTTCGCACCGAAGAACCTCGAAACGTTCCGCTTCAAGTAACGGACGCTCCCGGTATCGAGTCTGACCTGTCCGGATATTTTATATATCAACACGAGGCAACGACTCGTGTGAGTCTCCGTACACGATTCTCAAATTTGAGTACCGTTGGCAAAGTCATCGTGCTTGTTGTCCTTCTCGCGAGTCTCCTGTTCACACTTGTCAGTGCCGTTTTCGGGGCTGCCATCGTCGGGACGTTCGTCCTCGAATCGGGAGAGAGCGTCGACAAATCACCTCAGGCCTCGTTTACCTCGTCAGTCTCCGACGGAACGGTACGCATCGAACACGCCGCCGGTGACTCTATTCCAGCCGACGAATTGACCGTCGTCGTTGGAGAGCGTGAACAGTCGTGGGCGTCCCTCGCAGACGGTGATGGTGCCGTCGAGCAAGGAGATTCAGTGTCAGTCTCCGCGTCGGAAGGCGAGACAGTTCGGCTCGTCTACATTGGTGGTGAAAGCGAGACGACGCTCGTTCAACTCACTGCCTGACCGCGGTCTCTTTTGAACGGGCGCGGTGAATTTCTCCTCTCGAAGGCCGAAGATTCATCACTACCCTCGAACGAATCAACTCCATGCGTCTCGCACTTATTGCTCACGACGAGAAGAAACCGGACCTCATCGCGTTCGCCGAGGAACGGAAAGCCGACCTCGAACGCTTCGAACTCATCGCGACGGGGACGACCGGCCAGCGACTCATCGACGCGACGGGCCTCGACATCGACCGCAAGGAGTCGGGGCCGCTCGGCGGCGACCTGCAAATCGGCGCGGAGATTGCCGACGAGACCTGCGACGGCGTCGTCTTCCTTCGCGACCCGTTGACCGCACAGCCCCACGAGCCGGACATCTCCGCGCTCCTCCGCATCTGCGACGTTCACCAGACGCCGCTTGCGACCAACCTCGCGAGCGCCGACGCCGTCCTCGACGAACTCGTCAGTCGGTTAGACGACGAGGAATAGCCGACTCGCCCCTCTGTATCAATTTTGAAAACCGCTACATATCCTTAATTAGCAGAACGCAGTAGCAACTGTATGGACACTGCGGTTCGTTTATTTCCGACGTTGCTGTTCGTTCTCATCATCGCTACTGCCCCCGTTACAGCCGCGACTGGACCGACGTCACCGTGTTTCCACGGCGAAGGACACCAGTTCGATATCGGTGGCGAAGGTGCGGGTATCGACCTCGTGGTCTTCCTCTCGATGTTCGAAAACCTCGGCGGAGCGGGCGGTTTCGGAATGGAAGCAAGCGGCGATATCGGAAATCAGTCTATTATTCAACTCCGTGCTGGCGTCGCCTTCGACGGCGTCGGTCCGGTGACGGACTTCCTCTCGAATCCCTTCTCGCGCTTCAGCGTCGTCTACGACTACTCGATGAATCTCCCGATGTTCGCGGACTCGGGTCTCGACTCGTCGTACAACGCTGACGGGTCACCAGTGAGTGGCATTCGGACGAAACAGTGTTAGTCGTCCGCGGCGGCCGGGTCGACGACTGATTGGCCCGCTACGTCGACGCCGACTTTCTCGCACACGTCTGCCATCGGACACTCGTCTTTTCCGTCGAGACAAACCGGTTTTCTCGCCTTGCAGAACTCCCGTCCGAACTGAATCATCGCCGTATGGCCGAAGCCGCACTTCTCGGCGGGCACCTCGCGTTCGAGCGCCGCACGGACGCCTTCGTGGTCGGCGTCGGCAGGAGCGACTCCGAGTCGGCGGGCGATTCGGTGGACGTGCGTATCTACCGGAAACACACCCCCGCGCCCGCCCGCGAAGAGAAGCACGCAGTCGGCGGTCTTGGGGCCGACACCCTTCATCTCCAGGAGGCGGTCGCGGACGGTTGAGGGGTCGGCCTCGCGGACGTAGCGGTCGAAATCATCTTCGCTTCCGAAGTCGGCCAGTACCTCCTCGGCGACACCTTGGATGAGCTTCGATTTCTGGTTGTAGAGGCCGCCCGACCGGATGGCGTCGATGATTCCCTCTCGGTCGGCCGCGGCGAGTGACTCCGCGAGGTCGTCGCCGCCGTAGCGCGCCATCAACGTGTCGTGGGCGGGCTGGCTAGCCTTGTCGCTCGTGTTCTGGCTGAGGATAGTCCGGACGAGACACTCGAAGCCACCTTGGCCGCCGTAGGCTTTCCGCCAGTAGCGTTCTCCGAGTCGGTCGACAACCACTTCGGCGCGGGTCGCGGTCGCCGGTTCGGCAGGCTCGAACGCCATGTCTTGGCCGCCGCCGCTGGGACCGCCGCTGATGTTTTCGGACGGCTCTTCGGGCATAGTCGGGGATTACGACCGCGGAGCAAAAAGCGCACCTCGTCGTGGTCGACACCGGCGTTGTCGTCTTACGTGTCTCCCGGTATGGTGTTCCCGTCGTTACTCGACTTCGATGGTTACGGTGAGGTCCGCGCCGTCGGTAAGCGCCGAAACGAGGTCGCGGTCGAACCCTTCGGCGGCGTGTTCGGCACCGACGACACCCGTCCGGTCGTCGACGTAGTCGCTCGTCCGAAAGACGATGCTTCGGTCGCCGTCGAAGGTGAGTTCCGGGTGGCCACGTCCGCTCACGGTCTGTTCGTACGTGTCTTCGCCCGCCTCCACGCGCACGGTCACGTCGATGGTCGCGTCGTGGGACTGGCACGCCCCGACGAATTCCGGGTCGAAGTCGGCCGGTGTTCGGTCCGCGTCGATAGCGAGGATACAGTCGCCAGCGGGGGTGAGCCAGTCGTCGCTCGTCACTTCGAACGTACTCGCGTGCTCGGCACTCACGTGCTCGTGACCACGGGCGCGAATGACTTCTTGCATGGAGTGCCCTCTGTGTCGGTCCGGTTTAGCCCCCTCGATTCGAACCCCATTTATATATGCATGTGTCAAGAACTATCATGGGGAAAATGGCTATTACGAGCGGTGTGGTAACTGTTTTCACCCGTTTTACCACCGAAGTCTTTATTAGTTGGACGGCTGTATGAACATATACCTGAGCGCCTCCGGCGTTCCGGCGGCATAGCACGCAGAATGATCGGGAATTCTTATCCACGGTCGGTCGCACTCCAAAGAGCAGCCGCCACGCACGGAGTGGTGATGGTATCGAGGATTGATTACGCATGGTAACGAAGCAGGAAGTACTTAGCGAGTTCGACGTGCAGGGACTCGACGAGGCACGAAACATCGATCTCCCAGACGAAAAGCTCGAAAACGGCTCGAAAGGCGAACTCATCAAGCTCGCTGGTCAACTCCGAGACCGCCGTAACGAACTAAACCAAATGGCTTCTGAACGCGCCTCTAAGCGCGACGACCTCAACGCGATGACTCGCGAGAAGGTCGACGAGGCGCAGAAGCACCGCGAGCAGCGAGACGAGATGAACTCGCAGGTGCAGGAGCACAAGAACCAGCGCAACGAACTCAACGCGAAGGCTAACGAGCTCTTCGACGAGGTCGACGAGATGAAAAGCGACCTCGAGCTCGACGACGGCAAAGATATCGACGAGCTCAAAGAGGAGATCGAGCAACTCGAGTTCCGTCAGCAGACCGAAGTTCTCTCGACGGAAGACGAGCGCGAACTCATCGAGAAGATTGAGAACAAGCGCGAAGAACTCCGTCAAAAAAAGGACAAGGTCGAAGAGAGCGGTGACCTCGAAGAACTCATCGCCGAGGCCGAAGAGGTCCGCTCCGAGGCGTCCCAGCACCACCAGAAGGTGACTGAGCTGGCAGACGACGCCCAGGAACACCACAACCAGATGATCGAGGCCTACCGTGAGGCCGACGACATCCGTGACAAGGCCGACGAGATGCACGAACTCTTCGTCGAAGCCCAGGAAGCGGCCGACCGTCACCACGAGGACTTCGTCCGCGTCCAGAAGCGCCTGCGCGAACTGGACAAGAAGGAAGAGCGCGAGCGCAAGGACTCCCGCGCAGAAGAGCGCGAAGCCGCCAAGGCCGAGGCCGAGGAAATCTACCAGAAGTTCAAGGAAGGCGAGACCCTCGAGACCGAGGACCTGATGAAGCTCCAGAAGTCCGGCCTGCTCTAAGCCCGGTCACTTTCTTTCTCTCTCTTCGTCGCAACACGCGACGTATCATTTTTATACGGATTGCGCCCTGAGCGACAGCTATGGGTGACTCACCGTGAACGACAGACTCACACGTCTCTTCCGAGCGGCTATCGTTCTCGTCGTGGCTGTCATCGCGGCCATCGTTGGCTGGGTGGTCTTCTACGACATACCGGCAACGCTCACCGACCTGCTCGGTATCCTTCTGGTCATCGGGACCGTCCTCATCGCACTCCAGGTCGGTAGGAAACTCGCCACATCGGCGTTCCCGAGCTACGATGTGGCCGAAGTTGCCGTCGAAGGCCCAATCTCGCGGGAAGGCGGCAAAGCTCCGATTCCGGGTCGTGGAAGTGGGCTGCCGGCGGACGACATCGTCGAGCAAATCGACGCTGCGGCCGACGACGAAAACGCCGAAGCGTTACTTCTCAAACTCAACACGCCCGGCGGTGAGGTGCTTCCGAGCGACGATATTCGGAGAGCGGCCGCCGACTTCGACGGGCCGACAATCGCCTATGCAACCGACGTGTGTGCCTCGGGTGGCTACTGGATTGCCAGCGGGTGCGACGAGTTGTGGTCCCACGACGCGAGTATCGTCGGTTCAATCGGCGTTATCGGGTCGTCAGTCAACGCCTCGGAACTCGCCGATAAACTCGGTGTCTCTTACGAGCGCTTCGCCGCAGGGAAGTACAAAGACGCCGGAAACGCTCTGAAAGAGCCGACGGACGACGAACGCGAGTACCTTCAGGGACTCATCGACGACTACTACGACGACTTTATCGAGCGCGTCGCTGAGGGCCGCGATATGGACCCGGAAGCCGTCCGCGACACGGAAGCCCGGGTCTACCTCGGTGACGAAGCGCACGAACTCGGGTTGGTCGATTCGCTCGGCACTCGCGACGATGTCGAAGATAGGCTTGCCGAACTGCTCGACCGCGACGAGGTGTCTATCGAGGGGTTCACGCCGGAACTCGGACTCGCCGAGAGACTCCGTGGCGGTGTCGAAACCGCCGCGTATGCCTTCGGTGCAGGGCTTGCCTCGTCGGTCGATGTGGACGACGGCTTCTCATTTCGGTTCTGATGACTGGGAGGCTTTTTAGCCCACGGCCGCATTCGTTTTCCACGTGACAACGCTCGTCCTCTGTGTCGACCGAGCAAACGACATTGGCCGAAAGTCGGGACTCTCGACGCCCGTCGTTGGCTGGGAGGCGGTTCGGTCGCTCGTTACCGATGTCGGTCTTGCAGACCCGGAGGATTCGAGCGTTAACTGTCTGCTCGAAGCGTTACGCGTCACGCGCGAACTCCGAGACGAGCGCGAGGACGCCGAAGTCGCCGTCATCTCCGGAACCAGCGAGAGCGTCGTCGGTGCGGATAGATCCGTCGCTCGCCAGCTCGACGAACTCGTCGAGTTGCACGATGTCGAGTCCGCGGTGGTCGTCATCGACAGTGCGGAGGACGAACGCCTCGTTCCCGTCGTCGAAAGTCGACTTCGAGTGGACGCGGTCGACCGCGTGGTCGTCCGACAGGCACACGACATCGAGTCGACCTACTACCTCCTCAAACAGTTCCTCGCCGACGAGGAACTCCGTTCGACGGTGCTCGTCCCGCTCGGTGTGGGTTTGCTTTTGCTCCCACTCCTTCTCGTCCAGTTCACCCCGGCAGTCGCAATGGCGGGTCTCGCCGCCCTTCTCGGCGCGGTTCTCCTGTACAAGGGACTGGCTATCGACGAGTTCCTCTCGGATGCACCTGAACGAGTTCGTGACGCCCTCTACTCCGGACAGGTGTCTGTCGTCACGTACGCGGTGGCGGCAGGACTGGCTATTGTCGGTCTGTTCCTCGGCGCACTCGCGGTTCAGACGCCCGGTACCGACGGCAACGAGTTGCTCGTGCCGTCACTCTTGTTCGTCTATCACAGCGTTCCGTGGTTGGCGCTCGCCGCGCTCACCGCCAGTGCGGGTCGGCTCCTCGACGAACTCATCGGCAGTGAGAGCGTCTCAACGTCACATATGAACCTCCCGTTCGGGGTTATCGCCATCGGGCTTGTCGTCCGCGGTGTCGCTGGCTTCCTCCTCGAACGACAGGGCGAACTCGCTAATCTCGTGTTACTCGGCCGCGTTCACCTCTCACCGATGCAGCGACTGGCGATGTTCATCTTTACGGGCATCATCATCAGCCTCGTCGGCGTCCGCATTTCGGTGACTGTCTCAGACGAGACACTCGAAGACGTCGTCGAAAATCGGCAGGAAAGCGAGAGTTCGCGGTAGGGCGATTACAGAAGTGTCGTAGAAGTACAGAGCACTTGCTCGGGAGTCGAAATACGGTGTCGACTCCCGGAAGGTGAAATGGACGGTTGACTAGGAGAATCCCTTTGACTACGAGAACCCCTATTAGTTCGCGGTCCGGTATTCGCCGTGCTTGACGCCGATGGCAAGACAGATTACGCCGAAGGCGAGCATCGCCGGCGTTACCATCATCAAGACGGTGTTCGTCTCCATTACACCCATCCCGATGAGCGCCGCGGTTCCGAGCACAACGAGACCGACGAGTAGTGCGACTGTCTTGGTCAGGTCGAACTCCATACAGTTCTGTCGGAAGCCAATCAACAAATCCATTGCGGCTTCGGGTCGGGATACGAGGCGCGAAACAGAGACTGGCCGAGTAGCCAGGAGTGGGTACCTCAAAGAGGCGAGACCGAATGGGGGAGTCAGCTATCGAGGGTCGTCTTTAGCTATCTACCAGGGCGCGAATCCGGGGTCGACGCGGCGGTCGGTCTCCTCGATAGCGTCGATGGTTTCGATGTCTTCGTCGTCGAGTTCGAGGTCGAGCGACTTCCAGTTGTCCTCTATGTGGCCTTCGCTCGTCGCCTTCGGAATGGCCGTCACGCCTTTTTCTCGAATCCACGCGAGCGACACCTGTGCCTCACTTACGTCGTGTTTCTCGGCGATATCAGAGAGTACGTCCACATCGAATACCGTCCCGCGAGCGAGCGGGGAGTACGCGACGATTTCGATGTCTTCGTCGGCACAGACCTCGCGGAGTTCGTCCTGCTGGAGCAGCGGGTGAAGTTCGATTTGGTTGGCGAAAATCCCCGACTCGGACAGTTCGACGGCTTCGCGGAGCTGTTCGGGTTCGAAGTTGGAGACGCCGACGCGCTTTGTCAGGCCCTCGTCGACGAGTTCGTCGAAGGCGGCGAGCGTCTCTTCGGCGTCGTACTCGCCGGCCGGCCAGTGGACGTACAGCAGGTCCACGTAGTCGACGCCGAGTTTGTCGAGACTCTCTCGCGTGCTCTGGATAACGTCGTCGGAGGAGAGTTCGTCAATCCAGACCTTGGTCGCAAGGAAGATATCGTCGCGGTCGACGTCCGCGGCGGCGATACCTGCACCGACTTCCGCCTCATTCCCGTAAATCTGGGCGGTGTCGATGTGGCGGTACCCCATCTCCAGCGCCGTCTTCACTGCGTTTTCACACTCGTCTGGGTTCGTGTTCTCCCACGTTCCGAGGCCGAGCATCGGCATCCCATTCGCCAGCGGTGCGTCGCCTGCTGAAGGTAGGTGCTCCGTCATAGGGAACTCGACGGTTGCGAGTTGAAAAGCCGTTCCGAAAGGGTAGGGATTTTCCGGCTTTGGCGGCTCGATTCGAGGTACAATTTTATGTGGTGTGTGGTAGCATATCTAGATTAGTGGTCATACATGTCGTCTGCCTCAGAGCCACTGACCGAAGAGAACACGAACGCATTCGAACACCGCATCGCGGGTGATTCACTCGTCTACGAGTGTCCCAACTGCGAGTTCGGCGAAGTGCTGGTAACCGAACTCATCGAATCTGATGACGCGCGGTGTCTCGACTGCGGCACACGGTACCGACTCCGCATTGAGACGGTCGAGTAAGCCCCTACCGACCGGTTCGAGTGACAACTCTCCAGTTGTCTGCGTCCTGTGTTGTCCTCGTTCCGCGTTTACCTTCGGCTTGTCCTGCATTTCCTCCGGCTTGTCCTGCATTTCCTCCGGCTTGTCCTGCATTTCCTCCGGCTTGTCTGCGTTGCCGTCGCTTCTGCCCCAGTCACTCTGACTCCGTTCACGGGGGCAAGACCAACTCGGATGCAGCAATAGCGAGTACTACCGAACGGGGAAGGTCAAAAAACGGCCAAACGGCCCAATCGAAAGAACAGTCGGGCCGAAAGAACAACCGACGTGGTGAATCGAACGCGGGTTAGTAGAACTCGCGGACGAGGTCCATCGCGTCGTCGGGGGCACCCGACGGAATGTCGGACATGTTCTCCGTGACGCCGAAGTTCTGCTCGTAGGAGACCGAACTCTCGTCTTTGTAGATGATTCCCTCGTACTCCTTCGAAGAGTCGAGAATCTTGTCCTTGGCAGCGTCGTAGTCGGTCGGGTCGTGGTCCGTCTCCTTGAGGTCCACGAGGTTGTCGCGGAAGTAGTCGTAGGTGTCCACGTCGTTGAACGTGACACACGGACTGAACACGTTCACGAAGCCGAAGCCATCGTGCTCGATAGCTTCCTGCACGATTTCGGCGTGACGCTTGTGGTCGGTCGCGAAGGACTGCGCGATGAACGTGCCACCGGCGGCCAGCGACAGCGCCAGCGGGTTGACCGGCGGCTGCTGCGGCCCTTCGGGGGTCGTCGAGGTCTCGAAGTCCTCGCGCGAAGTCGGCGACGCCTGACCCTTCGTCAGGCCGTAGATACGGTTGTCCATGACGACGTAGGCCATGTCGACGTTGCGGCGAACGGCGTGGATAAAGTGCCCCGCACCGATGGAGTACCCGTCACCGTCGCCACCGGCGGCGACGACGGTCAGGTTGGGGTTCGCCAGCTTGGCCCCGGCAGCGACGGGGAGCGAGCGCCCGTGAACGCCGTGGATGGCGTACGAGTGCATGTACGTCCCGATTTTGCCGGAACAGCCGATACCGGCGACCAGGAACGTGTTGTCCGGGTCGTTGCCGGAGTTGGCGAGGGCTTTCATGATACCGTTCATCGTCCCGAAGTCCCCACAGCCGGGACACCAGGTCGGTTGTTTGTCTGACTTGAAGTCGGTGAAGCGGACGTCTGAGCTCATGCTGAAACCTCCTCTGCGTCGAGGGTCGATTTGATTTCGTCTGCGAGTTCGTCCGCCTTGAAGCGGACGCCGTCGTACTTGTTAATGCGCTTGACACGGGTTAATGTGTCGTGCTCGACGACGTTGGCGAACTGTCCCGTCGCGTTACACTCGACGACGATGACTTCGTCTGCCGCCTCGATAGCGTCCGAGAGGTCCGGACGCGGGAACATGTACGGAACTGAGAGGAAGCGGATGTCGATGCCGTCCGCTTCGAGGAAGTTCATGGCCTCGACGAGCGCGCCCTCGTTGGAACCCCACGAGATAACGAGCACGTCCGAGTCGGTGTCGCCGAACTCACGCGGCGAGAAGTCCTCGTCGGACTTCGCCGTCTCGACCTTCCGGTCGCGCTTTTCGACCTGCTTGACGCGCATCGAGGTGTCTTCGGTCCGGCGACCGAGTTCGTCGTGTTCGAGACCAGTCGACATGTGTGCACCCTCGTCCGTACCGGGGAACGCGCGCGGACTGATGCCGTCGTCGGTGAGTGCGTGTGGCTGGAATCGGCCTTTCTCGTCGAGCCATTCGTCGATGGTGTCGTCGTCGACGACCTTGCCGCGGTCGATTTCGACTTCGTCCATATCGAACGTCTCGGGGGAGAAGGTCTGTTCCGTGACTGCCATCGCGAGGTCGGCGGCGACGTAGACCGGAAGCTGGTACTTCTCGGCGAGGTTGAACGCCTCGACGGTCTTCCAGAAACACTCGGAGATGGTCGTCGGTGCGACGACGAAGCGCGGAATCTCGCCGTGGCCACCCTGAAGCATCATGTTCAGGTCGCCCTGTTCTTGCTTCGTCGGCATCCCGGTCGAAGGACCGGAGCGCATCACGTCGACGATGACGAGCGGCGTCTCCGAGGTGGCGACAAGACCGAACGTCTCCGCCATGAGGTCGATACCCGGACCGGAGGTTGCGGTCATCGAGCGCGCACCGGCGCGCGCAGCACCGAGCGCGAGGTTGATTGCGGCGAGTTCGTCTTCCGCCTGCACGACGTGGCCGCCGTAGCGTTCGATACGCCCGGTCAGGTACTCCATGACGTTCGTCGCCGGTGTAATGGGGTAGCCAGCGTAGAACCGGCAACCGGCGGCGATTGCGCCCATACCGATGGCCTGGTCGCCGTTCAGGAGGACGTAGTCTTCGTCGGTCGTCTCGAGGTCGTAGTCGAATTCGTGGTCGAATTCCTCGTGTACGAATTCGAGTCCGGCGCGAGCCGCCTCCTTGTTGTTCTCAACGATTGCCTCACCCTTCCCGCCGAAGCGCTTCTGGAGCGCGCTGTCGAGGTTCTCGATAGGGAAGTCGGTGACGGCACACGCCGCGCCGAGTGCGACGACGTTACGCATGATTGCGCCGCCAGCCTCTTCTGCGAGCGCCTGAAGGGGAACGTCCAGCCCGACCATTCCTTCAGGAATCTCGACGTCCGCCATCGTCGAGCGGTCACCGTCGTAGATGATGACCGAACCGTCGTGGAGTTCGTCGAGGTTCTCCTCAATCGTTCGTGGTGTAAGTGCAATGAGCACGTCGAGTCGGTCGACGACGCTCTGTACGGGGTCGATGGCAGTCCGAACTTTGTATGCAGTGTAGCCGCCGCGGATTCGCGAAGCGAAATCCTTGGAAGTAAACACGTGCCGTCCAGCCCGGGAGAGTGCCTGAGCGAAAATCTTCCCCGTGGAGTCGATGCCATCGCCAGCCTCGCCGCCGATGGCCCAGTTGAAGTCCGCAGGCATGCTGAGTGAAATCTACCCATAGCCGGGTCAAAAGCCTTCTGAAAGTTTGTGTGAAATATCGGTGCTGTTCATAAACGAAACCTCGGTATACAGGTCCCTAGAATGTGTTTATCACCGGATTATACAATCTGATTGGCCACTGTTTCGGAATGTGGTGGACAAATGTCCAATTACACCCGATTCCGGCCGCTCGCGGCAAGTTCCTCCGGATTCGAGACGCGGTCGCATTTCTCACCCTATCCGGGAAGGCAAGGCCCTTGTGAGCCTACGTCGAAGCGGGTCACATGGACGCAACCGTCACCGTCTCCGCGGCCCGCAACGTCGGACCCGGAACGGTCGCTATCGAGTTCGAGACGCCCGACGGCTTCGAGGCCGAGCCGGGCCAGTTCGTGAAGCTCACCGCCGAAGTCGACGGCGAGTCGTACGCCCGCTTCTATACGCTCTCGTCGCCCGGCGTCGGCGACACTTTCGAAGTGACCGTGGGAATCGACCCCGAGGAAGCCGGGCCGTTCAGCCAGCACCTCGAATCGCTCGCCGAGGGCGACACCATCGACCTCTCCGGTCCGTTCGGCGACAGCTACTACGACGGCGAGGCGCGCGTGGTCGTTCTCGCCGGTGGCCCGGGTATCGGCCCTGCGGTCGGTATCGCCGAGGCGGCGGTCGCCGACGACAACGAAGCCGCAGTCGTCTATCTCGATGACGCGCCCGCGCACGAGGACCGACTCGACGCGCTCCGCGATGGCGGTGCGAGTGTCGTCGTCACCGACGACGAGGACGCACTCGCCGGAGCCGTGTCGGACGCGCTCGTAAACGGCGACGACGAACAGGTGTTCGTCTACGGCTTCGCAGGATTCGTCGACGCCGCCGTCGACGCGATCGAAAACGCCGGCGGCGACGTTGACGCGGCGAAAATCGAGAACTTCGGGTAACGTATCGAAAACGCGTTTCGGATTCTTTCTTGCGACTTAGTCGACCGGCTTCCACGCCGTCAGCACCGCGAGCACGAGCGCTCCGCTGAGCCACCCCGCGAGACCCAAGAGCGACACCAACGGCGACGTATGACTTCCCGTTTCGACGGCGACGCCGAAGACGAGCGACCGAAACGCTCCGTTCGGACTGAGCGCGAGCACCAGCGGCACGGCGTCGATACCGAACGTTCCTGAGGCGAGTCCCGCGACCGCCGCGGCATCGATGCCGACGACGAAGGCGACGACCAACCCAACGGCGAGTGCGATAGCCTGCCGAGCGGTCCGCGCGGCGGCGGAGACGGCAAGTGCGACCGCCGCAGTCGCCAGCGCGAATATCACCGCGAGCACGGCGAACCGGACGAACGCGACCGGCGAATCGGCGGCCGCGTTCAGGGCTAGAAACGCCGATTTCTCCGGCGACAACACGGGAACGGTCGCGGCCGAAACGAGGAGCGACCCGAAGACGACGACCACGAGCGCGAGGCTCCGACCGAGGTAGACGCCGCCGACGTACGAGAGACGAGACACGTCGAAGGTCCGGAGTACGTCCAACTCGCCGGTCCGTCGGTCCGTGAGAACGGCCCGATAGCAGAGCGCGAAGGCGAGAAGCGGGACGAGCGCCTCGACGAAGGGAACCAAGTCGAGGACGAGCGGGACGTATCCGCCGCGTGAACCGGTCCCCGCGGCCGCGACGGCGACGACAGTCAAGCCGAAGACGACCGAGAGAGCGACGACAGCGGGTGTTCGAACGACCGTCCGGAGTTCGCGGGCCGCGATGGCAAACAGGTCTTCGCCGTCGCTCATCGGCCTTCCACCTCGTCGGTCGAAACGAGTTCACCGAACGCCGTCTGGAGGTCGCTCGCACCGACCGGCTCGACTAATTCACGCGGCGGGCCGTCGGCGACGAACCGGCCCCCATCGAGGACGACGACGCGGTCCGCGGTGCGTTCGACCGGGCCGAGGTTGTGCGACGAGAGGACGACTGCGACCCCTGACTCGGCGAGCGTCGAGACGATGTCGAACAGTCGTTCGACCATTCCCGGGTCGAGGCCGCTGGCGGGTTCGTCGAGGACGAGCACGGCCGGGTCGCCAATGAGCGCTCGTCCAAGACCGAGTAGGCGAGTCATCCCGCCGGAGAGAGCACCGACGCGGCGGTTCGCCGCAGTTGCGAGGCCGACACGGTCCAGCACTTCGGTGACATCCACCTCCTCGTCGACGAACTGCGCGTAGAACCGGAGCGTATCGGCGGTCGAAAAGCCGTCTCGGAAACCGGGTTGTTGCGGGAGGTAGCCAACACGATTGTTTCCGCCCCCGTTTCCGCCGACTGAGATGGTGCCTTCGTCGGGGGCGCGGACCTTCGTCAAGAAGCGGAGGAGCGTGGACTTCCCCGACCCGTTCGGACCGACGAGTGCGACGATTTCGCCGGGCGCAACCGACAGTGAAACGCCTTCGAGGACGCGAACGTCGCCGAACGCGTGCGTGAGGGCAGTCGCCTCGATGGCCGGGGCTGCGTGAGCTGGTGAGTGTGATTCGTCCGAATCAACTGTACTGTCCGAATCGATTGTACTCGTCGCGCCTGCGGTGTCTGTTGTCTCTTGCACTGTTTTCTCTCCGGCCGCCGAGTCTCGTTCAGACATCTGCTTCCCCCGTCGCGTTCACTCTGGCGAGTACGTCCGGTTGTACTGGCTCCGTCCGGGACGCAGCATCGACGACGCCGGACCCGCGGAGTCCGGCCACGTCGTCGCGGGCGCGGCGAAGAGCGTCCATCACGGGCGACCGTGAGAGGACGAGTGCGGTGGGGCTTCGGCCGAGTTCGGCGTCAACCGGCCCGGATGGCTGGAATGCCCGGTCGTAGACCCCGTCGCCGTCGGCGTCTTCGAGTGGAAGGTCGCCCCAGTAGTTGCCGTCGCCTTCTCGGGTCCACGTTCGCATCGGCCCGAGCGCCGATTCGACCTGCACGTCGTTGTCGACGATATCGTTTCGGACGACGACGTTCGTCGGGAAGGTCGAACTCCCGCGGACGCCGATTTCGTTGCCAGCAACGACGTTCCGGACGTACACTTGCCTGTCGCCGCTTACGTCCATGCCGTACTCGTTGTTTGCGAAGACGTTGTCGGCGACGTAGGTGTCGCTTCCGGCGGGGATGAAGCCGAAGTTCGAGTCTTGCACGTCGTTTCCGACCACGAGGTTTCCGACGGGGCGGGTCATGATGATGACCCCGATTCGGTTTTCGCGGACAACGTTGTCGGCGACGAGCATGTCCGAAGTGTACATCTCGTGGACGCCGTAGCGTCCGTCTTCCATGTGGTTGTTCCTGACGACACTCCCGTCCGCGCGGTGGGTGTAGACACCGTCGCGTCCGTCGAGGAACGTCGAATCCTCGACGACCGAGCGCTCGCCGATGAGGACGACGCCCATGAAGCCGTCAGATGGGTCTTCAGCACCCTGTACAGTCAGATTGTCGAGGACGCTGCTCGCGCTCTCGCGGACGATGACGCCGCTTGCGGGCGTGTCGATACGGACGTTTCGAACCGCGGACCCGTTCGCCCCGTCGAGGACGATACCGGTGTCGCCGCGGCCGTAGGCGAGTTGGACGCGGGTGTCCCAATCGACAGACTCGTTTGTCACACGGATGCGTCGGGTGCCGACATCACCGACGCCGGAGATAGAGAGGTTCGCCACGGCGGCGCGGTCGGCGCGGATGTGGACGGCGGTGTCGTTGCCGTCGTCGACGAGTGCCGTCTCGGTTCCGGCCCCGACGAGGGTAATCGAGCGATTCAGGTCGACCGACTCGACCGAGTACGTTCCGGCGGGGACGTAGACGGCGGTGCCGTTCGGTGCCGATTCGACGGCTGCCTCGACGGTTGGCGCATCCTCGCCCACGACAGTCGAGACGGGGCGGTCGAACAGCGAATCACTCGCAGCGACAGTCTGGTTGGCCCAGTCGTGGTGGGACTTGACGGACGATTCAAAGGCAGCGAGTCGTGACGAGAGTGGACTGCCGGTTCGGTCCTGAAGCGTCCGCCAATCGATGACTTCGCCACCGTGTTCGTCGGCGAACGACTGCGCGGCGTCAGCATCTGAAAACGGGACGGCGATGGGGCCGGACGGGACGCGAGCACCCGAGTCGACGACGAACGACGCCTCAGATGCCTTGACCCAACCGGGAGTGCGGTTGTTCTCGGTTCGGAGGTAGTTGTCCTCGCCGAGGGCCGGAGTGACCGTCGCGTAGTCAGTGACGAATACGGCGAGCGGGTCGCCGAACTGGCGGGCACTTTCGGAGGTCGAGATGTCGGCGGCCGCGGTTGTCACGTCGTAGTAGCCGATGACGTAGCGGTACCGCGAGAAGTGAACCTGTGCAACCGGGACTTCGAAACCCTCGCCATCTGATAGGAGAATATCGACCGACGTGCCGCCGGTCTTGACGGTGTCGTCGAACGGAACCGGTGAAACCGTCCCCGTGGCGGGAACGACGAACGAAACGCTTGCGAGGACGAACACGAGAGCCACCGCGGCGGCGGTCCACCGGGTCGCCGTAGGGGTAACAAGTGCCATCTGGTGTCAGCGCCCGACGGGGAAGCAATCGGTCGCGGCAACCGAGCGGGTCGCTGCCAGCGGTCGGCCCGTGTCGTTCTCGAAGTCGTGCATACCCGGGGCTAGGTCGGCGGGGAGTGATATGCACGATGGTCTGTCTGTCGAAGCAATACCAACTGGAAAATACCCGAATAATTAATCATCGCCCATCCTGATTCATGACCATGTACGACGACGAGGACTTGGCGTCCATTCGCGAGGCACGCGAACAGTGGGAATCAGAGACTCGCGACCCGTTCCTCGAAAAGGGTGGAGAGCGCAAAGACCGGTTTGCGACCGTCTCGAACCACGAGGTCGACGACCTCTACACGCCCGAGGACGTTTCCGACCTCGACTACGAGGAGGACCTCGGCTTCCCCGGTGAGTCGCCCTACACCCGCGGGGTATATCCAACGATGTACCGCGGCCGCACGTGGACGATGCGCCAGTTCGCCGGGTTCGGAACCGCGACAGAGACGAACGAGCGGTTCCACTACCTCATCGAAAACGGCCAGACGGGACTGTCGACCGCGTTCGACATGCCCTCGCTCATGGGAAAGGATTCGGACGACCCGCTTTCGGATGGCGAAGTTGGGAAGGAAGGCGTCGCCGTCGACACGCTCCGCGACATGGAGGTCCTCTTCGACGGCATCGACATCGGCGATGTGACCACGTCCTTTACCATCAACCCCTCCGCGCCGGTCGTCTTCGCCATGTATGTCGCGCTCGCGGACAACCGCGGTGTGTCCCGTGACCAAATTGGAGGGACCTTCCAGAACGACATGCTCAAGGAGTTCATCGCACAGAAGGAGTGGGTCATTCCGCCCGAACCGTCGCTCAAACTCGTCACCGACACGGTCGAGTTCGCCGCCGACGAGACCCCGCGCATCCGACCCATCTCGGTTTCCGGGTACCACATCCGTGAGGCCGGGTCGACGGCGATTCAGGAACTCGCATTCACCCTCGCCGACGGCTTCGCTTACGTCGAAGACGCGGTGGACCGCGGCCTCGACATCGACGAGTTCGCCCCGCAACTCTCGTTCTTCTTCAACTCGCACAACTCCATCTTCGAGGAAGTTGCAAAGTTCCGCGCCGCTCGGCGGATTTACCACCACGTGATGACCGAGTGGTACGGTGCCGAAGACGAGCGCTCGAAGCAACTGAAGTTCCACACCCAGACGGCGGGGCAGTCGCTGACGGCGCAACAACCGCTCAACAACATCGTCCGCGTCACGATTCAGGCGCTCGCGGGCGTCCTCGGCGGAACCCAGTCGCTTCACACCAACAGCTTCGACGAGGCACTGGCGCTCCCGTCCGAAGAGGCGGTTACGGTCGCCCTACGCACCCAACAGATAATCGCCGAGGAATCCGGCGCAGCCGACGTTATCGACCCGCTCGGCGGCAGTTTCTTCATCGAGAAACTCACCGATGAAATCGAGGACGAGGCGATGGCCTACATCGAGGAGATTCGCGAGATGGGCGACGGGTCGGTCCGCGACGGCGTCCTCGCCGGTATCGATGAAGGCTATTACCACAAGGAAATCGGCGAAGCGTCCTACGAGTACCAGTCGCGCGTCGAGAAGAACGAAGAAATCGTCGTCGGCGTCAACAAGTACGCGACCGACGGCGACACCAAACCCGACCTCCTGCACGTCGAAGACGAGGTGCAGGACCGCCAACTCGAACGCCTCGAATCGGTTAAACAAGAGCGCGACGACGAGGAAGTCGAGGCGGCACTCGACGAACTCCGCGAGACAATCGAAGCAGAAGAGAACGTCATGCCCGTGCTCGTCGATGCCGTGAAGGCCTACGCCACGATGGGTGAAATCATGGATGTCTTCGAGGCGAAGTACGGCGCGTACCGCGAGAAAATCGGTCTCGCATGAACGAGCCGTAATTCGGGCGGCTCACTGACGTAGGTTGTCACCGCTATCACCGCCGCCATCGCCGTCGATACCCGCAGTCTCCCCTACCGATTACGTCGTCTGCTGGTCGCGTTCCTGCTCTTGGAGTCTGGTCGACAACGCGTCGAGTTCCGTTTTCAACTCCTCTATCTTCGACACGGTAACCCCCGAGCCATAGCTGGGAGCCATATTCATCGCGTACAGCCGTCCCACCAGACTCTGAAACAGGAGGTCTATCTCTTCTTCCCCGCCGTTTGCCTGGTATCCAAGCTGGTTGATGAGGTGGTGAAGACAGGACCCCCAGCCGACCGTGTACACCTCGTCTTCGAACTCGTCCAGTGCGTCGGGGAGTGAGTCGAAGGTATCCAGGCAGTCTAAGCTCATCCGACTCGCCGCGTACCGGAGTCGAAACTGGAGTCGTTGCCGTTCGTCGAAATCGGCAATCTCGACGCCGGTGTCGACGACCTCCCACTCGTCGAGTCGGTTGCTGGCGGCGAGTTCGTCCCATCGCGGTCGTTCATCACTAACGACCGCCTCTGTATCGCCGAAGATGTAGAACACGACTTCACCGTGGTCCATGGACGGGTCCTGTCCGTAGCGGTTGAAAATCGGCCACTGGGCGTCGTCTCGGTGTTCGATTCGCTGGAACGCAGACGCGACGTACTCTCGAATCAGTCGTTCCTCGGCCTCGACGTCGGCGACCGTGAACACGACCTTTTTTAACTCTGACATGTTTGCGACTTTCTCACCAGCGTCTTGTATCTTGTGGCGACCCGGTCGTTCGTCCAGCACCGAGGCGACCACCGTTCCGAGAAGTTCACTCCCGCGGAGCTTCACCCAGCAGAACCCTCACATCAGCAGCAATCTCACGCCAGCCGAATCACCACATCAGCGGCAATCTCGCACCAGCCGAATCACCACACCAAGGGTAACCTCACTCCAGCAGAAGCACACAGGGAAGTTCGTCAGGGTTGGCGAACCGGAGCAGGCTGTACGCCACTCCGCTTCCCCCATTGAAGAACGTCGAGTTCGGAAGCTGTCGGCTGTGACCGGGCATGCACAACGCCCCCGACTGTTCCTGTCGTGCGACACAGCGGTCGACCAGCGCACGCGCGTCAGTCTCGTCTCGCCCGGTTCGGCGCGCCGATTCGAGTAGCGCCGTCGCCTGCCCGAGTGTGCCACAGCAAAGCTGGTCGTACTGGTTCCTGTCGGCCGAAGCGGTCGCCGACAGCAGTTGGTTTGCCTCGGTGAGAAGCGCCTCGTCGTCGAGAACGCTGCCGATGCCAAGTCGCGCGAGTGCACATCCCGTCCGTCCCTCGCACCACCGGTCCAGATACTGGGGGTCCCCGGCGTCTGTCGGAATCGGGTAGTTCGATTGCTCTGGGTCGTACAACGTAGACTCGTACGCGAGGGCCTCGCGGGCCGCCGTCTCGTATCGGTCGTCGTCGACGACTGCACCGAGTCGGGCGAGCGCATACGCGATACCGCTCTGGCCGTGTGCCATTCCTGGCAGTGGCTTTCCAGTGCCAGTCGTCCAGACGTGGTGTCCATCGACCGAGACTCGGTTGTCGAGCAGTCGCTTTCCACAATCGAGCGCCCGGTCGAGAACCGTCGACCCGCCGTATCGCTCGTAGTGTGCGAGCAGTCCGAGCAGTACTCCGGCGGTCCCATCGATAACGTCGAATGTCTCGTCTGCCGCGAGTTGCTCTGTCGTCACAGCACGAGCGTGGGCCGCAGCACGCTCTCGATACACTGGTCGGTCCAGAAGGTCGGCGGCAACAGAGAGGCTGTACACGAGCGACCCGGTGCCGGTGATACCACCGAACTCGGTTTCTGACACCCCCCGGTCGCTGGCAACTGCATCGAGACAGTCGACTGCGAGTTCCTCGAAACGGCTGTGGCCTGTTTGGTCGTACAGTGCCGCTGCGGCAATCCCGATGCCACCTCGCCCGGCGTAAAGCGTGTTGTCTGCTGGTGAGAGCCCAAGCTGTGGCAACTCCGCACCGATATACGAGACCCACTGGCGACCAGCCTCTGTCTCGATTGCTGCGTTGAGTACCATGTCACCGTGTTTGACTGCTTCGCGCTGGAGTCGGTCGTCAGTCACTGGTTCGGGCGACGCCGGTGCCCCTCGGTCCGGAATCGACGCATCGAGACACCGGCGGAGAAGCTCGGTTTGTCGTTGCCGGTCGGCTGCGTCCATCGCGTCGAGTCGCTGGAGACACCGTTCGTACCCGGACGTATCCACCGAAACACCAGTCTCGGTCCCATCGTGCGATACCATCGTCTGGTCTGGTTGGGCAGTGAACCGCGGTACGTCCCGACGAAGGAGCGACCGTCGTTCAGCTTCGAACAGCCCCCAGAACCGGTCGGATTCGATTCGGCCGTCGAAAAACGGCGCTGCGAGCCGTTCGAGTTCGACGGAGAGTCGGGCACCATCTCGAAGCGGGTCTCGTGCTCGGCTCAGTCGCAGAATCGAACTGTACGTCGCCGTCGGGCGATACACCAGTCGGTTTTCGATTCTCTCGACAAGCTCCGAAGTGAGGATATCGGTACGGAACTGGCCGTCCTCGTGCAGGCTGCAAACCGTCTCGTGGGTTCGCTGAAAGCCGCCGACGATGGCGTCGAGGTATCGTTCAGGTGGTCGGTCGACACCGTCCACGCTGGGCGTGTTTGTTCTTCGGTCGACCGTCGGCGACTCTCCCTCGACGGTCATCACGTCTGTGTTGGCCGCCTTGATGACGGGTTTCGATACCTCCGAGACCGCTTTCGTCTCGCTGTTCCGCCCGAGACCAGCGGCTAAAAACGGTGACGACCCGTCGTCGTCGCTGTCGACCACCTTCCACGGCAACAGTGCGGTTCGGAGAACAGTATCCGACGTCGCGGCGGCTATCGCTGTCGTGGACGAGGAGTCGGTAGGAGAGACGGGTGGGTGGAACAGCGTCTCCGCATCGATAATCGTCGGCTGTTCGCCACGGACGATGAGATTCTCGTACTGACAATCGGGGAGGTCGAGCACGTACGCTACACACAGGAGGACCCCCGCCCGCTCGTAGTACCGTTCGACTGCGGCCGTATCGGTTGGTTCGTCGTACTCGATAGGCTCCATCCAACCGTAGCCCTCGCGAGACAGATACTCCGGTGTACTGAACGACGGTGTTTCCAGATAGTCATCTAGCCGTTCGAGTACTTCGTACAGTGAGACACCGGCGTCTATCGGTCTCGGCTTGTAGATGACTGACCCGGATTCGAACGAGACGCGAACCGGAACCTGCCCACCTGCATGTGTATCGTCGGCGAGCGGGACAAATTCGGTGACCGCACCGTCGACTCCGAACCGTGCTTCGAGTGCAGACCGGTCGGCCTGTAATCGGTGTTGAACCAGCGTAACCGTCGTCACCCACTGGGTGACTAGCTGGGTGAAGTATCTGGCGAGCACCGGATATTCGAGACAGAACTTCCGAATCCCGCCGTCGAACATCGCATCGATAAACTGGTCATAGTACGTCGTCCCCGGATTCGAGACGGTGGCCGGGTCGGCTGCCGCGAGGTCCGGGTCGTGGTACTCGACGAACGACTTGAACTCGACGTACAGCGCTCGGACGGACACTCGACTGAGTCGAGCGATGAGCCACTCGCCGAGTTGCTGGGCAACGGGCTGTGACCGGGTGTCGGCGTCGAGTTGTTCCAGCCCGTAATCTGCGAATGCGACCAATAGGTCACTGAACGGAACTCCCTTGGGGGCGGAGAGTCGCGCTTCATCGCAGGACCGGTACTCGGAAACGTGGGCGAGAAGTGAGTCGAGTCGGTCAATCCAGTCGGGTAACGGTTCAGTTGCTGGCCAGTGTGTTGCCGTAAGCTGGTATCGAACCTCCGACTCAGTGAGGTCGTCGTACGCGAGTCGTTCGTGGAACGCTTCGGCGTCCGAAAACAGTTCGCGCCACTTGTCGAGCAGGTCGTCAGGGGCGATTGGTGGGTCGTCCCCGTGGTCGTTCGGTGGCCCCTCTAGTCGTTCGTGTAACGTGCGTGCCTGTCCTGCAATCGCTCGTTTTTCTCGTGCTGCAAGCTGCTGTGTCATTGGGAGAGACCGCCGTGAGTCTGAGTCGAGAACCGTTCGTTCATCGTTTCGTCACTGGTTGCTGTCACTTGCACTGGCGAGATACCACAGCCCGATTCAGGGGGTCGACGGCTTCGAGACCACCTTTCACCGAGCGCCTCTATGGAGACAGACACTGACATGCACGCTTCGTTCCACCGAGAAAACTAAACTATTACTACACAAATATACATTCGTGCAGTACTATTTTACACCAGTGATTAAAAGGAAATGATTGGGATGTGGGTTGTTTCAGGCCCTTTAATGCGCCAAACGTCGTTTTATCGGTGAATTCGTCCGCCATCTCAAAGATGAGTGATTCGCTTTGAGACGGCTGCTAAATGGCAGTCAGAAACTCATTCACTCAATATTGAATTTTCATTACAGCCACAAATCATAAGTGAGTGGGTGGTATTCTCACTCATATGTCGGTAGTACTCGACATCGAATCCGGTGACAAAGCAACGTACGACCAGCAGTTTGACGACAACCACACTGTGAACGACCAGCGGGTCAGTACCTGTACGTATGGTGGGGGTATGGAGAAGAAGGCCTGCCATACCTGCGATTTCTAAGTCCGTCCCGTTCTGAGACGCTTTTTTGGTGAACTACTGGGCAATAGTGCCCCGTGAGGAGAGTGTGTCCGTGAAGTGTCGTGTGTACCACTCATCTCGTGATAGTTCTGTAGAGAAGTACTGGACAGTATGAGTGTCTCCGTACCGCCGACAGCCAGTTTTCACACCGAAATAAATGCTGACATTCAGACAAGTTGTTGGAGTTCGCATAGGTTTATCATGGAGAATTAGTGTAGTTCATACGTACTATGGCAGATGGTGACAGTGAACTTGAGGCACGGTTGGTGGAGCAAGCGGAGTTCGAACCCACTGCGGAGTTCGTCGAACAGGCGAACGTGTCGGACCCCTCGATTTACGAGGAGTTCGAGGAGAACTGGCCCGAGTGTTGGGAACGGGCCGCCGAGATGCTGGATTGGGATGACGACTACGACGAGGTACTTGATGACTCGAATCCACCGTTCTACAAGTGGTTTACCGGTGGAAAGCTGAACGTCTCGTACAACTGTGTCGACCGACACGTCGAAAATGGCGAGAAAAACCGGGTTGCAATCAAGTGGGAGGGGGAACACGGCGACACGCGGACCTACACGTATCAGGACCTCTATCGCGAGGTAAACGAGTTCGCGGCCGCACTCCGGGACCTCGGCGTCGAGGAAGACGACGTGGTGACTCTCTATATGCCGATGGTTCCCGAGCTACCGATTGCGATGCTCGCGTGTGCTCGTATCGGCGCACCGCACTCGGTGGTATTCGGTGGGTTCTCTGCCGAGGCGCTCGCGACGCGGATGAACTCCGCTGACTCCCGGTATCTCGTCACTTGTGACGGCTACTACCGCCGCGGCGACGCACTCGACCACCTCGACAAGGCGAACGAGGGTCTCGATGGCGTCGACCACGGCGTCGATGCAACAGTGGTTGTCGACCGACTGGGAGACGATGGGTTCGGACACGACCTGAAGGCAAACCAGCACGACTGGGACGACCTGATGAGCGAACACGCTGGCGAGCGTATCGACCCCGTCGAGCGCGACGCCGAAGACATGCTCTTCTTGATGTACACCTCGGGCACGACCGGTCAGCCCAAAGGCGTCAAACACACCACCGGCGGCTATCTCGCCTATGCGGCGTGGACCTCACACGCCGTCTTAGACATTAAAAAGGAAGACACCTACTGGTGCTCTGCGGACATCGGCTGGATTACCGGCCACTCCTACATCGTCTATGGACCGCTGGCCCTCGGAACGACGACTGTCATGTACGAGGGTACCCCGGACTTCCCCAACCGCGACCGTCTGTGGGACATCGTCGAAAAGTACTCGGTCGACATTTTCTACACCGCGCCGACGGCGATTCGTGCCTTCATGAAGTGGGGAAGTAGGTTCCCAGAACAACACGACCTGTCGAGTCTCCGCCTCTTGGGGACAGTGGGTGAACCCATCAACCCGCGTGCGTGGAAGTGGTACTACAAGCACATCGGCAACGAGGAGTGCCCTGTCGTCGACACGTGGTGGCAGACTGAGACGGGCGGGATGATGATTACGACCCTCCCGGGAATCAAGAAGATGAAACCGGGGTCAGCCGGGCCGCCGCTGCCGGGTATCGACGCGAAAGTCGTCGATACGAGTGGGGAGCAGGTCGATGCTGGCCGAGCGGGCTACCTCACGGTCGACAAGCCGTGGCCGGGCATGCTCCGGACGCTCTACAAGAACGACGAGCGATTCGTCCAGGAGTACTGGCGGGAGTACTCTGATACCGACAGCAACGACCCAGCCGACTGGGTGTACTTCCCAGAGGACGGAGCGAAAATCGACCAGGACGAGTACATCACCATCCTTGGCCGCGTCGACGACGTAATCAACGTCTCCGGACACCGTCTCGGGACGATGGAAATCGAGTCCGCCATCGTCGGTGTCGAAGGCGTCGCCGAAGCGGCGGTCGTCGGCGGCGACCACGAGGTAAAAGGCGAGGCCGTCTACGCCTACGTCATCACAGAAGAGTCACAGACGGAAGACGACGAGATGCGCGAACGCATCATCACGGGCGTCGAAGACGCAATTGGCCCAATCGCCCGCCCCGAACAGGTCGTGTTCACGCCCGAACTGCCGAAGACGCGGTCTGGGAAGATTATGCGTCGACTCCTCGAAGAGATTGCGAACGGAGAAGAACTCGGTGATACAACGACGCTTCGGAACCCCGAAATCGTCGAATCGATTCAGCAACAGGTCGACACCGAGTAGCCACCTGCAGCCTCACCGTTCGTTTTCTTCTAACCATGCAGCGAGCGACCGCTCGTCGCGGAAATACATCCGCTCGCGAACGCCGTCGCGTTCGAGGACGACGAGCAAGTGTTTCTCTGAGAGACGAATGTCTTCACCGCTGTACGCACAGGGTTCGATTCGTTCGTCCCCGGGTCGCCACAGTCGGTGCGGAACGACGCGGACGATGGTGTCTTCCCGACCTGTCGGTGACTGGCCGGTGTAATCCGAAAGGGCCATACGTAGTTTACGCGCTCCGCGAATAAGTTATTTTCTTGTGTAGACTAAGTAGTAATATAATCTATATCGGGTGATTTTGAGGTATTCAGAGGTGTATTGTCCAGTAGCATGGCACTTATTGACAGATGAAGCGTTCTCCGCTAGACTCGACGACTACTACCACATGGGTGGCCTCGCCATCGTTGATGAGATAGTTTCACTCGTAGTACGAACTGCGCGAACGCGAGTGTAGAGACGAAGAACAAATGGTCGAAAAAGGTGAATTCGTGCGGGCGGCTTCGAACCGAGGACATCGAATGCGGACACGAGGGTTGTTTGCCGCCACGCGGTTAGTGTGAGATTTTACCCACAGTCACGGACACAAGTTGGTGGCTATAGTTGTGCAACTCCCGAGAGTCGAACTATCACCGCGAGGTCTCGTTGTTGCAGGAACACGAAAGCCCGAGCGAACTGGGGTCGTTGTTGAACCTGTCGAGCGTATCTTTCAGGGGTTCACCGTCTACTCCGCCAGCCATCCATTTCTTCTGTTTTTCTTCCTCTGCCCAGTTGGAATCGTCGAGCCAGTCTCCCGCCTTATTCTTCACCATCTCGATAGTGTGGCCCTCGAAGGGACCGCTCTTCAGTTTCCTGTCTGTACACGTCGGGTCGTCGACGGGACGGTTTCTGAGGTTCAGAATGCTGGCGAGGTAGTGCTTTCCCATGATGTTCGCCTTGTCACCCTTCGTTGGAGAGACGAGGAAGTCACGCCACCCGGAGTGAGTCATCGTGACTCCTCTGATAGTGAGGGGGTCGTCGAGTTCTAGGGGCTCCCACGCGTCCGGGTGGTTCGCCCAGAAACCGGGTGTTCTGGGACATTTCGTCGCTGCTGCGCTACCAGCGAATGCGGGGACGCCGATACCAACACCCAGCGCCGACATTGTGCCGAGTCTCAGGACGGACCGGCGTGTGGGAGTCCAGTGGTCTGTCGTTTCTTTGGTCATACGTATCAGCCACGAGCGTGGCGACCGGTTATTTGCCCTTAACGGTGATAGTTATAATTCGAACAGTCATCATTGTGTGAAATTAATCGGAGGTCAGTTCACTGTGATACTGGTTAAATTGGCACAATTCGGGAATAAATATCTATAGTCTGGTAGATATACGTGCCTGTAACTCTATCATTATAACGAGATTTCACACTCGTTGAATCGAAACACACTGGGGGACGTTCTCACGAGAAATACCAGAAATCCTGTTGTTTAACCGGCTGAAAGGACCGATTACCCGTCAATTCTGACCGTCGAGTGGCTTTCCATTGGTACGTGATTATCCCTAGAGCACGTCGTCTACTGCGTTTTTGTTTCGTATTTCTGCTGCCTATGAATGTCAAATACAACAGAATATATTGTTAATAAACACCATTGGAGTATTTTCTCAATGTTCAACGCCTACATAGGCGCTCGCGCCGGTCGTGGAAGAAGCCTACGGCGAGGACCTGAAGTTCTACCAACTCTACACCGACTACAGTTGGGGACGGACCCAGCAGGCGTCGATGAAGCAGTTCATGACGGACGTTGCGCGATGGGAGCAGGTCAAGCCCGTCGCAACACCACACGGGACCACGAACTACTCGACGTATCTCTCGGAAGCGCAGAACTCCGGTGTGGACGTTCTCATTCTGAACCTCTCGCGGTTCCCGTCACCATAACAGGGCGGTCGGTGTTCAGAATCACTGACTGTGTGACGCTGCCGAAGAGCGCCTTTCCGGCAGGTGACCGCTTGCGACCGGCGGTGACAATGAGGTCCGCGTCTTCTTCTTCGGCGAAGTCGATGATGACCTCCGCGGGGTCGCCGGATGACTCGTTCACATCGTAGTCGATTCCGTGGTCTTCGAGGTATTCACTTGCCTCCCGAACCGAGTGAATCTGTGTCGCGGACGCACCACTGGGGTTATCCGTGAAACTATGGACGAGTGTAACTTCTTTTTCGGCGGCGTCACCCGGGAGGTTTGTGACCCCTTGGACGCACGCAAGTGCGTGTTCTACGTCGTCATCGACACCGATTACCACGTGATACATACTCTCACGTCCCGGTGACAAGTCTTAGTTTTTGTGTCGAGGTTCGTACCGGTTTTCGTACCGGTTTACACCGCGTTGTCGTCGAGTTCCGACGAGACGTAGACGACGAGTACGAGCGGAATTCCGAGGACGAGTGCGATAGTTAGCGCCCCGTAGGCAGCGAATCCGATGGGTGTTGCCGGGAATGGAATTACGAACAAAAATTGGGGTGCACTGAGCTTCGGGACGAACGTCCCCGCGAGGAAGCCTGCGGTACCGGCGGCGGCGACGAGGGCGACGTATAATCCGAGAACGAATCGCTGACCGCGGACGTTCGAACTCACGATTTCAGGTCCGAACCGCACGCTGTTAGGGGTTTCCGTTCCTTTCCGCGCACCGATGCACCTTTTGCCGCACAGTCGCAAGCCATCGGTATGTCGGATACCGATATCCTCGGAATCATCCTCGGGGCCATCGCGATACTGATGTTTGTGACGGGTATTCTCCTCGTCATCTGAGAAACGCCTGTTCTCTGCAGCAGTCGTCAGTTAGTGTGAGCGGGCGCGCTCAACCCATTCTCGCGTCGTTCGGGAGTTCGTCTGAACGCCGCAAGGTTGTCTCTGAACGAAATCGACGCTGAGCGCGTTCGCTCTCGAAAACAGCGTCCGAAAGAAGTGGCCGCGAAGTCGACGAGTGTGTTCGTTACTCGTCGTCAGCCGCAGGTACCGTGTCCGCGTCAGCAATCGTTTGACCGCCGTCGGTTGCGAGTTCAGACTCTTCTTCGCCACCGTCGGGGACGGCCGTCTGCAGTTTCCGTTCGAACCAAGCCCACTCGGCGGTTTCGAGGTTGTCTTCACCGAGGTTCCATGGGTCGCCGTCCTGGACGACAGGGCCTTCGAGCCACGACTGGACGAAGTTCCAGACGAAAATCATCTGACCGGCGAGCAGGATGAGCGCGCCGATTGTGGCAATCTGGTGCAGCGTTGCGAACTGCGGCAGGTAGGTCGCGTAGCGACGCGGCATGCCACCGTATCCGAGCAGAATCATCGCGAAGAACGTCACGTTGGTCCCGATCATCGAGAGCCAGAAGTGCCACTTACCGAGCGTGACCTGGTACATCCGGCCGGTGTAGATGGGGAACCAGTAGTAGAGGCCAGCGAAGCCGGCGAAGGCGATGGCACCCATGACGATGTAGTGGAAGTGACCGACGACGTAGTAGGTGTCGTGGAGGATGAGGTCCACCGGAATCGACGCGAGGAAGACGCCCGTCACGCCGCCGAGGATGAAGTTCGACACGAAGCCGATACAGAAGAGCATCGGCGTCGTGAGGCGAATCTTCCCGTTCCACATCGTCGTGATCCAGTTGAACGTCTTCACCGCACTCGGAATCGCAATGGCGAGCGAGACGGCCATGAACGACGCACGGAGACGGGGGTCGATACCCGTCGCGAACATGTGGTGCGCCCAGACACCGAACGAGAGGACACCAATGGCGAGCGTGGAGTACACGACGAACTTGAACCCGAAGAGGCGACGGCCCGCAAAGCGGGGGAGCACGAGGCTCACGATACCCATCGGGGGAAGCACGAGGATGTACACTTCGGGGTGACCGAAGAACCAAAACAGGTGCTGCCAGAGAATTGCGCCGCCGTCGACCGAGAAGAACATCGTTCCGAAGTTCCGGTCGAGAAGCAGCATGAGAATCGCGCTACCGAGGAGCGGGAACGCGAACAGGATGAGACCAGACTGGGTGAGGACCGTCCACGAGAAGATGTCGAGGTTGGCCCACGAGACCTTCTCGTCACGCTCCGTGAAGATGGTCGCAATGAAGTTGATCGCACCCATCGTGGCCGAGACACCCGAGAGGTGCAGGCCGAGAAGCATCAGGTCCACACCGGCGTTTACCTGGTTTCCGGAGCCGGCACCGGCCGAAAGCGGTGTGTACATCGTCCAGGCCGTCTGCGCCGGAATCACGTCCGGGATGGGGAAGAACCCGGCCCAGATGAGCAGCGCCGCCGGCGGCAGGAGCCAGAACGCGATGGCGTTGATACGCGGGAACGCCATGTCGTCGGCACCAATGAGAAGCGGGATGAAGTAGTTCGAGAACGCGGCGAGAATGGGCGTCCCGAACAAAAACAGCATCGTAATCCCGTGGCTGGTGAGCAACGAGTTATAGAACGTGTTCGAAATGACCGTCGCCGCCGGGTCCGCAAGTTCGATACGCATCAGGACGACCATGAGTCCGCCTACGGCGAATGCGACGAGCGCGTACGCGCCGTAAAGTATCCCGATGTCCTTGTGGTCGACCGTTGTTAACCAACGGATGACCCCGGATGGTTTCTCTTCCGAGACGTACTGCTCTGCAGTACCACCGACGGTTCCACCGCCCGCGAGCGGGGTGTACGACCGCCAGTCTTCGACCCGCGCGAGCCACGCGGCGACGGCGATGAGGAAGACCCCCATGAGCACCGTCAGTGCTAACTGTCCGTTAACCTCCATGGATGTGCCTGAGTAGTGCAGGGTAATGAAAGATTCGGGACCGCCCTGCGATTCGAGGTGTTTTAAGCCGTCTCTTCCGCCGCTTCGACTGCGTCCGCTTCGTTAGTTTCTTCCAGTTCGGCGGCTTCCGCCGCTTCCTCTTCGTGGAGCGGGCCGACGCCGGGGACCGTCGCTTGGCCCGGCGGGTAGACGGTTCCGGACTGCTCCGCGCCAACGATTGCTTTCCCCGAGAGGTACGTGAGCACCGCCAAGAGAACAAACGGCGTGACGAGGAGTCCGTACTGAAGTCCTGAAGCGAGCGATTCGAACCCGAACGGGTTGACAAGAGCGAAAGCCACCACGAAAAACAGGATGATGACTAACGGCACCATGTTGACCGTCAAGTCGAGGATGGTGTCCTTGTCGAACGTCTTGGTTCCCATATCGAGACACTGGGGGACGCCGTTCAAATAGATTGTTGGTTTCTCGTTCGACTGACGGCGACCACTACGTAAAGTTAAGCTTAGATGTCCTGTCGCTGCTCACGGACGAACAACTCGAAGACTACGCCGCCAAAGACGAGCAATGCCGCCGCAGTAATCACTGCGTACCCACGTGCGACGAGGTTGATGTCGGTGAACGCCAGTGCCGCCCCGAACCCAAACAAGATGACGGAAAACCCAATTAATGCCCGCATTGTGGACCCAACGTATCCGGATTCGCTGAGCATGCCGACGACACTTCCTCCGAACAAGAGGAGGCCTCCGACGGCGAGCGGGAACAGGCCGAAAAGGAGACCCAATTCGGAGATAGGGATACCGAGTGCGATGAACACTGGCCACGGACTGGCCGTGCGGTACTGGTCGGAGAGTCCCGGCGCTTCGTCCATACAGGGCCGTTGGGCTGTGTCGTAACAAGCCCTTCGGAACGGTGGCTACCGGAGTGAGATACCCTGACGGGTGAGAAAGTCGCTCACCGCCCGAATCTCGACCGGACTCCCGATAATTCGGCACAGTTCTTCAGTTTGGGCATGGATAGTAACGACGAACTCGGCTTCGATCTCGTCGCGTATACTATCCAGAAGCGCGCACGGAAGCACGATTTGGGTGCTATCGCGGAGCGTCCTGGGGTCCGGCATCGGTCTTTATCGGGCGGTCGGATGCGTTATGTATAATCGTGCCGATATTTTTCGGCGCACGCGTATGAATTAATCCCATTTTCCTCACGTCGATGATGGCTAAACGGCCGATAGTGTCGAAGTTTGTCGGTACGTGTTCGGTTTTTTCTTCCGGTACGAATCTGCGGGTCGGAAGGAAAGGGTTTTTCGACGGACGCGGCGGAACTGTTAACGATGGGACTGGAGGAGGAGATCGAAGATATCCGCGAGGAGATATCTAATACGCCGTACAACAAGTCGACTGAGGCGCACATCGGTCGGCTCAAGGCGAAACTCGCGGAACTGAAAGAGAAACTCGAAAACCAGAGTTCAGCCGGTGGCGGCCAAGGATACGCCGTCGAGAAAACCGGCGACGCGACAGTCGCACTGGTCGGATTCCCCAGCGTGGGTAAGTCGACGCTCATCAACGCGCTCACCAACGCGGACAGTGAGACCGGCGAGTACGAGTTTACGACGCTCGACGTGAACCCGGGAATGCTGAAGTACAGAGGTGCGAACATCCAGATACTGGACGTTCCCGGCCTCATCGAAGGCGCTGCCGGTGGCCGTGGTGGCGGTAAGGAGGTTCTCTCTGTCGTCCGCACCGCCGACCTCGTCGTCTTCATGCTCTCGGTGTTCGAGATAGAGCGTTACGAGCGACTCCAAACGGAACTCTATAACAACAAGATTCGACTGGATACGTCGCCGCCGAACCTCTCTATCACGAAGCGAGGAAAAGGCGGGATTCGAGTGACGAAAAGCGACAGCGTCGACCTCGAAGAGGACACGATAAAAGGGATTCTCCGCGAGCACGGCTTTGTCAACGCCGAAGTGACGCTCCGCGGTGAGACGACCATCGACGAGCTCGTCGACGGTATCATGAAAAACCGCGTCTACCTGCCGTCTATCGTCGCCGTCAACAAGGCAGACCTCATCGATAAGGACTACCTCCCGACGGTCGAGGAGAACCTCCGCGAGGTCGGTCTCGACCCCGACGAAGTGACGTTCATCAGCGCCGAAGCCGAAAAGGGACTCGACGCACTGAAAGACGAGATTTGGGAGGCGCTCGGCCTTATCCGAATTTACATGGACAAACCCGGACGCGGCGTCGATTACGAGGAACCGCTTATCCTCCGCGAAGGAGACACAATCGACGACGCGATTCACAAGTTAGGGGCCAAACTCGACGAACGCTTCCGGTTCGCTCGCGTCTCTGGGCCAAGTGCGAAACACGACGACCAACAGGTCGGGCGTGACCACGTACTGGCGGACGAAGACGTGCTTCGCATCATCGCCCAGCGGTGACGACTAATCCGTCGGAACAATCCAACGCACGTGTCGTTCGACGGTACACCGAACTACTCCTCGTCTTTGTCCTCGGGTTCGTCCCCTGGTCCGTTCAGACGTTTGCGACTGGCTCAGCAACGCTGCTTTTCCCCTGGGGACTCGTTACGCCGTCCACGCTGAGCGTCACAACGGTTATCGACTTCCTCTTTCGCTTCACGGTTGGACTCCCCGACTACATCCTCGCGTGGCCTCTCGGCGTCGTCTGTTATCTCGTCTCGCTTGGGAGCGTCGTTTCCGGGTACGTCTTCGGACGTTCAGATATTCGAATCACGGTCGCCGGTCTCGTACTCGCAGGCGTGACGCAACTAGAGGTCGCTCGCGGGTTTTCCGTTCAACCGGGTCGAACTGCGTGGCCGGTCGGGACACTCGCTTTGTGGGCTGTTGCAGCCTACCTCTATCGGTCGCACACGGTTGCGTCGGATTCGTAATCGACGGTTAATGTGAGACCCACGCGCGGGTACGCGAGTTTCTCACTACGTTGTCACCGTACGTTTTGAGTCCAAAGGAAGACGCAGACGACAGGATGAAACTGGCTGAAAGCAAGCGGCTAAGATAAAACAGGTGACCAAGCCCCAGCGACACGCTTCAGTCGTCTGCGACAGCCTCGGGTCGGTAGCCCCTACTGACGATTTTCCACGTTCCCGTCCGGAAGCGATAGTAGTTCAACGTTGCTGGAATCGTTGTCTCGGCGACGAACGCCAGATAGAGTCCGGTGATTCCGAGTGAAGTCACAGACCCGATGTACGTGAGCGGAATCGAACAGAGGAACATGCCGACGAACTGGCTTCCGAACGTCCACGCGGTGTCTCCGCTGGCGTCGAGCGGCCCCGCTGCCCCGCCGGAGACTCCCTGTAAGATGACGGCGAAACAGGCGACGTACACCAAGTTGACGGCAATCGGCACCGCTGGGTCGCTTGCATTCTTGACGAACCCGAGGACAATCGGGCGGGCAAACAGAGCGACGAGAACCGCGGAGACGACGTAGGTCGCCACGGCGAATCGAATCACCTCCCGTCCGTAGGATTCGGCGGTCTCTTCGTCATCTTTGCCGAGTGCCTGTCCGACGAGGCTCGAAGATGCTAGTCCGAAGCCCCATCCGGGTGTGTTCATCAGCCCCCAGATACGCCGGACGATGACGAACGCCGCAACCACATTCGGACCGAAGCTATCGAGGATGGCGAGCATCGGGAACTCCGCGACGGTCCAGACGAGTCCTCGACCCATTACGGGAACACCGATTGTAATGAGGTCGACGAGGGTACTGAAATCAAGAAATTCGCCGAAGGGGTCGATGGTGACGGGGAACTCGCCGACGCCTGGAAGCGACCCTTGTGAGAGTCCGATGATGAACGCGCTAGTGACGACAACGTTGGAGAGAACCGTCCCGAGTGCTGCACCTTTGACGCCCAGATTGAGGCCGAAGATGAGTACTGCGTTGAGACCAATGTTCACGACTGCGCCGCTCGCGCGAAGAATCATCGCCGTGTATGCGTCGTCGGTCCCGACGAGCACGCGACTGCCAATGAGATTCAGTCCGGCGAATGGAACGCCGAGACCGACGATTCGGAGGTAGGTTGCCCCGAGTTGGATAGCCTCGGTGTTGTTGCTCAAAAGTGAAATCAGCGCTGTCGGATACAGCCAAAAGACGGCCGTGACTGGCAGCGTTACAATAACGGTGAGAAGCACGCTCGACCGAACTGCAAGTCCCAGTTCATCAATCGCGTCTGCGCCGAAGCGTTGCGAGACGAGCGCGATAGTCCCGCCAGCGATGCCGCCGCCGAGGGCGAATGCGAGTCCCCAATACGGTCCGGCGAACCCGACCCCAGTAATTGCAACTGTTCCCGATGCGATACCAACCATCGCCACGTCGACAGCGTTCTTCGACATGCGGGCGATACCGGTGACGATGCGGGGCCACGCGAGGTCGACAGTCCGGACTGCACGCTCACGGTTAAGCAGGCCAACTCGGGAGAGCGCGAGTCCGATACCAAGGATGAGGAGTCGGACAGGGTTGGGGACCGGGAGCACAGCCGAATCGTAATCGCGCTGAGTACTTATGCGACACGTAACGAACTAAATCCCTGGGTAAACACCCCGTGCCAACCATGGACGGGGAGTTCCGCGTTCGGTACGCTTTTTCGCCAGTGCGTCACACCTGTTGGGTATGTCCGGAACTCTCGACCACGTAATGCTCCGTGTCGAAGACCTCGAGGAGGCGCTCGACTGGTATACGGCCCACCTCAATTACGAGGAGAAAGGTCGCTGGGAAGCCGATACGTTCACCAACGTCTATCTCGGTCCCGAAGACCTCCACGAGGAGGGTGCCGTCCTCGAACTCACCTACAACCACGGTGACCACACCTACGAGATGGGAGATGCCTGGGGACACATCGCCGTTCGCGTTCCCGAAGACGAACTCGAATCGTCGTACCAGCAGCTCATGGACGAAGGCGTCGACGACTACCGCGACCCTGAGTCCTGCGGCGGCCGCTACGCGTTCGTCAAGGACCCCGACGGGCACGAAGTCGAAATCGTCAAGCGAGACCACGGTGCCAAGTGGAGTCTCGACCACACGATGGTTCGCGTCGAAGACGCCGACGAAGCACTCGGCTTCTGGACTCGAAAGTTCGAGTACGAACACACCGGTCGCTGGGAGTCAGACACCTTCGCAAACTACTTCGTAAAGCCCGAAGGCGCAGCAAAGGAGGCGATGGCGGTCGAACTCACCTACAACTACGACGGCCGAACCTACGATATGGGCGACGCGTGGGGACACCTCGCTGTGCGCGCTGACGACCTCCACGAATACTGGGAGACGCTCATGGAGCGCGAAGCGGAAGAGTACCGTGACCCCGAATCTTGCGACGACATGTTCGCATTCACCAAAGATCCAGACGGGCACGAGATCGAAATTCTCCCCGACGACTTCGAGACGCCGGAGTAAATGTTCAACCACTGGTAACTTCTCGAAGCTAATATTTTATTGACAACTCTCAGTTCGTGACGCTCCGGCTACTAAGACATTCCACAAAGTATTTACCGTGTCTCCCGTGACTCGGTTTCGTACCCCTACCCAAGGTGATCTCAGCGAGTAATCCCTAGCCCGTTCCTACCCCCGGGCCTGTGGGCAGAAAGCTATTTCGCCACTTGTAGATCCATCTATAACAATGACAAGCAACAAACAAATCCGCGCGGTCCTGCTCGCTGCGCTGATGGTATTCTCGGTTTTTGCCGGGTCCATCGCGTTCACGGGTACGGCTGCTGCGACTGTTACTGACGTTTCCGTTGGCAGTGACACCGTTGAAGCTGGTTCTTCAGCTTCTGTCTCGGTGTCTCTCACTGACGACGGCAGCTCGGGTGATTATACCGTTTGGCTCGACGACGGTGACGGCGTTTTCGAGTCCGGTGAAATCAATGAAACCGCCTCTTCGACCACCATCGACTTCGACCTCGCTGAAGCGGAGGCTGGTGACTACAATGTCTCCGCCTACCAGGGTTCCACCACGCCTGGTTCGACGGTCGCTGATGAGAACGTGTCTCTCACCGTCACGGCCTCCGAAGCACCGCAGGTCACCTCGGCGGTTCACTACGACGACGGTACGCCCGTGGTCGAAGTTGCCTTCGACGAGACGGTCACCGTCAACGACCTGAACGTCACGAAGGGCGACTCGAACCTGACGCAGAGCATCTCCAAGAACAAGGGTCAGCTCGTCGCCACGCTCTCGCAGGTCTACACGGACGACCTCGAAGTCGAATACGACGTGACGGACACCTCCGGTAACTCGGTCTCCGGCACGGAAGATGTCACCTTCGCGCCCGTTTACGTCGCCAACAACTCCAACAACACGGCGTACAAGGGCTCGAAAGTCGCAGTCCTCACCGACTCGACGGGCGTTTCCGTCGAAGTCGAGGGCACTAGCGACGACAACAACTACCAGTTCGCTGGTTCCACTGGCGATCACAGCCAGGTCTTCATCTTCGACACCAACGGCAAGGAAATCGACTCCTACGACTTCAACATCGGTGGCAACGAGTCCGCCGCTGAAGTCGACGTCCGTGACCTCGGTCTCGATGTCTCCATTGACGACCTGAACATCACCACCGCCGACAGCCTCGAAGGTACGGCCTCGGCTCACGCCGGCGACCGCACCATCGACGTCGTCGCAATCGACAGCGACGGTGACGAGGTCGACGGTACGGAACAGACCATCACGCTCGACGGCCAGGGTGAAGCTGACTTCAACCTCAGCACGCTCGACGCTGACGACTACACGGTCGAAGTGACTGACGCCTACTCGGGCGTCTCTGTCGAGTCCGACACGGTCTCCGTCACGAAGGCCAAGGACTCCACGTCCGACTTCACGTCCACCGTGGTCAACGAACAGGTCGGCGACATCGCCGAACTCAACGTCACCCTCGAGGGTACTGACACCGCCACCATCACGGTCGGCGACAACGACCTCGGTTACAGCGCGAACGTCACCGTCGAAGACGGTAACGACGACGGCGTTGTCACGCTCCTCTTCAACACGTACGAACCGAAGAAGTCGTCCTCGTTCGACGTTGAAGACAGCGACGACGAATACACGGTCGACGACATCACGACGGAGATCCCAGAAGGCGATCTCCTCGACGCTGGTGACTACGGCCTCGAAGTCGCAACCGGCAGCGACGCCGACAACGTTGCGACGCTCGTCCTCGAAGACCGCAGCACGGACAGCCAGACGGTCTGGACGGCCCCAACGGGCGAAGACCTCTCTGACTCCGAAGCTGTCTACGAGGCAATCGAGAACGAGAACCTGACGGAATCTGACGCTGTCGCCAACGGCGACATCGTCGTCCACCAGATCAGCGCGACGGGTCTCGAAGGCGCCTTCGACGTGAAGGACTTCGACACGCTCAACGGTACCGAGTTCAACCTCACCGTCGAACAGACGAACCCCGGTCCGAACCGCGACCCGAAGGTCCTGGGCATCAACGGCTCCAGCGCCACGGTCATCGCTGACGGCGAGAACGACACGTACTTCATCGTCTACGATCTGGACGACGTCTCTGCCTCGCGCACGGACAACTACGACGGCAACGCCGACCAGCTTACTGTTGAGGACGAGGACGCGTTCAACGCGACGTTCCACGTCATCGCGGACGGCAACCTGACTGACTCCGACGACGGCGAGTCCACCTCTGCCGAATTCGAAGTCGTCAAGCCGGAACTCAACCTCGACAAGGACGAATTCAGCGTCCAGAATGCTGCCAACCAGAGCGTCTCGGGCACGGCATCTGTCTCCCCCGGTACGGCTCTCACGGTCCGCGTGAAGTCCGACGGTGACACGCAGCCGCGCTTCCTCAAGACGTCTACGGCCTACGTCCAGGCTGACGGCTCGTTCTCCTCCGTGTTCGACTTCTCGGAGCAGAACCTGAACGACACCTTCGAAGTGACCGTCTCCGTCGACAAGGGCGTCGCTGAAGATGCCACCGCTGACGGCATCGTCGGCGCTGTTGCAGAGACGACCACCGAAGAGAACACCACGGAATCCACGGAAACGGCAACCGCGACTGAAGAGCCGACTACCGAGGAATCCACGGAAACGGCAACTGCGACCGAAGAGTCGACTGAGGAAGCCACCGAGGAAACCACCGAATCCAGCACGCCTGGCTTCGGTATCTCGGTTGCCCTCGTCGCACTCGTCGCCGCTGCGCTCCTCGCAGTCCGCCGCGACTAAACACCGTTAACTAACTACCGGGTTCTACCCGGTCCCCTCAACTTTCTTTATTTAGTGCTGGAGTGCTGAGCGGCAGCCACGACTGTTCGTCACGTGTTCGCGCTGCTCACTCGTCTCACGTCAACGCGAGTTCCCCCTGTATTACGACAGTACAGTCACTCACACTGATATTCTGGCGTCACGAACGGTCTCGCATATTTGACGCACGGAACGACAAGGGATTTATTGGGTCCACGTGTTCCCACACGTATGCCCGGACTACTCTCTGATATTCTCGCGTGGGTAGTCATCGCCACCTTCGTTGCCGGCGCGGTTGCCAGCGGACGCAACCGTGAACTCGGTCGTCGGGTGATGACCGTAGCGTGGGTACTCTTTGCTGTCTTCTGGCTCCAACTCATTCCCCACTTCACGCTCGTACACAAGAGCTACATCGAGGGCCTGCTGACAATTGCGGCCGTCCCGGCGTGTCTCTACGCAGGGTGGCTTCTCTACAGCGGACGCGACACCCTCTTTGTCCTCTCCCGAGCAGTCGCAGCAATGGGTGTCGTTTACCTCCCCTTCGAGACGATTCCTGCACTCACGCTCTTCGGAACGACGATTCCCGCACCACGTGGTATCCTGATGGAGACCGTCGCGGCACAGACGAACTTCCTCATCGAATTACTCGGCTACTCACCGCAGATGATTCCCGGCGACCAGGGGTATCTAAATACGTTCCTGTGGATGCAGGGTTCACACCGCATCGAGATATCCGTCGTCCTCGCGTGTACTGGGCTCGGAAGTATCGCCATCTTTGCGGGTCTCATCGCGGCCGTCGATGCCCCGATTCGACGCAAGGTCCGAGGGCTCGCAATCGCCGTTCCGATTATTTACGCATTAAACCTGCTCCGAACGACGTTTATTACCATCTCGGTCGGCAAACAGTACTTCCAGCTGTTCGTCGATGAGATTCTCTTCCTGTTCGGGTCGTCGGACCCGTACATGGTGTCGTTCTTCATCTCCGACCGCATCATCAGTCAGGTACTGGCAGTAGTCGCACTCGTCGGTATCACGTACTTAGTCGTCCGAGAGGTGCCGGAGCTCCTCACCATCATCGAAGACGTACTGTACATGGTCACTGGCGAAGAGTACGACCTCCAAAGCGAACTGGGCCTCGACGCGCCGAACAACCGTCGAGCATAACCGTTTCAAGGCCTACGCAGCTGTTTTCGACTGGCCTCTCACTCGTAGTCAAACAGTGATTCGGGAGCACCGCCAAGGGAAGTCAGTGCATCGGCTTCGACATGGTGGACCTCGCCGGGGATGATAAGCATGTGCAGCGGGTCGCCGAACTCTCGCTCAGCAAGTTCGGACAGGCGGTCGGCAGCAACGACGGGGTTCGGACACCCTGCCCGACAGACTGCGACACCAAGTGCATCGCCGTCCCAGTGTTCCGCGAACAGTTCGGCCGCGTAGTCAGCAGACATGTACTCGTCACCCTCGACTTCGACGCCGCGGCGACCCTCCCAGTCGACTTTGATGTCCAGGTAGACCAGCGTGTGGAGGCCTCGCTCGCGGTTCGCTTCGAGTGAATCGACGACGCTTTTCGGAACCGGGTCGCCACCGTGGACATACGGGAATGGGAGCGTGACGGCCTTGCCGAATCGGTAGTTTTGCAGACCGGTTAACCCACTCGCGGCGGACTGCGCAGTCACGCCGTGGACGAGGTGTGTCTCGATGCCGCGTTCTTCGGCACGCAGTCGAAGGTCGACGTGTGTCGTCGAAATCATTGTGTCTCCGGCGGTGAGGAACACGACGTGTTCGTCCTCCGCGGCGTCGAGAATCTCTTCAGGGTCCTGTTCGACACCTGCACGGTCGCGAACTTCGATATCGATGTCGTGGTAGGTTTCGAGGTCTTCGACGGTCGCACCGACGAGGTGACTCGTGTAGAACTCCGCGAATGCACGGTCGGCGTCAGCGAGGGCTTCTCGTCCCTCGACCGTAACCGAACGTTCGTCGTACAGACCGAGACCGATGAAGGTGAGCATGCCTGTGCTCTGTCGTGGGCGGTCATAAGCGGCGTGACCTTCCGTCGAGGGAAGAAGCCGAACGATATTGCCGTGCGTCGACGAGTGAGAGCTGTTGCGAAGTGAACGGACCCGACGGGATTATCTCGCGTGCTGTGTTCTGCTCAGACAATGGCGGACCACCGAGCGACAGTCACCTGTCCTACCTGCGGACTCGAAGAGGCGTTCTCGAAACTCGCAACGGCCCGCGTTCGAATCGAAGAACACCGCGAGGAAACGGGACACGACCCCATCTGGGAGTTGGATCGAGTCGCTCCGGGTGTCGAGAGGATGGGAGCGGAAGCAGGAGTATGTGGGGTTTCTGACCGGTAAGAAAACTCCTTGTGGGATGTTTGCATGTCTCAAAGTTATTAGAAAGGAAACCAATCACATTGTATGACTATCACAGTCTGGCGTGACGGCCCAAATGGCCACAAAAAAGAAGTCGTCGAAGACCCGGACAACCTCAAATATTCCGCGGAACACGGGGCATGGTTGGTTGCACAGGACCCGTGGGGATTGCTTTTGATTCCCTCCGAGAAGGTCATCAAAATTGTTGCCGATGACAGAGAGGAATTGGAGGTTTGGTGAGGGTTCAAGGGAGTCGTATAACTCTTCACATACCTCGTTCTTCGGTAGGTCACAAACTCCAGCATAAAGTGTACACAAATCTTATAAAGGGCATGAAAATAAACACATGTCCACAGTATCTGGAGAATCCTTGTCTTCGGTCAGGCATTTACTAACTATTTATACATTCTAATTTGTTATATGGGTCACACTAATCACTGTATCCCAACAACATGTATATGGACTTCAGAGCGGAATCGACCTGCGGCACGAACAACGTACTGCTGGGGAACCGCTCACGAAATCCGAGAGACCACTATGGTGTCAAACCAAACACGGCAAGAGATCGAAGAGGAACTCGGGCAGATACCAAGTTGGATAGAGAACCTCGCAGAGCCAGCTAGCGACCACAGTTGGGGAGTCGTTCGGGATCTCGAATTTGGGGAGACCGAACTGTCCGCACGGGAGAAAGCGCTTATCGGTGTTGGTGTAGCGGCCGCTATCAAGTGCCCCTACTGCACCCACTTCCACAAAGAAGACGCACGGATGGAGGACGTCACAGAGGACGAACTCACAGAGGCTGTCAACCTCGCTAGCAATACACAGTACTTCTCGACCATTCTCCACGGAAATGAAGTTGACATAGACGACTTTGTCAACGAAACAACTGAGATGGTCGAGTACATCAAAGAGCAAGAGGCAACAGCAGACGACTGAACCAACCGATCCAACTCGGTCGGTTTTACCTGTAACCTCATTCGGGTCTGCAGAGCCAATTCCGTCTCTCCAAGTAAGCATGCGCCATTCGAATTATTCTATGACGCTCTCGAGGGTCGGCTATATTTGGCAGGTCGTCTTGAGTCGTGGGTATCTGGGATTGACACGGCATGTTAACCGTGGATAGTAGGTGCGAAAATATTGGGAGGGCGGTGTCCGGATTGGCCGAAGTCAATCCAAAATTCGAAATTGTGTGATACGAACATGGGACGTCTTTTCGGACCTATTGCTAGTACAGGACGATTGAAGTTATCAATTTAGATATTTTCTCCACAGATTCAAGACACTGCTCCGATATTTGGGATTATCAATGCAAGCGGACGCAGACACTCGACGACTCGCGGTCGCCTTTTCTACTCTCCTGATACTCGCACCCCTTGCGGGTTGCGGGGCGGCACTCGACGCGACAGGCTTGGGTAGCGGTCCAACCGTATCCGACCTTCGGCTTGGAGAGTATGAGGATCAGCCGCTCTTGATGTTCAACTACACCGTAGACGACTATTCAGACGCTCTCCTTGAAGGACCGTCCGGCCAAGTGATCCAAAAGACGACGCTGGAACCGGATCAAGAAGTGGCGGCGTTCAGTCTCGTTGACCCCCGTCCGGGAAATTACACAATTATCCTCCAGCAGGGTGGTGAGACAAAGTCGACAGAGACTGCCTCCTACGAAGGTGCGTCACCCACAATCACGACTACGGAAGCAGCTTGGTCAGGGAACACACTTCAGCGAGTCAATGTGACGGTGAACAACAACGGTGATTTCCCCGTGCAGATCTCTGAGGCGGTCGTCAACGCTCGAGACTCGGAAATGCAGTCAAGCCCGTATGTATGGGTCATGCCCGGTGAGACGGAGTCATTCTCGATCACTCCGTCCTACGGAAAAGTCTCGATCCACTCAGTCGGTGAGGTCCGCGGTTCGGTCGCGGTCACTACATCCGCAGATGAACTCACCAGTTCGTTCACGAAGACGTTTGAGGGACCCGACTTGGCAATCACGAACGTCGAACCCGTTTGGGATGGTGGATCGCTAGAATCGACATGGGTAACCGTCGAAAACCAAGGCGACCTCACGGCCTCAGCCTGGGCGGGTATCCAGCGTGGTGACGAAGTACTTGCCTCGACGTACAACGAGTCTATTTCACCCGGTCAGAGCGTCCAGTACGAGATTACGCATTACAGCGGAACGATCTACGAACCAGAGACGTCGGGAGAAATTCAACTTCAGGCGATTGCGAACTCTCCATCTGGGTTCACGACCCAAGAGTTCACTCGTAAAATCTCCTCAGCAAGTCTCAGTATCGATTCGTTCACTCCCGTGTGGGAGAATGGGCGGCTCACTATTGCGACATTCACCCTGTCGAACAACGGTGATGTTGCCACCGACTTCTCTGCAAGCCTGATGGTCAACGGTCATGAAGTGAAGGAAAGTCAGACTATCCAATCGCTCGCTGGCGATGCGACCGAAGAGTACGAGATTGTGGACGATGGCTGGGGTGCTGGCTCCGCGTTGTTCATCAGCAATGGCGGCGAGGAGACGGTAAAACTCGAACTAACTAGTGCTGGAAATTCTGTCACGGCGAGCAGTAGTCAAGAGTTCGACGGCCCGAGTGCTCAAATCAATAGTGTGGACACGACCGTGTTCGGGAACTATAACAGCGATACCTCGGAACTCTCTGGCCTGACCCTTGACGTTCAGAATACTGGGGATTCGGTGCTGGTGTACGATTCGGTTCGGTATGAGATCGACGGCGTGAGTTCGACCGAATCACTCTCGTTCGAATCACAAATCAAACCGGGAGCAAGCACGACTGAATATCTCCATCCGGATCTCACGGTTACATCAGGGGACCGCCAACTCACAATCAAATTCATCCAAGATGGTGAAGTCGTCGATACCGAAACGGTGGCAGTAACAATCTCAGAGTAAACGTTCTCAAGGACTCGCTGTTGTCGTCACCTCGTTTTTCGACGCCTCGACATTGGACCTCGACGACGACGGCGAATGACTGTCGTTTCTGGTGGTTGGCAGCGGCAGTTGACACGGCATGTTAGCCGTGGATAGTGGATGCGAAAAGATTGGGGGGGGGTGTCCGGATTGGCCGGACAGGAATTTCCGTCGACCCCCCGGGGGTTTGAGGGGTATTAGGGGGTCGACGGAAACACTTGAGTGAGATGCGACAGTACTAGCTCTATAGCGGCCAGATTGGCCATGGTTACAGACGGACCCTCGTTGGGTTGAAGCGGACGATGCGCAGCGAGTAATCGCCGCCTTCCCGACGGTTACAGACGGACCCTAGTTGGGTTGAAGTGGGGTGAGAGGGGGGTTGTTCGCTTCTCAAACTTCCTTAACTAGACAGTGACACTGACTAGTAGAGTCTGCTAAACCCACAGATAATTGGGAAATGTGAGATTCGAATAACCACGACTTAAACTGTTCTGAGTTGAGTAATCAAGAATAAATATCCACAATTTGACTAAAATAATTCACGACTGATTAAACGTTCTAATAAGCTAAGATCAGTCCAATCGTCTCTTGATGAAGATGTCAACCGTTAATGTAAAGTATATACTGTGTATTGTTTTCTGTGTGGATCGAAGAAAATTCCTAGCGACGACGGGTAGCACAGTAGCAGCCATGGGATTCGTATCTGGTGTAGGAAGTGCAGCAAGACAACCAACGGACACCGATCATGTGCTTAAAGAAGCAGAGGAACTGTTCGCGGAATGTAAGGTCGACAAGGCAGTCAGTGCGATTGAGCAGGGAGGAGGGACTGTCTATACTACCCGAAGCGAGCTCAGCAAATCCGACTATAATCAAAGCGAGGCTAATGAAAATGAAGTTGGAACCAGGGATGCTTCATACCCAGAAAGCGACTCTGAATTCCGACTAGATTATTGGACTACATCATCTCAGATAGGGGCAACCCTCAGTATGCACTTTGGCGAAGTAGTCTCGACAGCATACGGGGCAACCAAAGCTGAGGACGCAATGGGAATTACATTCAATGGTGATGCGTATAACCTAGACAAAGCACCCGAACTCAGTGTGAGTCCACATGCAAAAGAAGACTATGACTGGTCTATCAGGGCCTCAGATTACAACCCAGGCAAAGCGGGTGTGGCCGCAAGAGTCGACACGTCTTGGGAGAAACGAGAGTACCCAAAAGATGTAACCGTGGTGATGGTTATATACCTCGAAAGTACAGCCAGTTCAAAACCACCTGTATTCGGAGAATACAAGCATAATAACGCATTGACGGACGGTGGTCTCAAATCAATTAGCCTTGTCCCCCCCAATGGGGGAATCGGTGTTGAACTCGCGACATCTGCATCAACTGTCTGGACCCAGTCTGGTTTTGCTGGGAAAGACGCTTAGCAACTCAACCACTCACGCTAACCACCCCATATTAAGTACAATCTAGAGACAATAACCGAGATAATTTACCTCGTGAATTAGAATAGTATCATAATGAGCCAAGAACAAACTATACAAGCCTCAACAACGGTATTCAAAGGAATCGGGATTCTATTATTTTCTATGCAGCTTACGGTAATTGGTTTATTTGCTGACCAGTGGATGCTATCTTTACTCATCGGAATGCTGCTAGCTCCTGTTGGACTGGTCGTAGTAATTATGTCATAGTCATTTCTGTTGATTTTGATAACGGAAGTGATTCCATTGGACGGTTCGAAGGTGGTATCATCGGAAGGTCGGAACCTCCGAATGATAGTCGTTCAATTTCGGTCACTTCACTCGGTTTGCCATTAATCGTCGGTGTAACGCTGATTTGGTCGAGTGTGACCTCCTTTTATGTCGTTACAGACGAACCCTCGTTGGGTCGAAGCATCTCGTTCGAACCGCTTATCGACCGGTTGGTGAGAATCACAGACGACCCGGCTTGAAGCTCCGACATGCGACAGAGCGCAGAGTGGATGACGCCCCTCTGACGACCGAATTCTCGAACTGCTTCGGGAGTATGGTAATCTCACTCCTCGTGCTGGCGAAGACTTTGGCGGGCCGTCGATGGGCCACGCCCAAGATCGTCTGCCGCTGTTGACCAAGTACGGGCTGGTGACGTGGCTTTTCCGTGGACTCTACGCGATCTCCGATGACGGACTCACCTACTTGGACGAGGAACTTGACGCCTCGACGTTGGAGCCCGCCGAAGACGAGTAACTGTCTTGTCGAACTTAGCCCATATCCATCTTATCAATCTACAATACACTTAATGGCATATAATACAAACTAATCTTAGAGTTAAGGTTCCAACAATCGATAAAACAACAGAAGAGTTGGTTCGTGACGCGAGTCCACCTGAATCACTTCTGGGCTGGACTCACTCTTGTACAGCATCAAACGCTGCATGCGGTGAATGCCGTAGTTGCAAGAAACGACAACGTGTTCTCGCACGCGTCTACTGAGAGTACGTTTGCCAAGTCAGCAAAGGAACAACATCCTCAGAGACAACAATTGATCGCCGCTACCGGAATGGCGAAGATACTTATCACCCTGACGTGACATGACAGTACATGAGAGGGGAATCTATTGAGGAGTTTTCTTATGGGGGCCGATTAGTCTTCAATGGTGTCTACTCAACCAATGTATTGGACGCAGACCTAGATTTCGATCACGTCGTTGACGAGCAACTCCAAGACTTTACTAGTGGCTCAATCGACGTACCCGGTCGAGGGTACCAAACAATCCCCTTCCAAGAGTATATAGAGCAAGAACGCGAGATTGGTGGTCCGCTTACTGAACTGCTCGGCCAGGTTCACGGCTTCCGACATCAGAAAGAGCGTTGGGATCGATTAGATGTTGACCTGTCTGGAAACGGAGCTAGTGGAAAGAGACCAACACTAACAGGTGTCTCAACGTTTGACGCATACTGGGCTAAACCTGACTACCTGTTCGTGATGGGCGATAAAACAAAAGCAGAAGCAGCGGGTAGCCTCCTGAAGGATACATTTCGTGACCTGATATCCATCGAGGAACTATTCTTTGACCCGGACTTCCTCCTTTGGTTGTTCTCCAAGAAGAAGAACGACGAAAAGCTCCCCGGAGAGTTGTCAATCAGTATGCTCACCGATGCTGAGATTACTGGTGAAGAGCGCGACTTCTTTGGAAAGCACAGCAAAGTCGGTGATTCAACAGACGTGACGAAGTCTGCACCCGTACTGATGGGAGTGTTACAACAGAAAGGACTGGTCTCTATTGAAGGCGTATTCGGCTTGAGCGATAAGTTCGTACGCGCCCGAATCTCAGATGAAGGTAGGGTTCACATCAAAGCAGACCACGCAATCGCGGGATCCTCTGATTTCGAGAGGATCGCTATCTCCATTGCGTTCCTCAGGCTATTTACGAGCCTGCACGACGAATGGAAGCAGATGGATCCGAAGGACCGATACCCACCTCTAGAGTTCTTCATGGATATCTATAACGAGTGCAAGAGGCAAGGCGTGAATATCACATTCTCTATAGATGATATTGTTGAAGAGTACCGAAAAAAGGGTAGTCAAGAAGAGTATGATGAACGCCAGTCGGGATTAGGCGAATTTGAAGCACCGTAATTAGGCCAAATCATATAGTCTATCAATTACCAACAGCTAACTAAGCATAGATGGCCATAACAAATCTCCGTCGGGCGGCTGGGATGGAACCTCCCGAAGAGCCGCCGGTTCAGAGAGACTCTGGCCCATTCGAGATTAGTGATATCGAGTCGTCACCAGTTAAGCCACTAGTTGAGAGGTACCCATTTGAGCAGTACAAGCACGAGGGAACACTCATCTACGATGAAGAGTCGAGTTACACTCCTGGGAGGTCGATCAATGTTGATTTTGAGTACAGGGATGGTTCAAATCTCTTTATAGTTGAGTACAAGACTGACCTCTCCTCTACGGAACGGTTGGTGAGAGAGATCGAGACCGCAGTACCACAGATTGAGAGAATCTATCGTAATTTGCATGCTGCTGAGGATGCCCTCTGGCGGTTTCTTGAGTCAGCAGACCGAATCTTAGAAATTAATGTACTCGTCAATGGAAAAGAGACGCCATATGACGAAATAGAGGGTGTCCCTCGAGAGGACGTAATTGGTAACTACGCAATCGAAAACGCAATTGTAGGATTAAACCACCAAGGGAACAATATTACTGTTCACTACGAACACGGTACCTTACAAATTGAGTCTGACTGGGAACAGGGTACTGAGTTTGTCATCCAGTTATTTGAGCGGGAGATACTACACGGGTCGAAGTGAATGGGCCGACGACAGGTATCCTACCTAGAATCTATCAAATTATTCCTCCGGAATTATATCTCACACTACACTGAAACTAATCTAGCGTTCATTGGCACACTCTGTCTGACTGGTTTCGGAACAATCTCCGGACTCACACTAGAACCGTGGCTACAGAATCTTCTCCGAATTATTGGCGTTGTAGGGCTTGTTATCTCGCTCACGTATGCCTTCTTTGATGGACGACCATTTGGTATTGATATCTCGTGTGCGCCTACACATCTGGTCGGTGAAGAGCGAAACCCAGACATGATGGCCAAGAACCGAGGTCTTGCTTTGATTCAGGATGGCGAGAGCGTGATTCATGGCCGCGTCAAAATATCTCGTTTTTCTAATAACTTTGGTTTAGTATTTGACACGGCAGATGGTGTCGGCTCTGAACTCCGAATGACACCAAAGTCAGAGCAGGAGTACGATCCTGATGAGTCTCGTCTAAGTTGCTCTGACGTGTCCGAAAGGGAATTCCAATTTGTCCTAGAGGTGTTCCCAAAGTGGCGGGTTGAATCCGGTGGTCGCTATCATTGGCTGGAAATACAAGACGAAGATACCGGTAAGGTTCTTACTGAGTATCAGATAATCGACGTGAGTCACTAAGTCGAATCCACCACCGCCGCAGGCTCGGTGGGAAGTCCTTGACCAAGCGTTCCGGCACGATATCCGTCGTTTCGTCTCGTTCTCTCCCACGTACCCGACAATGGACCGCGACGATATCCGCGAAGCGCTCAATTGGCTCCTGCTATCGACCCCGAGGTCGTCTTCCACGAGCCGATCAATCCCCGCGGGATGAACTTCGAGCTGTGCGTCGAGGCGCTTCGAGATGCTGGCTTCGAAGCAGAGGCTGGTCAATTCGAAGCATTACTCGACGAGGACACGTGGGTTGAGTACGCACTGGAGCAGATTCGGATGGTTCGAGAGGTTGCCGAGGAGCTAGGTGGGCTGACGATTCACACGTGGCCCGACCGGAATCTGCTTCGAGCGACGAGTGGGGAGTTGAGAGCACGGTTAGTGCGGATGAAGCAGCACATGTCCGAAGAAGCGTGGTAAGTTACGGGTTTAGACGACAGCCCGGGGTCGAAAGGCGTATAGATAGTGTCTGGACTAGCTGCGAGGTCGTCGCTGCGATCACGGAGCGATCTGCTGCGCTCGATGCTGTGAAAATGTCTGCCGTCATTGTTGTTTTTCCAGTTTCTTTCCTCTGGGCGCGCTTCAACTGCGGAACTGAGGCAGAGAATCGCTATTTAAGTCCGTAGAAGAATATTATTCTGGTATGGTCCCATATACAGGAACAGTGATTATTGCCCTTCTTATCGGGTTTAGTATCGCTGCTTTCACTCCCACTTCCCCGTCAACGCAGGGTGTTGTTGGTGTTCTCGTTTCCATACCCGTGTTTGTAGCTTTAATTGCCATCTCTCGGATAAGCACGCAGTATTCAGACTTTAGAAACCAAGTGGAGGCAATTGTTTGGGAACTCGGTTTCATCATAGCACTCCTCACCGTTGGTGGTGCATTGGGAACTGGACTTGCAATGAATCTCGGCCTGAATCACGCCGACTCCCACATCTCTCTAATCGTTGCCAGTGCAGTTGCTGTCATCGTGCTCACCATCGGGTATTTCATCGATTATCGGAAGCGAACAAGTGTTATCAGATTCAACTAAGTCATCTGTATTGATTCCCATTATAGACGAATTTTGCCTCTGGCCCTGCTGAATGTAGAGCGCAAGTTGGCCAAGCGAAATCTGGAAAGAAACTTACATCAATTGATAGATAGTCGATCTATGTCCCCAAAGAGCCGACGTGAATTCCTCGCCACGGCTGCGATAATTACTCGGAACGACGGCGCGAATCTCGTATAGAAGCAACTCAAATTGTAAGAGCAGAACTATTCATCACAAACAAGTATTTATCTATACAATCTCTGGGATGGAATATGCGCCGCCGACAGTTCCTCGCTGCGGTGGGACTGACTGGTTTCGCTGGTTGTTCAAAGCCATTAAGTCCCGATAGTCAGCACTCAACGGCCCCTCCTTCCGAGACCGTCACCTCATCATCCACCGATACGAATACGCCCACTGAGACCGACCAATCACCACCCGAGGGGCCTCCCCAGAACCTCCAGTCGACAAGCATCGTCGATCTGCAGACGGCTCCTCGCACGTATTGTCTCTCGCCGACGCAGTATCGTTCACCCGATGAGGGGATTATCACCACTTGGTTCACGGCGCCGGCGACGACCGACCACCCCGCAACCGTCTCGGCGACGCTGGAAAATGCGAACGACTTCGCAAACACGTTCCGCATCCAGTGGACGCCGCCGTTTGGCCGTATCACCAGTCGAATCCCGCGTCCATTCGGCGACAACCTCCCGAGCTCCGACTACACCTACCGCGTGGGGCTTATCCTCGCACCGACGGCGAACCACGACCTCGTCGACGAACCACCCCAGGTCGAACTGTCTTCCGACGGATACTGGCGACTCGCAGACGGCATCGACCAATGGCTACCCGAGCAGGTTCGACTCGACCCCGGCGAGACAATCCACGGCGAATACGTCGTCGTCGGTCGACCCGAGGGTGTCGGGAAGGGCCGACCGACCGGGAGTTATGAGTTCCGTGGTAGCGACGATTCAGTTCTCCAACTCGCAGTATGGGACACGGACAATCCCGGCCCAAACACCCAGTCTCGGTTCGCAGGGACATCGCTGCCACCGCTCTCGACCGAGGAGACGACGGCCTGGTATCACGAGGCGGATGCAACTACCACAACGTTTGTCCGCCCCAGCAGAGAGCGCGGAACACTACCCGTCCAAGTAGCGTTCACGTTCGTGAATAAATCCAGGCAGACGACGGAATGTGGGCATTGGAACCTGTATAAGCTCGTCGACGGCCGGTGGCACCACATTGTTCCAAATATGCATTTCTCAGACTGTCGCAGGCTCAATCCCGGTGGGGCGGAGACGTGGACGCTCAACGCCTACCATGGGGACGCACTCTCCTGTCTCGAGTCCTGTGGAGCGGCCGGCCGGAACGTCGGATACCTCGGAGGCGGTCGGTACGCGGTTGTCGTTGGCTACGGCCGACACACCGACCAGAGCGCAGCACTGGTTGACCTGCTCGGCGACTCCGTGACGGTGGTCCCGACGGAAGATGTCACGGCAACCCAATCGGGAACAACCATGACCGTCACATCCCCGAAGTACGAGGACGGTACCCATCCGCCGTCGGCGACGCTGACACTCACGGAGGCGGACACGGCTGACGAGTCAATCATTCCCGAACAGGTCATGCGCCCACGGTACCGAGGATTCAGGAACACGCTCGCCTACGTTTCCGAGTCCATCGACACAGTCGTTCTCAGGACGGACGAGCACGTTGCTGAGTCGGTCGTCGGCTACGACAACGAGATGCGACGGTTCGTGTTTAACGGACAGGCGTACGAGGTGACGATACATCGAGGAGCGGAATGATCGCACGTCGGGGGTTACCGAGACCTATCAGTACGAAATTACCATACCGGTTGACTGAAGCGTGAGGCTTCCTACGGTGATGTGACGACCCTAATTCGGGTGACAGTTATCAACAACTACTTCGAATCTCTGATATATGCCCGAATTCGCCTCACTCGAATCTCAAGATGTCCGGGAGCACTGGGCACACGAAGAGGATGATTTCACTCCGTGGCTTGCGAAGCAGATCGGAGCGGAGACACCATCTCACTTGGAAAACGTCCTTGGGTTGGACTTAGAGGTTGTCGAAAAAGAAAAGAGTGTCGGAAAGTACAATGTCGACATCTTCGCGAAAGTCGTCGACGACCGCCGAAACGTCGTCATCGAGAACCAACTCGAGAGTTCCGACCACGACCATCTCGGGAAATCGCTCGCATATGCAGCGGGCGTCGACGCTGATATCATCGTTTGGATCGCTCCGTCGTTCAACGATGAGCACGTCGACGCTCTCCGCTGGCTAAACGAAAACAGTCGAGAGGGAGTCGATTTGTTCGCGATCAAGCTGGAGGTATGGCGAATTGGTGAGTCTGATCCTGCAGTTCGCCTCAACCCAATCGAAAAGCCGAGTGAGTGGAAAGAAAAAGCAAAGCGAAGCCCGAAAGAGCTCACAGAGACGAAGAAACTCCAAGAGGAGTTCTGGACGTCTTTCCGAGATAAGATCGAGTCCGAAGAAACGAATCTCAGAGCCCGGAAAGCATACCCTCAGCATTGGTACAACAATCCCGTCGGGAAGACTGGGTTCAAACTCTCGTTCACAATCAACACCGTCGAAGACAGGATTTACGCCCGGTTCATTATCAAGAACGACCCAGAGATTTATTGGCAACTTGAAAAAGAACGAGAAGAGATTGAGGCGAAGTTCGAAGACGAGCTATCCTGGGACGAGCCAGAAGAGACGCACGGTGGAAACGAGCGAAGCAAAATCAAGGTGTCGCGCCCCGCACAGCTCACCAATAAGCAAGAGTGGGATACGTATCTAAATTGGCTCATGGAACAGGGAGGACAGTTCCACGAAGTAGTCGTTCCCCGGGTTCAGAGGCTCGTTTGATGACCTCATACCTTGGCGTCGACTGGGCCGGTGGCTGCTGAGTCGACGTCGAATACCTCCTCCCGGGTGATCATTTTGCTGGAGATATCGATGTGAGGGGTACTTAATCGGTTGTGAGAGCTGTCCGAATTGTCCGAGTCAACTGCCTGTACACCCACAATTTCTCCCGGAACAACACGCCCGAATCGAAATCGAATCACACGACCCGTACCCTGTATTCAGTCGGTTTCAACGACGATTACCGGCCGATTTATTCCAAGCTAGAGGCAACTGAGTGCATGGCGCAAAGAGCAGATCTAGCTAGAGGTTCCAAAATATACATCTTGTCTCTATTCGTCGCGCTGATTGCAGGGATGCTCGCAGTCGTTGCTGTTGGAGGAACCGCTGAGCCAAGAACTCCCTCGAGAGCGATCGTGGTTCTAGTGTTCTTCACGACACTCATCGGGTCAATGATTGTACTTGGCTCAATTAGAAGTTGAATCATTTCGGAGCACGTTGGAAGACTCGATTTATATTTCGGATGAGGTCAACATAGCTTTGATTTTCTTCCCAGAGCAATCGTAAGCAGGTGCCGCGTGTCTTTCATTGGTGGAGTAGATTAGCTCAGAGCGGGACCTCTTGCAGTCGCTCCCTCGTTCAAATCCCTCCAGTCGCGGGTTCACCCGCGCACGAGTATCGAACACACGAGGCGCTCGACGTGTGAGTTCGCGGGAAAAGTAAGCCGGTGGAGAGAATTGTGAACCACAGTCGCTCACTTCGTTCGCTCCTTGGCTCAAATCCCTCCACGCGAGGCTCTTCAGTCTCACTTCGTTCGACAGAAAAAGCCGGTGGAGGGATTTGAACTGAACCTTTACCAGCCCACTGGGTGTCGATTCTCTCATGCCTTCCGACCCGAAGCAGTCGGTCGCAACCCTCCGGAAGAAACTCCGGAACGGAAACCGCGGCGGGTGCGACCGCGACCGCGAACTTCTGCTTGACTTCTCGGACGAACTCCGCCTGTTGCGCGAAGACTACGGCCACTACCGACACGAGAAGCTTCTCAGACACAACGTCCGTATCAGCGAGAACGCAGACACCTGCCTCCACGAGACGCTCGTCAGAGAGCGGGAGGGCGACACCGAAGACGACGAGACGTTCTACGACGCCAAGGACGCCGCGAAGGTCGTCGTTCGCTGGATTCACGACACTTACGACATCGAAGACGGCTCCCAAGAGACGAACCGCGACTACCGCGTCGCGTTCCGCCTCTTCGCGAAGCACGTCACCCGCGGTGACGACATCCCCGACACTCACTCGTGGGTCTCGACGAAGACCAGCCGGGACTACCAGCCGGAACCCGACGAGGCCGACATGCTCGACCTCGAACGCGATGTCGAGGCGATGATCGACGCGGCGCGGAACCCCCGCGACAAGGCGCTCATCGCGCTGCAGTTTGAGGGCGGCTTCCGCGGCGGCGAACTCTACGACATGCGCGTTGAGGACATCACCGACGGAAAGCACTCGCTGAAGGTTCGCGTCGACGGGAAGCGCGGCGAACACGACGTGCACCTCATCATGGCCGTTCCGTACGTCAAGCGATGGCTCGCCGAGCACCCCGGCGACCGCGAGGACTACCTCTGGACGAAGCTCACCGAGCCGGCTCGATTCAGCTACACGCGCTTCCTCCAGTGTTTCAAGGCCGCGGGCGAGCGCGCTGGCGTTCGGAAGCCCGTCACGCCGACGAACTTCCGGAAGTCGAACGCCTACTGGCTCGCGACGCGCGAGAAGTCCCAAGCGTTCATCGAGGACCGGCAGGGTCGCGCCCGCGGGTCGCCCGTCATCTCTCGGTACGTGGCGAAGTTCTCCGGGGAGACGCAGGAACTCCAGTACGCCGCGATGCACGGGCTCGAAGTCGTCGAAACGGAGACGAAAGATGTCGCGCCCGTCACGTGCCCGCGTTGCGAGAAAGAGACGCCACGCGAGCGGGGCTTTTGCATTCACTGCAATCAGTCGCTCGACCTCGAAGCGAAGGAACTGCTCGACCAGCTCGGGACGGCCATCGACGACAAGGTGGTCGAGGCGGACGACGCCGACACTCGGCGCGACCTGCTTCGCGCCCGGCGGACGCTCGACGAGCGCCCGGCGATGATGGACACCGACGAGCTTCACGAGTTGGCCTCCCGGTTTTCCCTCTCTGACGAGGCCTGAAGCGCGACCTCGAAGATGCGCCCGATATCGTCGTCTTTGAACTCCTCGTAGAGTCGCTCAAATAGCTCGCGTTCCTCTTCGGTCAGGGTGTCCCGAGGCGGCGACTCGGCGCGGCTCATGGGTCGACCCTCCGGTTGGGGCGGTGGGGACAATCGCGGCGTTTCCCGTCCTCGTCGGGGCCGCGGTTGGCCGCCCGGCCGTGGCCGTACTCCGTGCGGTCCGGGCCGACGGTGATCCAGAACCCGCAGACCTTGCAGTAGGCGGTGTGGTTCGGGTTGGTGACGGGAACGAGGTGGTCCGGCAGGTCGATATCTGCGGCTTCGTCGATTTCGGCCTCGAAGCGCCCGCAGTTCCCGCGTGAGGGGATGGTTTCGGAGGGAATCATTCGTCGCCTCCGGCGAGATTGTACTTCCGGACGATGAGCCCGTCGCGGAACTCGCTGGCGTGTTCGGCGGCGGCTTCCAGTGCGGTTGCGAGCGCCCGGGCCTGTTCGGGCGTGAAGGTCGTCGCCGTACTGAGGCTTCGGAACTCCTCGCCGACCTCAAAGACGACCGAGCCCTGCGAGGCTTCGACGTAGAGGTGGTTCACGCGGTCTTCGACCTCCGCGGAGATGCTTCCCCTGACGGTCGTCGATTCGATATCGAGGGTGACGGCGAGTTCGTTCGCGCCGGCATTCGCCTGCGCGTCGGGGACTGGGGAGTTCCAGTCACTCATCTGCAGTCACCTCCTGTTCGAGGTCGCTCGCGCGAACGAATCCGAGTTCACATCCACACGGGACGACGGTGTGGCGGCCGGGTTCGTTGGTGGTGAAGCCCTCGATGGGCGTGGTGCAGACGGGGCAGTTGGACGGTGATTCCTCTCTCGGGTCGCGGGGTTTATCTCGCCCCCGCGAGTGGGTTAGTTCGGTCGTCATTGGCTGTAAGCGACGACCCTCACCGGGCTCCTGCTGGTACAGGGGTCCGGGGTTTCTACCGGACCAGTAAGCACCGGTGAGAGTCGTCTGTATTGATCAACTAGTCCATCCGATATAAACCTTGACTACTATAGTTAGTCTACCAGAACAACTTTAGTTAGCTAATTTAGATACAAGGGTGGATGCTTTTGAACTGCGGTGATTCCATTGGTTGAGTACATGGTCGAACGAATCTCGTGGTTCTCGCCGGCAGATTACGAGATTTTTCTCTTCTTCGAAGCCCATGATATTGGCGCGACCTCGAAAGTCGTTGCTCACAATATCGACTACAACGACGTGTATGTGAACAAGCGAATGCGCGTACTCGAGGATGCCGGCTTCTTCACCAACACGAACGGGATTTACGAACTCACAGACTTTGGTCGGGCCTTCCTCGCAGGTGAGGTTGAGGCGGCCGAAGTCGAAGCTCTTGACGACAGCGAGTAGTTGACTTGCGGCGGTGTCTGTGAGCACGGCATGCTAGGAGTGGCTAGTGAGTGCGAAAAGATTGGGAGGGTGGTGTCCGGAATGTCCGGATGGTGGTTTCCGTCGACACTGTTTTTGAGCCAGTTTGAGAAGTGAATACACTGTTGAGTTGAAATCACTCCAGCGTCCGCAAATAGTTGCTATAGTTCTCATATTACTATAACTTCCAGTAACCGGCTCGGGCGCTTGATAGTCGAACGCCGGGCAAAATGGTTCTAAACCAGATAATATTTCAGTGATTCTTGTAATCAAAATAATACTCGTAGATATGGATTGAGACTACAGCTACCACAAGAAGGTCAGCAACAAATTCATACTGAATTCTTGATTGATGGATGTACAGATATATCCCTAAAATTATTGATAATATGCCATAGTTGAAAATACGCTGTTGTAGATCCCACCATATTCGTCGGACAGCGCCAAAAACCTCTACCTTGAACGATATAACTAACAGTACGAATCCGTATGAAAACATGAGTAGAGCCCCCTGCGGTGGTGTATCTAAGCCGAGAACTAAAGCTATTGCTGCAAACGTGATTGAAGCAAGGTTGAGCGACTTTGATGCGTAGCGCTCCACCTCTTTCTTAACTCGGGCTTCGCCCTCTTCAAATCCTCCTAAGAACTTTGACTTGTCTTTATAAAGTAGTAGGGTTGTTTCAACAGCCATAGAGGTGACAAGTATAATAAAGAAGGTGATTTCAGTGGGTGGGAGGCTACAGTCCATTACTCGTTAAGAGACTTCCCACATTCCTCGCATTCAGAACGAATCGCCGGATTAGGCGTGTTGCAATGTGGACAGGACATGTACGGTGCGTGCAGGCAGAGTGATTCAATCTGACTGCATTCACTACACTCTCCGAGGCCCTTGAATCGGCCGCAGTCTGAGCAAAAGAACCACATTCTACGGGAGAAACCGTGTCTCTCGTAGGAACACACGGAATTCTTTATTCCCATCGACTGTCGGTAATTCAGACTTAACTTGTTCAAAGCGATAAGGACAGACGGTCTCAGACATCACATCATCATCACAAATTTGCTCAGCTAGTTCTTCAACCTCAACAACCCATCTTGGGTATGAGCGCAACACAATGCCAGTGTGATCCTCCTCTTCATCTAAAATACTCAAATAGAATCCGGCTTGACCCTGAACATCGCTATTGTCCCCCACGAAGGCACTCACATATTTTTCACCATTATACTCGATTAGTTCAATCTCATCCTCCTCATCTCTTACTTCTCTCTCTCGCTGTTCTCTCTTCGATTCTACTTCATCATAGATGATTTCAAGACGTTCTGTAAGCTCGCTTTGCCAATCTTCTGCGCTCTCATCAGGGCGACATGCAATTTGATACTCCCCCTCACCATACCACGCCACAAGGCCATAAGCTGCGAGACGGTAGAGGCGACTGTTGAGTGCACTCTCACTAGGGATATTATTTGGATCATCACCTCTTTGAATGGATTTATATCGGAGGTCCTCAACATTGAATTCCTTATTCTGGAATATCTCCCACGCATCCAGATACGTATCTATACAACCATCAATTCCGGGTAACTTCCCTGTATATCTAGTTTGCATAACTCAGTCAGTATCGCATACTGAGAGATGGAATATCTTAAATGTTTTTTCATTATAGTCTCGGGGAGGGTGCAAGATAGTCTAGAAAATGAGTGTGGACGCGATTTAGCGAGAAATCAGCCAATTTGCCATCAAATCGAGTTACACGACCTGTACTGGTTACAGGCGATTCCTCATTGGATTGAAGTCCCAAAATCATGGCCTACAACATTGACTACGACCGGCAATACGTCCACAAGCGACTTCGTTCGCTTGCAGACGTAGGGTTGTTGACAAGTGAGGAAGGCGTCTACGAACTCACAGACTTATCGTTCCTCGAATTTAGGCGACGGCATACATTCTGAAAATCCGACTGCTTACATAGGAGAGTTATTTCAATAGGGGTATCGGAGACGAATCATCCAGTTATCAAAACATAACAGAATTCGATAATATGCTACTCTACAACCCCACATACCGCCGCCCGTTCGTCTCCCCTCTCGCCTCGACCAGATTATAATCAGCCAACTTCCGCAAGTCCCGCCGTAACGACCGCGCCGTCCGATCATCACTAGACGCCTCCACATACAACGGCTGCAGTTCACCCATCTTCAGCGGCCCGTGCTCCCGCACAATCTCCAAGAGCGTCGATTCGTGCGGCTTCAGTTGACTTGTCGTCTTCTGCCGCAACTCACCACGGGCTAACGGAACTGCCTCATCCACAACCACCGAAGTCACCTCCCCATCACCGGCCAGCTTCGCTGCCCGGTACAGCGACCGAATCGCGACTCGAGCGTCACCCGCTGCGTGGTCGGCAATCCGCTCCAGGATCGACTCCGAAACACCGTACTGCATCCCCTCGCGAACCCGAGCATCGAGAATCTCGACCAACTCCGAAACCCGGTATGGCTCGCAGTAAATCCGAACCCCGGAGCGGAACCGCGAGTGAACACGCTCGTCCATCGAGGCGAACAGCTCCTGCTCGCGATTCGTAATTAACACGAGCGTCAGTTCCGGAATCGCGTCCAGACTGTACAGCAGACCCGTGTCATCGATTCGGTCGACTTCGTCGAGGATGACGACGTACGGCTTGTCGACCGACTCTCGAAGTCGTTTCAGGAGGATATCCTGCGCCGTCGACTGTCGGTGCAAATCCCACACTCGCCCGACTTCATCGAGGATGTCGTAGAGGAGCATCCACGGCCGATGGTCGTTCCAGCAGTTGACGTACCTCGTTTTCACGTCGGCCTCTGCTTCGAGTTGGGTGAGTCCGTAGCGCGCGGTCGTCGTCTTCCCGACGCCGGATGGCCCGGTAACGATTGTATTCGAACCAGTGTTCCCCTCGATAATCGGTGAGAGGGCCGTCGAGAGGAGGTTTAGCTCGTGGTTTCGGTGGACAAGATCAGCGGGAACGAACGCGTCGACATCGAATACCTCCTCTCGGGTGATCATTTTGCTGGAGATATCGATGTGAGGGGTACTTAATCGGTTGTGAGAACTGTCCGAATTGTCCGAATCTAAGATGGATAGTCAATACAGCGGTTCTCTAATCAAATTAGTCCAGTGTGATTAGCGGTTCGAGGTTATCACGACGTTCGCGAATACTCTCAATTTCTCCAGCCAGCTCAGACTCAAGGCTCACAACCTCACCAAATACTTTCTGAGTACGTTGTCGAATGAGTGGCCCTAACCCGATTGCACCGACTCCTTCTTTCCTCTCGTCGTAGGCGAGTACAGAAATCGTCCAAGCTTCATATTGGAATCCCCCCTCCTCAATGGCCTCTCCAATCTCTGGGTGAAGTAACTCCGAACGTAGTCGATAAACGAGCTCGTTTACCGACTTGATTTCTGCATAGAGTTCTTGAAGCTGCACAAACAGCTCGTCGTTGACGGCTGCTATGAGTTGCTCGTTGTTGGCACCATCCCACGCGTCAGTCTGGTACTGGTCAATGACATAGTGATCCGCGCCTGTTTTTTCTTTTTCACCATACTGGAGCTCTTCAATCGTCTTCAGCGTCGAACTAGCTATCTGGTCGTTGATCGAGCACTCTTTTTGAATTGCCCGCAATTGCATCTCTACGTTTGAGAGTTCCCGACGTTTACTCTCGCGACGGTCAAGCCGAAAGGCAGTCCAGACTCCAAGAAGGGTCGCTGATGCTGTGGTGACAAAACCAGTAATTTGACCCCATGGGAGCTGCGTCAAATCCATCAACTGTGACATCCAAACCGACGAACTACACCTTTGTGCTTCACGTACTCTGATATGCAGAATGGAGTCGGTAGTGAGTTTAATTAAATACTGTCTCGGGTTGCCCCATCACCGTTCACCCGATATATCTTCGCCACACACTGCTCCTCTAACACCTCCGGAACTTCCACGTCCCCGCCAAACACAGCGTACTCTTCACCGGCCACAATCTGCGGCGGCGAAATCACGATTCCGTTCCCCGACCGGTACGCGGACCGCTTGTCGGCTTGCAGGAGCGCTTGAAGCAGTTCGATTCGTTCGGCCTCTGACTCGGCTACTGCCATGGATATCACTGCTGTACCAATCTAGATAATAATCTTGGTGAGATGACCCGTCTTGACCACGCGAGACGGCCACCAACGACCCCCGACAAGTCCGGATTTTCAGAGTCTTATCGCGTCTTCTGGCGTTTCATGAACTGTCGGCGTTGCCGAACGAGGGTCGCCGATACACCATGACTGACGAAAATGAACGAACTCCAACCGGAGTTCACGGAGAAATCGCCGAGTACCGACGCTCGGAGGCCGAAGAGTGGGAATCGCTCTTCGCATCCGACGAAGCACACATCGACGACGTGGAGGACTCGTTCGATGGGTGACGTGGCAGTCACTGCGAACGGCCACACCCACGCGATGGAAGTCGACTCCCTCGATGGCGACATCGATGTCGACGTCGACGCAGACGTGAACCCGCACGTTCGTCTCCCGGCCGACGTGCACGTGTTCTACGTCGACGACAACCTCGAAACGGACGGCGGCGCAGCCGCAACCACTCGAACCCGAGTCGAAGGCTACGGACTGTCTGGCCCGGTTCGCGACTACGCCATGGCCGGGTCGCTACTCCTCGCGGCGATCACGGGTTGGCTCTGGGGATCGGCGAGTGGCAGCGTACAGGTCACCGCGTTCCTGACCGCACTCATCGCCGGCGGGCTCGGACTCGTCACCTACCGATCTGCGACAGCGGAGGTTCGCAATGTCGCGGAGTAGTCGGCTGTTCGCGACCCTCGCGGTCGTGATGGCCGTGTTGATGATGACGACGCCGGCCGCGGCGGCCAACGCCTCGTCGAAAATCAACTTCGACGCGGACGCGACGCCGAACCCGCAGTATGGCGTCGAACTGACGAAAGAGTCCCACAATCTGACATGGGACTCGCCGCTTCGGTACGAGAACGACGACGGCAAACTCGTTCTCGCGGACGCAGAAGTAAACGGGTCAATCGACAACCCGTACGAGTTCTATCCGACACACGTCGCGGCGGACGACTTCGGCGCATTTCCGCACAACAAGGACAACGTGTCCGCGCTCACGGTGAGCGAGTGGACGGTCGACGCGACGAACACGAACGCCACGACGACGCTGGTCGATGCATCGCCAGCGACGGGCGTCGACGGCATTCAGTTCGCGACATCGTCACAGACATCGGGTGAAACGACCGTCTTCGAGTTCTCGAACTTCTCTATCGAGAACGACATCGAGAAGAAGCATCTCGCGACGGCAGTCGACGTTGCCGCACTCGACGCTGGCGCGGTCGTCGAAGTCCGTGCCGTCGACGACAACGGCGACTACTACGCAGCAGATATCAACTCCTCGCGAACGTCGGGCTCGGACCTCATCGCGAACTCGACGGGGACCGGCTTCGTCTTCCAGGAACAGATGGGTCAGATGGACCTCGTCACCGCCGGTGACGGGTCGGTCGGTACCCTCGAGAAGGTCCAAATCGTCGTGAAGGACGGCGATGCGGACATCACGATGTCGATGCTGAACCTCGAGAAGCTCTCGAAGTACAAGCTCGGCACGCGCCTCGAAAACACCGACTCCGACGACGAACTCGAGACGGTCGACATCTACGAGAAGAATACGTCCGGAAAACTGGCGCTCAGAAAACTCACGTCGATGGGTTCGTGGGCGAACTCGGCCGAAATCAAGGGTCTGACGTTCGACGCGAACTTCACGGCCGAGAAGCTGAGCGCGGATGCCGTTAAAGTTGAATTCAAAGAGACGGGGAACAAGTACCCCAGTTACTTCGGCACCGTCACGGTTCAGTACCGGATGCAACTGCCGGACGTGTACGACCTCGATTACGCATTCCCAACACTCGATGACTCGCAGTCGGTCACTCGCGACCGAGTGCTGTCAGTGGAAGTCGCCGAGGGCGTCTCGAACTCGACTGCGTTCGAGGACATCGAGTCGTGGACGGACAAGACGGCAGCGTACACGGGACTGAACAAGTCTATCACGCTCGACGACACTGTCCAGCCGGGGCAGTACACGGTCATCAAGTTCGAGTACAAGGTCACTGAGGACCAGTACACGGCAATGCAGCCGACTCTCGGCGGGCCCGGATTCTCGTCGGATGACGGCGGTATCATAGGGTTCTTCTCTGGCTTCGTGAACTACATCGCGGCTGGTGTTGCAACAATCGCGGTGTCGATTGGCCTCATTTCGCGGAAATCGGGGGCATAGAGCGATGTCGTCGAGTAGTGGGCCGCGACTGTCCGGGGCACGGAGTTACATCGGTTTCGCGGACCGATTCGACAACTTCGGACAGGCGTTCATCGCCACGGTGAGCGGAATCTTCATCTTCGCCGGGTCAGCGGTCATCGCGCTTGGCGAGGCGGTCGTGAACCTGCCGGTGATGCTCCTCGATGCTTTCGGCATCGGTGGGCAGGCGTGGATCTTCGCGATGACTCGGGACCCTGCCGGGTTCGTCTCGGCGTCGTTTCAATCGGCAGCGGCCTCGATGCAATCGGGTCCGTTCGCGGAACTGGGACCGTTTCTGCCGTGGCTGGCGGCGGTCGTCGCCATCGGCGTGGTGTTCATCATCACGTGGTACCTCGACAGGCGAGACTCGGACGTTCCGGCCCTCGGCCTCGACCTTCCGGTCATCGGGAACGACGAAGACGGCGACTTCACCGACGAGCAATGACGAAGGTGGTCCGGAGTATCGGCGACGGAGACAGTCGTCCGGCACCGTGCCGACACTTGGGGGTGACTCATGGCGCGGTCTGAGGCGAAGCAGTACGTCGCAGATGACGGGTCTATCAAGGTCGGGAAGCTCATCGGGACGCTTCTCGCAGCGGGCGTGACGCTGTGGGGTTCTGTCCAGATCGAGCTGATGTCGACACTGGTCAATTGGCAGGTCTCACTCATCGACTTCGTGGGCCGGTTCCTGTCGATGTACATCTCAAACGCACTCGGTGAGAGTGCGGGCCTCGTCACAGACAGTTGGCGCGCGGCAGCGGTGCAGGCGGTACAGTTCGGACCGTTCGCACCGGTACTGATGGCTCTCGAAGGCATCGTCGTGCTCCTCATCGTGCACGTCATCTGGTCGCGGAGGGACGCGATATGGTGAGCGAGACGACGGACTCACCAGACGACGGCGGTGTTAGCGTCTTGGGAGTCCTGACATCGTTCTCAGACAACCCGGACGACCTTCGGTCGTTCCTGAGGGCTCCGGCGGCGTTCATCGTGATGACCATCGCGACGTGGGTGGTGACGAACGTGTTTCTCCGACCGGCGGAGTTCGTGTTCGGAACCGTCGACTGGACGGTCGCGATGGCGACGGGCGTCATCGAGGACGCGTTCGGTACGGCCGGGGCGAGTGCGTGGAAGGGTCTGACGTCTATCCTCGAACTCCCGGCGATGTTCCGTAGCGTACTCGCCGGTCCGCTGATGGATGCTGGCCTCGCTGCACCAATTGCTGGCGCGTTCGCGTCCGCGTTACTGGCGACGGTGGCAACGCTGGTCGCCTACCTGATTGTCCGTGTCATCGCAGACTTCATTCCGGGTCTCGGGGGGCTGCTACCATGACGGACAACGAATCCGGGCCGCTCGACCGACTGGTGGCGGTCATCGCCAGTGTAGGTGCTGGCGCGATGCTCTACCTGCAGTCGTTTCTGACGCTCGACCCGGCGTTTCTCTTGTCGGGTGACTGGTACGGAATCGCGTCGCTGTTCACGCGATTCATCGGACCCGAAATTCTTCCGTCGCTGCCGTGGAACACGCTGTTCTTTATTGCGGCAGTGGGGATGCTGGTGGTTTCGCTGTACAAATTCAGGAGTTCACAAAATGAAACGAAGTAACACACAGACGGTGAAGCGTGCGGAGAGTAGCCCAAGCTCACACGAGGTGGTTCGATGAGTGTCGTCGAGGCACTGGCGTCGAACTGGATGGTGGTCCTCGTTGGTATCGCGGCACTGGTACTGGTCATCTTCGCGTGGCTGGAGTACGAGGAAGACAAGACGGCCTCAGAGGTTGGTGCTGGCGTCGGGGACCGTTCGAAACGTGCCATCGGCGGTGGCGTCGGATTCCTGTCGGCGCTCACTGTGGGCGTGATGGGCGGCCTCTACGAGGCGGGGATGTCGCTGGGCGAGCTAGGTGCGGAACTCGGAGACATCTTCGTGAACGCGCCGGAACTCATCTCCGGCATCGTCGTCGCCGGAGTCGGAACGATTGGACTCTCGGGTGCGATCCAAATATCGACGATTCAGTTCGTTGGTATCGCCATTGTCGCGTTGGGCATCGGCGGCATCGTGGGCCTTCGACGGGGGACGTTCTGAGGTGACCACGTGATGAACCGACGAATCGCTTCTATCGCGTTGCTCGTGCTGGTCACAGTGTCGACGCTGGCGACTGCGGGCGCATTCGCACAGTCGGCGGAGACGAACCCCCCGACGCTGACAATGGACCAATTGATGCAGGGGGGTGAGAAGCCAGCGAATGCCCCGGACTCGGTCCGTGCATCCGGCAGCTTCGGCCAGTATGCTGTGAAGTCGCTGCCGACTGGGTTGCTGGTGATTGAGGGCGAAGACTCGCCGATGTGGTCGTTCTTGGAGCCGGGCGAAACAGTTCGGCGGAACTACGTACGGCTCGAATCGCGTCGAGCATTCGGCGTCGAGCCGAAGAACGTGACCGTCCGAATTGCGTACTGGAAGGTCGGGACGGTCACGAAGGAACTCGAAGACGGGACTGTCGTCGAGGAGTCGGTAGCGAAGAACGTCACGACGCACACGCAGACAGTGACGGTCTCTGCGGGGTACTCGAAGCCGGTTCGAATCGACCTACACCCGCACTACGACGAACAGGTTCGGACGACGATGTGTGTCGAGGAGCCGGGTGAGCCGAACTGTCTGGCGAACCCCGGAGCGAAGCGATGGACGTTCTACCACGCCTCGACGAAGGCAGCGAAGCCTATCGAGACGAATTCCGAAGGCTCGCGTCTGGCGTGGGCGATTGGCCTCATCACCCTCCCGTTTGCAGGGTTTACCGCGGTGACGCTGTTCGCCGGTCGGCGTCTCGTCGAGAAAGCACGTGGAAGCCCCAGTATCTCGCTGTTAGCGTGGGTACTGGTGCTCATCGGCACCGGGACGGCGATGGTTCTGTTCTGGAATCAGATTTCGTCGTCGCTGATTCGCGCGCCGTGGATGCTGGGAGTCATCGGCGGCATCTTCCTTGGAATCCTCGCGACGGAGTGGTTCGGCGACAACAGCTACCTCGCGCTGTTCGTCCGGTTGCGGGCGAAAGACGGGATGGATTCGATGGTTCGACAAGCATCGCCGACCGATGGCGGAGATCGTCCGGACCCGCTTGCGGACGACCTCGCAACCGATGGCGGCGAGTCGAGTCGGCAGTCGGTCGATATGGACGCCGTGCCGGGCCGTCTCATCGCGGATGTCTACCCTCAGCGGATGGTTCGCGGGATGGACGGGACGCGGTCAGCGGTGAAGCGTGGGCTGGCGAAGTTCTACGCAAGAGCACGCGGTGCCCGGGCGGATATGATGACGAACGGGCGGCCGCAGACCTCGATTGAGGTGACCGGCGGTCCGTACGAGGAACTGTTCTTCCTCGACCCGGAGTCACCAAACCCGGTCGAGTACGAGGCGGAGCGTCACGAGATTCGGTTCCCCGACCTCATCATTCGCGATGAGGACGGGAACGCCAACGTGAACGCGAAGGCTATCATCGGCGGGTTGGCGGCGCTCGGTGCGTCGTGGCTACTCGGGGATGTGCTCCTCGATTCGGCGTCGATTGGGCTTCTCATCGGTGGATTCGTGCTGTTCGTGACGAAAGTAATGCGACCAGTCGAGGGCCGGTTCGGTGTCGACCTCGCACCGGTCCACTACGGCAACGCACTGGCGACGCTGCTCCGGCACGCAGACCAGATTGGGAACGTGAAGTCGTGGGAAACGCTGTTCGACCGGTTCCACGCCGAGAAAGCCGAGAACAAAGCGGAGAACAAAGCCCTCTCAGACCGCGCAGAAGCGTCGCAGATGGATACCGTGGCGAAGCGGTACCTCGGCGACGACGGTCAGAGAGCGAGTACAGACGGAGGGAGTGACGATGAGTAGCGTCTACCGGTCGAGTAACGCAGCTGGTGATGTTCCTCGCCGGGCGCTTGCGAAACTGTCTGCGGACCAGCGAGACACGTTCCAGCAACTCCTCGATGGATTCGAGACGCGGTCAGAGGTCCTTCGGTGGATGTCTGAGGTGACGATTCACACGCTGGGGGCGCTCGAGGACGACTGGTTCGCCGAAGTCGTCTCGTCACCGGGGACGATGTCGGCACTCCTCAGTGAACCGTGGGGAACTCTTCGAGATGCCCCCGAATCGTTCTCGGCGTCGACTGCCAGCGAGATTCGCCGGTCGATAGCTGTCATGGATCTCTTACCGGCAATCAAGAGGTCTCATCGCGAGTTCCGCTGGTCAGCGAAAGATTATCTCAATGATGACGACGATGGGCCGCTTCCGAACGCCCGGACGCAGGCACATCCAGCGATGCGTCCCGAACTCGGGACCCTACAGTCGCGGATGTCGACGCTCCTCGATGAACTCCTTCGAGGGTTCCGAGACGAAGATGCATTCGTCGAGTGGGGACAGGAGGTCGTTCAGGCGAGCTACGCGGAAGTCGACTCAGATGTCATCGAGGCGGCGTACTTCGAACTCCCGGTTCGTCGAATGATGTTGACCGACAGTGAGCGCGCACGGTTCTTCCGTGAGTCGTGGGCAGCTGAGTTTTTCCTGTCCGGCTTCAACGCGAGCGCCCGCCAGGTGTCCGGCCGCGCGACAGAGGTGCCACAGATTGCGAAGGAAGAGACGTTTGTTCCAAGTGGTTAGTTATGTCATGTAATAATGGAACCCCGCCACAGGGGCACGATTGGGGCGAGAGAACGCAACAAGCGGTCTCTCACACCGCACCAAAGCATTGGAAGACAGACGCGTACGAGATGCGCCAGAAGTTCGGTATTCCCCCGTTCGACCCGGACGACTACGTCCTTGAGCCGGGACAGGTGAAGTCGGGAGTCTATCCCGACCTTATCGTCCACGAACGGGACCCGACAGTAACCACAACCCCACGCGGTACGGACGCGTTCATCAAGGGCGACCGCGGATCGGGGAAGTCGACGAAAGCAGCGTCGCTCGCGATTCGGTTGATGGAAGACTTCCCGTTCGTCGAGGAGATGACCGCGAACAAGGTCATCTGGCGCGGGTCACCGGCGCGGTCTGAGTGGCTCAGACTCAAAGATTGGGCGACCGTTTGGCTCCCCGCAAACGCCACAATCGAGGCGACGTGGGAAGACGAAGATGAGAGTCGATACGAGGCGGACATCGAGGATGTTGCTCGCGATGTCCGGTACTACGATGACGTGCTCGACCTCATCGACCAACTGGCCGACCAGAAACCTGGCACGTTCAACGTCGTCTATCCGGACCCGAGTTTCAGCGGCTGTCGCGAGCTGACCGAAGAGACGCAGCGGGTCGGTGAGCCGCTGCCGTTCGTCCCGGCGTGGGAAGCAGACCCATCTGAGGGTCGGCACGCAACGCCACTCACCGATTGGTGGTTTGCGTTTATTCTCGCCCGCACGGAACACGGTACGCACGTTGGCTGGACCGCACTCATCTTCGACGAGGTCGGCGACTTCGTGCCCCAGTCGGCACGGAACTCTTCCGGCCGACGACTGTGGGACAAAATCGACCTCTTGCGGTCGTTGTGGGCAGAGTCTCGACGTGCTCGCTTCTCCCAGTTCTACTTCGGTCACTACGAGGAGAACGTTCACGAGAAGATTCGCCGCGAGTTCAAGTGGCGGATTCAGATGCCGGACGAATCTCCGAACCCGATTAAGAAAGTTCGAGGGACGTGGCCGGTCGGGTTCGACAACATTCCGATGACGACTGACCTCACGTCGGGTCTCAAGATCGGGACTGGTCTCTGCTACAACAAGGCGAAATTCTCGTACTTCGGTTGGAAGGACATCCCCGAAGCACTGGAAGACCGTTTCCGGTGGCTCCGTATCCGCCTCGGGACGCCCGACGATCTCCCGTCGACGAAGATCGTGACCGAGCAAAAGTCGGACCCAGAATTCGATGATTCAGTGTTTGCCGAATGGCAGAACCAGATAGACCACCGTCTCTACGTCCGTGACCCGGGTTCGGGATGGATATCAGCCAAGACCGGAGCGGTCGGCGACGACTTGGTCTCCCCAATCGACGACCTGGAGTTCGAGGAACCGGCCCTCGAGGACGGCGAGGTCGTGGTTCGGATGGTGGGTTCGAGTGGTGATTCCGTCGTCGTTGCTCGCATTCCTTCGACTTCGCATCCCTTTAAGTCAGCCTCGGATGCGGGAGGTGAGGCGGCATGAGCCAGATTTTCCGCAAACTGTCGGATTGGCTGACATCCCTCCCGCGCGCGTATTATAATCATGATTGTGAAATACCCCCCGGGGGGCCGATTCGGGGGGCCCCCCACCGGGTAGTGAGCGTCCTCCTGGTCGCGATGATTTTCGCATCGACGCTGGCACCATTCGTCGGCATCGCGACGGCCGCGCCAAGTGGTCTCGTCGGTGTTCCAGACGCGAACGTTAGCGAGGACTTCCCAGTCGATTCGAACCCGTCGCTTCGAGCGGCGGACCTCGAAGGGTCGGTCATGGCATCCGACCATGCCGAGTCGCTGGAAGTTATCGCGACGACGCCCGACCGTGCATCAGACTACGTGAATGGGACGACCGTCGGCGGTGGCGAGACCGTTCTGGTGTTGCGCGACGACGTACACTCGACTGGGCGGACGGTCGCGATAGATGCGGGTGCGCTTCGAGACGCGCTCGGATACACGCCCGAGCGGGTGTTCGGGACGCACGATGACGGTTCTGAGTGGTCGTCTCCTGTCCGATATGAGGGCGGCCTGTTGCTGTTCGACGTGGCGCATTTCTCGTCGAACGTTGTGACGTTCTCGGGGACGGTCGAGGTAACCGCGACAGCCGCAACAAACGGCACGTCGCTCGATTACTCACTAAACTCGGTGGATGCTGCGAGCAATCTGACTGTTGAGTTTACTGGTCGGAATGCCAAAGGCTGGGATAACGAGTCCGCTACGGGCGTTACGGACGGGGATTCGATTCCCCTCTCGATTGGTGGGGATGTCAACCCCAGTGGGCCATCTGCGAACGGGAAACCGGTTGTTGAGGTGTCGTCTCAGGACGGCGCGACCGGAACGCACTGGACAGGATCGGCAGACAACACCGGGTATCTCGTCTACGGTGGGGACAACTACGGTGAGATTGGGTTTGACCTCGGTTACACGAAAGTGTCCGGCATAACCCTCCCGCTCAACAATAAAGGGGACCACATCATCGACGTATACCTCATTAACGAGGCACCTGACAGTAAGTACGGAGAAGCCGACGCGACGCTCGTGAAACAAGATTGGAGTCCTTCAAGCTCCGGGAATCAAACAATCTCGTTCTCCCCGGTTGATGTTGACCCGACAAAGCCGGTCACATTCGAGTTCGTCGTTACAAACTCCGCGTCGGGTGGCTTGGAATTAGACACCAATTCTACCCTAGACGACGATATTGACGGGTACCTTGCTAGTTACGGCGGGGCGTACGTCGTCCCGAGGAAGTCGTACCTGCACGGCGCACCCGGCACGTTCAACGCGAGTGTCACGGGACCGTCCGGGACGATAGACCTGTCAACGACGAACGGGACTGCACGGGGAGAGCTACCGCTTACGTCGTCGACCTCGTCGATTTCGTTCTCCGACTCGGACGGATATTCGTATGGTGTGGATATTCTCCTTGAAGAACAGACTGCCACAAGTGACCCTGGAATCGGACTAAACGGACACACGCAGACGTATTCGGGGTCACTCGCAGAGGGCGAGTCAGTAACTGTCCCGATGAACGATTCGTGGTTAACGACTGGGACGAACAATGTGACCGTGACGACTGGCTCGGCTCCATCGGCAGACGCACCTCGCCCGGTCGTTGACGTTGTCTTGAACCATACGGCACAGGATGACCAGACGGTTACGTATTCGGGTGGGAAATGGACGGAATCGTACAACGTCTCACGGACCTACTCAACTGACACAAAAGATTCGATACTCACGATACCATTCGCATCGAACGTTGCGTCCCTCAAGAACATCGAGAGGCGGACGAACGGCGGTTCGTGGTCGACAGTCGCACCGGGCGACTACTCCCTCGACGGCACGACACTGACAGTCGAACTCGGAACAGTCGATGGTGGCGATACCGTATCCATCCGGACGACGGGCCAGCGGGTCGTCGCAGTGAACGGGTCGCTGACGGTCACTGATCCGACACCGCTGGGTGAGCGTCTCGATTCAGAAATCCGGATCGACTCGTGGTCGAACGACTCGTACATCTCGCTCGGTGGGTCACCCGACGAAGGGCGGCTTCACTACACCTACAACGAATCGTTCGGCGACACCGAGTTCGACAAGGTGACCTCGACGGGCTACCATCGGCTTCACTTGCCCGGTGCGTCCACATCCTCGACGTTCCGAGTCTCGACCATCCCGGTTCGGGTGAACGTCGCGACGGGCGAATCACGGTTCCGCATCACCGAGCCCTCGACAACGGAACCAAAGATATCGGTCTCACCGGGCGCTCACACGAGCGATGGCGTCACGTACACGTTCTTGTCGCCGTCGGCTGGCGATAAGTACATCCTGTACTCGACGACGGTCGGAACTCAGCGAGACTCAGCACTGGCCGAAGAGACGGTATCTCTGAAAGACGACGACTCTGAGGAGATTCTTGTCATTCGCAAGTCGGAGTCGTCCGATGCTACTGGTTCGGGTGGATTCTTCACTGACGGTGGGTCGGTCGCGAGCGCTGCCGGTGACTATGTCCCGGCAATGCCGGTGTTGAATCCGGGTCTCGTCGCGGCAATCGTGCTGGTCATCATCGCAGGTGCTATCGCGTACACCGAAAGACGCGTCTCGTCATCGAGAACGACGCCGGTGTACGAACGCCCGATGGTTCTACTCGCGTTGGTGGTCGCTGGATTCGTGGGCGTGTTGCTCATCTCACCCGAATCGATTACAGGTCCTATTCAGTCGGCCCTCGACACCGCACTTCCGCTGGCGGCAGTGCTCGGGGTGATGCTCGCGGCCGGTGGTCTCGGCTACTGGTGGTACACCCGCCGGAAGGCACGGATTGCCGAGGCGAAGGCACCGGAAACGGTCTTCCAGATCGGAGGTGACAAGAAATGATGGACCTCGCACGAGAGACGCTTTCGAGGGTCCTGTCGACTATCGGCCTCGAGGGCGTCTCGGTAATGAGCCTCCTCGTGTTGCTGGTCGTGGTGAGCTACGTCCATAGAGCGGCGAAAGCCGGCTCGCTGGTTGCGGGCGTCGCCTCGACCGCGGCTCACGACGCGAAGGTCGTTGCGCTCACACTGGCGGCGCTTCTCGTCGCTGGCATCGTCTCGCTGAACGTGAGTCGCGGCCGGGAACTCCTCGCGACGGCTGTCGACCAAGCGCTGTCGTTCGACTGGGCATCGGTTCTGGGAGGTCTGGCATGAGCTACGAAGATCGTCTAGCGGAAATCGTCGAGGAAGTCGCTCACAACGATATCTACCAGCTGTCGAAAGCGTACCCAGACGAAACCCGTCTCGGAATCGACTGGCAGGACATCGCCCGGTTCGAAGCGGATGTCGACGGGACCGAAGAGCTGACGCTGTCCGATGTGTCGGGCGTCGCGAGCGATGTCATCTCTCGACCAGAAACGACACTCGAAGCGCTCGAAGCAGTGGTCCGTGAGTTCGACGTGCCCGGTCGTGAGAAGCCGATGGCCCGAACGAGCGTCTCAGTCGTGAATCTTCCAGAGGATGCAACCTACGATGTTGGTGGGTTCTCGCCAGAGGATTGGATCGGCCGAATGCTGGCGCTCGAAGGCCAAATCACGAAGCGTACGGAGGTGAACCCGCTGGTCAAAGAAGCCGCCTTCGAGTGTCTTCGCTGCGGGACGATGACCTATATCCCGCAACACGGCTTCGGGAGTCTTCGTGAACCACACAAATGCCAAGGCTGTGACCTGCAGGGACCGTTCCGGCTCAACGAAACACAGTCACAATGGACGAACTACCAGAAAATCCGACTGCAGGAACCTCCTGAGAACGCCCGCGGAGAGACCGAACACATCGACATCCACCTGACGGGTGACCTCGCAGGAGATACCCGCGTCGAGGGCGGCACGCGAACAACGTTCTTCGGACGCCTGAACCCGGTTTACACCGGTGATGTCGTGTTCGAAAAGGACCTCGTCGGGACTGGCTACACGGTCGAACAGGGTGGGTTCGAGGACGCCGATCTCTCCGAGTACGAAGACATCATCGACGAGGTCGCGTCGGCACCGGACACCTTCGACATCCTCGTCGATTCGTTCGCTCCATCGCACCAGGGCCATTGGCACGTCAAAGAGGCGCTGGTACTCCAACTGTTCGGCGGGTGGGCGCGAACCGGCGAGGACGGCACGCGACACCGCGGAGATTCCCATATGTTCCTCCTCGGCGACCCGGGGACGGGGAAGACGCTCCTCCTCGAAGCAGCGTACGAAATTGCACCACGCGGAGCGCTCACCGACGGAACCGGCTCGTCGAGTGCGGGCCTGACGGCCTCGATTGTGAAAGACTCGTTTTCGTCCGAACAATTCAGCATCGAGGCGGGGACGCTGGTTCGAGCAAACAAAGGACTCGCCGTCGTCGACGAACTCGACAAGGGCGACACGTCGGACCTCGACGCGTTGCATACGGCGCTCGAATCCCAACAGGTGCATGTCTCCAAAGCAGGGAAGAACGCGTCTCTCCCGGCCGAGACGGCGCTTCTCGCGGCAGGGAACCCGACCGGCGGTCACTTCGACCCATCGAAGGATATCGCCGAACAGGTGGAACTGAAATCACCGCTCCTCTCGCGGTTCGACCTCATCTTCACGGTTCGGTCAGAGGAAGACGAAGATAAGATTCGGGACATCTCCGACACGATGGTCAGCTCACGCCAACGTGCAGGCCGACGTGCGGTCGGTGACGAGGTCGAACCAGACGCTTCGGGGCCGTCGGTGCGACTGGACCGCGACGAGTTCACCGCCTACGTCACGGCCGCGAAGGCCATCCGCCCGGTTGTTCACGACCCGGAGGTCGAGCGCGAGATGCGCGAGTGGTTCGTCGAGACGAAGACCTCGCTCCCCGAACGGTACGCATCTGAGATGGGGCACTCCGAGTACGACGGACCACCGCTTCCGATTACGGCCCGGAAACTCGACGCGCTGCAGCGTCTCGCGGAGGCGTCCGCTCGGATGCGGATGTCCGAAACAGTCGAGATGTGTGACGTCGAACGAGCAAAACCACTCATCGAGCGGTCACTCGCTGATATCGGGATTGCTCCAGCGGATAGTTCGTCATTTAGTCGCTCTGAGGCCGAAGCCACGGAGATTGGGCTGTAGATCTCAAAATTGGACTGTTTCCAAGAATGAACTATTCGGGAATGTCAAAATCAATATACTGCTTCATTATGTTTGGTATATATGAAATGTTCGGCATCTTATCCTGAAGGAACAGTAGAAACTGAAGAAGATCTGGCTCTGAAGTGTTTCGAACGTAGCCAGGGCTGCGAATACCGAGTTCCTCACCCCACAGAACCATATCGTCGATGTCTCGGTTAAGTACTATCAGGCCAGTATCTATGGCGTAGATGAGGTCAACAGCCTCGTCAATTTGGATATCCAAATCATCTATTATTTTTTCTCTTTTTTCGTCTAGGGTTTTTAATGTATATGGACACTCAAAAGCAAAAATTGCGTAAGGGGTTGTTTCCATTCTTTTTTTCCCGTCAGTTTCTCCATCCCACCAATGAGTCCCAGCAGGAATTTGCACGTTTAGAGACCTCACAGAACGGCAATTCTTAATCGATTTTCGAAGGTGGGATTCATTTAGTACTGACTTGACCTCGACAACTGCATCAACACCCTCGGCGAATAGCATACCCCTCCCATTTTTTGAATACGTAAAAGGGTGGAATTGATTACAAATGGCAATATCTACTTCCTTAGAGATCTGTGCACTTGAGTCAATAATTTGGCCATTTCCGAAGCCATAGGTTTTCGGTAGATATTGTTCGAGAAATTCCTGTACGATATCTTCTGTATCACTTCCTTTCAGACCACCATGTGAATATTTTGATCTTATTTGATTAAATTCTGAAACTAATTTTTGGGCCTCAGACCGCATCAGGTCACCCATCTGATTATTAAACTGATCGTTCTCGCTCATAAAGTTAGCATCTTGTTGAATGTTGAAAAATCAAAGGTATCTGACGATATTCGATAACTGTGCTTGTTAGATATAGGCGTCTGACTTGTTGCCCATGGAAGAATTATACTATCGAGAAAATTCTGTCCTTGGAATTTTCCAGCACTCAAAACTCACTGTTAACCCAATTCAGGAGTGCTAAACGTCTAATAATTAACTGACGTTTTGGAAGTCAAAGTCAGCTACGAGTGCCGTAAATCCGGTCAAAGTCCGTAGAGCGTCCCTCGATCAAGACACCTATCGACCGTAGCGCGTGACGTCTGCAGTTCCTTCGCTGCCTTCCGCTTCGAAAGATTCTCTTTCGTAACCATCTCCAATACTGCACAGACTTGGTCGTAGTTTTCGCCCTCGGCGAGCAACCCGTCGTCCTTCTCGAATCCGAGTGGTGCTGGTCCGTGATGATACTCTTCGTTCTGTTTTCGAACAGCAATCCCCTCTTTCGTCCGCTGCTGGGCCATCCGAGCTTCTAACTCTGAGAAGACCCCGAGCAGTTGGAACATCGCCCGTTGGTACGGGTCGTCGTCATCTGGGCGGAGCGCGAACCCCTCAGAGATGATGTGCAACTCGGCGCCACAATCACCGATTCGCTCTGCTGTCCGGTCGAGGTCGCGAATCGACCGGGCAATTCTCGAAATACTGTTGACGACCACAGCGTCGACGGCACCAGCTTCGACGTCCGACATCATCCGTTTGTACGCCGAACGATTCGTATCGGTCCCAGTCGACTTGTCGCGGTAGACTTCGAGTTCGTCGAGTCCGACGTCGAACGTCCGCTGGGCATACTTCTGGGTGGCGTCGATCTGTCGGTCGAGGTTCTGGTCCTCTGTCGAGACCCGGGTGTAGCAGGCGATCATCTCGTACACTCGTACAGGGTGGTTGGTCGCTTAATGAAGCGAAGATACGGACAGTCTGTACGGGAACCTTCGTTTTCGAGCACCAGTAGATTGGCACTAATTCCCCTCTTCCGACGCAGTTGCTAAGGAGATTCCTCACCGGAAATCCTAATACAGCGATAGCCATTAGATAGAGTATGAGCGTCAACTGGGAAGCAGAAAAGCAGATGGCTCAAGATGTGGAGGAAAACCACGAGCTGTATGCTGCCCTCGCAGACGAACCGGAAGACGACGAAGAGTAGATTAGATCTTTTCGATCGGCTCTGGTTCGAATACGTCTTCAAAATATCTTTTCCAGACTTCCCACAATTCATCACGTACGTAGAGCGAATCTAGTCGAATCGGTTCAATTTCTCTTCTGACTCGGTGTGACTCATCGCGCGCCTGCCTCGTCCGTTCGGGAGACCACTTCCCAGGGTTGATGCCGTTTTCTACGAGGAGTTGGCGAAGAAGCGCAATTGCGGTTCGATGATTCGCATCTGGGAAGAAGTGCTTTCCAACAACTGCGTGCATCCAAAATGCGCACTGGTCGAGTAGTGGTTCATCTCGGGGGAAGTCGTCCAAGACACGTTTGATATCCCCATTTCTCACGACCCAGATATCGTGCCTGAGTTGCTGTCGTGACTCGTGAGTTTGCACGTCGTAGTGGAGGCTATCTTCCATCAGGAACTTCGTGTTTCTGAGCTTGAAATTCTCCGGACGCAAAGCGGATAGGTCCGTGATCTGGAATGTGTCTCCACCCATCTGCGTTGTACGTTTCGCACGCACCCAATAAGTGAATTGGATGACAAGCCGGAAAACAGCACACACCTACCCGAACTCTGACCGAGATCGTTGACCGCGAGACCCCCAGCTACGTATCGAACCCAAATTTTTCGTGCGGGCAAGCCGCGCCGAGTAGGCGCGGCGACCTCCGTTTCATGTGCTTCATCTGGAGGCCCCGAAGGGGCCGGAAGTAATCTTGGAGTGTGGCTCTTTAGCCACACATCTAACGGAGAATCAGGGGGGACCCCTCGGATTCGAAGTGACGGCGGTGGCGGTCGCTGGGCGGTCGAGACGACGTCCAGAAAATTGCACCCGCTACGCGCCTGAAAAACCTGCAAAAGAAGCCACTTCTACACTGGAAGGACAGTGTCGCCACTCAGCAAACAGAACGTCAGCCGACGAGCTGACGGAGTTCACCGAAGCTGTACGTCAACGGAGCGGAGGTGTCGTAGGCCTCACCGACAACAGCGAACTCGCGGGCGAACTGCTTCCAGTCGTTCCCAGTCACCTCTGCCCACTTCGCAGCGCCAGTCCGAAGGATACGCTTGACCTCCTGGCGCGTCTCCTGTGGTGCAAGCTCGAGACGCTCGCGACCGTCGTCGCGATCATCGGAACGGCCACGGACGTAGTTGCGCAGCCAGCGTTCCCACGGGCCGTCTCCACCGCCGTAGGTGTCCGCGCGGATGATGTCGTCGGCAGCTTCCTCGAGCGTGGCCTCGACAGTCCGCCGCGCGGACTCAATGTGTTCGACGATCCCGTTCGCGATGTGCTTCGACGCGAGTTCGACGTGACCGTACTCGTGGATGACCAGGTCGCCGAGACGCTTCAACGACTTATACACAGTATCGATATCTTTGCCAATCGCCTCGGCGAGTTCCGCTGGTGACCAGTTACCGCCGTCGGTCGCGAGTTCGTCGACGAGGTCGATATCGGTCTCGTACATATTCCCAGCGGCGGCGAACTTCCGAATCTCGTCGTCCTGCTGCTGAGCAATACGCGGAAGCGGGTTGTCGATGACTTTGACCATCCGCGCCTCGCCTTCGACTTTGAAGTAGTCGTCCGCGACGTACTTCTGGTGGTCCGGTGTCACCGACAGGTCCGACCAGTTCAGGACGTTCAGCAGTCCTTCCTCGAGTTCCTTGTGGAGTCGGTCGACGTTCTTGAACCGAAGCGTGTCGTCGTACAGCGAGTTCTGGTAGGAGACACCGACCTTCGGGTTCTCCAGTTCAGTACCTGCGACCGCCTCGGGGTTCTTCATGTGGTAGTGCTTGAACTCCTTGGGGAGTTCGTGACCACCGACGACCTCGGCAGCGCGCATCGCGCAGATCGTCGCGGTGTGGTAGTAGCCAGCGCACTCGCGGTCATCGCGAACAGTCTTCGAGTAGCCGCTTCGCTCACGACCAAGAATCAGTGAAATGCGGTGGAGTGTGCCGTCGAGCGCGAACACCTTGCCAGTCTCGCCCTTCTTCGCGCGCACGTAAAGCTCGGCGTCAGTGATGTTCGACGAGTCGTGGACATTCTCCGGCGAGAGTGCCTGATAATCGATTCCAGTAAAAGAATTCCAACCGAATTCGTCTTGCCGCTCGCGAAGTTCGCGCAGCGCCTCGAACAGCACGCTCGGGTACTGGTCGAACTCGAAGTAACTCCCACGCGTCTCGACGTCGACGCCGAGAATGCCGTGGGGATTCGGAATCGACTTGCCGCTCTTGGACTCGATACCGGGACATCGCGGCCGGACACGGAAGTACGCGCGCTTCCGGTTGTCGTCCTTCGCGTCCGTGAACGAGCTGTAGGCTTCGGGATAGACGCGGACGATGAACTCGGGGACTTCGTCTCCCTCGAGTCGCCAGTCCCATCGACCGAGGTCGGTATCGTCGTCTGGCGTCGCGAGACCAGGCTCGTCGGCGTACCCGAACTCGACGTTCCACTCTTCGTCATCGAACTCGATCCCGGCGCGGAGGTTGCCGTACTCTTCGAAGTCGTGCATTTTGTAGAGTGAGACGAGTCCGAAGTAGGTTTTCAGCGACTTATCCCACTTGAGGTACGCCGCGAACTCGTGCGGTTGCGGCAAGAGGAACTTCCGAAGACCTGAAACGGCTGTCTTCGAGTCTTGCCCGCGCATCGTCCGAGCGCGTACGCCACGCTTCTGACGACGCTCGTGCATCTCTGCCTCCGCGCACGAGTAGAAGTGATCCTCGCGAACGTCCCTCCGAATGTGCGTACCACTACAGAAGCGACACTCACCGGTCGGTTCGAGGTCGCAGTTCCATTCGTGTTCGAGCGCGGCTTCTTCGCTCTCGAAGGTCGTCTGGCAGTACCGACATGCGGCGACGTACTCGGGCAGTTCGAACTCGACGCGGTCGCGTTCCTCCTGGACGTCTTCGTCGAGGTGTTCCGGAACGTACTCACCTTCAACTGCGGACGCGACGGTGTCGTCTTCGTCCGACGTGACGGCGGTCGCCTCGTCGAGGACCGAAAACTCCGCGACGACCTCGCCGGGATGCGGGTCGTCGCTCACCGCCGGTCACCTCCAAATCTCGTCTGGATGGCCGGTTCGTAGACAGTCTTCCCACGGATGACCGCCCCGAGTGTATCAAGCGCATCGAGAAGCGGACGCTGTACCTCGCCAAATACGGAAATCGACAGTTGGAATGAGGGGTTTCGGTTTTCACCGATGAACGGTATCCGACCCGGACCGACGAGACAGATCGCTTCTGCTTCGAGAACGTGGTCATGGAACCAGTGAGCGGAGGTATCCGCTGGAAGAAGCATGACCACGACGTCGACGGCGTCGCGGCTCGCTTCGGTTCGTGCTTTCTGTAACCAGTCGTGTTTCGCGCTTCCGTCACCGTTCGTGGACCACGGCGGGTTACAGAACACCTTCCCGTGCCATGGTTGTCTCAGGCCGTCGTCCTCTGCAGTAAACCGTGTCGGAGCGATTGGCGTAGGTTCGGCACCACTTGCGGAGTCAAGGTCGAAACCCCCGACTGCGCGTGAAAGGGGCCGCCAAATCTCCGGAGGAGTAGCGTACTCGTTATCGTCCGGGTCTTGCTGGTGGCCCGCTAGCGTACCCTGGACTGACTGACGGTCGCTCACCGCCGGTCACCTCCGTAGGCGATGCGAACATCTTGACCGAACCAGTCGATGATAGACTGCGAGGAGTAATCGCAGATATCACAGACAGAGACGCCAACGACAGTGCCGCGCCGCCATCGGTGCTGTCCCTCGTCGCATGGGCCGTCCTGCGTCCGCTGACGGAGTTCCGCGAGGACGATGCGGCGATGGTCGTAGAGGTCATCAGCGCGCCACGAGACGAGCCAGACGGCCCGCTCTTCGGCGTCGGATTGCACTTTCGAGAGAACTTGGCGCGCACCGGACGACCGAAGGTAAGTCTGGAAGCGTGTCTCGTAGTCGGTCGAGCGCCACGAGACAGCAAGTGCATCGTCAACGTCGTCGTCTTTCTCAGCGGCTTCTTCGACCCGACGACGAGCCTTTTCCAGAGACTCTGGTGGTGCGAGGTGCGGGACCGCACGGTCGATGAGGTCCTCGGCCCACTCGGGCACATCTCGGACGATGGCGAAGACGCGATCCCGGCCTGCTGGAATGGCTTCGCCGTTCGCGAGCGCCGTGAAATAGGTTCCGCGGACGCTCACTGCCCTTCGACCTCCTTGGGCGCGAAGACCTGCGTCCAAGTGACCTGTGCGTAGTCGGAGCGGGTCTTCCGCGAGACCCACGAGAAATCAAACTCGTCGACGAGGCTCGCCGGGACGACCTTCGCGGCGATGATGTCACGCGCAGGATTCGGCGCACAGACGGCGAAGAGGTAGACGCCGCCCTCCTCGAGGAGGTGGTCGTGCTGGCTCCGTCGAAGTAAGAAGCGTCCGCGGCGCTGCGCTTCGCCGTAGACGACCATCGCGCTCTTGATCTCGACGACAGTCCCGGGTTCGAGGAGACAGATGCCGACGAACGGAAGCTCACGACTCGGCGTGAGTAACTCGGTGGTGAGCGCGTCGTGATGTTCGTGCTCGTGGTCCGAAACGTGCCGTAGCTCTGTGTGAACCTGAAGAAGGGTTGATTCGACGGTGTCTCCCGCCTTCCGAGAGGGCGCGAGACTCACGCCGATCCACCCCCTGACCAGAGACTCTCGTCTCTGGGGTTGCGTTGTGGGATGGTAAAGGAATCAGGTGAAGCCGGTGGAGGGATTTGAACCCTCGGCCTATTCCTTACGAAGGAATCGCTCTGCCAGCTGAGCTACACCGGCGCAGTGGGCTTTCGAACGCATTCATCCGTACCCCGGTTACGTAATTAAGACTTGCGAATCAACCCGGTGTCTGCCGGTCGTCACCACGCGTCGTTACGGTTTCGTCAGGCGAACGTCCAAACAGACGTTGTACTCGTGAGGCGCGTACGAGCGGACGATTTTCTCCTCGAGTACCTCCACTTCGTACTCGGGTTCCGCGGCGGCGCGGACGGCGTTGAGTCCCGGGCCGAACGGGTCGTCCTCGTGTTGGATGTCGTAGAGGTGGATGACACACTCGTCGCCAGCGAGCCGAACGGCCGTTTCGAGGAACTCGTTCGCGCTGTGTGGGAGGTTCATGATGAGCCGTTCTGCCCACCCCTCGTAGTCGTCGGCCACCTCGCGTACGTCGCCGTGAATTGCGGTGATACGGTCGGCCACGTCGTTTCGAGTCGTATTTTCACGGAGGAACTCGATGGCCGCTTCGTTCAGGTCGCACGCGACGACCTCGGAACCGGCTGCTGCGGCCGGAATTGCGAACGGACCGACTCCAGCGAACATGTCGAAGATGTGCTCGCCGTCGCGAATCTGTTGGACGATTCGGTGGCGCTCGGTTGCGAGTCGCGGCGAGAAGTACACCGTATCGATGTCGAGGTGGAACTCGTGTCCGTACTCGCGGTGGACCGTCTCTGTCGACTCGCCGACGAGTACATCCCAGTCGCGGATGCGGAGTTCCCCTTTGATTTTCGAGGCGCGGTTGACGACAGTGTCCGCCTTGAGGTCGGATTCGACGATTGCGTCGGCGATTTCGCGGGCGCGGTCCGGGTCGTCTTCGTCGAGGATGACGATATCGCCGAGTCGTTCGTACGACGGTTCGAATCCGAGTACGTCGGTGGGTGTGGTCTGGGTCTCTCGGCTCGGCGGCTCGTAGTCGACAACTTCGAACTCGCTCGGGACTGCGTCAGCATCGACGATAGGGATGTAGAGGTTCCCCTCAGAGACGGTTATCTCGTGGTCGTGGTCCAGCAAATCGGCATCGGCGAGGTGCCGGCGCGTCGCCTCCCCAGATTCACGGGGGACACGGACGCAGGGGACGTTCATATCACCACCACTGCGTGACCGCGAGTAAGGGTAACGCTTCGTTGGCGACATATAATGCCCTGATAGGTCAGGGCGCATGTATAGGTACCTCGGGCGAATAACCTCAAGCGCCCACAATCCCGAACGACAATTGTCGTGCCAGTGGGCGTGCCTCTGACAACGTTTTGGGCCTTGCCCGGGCCCATTCATTCGGTCCTCCTATTCGGCGAACCTAATGTACGGGGTTTTACACCACCCGCCACGTAGCCCCGAACAATGAGTTGTATCGCGGATTTCATCATTCGAAGTCCAGACCTCCCACTGGCCGCCGCTATCGAGCGTGCTCCTGCGATGCGACTCGAGGTCGAACAGGCAATCGCAACCGACCCCGAACGACCGGTGCTCTTCTTGTGGGCCTGTGGAGGTGACTTCGATACCTTCGAAGCCGCGATGGAGAGCGATGAGACCGTCACCGACCCGGAGCTGATGGAGTCGCTTTCGGACCGACGTCTGTATCGAGTGCAGGTCTCGGAGGACGCAGAGGTAGTCATCTATCCCAACGATATCGAAGTCGGTGCCTCACGCCTCAACGTGACGGTCACTTCCGACGGCGTTCATACGAGAATGCGGTTCCCCGACCGCGACGCACTGATTCAGTACCGGGAGCTCTGTCGGGAGATGGGTCTCGAGATGTCCGTTCATCGAATCTACCGCGGCGACAGTGGCGATTCGACGCGATACGGATTGAGTGACAAACAACGACGCGTACTCATGCTCGCAGCAGAGCAGGGGTATTTCGACGTTCCCAGGAACGTGGCACTCTCAGACCTCGCCGACGAACTTGGTATCTCACCGCAATCGACCTCCGAGCGCCTTCGACGCGGGATTGACCAACTCGTCTCGACTACGCTTGGCTCGGACTGCTTGTCCGAGCAGTAACGCGTTCTCTCTTTTCTCTGTCTCCACTTCGACCGCCGAGCCCTCCCCGAGCGTGACGCTCACACCTCGACCTGTTCGTTGTCGATGCCGAGGAAGGACTCTGCATCCTCGACCCAGTCGGCGACCGTCTTCTTCTGCCCGTCTCGTTCGTACGGATAGACTGCTTCTATCTCTTCGCCGCGGAATAGTACGACCAGCGTCTGTGGTAGCACCACCGTGTCGTGTGAGGGTCCCATCCGGCCGGAGCCGACTGTCGCGTGTTCTTCGATAGACGGCAGGTCGACATCTTCGGTTTGGGCCCACTGCTCACACTCGGCGAGGCGCTCCCGGATGAGCGCATCACGCTTCGTCGGTGCGACATCTGACTCGACATCCACGTCGTGGTCCCACGTTCGAATACACATATCGTCGAGGAGACCTTCGTTGATGAGGCGCTCTAACCGCACCACGAGCGACTGATGCTCTTCGCCGAGACCATCACGAATCGGCCGAATCCACAGTTCGGCTTTCCGGGTTTCGTTAGTTTGCATCTCTGACCACCCGTGCTAGTCTACGACAGTGTAACACATAAGCCGGCGGAATCCTTCCCGAACACCGGGAATTGGGGCAATCAGACAGATAATCAAGGAGAATGCTTCGAGGTCTCGCAAATCGTTCAGCGATTTGCTGGGACAGGAAATCTGATTTCCTTTGATTTGACCTCGGAGTAGTTCGCGAGGTAACTGAACTCGGCCGATACCTGTTTATCGAACAACCATTACGTTGACGGGGGAACGACTCACAATCAGTTCGGCAACGCTCCCGAAGAGGGGGTCCGCCACGTCGGAGCGTCCGTGGCCACCGACGTAGATTGCATCAACATCGTTCTCGTCGGCGTATCTGATGATGGCCCGCGCGGGTTCGCCACGGAGCGTCTCTGTTTGGACTTCGAGGCCGCTTCCCTCGGCGAGTTCGGTGAGTTCTTCGAACACCTCGCTGGCGAGTTCGTCCGCTCGCTCGTACCACTCGTCCGTCCCGTGGAGTGGTTCGAGACTCACATCCACGTCGAATGGCGTGCTGTACCCGGGGTCTGTCGGGTCGATAACGTGCAGTGCGACGACCTCCGATTCGGCATCGGAGAGCGCTTGCTCGAAGGCTCGCTTCGATAGCGGGGACCCATCGACCGCGACGAGGATAGTTTCTGGCATGAGTTATCATTACGCACGCTCGGCACAAAAATACTCTCGTGGCTGGGTTTTTCTCTGCGGCGACCGACGAATAAGCCGTGCTTCGTGTCCCCGCGCTCTTCGAATCCGCAACCGACCGCTGGCGAACGGTTCTGCTTGCGGCCGTGCTCGTTGTCGTCGCCATCCTCGGTGGCTCGTTCCTCATCGAGCAGTTTCCGTTCCTTGCCGACCCCCGAGCACTGCGAGCGTGGCTCCTCGGATTCGGTCCGCTAGCTCCGCTCGCGCTCATCGGGGTGCAGGTCGTGCAGGTTCTCTTCGCACCGGTTCCCGGACAAGCACTCGGGTTCGCCAGCGGCTACCTCTTCGGCGCGTTGTGGGGAACGCTGTACAGCATGGTCGGCATCGTCTTCGGGACGGCACTCGCCATCGGCTTGGCACGACACTTCGGCCGGCCGTACGTCGAACGAGTCATCACCACCGACGCGCTCAGCACCTTCGACAACGCGATGGCCGAACACGGTCTCGCCGTGCTCTTTCTCGTCTTTCTCGTGCCGGGGCTTCCCGACGACGCGATCTGCTTTGCCGCCGGACTCACCGATATCCCCGTCCGTCGAATCGTCGCCGTGGCCGCGGTCGGTCGCCTACCGGGATTCTTCCTCGTGAACTCTGCGGGGGCCGCGGCCGCCAACGGCGACCCATTTCTTACGGCCGTGCTCGTGGCGATTCTCCTCGCGGCGTCAGTCCTCGGCTACCTCTACCGCGACCAGTTGCTATCGTCGTTGTCGACCGTCACGAGTCGAACACTCGGTCGTTGACCCACACGAGAAGCAGGTTCGCAACGAGGAAGGGGACGAACGCGCCAGCAATCCACCCCCACGCTTCGAGTCCGAGCGGAACCACGCCGAAGAGCGTCGAAACCGGCGTGTAGAGGAGCATGAGGTGGAGCGCGAGCGACAGACCGACCGCGCCGAGGAGCCACGGATTCGAGAACGGCGACAGCCGGTACCGGAGCCGAACCGACTGCGTACGGACCAACTCGGCGGTTACGAGGAACGTAAACAGGACCGTCTGTGCGACAACGAGGTCTCCCGACTCCGAGAGGGCGTAGAAAAACACGCCTAATCCGGTCCCGGTGAGTGCCACGCCGATACCGATAATCGAGGCGACGGTGTATCTGTCGAGGACGCCCTCGTGTCGGGGTCGTGGCGGCCGGTTCATCACGTCGTCCGACTTGGGGTCCGCACCGAGTGCGAGCGCCGGGAATCCGTCGGTGACGAGGTTGATCCAAAGCAGCGCGACGGGCGTGATGACGAGCGCGGAACTAGCGCTAAACACCTCGGGAAACAGGAGCGCGCCGAGAAGCGTTCCGAGGAAGACCACCAACACCTCGCCGGTGTTCGCCGACAGAAGATAGTTGACAAACTTGCGGATGTTGTCGAAGATGCCGCGACCTTCTGCGATGGCGTCGCGGATGGTGACGAAGTTGTCGTCACGGAGCACCACGTCGGACGCGCCCTGTGCGACCTGTGTCCCTCGCTCGCCCATTGCGATGCCGACATCTGCGTTTCCGAGTGCGGGCGCGTCGTTGACGCCGTCACCCGTCATCGCAACCGTGTAGCCAGCGTCCTGTAACGCTCTGAGGATTCTGACCTTGTGTTCGGGTGAGACGCGGGCGAACACACGGGTTTCCTCGATGGCGCGATGAAGTTCGGCGTCGCTCAACCCTCCAACCTCGGTCCCGGTGAGGACGGATGAAGCGTCGATACCGACCTCCGTTGCGATTGCGCGGGCCGTCTGCGGCGTATCTCCGGTTGCCATCGTCACGTGGATTCCGGCGTTCAGACAGTCGGTGACGGCTCCGGCAACCCCGTCCCGCGGCGGGTCGGTCATCCCCTGTAACCCGAGGAAGACTAACTCGGATTCGAGCGCTGATTCGTCGGCGTTCGGGTCGGCGTCGGGGGCGTAGGCGAACCCGAGCACACGGAGCGCGTCGTCTGCGAACTCGCTCGTCGTTGTCTCGATTCGTTGCCGGAGTTCGTCTCCGAGCGGTTCGATAGCCCCGTCGACGAGGACGCGGTCGCATCGGTCAAGCACTACCTCCGGTGCGCCTTTCATGAGCGCGAACGGGCCGTCACCGGGTGCGTCAAATTCGTCGACGACGATAGTCATTCGTTTCCGTTCGGACGTAAACGACACCTCGTGGAGTCGGTCGCCAGTGCCGCCACCATCCTTATCATCGTCGTCGACGCCGAACTCGGCGGCGACACTCACGAGGGCGACTTCGGTCGGGTCGCCGCGATAACTGCCATCGTCGAGTTTTTTCGCGTCGTTACAGCGGGTTCCACAGGAAAGCAGTGCTGAGAGTGCAGGGTCAAGTTCCGGACCGTTGTCGTCGTCGAGTTCGACTGTCCGGTCGTCGGGGAGCCACGCCCGCGTGACAGTCATGCGATTTTCCGTCAACGTTCCCGTCTTGTCGGTGACGATAAAGTCCACCGCGCCGAGGCTTTCGACGACAGAGAGGTTGCGGACGAGCGCGTTCCGGTTAAGAAGCGTCCGCGACCCCAACGCGAGGGTGAGTGTGACCACTGCCGGAAGTCCTTCGGGAACCGCGGCAACGGCGAGTGTGACGGCGACGAGGAGGACCGTAACGGGGTCTGTCGCGGTGACGAACAGTTGAATCGCAGCAATGACGAGGATGAGAGCAACGATACCGATGCCGATGCGGCGACCCAGTCGGTCGACTTCGATTTCGAACGGGGTCTCGCGCTGGCGTGCCTGCCCGAGTTGGTCGGCGATAGTTCCGAGTTCCGTGCCCATCGCGGTCGCGACGACGACCGCCTCTGCTCGGCCGCGGACGACGGTCGTCCCCGCGTGAAGGACGCTCCGGTGGTCCGCCAACGCCGCGTCGGAATCGACGGGGTCTGGTCCCTTCCCGACCGGAACGCTCTCCCCCGTCAGCGTCGATTCGTCGGCCCGACAGTCGGCGGCGCTGAGAATTCGAGCGTCCGCGGGAACGGCGTCACCAGCTTCGAGAATGATGATATCTCCCGGAACGACCTCGTCTGCAGAAATCTCGCGTACTGTCCCACCACGCCGGACGGTCGCATCCGGCGTCGACATCTCTCTGAGCGCTGCGAGCGCTTTTTCCGCACGGTAGTCTTGGATAAATCCGAACAGGCCGTTCCCGAGGAGGATAAGCAAAATGAGCACTGCGTCGGTGTACCCCGGTTCGCGTCCCGGAAGGACCCCGACGGCAAGTGAGAGTCCGGCAGCCACGAACAACAGGAGGATGAGCGGTCCGGTAAACTGCGAGACGAGAAGCGAAAGCGGCGAGATGCCATCCTCCTCTGTCAGTATATTCGGCCCGTACGCGTCGAGTCGCTGTGCAGCCTCCTCGCTGTCGAGTCCGTCCGGACTGGTGTCGAGGTTCGAGAGCACCGCCTCGGATTCGAGGGCGTGCCACGGCACGTCGCCTCGTTCGTCGGCTTCCTCACGTGGGACGGTGGCCTGCTCGTGCACGCTTCGATTGAAGGGCGCGTGGAGACGTATGTCCATCGGCGATTTTCACGACACCGGAGCCAGCGGTACGATGAATAGTTCCGGGGGAACACGTTCGACCACGTGCACGATGTGACGCCGACCGCGACGCGGGTTATCGCGCCGTCTCGCGCCCAGTTAGTTCGTCGAGTTCGAGTTCGACGATGTGGACTTCGAGGTCGTCTATCTCTTCGTCGAACACGCGCACGCCACCGCCGTACATCTCGTTGATAGTCGTTTCGTCGGGACGCTCGTCGTCCGGGAGGACGCGAATCGGCCCGCGGGCGAAGATACTCCACGAGTCCGTTCCGGCGTCTTCGTAACAGACGAACGTCGCTTCATCGGTCGCCTCGATGAACTCGAACTTCTTGCTCGTGCCGTCGTCGGTCAATCGAAACAGGAGTCGCTCACCTTCGGCGTCGTGGTGGACGTGGGCGGGAATCGCGTAGGACCGACTCCCGTCAGCGAGCGAGAGCACGCCGGAGGACGCTTCAGCTAATCGCTCGGCGACTGCCTCTGGCTTCATCCCCACCGTGTAGACGTATCTGATGTTCTTCATACGCACATTTCGCTCCCACACCACATGAAAGGGCGGTGCGGCGACGTCGGGCGATTCGAACGCGAGTCAGGAGAGATAGAACTCCGATTTGGGGTATCGGTTGCGGATGTGCGGCGGCGCGTGCCGGATGATGTGTACGTCGAAGTCGTCGTCGCTCGCGACGTTCCCGCCGATGCTGACGAGCGGAACGACGACTCGCCCTGCATTCTCGCTGCCGACGAATACGATGGATGCCTTTTCCTCGTGAGCGACATCCTTGAGTTTCGCGACGATGTTTCCTGGTGCGGGATTCCGACCGGTCGAAAGCGAACGGAACGACGCCGATGGCGCTACCTTCACCGCAGTTCGGTGGAGTTCGCTGACGACGGCGTTTCGGTCGAAGGATTCTTTCTTCGGGACCCACCCCGCCTCGACGGCGTACGCTGCATCGTCGGGAACGACAGCGACAGCGAGGACCTCTTGACCCGTCTGCGTAGCGAACGTCTCCGCTCGCGAGAGGGCAGCATTCGCCAACTGGGAACCGTCGTAGGCGACGAGATACATATTCGAAACTCAGTCGGCAGATGTGATAAGTCAGTTGTCGGCGGACGACACCAGTCGCTCTTCGGTGGTGTCTGAAAGCTGGTCGACCGCGTCCTGTGCGGCCGCGGTGACGTTCTCGGGGTCGCGATAGGAGTCGCCGAGTCCGACCTCGCGGCGGTGCCACTCACCATCTGCGCGGGCGAAAATATCTACCCACCAGTAGAGTGTGAGTCCCCGCGCGAACTCGGTGACGGTCACCCGGTACTCGGAGTCGGGCGACTCGTAGATGGTCTGTGCGCTCGCGTCGTCGGTGTCCACGTCTGTCGCGACGGTCCACCCCTCCGGAATCGAGAGCGAGAAGGGGTCGTTAGTCATTGTGTCTGCTGACGTGACGGAGTGACTTCATTGATACGTTCCCGGCGACAGATTCGACGGGCGTGATGGAGTCAAGGTGCATTACTCCAGTGACCGCGCCGAGTTGACGACGACGAGGAGGCTCGATGTACCCATCGCAATAGCGGCGAAAAGCGGGTTAAGAACGCCGAGCGCCGCCAACGGGATGGCGACCGCGTTGTAGCCGAACGCCCACGTCAGGTTGCCGCGGATGCGACGGTTCACACCGGCCGAAAGCGAGAACACTTCGGGAACCGCGTCGATGTCGCGGCCGACGAGAACCGCGTCGGCGGCGTCGCCCGCGATATCCGTTCCCGTTCCGAGCGCGATGCCGATGTCGGCCGCGGCGAGCGCGGGGGCGTCGTTGCTCCCGTCACCGACCATCGCGACGGCCCCTCGACTCCGGAGGCGTTCGACCGTCTCGGCTTTCGCTTCCGGCGGGACGCCAGCGAACACGTCCGTCACGTCGGGGTGGTCGCGGAAGCGCCGCGCCGCCCGTTCCGAGTCGCCCGTGAGGACGACCACGTCGCGCTTCCCACCCCCGGCGACGGCGGCGACCACGTCGTCCCACGCCTCACGCGGTTCGTCGCCGACGACGAGGACTGCTCGGGCGCGCCCGGCGCGTCCAACGACGACTGGTACGGCACCGTCGCCCCACGCGTCTTCGATTGCGGATTCGAGGTCGGCGTCGATGGTCATCCCCTGTTCGCGGAGGAGCGCGGGGTGGCCGACGACGACCTGCTCGGCGGCAATCGTTCCCGAAACGCCTCTGTCGTGAACGGTGATGTCGTCGGCGTCGACATCCGGGACAACAACATCGGCGTCTTCGGCCGCCGCCACGACGGCCGTGGCGAGCGGGTGCGCGGAGAAGCGTTCGAGCGCCGCAGCCACACCCAGTGACGACGGGTCGCCTTCAATCCGCAGGACGGCCATATCGCCGTCCGTGAGGGTACCTGTTTTGTCGAAGACGACCACGTCAACGTCCGGAACCGCCTCGAAGACCGCTTCCGAAGCGACGACGATACCGCGACTCGCGGCTTCTTTGATACCCGATGCGACCGCCAGCGGCGTGGCGAGACCGAGGGCGCACGGGCACGAGACGATGAGGACGGTGAGACCGACGAGGAGCGCGGCTGTCGCCGATTCGCCCCGAAAAAGCGTCCAACCGAATGCGACGACGGCGAGGGCGAGTACGGTCGGCACGAAGATGGTCGCCAGTTTGTCCGCGAGGCGCTGGACGCCCGACCGGGCGCTCTGGATGTCCCAGAGCAGTTCGACCAGTCGGTCGAGCGTGCTCGTGGCGTCCTCGCCGACTTCGACGACGAGCGGGCGGTCCGTGACGACGGTCCCGCCGAGCACGTCGTCACCGGGGCGCTTGGTCCGCGGCATCGACTCGCCCGTGACGAGCGCCTCGTCGACTGCGGCGGTTCCCTCGGCAACCGTGCCATCGACCGGGACGCGTTCGCCCGGGCGAACCTCGACTCGGTCGCCGGATTCGAGGGCGTCGAGGTCGACAGTTTCGACACGGCTGCCGTCGCCCCCGCTGTCGCTGTCGGCGATTCGGCGGCGGGCTTCCGAAACGCGTGAGGCCGCGAGGTCCGAGAGCATCCCGGCGGCCGTCCGCTTGATGCGGTCTTCGTAGTAGTTTCCGAGCGTCACGACGAGGATGATGGCGACGGTCACGTCGAAGTAGACGTGAGTCTGTCCGACGAGGACGGCGGCCGTCGAGTAGACGTACGCGCTCGTCGCCGCCAGCGAGACGAGCAGGTCCATGTTCGGTTGCCCGGCGCGGAGGCTGACGAGTGCCCCGCGGAGGATGGGAAAGCCCGTGTAGAACAGGACAATCGAGGTCATGACCCAGATGTTGCCGAGGATATAAATGCCGTCGAAGACGCCGAGTTCGACCACTGGGGGAAACCCCACGTAGGTCGGGTACAGAAAGAGGACGTACCACAGCATCACCATCATCCCGAAGACGCCGCCGCCGATGACGAACCGAGCGACCTGATTGTCGGCCCGCTCTGCGGCCTCGCGTTCGTCCGGGTCGCGGGTGCCGTAGCCGTAACGTGCCAACGTTCCCGAGAGGTCGTCGAGGTCGGCGGCGTCGGGGTCGTAGGTGACGCGAACCATGTCGTTGGCATAGCTCGCTTCCGCGGCGTAGACACCCTCACAGGTTCGCGCCGTCCCGGAGACGAACGCCTCACAGGTCGCACAGTGCATCCCGTCGACCGCCATGTAGGTTCTCTCGGCGTCGTCCGGCACGGTTTCTGCTTCGCCCGCGAGTTTCTGCTCGACCGTCTCGGGGTCGGCGCTCGCCGCGTCGCCGAGCGTCCGGGTAATTTCGAGACAGCCGCGACAGCAGAACTCGCCGTCGATGGACTCGCCCGTAACGGGCGGATTCGGCGTCGGCAACCCACAGAGGTCGCAGCCGTCGGTGTCGGCGTCGCCGGATTCGTCGCCTGCGCCGCGCGGTCGCGTCTTCGTCCCCATGGTCACCCCAGCGGTTGGTAAAAGGGAATGTGAATGTGCGGGACCTCGACCCCGAGGAGCATCAGCCCGTGGGAGAGCGAGATGTACCCGAGGACGAGAAACGCCGCGCCGAGTGCGCGGTGAATCGTGGCCCGCCGTCGCGCCGATACGTGGCCGAGGAGCGTCCCGTAGAGGAACAGCGTCGGAATCGTTCCGAGTCCGAGGAGGCCGAGTAGCGCTGCCGCCCGAACGGGTGCACCCGTAGCGAAGGCGTAGAGATACGCCGGATAGATAATCGGACAGGGAAGTAGGCCGTGTATCGCGCCGAGACCGAGGATGCGCGGGCCGCCGACGAGTCGGTCGACGCGGGCGGTCGCCCATCCACTGATGCGGCCAAAGAGACTCGTGACCGCAGCGGGCGTAAACCGGTCCATCGCGGCCGATTGGCCGACGAGGTAGCCGATTCCGGTGAGGATAATCACGGTTCCGACGAGGAGTCCGGTCGTTGCACGGACGCCGCTTCCGATGGCAGTAACTGAGTCGAACGCCCCGAAGAACACCTTCCCGACGAGTGCGAAGAGACCCCCGATAACTGCGTAACTCAGTGCCCGCCCGACGTTGAATAACGCGTGTTGCCGGACCTGCCGAAGCGTGAGCGACTGCGTCCCTTCTTGTTCGCTCAGTCGGTCCGCGTAGACACTGACGAGCGGGCCGCACATCCCGAGACAGTGCGCTCCGGCGAGGAGACCGACGACGAGAAACGCCGCGGCCTCCGGCGTGGCTGCTTCGAGTACGGGCGGCGTCGCTCCCCCGTCCATCTCAGGCAGTGTGTTCGTGGTCGGCGTCGCGGTCGGCGTCGTGGCCTGCGTCGTGGTCGTGGCCGCCCTCTGTCGGGCTCATGAGGAGGTAGATAACCGTCGAGATGAGAAGGACGTTGACGACCGTAACGACTCCTGCAAGCGGGTTCTTCGTCACACCGAAGATAATCACGGGCAAGAGCGCGAGCAGTGCAACCGTTCCGGCGAGCCGTGGCGTGAGTTCCATATCGGTTGATTCGTGACTACCTTGTTTCCGATTTCGTCGATTCCAACGCAATGGGAATGGTCTGTTGTCTTAATGTCCTATTCATCCTCATGAGCGGGTATGGCCGTTGATTCGACAGCTGAGGGAACCGCCGCAGCCCCGGCATCACGGGCCTCCAGTTCTGGAGATGTGCCGGCAGACGCGGCATCCAAATCCGGTTCTGGGCAGTCGGAACCCCCCGTTGATTCAATCGTCGGAACGGGCGACGATGGCATCGTGCGTGAAATCGAACACGACGACTTCGACCCGGTCGGAACGCTCGTACTCGTTCTCATCTACATGGCCATCCTCCTCGGAATGTGGGTGTTCATGTACTTCGTCGAGTTCCTCGGGCGGGGACTGACGGTGGTGGGCTAACATGGAGATTCACGCCTACGAAAAACTCTGGCTGGCGCTGGCACTCGTTCTCATCGTCGGGTTCATCGGGACGATTACGTACGGGGCCGCAGGCGCGGGTATCGATATGATAGACGATAAGGGGGGAACTGTCGACCCGGCGACGCTCAACGAACACCCGAAGTTCGGTGACCCCGGTATCGAGAAAACCGGCGAGAACCACTACGACGTCTATGTCGTCGCCAGACAGTTCGTCTTCGAACCCGGAACGTCCGAACCCCTCCGCGTTCCCGAGGGGAGCACCGTTACGTTCCACGTGACCGCGGCCGACGTCATCCACGGCTTCGAAGTCGTCGGCACGAACGCGAACACGATGGCGATTCCCGGACAGGTGTCCGAGTTCACGGTCGAATTCGACGAAGCCGGTGAGTACGGACTTCTGTGCAACGAATACTGTGGCTCCGGCCACCACGTCATGGAAGGGAAGATTGTAGTTATGGAACAGAGCGAATTCGACAGTTGGTACGAACAACAGGAACAACAAGAACAACAGACGGAGGGTGAGAACTGATGGCGACCGCACGTAGCGAACACGCGTTCGTCGACAAGTTCCCCGACGAGGCGGGCGTCATCAAGGCGACCTTCCTCGTCGCGTTCGTTGCCCTCGGCATCGGCGCGTTCTTCGGACTCATTCAGGCGCTCCACCGGACCAACGTCGTCCGCGTTATCGACTCCGCGGACTACTACACGATGCTGACGGGCCACGGCGTCCTCTTGGCAATCGTCTTTACCATCTTCTTCCTCTGTGGCGTCTTCCACTGGGCCACCGCGAGGAGTCTCGACCGCCCCGCAGAGAGCAAGTTGTTCTCGTGGGCGTGGGTCGGGCTCATGCTGACGGGGACGATTCTTGCTACCGTTGCTATTCTCGGCGGACTCGTTCCGAGCCTCGGAATGAGCGCGGACGTGCTGTTTACCTTCTACGCGCCGCTGCAGGCACACCCGATATTCTACATCGGACTGGCGATGTTCATCGTCGGAACGTGGCTTGCCGGAGCCGACTGGTTCCTCTCGTACCGGGCGTGGCGGAAAGACAACGCTGACGAACGCATCCCGCTGCAGGCGTTCATGGTCCTTACGACCATGATTATGTGGTACATCTCGACCCTCGGCGTCGCCGTTTCGGTCGTGTTCTTCCTCATCCCGTGGTCGCTCGGACTCATCGAGAGCGTCAACCCGCTTCTCACCCGCACGCTGTTTTGGTACTTCGGCCACCCAATCGTGTACTTCTGGCTGATGCCGGCGTACCTCATGTGGTACACCGTCCTGCCGAAACTCGCCGGTGGACGGCTGTTCAGCGACCCGCTCGCACGCGTCGTATTCGTGTTGTTCCTCCTGCTTTCGACCCCGGTCGGCATCCACCACCAGTACCTCGACCCGGGCATCGCGGAGGGCTTCAAGTTCATCGCGATGACGAACACGATGTTCCTGCTCCTGCCGTCGCTTCTCACGGCGTTCACCGTCGTCGCCAGCGTCGAACACGGTGCGCGCCAGCGCGGTGGCGAGGGCTACCTTCGCTGGCTCGGTGCGCTTCCGTGGCGCGACCCGGCTTTCACCGGCATGGCCCTGGCGGGCGCGATGTTCGCCGCGGGCGGCTTCTCCGGCATGATTAACGCCGGAATGAACATCAACTACCTCATCCACAACACGCTGTGGGTTCCCGGCCACTTCCACCTGACCGTCGGCACCGCTGTCGCGCTGACGATGATGGCCGGGTCGTACTGGCTGGTCCCGCAGGTCACCGGCACGAAACTCTACAGTCGACCCATCGGTCTCCTGCAGGTCATCATGTGGTTCGTCGGGATGGTGTTCATGTCGAACGCGATGCACCGCGCTGGGCTGGCTGGTATCCCGCGTCGCACTGCGGAACCGCAGTACCAGAACTTCGAGTTCCTGACGCCCATCGGGAGCATCTTCGAACTCCGCGTGCAGATTGCCCTCGGCGGCACGCTGTTGTTCCTGTCCGTGGTGCTGTTCCTGTTCAACATCCTCCTGACCTCGCTCGGCGAGGAGTCAGAGCGGCCGGTCGATGCGTACCTCCCAGAACCCCTCTCGGGTCCCGAGGGAAGCCCGCGCATCCTCGACAACCTCGCGATGTGGACCGGTATCGCCGCTCTGCTCGTCGTGCTCGCCTACACGCTTCCGCTGGCTGGCATCATCCAGAACGGCGGCGGCCTGTTCGGTGGTGGACTCCCCGTTCCAGCCACCGTCTCCGCAGGTCTCGACTTCGTGCTGATGACGGTTACGAGCGCGTTTAACACTCTGCTGGGGGTGGTCGCGTGAAGCTAACGAAGGCACGGGCGCTCGTCCTCATCGCCTTCAGCGTGCCAATCGCGATTGAACTGCGCACCGTGGCCGGCTTCTTCAACGTGGAACTGCCGCTCATCGCAGTTGCAGTCATCGAGTTCCTGTTCCTCGCCTTGCTGTTCGTCCTGTACGGACTCTACGGCGAGGGGTCGAACGCGGCGGCGTAACTCCCCTTTCGGTTCCACTGTTTTTTGTCTCGATTCGAGACCGCGCTTTGGCCCACCAGAAACGGCATAAAAACCCAGTATAACAGGGGTGAATCGAGCAGTTTCCCGCGTTCTGGGAAGCAGTCTGCCTCTATATGCGATATGGTTGCGTAGCTACACGTGACCATGACCAGCCTCGACCTGATGAAAGCCGGTATCGGTCTCGCAGTCGTTATTGGAATCGCCCTGACGGTGGTTGCCGGATACGCCCTGTTTACGACCCTCGGCGGTATTTCCGGGATGACCGTCGCCCCCGAACTCTTCGTCTCCATCCTCTTCGGCGGGCTTCTCGTCGCGTCTGCTGCCGCGGTTCGACAGATTGCGCCCAAGCCTCGGACCCGGGTCTGAACGATTACTGGACAATTCGAACCAATTCATTACCGGACGGCCCACATCTCATTCTTCGACGGCGCTCGCTAAGCGCCGACTGCACACCGAAGGGAGCCGATGAAGTCCCCGAGAGGAACCGTATCGACGTAATAACAATACTACTAGAACACCGACACTGCGATATGTACGAGACCATCCTCGTTCCCACCGACGGGAGTAGCCGTTCTCGCGCCGCCGCCAATCACGCAATCGACATCGCCAGCACGTACGGGGCGACGGTTCACGTACTCTCCGTCATCGACTCCAGCGACCTCGGCCTGTGGACCTCGGCCGACGTTCCCATCGAGCAGGTCAAAGAAGACCTTCGAGACGACGCCGAGACGGCAATCGAGGACGTTGTCGCCCTCGCAGATGGGTTGGATGTCCCGTCCGAGGCGGACATCCGAATCGGCGTTCCGTCCCGGGAAATTCTCGATACCGCCGACGAAGTCGGTGCCGACCTCATCGTGATGGCGACGCACGGACGAACCGGTCTCCGACACGCGATTCTCGGGAGCACGACGGAGCGAGTCGTCCGCGTTTCCGACGTTCCCGTGTTAACGGTTCGAGCGTAAGTTTGCCGGGGACTTCGAGAGCGATGTGCGAGCAAACTCAGGCCCTCACCCGGAGTCCGTCGCGGAGTGCACGTCGTCCGTAGGCGAGCAGTCCAACCGCGCCGAGTGCGCAGATGAGAAGCGGAATTACGTCGAGGCCGCCGACCCGCAGCGGGAAAGATGCCAGTTCATTTAACATGTTGTCCCGTCCCGACCCGTTCCCGAGCGCGAGGGGGTCCAATTTATTAACTTCTGTAGTAACTGTCCAGACGACAATGGTCACACTCGACGTACACGAGGACATGCAACGAATCGCCGACAGCGGCGTCGTCGCGGTGATGCGCGGCGCGGACGCAGACACTATCATCGACGTGGCCGACGCGCTAAATGAAGGTGGCGTCACCGCCTACGAGATTACGGCCGACAACCCCGACGCGATGGACCTCATCCGCGAGGTGTCGGCGTCCTTCTCGGACAGCGAGGCTATCGTCGGGGCGGGCACCGTCCTCGATGCGCCGACCGCCAACGCGGCCATCCAGGCCGGTGCCGAGTTCGTCGTCGGCCCGAACTTCGACGAGGGCGTCATCGAGACGTGCAACCGCTACGGCACGCTCGTCGCGCCGGGAATCATGACGCCGACCGAGGCCACCGACGCCTACGCCGCGGGCGCGGACTTCGTGAAGGTCTTCCCCGCGTCCTCTCTCGGACCGGGGCACCTCAAGAGTATGAAAGGCCCACTCCCGCAGATTCCGATGATGCCGACCGGCGGCGTCGGTCTCGACAACGCCGCGGACTACATCGAAGCGGGTGCGGTCGTCGTCGGCGCGGGCGGTGCGCTCATGGACGACGAAGCCATCGCAAACGGCGAGTTCGAAACCATCACCGAGACGGCCCGCGAGTTCTCGCGGATTATCGACGACGCTCGGGACAACTAACGACCGCGGGGCCGACTCCGCTCGTTACCGAATCGACCGCACGCGTTCTTCGAATTTCTCGGGAACCGTCTCCGCGAGCGTCTCAGGGTCCGAATCCCCGTTCGCCGCGACGAGATACGCCGCGCCGTCGTCGTCGCCGTAAGCGTGCTGGAAGTCGTAGACGAACCCCCAGCAGTTGGTGGATTCGGGGACCTCCGGACTCTCGGTGAGGAATTCGACCTGGCGGACGACGGCGTACTCGACCAGTCGGTTGACCGCCTCGCCGGTCGGCGTTTCTTCGTCGAATAGCCCCACCTCGCGCGCTTCTTCGACCAATGGAACGAGTCGTGAGACAGCGGCTTCGACGGACTCCGGCACGTCTTTCACGCCGTCGCCAACCACGGCCTCGTAGGCGGCCGTGACCGCTCCACAGCCCGTGTGACCGAGGACGACAATATCGGACGTTTCGAGCGCCGAGACGGCGTATCCGACGGCGTCGTTGACGACGAGCTTTCCGTCGATTTCGGTCCACGCTTGATTCCCCACGTTCACTGAAGTGAAGAGGTCGCCCGCTTCGTCGGCGTTCCAGACCGCTTCGGCCGGGACGCGCGCATCTGAACAGCTCACCGAGACGGCCGGTGGCGACTGCGAATCTCGGACGCCCTCGAAGTGGTCGTCTGCGAGGCTGTCGACGTGGTGCTCGTTTCCGGACAGGAGTGTCCCCAGTACCGTTCGAGTCATCGGTTTACGATGGGTTCGCGAGTCTATATAATTCCCTGCTCGTTACGATTTTGACCGCAGGGGTGCAGGATGGGGACATTCGGTATCCGCCTTCTTCGCTACTAGTCTGACGGTTACGCCGCCGAATTGCGGGTAGTTCTCGTCTAGCGGCCGTCGCGGTCAGCCGTGTTCTCGTCGGTCTCGACTATCTCTTCGTCATCCTCGGATGACTTCTCGTCGTCGTTGGATTCGCCCTTGTCATCGACTGACGGCTCATCCCCGGTAGCCCCGTCCGCAGCGTCTGTGGTGATGGATTCGCCCCAGATGAAGGGGTCCTCGTCTACCACGTCGTCATCTTCGCTGTCGTCGACTTCGTCATCTTCGCTGTCCTCCACGCTGCCATCGTCGGTACCTTTGCCGTCATCAACGCCGGTACCCTCGTCGCCGCTACCTTCGTCTTCACTCGCTTCACCCCCGCTGTCGCGGTCTGGTTCCGCCTCCTCGACGAACTCGGGCGAGCTTCCACTCACGTCGTTGCCCGCGTCGCCTGCGACAACCTCGCTTTCCTCGCGCTCCGGTTCGGCGACTTCGATACCGAGTGTTTCCTGCCGCGACTGTTGTCGTCCTTCACGACGCGCGGCGAGCGACGCTCGAAGTCGGTCGTTCAGCGCCTCGCGGAGTTCGCTGGCCGCCGTCGCTTCGATATCGACGGCCTTCGCGTCGCCGCCGACGAGCGAGAGGCTTCCGGCGGTGTCTGCCGTCACCGTCGAGACGCGCCAGCGACGCTGGAAGATGGTCCGCGTCTCGATGACCGTCTGCACCCGGTAGTACGGAACGAAGCGAATCTCGCGCTTCCAGAACCCGTTTCGGGTCACGAAGTGGTCGTCTTCGAGCGCGTAGCCGCGGTGCCGCCACTGGTAGAGTCCAGCCACGATAGCGGCGGGGAGAAGCACCAGCGGGAGGTACCACGGAACCTGCTGTGGGAGGAGCGTGTTCGCTCCGTAGAGCGCCAGTGTGACCGCACCGAGCGCGAGCGAGTACCGGGTGGCGTAGCGTCGACGGATGCGAGACGGCGGCCGTTCGAACGTCGGTTCCGAGACGTCTTCGAGTTCTTCGATGAGCGAGTGTACGCGGTCGCGCCGGGCAAGCGGAATCGCGGCCTCGGAGCCACGCCGAGTGGCACCAGAACTGTTTGCACTCTCTGCTCCGGGCGCATAGCCTGCCGTCTCGACCAAAAGCGTTGCGTAGCCGAACTGTCGCTTGAGGGGGTTGTCCTCGATGGTGAGCGTCTGGAGTTTGTCGATGGGTATCGAGCCGTTGTATCGCTGGAGAAGCCCACGCTCGTACTGGAGTTCGTCACCGACCCGGGTGAGTCGGAAGCCGTAGTAGTTCACCACCGCCGAGGCGAACCCGGTTACCCACGAGACGACCGTGACGAGGAGGACTAATCCGACGAGCCCGAGTGTCGCTGCGACGGCACCGCTCGTTGGGATGGGCACATCGACAAGCGAGGTGATGACGGGGAAGATACTCGACCCGAACACGAAGACGATACCCGGCAGTCGCATGTCGAACGAGAGCGCGCCGACGATGGCGAGTTCGCGAGGAGTCAACTCGAACAGTAGTTCTTCCTCCGGTTCGGGAATGTCAGCGGCCGCGTCGCCGCGTTTCAGTCGAGCGACTTCTTTCTGAATGCGGCGGGCCTCCTCGTAGGTGACGAACCTGAGGCTCCCTTCTGTCTCGCCACCACCCGCGGTTTCGAGGTCGACAGCGGCGATACCGAAGAGTCGCTGGGCGACGTTTCGGGAGATATCGACGTTCTGGATGCGTCGGTAGGGAATCTCGCGGTTGCGGCGAGAGAAGACCCCGGACCGGATGTCGAGCGTATCCGGAGTGAGTTCGTACTCGAATCGCTGGTAGTACGCGACTTCGTAGCCGCCGATGGCGAGCACGACGAAGCCGAGAAGTGCGATTGTCCCGAACGCGCCGAGAATGCCACCGAATGCGGCGCCGCCGGAGAAGGCGATGAAGGCGAGCGCGAACACGATGCTGATGCTCCGCTGGGCCGCCCGGTAGGGGACTGTGAGTGGCGAGAGGTGGGTCATACCGCGTCGTCGCCTTCGGCGCGGATTGCGAGGCGTTTCAGTCGGTCCTGAAGGTCTTCCGCGCCGTCCGGCGTCAACCCGGGAATCGCAACGTCGGCCCCACGTGACCCGGCGGTGTAGACGATGGTCGATGCCAACCCGACGAGTCGTTCGATTGGTCTCCGTGTCGAATCGACGTGTTGGACACGGACGAACGGGACGACGGTGTTGACCTTGGTGAGCACGCCGCGCTGGAGATACAGCGAGTCATCGCGGACTTCGTACCCCCACGCGCGGTAGCGAGCAAGCGCGTAGATGATGCCTACGACGAGCACCACCCCGCCGACTGCGACCGGCGCGAGCGTAGGTATCGAGATAGGGGCGAACAGCACGGCAGCACCTGTTGCACCGCCAGCGATGAGTGCGAATACGACCGCTCGGGCAACCCAGAGAAGACGGATACGAGGGTGGAGGCGGTTCACCGGCACCCCTCCGAGAGCGTGAACATACTATACTGCGGCGTTACCGTGAACGGATAAATAACTGTGGCCGGAATCAGGCCGGAACTAGGCCGGAATCAGGTTACGGTGCCGAAGCCAGTTGTCTCTCGACTCGGCGTGTGACGGTGTCCAGTTCCCCACCGACATCCGCGAGCGTCGCCAAGACGGGATACCGAGTCGGCAAATCCTCGTAAAAGAATTCGGTTACGTCGGGAACCCACGAAGAAAGCGCCCGCCGATGGTTCGTTATCGTTTTCTGTCGCTGCTCGACGAGCGTCGAAAGTCGGTCCTGGAAGTCAGATATTTCGCTGTACAGCGTCAGCAACTCGTCGAAGCCACACGTAGAATGCAGCGCATCGTCGAGGTCGGAGAGTCGCCCGACAATCGCGGCAATCTCGTCGCGCATCGACTCGATAGACTCCGATTCTTCGTCGACGACCCGGACGAACTCAGTGCGCTCGTCGACTGCAGCCGCGGCTGCCGAGACAACGGTGTGCCGGAGTGCGGGTGAGAAGACACTCGCAGACTGAAACGCGGTGGCCACGTCGGGGCCGAACTCGGCGGAGACGCTGTCTTCGAACGAGTCGCCGTACTCGACGTCGTAATGCGGCACGGACATCACGGTGCGTTCGTAGGCCCGCCGGACACGAGTGAGTGCACTGTCCGTCGTCTGTCGGTGTCCGATAGCGGGCGGGGTTCTCGGCGTCGGTGCGGTCGCCTTCAGTCCGCTTACGTCTTTTTGGAAGGCACGAAACGCCTCGCGTTCGTCCACGCATCTTCGACGTTCCTCGCGGAGATTCCGTCTGGCGGCGTCGAGTCGGTTGAGACTCACCGCCACCGAACCGCCCCCGGAACGTCCGCGCCGACCGACTGACTGGACAGCGTTCGTTCGTCGACGAGCGGGAACGTCGACAGGACGCTGCGGTCGGCGTGTGCGACGATTCCCTGTCCGTGTGCGCTCCCACTGGAGGCAAGCGTGTAGGCTTCGGCCATTCCCTTTGGGCCGGCAAGGGGGACGAGTCGAATCGTTGTTCCCTTGCGGTCGAGTTCGACCAGCAAGAACGACTGCGGGAACGAACACGTTGCAGGTGCGGTAATCTCGCGGACGCCATCGCGGACCGCAGTTGCGGGCCAGTGGATGTGGCCGGAGAAGACGAGCGGAACCGAGTGACGGGCGAGCACTTCGGTCAGTTCGTCCGCGTTTCGGAGTTGGTAGAAGTCACCGTCGGGGAACTGACCGGTGTGTTGGCGTGGGTGAAACAGGTTGTGGTGGAGGACGACGAGCGGTGTCGTCGCGTCAGCGAGGTGTTCGTCCAACCAGTGGAGATTCGAGTCCGGAATAACTCCTTCGTGAGAGTCAGAGAGGTCGATGTCGGGACCGCCGGTGGCCGAGTCGAGACCGATAACGTCGACACCGCCCACACGGTGGACGAACGGTAGTTCTCCGGTCGCGTATCGGGCGGCGAACTGGCCGGCCGTGGGGGCCTCGTAGTCGTCCCAGTACTTCGGCACGTCGTGGTTTCCAGGGACGGAAACCCACGAGTTCGGGAGGCCGCCGAGGATTTCGTCGACAACGTCGTACTCGCCGGGACGGCCGTCCCGAGTCAGGTCGCCGAGGAGGACCGTCGCGTCCACGTCGAGGTCAGAGATAGTCGACACGGCGGTTCGGAGTCGATTCTCGGTACGGTGGTACACTTTCCACGTTCCGGACCCCGTCGGCGTCACGTGCGGGTCGGCAACGACGGCAATCCGGGTCGGCGTCCGCGAGACGGGCCGTGCGAGACGAGCGAGTACTGGGCCCGGGGAGTTGGGACGAGCGGTCTTCATCGGTCGATTGTCCGCGTGAACGTCCCCAACTCGGTCGTTCTATGGACGCGAATCCGTCCGGTTTCGGGACACAATTCGATTCGAAGCGGCGTCTCGTCGACGCGTGACTCGTCCCCTTGCATACACGTGAACTCACCAGTAGCGGGATGATAAAAATGTCGTACAGAATATATTTTCTGCGTGGTAGCTGTGTGTCGTCTACTGAGCCATCAGTAGTTCAAATGAGGAGGATACTCGGGTTGAGAAGCAGTCCGGCGACGACGAGTAACAGAACGGAGACGACGGCGGCCCCGAGATAGAACGGGGCGGCGTCCTCCGCCGGGGTGCGGACTTTCTTCTCGGCGAGTCCAGCTTTCGCCTTCCCCCGGCCGACTTCGACGAGTCCGGTCAGGACGAACCAGAGCGCGAGCATCGAGAGGACGAGGTGACCGGGTGCCTCTCCGAATAGTCTTCCGAACGTGTATCGCGTGCCCGCGAGATGCCCACCGGTTGCGAACATCAGGAGGGAGGCGAGACGCGACCCCATTGTGAGTCGGGAGATAATAGACTCGAACACGGCGGCGCGAATGTCTCCGGCGCGAGCGGTCGGAAGGACGGCAAGGGCGAAAAAGAGGACGCTTCCCGTCCAGAGTCCGCCGACCAGCATATGGGTCGTTGCGATTACAGTATCGATGAGAGCCATGTCTGCCGGGTTAGTTCACCGACGCTTGAAGGTTTCACCTTCGTGTCGGACGTTCGTCTCCCCGGCCACACCGGGGTTGTGTCCGAAACCGACCATGGGTTCGACGACGCAAACATATTTGTTCGCGGCGTGAGGCCATCGTTCATATGTCAAAGAACGTTCCATTTGAGGCATTAAACGACCTCTCGCTTCCAACGGACGTTACGGTCTCACCGGACGGTGACCGGATTGCGTTCACCGTCGTGGAGTCAGCCCCCGACGAGGACGAACGCCCGACGTCGCTCTACGTGGTTCCCACGGACGGTTCTCGTGAACCGCATCGGCTTACGCGTCTGCCGGGCGCGTCCTCGCCGAAGTGGTCGCCCGACGGGAACCGACTCGCGTTCATCGCCACTCGTGAGAAAGACGTAGAACGCCGAGTCGGGCGGCAAGACGACGAGGACGCGGAAGACGAGGCAGATGCAGACGGGGACGAAACAGTGGATAAAGACCGCGACGACGGTGACGAGTCCGACGAGACGGACGCCGGGTCGAACAACGACGAACCGAAGTCGCAGGTGTGGTGTTTCGACCTCGAACTCGGCGGCGACCCGACGCAGCACACCGACTTCGACGAGGGCGTCTCGGAGTTCGACTGGTCGCCCGACGGCGACCGTCTCGTCGTCTCAGCACGCGACCCGACCGAAGAAGAACAGGAGTATCTCGAACAGCGCAAGGACGGCGGGCCAATCGAAACCGAACGCCTCCAGCACAAGATAAACGGTGTCGGGTGGACCGATACGGTGACGACCTATCTGTTCGTGGTCGACATCGAAACCGGCGAGACGAATCGGTTGGATGAGGCGGCGGCGGCGGGTGCGTTCGCCGACCAGGGCGGTCTCCAGCCCGCGTGGGGGCCGAACGACCGCATCGCGTACGTCACGTCGGACGCCGACAACCCCGACGACACGTTGGTACAGGACGTGTTCGTCACCGACCCCGATGGCTCGAACATCGAGAAGGTGACGACAGGAGACAGCGCGCTTGGGGCACCGAAATGGAGTCCGGACGGGACGCGAATCGCCTTCGTGGGCGACGACCCGGAGAACTTCTACCTTCCTCGGGAGATTTACGTCGCCGACCTCGGTTCCGACGAGATTCGGTCGGTCTCGGCCTCACTTGACCGAACGGTCACGTGGAATTCGCAACCGCAGTGGGCGTCGGACGACGAACTGTACACTCTCATCGCCGACGAGGGGAAGTCCAGAGTCGTCCGCCTCGACCCGTATGCGGACGACCCCGAGCGGGTGTTCGACGTGCAGGGCGACTATCGCGGGTTTCAGCTACTCAGCATCGCCGGCGGTCACGCGGGAGTCCGCGTTTCGGACCCGAACGACGGGTGGGACATCTACGGCCTCTCGCTCGACGATATCGACGCGACCGACGAGACGGAAGCCGAGTCGTTCGTCCGACTCTCCGCGCTGAACACCGAGGTCACGGACGAGTACGAGATGCCGCAGACGAAACGCGTGACCTTCGAGAGCGATGGCTGGGAAGTCGAAGGAATCGTCTACGCGCCCGCCGACTTCGACTTCGACAACCCCGACCCGCTTCCGACCGTCGTTGCCATCCACGGCGGTCCGATGGCCTACGACGAACCGGAGTTCCGATTCGAACACCCCGTCTTCACGTCGCGCGGTTATCTGGTCTTCCGGCCGAACTACCGAGGTGGGACCTCGTACGGACGGGAGTTTGCCGATGAACTCCACGGTCAGTGGGGAACGGTCGAAGTCGACGACATCGTCGCGGGCGTCGAATCGCTCGCCGACCGCGGGTGGACCGACCCCGACCGCGTCTTCGGCTACGGCTTTTCCTACGGCGGAATCGCACAAGGGTTCCTCGTGACACAGACCGACCTCTTGACCGCCGCCGTCCCCGAACACGGCATCTACGACCAGCGGTCGGCGTACGGGACCGACGACAACCGCCTCTGGAAGGAATACGAGCACGGCCGTCCGTGGGAGGACCCGGACAGCCTCGATGCCGCCTCGTCTATCACCGACGCCGACAATATCGACACGCCGCTTCTCGTCATGGCCGGCGGTCAAGACTGGCGGTGTCCGCCAACCCAGTCGGAACAACTCTACGTCGCCGCCAAGGCGCAGGGCGTCGATGCCAAACTCGTGGTCTACCCCGATGAACACCACGCCGTCACGAAACCCGAGCGGGCGACCCATCGCCTCGAGCAGATTCTCGACTGGTACGAGCGCCACGACCCGGCCGTGGAGACCGACGAGTGAACGGTGACAGCCTCACACCCGGCCTCAGCGGAGCATCTTCGGTGACTCCGCCGTAACTTCGAGGTCACCAGCGTAGTGGACGAGCGGGTCGCCATCGGGGTGGTCGAACCCGCAGGCTTCGAACATCGTGTTTTCCCGTATCTCGGCGTCCACGTCCTGTATCGGCCACGGGTCGTGGTCGATGTCGCCGATAACGACGGGCCAGTCGTCAGTGTAGAACCGATAGTTCTCGACGAGGAACTCCGTGAGCGACCCCGGCTCGGCGCTACTCTGCTCGCCGGTTGGACGGTACGTTGCATCGAACTGTGCCCCCGGTGACTCCTGCGTCGGGGGACGATAGCTCTGGAACGTGACCGCTCCATCCTGTTCTGTGACGGATATCGTCGCGTAGTGGTAGGGCAGCCGATAGCCTAATCTCGCCATCGACACGCCGAGACGGTCCGCGGCCTCAAGTGTGAAGAAGTAGACGCCTCTCTCGCCCCCGTCAGAAGGTTCGACGTAGGTTCGGAGATTCACCTCTGGAAACGCCAGACCGATGGGTGACCTTCGCGGACGAATGTCCACCATATCGAACGAGACGACACCCAACCACGCCGTTCCGTCGTAGGTCGCCACGGAGAGTTTGTCCGGGAGATGCGCCTGTACGACCTCCGGGTCTACGGGCCAGTGTGCGAATAGCGTGTGTCGCCAGCGCATCGAGAGGAGGTCCATAGTTGCGCTACGGGGCGCTGATGGGTGTGAATTTCGGCAGTTCCTGCTGTTCTCTGTGGCGTCGGTCAACAGCCCTCCGGATCGCCGAAACGACCATCTTGTTGGCAATCAATCAGTATCGCATGGGTCTCGACAACGCGAGCGGCACCTTCGATATCGGCGGCGAACTGACGGTTCATCGACTCGGGTTTGGCGCGATGCGCATTACTGGAGCGGACATCATCGGCGAACCCGACGACGTGGAGAACGCGAAAAAGGTCCTCCACGAGGCCGTCGTCCACGGCATCAACCTTATCGACACGGCCGACTCCTACGGCCCCGCAGTCTCCGAGCGACTCATCGGCGAAGCGCTCGCACCCTATCCCGACGACCTCGTGATAGCGACGAAAGGCGGGTTCCTTCGCAACACCAGCGGCGACTGGATACCGAGAGCCGACCCAGACTATCTTCGAAACGCGGTTCTCGGCAGCCTCGACCGACTCCGCGTCGACACCATCGACCTCTATCAACTTCACCAGCCGGACCCGAACCCGGACGTTCCCTTCGAAGAGTCCGTCCACGCCCTCGCGGAGTTGCAAGACGAAGGCCAGATTCGACACGTCGGTCTTTCGAACATCACCGTCGGACAACTCGACGAGGCGCGCGACATCGTCGATATCGCAACCGTTCAGAACCGCTACAACGTCGGCGACCGCGAGTCCGAAGCGGTCCTCGACGCCTGTGACGACTACGATATCGGCTTCATTCCGTATTTCCCGCTCGGCGCGGGCGACCTCGGCGACAAGGCGGACGACGTGGCGACGGTTGCGACAAAGCACGAAGCGACGCCGCAGCAAATCGCTATCGCGTGGTTGCTTCATCGGTCCGACGTGATGCTTCCTATCCCCGGCACGTCGAGCGTGGCGCACCTCCGCGAGAACATCGCGGCATCGCACATCGGACTCGACGACGAGGACATGGCTCGACTCGACGAATAACGATGGAATTTACTGTCATGCAGGGCGATATCGCCGCCCAATCGGCCGACGCACTCGTAAACGCCGCGGGGACGAGTCTTCGTATGGGGTCCGGCGTTGCCGGTGCACTCCGTCGAGGCGGCGGCCCGGAACTGAACGAGGCGGCGATGGACGAGGGACCAATCGACCTCGGCGAGGTGGCCGTCACCGATGCCTTCGACCTCGACGCCGGTATCGTGATTCACGCGGCGGCGATGCCGCATTACGGCGATGGACAAGCGACTACCGAGAGTATCCGAGATGCGACGCGAAACGCGCTCGAAGCCGCTGACGACCGCGGCTGTGAGTCGCTCGTCATCCCCGCCTTAGGCTGTGGCGTCGCCGGATTCGACCTCGAAGACGGTGCGCGAATCATCTGCGAGACGATTCGCGAGTTCGGCCCGGATTCGCTTCGTGACGTTCGGTTCATCGCTTACAGCGACGACGAGTTCGGGGTACTCTCGCGTGTTGTAGACGAGACTGGTTGAAGGAAGGAAGAATACGACTGGTGAATTGAGGCGTCGATTTACGTCGCTCGGACACCTCGGTTTCGTATGGTCTCCCCACGGCTCGACGACCCGGTCGACATCGGCGGAGTCACCCTCGGGAACCGGCTCTATCGCGCACCGGTACTCGAATGTGCGGGAACCGGCCCGGATGCACCCGAGCGCCTCGCCGCCGAACTCGAACCCGCTGCGCGGGCTGGGGTGGGACTCATCTGTCAGGGTGCGACAATCGTCCGCGAGACCGGTGGCTGCGCCGCGCCGGGGATGACTCGCGTCGCCGACCCCGACTTCGTCGCGTCGTTGGAGACCGTAACCGACGCCATCCACGACCACGGCGCAGCTATCGCCATTCAGTTGGAACACGGCGGCCTCCGGAGCATGGAGACGTGGCACGCCGAATACCGGCGCGAGCATCCGAACCTTCGGCAACTCGCGGTTTCGCGTCCGCCACGACTCCTCCGCCTCCTCGACCGTCTCGGCTTTCTCGACTACGATGCACACGTCTTGACGACCGAGGAAGTGTACGACCTCGCGGCCGACTTCGGTCGCTCCGCGGCGATGGCGGTCGATGCTGGCTACGACATCGTCCACCTCGCCGGGGCGAACATGGGAATCATCCACCAGTTCCTCTCGCCGTTCTACAACCGCCGGGAAGACGAGTTCGGTGACGGCGTTCGGTTCCTCGAAGTCGTCGCCGACGAGGTTCGAACACGGGCGGGGGACGTGCCGTTGATGACCAAGGTCCCGGCCGAGACGGCTGCACCGCCCGGAATCCGCCGCCATCTGACTGCAGATGCCGCCGTCGATATCTGCCGCCGACTGGACGATGCTGGCTACGATGCGCTCGTCCCGGTTTCCGGGTCGGTGTTCTGGGATGCGAGTATCGTCCGTGGGTCGTTTCCCGCCCGCTCGTGGCACGACGACCGGTTCCGGGAGGGCTACGCCGAGGCGTTCGGCGGTCCGATTCGGGCGCGCCTCGTCGAACTCGGCAATCGAATCGAGGCGGCGTGGTACGACTTCGACCCGGCGTGGAACGCGGCGCTGTGCCGTCGCGTCCGCGACGTCGTTTCGGTCCCGGTCCTCTGCGAGGGCGGGGTTCGCGAGCGCGGAGAGATGGACCGACTGCTCGGCGATGCCTGCGACGCCGCCGGAATGGCACGGCCGTTCTACGCGGAACCGGAACTTCCCGCGCGACTGCTCGGAACCGACACCTCGGAGGAGACGCGAGCAGTTTGCGAGAGTTGCAACAACTGTGCGGTCCCGCAGGTGACCGGCGCGACCGGCGTCTGCCGCACCCCGTCAGTGTTGGCCCGAGCGGGAACCCTCAGAAAGGAGGGAGTATACGTTAGTGACCCCGAAAACGCTGGCGAAAACAACGGTGACCCGGTGGGTTAATAAGGTTCTCGTCGGAGAGTCAGGATAATGGCGCGCGACCGGTCCGCGGTGGAGTCAGCCGAACTAACGGCGGTGCTCGACGCGCTCGACGACGCGGACGCACGAGCCATCATCAGAGGACTCGAAGAACCTATGACGGCCAGTGAAATCTCAGAGACGTGTGACATTCCGCTTTCGACGACGTACCGGAAGTTGGACCTACTGACCGACGCGGCGCTCCTCTCCGAGGGGACGCAAATTCGGGCGGACGGCCATCACGCGACGACCTACGAGGTCGCGTTCGACGAAGTCCGAATCGGTCTCAACGACGACCGAGACTTCGATGTCGCCGTCGGTCGCCCCGAACGGACGCCGGACGAACGAATCGCGGATATCTGGACGCAGGTCCGGAAGGAGACGTAATATGGTACACACTGCATCACCGACAATCGCGACGTTTATTATCATCGTCAAGACGGGGATTCTCGTCCTCGGCGGTCTCATCACCTACTTCAGTTTCAAGGCGTACCGAAACACCGGGTCGCCGGCGCTCCGAGCCTTAGCGCTCGGATTCGGCGTTATTACCACCGGTGCATTGCTTGCCGGTGCATCTGACGTGCTTCTGTCCGTCGACCTCGCGACAGGGGTTCTTATCGACTCGATACTGACGTTCATCGGCTTTGCAGTCATCACCTACTCGCTCTACGTCGAGTAGCCAGTGGCTGTGTCCGCATTGGGCACGAATACAGACCGAGTTGCGTCGCTCGCTCGTGCTAACGTCAGTTGGGAGCGACGACACACCGCTGTTTCACCTGATTCTCTCCGCCATCTGTTCGTCTTTTACCACTCATCCACCGTTTTCGTCAATGCGATTGTGACGCATCTCCGCGATTACTATTGTCTTATTTCTGCAAAACTGTTATTAGCTTCCAGCCGATACCGATAGGTATGTCCGACGATGAACTGAGCGAAATCAGGAAGCAAAAGCGCGAACAGCTCGAATCCAAAATGCGCGGTGATGGCGGCACTACTGCCGGTGAAACCGGCCAAGCACCCAGTGAGACAATCCATGTAAACGGCATGAACGAACTGAATGAGACTGTCTCGACGTACGACGTGGTTCTCGTCGACTTCTACGCGGACTGGTGTGGTCCATGCAAGATGCTCGAACCGACTGTCGAGCAACTCGCAGAGAACACCGACGCGGCGGTTGCGAAAGTCGACATTGACCAAAATCAAGAACTCGCCGCCCAGTATCAGGTTCGCGGCGTTCCGACGCTGATTCTCTTCGCTGGTGGCGACCCCGCCGAGCAAATCGTCGGCGTCCGCGGCTACGACGACCTGAAGGGGCTTATCGACTCGCAGCTCGCGTAGACGGTACTGTTAGCACCTGAAACCCCACCACCCGAGTAGTATTTTCGAAACCGCCTCTCGGTCCGAGGGGCACACCCTGAACCCTTCTTGCCCAGTACTCCCTGAGTCCTCTCGGACCAGCAGTACCCCCTGGTACCCTTCGTCTCAGTCGCATTCCCCGATGCACGACGTTCTCACACGCGGGGTCTGCTTATGATTCTCAAGACCTAATCTTTGCTATGAAATTAATCGCTGAATCTATCGACATCGGAACTCGTTCGCCGACAGTCCTTCTGAACGAGGCTGATGCGGCGGAACTGGGGGTGCATGCACTCGAACGCATCCAACTGCAACGCGACGGTCGGACGACGATTGGAATCGTGGAGTTAACTGACGAACTCATCTCTGAGGGCACGCTCGGCGTCACACGTCGCCTCGGACACATCGACGGGCCAGTCGAGGTGTCGGTCGCACCGCAACCGAACTCGGTGTACTACATCCGCAAGAAACTCGACGACATCGAACTCGAACACCGTGAACTCGAGCGTATCGTCCGGGATATCTACGAGGAGCGACTCGCCGATATCGAACTCGGTGCGTACGTCTCCGCCATCTACACGAACGGGCTTTCGATGGAAGAGACGATGCACCTCACATCGTGTATGGCGAATATCGGTGAGACCATCTCGTGGAACGACTCCATCATCGCCGACAAGCACTCTATCGGCGGTGTTGCGGGGAATCGCGTCACGCCGATACTCGTCTCCATCATCGCCGCTGCGGGTGTGAAGATTCCCAAAACCTCGTCCCGGGCAGTCACCTCGGCATCCGGAACCGCAGATACGATGGAAGTCTTCTGTGACGTGGAGTTCTCCATCGAAGAGATTCGGGAAATCGTCAAAGAGACTGGTGGCTGTCTCGTCTGGGGCGGCGCGGTGAATCTCTCTCCGGTTGACGACCAAATCATCCGGGCTGAGACCCCGCTTTCTCTCGACCCGAAGGGACAACTCATCGCCTCCGTGCTCTCGAAAAAGAAGAGCGCCGGGTCGACCCACGCGGTTATCGATATCCCCTACGGCGAGGGGGCAAAGGTCGAAAGCCTCGCCGAGGCGCGCGAGCTCGCCGAGGACTTCAACCGCGTGAGCGAGCACCTCGGAATGACTATCGAGTGCGCCATTACGAGTGGCTCCGCCCCGGTCGGCAGAGGAATCGGCCCGGTCCTCGAAGCGCGAGAAGTCCTCGCCACGCTCGACGGAGAGGGACCGAACGACTTACGGGTAAAAGCGATTCGGCTCGCAGACCTGTTGTTCGAATCCGTCGGTGTCGACGCTGACGCCACCGAGATACTCGATTCGGGGGCGGCACAGGAGACATTCCGCGAAATACTCGCCGCACAGAACGGTGACCCGGACGTGGCGGTATCAGACCTTTCGCTCGGTCGCCACACCCACATTGTCCGCGCCGACCGAGACGGCGTTGTCACGCACATCAACAATCGGTTGGTCAACGAAGTCGGCAGACGAGCGGGCGCGCCGAAAGACCACGGAGCGGGACTCGAACTCCATCGCTGTGTCGGCGAGGAGACCGAAAGCGGTGAGTCGCTCGTCACCGTCTACGCGGAGTCGTCCGACAAACTCGCCGATGCGGTCGACCTGTTGGAACGCATCGAGATGGTTCGTGTTCGACACCCCGACGAGGCGCTCGTCGATAGAGTGTGATTCGGCGGCGGCTCCATCTCGGTGTCTCCCGTCGCGGCGACCATTTTTGCATCCCACCGACGTAGATTACGATATGGACGAGCGCGTACACGCCGAGGTGCGACGTATCGCGGACGAAATCGGTACGATGGAGATTCGCGGTGCGGCGGCCATCGCGGAGGCGGCAGCCCGCGCCCTTCGGTCACAGGCCACGGACAGCGAGACCACAGACCCCGAGGCGTTCAAATCCGAACTCCGCGCCGCCGCCCGAATGCTCTACGAGACGCGGCCGACCGCTGTGAGCCTGCCGAACGCGCTCCGGTACGTCCTCCGCGGAATGTCGAGTACGACGGTCGAGGGACTGCGTCAGGACGTCGTCCAGTCTGCGGACGATTTCTGCGCCCGACTCGAACGAGCGCAAGCCGACCTCGGACAGGTCGGTGCGAACCGCCTCCGCGACGGCGACACCATCATGACCCACTGCCACTCGACGGACGTCTTCGCGTGCGTCGAGGCGGCGGTCGAACAGGGGAAACACATCGAGGCCATCGTCAAGGAGACGCGACCCCGACTACAGGGACATATCACCGCGGAGGCGCTCCACGAGATGGGCGTACCGGTCACACTCATCGTCGACTCGGCAGCCCGGCGCTACCTCAACGACGTGGACCACGTGTTGGTCGGCGCGGACGCCATCGCGGCCGACGGGAGCGTCATCAACAAAATCGGGACGAGCGGCCTCGCGGTCAACGCCCGCGACCGAGGGGCACCCATCATGGTCGCCGCACAGACGCTGAAACTGCACCCGGGGACGATGACGGGCCACACGGTCGATATCGAGATGCGTGACACTGAGGAGATAATCGACGACGAAACGCTCGCGGAACTCGGCAATCCGACGGTCAAAAATCCCGCCTTCGACGTGACGCCGCCGCGCTACGTCGACGCCATCGTCACCGAGCGTGGGCAGTTCCCACCGGAGAGTATCGTCATCCTGATGCGCGAACTATTCGGTGAAGGGACGACGGAGCCGTGGGCTGAGCCCTGAGTTCACATTCGCAGGTTCACAGGTTTGCAGGATTGCGGGATTGCGGGTTTCAGGATTGCGGTTGCGGATTCGAGATTTGCCTCGGTACGCGCTCGTCAACACGATGCCCCCGGCTTACTGCCCGTCGACGACTGCGGACATCACTTTCATCTCGGCTTTTCGGAGGTGCTCGGCGGCAGTTCCAGTCGAGCAGCCCAACTGCTCTGCCACCGCTGCGACGGACCCGTCTCTCGATTCCCGATAGTAGCCGCACGCGACCGCAGCCTCGACGGCTTCTCGCTGTCGCGGCGACAGCGAGGCGGGCGCGAAGTCCCCCGGACCGGTGTACTCTCGCACCCTTCTGATTTCGATGTCGATGCCTTCCGGGGTCTGGTCAACCGCTGATTGGAGCGCTTCGTCCGTCCCGACAATCGTGACTAAAATCGTTCCATCGCCCTCGAAGATGACCGGTGGGACGACGACCAGTCCGTCCTGCGTGAACGCCGTCGTCTGCTGTACTCCAGCCGCATCGAGCCGTTCTTTGACGACGATAAAAAACGAGTCACCCGGCATCTGCGCCACCTCCGACGACAGAATCGTCGGTATCGACGTGAGCGCTTCCTCGTACGCTTCGATATCGGACCCGACGACCTCGAAAACAATCGTGTTCGTCTCGGTCATCGTCGGATTCCAGTGATGTAATTTGGTCCGCTCGAACGCCTCGTGTTCGACGACGAACTCGTGCATCGGGTGCAGATGGTTCTCGTCCGGGGTGAGACGTAGTCCGACCGATTTCATGTCCCGATGTATCCAGATGGCAGTATAAATATCAGCCGCACCTATGAGGCAGAACTCCGAATCCCGTTTCGGTCGAAGACAGACGCAGTAGCCCACCAATGTCACTCGAATCACCCCAAGTGACGACCGAGGTAGACGCAGACCAACTCACCACCGATGTGCTCCGGCAGGTGTTGGGGGATGCTCTTCTCAATCTCGACCACCACGTTCACGCCCCCGAGGTGACAATCCGGCCCGACGACGTACAGGCGGTCCTTTCGACATTCCGCGACGACCTCGGGTTCGACCACCTCTCGTGTGTGACCGCACAGGAGTACGAAGACCGCTACGAGTCTATCTACCACCTCAAATCCTACGACGACCCGACACGGGAGGTGAGTGTCGTCGTTCCTACACCCCGGTCAGACCCCGTGAGCGAGTCCGCCGAACCGGTGTTTCGGACAGCCGACTGGCACGAACGAGAGGCGTACGACCTCATCGGCATCGAGTACGACGACCATCCCGACCTGCGCCGTATCCTCCTCCCCGAGACGTGGCAGGGCCACCCGCTGAGTCTCGATTACGACCAGACGCGCCCGCAGGTCGTCCGGTACGACGAGCACGCGAATCCGCTCCACGAAGACGGGCGCACCGACACCAACACGATGGTTCTCAACATCGGCCCGCACCACCCCGCGACTCACGGCGTCTTACACCTACAGGCCACTCTCGACGGCGAGAAGGTCGTGGACGTGGACCCCGATATCGGGTACATTCACCGCTGCGAGGAGCAGATGTGCCAGAAGGGAACCTACCGACACCAGATTATGCCGTATCCCGACCGCTGGGACTGGGGCGGCGGCGGACTGCTGAACGAGTGGGCCTATGCCCGAACTGCGGAAGCGCTGGCCGACATTTCCGTTCCGGAGTACGCCCAGATTATCCGTACGATGGCCGCGGAGTTGAGTCGCATCCTCTCGCACATGCTCGCAGTCGCCTCGTACGCTCTCGACGTCACCGGCGAATTCACCGCGACGTTCATGTACGCGATGCGCGACCGTGAACTCGTCCAAAATATCCTCGAAGACCTCACTGGACAGCGATTAATGTTCAATTATTTCCGACTCGGCGGCGTCGTCTGGGACCTTCCCGAACCCCGCGAGGAGTTCTTCGAGAAGACACGCGAATTCCTCGATGGACTCCCCAAAAAACTCGAAGAGTACCACGACCTGCTGACGGCGAACGAGATACTCCAGATTCGGGCGGTCGATACCGGCGTTCTACCGCCCGAGGTCGCAAAGCAGTACGGGGTAACTGGCCCGGTCGCCCGCGGGTCAGGTATCGACTACGACCTCCGCCGCGACGACCCCTACGGCTACTACGACGAACTCGATTGGAACGTCGTCGTCGAGGACGACTGCGACAATTTCTCGCGCCTGCTCGTGCGGATGCGCGAGGTCGAAGAATCGGCCAAGATTATCGACCAGTGTGTCGACCTGCTCGAAGACTGGCCCGAAGACGAGCGAAACCTCCAGTCGAACGTGCCGCGTACGCTCAAGCCAGACGAAGACACCGAAGTCTACCGCGCCGTCGAGGCGGCGAAGGGTGAACTCGGTATCTATATTCGGTCCGACGGCACCGACAAGCCAGCCCGATTCAAGATTCGTGGCCCGTCTTTCTCGAACTTGCAGGTGCTCCCGGAGATAGCCAACGGTGAGTATGTCGCCGACCTCATCGCGTCAATCGGGAGTTTAGATACGATTATGGGCGAGGTCGACCGGTGAAAAACCGGGGCCGAAGCAGTCAGACGACGATTATCTCGGGGTCTCAGTGCCCCACTTGTCCAGGGCAACGGCGAGTTCGGGCGTTTCTTCGGCGGCCTCGGTAATCGACTTACCTTCGACGTAGGCGTCGATTGCCGACCGAAGCGCAATCGCTCCGGAGCGGGTGCCGTCGGGGTGCCCGTGGATACCGCCGCCGAGTTGGATACAGGTGTTCGTGCCCGTTGCATCGAGGAGGTCGGGGAGCAGTCCCGGATGGAGACCGCCGGAGGCGACCGGGAGCACGTCGTTTCGACCGTAGAGGTCGCCTTTCAGCCAGTCGTTGATGCCGACGGTGTCCTCGTTTGCGAGTTTCCCGAGTCCCGCGGTCCCGGTGTGGAGTTGGTCGACCCCACAGAGCCGCGAGATTTGTGCGAGCACCCGCATCGAGACGCCGTGGGTCGGCATTCGGTCGAAGGCGGCGTGCATGGCGCGGTGGGCGTGGATAGCAAGGCCGTGTTTCTCGGTGCGCTCGCGGACGGTCTGGAGACTGGCCCACCCGGCGGTGATGATATCCACCATGACGTACTCGCCGCCCTGTGCAGCCACCTCGTCCACGCGGTCGAGCATCGTCTGGGTATCTGCGGTGACGTTGATGAGGTACGATTTCTTCTCTCCGGTCTCGTCTTCGGCGTCGTCACGGAGCGACAGCGACTCCGTGAGTCGGTCGGCGAAGGGGTTGAAGTCCTGGTCGGTTAGGTTCTCGTCGTCCTTCAGGAGGTCGACGCCACCGACCCATGCGTCGTAGCCGACCTGCGCGTGTTCAGCCGTCGAAAGCCCGACTTTCGGCTTCGGGACCGTCGCCGTGATGGGGCGGTCGCTGACGCCGAAAATCTCCTCGCGGACCGACGAACCGTAGAGCGGTCCGGGGTACGACGAGACGACCGGTTCGGGCCACTCACAGTCCATGAGACGGATACTGTCGACCGCTTTCATGCCCATGATGTTGCCGGCAATACAGGAGAGTACCTGCGGCATGTTCCCGGGTTCGAACAGTCCGGCAGGGTAGGCGACCTGAATGTTACCGCCGTCGATGTCGTCGGACCCCGTCTGGCTGCCAGCCGAGCTTCGCTCGGCGATGGAGAACGTAGTCGCTCCCATATCGGTGAAGTCCGCACCGGGTTGGAGGGCCGCCCACGTCCCGTTGGAGGACTCCGAAGCCACGCGACTCGCGGCCGCCTCCATGGACATACCCGTTGCGGGGTCGATGCGGAACGTGCAGACGAGGTCCTCGTCGGTCGGTTCGTATTCGAGGTCGAGGAAGTCTTCGTACGTGATACCCATAGCCTCGCCTACGCCCCCACAGTGCTTAAAACGGCATCCCGAAGCGGTTTTGAGGGATGCGTTCGAACGCTAAAGGTTCGGCTGTTGGACGCATCTGACTCACAGCACGACGAACGTCGGGAGATACAACCCGAGACAGAGGAGCGCCGCGCGACGGTCGATACCCTCCTGCCAGTAGAGCAACGCTAACACCGCGAGCGACACGACGAGCATGTAGAGTCCCGAGGGCGTCACCGACGCGAGGTCAGTGACGACCACATCCGCAACCAGCGCGCCGATACCGAGCGAAAAGACGGGGTCGGTGATGTTGCTCCCGAGAATCGACCCCACGGAGATTCCTTCGCGGCCCTCCTTGGCGGCGATTCCGGCGACGACGATTTCGGGGGCAGTCGTCCCGAGACCGGTGAGCAAACCGACCGAATACTCGGAGATGCCGACCAACCGGGCGAGTTCGACGCCGTTCGTTACCATCACTTGCCCGCCGACTACGACGAGAAGCAGGCCGAACGCGACACGCGGGAGACCTCGTTCCGGTGTCTTTTCCTCCTCGACGACCTCCTCAGCAATTTCCTCGCCACCCTCGTTCGTGTAGAGCGTGTAGACGAAGTTGACGTACGCGAGCATCATCAGGAAGCCCTCGGAACGCTGGACTACGCCGTCTTCGAGCGTGAGTAGCATGATAATCATCGCGAGCGTCATCGCCCCGCCGTAGACCATCACGTCTCGACGGTCCGCCACGATGGGCGCGATGAGCGCCACGATACCGATAGCGAGCGTAATCTGCGAGGTCTCCGAGCCGATGATGTTGCCGACGACGAGGTCGCCCGCGCCGTAGGAGGCCGCGTAAATGGAGGTCGTCATCTCCGGAATCGACGTGCCGACGGAGATGAGCGTCACGCCGATGAAGAACGGCGAGACGCCGTAGAAACTGGCGACCTCGGCCGCGGCGGTGACCGCCCGGTCGGCACCGAAGACGAGCGCGGCGAGTCCGACGACGAACAGAACTGCCTCTGCGAACATGTCGATGTTCCAATCACTTCGCGTGGTGACGTAAACGGTCGGGTGGCGATGGGTCCCGTCGCCTGCTCAGGGCGACAACAGCGCCCGAACCTCGCGGAACTCTGGGACGTCGGTGTCGAGTGCGGCACAGAGCGCATCCGCTGCGCCCAAGAGCCACTCGGCGCGCTCGACGCGGGATTCGACGTCTCCCGGGCCGATTCGGTAGCGTTCGACGAGGTCCTCGATGTTCGACCCATCGGACCACTCGTGGAGGATACGGGCGGTCTTGACCGCGGTCAACCACTCCTCGAACGGGTCTGCCTCGTGCATTGCGGTAGTGAACTCCGCGCTGTGAGTTCGAGCGTACTGGTACATGTCCGCCCGCTCGCGGTTGCCGAGGTAGGTGTCGTGCATGTCGGGCGTGTTGCAGACGACTTCCAGCGCGGTTCGGGCCGTGACGTTCTCGTCGGCCATCGTCTGGATGGTCCGCACGCCAGCGATGATTCGCGCTCCAGTCGTCGGCGAAACGTACTGCTTGGACGTTTGTGCGCCGAGGGTCGTCGCCGAAAGCGAGTCGCCGTCGACGGCGAGCAGTTCCATCGATTCGAGGTCGGAAACCACGTCGCCGACGAGTTCCGTGAGGTCCACGCCGGGGTTCTGATGAGCGTAGTACGTGGCCGAAAACACGTCGGCGACGCCGTCGAGGCTGTCGGCAAAGCCCGACGCGACGACCGAGAGAACGTGCGTTCGAAGCGCCTCCTCGTCGGCAAACTGGGAGTTGACCGCCTCCGCATCGGCGGTGACGTAGCGGTCGACGAGTTCGTCTTTCGTGTCGTCGTCGCCGACGAGCACCGCTTCGCCGAAGGGGTCGAGGTGCGGCCGTCCGGCGCGGCCGCACATCTGGTGGACGTCGAGCACCGGAATCCACGCCATCGACTCGCCGGTGTAGCGCTTCTGGTCGCGGATAACGACGCGGCGCGCCGGAACGTTCACGCCCGCCGCGAGGGTCGGCGTCGCACAGATAACCGAGAGCTTCCGGTCTCTGAAGGCGTTTTCCACGGTAACTCGGTGTGTGCTTCGCAGACCGGCGTGGTGGAATCCAACACCGGTTCGCGCACACTCGGAGAGTTGCCGTCCAGTTGTGGTGCCGCCCAGTTCGGCGAGTTCGTCACCGAGGTCGGGGGCGGGCGAAAGGTCTTCGTCCGCGAGTCGGTCGGCGAGCGCTTCTGCTTCGCGGCGTGAGCGGACGAACGCGAGACACTGGCCGCCGTTTTCGACCGCATCGGCGACGAGCGAGACGGTCGCTTCGGTCGCCTCGTCGTCGTTCGGGCCGGTCGGTGGAACCGTGACTTCGAGCGCCGAGTCGTCGTCGAACTCGACCGATTCGTCGGCGTAGACGCCGGTTCGAAGTGAGACAGGTCGCCACGTACTTTCGACCAGTTCGGCGTCCAACCACGCGGCGATTGCTTCGGGGTTGTCGACTGTCGCGGAGAGGGCGACGAGCTGGAGGTCGGGAACCCGGCGTTGGAGCGTCGCCAGCGTGACTTCGAGCGTCGGCCCGCGACCGAGCGCGCCGAGGAGGTGCACCTCGTCGACGACGACGCAGGCGAGGTGTTCGACCCACGACGCGCCGTTTCGAATCGCCGAATCGACCTTCTCGCTCGTGGCGACGATGATATCGTGGTCGCCGAGGGCCTCTTCGGCGGAGTCGAAGTCGCCGGTCGAGATGCCGACGCTCACGCCCGGCAGTTCGTCGAACGTCTCGTACTTTTCGCGTGCGAGCGCGCGAAGCGGGACGATGTAAAGCGCCGGTCCGTCGGCGGTGAGCATGGCGAGTTCGGCGATGAACGTCTTGCCACTCGCGGTCGGAATCGCGGCGACGACGCGACCGCCTTCGGCGACACCCGCCTCGACGGCGGCTACCTGCGGCGGATACAACTCCTCGATGCCGTTTGACTCGTAGTGTGTGACGAGGTCCGCCGGAAGCGGGAGGTCGTTCACGCGCATCTGTCACAGACTGGTCGCGGACTCACATAAGTTTCTTCGCCGAAGTGAATTGCCCAGACTGCAGTGATTCGGTCGCCTCTGTCCCGACTCTAAACGAGTTCCACCCAAGCAGAGCGTCACGTAAATGTCGTTGAGGTGAATAGATTGCGCTATGCGCCCTCCACGCTCTCGATTTTCTCGGTTGTCTCGACGCTCGCTTCTCCACACGCTGACGGTCGGCGGGACGGCCGGACTTGCGGGATGTCTCGACTCGCTTCCTCGGCGTGACCCGCCGGCGACGCCCTACCCAGAAGAGGTTCCGCGCTCAGACGGAGCGGGGTACACGCACACGCGACGCTCCGGAAACCGCGTTGCCGACTGGCGTGGTGACATCACAGAGGCAGCAGCGTTCGATGTCAACGTCCCCGGCACACCCGTGTGGGTCGCGGGGACGGCCATCGATTTTGGCCAGAGGGAAGTCCGTTCTCAGTGGGCCGTCGCCCTCGAAGACGGAAGCGTTCGCGGTTATTACGTCACCGACGACGGCGTCGAGTCGGCAGAAATTGGACCCGACCGACTCGACGGTCCGCCGGTCGTCTCGTCGGTGGCACCGCGCCTCCTCACGCACCCCGAATCGTCGCCGTACACCAGTCCGATTCCCTGCCGCAAGCAACTCGTCACTGTCGGCGACGACGGGGTAGTGGTCTTCCAGGAAATCACCGCCGAGTACGACTTAGTGCACCCAGACCACTGGTTGGACAAGCCACGCCGAGTGTTCGACGTGAACGCCCTCCCCGACGCCCGAATCGTCTCGTCCAGACGTACCGTGTGCCTATTTGGTGACGCCACAGACGAGTACGGCCACGGTGCGCTTGGTGACTCGCTGGAAGGCGGTAGTATCGTCGCTATCGACACGGACGACTGGATGGTGTCCCGATTCTCGCCACCCGAGGGGACTGTCTTCGAAGGAACGGCTCCGATAGTCACGTGGCTCGACCGCGACCCAGCACAGCTCGTCGCCACCGCCAGCGACGCCCAAGACGGCGCTCGTGTGGTTGCCATCGATACCGACACAGGAGCGATTCGTTCGGGACCGCCAGTCGGGACCGGGAACCGCTGGCGACACACGCTCGCTGTCGATTCCTTCGGCCCCAACGGAGAAGAAGAGATTGCGGCTGTTCGAACGCCGCACATTGGTGGCGTCGCGGAGTTCTACCGACCAACCGACAATGCCCTCGAACTCGTCGCCACCGATAACGGTGGGTATCAGAGCCACGTTCTCGGAAGTCGGAACCTCGATGGCGGCCTCTCAGGGACGTTTTCGGACGGCAACCAAGCGTTGTTGTTGGTTCCGACACGCGACCGGACGGAACTCGCGTTTCTCAGACGGGTCAGTAGTGGGGTCGAACGGTACGAGACACTCCCCATCGGCGGCAAATTGACGACGAACATCGCGGGGGCGAACGAAGATGCCACAATCGCTGCCGGAAGCGAGGGTCGCGTCCGCTTTTGGGTGGGACAGCGCTAAAAGAAAGAAGACGCCGCGTTAGATGTAGTCGTGCTCGGCGAGGCGCTCGACGGCTTCGCGGAGTCGCTCTTCACTTGCAGCGTAGGAGATGCGGGCGTAGCCCGGGGCGTTGAAGGCGCTACCGGGGACGGTCGCAACCTTCGCGTCCTGAATCGCACCTTCACACCATGCCTGGTCGTCGTCGTCGACGGGGAGCATCATGTAGAACGCGCCTTTCGGAACGGCAACGTCCACGTCGTGTTCGGCGAGGAGGTCCACGAGCATGTCGCGGCGGCCTTCGAACGCCTGACGCATCTCTTCGACCGTGTCGTCGGTACGCTCGGAGAGCGCCTCGACGCCGGCGTGCTGGACGAAGTTGACCGCACAGGAGACCGAGTGCGAGTGCAGCTTGCCAGCCTGCGAGATGAGGTCCGAGGGGGCGTGCAGGTAGCCGAGCCGCCAGCCGGTCATCGAGAAGGCCTTCGAGAAGCCGTTGATGGTGATGGTTCGGTCTTCCATCCCGTCGAGGGAGCCGAGCGAGGTGTGCTCGAAGCCGTCGTAGGTGATGCGCTCGTAAATCTCGTCGGAGATGACGGCGATATCGTGTTCGACCGCGAGGTCGCGGACGCCTTCGAGCGCCGCGTCGGAGAAGACACCGCCGGTCGGGTTCGACGGCGAGTTGACGACGAGCAGTTTGGTCTCGTCGGAGACCGCCTCGGCGAGTTCGTCGAGCGCGGGTTCGAGACGGAAGTCGTGCTGTGCGAGGTCGACGCGGTTCAGGGAACCACCGGCGAGTTTGACCATCGCCTCGTAGGACACCCACGCGGGGTCCAGTAGGACGACTTCGTCGCCGTCGTCGATGACGGTCTGGAACGTCTCGTAGAGCGCCTGCTTGCCGCCGGGCGTGACGATAACCTCGTCGGCCTCGGCGTCGACGCCGTTCCCGCGGAGCTTTGCCGCGATTGCTTCTTTGAGGTCCGGAATCCCGTTCGAGGAGGTGTAGCCCGTATGTCCGGCGTCCATTGCGTCCTTCGCAGCCTGAACGATGTTGTCCGGCGTCGGGAAGTCCGGTGCACCGACCGAGAGGTCGACTACGTCTTCACCCTCTGCTTCCAGTTCACTCGCGAGGTTCGAGATGGCGAGCGTCGCGCTTGGTTCGACCCTGCCAACCCGGTCGCTGAAATCGAAGTTCATGCCAACGCCTCCACCATATCAGTCGCAGCGTAAACCGCTTCCGCACCTTTGCTGATGCGTTCGCGCGCTTCAGCGCCGCTCATTCCGGGTCCGGAGACGCCGAAGGTGACGGGCTTATCGCGGTCTAGCGAGACCTCGGTCAGGGACTTCGCCGCCGCGTCGGCGATAACCTCGTCGTGGTTGGTGTCGCCGGTGACGATTGCGCCGACGACGGCGACGGCGTCGATGTCGTCACGGCGGGCGAGTCGGTCGGCCGCGAGCGGGGAGTCGTACGCGCCGGGGACGTGAATCGTCTCGACGACCTCTGCATCGCGTTCGGCGGCGGCGTCGTGTGCCGCCTCCTTCATCTGTTCTGTGACCGATGAGTTGAATCGGGCCACTACGAGTCCGAGAGAGACCATAGCCGACCCTTCCCGTGCCGGATAAAAGAACTACCGACACCCACCGAAATTACCCTTGTCGCCGACTTGCAAACATAACAGTTGTATTGTCGGCGCGGGGATGGGTGGACATGAGTACAGACAGTGGGACCGAAACGGTGACCCGGTCCCGTGCCCTCCTGGCACTCGTCGGCGCAGTTGTCGTCGCCCTCCTCGTCCGTCTCGTCTCGCTCGGCGGACGAATCTTCCACTGGGACGAGGGGCGCGTCGGCTACTGGATTCTCCGCTATCACGAGACTGGCGAATTTTCGTACCGTCCGATAATTCACGGCCCGTTCCTTCCCGTCGTCAACGATTACATCTTCGCGGTACTCCCGGCGTCGGACTTCAGCGCCCGCCTTCCAGTCGCCATCGTCGGCGGCCTACTCCCGCTTTCAGTGTGGCTCTTCCGCGAGCACCTTCGACGTGACGAGATGGTGGCGCTCGCGGTCTTCTTCGCCGCCAATCCGCTTCTCGTCTACTACTCCCGGTTCATGCGAAACGACGTGCTCGTGGCGACGTTCTCGGTTTTCGCCCTCGGGTTCGCCGTCCGCGCCTACGATACCGGCCGCCTCGCGTATCTCATCCCGGCAGGGGCCTCGTTCGCCACCGGCGCGGCGGCGAAAGAGAACTACGTCGTCTACCTGCTTTGTTTCCTCGGAGCGGCGTTCCTCGTCTTCGACCATCGACTGCTCGCACGCACGTCAGCGGGAGATTCCGCCCGAGACATCCTCTTTTCCGAACTCCCTGCGAGTATCCGTGACCGCCTTCGCGCCCGCGGAGCGGGCAGTCTCGGATACGGCGTAATCCGGTTCGGCGCTGGTGTGCTCGGCGGTTTGCTCGCGTTCTTCCTCGTGTTCGTGTTCTTCTACGCGCCCCGTCCGGACCTCTGGAACGTGTTCGGAAACCAGGCGGCGCTCCCCGGGGTCATCGAAACCGGGACCGTTGGTGTAATCACCGAGATGGTGGATAGTTGGATTGGTGGCGGACACCAGTCGCACGACTATCTCCCGTACCTGAAGGACTTCCTCGAAACGTTCGTCTACGGCGCGCCGGTGCTCATCGTCTTCGCGCTCGTCGGCATCATCGTCGACCGCTACGGTGTCGTCGCGGGCCGAATCCGCTGGCTCGTCGCGTTCGCAACGTACTGGGGTGTAGTGAGCATCTTCGGCTACCCGCTTGCGACCGACATCCAAGCCCCGTGGGTGGTCGTCCACGCGGTCGTTCCGTTGGCGATTCCGGCCGCAGTCGGGGCCGCGTTCGTCTTCCGCTCCGGGACGAAGGCGCTCGAATCGCGCGACACCGTCGGACTCGGCCTCGCCGCCCTCGTCCTTGTCGCTTCCGTCGGCGGCATCGCGGCCGCGAACGTCGATTACTGGAACGCCTCGACCGGCGAAGACCAGGTCGTCCTCCAGTGGGCACAACCCGAAAACGACCTGAAGGGAACGCTCGACGACGTCGACCGCGTCGCCGCGACCAACGAGGGAACCGACGTGCTGCTGTACGGGACGCACCCGCCGAACAACGACGAGACGCACTTCTACGTTGCAAACGAGTCGCACCCGCTACGCGGGCCGTCGTGGCATAGCCGTCTCCCGCTGCCGTGGTACTTCGAGGAGGCCGACGTGGACCGAACGAGCAGCCCGCCGGATGCGGGTGTTTCAAACGCGACTGAGAACGCACCGCCGGTCGTCGTCGCCTACGAGTGGGACCGCGACGAACTCGAATCGGAACTCGACGGCTACGTCGTCCGACAGCACGCATTCAAACTCTGGAACGAGGATGTCGTCGTCTTCATCGACCAGGATGCACTCGACGCGGCGAACTCGACAGAGCGCTGAGTCGTCAACGAGCCTACGTTTGAGGGCGCTGAAGTCGTCGATGATAGCTCTATTTTATCCACGAACGTGAGTATTTGGGCATCCAAGGTGGCAACGTTTATGCACCGACATACTAAACCGGCGATTGTGACCGTCACTGTACCCGGACCCACGCTCGGCGTCGTCGGCGGGGGCCAACTCGGGCGTATGCTCGGTGAGGCCGCCGCGCCGCTCGGCGTCGACATCGTCGTCCTCGACCCGACACCCGACTGCCCGGCCGCAGCGGTTGCCGACCAAATCGTCGGCGACTTCGACGACCCCGAGGCGATGGCGGAACTCGCCGCACGGGCCGATGCACTGACGTTCGAAATCGAACTCGCGGACCCCGACCTCCTCGACGAACTCGCTTCCGAGGAAGAAATCGCGGTCCACCCGTCTCCCGACGCGCTGCGAACTATCGAAGACAAACTCGTCCAGAAAAAGACGTTCGGCGACGCCGGAATCCCGATTCCGCCGTTCCACCGCGTCGACGACGCGGACGACCTTCGCGCCGCCCTCGACGAGTTCGGGTCGGTCATGCTGAAAGCCCGAACCGGCGGTTACGACGGCCGCGGAAACGTTCCGGTCACCGACCTCGAAGACGCGGAAGATGCTATCGAGGCGGTCGGCGGCCCGGCCATGGCGGAGGCCTTCGTCGATTTCGAGCGCGAACTGTCCGTCATCGGCGTTCGCGGCGAAGACGAGATTCGAACCTTCCCTGTCGGCGAGAACGTCCACGAGGAGGAGATTCTCCGGGAGACTATCGTTCCGGCGCGGACGACCGATGAAGTCAGCGAAGAAGCCGACCGGGTTGCTCGTGAGGTGCTCTCGCATCTGCCCGGTCGCGGCGTCTTCGGTATCGAACTCTTCGAGACGGCGGACGGCGACGTGCTCGTGAACGAAGTCGCCCCGCGCCCGCACAACTCGGGTCACTGGACCATCGAGGGCGCGCTTTGCTCGCAGTTCGAACAGCACGTTCGTGCCGTCCTCGGATGGCCACTCGGGGCGACGACCCGCCGCTCGCCCACCGTGATGGCGAACATCCTCGGAACCGTCGACGAGTCGCGTCCGGCCCACCTCGGCGGTCTCGCAGACCCGCTCTGTGAACCCGGCGTCTCGCTGCACTGGTACGGCAAAGACGAGGCCCGACCCCTGCGGAAGATGGGCCATCTCACCGCCGTCGGCAACGATGAGACGGATGTAGAGACGCTTCTCGGACGCGCACGTGAACTCCGAGACGGTCTTCGCTTCGACTGAGCAACCAGCGACCACTCTTCGACTGAGTAACCGGCAACCTAACCACCCTAACCGATACAACCGACTCGAACTGACTCCCTTTCGAGTACCACATCCCACACAAACAGACACCAATGACGACCGAACAGGACCTTATCGACGAACTGCACGCACAGGCCGACGATGACCGCGACCCCGAAACGACGCCCGACGTGGGCATCATCATGGGGTCCGACTCCGACCTCGATGTGATGTCCGGCGCGCACGAGGCACTGGACGCCCTCGGGTTCGGCGAGCAGACGGACTACGAGAACGCTCCCGAAGAGCGCTTTACCTACGAGACGTACGTCGTCTCGGCGCACCGGACGCCGGACCTGCTGTACGCCTACGGCGAGACGGCTGCCGACCGCGGTATCGAAGTCATCATCGCGGGCGCAGGCGGGAAGTCCGCGGACCTTCCGAACATGACGGCATCCATCGCGTACCCGACGCCCGTCGTCGGCGTCCCCGTCCAAGAGAAGTCCGTCGACTCCGTCATCGGGATGCCGACCGGTGCGCCCATCGTCGCCGTCGACGCCGGGAAATCGTTCAACGCGGCCCTTTCGGCTGTACAGATGCTCTCGCGCGGACACTCCGAACTCGAAGCCCGTCTCGTCGAGTATCACGACGACCTCGTCGCCGACGTGGCTGAGACCTCGGCCGCGCTGCACGACCTCGGTGTGACTGGTTTCCGAGAGTCGTCGCGGTAGGCAACTGCGTCTCCATCTGCGGTCGTTTTTTCCGGTGATGAAGAGCCGCTTTCGGCGGTGAAACCCTCCCGGCGCACGGTTCCGGGCGTCTCTCGCGTATTTTCTAAATAGAAGCCTTCTCGCGCCCGAAACACACAAATCAATGTTTATAGGGGAGCGCTTCTAACCGCCGCACGTCAGGGAGACTACGGCATGAGTGATTGGATTGCAATCGGTGCGATGGGGCTTGTCGGTGTCGGCATACCGTTAGCGATGATGATGGTGTCGGCGCTACTGCGCCCAAGCGTACCGGAACAAGGAAAGAGTGCCACCTACGAGAGTGGTGAGGTGCCGACCGGCACGGCACGCGTCCAGTTTAACATTCAGTACTACATGGTCGCGTTGCTGTTCGTCGTGTTCGACATCGAGACTGTCCTCATTTTCCCGTGGACGGTCATTTACCGCTCCGCCCTCGAACAGGGCGCGTCGCTGGCGACGATTCTGACGCCGATGCTGCTGTTTATCGGTGTCCTCGTCATCGGCCTCGTCTGGGCGTGGCGCAACGGCGCCGTCAAGTGGGTCAAAAGCCCGCAGGCGAACCGTCGTAAGACAGAGAGGCAAGCATGAGTAGCGAACAGAAACCATTCGTCACTGACGATACACAGGTACAGACCGAGACCCGCGACGCCCGCATAGCGGGTGCGGACGACCGGTTCAACTCGAAGCTTCGGGAGGCGTTCGGCTCGTCACCGTTCATCCTCACGAAGTTCGACAAGTTCATGAACTGGGTTCGTGGGTCTTCGATGTTCATGCTGCAGTTCGGTATCGCTTGCTGCAGTATCGAGATGATGCACACGTACGCGATTAAGCACGACCTGGACCGCTTTGCGGCCGGTGTGCCGCGTGCCTCGCCGCGACAGGCGGACGTCATCATCGTCCCCGGGACGATTGTCTCGAAGTTCGCCCCGCGTATGAAGCGCGTGTACGACCAGATGCCCGAACCGAAGTTCGTCGTTGGCATGGGGTCGTGCACCATTTCGGGAGGTCCGTTCCAGGAGGGCTACAACGTCATCAAGGGCGCAGAAGAGGTCATTCCGGTGGACATCCACGTCCCCGGTTGCCCGCCGCGTCCGGAGGCGCTTATCTACGGCATTGCGAAGCTCCAAGAGCGCATCGCAAACGGCGAGTCCAGTCCCGTCACGGTCAAGCCGTACGAACTGGAGCAGTTCGGCGACCTCGAACGCGACGAAATCGTCGACAAACTCGCCGCACAGATCGACGAAGACGACCTCGTCATGCGGTACAACTGGGCTGATTCACCATGAGCCTCGAAGAACCACAACCCGAGGACGCCGCAGAACTCGAAGCTGGCGTCAGCCGCGGAGACGAACTCGCCGAACTGCTCGGCGACCTCGTCATCGGCCGCGAAGAACACATGAACGCGCCCGGCCTCGTCATCCGCCCCGACGAGGTTCAGGAAGCGCTGTTCAAGCTTCGCGACGAAGCCGGATTCGACCACCTCTCGTGTGTGACCGCACAGGAGTACGAAGACCGCTACGAGTCCATCTACCATCTGACGAAGTTCGACGACCGGACCGACGAGGTCAGCGTCGTCGTACCGACGTCGAAGGACAACCCGGTCAGCCAGACGGCAGAGCCCGTCTACCGGACGGCAGACTGGCACGAGCGTGAGGCGTACGACCTCGTCGGCATCCAATACGAGGGTCACCCGGATCACCGCCGCATTCTCCTTCCCGAGACGTGGCAGGGTCACCCGCTGGGTCTCGACTACGACCAAGAACGGCCGCAGATTGCGACGCTCCGTGAGCACGCGAATCCGCTCGAAAAGGACCATCGTGCCGAAGAAGGGAACACGATGTACATCAACATCGGTCCCCACCACCCTGCGACTCACGGCGTGCTTCACGTCAAGACCGTTGTCGACGGTGAACAGGTCGTCGACCTCGACCCCGACATCGGTTACCTACACCGCTGTGAGGAGCAGATGTGCCAGCAAGGGACCTACCGGCACCAGATTATGCCGTACCCCGACCGCTGGGACTACATCTCGGCCGGACTCCTGAACGAGTGGGCCTACGCCCGCGCTGCCGAGGACCTCGCGGACATCGAGGTCCCCGAGTACGCACAGATTATCCGGACGCTCGGTGCCGAACTGTGCCGTATCGCATCGCACATGATTGCGCTCGGCACGTTCGCACTGGACGTGTACGGCGACTTCACCGCCATCTTCATGTACGCCATGCGGGACCGCGAGATCGTCCAGAACATTCTGGAAGACCTCACCGGTCAGCGCATGATGTTCAACTACTTCCGACTCGGTGGCGTCGTCTGGGACCTCCCAGAGCCTCGTGAGGAGTTCTTCGAGAAGATTCGTGACTTCCTTGACGGCCTTCCGGAGGCGCTCGAGGAGTACCACGACATGATTACCTCGAACGAGATTCTCCAGGCCCGTACGGTCGGGACGGGAATCCTGCCGCCGGAAGTCGCAAAGAGCTACGGTGCGACCGGACCGGTCGCTCGTGGCTCCGGCATCGACTACGACCTCCGTCGTGACGACTCCTACGGCTACTACGACGAACTCGACTGGGATGTCATCGTCGAAGACGGCTGTGACAACTTCTCGCGCTTGCTCGTGCGGATGCGCGAGGTCGAGGAGTCGGCCAAGATCATCCAGCAGTGTGTCGACCTGCTCGAAGACTGGCCCGAAGACGAGCGGAACATTCAGGCGAACGTTCCGCGCACGCTCAAGCCGGACGAGGACACCGAAATCTATCGCGCCGTCGAAGGCGCAAAGGGCGAACTCGGCATCTACATGCGTGCCGACGGCACCGACAAGCCAGCCCGGTTCAAGATTCGCAGTCCGTGTTTCTCGAACCTCCAGACGCTCCCCGAAATGTCCGAAGGTGAGTTCATCCCGGACATGATTGCCTCGCTCGGCAGCCTCGACATCGTTCTCGGTGAGGTGGACCGCTAATGTACATGCAAGCGACCCTTTCGGAGACTATCAGCGGTCTCCTCGGTCTCGAAGGTGTCCTTGGCGACGTCGTCGGTGGGCTCGTTGGCGCGTTCATTATCGCCAACATCATGCTCATCATGACGGCAATCGCCGGTCCGTGGGCGAAACGGAAGATTACCGCCGCGTTCGGTGACCGTATCGCAGTCAACCGCATCGGGCCGTTCGGGCTGCTCGTCATTATCCCGGACGCCGTGCGTCTCCTGTCGAAGGAACTCATCGTTCCCGAAGGTGTTGACCGCCCCGCATGGGACCTCGCCCCGATGATTATTCCGTTTTCGGCGCTGCTCGGGTTCGCTGTTATCCCGATGGGTAACGGCATCCAACTCGCAGACCCCGAAACCGGTCTCGCGTTCGCCTTCGCTGTCGCGTCCATCGCGTCGCTCGGTCTCGTCATGACGGGCTACGCGTCGAACAACAAATTCTCGCTCATCGGCGCACTCCGCGCCGTTGCAGCAAACATCGCCTACGAAATTCCGCTCGTCATCACGGCCGCGTCCGTCGTGATTTTCACCGGCTCGCTCCAGATGAGCGAAATAGTCGCCGTTCAGGCAGAGCCGCTCATCTCCGTCGCCGGCATCACGATTCCGACGTGGTTCGCGTTCGTGAACCCGTTCGCGTTCGCGCTGTTCATCGTGGCGAACCTCGCAGAAATCGGGCGTAACCCGTTCGACATCCCCGAGGCACCGACCGAGATTGTCGCCGGGTACCAGACGGAGTACTCTTCGGTGTACTTCGTGCTCATCTACCTCGGTGAGTTCATCCACATTTTCCTCGGCGGCGCTATCGCGGCGACGCTGTTCCTCGGTGGTCCGGCAGGGCCGTTCCTGCCCGGATTCGTCTGGTTCGTCATCAAAATCTGGGCGTTCTTCCTGTTCACCCAGTGGGCGCGTTCCGCAGTTCCGCGCCTTCGCGTCGACCAGTTCCTCGAAGTCGGTTGGAAGGGCATGCTCGTACTGTCCTTCGCCAACCTGGTTCTCACGGCCATTATCGTGGGGGTGATTGCATGATTGGAATCCTGAAAGGCATGGCAGTGACGCTGAAACACGCACTCGACGGGCAGACGTTTACGGTCGAGTACCCCGAGACCGCGCCCGAAGTGAGTCCGCGTTTCCGTGGCGTCCACAAGTTCAGCCAAGAGCGGTGTATCTGGTGCCGTCAGTGTGAGAACGTCTGTCCGAACGATACGATTCAGATCGTTCAGGACGACAAGCGCAACGGCGAGCAGTACAACCTGCACATCGGCCAGTGTATCTACTGCCGACTGTGTGAGGAGGTCTGCCCCGTCGACGCTATTCTACTCACGCAGAACTTCGAGTTCACGGCGGACACGAAGAACGACTTCGTCTACAACAAAGAACAGCTCAAGAACGTCCCGTGGTACAAGGATATCGACCCGCTCAACTCCCGCAACCCCGACCGCAACGCGTGGATTGGCGAGGGCGAAGGAGAGGTCGACTATCAATAACATGACCGCGAGTGAATCGTTCGAGTACCGTCAGCCTGCGTCCGGTACCGGGCGCTGAGGACGTTCTCGAAATGTTCAAAGGGATATCTCAAGGAGACACACACAATGGTTTATGAAACCATCGCGTTCGCGCTGTTCGCCCTCATCACCGTGGGTTGCAGCCTGGGCGTCGTCCTCGTGCGGGACATCTGGCATTCCGCACTCCTGCTCGGGGGCGCGCTCTTGAGCGTCGCGGTGCACTACGTGATGTTGCAGGCGGAGTTCGTCGCCGCCATGCAAGTCCTCGTCTACGTCGGCGGGGTGCTGATTCTCATCACGTTCGCCGTGATGCTGACGCGTATCAATCCGGAGGTGAGTAGTACATGACAACGAAACCGCAACTGAAACTCGGTTCGCACCTCGTGCCCGGACTCGCTGCCGCCGCGCTGTTCGTCGTGATGGCAGTCGTGTTCCTCGGTGCGTCGTTCCCGAACCCACAGGGGTTCGCGGAAGGAGCCAACATAACCGCGAGCATCGGCTATTCGATGTTCAACCTCGGGTTCGGGAGCGTCGACGGTGAGAGCATGCTGGTCGCATTCGAAATCATCGACCTCGTTCTCGTCGCAGCGCTCGTCGGTGCCGTCCTCCTCGCACGTCGCGAGGACGAATCCGGCCGGATGCGGACCATCCTGACCGATGGTGGTCGCGAACTCAAGCGAACGCTGTTCGACGACACGGAGGGTGACAACTGATGGTACCCGCACAGTACTACCTCGTGCTGTCGGCCGCCGTGTTCTGCATCGGTATCTTCGGTCTCTTGACCCGTCGGAACGCACTGTTGTTCCTGATGTCGGTCGAACTGATGCTGAACGCCGCGAACATCAACCTCGTCGCATTCTCCTACTACTGGGGGAACGTGACGGGACAGACGTTCGGTCTCTTCGTGCTGGCGCTCGCCGCCGCCGAAGTCGCGGTCGGTATCGGTATCATCCTCACACTGTACCGCAACTTCGACGACGTGGACGTGATGCAAGCGACCACGATGAGGTGGTAAATTTATGGCAGGTATTCTCGAATTCGCTCCGGCCATCGTCCTCCTTCCGTTCCTCTCGTTCCTGATCGCACTCGGGGCGGGACGGTACATGCCGAAGGGAGGTGCCCTGGCGGGTATCGGCGCAACGGGAGGGTCGTTCGCCCTCGCCGTGGCGACGTTCTTCTCCGTCAGTGGTGGACAGACCTACAACCAACACATCTACACGTGGGCGACCGGTGTCGGTGACGCCGTCACGCTCGACTTCGGCCTCCTCATCGACCCGCTGTCGGCGATGATGCTGGTCATCGTGACGCTCATCGCGTTCCTCGTCCACATCTTCAGTCTCGGCTACATGAACGACGAGGGCGAGACGGGCCTCCCGCGGTACTACGCCGCACTCGGCCTGTTCAGCGCCTCGATGCTCGGGTTCGTTGTCTCGAACAACCTGCTCATGGCGTTCATGTTCTTCGAGCTGGTGGGTCTCTGTTCCTACCTGCTCATCGGCTTCTGGTTCCGCCAGGACGGCCCGCCGAGCGCAGCGAAGAAGGCGTTCCTCGTCACCCGCTTCGGTGACTACTTCTTCCTCATCGGCGTCGTCGCGGTCTTCGCGACGTTCGGCTCCGCAGCCTTCGCCGGTCCCGAAGCCTTCCCGGTGCTCGCCGAAGAAGCGCTCCACGGCGAACACGCGGTCAACACGTTCCTCGGCATGGGTGAACAGGCGTGGTTCACCGTCGTCGGCCTCCTCGTTCTCGGAGGCGTCGTCGGGAAGTCCGCGCAGTTCCCCCTGCACACGTGGCTTCCGGACGCGATGGAAGGTCCGACCCCGGTCTCCGCACTCATCCACGCAGCAACGATGGTTGCGGCCGGTGTCTACCTCGTCGCCCGGATGTACGGTTTCTACGCGCTGACCCCGACGACGCTCGCCATCATCGCCCTCATCGGTGGCTTTACGGCCCTCTTCGCGGCGACGATGGGTCTCGTCAAGCGCGAAATCAAGCAGGTGCTCGCGTACTCGACCATCAGCCAGTACGGCTACATGATGCTCGGGCTCGGTGCCGGTGGTTACGTCGCGGCGACGTTCCACCTCATGACGCACGCCTTTTTCAAGGCGCTCCTGTTCCTTGGTGCTGGTTCGGTCATCATCGCCATGCACCACAACGAGGACATGTGGGACATGGGCGGCCTGAAGGACAAGATGCCCGTGACCTACTACACGTTCCTCTCCGGGTCGCTCGCGCTCGCGGGTATCGTCCCGTTCGCGGGCTTCTGGTCGAAGGACGAAGTCCTCTATGAGGCACTCAACCACGGTCTCGGAACCGAGGGTGGTCTCGGGACCATCCTCCTCGCCGCGTACGCGATGGGTCTTCTCGCCGTGTTCTTCACCGGCTTCTACACCTTCCGGATGGTGTTTCTCACCTTCCACGGGAAGCCGCGCACTGAGACGGCACGCGACCCCCACGGCGTCCGCTGGAACGTCAAGCTCCCGCTCATCGTCCTCGGGACGCTCGCGGCCGTCGCTGGTCTCGTGAACATGGCGCCGGTCGAGGAACTGACGGGTATGCACCTCGCGTTCCTCCACGACTGGCTCGACCATGGCTTCGGCTCGCTGACCGCACACCACTACCTCGAAGTACTCGAAAGCGGTGTCGGCGCGGGTATCCACCCGGCTGGTATCGGCTCGCTCGGTCCGGGCGCACTCTCGCTCGGCCTCGCACTCGCTGGTGCCGGGGTCGCCTATCGTCTGTACAACGTCCCCGAGCCTGTCGAACACACCGACAAGCTCGGCGGTATCAAGACTACGCTGTACAACAACTACTACCAGGACGAGTACCAGGTCTGGATCGCCACCGGCGTCGTCCAGCCCATCTCGCGCGTCCTCGACAAGTTCGACCAAGGTATCGTCGACGGCGTCGTCAACGGTATCTCTAGCGTGAGCCTGTTCGCTGGCGGCCGCGTGAAGCGCCTCCAGACCGGTGTAGTGAGCAACTACGCCGCACTCCTCACGCTCGGGCTGACGGCGTTGCTCCTTGGTCTCGGTCTGATTGGAGGTTGGTTCGCATGATAATCGAAGCGCTCATCGCAGTCACGTTCCTCGCCGCGCTGGTCACATTCGTCCTGCCGGACCGGTACGCCGGCAAGGCGGCCTTCGCGCTGAGTCTGGTTCCCGTCGTCGGGAGCCTCTTTATGTGGCAACAGTACGACGCGAGCGGGAACGCCCTTCTGGGCGGGACGGCCGCGTTCGAAACAGACGTCGTCTGGCTGCAACTCGGCCAGTACGACCTCCACTGGATGGTCGGCGTCGACGGCATCAGCATGCCGCTTATCGTCCTGACGACCATCCTCTCCACGCTCGCAATCGTCAGTGCATGGACCCCCATCGCGGAGCGTCAGTCCCAGTTCTTCGGCCTGATGCTCTTCATGGAAGCGAACCTTCTCGGCGTCTTCACGGCGCTGGACTTCTTCGTCTGGTTCATCTTCTGGGAGGCTGTCCTCGTCCCGATGTACTTCCTCATCGGTGTCTGGGGTGGCCCGCGCCGCAAGTACGCGGCAATCAAGTTCTTCGTGTACACGAACATCGCGTCGCTCGTGATGTTCATCGGGTTCATCTCGCTGGTGTTCGGTCTCGGCGACTCCATCTCGTCGCTCCGTCTCCCCGAGATTGCACAGGCGTTGCAGGCGGGCCAACTCGGCGGCTTCGCCGGACTCTCGGCTGGCGCGCTCGCGTCGGTCGCGTTCATCGCGATGTTCTTCGGATTCGCGGTGAAGGTCCCGGTCGCACCGCTGCACACGTGGCTGCCTGACGCACACGTTGAGGCGCCCACGCCGGTGTCGGTTATGCTGGCGGGCGTCCTCCTGAAGATGGGTACCTACGCGCTGCTCCGGTTCAACTTCACGATGCTGCCGGAGACGGCTCGAAGCTTCGCGCTGCCCATCGCCCTGCTCGCCGTCGCGAGCGTCATCTACGGCGCACTCCTCGCGTTGGCACAGCAGGACCTCAAGCGCATCGTCGCGTACTCCTCCGTCTCGTCGATGGGGTACGTCATCCTCGGTCTCATCGCCTACACCACCTACGGTGTCGGCGGTGCGACCTTCCAGATGGTCGCCCACGGCCTCATCTCCGGTCTGATGTTCATGGCCGTCGGTGTCATCTACAACACGACGCACACGCGCATGGTGACGGATATGTCCGGGATGGCTGACCGGATGCCCGTCACGGCGGGTATCTTCGTCGCCGGCGCGTTCGGTTACATGGGACTTCCGCTCATGGCCGGCTTCGCGGCCGAGTTCTTCATCTTCAAGGGCGCGTTCGAGTCCACGGTGATGGAGGCGATGCCGCTGTTTACCGGTGCGGCGATGTTCGGTATCGTCATCGTCGCTGGCTACCTGCTGTTTGCGATGCAGCGGACGCTGTTCGGACCCTTCAAGTTCGACGGCGACTACGAAATCACCAAGGCGCCGTTCCACGACGTTGCGCCCCTCGCGGTGCTTCTGCTCCTGACCATCGTGCTCGGTGTCTCCCCTGACATCTTCTTCACCATGATTCAGGACGCAGTTAATCCGATTCTCGAACTGGGAGGTGCGTTCTAATGACGCTCCTCCAAACCGTCCCCGAATGGACGGCGACGGCACCCGCCATCGTGCTTGCGGTGACGGGTCTCGTCTTGCTGCTCATCGACACCATCGACCCGGACACGTCGAGTAACGGTGTGCTCGCCGGGACGGCGACGCTCGGGTCGCTCACTGCTGGCGGTATCGCCGGTTGGTTCCTCACACAGGGAACTGGAATGGAGTCTACCGGCGGCGCAATCACCCTGTACGGTGACGCGCTCGTCGTCGACGGGATGAGCCTGTTCTTCACGCTCATCTTCACGAGCGTCGCCGCGATGGTTTCTGTCGCTTCGTACGACTACCTCGCTGGCCGGCGCTACCAGGGTGAGTTCTACTCGCTCGTACTGTTCGCCACCACGGGTATGACGCTCATGGCGATGTCGAACTCGCTTGCGACCGTCTTCGTCAGTCTCGAACTGGCGTCGCTGCCGTCGTACGCGCTCGTCGCGTTCCTCAAGAAGAACCGCGGCAGCATCGAAGCCGGTCTGAAGTACTTCCTCATCGGCGCGCTGTCGTCGGCGGTGTTCGCGTTCGGTATCAGCCTCGTGTTCGCCGTCACCGGTTCGCTGCTGCTCCCGGACATCGCAGCCAACCTGTCCGTCGGCTCCGACCTCGTCGGTGTCCTCGGACTGGGCGTGCTGATGATTGCCGGTGGATTCGCCTTCAAGACCGCCTCCGTTCCGTTCCACTTCTGGGCACCGGAGGCCTACGAGGGCGCACCAGCCCCCGTGAGCGCGTTCCTCTCGTCGGCCTCGAAGGCAGCCGGGTTCGCCGTCGCGTTCCGCGTCTTCACCGTCGCGTTCCCCCTCGGAACCGTCACCACACTCAGTGGTGGGAGCGTCGACTGGTCGCTTCTCTTCGCGGTGCTCGCGGTCGTCACGATGACGCTCGGTAACTTCGCCGCGGCGACCCAAGAGAACGTCAAGCGGATGCTCGCGTACTCCTCTATCGGCCACGCCGGCTACGCACTCATCGGTCTCGCGGCAATCACCGTCGACGGTGGTGTTGCGAACGGTGACGTGCTCGGTGCCAGTATGGCTCACCTGCTCGTCTACGGCTTCATGAACACGGGCGCGTTCCTGTTCATCGCCATGGTCGAAAAGTGGGGCATCGGCCGAACGTTCGCGGACTACAACGGCATCGCATCGAAGGCACCCATCGCCGCAACGGCGATGACCGTCTTCATGTTCTCGCTTGCAGGGCTGCCGCCGTTCGGCGGCTTCGTCTCGAAGTACGCCCTGTTCTACTCGGCCATCGAATCCGGCTTCTGGTGGCTCGCTGCCGTCGGCGCGGTCAACAGCGCGCTGTCGCTGTTCTACTACAGCCGTGTCGTCAAGGCGATGTGGATCGAAGAGCCGTCGAAGTCGCTCGAAATCGGCAGTCAGCCGGTCGGCCTGTACGTGGCGATTATCTTCGCCGCGGTCGGGACGGTCCTGCTCCTGCCCGGTTTCCAGCCTGTCATCGAGACGGCACAGACCGTCGCTGCGGCGCTCTTCTGAGCGCACCGACGGCCTGTCGTTAAAAAATCAGATTTCGTTTTTCTTATTTCGAATCCAGTAGCTCCGAGAGCGCTGACGCGAGTTCTTTCGAGCGGCGAAGGGTCAGTCCATCAGTCGTGACGAAGACTCCCTTATTGGCCACTGTGACGCGCGTCAAATACCCGTGTTCGAACGCTCGGATAGTGTACTGGTAGTCACCGAGTTCGGACCCTCGATAGGCGGTTCGCGCCTGAAATCCGTCGGTCTCGTGTTCGACGAAGCCAGCCAAATCAGCGTCCGCTTCGAGGTCAGACCGGAGGTAAACCTGTTCGCAACGGTCGTGCGTGAAGTAGGTCACACTTCGGAGGTCGTCGCCGGCGGTGGTTCGACAGGCTCGGACGAACGACTCGGCGCGTGACTCCGGAAGCAGCTGAGATTCGAGTTCCATCCTATATTGTGGCATGGGTCGACATGACATAATATCATCGCCGGGTAGGATGACGGTAGGGTTTTGCGGTCGGAGACCGAGGTGAGAGTATGGTACGTCGACTGGTCCTCGGGTGTGGCTCCGTTGGGGGGGACCTCGTCGGAACGCTCGCCGCGAGGCCCGGATCGGTTACCGTTATCACTGACCGAGAAGGTCGGGCCGAAGACCTCCGTGCAGATGGAATCACTGCGACGGCGGGTAACCCGGCGGACCCGACACACTATCCAGATGACGCCGACATCGTCGTTGTCGGCGGACAGTCATCGGAGTTAAACCTCAATGCAGCGGTCGCTGCCCACGAGCGGTTCCCCGAAGCGATACTCATCGTGTCTCTCGCTGACGACCCCGAACCGTCGGTCCGGGAAGATATCGAACACATCGCCGACGAGATCATCGACTCGCGTCGAATCGTCACAGACCGGATTCTCGACGCCGTCGGGACGTCACACACCGAGCGACTCACTCGACTGATGGAGGTCCTTCGAAATATTGATGGCCCGCTCGCCGTGGTGATGCACGACAATCCGGACCCGGATGCAATTGCTGCCGCCTTGGCGCTACAGGCGATTGCCAAACGAGTGAACGTGGAATCAGATGTCTGTTACTTCGGAGACATCTCCCATCAGGAAAATCGGGCGCTCGTGAACCTCCTCGACCTCGATCTGCGTGTCCTTGACGAAGTCCCCGAAGACGACGAGTATGCTGGGTATGCGCTTGTCGACCACTCACGCCCCGGCGTCAACGACCGACTTCCAACCGACACAAACATCGACATCGTCATTGACCATCATCCTCCCCGAGCACCCGTCGAGGCGGCGTACGTGGACCTCAGGCGGGGTGTCGGTTCGACGAGTACACTTCTCACCGAGTACCTCGAACAGCTCGGTATCGTCCCCGGAACGACAGTCGCGACCGCTCTCCTGTTCGGGATTCGTGTGGACACGAACGACTTCACACGGGAGGTTTCGAACGCCGACTTCGAGGCCGCGGCGTATCTCGTTCCGCACGTCGATTCCGACCTGTTAGAGCGCGTCGAGACGCCGAGTATGACTTCGGAGACCATGGAGACGCTCGCCCGAGCTATCTCGAACCGCGACGTTCGTGGGGATATTCTCACCACGAACGTTGGCGATATCCGTGAACGAGACGCGCTTGCGCAGGCTGCCGACTACCTCCTCGGAATGGAAGGCGTCGAGGTCACGGTCGTCTACGGGTTGATGGACGGGACGGTGTACGTCTCCGGACGCGCCCGCGGCGCGCGTGTAGACCTCGGAGAGACGTTCCGGGAGGCTCTCGGCACTATCGGGAGCGCTGGCGGCCACGCCGATATGGCAGGTGCACAGATACCGCTCGGTATCTTAGCCGATGTCGGCGACGACTCACGCGAGTCGCTTGCGACCATCGTCACGGATATCGTCGCCGGTCAGTTGTTCGAGACGTTAGAGTACACAACACCAACGCCGGAACTCGACATAGATGTCACCTTCGAGTATTCACTTGACGAGTAAGCTCCCACACGTTTTTGCCCACGCTCGCCCTACCTCGGGGAAGATGAGTACCAAAGCGACCGTCAAGGAGTACATGACGCGCGAGGTCCAGACCGTCTCTCCGAGCGATACGGTCGCGGACGTGGCTCGCCGTATCGCCGAGAGCGACGGACACAACGGATTCCCCGTCTGTGATGGGCGCAAGGCAGAAGGATTCGTCACTGCCCGCGACATCCTCCTTTCGAACGATGACGAGAGCATCGAGACGGTAATGGCGACGAACCTCGTCGTCGCACACCCCCAGATGGACGTGACCGACGCCGCACGAGTCATCCTCCGGTCTGGCATCCAGAAACTACCGGTCGTCGACGATGCAGGTAACCTCGTCGGCATCATCTCGAATACGGACGTGATTCGAAGTCAAATCGAGCGAGCGACGCCGGAGAAAGTGGGCAAACTCATGCGAACGCTCGAACAGATTCACGGTATCACGGTCCACCAAGAACGCCGCACCGTCTCACTTTCGTCGCTCATTCCGACGCAAGCGCGGGTGTACGCCGACGAACTCGAAGGCCGGAAGTACGAACTCGAACGCGGGCTTGCCGAACCACTCGTCGTCATCGACAACAAAGGGACGTTACTGCTCGCCGACGGTCACCACCGCGTCCTCGCAGCCGACCGCATTGGCGTCGAAGACATGGAAGCGTACGTCATCGTCGTGGACGACCCCATCGAACTCGGGATGCAACGAACCGCCGAAAAGGAAGGACTCTCTTCTATCGCCGACATCGACATCGTCGATTACGCCCGACACCCGCTCGTCGAGACTACTCGACGACTTCAGTGAAATCTAGCGGTCGGAGAAGTGGCAATCTCGATATCCGGTGTGACTGGTCATGTCGGCCAGTGTGGCCGATAAACTACCCCGACTCCACGTCGTACAACTACCCCAACTCCACTCGTACAACTACCCCGACCCCACGTCGTACAACTACCCCGACCCCACGTCGTACAACTACCCCGACCCCACGTCGTACAACTACTCCTGCCCCACGTCGTACTCCTTTTTCCACGCTTCGACGGTGTCGCGGGCTACGTCTTCGTCGTCGAACTGTTCGCCTTCGTAGCCGCGTCCTTCCGGGGACTGGTGGAGCCTGTCGAATCTGACGTGCCACGTGTTCGGGCCGCGACGGAGCCGAATCGTCGCGTTGCCGTCGCTTCGTTCCCACTCGACGATGCGGTCGTCGCGGCGGACTTCCGTCCAGCTCATATCGGCCGAAGGCGTTCCGAGCCGAAGTGTCTACCCATCTGCAAGGGTTGGGACCTCAGCCAGCGTCGAGGGTGCTGGCCTCGTCTCTGCCCCGCAGGAAGGACAGACTGCGTACCCAAGACGGTCGTACGGAATCTTCGGTGACGGCCGTTCGAGCCCACATTCCTCACACGTGAAGTATGACACCCATTCGAAGGCCATACTCACAACATGTTTGTCAAGATATTAATTATTCACTGCTTAGTTACAGAGCGGTAGCTTACCGGTGTGATTATTCGCACGCCCTCCGACGGACAGACGATGACAGTCGAGAACCCACGCCGGGCGCTTGGGGTGGTCTTTTTCATCGTCTTTATCGACCTCCTCGGATTCGGCATCCTCATCCCCGTAATCCCGCTCTACGCGCTTTCGTTCGGAGCAACGGAATTCGTCGGGAGTCTGCTTATCGCGTCCTACTCGGCGATGCAGTTCCTCGCCGCACCGTTTTTGGGCCGTCTCTCCGACAACCGGGGTCGCCGACCCGTGCTCTTGCTTTCTCTCTCCGGGAGCGTTATCGCGTGGCTACTGTTCGGTCTCGCCGGGTCACTCACTGTGCTCTTCGTCGCGCGTATGCTCGCCGGGACGATGGGTGGAAACATCGCAACCGCGCAGGCGTATATTGCCGACATAACGTCCGCCGAGGACCGTGCGAAAGGACTCGGACTTCTCGGGGCCGCGTTCGGTCTCGGTTTCGTTTTCGGCCCTGCACTCGGTGGCTTCTTCGCCAGTGAACCGGTCATTGCTGCCGCACGTAACGTGCTTCCGGCCGTCGTTCCGGTCTCGGAGTTCTCGTTGCCGAGTTTCGCGGCCGCGCTTATCACCGGACTTAATCTCCTCGTCGCATTCTTCGTCCTTCCCGAATCACGACCACCTGAAGTACGGAACGCGACACCTGAACTCGACGAGGGGCGCAAGTCGCGCGAGTCGCGTATCGAGCAACTCCTGTCTGCGCTCCGCACGCACGGACTGGGGACACTCGTCGCCTCGTTTTTCCTCGTCTCGTTTGCCTTCTCCGCGCTCGAAAGTCAGTTTATCTTCCTCACGAACGAGCAGTACAGCTACGGAGCGACCGAGAACGCTGTCATCCTCACCTACGTGGGAATCGTCCTCGCGGTCGTTCAGGGAGGTCTCGTCGGCCCGCTGACCGACCGCTTTGGCGAGTATCGCCTCGCTGTTGGTGGGGCCGCGATTCAGGTTGTCACCCTCGCCGCCGTTCCGTTTTCGCCGGTGTTCGGGTCGTACCTTCCCGACGTGGGGAGAGTTCTCCCGGTTGGCCCGACGCTCCTGCCGGGCGTACTCATGCTTCTCGCCGTCATGACGCCGCTGTCGTTCGGAAACGCCCTTACAAACGTCTCATTAAACACGCTCGTCTCGCGGTCCGCGGGTGACGAAGAACAGGGCGGCGCGTTCGGTCTCACACAGAGCGCTGGAAGCCTCGCACGGACGTTCGGCCCCGCGCTCGCGGGCGGTCTCTACACCGGAATCGGGTTCTGGGCACCGTTCGTCGTCGGTGGAGTGCTGATGATTCCGATTCTCGTTCTGCTCGGGCGGTTGGACCACAGGACTATCGCGGCGACGACGGCGTGAAAAAAAACCGCTGACTCGGCGTTGGGGCCGCTTCAGGCTGGTGTCGGACCTTCCGGGGCCGGCGAGTCGTCGTCGGTACGGAAGCTTGAGACGAGGTCGAGCGACTCGTCGACGCTGCCGAGGAGGAACAACGAGTAGTACCGGAAGAACGTCACGACGGGCATCTGTGCGACTGCTCCGACTGCGACGGCCGTGAGGAAGAACAGAAGTCCGAGGATACCGAAGGCGACCAACCCAGCCGTAGAGAAGACGGGGACGTTTACAGCCACGAAGACGAGAGCCAGTCCCCCGCCGACGATGGCGAACGGGATGGCAGCGACGAGTAAGAGAAGGAGCGTGGCGATGCCAACGCCGATGTTGACGAGAGCACCGAGGACTAGCCGGATGATAACGTAGAGACCGAACTCGGAGAACTCTGCCCGGAACACCGGGAGGACGCGCCGCACCGACGAGATGACGTGTCGGTCCTCGGCTATCATCGTCGGGACGACGAAGTCGGTGGTTAACCGCAGGGCGATGCTGAGGAGGAAAAGCACCAGCAACCCAAAGAAGATCAGTGGTATCGCAAGGAGGAGTAGTGCATTCGACACCGCAATTCCACCCATGAGAACTCCAAGGACTAGCACGACTACCAGTAGCACCACGACGAATACCAACATGGCCTTGAACAGGAACAGTCTCACCCCGAGGCCGAGGCGTTCACGGAACGGCTTTCGGACGCGGACATCCTTCGAGACGAGACCGTCGACGAGGACGAACTCCATCACTGAGCCGATAAAGAATCGGATGAGAACGAACAGAACGAAGAGTGCCACCAACGAGACGATTGCGATACCGACGGTTCTCGGCGTGACGAAGCCCGGAAGCGAGTCGACGGGGGCCCCTCCTGCTCCACCCGTATCGGTGGGGACGGAGGACGCGGAGTTTCCGGCACTGCTACCTCCACCTCCGAACCCTCCGACAAAGAAGGCAATAAGTGCGAGTCGCGCCCACCGGCCAGCGTCGAACGGGAGAAGGAGCGACGTTGTCGCGTCGCGAGCGTCGTCCAAGGCGTCGATTGCTTTCCAACTCATATGTGTGACTGTGGAGTCACATCTGATAAAGGTGTCCGAGAGACGGATTGTTTACTGTTCGTACGCATCTCACGCCATAAAAACGCGAGTTTGAGCGTTTGTACAGTGTCGTGCGCGGACGGAACGAAAGTTAGCGTAGCCGGTACGGTGCTCAGTGTAACCGGGACAGTATCACTCGTTGATAGCGGCGAGTGGGTCGAGGAAACCAGCGCCGTAGTACGATTTGTCGTAGTCCTCGGGGACGCTCGCGGTGCGTTTTAATTTGGACTTAACTTGGTTGGCGCTCAGGTTCGGCTGAACGGACCGAACCAGTGCGACGGCGGCGGCGACCTGCGGTGCAGCCATCGAGGTTCCGGCCTTCCAGCCGTAGTCGTTCGTCGAGCCGACGTAGTTCCCGTCGTCGTCATACGAGGGCGTCGAGACGGTGCTGTACACGAGGTCGTAGAACCACGTGTCGGGATGCGTCTCTTGTGCTTCCAAGAGCGCGTCACCACCGGGTGCGCCGAGGTCGACGGCGTTAGTTCCGTAGTTCGTGTAGAACGACGGGCTTTCGGGTCCTTCCTCGGCCTCGCCAGCGTCGAAAGCGGTCCCTTTCGGCCCCGTCGCGCTGATGCTGAGTGCTTGTGCTCCCTCGTTCGGCAGGCTGATGACGCCGCCGTCGTGCTGGAGGTCTGCGGCGTCGTTACCGGCGGAGATGACGAGCACAGTTCCCTGACTGTTCGCGTGCGTCAGGGTCTTGTTCAGCATCTTGCCGTAGAACTTCCCTTCTTCCTGCCGTGGTATCGGGTAGGCACCGATACTCAGATTCGCGGCGTCACAGCCGATTGCAGCGCTGTACACGATTGCCGCGAGGATGTCCGCGAACGACGCGCCCTCCGTCGTGGAGAAGACGCGGCAGTCGACAATCTCCGTTGCCGGTGCGGAACCGACGATACCCTCGGAATTCGCGTCGTTGCCGGCGATGATGCCCGCGACGTGCGTTCCATGGTCGCCGCCCGCGGGGACACCCGAACCGAAGTCGTCGGCCGTGAAGTTCCGAGAGAGGTCCTCGTTGACGACGGCTTCGAGGTCTGGATGGTCAGCCGCGACACCGCTGTCGATGACGGCCACACGGGTCCCGTCGCCGCGTGTCACGTCGTGTACGTCCGGGATTCGCTGGCAGTGTTTGTCCCACTGAACACCGTAACTCGGTTCGTCTACTGCACCCTGTGGGGCTGCATCGTTCACCGACGGCGTGTCCAGATGGACTTCGAGGTCGGGTGCATACGCCGAAGTGACAGACGAGAGGTCTGATTCGTCGCCTTCCACGACGGCGACGCCAGCGGGCGAGAGGTCGTGAACGAGGTCCAAACCGGCGCGTTCGAATTCCGCTGCACGCTTCCCTTTGGTGTCGACGACGAACCGGTCCGTTCGCGTGGCCGCGACGGCGGTTGAGCCAACCGCGAGACCGCCGATGAGTGAACCACTTATCTTCAGGAATGAACGTCTGCTTTGGTGACGCATACCATCGCTGGTGAACTATTGTTATATAGTTGTTGCGAAACATATCTGGTGTTGAAATAACTGTCGGCCGGAATACAACGACATACGAAGTCGACACGCTCAGGAGTGTTGGGTTCGAACTACGGATTCATATGGTAGGTGTCGAGACAGGAGTCCGTCTCGCTGGCGGTCTTGTGCTGTTGCTTGCGAACTCGTTCTTCGTCGTCTCCGAGTTCGCGATGACGCGCGTCCCGCAGTTCGACGGGTCAGAATTCGAGGGCTCTCGTGGACTCGAACTCGCGTGGAAGATGACAGAGCGTTTGGAGGTGTATCTCTCAGGATGTCAGGTTGGAATCACTATTGCCAGCGTCGGCCTCGGTGTCGTGGCAGAACCGGCTGTCGCGGCTATCTTTGATGCGGTTCTCGGTGGCGGCAGCGGGGCGGCCCACACGTCACTTGCAGTCATCCTCTCGCTCGTGGTTATCAACCTCTCGCACGTCGTGCTCGGTGAGCAGGTGCCCACGTACCTCGGCGTCGAGCGGTCGCGAATGGTCGCGAAGTATACGGCACCCGTCCTGTACGGGTGGACGAAGCTCATGTACCCAGTCATCGTCGTCGCCGACTGGTTGGCAAAGCGGTTGTTACTTCTCGGCGGCGTCGAAATGACTCGTGCGTGGCAGGAGGCCGAGGCTGGCGACGAAGCCGCTGCGTCAGCGGGCGACGAGACTCGACTCAGTCGCGGCGAGATTCGCAGCCAGATGGGCGAAATTCTCGCACAGGGGTCGCTTCCTGAGGACCGCCGCGAAGAGGTCCTCAACGCGCTTCGAATCGGTGAGCTACCGGTTCGGGGCGTGATGGTTCCCGCCGACGAGGTGGTCGCTCTCTCGGCCAATGCGACGACCGAGGAGAACCTCGAACGGATTCGGACGAACCCACAGCACTCACGATTCCCCCTCATCGGCGACTCGCTAGACGATGTTCAGGGTGTCGTCTACGCACCGACCGTCCTTGCCACGATAGATTGCCTCCAGTCGGGCGACCGGCGCCTCGACGATGTCGCTGTGCCGCCGCTTTCGGTTTCCGCAGACCTCCCCGTCAGCGACCTCATCGACCGGTTCCAGGCGGAAAATCAAGAACTGGCGATGGTTCGTGACCCCGAGACGGACGAGGTGGTCGGACTCGTGACGGCCTCCGATGCCTTCGAGGCTATCACCGGCCAGTTGTACGACCCGCTCGATATCGGTGCCTGAGTACTTGAGAGAAACCGGGCCTTGGTGAGCAGGTCGATTCTAATCTGGGACCGCCCACGCTTTTCTATCACCCTGCGTATCAACCCGCATGACGCCCTTCGAACGACGCACCCGCGCCTGTCAGGAACGACTAGCGGCCGACGACACAGACGCAGTCGTCCTGTTTCCCAGTCGGAACCTGCTGTACCTCTCCGGATTCGACGAAGAACCCGCCGAGCGCCACCTACTCCTGTTTGTTCCCCGCGACGGTGAACCGGTGTTTCTCGTCCCCGACCTCTACGAGACGCAGGTCCGCGCCGAGTCGTGGGTCGCCGACGTGCGGACGTGGAGCGACGACGAGGACCCGCTCGTCGCGCTCGAATCCATCGTTTTCGACCTCGAACTCGACGATGGACGCATCCTCGTCGACGACACGATGTGGGCGCGATTCACGCAGGACCTCCGGGCGATCCTTCCGACTGCCGAATTCGACCTTGCGAGCGATGTTATCGCGCCGCTTCGCGTCCAGAAAGACGACGAGGAACTGGACGCGCTCCGCCGTGCTGGCGCGGTCGCCGACTGCGTGGTCGACCGCATCCGCGACATGGGCGAAGACGCAATCGGGATGACGGAGACGGAACTCGCCTCCGAGATAGAGCAACTCCTCGCCGAGGAAGGCGGCGAAGGAATTCCGTTCGGTCCACTCGTTGGCTCAGGCCCGAATGGCGCGATGCCACATCACTCCCACGGTGACCGAGTCATCGAGTCTGGTGACCCCGTCATCCTCGATTTCGGCACGCGAGTGGACCACTACCCGAGCGACCAGACCCGAACCGTCGTCTTCGACGGTGAACCACCGGAAGGATTCGAAGAAGTCCACGAAATCGTCCAAGCAGCCCGTACCGCCGCCGTCGATGTCGTCGAACCCGGCGTCACCGCGGGCGATGTCGACCATGCGGCCCGCGAGGTCATCGAGGACGCCGGTTACGGTGACCGATTCATCCACCGAACCGGCCACGGCGTCGGACTCGATGTCCACGAAGAGCCGTACATCGTCTCCGGAAGCGACCGCGAGCTCGAAGTGGGGAACGTCTTCAGTATCGAACCGGGTATCTACCTCCCCGACGAGTTCGGCGTCAGAATCGAAGACCTCGTGGTCGTCACCGACGACGGTGCGGAGTTGTTGAACGACACTGACCGCGGCTGGCGGGTCTAAGAAAACAGAAGCGTTCCACAGGTCTTCTGACCTGTGGTTGGTCACACACCGACGTTACTCGTCCGCTTCCGTGTCGTCGGACGGCGCGATGTTGCCGATGATGGTGTCGATGTCGGCGTGCTCGTAGAGCAGGTCGCGCATGCGCTGGACGGTGCGCTCGTCGCGGGTGCGACCCGTGCTGACGACATCTTCGGCGCGGTCGGTCACGGAGAGCGTGTCACCGTTGACGAGGAGGACGGGGACGCCCTTCTGTTCGGCCTTGCCGATGACGGCGCTGACGGGTCGGTGGCCACCGGTGAGGATGATACACTTGACGCCGGGCGCTTCGAGCGCGGCACGCTGGATGTTCGCGCGGTCGCCGCCGGTGATGACCGCAGCGTCCTTCGTCCGGCGGAAGTATCGGAGTGCCGCGTCGCCGCCCATCGCACCCACGAGGAATCGCTCGACGAAGGCGTCGGTGGGGGCGTCGGTTGCGAGTTCCGCGCCGAGTTCGTTCGCGAGTTCTTCGACGGTGACGCCCGCGAGGTCCTTCTCGTTCGGGACGACGCCGAGAACTGGGACGTTGCGCGCTTCGAGGAACGGCGCAACTTCGGTTTCGAGTTCGTCGTACGCGGCATCGCTCACGCGGTTGAAGACGACGCCCGCGAGGCGGTCTGCGCCGATGTCTTCGACGGCCGCGACCACGTCGTCGAGGTCGCTCGAATGCTGGTAGTCGGCGACGAGGACGACCTCAGCGTCGAGGAGGTTTGCGACGTCGCCGTCGGTGAGGTCGACGATACCGCCGGTTCGGTAGTTCCCACCGCCTTCGACGAGCATCAGGTCCTTTCCGGCCGAGATGTCATCGAAGTGGTGAGTGATGACCTCGGAGAGTTCGTCCGTGTTCTCTTTGCCGCGGATGGCTCCCTGAATGAACGTCGGGGAGTAGACCACGGGTTCGAGCTGGTGCATCTCCGCGTCCACGTCGAGCAGTTCGCGTGCGAGCATCGGGTCCTCGTCGAGGGTCTTTCCGGTGCTGGACTGTAGGCGCGTGCCCTTCGGCTTCATGTAGCCGACATCCAGTCCGCGTTCCTTGGCGAGGAGGCCGAGTGCGAGCGTGATTGCGGTCTTCCCGGTGCTTTCTCCGGTCGAGGTGACGAGTACCGTGTTCATTATTGAGTGGTTGGTGTCTGAAGTGTTTAAAGTTCGTCCGGGTCGACGGTGAGTCGAACGTCGACAGCCTTGACGCCGTCGGGGAGTGCAACGAGCGGGTTGATGTCGAGTTCGAGGATGGCCGGGAAGTCGGTGACGAGTTGCGAGAGTCGCTGAATGGTTTCGGTGATGCCGTCGATGTCGACCGTCTCGTTACCACGAGCGCCGCGGAGCATCGGTGCGGCGTCGATTTCCTTCGTCATGTCCGCGGCTTCCGACTCGGAGACGGGTGCAACGCGGAACGTCGTGTCTTCGAGAATCTCGACGAAGATGCCGCCGAGACCGAACATCATGAGCGGACCGAACTGCGGGTCGCGGTTCATACCGACGATGGTCTCGACGCCGTTGTCGAGGTCGACCATCTCTTGGACTTGCACGCCGAGGATATTGGCGTCAGGCTGGTAGTTCTTCGCTCGGGTGATGAGGTCCTCGTAAGCGTCGTAGACGTCCTCGTTTTCGACGCCGACTTTGACGCCGCCGATGTCGGACTTGTGGAGGATGTCGGGACTGACGATTTTCATCACGACGTCGCCGTCGATGTCTTCGGCGACTTCCAGCGCTTCGGCCGGGTCGTCGATGATAGCTCCCTGCGGCGTCTCGATGCCGTACGCATCGAGCAGTTCCATCGCTTCGACGCCGAGGCGCGTCTCGTCGCGCTCTTTGACGCTTTCGAGAATCTCTCGGGCGCGCTCGCGGTCCACGTCGAACTCAGTGGGCGCGTCGTACTCGCGCTGACGGATGTCGGCGTACTGCGCGAGGGCTTCGAGACCGTCGACAGCGCGCGAGGGGTCGAAGTAGTTCGGGATTCCGGCGTCTTTCATCACGTCGGAGGCGGCGTCGACGCGCTCGCCACCCATGAAACAGGCCGCGATTGGCTTGTCGTGTTTCTCTTGGAGTTCGACGGTGTCCGCGGCGAGTTGGTTGTAGTCGAGAACTGCTGTCGGGGCTGTGAGGACGATGGCACTCCCGACGTTCTCGTCGGCGAGGGCCACGTCGAGAGCCTCCTTGAAGCGTGCGTTGTCCGCGTCGCCGACGATGTCGACGGGGTTGTAGATGTTCCCTTCTGCGGGAAGCGCTTCGGAGAACTTCTCCAGCGTCTCGTCGGTGAAGTCAGCCATTTCGAGGTCCGACTCGCCGATGGCGTCGGTAGACATGACGCCGGGGCCGCCAGCGTTCGTGATGACGGCTACGTCCTTGTTCTCGGGAAGCGGCTGGTCGCCGAGCACGCGGGCGGTGTCGAAGAGGTGCTGGACGGAGTCGGCGCGGATGACGCCTGCTTGTTCGAGACCGGCCTGGTACGCCGCGTCGGAGCCAGCGATAGTGCCAGTGTGCGAGGAGGCAGCCTGCGCACCGGCGTCGGTCTTGCCGGACTTCACGAGCACGATAGGCGTGTCCTTCGTGACGTCGCGGGCGGAGTCGATGAACTCGCGGCCCGCGCTGATGCCTTCGAGGTAGCCGATGATGACCTCGGTGTCGGGGTCGTCGTTCCACGCCTCGATGAAGTCGGCCTCGTCGAGGACGGCCTTGTTACCCAGCGAAACGATGTCCTTGAAGCCGATGTCCTCGTCGTTGGCCCAGTCGATGACGGCCGTGATGAACGCGCCAGACTGGCTCATGAACGACATATTGCCGTCGAGGGCCATGTCGGGGCCGAACGTCGCGTTCATGCCCACGTCGGTGTTCATGACGCCCAGACTGTTCGGGCCGACGACGTTCAGGTCGTACTCTTCGGCGATATCGCGGAGTTCTTGCTCGCGGGCGGCACCTTCGCTGCCCGTCTCGCCGAAGCCAGCGGTGATGACGACCACGTTCTTGATGCCTGCCTGGCCTGCGGACTTCATCGCCGGGAGGACGACCTTCGGGGGGACGACGATGATTGCGACGTCAGCGTTCGTCTCGCCGATGTCTCCGTAACACTGCAGGCCGAACAGTTCGTCGTACTTGGGGTTGACTGGGACGACCTCACCGTCGAAGTCCTCGATGAGGTTGTCCATAATCGCCCGGCCAATAGCCCCTTCACGCTCGGTCGCACCGACTACTGCAATTCGGTTCGGCGCGAACAATTCGGATAGCTCTCCCATTACCAGTTGATTCCGGGCATTGACTGATAAACTCGGTGGTGTGGGCCGTCTCACGGCCTTTGGTGGCATGCTACAGTCGCGCAATTAATTGCTATGAATCATGATTTATCCACCCAATTCTGAATTGAACATTTCAAGCAGATAGCTTCGAAATACCAGTGTAGATAGGACAAATACATATAGTAACGCCCTGAAAATAACGGCACATATTATTCTCGTCAGATACTGACTGTTTCCTTCATTACGAGCAGGCATATATTCGACTCCGAAACGAGGTGTGGCAACGATACAGAATCTATCGTACAGAAATCAGCGCTTCTAACCAACGCCCGCACGCTCCCTGCGATACTCCGTCAGCCAACCGCTGAGCAGGTATCTGAAACACCATCAAATACCGGCATATATCAGATTCAATAAGGAATATGTCTCGGGAGACTTTTTGGCGCGACGAAACTATGAGGGGCTTCTTGAGCCGGTTCTCTGATTTCGGCCAGCCTAAATTTATCTAAAATATGATAATACTTATCGGCACCGAGTCACTACATTCGATATGGAGCAATTCGCCGCCCTCGCGTTCGTTTTTGTCGCGGGGCTTATCACGGCCATCGCAACCGGTATCGGCGCGATTCCGTTCTTCTTCGTGTCGGACGTGAGCGACCGCTGGAACGTGGCGCTCTGGGGTATCGCCTCGGGCATCATGGTGTCCGCATCGCTGTTCGGTCTCATCTTCGAGGGTCTCGCCAACGGGACGCCGATACAACTCGGTATCGGCCTTCTCGCGGGCGTCGTACTCGTTCTCGCCGCACACCACATTATCGAGGGTGCGGAGGTCAACCCGAAAAACTACGAAGAGGCGGACTTCCGAAAGCTCGCGTTGATTCTCGGCATCCTCACCGTCCACAGTTTCCCAGAGGGCGTCGCCGTCGGCGTCTCCTTCGCCGACCTCGGTCTGGAAGGTGGGTTCCAACTTCTGGGCTTTGCAGTCCCGCTACTGGCGGTGTTCATGACCGTCGCCATCTCGATTCACAACATCCCCGAGGGGCTTGCTATCTCCATCCCGCTTCGGACGATGGACGTGCCCAACTGGAAACTCGTGTGGTGGGCGATTTTCTCCAGCCTGCCGCAACCCCTCGGCGCGGTCATCGCGTTCTACTTCGTGCGCATCGCACGCGAGTTCCTCCCGTTTGGCTTCGGGTTCGCGGCGGGGGCGATGGTGTTCCTCGTCCTCACGGAGTTCATCCCCGAAGCGCTGGAACTCGGCGAACGTCTCCCACGCGGCGGGAAGGTCGAACTGCTCGGTGGACTCGCTGCCGGGTTCGTCATCATGATTCCGCTGGCGTTCATCTAAGTACGGCACCCAGAAGAGCAGACGGTGCCGTCGCTTTCGACAGAAAAATACGAAGAATCGTTCGACCGGTGACGCGACTTAGTGCGAGTGGCCGAGCGCGTCGGAGAGCGGGACGCCGAAGCGCTCTTCGAACAGCTCTTCCATCTTCTCGTTGATTTCGGCGATGTCGGCGGGCGCGCCGCCTTCGCTGTGATGTGCGACGACGTGGGCCTGCTGTGCGAACGCCTGTACGACGACGTCGGCGACGACGTCCGTCGGTTCCTCGCCCTGCTCCGAGAAGATATCGACGAGACCCGCGGGGAGTGCAACGTCTTCTGTGTCACCGTTCGGTCCTTCGATGGTGTATGTCTCAGTTTCGACCATGCCCCCACGTGGGTTCGGCGCGGGTTAAGGCTTGAGTTTGCGGGCGTCGACAGTACCCTGCCGGAGGCCACTCGAAGACGGTCGCCGACGCTCCGTCAGTCGGTTTGCGGAATGGCCAGCGTGCCCGCCACGAAGAACACAACCGAAAGCCCCGCGAGGATTGCGAGATTCATCGCCCAGTCGCCGCCCGTGTAGGTAAGCGCCCTGACGCCGCGGGCGAAGAACGTCAGCGGCGAGAGGTTCAGCGCCGGCACGAACCACGTCGGCAGCAGGTCGGGCGTCACGAACGTCTCCGAGAGGAACAAAAGCGGGAGCGCGATGGCATTGCTCGCGGCGATGACACCGTCTTGCGAGTCGGCGACGCTGCCGATGATGGCACCGAGGCCGCAGAACAGCGTCACCCCGAGTGCGACGAAGGGGACGACTGCCAGCGTCGGTGCCGACAGCGGAATCGACGCGCCGGTCACGAGCACCGATAGCCCGAGGAGCAACAGCGCCGCGAGACCGATGACGACGACGTTCACGAGCGAGTGCGCCAACAGCCATTCCGCCCGGGAAAGCGGCGTCGTCGCCAACTTCTCGAAGCGGTTGCCCTCGCGATGCCGAGCGATGGTGCTACCGACCCGCGAGAGCGGGGTGAAGAGTACGACGACGGCGAGATAGCCGGCGATGTAGTACTCCTTGGGTTCGGCGAAGAGACCACCGCCGGTCGGCTGTGTCTGCACGAGCGCCCCGAAGATGACGACGATAATCGCGGGGAAGAAGAACGTGAAGAAGACCGCCGTCCGGCGACGGAGGAACGAGTGCCACGAGGCGACGAACTCCGAGCGGACGCGCGCGAGCGAACTCATTGTTCACCTCCGATGGCTGCGGCCGCCGCAGGACGTGCCGCCTCGAACTGCTCGCCCGTAAGTGAGAGGTACACTTCTTCGAGACCCGGTTGCTTCCACACGAGCGATTCGTAGACGACGCCAGCATCGTCGAAGGCGGCGACCGCATCACCGATTTCACGCGGCCCGACGCCGTAGACGGTGACGCCGTCTTCGGTCATCTCGGTTCGGAGTGCCGGTGAGAGCGTCACGGAATCGAGGTCCGTGCCGCCCGCGGTCCGCACGACGAGTCGGCTTTCGCCGCCGTACTCGGAGACGAGTTGGTCGGGTCGACCGACCGTGACGAGTTCTCCTTCGTTGAGTAGCCCCACGCGGTCGGCGAGTTGCTCGACTTCCTCCATCGAGTGACTCGTGAGAAACACCGTGGTTCCGCTGTTTGCGAGGTCTTCGACGAGCGCCCAGAGCGACCGGCGACCGGCGGGGTCGATGCCCGTCGTGGGTTCGTCGAGAAAGAGTACGTCGGGGTCGTTTACGAGCGTCAGTGCGATACAGGCCCGGCGCTGCTGGCCGCCCGAGAGGTTTTCGTACCACGTATCGGCGGCGTCGGCGAGACCAACTTCGTCGAGTACTGCGTCGGGATTTCGTGCATCGTCGTAGAGACCGGCGTAGTAGGCAACGAGTTCGCGGGCGGTCAGTCGCCCCGCGGGCGTGAAGTCCTGCGGGAGCAACCCGAGTCGCTGGCGGTCGACGGCAGTCGGGTCGCCTCCGAGGATGGAAGCCGACCCGGAATCGACCGTCGTCGTGCCCGTGAGGGCGCGAACCAGCGTCGTCTTCCCCGCGCCGTTCGGACCGATGAGGCCGAAAACCTCCCCTTCGGCGACTGACAGGGAGACGCCCGAAAGCGCCTCCACGTCGCCGTAGGATTTCCTGAGGTCGTCGGCGACGAGTACCTCGTCCATGTCCTATCCGACGGACCGGTCGGGTGGTAAGGGATTCGGAATCGACACCCGATTCGAGAGATACGGTGAAGGCTCGTTGCCACGGCCCCGCTCGCCGCCGGACTCGGAGTAAACCTTACTCTTGTAGCAATGGTATCAAATTGCATGCTTGGGTCCCGACGCGACTTCCTCGCCGCAACCGGCGTCACGCTCCTTGGTGGACTCGCCGGGTGTGCTGGCGCACCCATCGATGGCAGCGACGGAGGCGGTGGCTCCGGCGGTAACGACACGACGACAACAGTCCCGCCGGACGGAACAACCACAACCGACTCGCAGGACCGACCCGACGACTCGGATTCGCTGTCGGGTCTCGAAGTCGGCTACGAGACGCTCGCCGGTGGCTTCACCTCGCCCGTCGATGTCGCCATTCCCGAGGCGTTCGACGGGACGAAGCGGTTCGTCGTCGACCAACCCGGCCGTATCTGGTTGCACGACGAATCCGGACTCCGGAGTAACCCCTATCTCGACATCACGGACCGCGTCGTCGACGTGGGTGGCTACGACGAACGCGGCCTTCTCGGGCTTGCGTTTCATCCCGAATTCGGGGACAACGGGCGGCTCTATCTCCGATACAGCGCACCGTCTCGGTCCGGAACGCCCTCGAACTACAGCCACACTTTCGTCCTGAGTGAACTGACGGTCGACCCCGAAGCGACGACCGTCTCGGCCGACTCCGAGCGAACCCTGCTCGAAATTCCCGAACCGCAGTCGAACCACAACGCCGGCGCTATCGTGTTCGGTCCCGACGGCTACCTCTACGTCGCTGTCGGCGACGGCGGCGGCGCAAACGACGAGGGCCGCGGCCACGTGAACGACTGGTACGGAGCAGTCACCGGCGGAAACGGACAGGACGTGACGACGAATCTCCTCGGGAGTATCCTCCGCATCGACGTGGACTCCGAAGGCGGCGTTTCAGGGAACGACGACCGACCATACGGCATCCCCGAAGACAACCCGCTCGTCGGGCGCGACGGACTGGACGAACAGTACGCGTGGGGGCTTCGGAACCCGTGGCGACTGTCGTTCGACGGCGAGGACTGCTACGTCGCCGACGTGGGACAGAACGCGTGGGAGGAAGTGAACCTCCTCCAGAAGGGCGGGAACTACGGTTGGAACGTCCGAGAGGGAGCACACTGCTTCCGGGCGGACGATTGTCCGACAGAGACGCCCGGTGGGGACCCGCTTTTCGACCCTGTTCTCGAATATCCACACGGCGGGAACGGTCCCTCGGGCATCGCCGTCATCGGCGGCTACGTCTACCGCGGCGACGAGATTCCGGCACTCTCGGACGTGTACGTCTTCGCCGACTGGCAGGCACAGGGGCGTCTATTCGCCGCCCGCCCGCAGAAGTCGCGTCCGTGGAACATCACCGAAATCCCCATCGCAGAGCGCGACGACGGGGGCAAGTACGTGCTCGCGTTCGGCCGCGACCCGGCGGGGGAACTCTACGTCTGTACCAGCGGCAACAGGCGAGTTAGCGGCGCTTCGGGTACGCTTAACCGACTGACGAGTGCTTGATACCAGCACTCTCGGCAGATTTAGGCGTCACCGTTGACGTTGACTCGGCGACCCGTCGTCGCTGATTCGTAGGCCGCTTCGGTCAGCGCCGTGACCTGTAGTGCATCCTCGGGCGGGGTGAGGAGGTCGCCCTCGTCGCGAGCAGCATCGACGAAGTTACGGAGTTTCTTCCGCGCCAACGCCTCGAACTCGGGAACCGGTGGATTTGCGCGGTAGGTCATATCGCCCTCGGCCACTTCGATGGTTTTGCCGTCGAACGTGACCATCCCTTCAGTACCGATAACTCGGAACCATTCTCCGGGGTCCGGGACGCTCGACCCGTCGCCCGAGACAGCCACACTGGCCGTGAGTCGCTCACCATCTCTGTCGAGGACGACCGCGAGCGCGGAGTTCACGTCCACGTCGTAGCCGCGGTGGTCGACTGCGGCCGCGACCGTGACGGGCTTCGAACGCGTCACCCAGAGCATCGCATCGAGAAGGTGCGACCCCGAATCGTACAGTTGGCCGCCGCCCGAACGCGCGGGGTCGCCGCGCCACTCGTCTTTCGTCCACTCTATCCACTCCTGTTCGAGGTGACAGACGACCATGTGCGGGTCGCCGATGCGGCCGGAGTCGATGATGCGACGCAGTTCGTGGAATCGCGGGTCTAAGTGTCGTTGGTACCCGACCGCGAGGATGAGACCTTCCTCTTCGGCGCGGTCGATGAGTGCGCGTGCGCCGCCGAGGTCGGTTACCATCGGCTTTTCGACGTGAACGTGCAGTCCCGTTTCCAGTGCCGCGAGTGCTTGGTTAAAATGCTCCGCGTGCGGCGACGCGATGGCCACGGCGTCGAGGAACTCGCCGTCGAGCAACGCCTCGACGGATTCGTATGTCGTGGCGTCGAACCCGTCTTCGAAGCGCTCGCGGGCGTCGTCGTCCGGGTCGACACCGGCAACGACGCTCACACCGTCTAACTCGTCGAGGAGGCGGCATTCGATGGTCCCGAGCGTGCCGAGTCCAATACCTGCGACTCTGAACATGGGTTATATGTCGTGGGGAAACCGGAAAAGCGTGCGGACGAGTCACAAATGTTAAATTTGGGTCATGTATGGGACCACTATGGACGGCGCTATCCTCCAGCGGTTTGCTATCACGCTCGCCGTGTTCGGTGCTGTGTTGTTCTTTGCGGACTCCGTGATTGGAATTCTGTTCGTCGCTTTCGCGGTCGTGCTCGCAGTAATCCCGGTTTTTGAGGAAATTCGCGACCACTTCGAACCACACCTCCCCGAACGACGCAACACCGAAGACCAGAACTGAACACCTCGCCGCAACTCGGACGCTTTAGTCAGCAGCCACCGTCGTATCAAGTATGAGCCTCGATTACCGACGACTCGGGTCGACCGGCACCCGGGTTTCCGAACTCTGTTTCGGCACGTGGCGATTCGGCCGGCGAACAGGCGGCATCTTAGAAACCGACGAGGAGGAGGCCCACGAACTTCTCGACACGTTCGAGGAACTCGGCGGCAACTTCATCGACACCGCCAACGTCTACGGCGACCCGAACGGCACTTCCGAGAAGTATATCGGCAACTGGCTGGCCGACCGCGACCGTGAGAACTACGTCATCGCCTCGAAGGTGTACTTCCCCTTCGACGAGGACAACCCGAACGGCCGCGGTCTTTCGCGGACGCACATCCGCAACCAAATCGAAGGGACACTCGACCGCCTCGGGACGGACTATCTCGACCTCTACTACATCCACCGCTGGGACGAGGAAACGCCAATCGAAGAGACGCTGCAGACGCTGAACGCACTCGTCGAAGAGGGGACGGTGAACTACCTCGGTGCGTCGACGATGGCGGCGTGGCAACTCACGAAGGCGCTCTGGAAGTCTGATGTGGAAGACTGCACCCGCTTCGACGTGACCCAACCGCTGTTCCACGCGGGCTACTACGAGGACGTAAAAGACTATCTCGACGTGTGCGGCGACCAAGACTTGGCCGTCTGTCCCTACTCGCCGCTTGCGGGTGGCTTCCTCACCGGGAAATACGAGCGCGCCGACCCGGACGACCCCTCAAAGTACGTCGCGCCCGACGGCGCTCGCGGCTCGTTCGACGAACGATTCGAGCGGTTCTACGTCTCCGAGCGCGGGTGGCACGTCCTCGACGAAATTCGCGCCGTCTCCAACGAGGTCAACGCCAGTCCCGCACAGGTCGCACTCCGCTGGTTGATGGACTACCCGGATGCGACCGTCGTCCCCATCGTCGGCGCGCGGACACCCGACCAACTCCGCGAGAACGTCGGTGCCGCGGACGTCGACCTCACGTCCGACCAGTGGGAGCGAATTATGAACGCCCGCTACGACGAGGAAGGCAAGCGCTGGGGGCACTGAGCGGCCGTACAACCCCTTACTTCCCGCCTCACGCGATACCGAGGTCTCTGAGGAAGTCGCCGATGACGTGGGCGTAGAGGACGACTGCGACGAATGCGGCGAGCGACCCCGTTCCTGAAAGCGCGAGTCCACCGACCGCGATGCCGCCGATGAGGTGGTGACTCAGGAGTCGCTTGCGGTTAAAATCGGGGCCGAAGTCGGCGAAGACCTTCTCCTGTTCGAGGATACCGACTCGAGGGTTCGTCACGGCGAGTCTGAGATTGTGCCAGTCGCCGCGTTCGACGCGCGCGATGACGAAGTGGTCGAGGTCGATGAAGACGCTTATCAGCACCGCGACGGCGACAAGGAGCGCCACGCTACCCGGTGGATGCAGGGCGACCGCTGCGGCCGCGCCGACGACTCCACCGACGACGGCGTGTTCGAGCGATTTCACAGTTCACGTGAGGCCACAGTTGGGTGACTTCACGGAGAGACGTGCGACCGGACCCGCCGGAGCACGAGGTCCGGGTCGTACTCGTCTTCGGACTTATCCCAGACGCGTTCGCCATCGACGGTAACTCTGAGGACACCGTTTTCTCCAGTTACGAGGGCGACGCGGTCCAGTCGCTGGCCGAACTGCTGGAGTAGGTTGTGTTGCATCTCTTCGGCGCGGTCGAGAAGTCCGCACGGGACACAGTACTCGATTTCTACCTCGGTCATATCTCGTTCTACACGGTGGACAGGGAAAAACGAGACGGCGGAACATACAGACCGTGGGTGGTGGAAGGTGGTGTCCCCGAAGCCGACTACCGACCGAATCCGGGTCGCCACCGGAGCAAGACGACGGTCACGAGGAACACGAGCGTCGAGAGGTCGTACGAGAGCGTCGTCACGGTCGCCGCGATGGCGGTCCCGCTCCCGAAAACGCTCGTGACGAGTGAGGCGAGGAGTGGCCACGAACACGAGACACACGAGAACAGACCGACGATTCCCGAGACGGCAGCACCCGCTGCCTCGACGACCGTGTCGTAGACGAGGAACGCGAGCGCGGCGTAGCCGACGACGCGCGCCGGCATGAGGATGAGGTTGAACAGGTCGCCGCCGTAGATGAGTGCCGGTCCCCATCCCGGCGGGAGGAACGAGACGCGAACGCCGTTGCTGCCGCCGGGAACCGGACCGGTGACGAGACCACCGGCGACGGCCAAGAGCACGAAGTAGCCGATGGCGATGGCGGCCGCCTTGCGCTTGGTCGCTGTCGATGCGGGTGCGACATCGATGTCGAACAGCACCCAGAGACCGACGGCAACCCACAGGACGCCGTACAGTGCGTATCGCGGTGCGCCGACGGTCGCCTCGGTGGCAAGCAGGTAGACGAACGTCAGAATCAGCGTCGTGTTCACGGCGAACGCGGCTTTGAGCAGACTCGCTCGCGTCGGGCGCGGAAGTGCGGATGCAGTGGCCATGATGTGTTCGAACTGTTGTTTGTAGACGGTGGTCTCAGAGCGCGAGAGTGTCGACAACGATGGCGAGGAGTAACATTCCGAGGTACGCGTTGGAGGCGTGGAACGCTCGGAACGCCGCCGTGTCGTTTCGTTCGTAGTGCAGGCGCACGACGAAGTAGAGGAACGCGCCGCCGAAGACGATGCTCGTCACGAGATAGACGACGCCGAGTGCGTCCATCACGGCGAGTCCGGCGGCGGCGATGAGCGTCGCGCCGAGCCACCAGAGGATGTGCTTTCGCGTCTCAGTTTCACCGCGGACGACCGGCATCATCGGGAAGCCGCCGCGGGCGTAGTCGTCCTTGTAGGCCAGCGCGAGGTTGTAGAAGTGCGCGGGCGTCCACAGGAAGATGACGACAGCGAGGACGATTCCACCCATACCGACTTCACCGGTGACGGCAACCCAGCCGATGAGTGCCGGAAGCGCACCTGCCGCGCCGCCGATAACCGTGTTCTGTACCGTGTTCGGCTTCAGGATGAGCGTGTAGACCACGCTGTAGAACGCGATTGCGACGAGACCGAGAACGGCTGCCAGCCAGTTCACGGACGCGAAGAGCGCAACCGAGGTGGCGGCGAGGGCGACCCCGAACGCGATGGCGTTGCGGACGGGGACGAGGTCGACCGCGAGCGGTCGGTCACTGGTGCGTTGCATCCGGCGGTCCACGTCGCGTTCGAGGACGTGGTTGAACGTGCCGGAGGCACCGATAGAGAGAACGCCGCCGCCGAGCGTGGCCACGATAACCTGTGGCGTCAGTCCCGGAGAGACGGTTCCCGCGAGCGTCATCGCCGCCGAGGCGACGAGACAAAGGAGCCACATCAGGCGGGGTTTCATCAACCGGAAGTACGCCCCTGCGGTCGCTTTTGCCCGTTCGACGGGGTCGGTCGGAATCGGCGGTCGTTCACCGTCGTCGGCCGGTTGCTCGTCCATCTCGGGGACCCCGACAGGCTCGTCGTCGGGGTCGCCGGTCACTTCTTCGAGCGTCCACGCGAGAGCGACGACGAGTCCACCGAAGATTGCCATCCCAATGAGGAGGTGGACCGTCGAGAGTGTCGCTCCGGTGCTGGTGGTTGCGACGACCGCACCCATTCCCGCTTGTACCGGATAGAGTGCAGCCGATGCGGTCACCGTTGCTCTGACCCGCCTAGACGTATTGCTTCGCCACGCGGAAACGAGCGTTGCGAGCGTGAGTAATCCGACGAGCACTGCCGCAGTACGGTGGCCGAATGCGACCCACCCGTCCATCGTCGTGGGGAGTGAGAACCCGTCACCGCACGCGGGCCACGCGGCACACGCGGCAGTCGCGTCAGTAAGCGCCGTCGTCGCGCCGACGATGAGCAGGAGATAAACGCCCATCGCCGTCGCGGCAAGCAGGCCATGAAATGTGTTCGAATCGCGCGTCGTGGCCACGAAATTCACCTACGCCCGAATTCGGTCGTCCCGTATTTAGGAGCCCCGCTTTTGGCCCCTCCACACCCGCGAGACTACCCATAGTATGCAGGGGTTGCCTACAAAAACGGCGGGCCAAGAGTCGGTACGCATTTATGCGGTTGTTCCTAATTCTCGCTCAGCATGAGAAAGACGCGTTTCGCGCTCGCGTCCCTGCTCTCGGCGGTCGTGATGGCACTCGTTGCCACCCCCGCCGCTGCGCAGGCGTCTGCCTCGTCGGAGCTTATCAATCAGCTGAACGGGAAGCTGCTGTACGTTGCAATCCCGATTACCGTGTTGGTGGAGGTCATCCTCCTCTACACGGTCATCAAGTTCCGTAAGAGCGAGCGCGCACTGCCGACCAAGGAGAACCGCCGACTCGAAATTACGTGGACCATCGCAACCGCGATTATCCTCCTGTTCGTCGGCGTCGCCTCCTACGGCGTGCTGGCTAACGAGAACATCACCCACCAGGGCAACGACATTGCCATGGACGAGGAGCCGGTCGTCGTCCACGCAGAAGCCTTCCAGTGGGGCTGGAACATGTACTACCCCGAAGAGGGCAACTTTACTACGGGTGACAAAATTGTCATTCCGGCCAACAGACCGGTCTACTTCAAGGTGACTTCAACGGACGTGATACATGGATTCCACGTCCCTGAACTCGGCCTCAAGCAGGACGCGATGCCCACGTCGACGAACACCATCAAGACCGTCGCGTACGAGGAAGGGACCTACCAGGGTTACTGTACCGAGTACTGCGGTGTCGCACACTCCCAGATGTACTTCACCGTCGAAGTGAAGTCGCCGGGTGACTACCAGACGTGGCTGCAAGAGCAGAAGTCGTCGAACAGCGGTTCTTCGGAGTCGACTTCGAACAACTCCACGACGACCAACGAAACCACGAGTAACGCTACTGCGGCCAACGCGACCGCGACCAACTCCACGCAGTAACACACTCGTTCCTCTCTTCGGACCTCATCTTCGGGAGTGGCAACGCCCGTCGCGTTTTGACACTCCAGTAAAATCGACTCGTTGACCGCAGCGTCAGCAGCGTCGTTCGACGATACGGTCGATGATACGCCCCGACGAGAGCAGTTCATCGTCGTACTCGGGTTCCCGCGGCGTCGCACGGGTGACTTCGCAGTCGATTTCGCGGGCTTCGAGAGCGGCCCTGATACCCTCTTCGTCGTGGTGCTGGTCGTATCCGAGGACGATAACGTCGGGGGCAATCCGTTCGATGGGGACGAAGATGTCGTCGGGGTGGCCGAGGTGTGCTTCGTCGACCACGTCGAGTGCGGCGACCATGTCGCACCGCTGGCGGTCGTCGAGTATCGGTTTCGGCTTGTGTGTCACGTTCTCGCCGCGCGCGATGATAACGTGGAGTTCGTCTCCCATCGCCGCCGCGTCCGACAGGTAATGGACGTGCCCGGGGTGGAGAATATCGAAGGTCCCCTGCGCGATGACTCGTCTCATTTGTCTCCCCTCATTGGTCTAACTCCGAGTCGATGTCTTCCTGTGTGAAGTCGAAGAACGATTCGGGGTCCGGAAGGTCGACATCGAGAACCGGGAGGTCTCGTACCTCGCCGGACTGGTCAAACGCTTTCCAGTCGTCCGGGCCGTACGGTGCGCCGATGATGATGTGGACGGTCCCACTCCCGAAGGTGTCGAGGTCCGCGTCACTCGGGCGGAGAACACCGTTCGGGTGTGAGTGAATCGACCCGACGGCGCGGAAATCGTTCGGGATGAGGTCGTTTCTAACGGTTGCGCTGTAGGGGTCCGAGACGGTTCCCGGAATGATGAGCACGTCCGTCACGACGAGTCCGTCCCGGTCCACACCGAGTCGTCGGGCATCTTCACCGCGGAGCAGCCCCATGTACTCGTTCGGATGCGTCTCCGCAGAGGATTCGAGCGCGAAGTCGAGGGCGTCGTCGGCGATTCCGATGACCTCCGGCGACCGGAAGAGTCGCATACCGAGTCGTCCGCGGGCGCTCCATCTAAGGGTTCCGAAACGGTGAGTCCGCACCGAGGAATTGAACCGTTATACTGAGGTTCGCAGTCGATTCACATTCGGTGTGATGCTCTCTTCCGACCTCGTCGACCGCGTGACGAGTGCGCTCGATGCCGACGTACCGCCCGCGTCGACGACGGAACTCGATGGTGGCCACGTCGGGCACGTCTATCGGCTCGACTTCGACAGTCGGGACCCGGTTGTCGTCAAAGTCGGTGACACGCCGCTCGATGTCGAAGGTGCGATGCTCGATGCGCTCGACAGAACCGGTCTCCCCGTTCCGACCGTCTACCACGCTGAGTCTGACCTCCTCGTCCTCGACTACGTTGAGGGCGATTCCGAACTCACAGACCGCGCCGAGCGCAACCTCGCGACCCACCTTGCGGCACTTCACGAGACCACGGCACCGGCGTTCGGGTTCCAGTTTGACACGCTCTCTGGACCGTACCGCCAACCGAATCCGTGGACGGACTCGTGGGTGGAGTTCTTCCGCGACCAACGACTGCTGCCGTGGTGTGAAGCGGCGCAGTCAGACGGGCTTCCAGCGTCGACCGTCGAGCGAATCGAAGCCGTCGCCGACGACCTAGATAGTCTCATCACGGAACCGTCAGCCCCACGACTCGTTCACGGCGACGTGTGGGAGAAGAATCTGCGGGTGAGAGACGGGCGCGTCGTCGCCTTCCTCGACCCGGCGTGTTACTACGGGCATCCGGAAGTCGAACTCGCCTACATCGACTGGTTCGACGGGGCCGGAGACGCGTTCTTCGACGCCTACGACGAACAGCGGGGGATCGAATCGGGCTTCTTCGAGAGACGGTCACCTGTCTACGCCCTTTTCCCACTTCTCGAACACGTTCGCGTGTTCGGGTCAGAGTACGTACCGGCCGTCCAAGACGCGCTGGACGAGGTTGGCTACTGAGGGTCAGATACGGTCGGATATTGAGGCTCTCAGAACCGTGCGCATCGCTCGCGTCCACGAGATGCTTTTGTAAAGCTTAACACCACCCCATGACCTAGCCAGACTATGAGCGACGAGCACGCCGGGGATTCCGGCGACGACTCGGGTCCGAATTCGGACGCGCGACCTACCGTTTACGATCTTGCACCGAACTGCACCGTTGATGACGTTGAAACTGGCGCATACTACCACGCCGTGGTGAACGGCGTCGTCGAGTACGGCATCTTCGTGGATATCTCTGATTCCGTCTCTGGTCTCATTCACGAGTCCAACCTCTCGACCGACTACGAGGTCGGCGACCGCTTGGTCGTCCGTCTCGACTCCATCCGCGAGAACGGCGACATCGCGTTCGCCGAAGAGACGCCCGACGACTACCGTACGCTGACCATCGACCACGAACCGACCATCACGCCTATCTCTCGTCTTACGGTCGGTGAGTCGGTCACTGTCGAAGGTGTCGTCTCTCAAATCAAACAGACCGGCGGGCCGACCGTCTTCCGCATCGCCGACGACTCGGGCATCATTGCCGCCGCCGCCTTCGAAGAGGCTGGCGTTCGCGCCTTCCCCCACGTCGACCTCGACGATGTCGTCCGCATGGCCGGCACCGTCGAAGACCACGAAGGCACGCGCCAACTCGAAGTCGACGGTCTCACCGTCCTCGAAGCCGACGCGGCCGACGAGACCCGCGAGCGCATCAATGCCGCGCTGGACGAGCGTGCCGAACCCGAACCGGTCGAACCGCTCGTGGAGTGGCCCGCATTCGAGAAGCTTCGTGACGACCTCGAAGATGTCGCACGCCTCCTGCGTCGGACAGTCCTCGAAGGCCGTCCCATCCGCGTCCGCCACCACGCAGACGGTGACGGCATGTGTGCGTCCGTGCCGGTTCAACTGGCACTCGAACGACTCATCACCGAGGTCCACGACGACCCCGACGCGTCGCGACACCTGTTCAAGCGCCTGCCGAGTAAGGCACCGTTCTACGAGATGGAGGACGTGACCCGCGACCTGAACTTCGCGCTGGAGGGTCGCGCTCGCCACGGCCAGCGGCTTCCCTTCCTCCTGATGCTCGACAACGGGTCGACCGAAGAGGACGTGCCCGCCTACGAGAACCTCGCGCACTACGACGTGCCTATCGCGGTCGTCGACCACCACCATCCCGACCCCGAGGCGGTCGACCCGCTTCTCGACGCACACGTCAACCCGTACCTCCACGACGAGGACTACCGCATCACGACGGGTATGATGTGTGTCGAACTCGCACGGATGATTCATCCCGACGTGAGCGACGAACTCCATCACGTCCCCGCCGTCGCCGGGCTTTCGGACCGCTCGAAGGCCGAGGTCATGGACGACTACATCGAACTCGCCGCAGCCGAGGGCTACGACCGCGACGAACTCCTCGACGTGGGTGAAGCGCTCGACTACGCCGCTCACTGGCTCCGCTACAACGACGGCGCGACCATCGTCAACGACGTGCTCAACGTCGGCTGTGACGACGAATCACGCCACCGCGAACTCGTGGAGTTCCTTTCGTCTCGCGCCGAGCGCGACGTGGACCGACAGCTCGAATCCGCAGAGCCGCACCTCGAACACGAGCGCCTCGAAAGCGGGGCGAACCTCTACCGCATCGACCTCGACAAGTGGGCGCACCGCTTTACCTACCCCGCGCCGGGGAAGACGACGGGTAAGCTTCACGACCGCAAGGTCACAGAGACGGGCGAGCCGGTCATCACCATCGGCTACGGTCCCGACTTCGCCGTCCTCCGCTCCGACGGCGTCCGCCTCGACATCCCGCGGATGGTCGCCGAACTGAACGAGGAAGTCGTCGGCGGCGGCGTCTCCGGCGGTGGCCACCTCGTCGTCGGTTCCATCAAGTTTGTCAGCGGCATGCGCTCGGAGGTCATCGACAGCCTCGTCGAGAAGATGTCCGAAGCTGACATCGACGAAGAACTCTCGACGACGGCGTAAGCCGACGGTCGACACCGTAAACGACCGACTTCATTTTTCGAAATCGAGTCTCCTGAGCGCCGCTACTCCGACGAGTACGGCGACCGCTGCGCCGCCGACGAGACCCGGTCTCGACCGCCATCCCCGTTCACTCGCCCGCCAGTCAGCGACGAACACGTTTCGGTAGTACGCGGCCGCGGCAGGGTCGTCAAGTGCGAGTGCGACCTCGCGGTTCTCACGAGCGGAGTGTCGGTTCCAGTTGAGACTGCCGACGATGACGGTGTCGTCGGCGACGACACCTTTCGCGTGAATCGCGCCGTAGCGGCTGGCGGGACGAGCAAGTCGAACTGAGAGTGGATTCCCTGTTCTGTCGGCCCAGTCGTTCAACCGCGCTGCGAGCTTACGGTTTTCGTCGTCGACGTACCACGCACTCCCGAGGAGCAAGCGGACGCGAACACCACGTTTTGCCGCTCGCTTGAGCGCGACGACGAACGGGCCGTCAGCTTCGACGGTGGGTTGTATCACGTCGATTCGGTCCTCGGCGGTATCGAGTTGCTGGACGACCGCCCCCTCCGCGTTGTCGGGCGCGAGAAGAACCGAGACGTTTCGGACGCGAACCCGTTGTGTGGCGACGCGCGAGGGATACGACCCGTTCGCGGATTCGGTGACGACGAACTGCCGTCCGAGGCGGAAGGTCTCCCACGGGCGCGTGTCGGGTAGCCCCGAGTCATCGCTGAACGTCGCCGCGAGGTCAGACGCGACGCTCGGAGATTCCACGACGGTCCCCCAGCCGCGACTTTTCTCCCCACCCGTCCCGGCAGCCTTCCAGTTCTCGGTTGTGACGAGCGCGGTGTCGTCTGCGATGGCGTACTTCGCGTGATGAAACGAGTGCGGGTCGCCGACGACGCGAACGGAAACACCCGCGGTTGCGAGTCTATCGAGCACGCGCGCCGACCGGCGAGGGAAGCCGCCGACCGGACCGTCCTCGACGAGCACCTCGACGCGGACGCCGCGCTCGTGTGCGGCGATGAGTTCGTCCGCGACCCGGGGTGAAGAGACGACATATCCCGCGAGGAGGAGTCGTTCGTTTGCGGCGCGGAGCGTCTTCAGCGGGACTGACGGTGAGTCTGGGAGGACGAAGAGTGTCGCGTTCACGGAGCTATGGGTTCTGACGCTCCGTCGGGGAAGCGTTCGAGGCCACCACGACCACGCGCCGTCGTGTCGTTCGAGCAGTGCGCCCTCGTGGCTTCGTTCGTACGTGAGTCGGTCGACGACGCGGCCATCGACGCGGAGTGTAACCGTCTCACCGCCGTTTGCGAGGTCGAGTCCGGGCGAGACGACTGTCTGGTTCGTCAGATTCGACGCGGCGGCTGGATTCGAGGCGACGGCGACGCGGCCGCCGGGAGCGACGAACGAGATGCGCTCTTCACCGTCGTCGAGAGAGACCGTCGTCCCCTCGGGGGCACGAACAGTGACGAACTCGCCTTCGTCGCCCGGTGTTGCCGGGTCTGGAAGCGCAGATACGAACTGGGCGTCCGTCGACCCCGCGGCCGCCATCGGCGTTGCTCCGACAGCGATGAATACGAGAACGACGAGGACGAACCGGTGGGACACACCGTGTGGTGGTCCCGTGTTGCTACAAAAACGTTCGCGGCTACGGTCGGCCGCGTGGGACGAATTCCGAAAAGAAGGGTCGTCTTAGACGGTCGCTTCCGGCTCGGATTTGCCCTCGCCGAGGAAGTCGGCGGCGAGTTCGGCCTCGCGCTGGACGAGGTACGAGCGGTCGTCGACGTATCCGGCGGCCGCTTCGAGTGCACTTTCCGTGCCGACCTGTCGGAGTGCCCACGCGGCGCTGGCGCGTACGGAATCAACGTCATCGTCTTCGAGTACGTCCGCGAGCGGTTCGACGGCGCGCGTGTCGCCGAGAAGACCGAGCGCGCGGGCGGCGGCCGACCGGACGTTTTCGTTCTCGGTGACGAGCTTGTTAGCGATGGGCTGGGTTGCTTCCTCGGAGCCGATTTCGCCGAGCGCTTTGAAGACGACCTTCTGGAGCGCCGGGTCGTTGTCGCTATCGACGTAGTCGACGAGCATCTCGACGCCCTCTTCGGCCGCCATCTTGCCGATGGCTTTGATGACGCCCTTGTCGCGGCGCTTGGCCTGCCCCTCGATGGTCTCGTAGGCGCGGTCGTCGTTCATGCGCGTGAAGGCCTCGATGCAGTACTCCTGCATGAAGTCGGACTGGAAGCTATCGAAGGCGAGAGCAATCATCTCGACGTTGCCGCGCTTTTCGTGTTCCTTGAGCGCGGAGAGTTCCGGCGGGTAGTCCTTGTAGTGGCCGAGAACGTCGTAGAAGCCCTGTACCTGAAGTTTCTCGCGGGTTTCGAGGTCGTCCCATTCCTCTGCGTCGTCGAGGTCGTCGGCCAGACTGTCGGCGACGTCGATGAGGTCCGCGATGGTCTCCGCGTCGTCGTCGGCGTCGAGACCGGCCGATTCGATGGTCGAAACGGCGTCGTCGATGGCGGCGGTGAGGTCGTCCTCGGCTTCGCCGTCGACGGAGACGGACGAGTCGAGCACGCCGTTGAAGTCATCGGTGAACGACTCGACGGCGGCGACGATTTCACCGTCGCCCTGCTCGGTCCATCGGGTGTCGGTGATGGTCGACTTCGCGTCTTCGAGCGTCTCGATGGCCTCTTCGGCGTACGGACCGCGCTGTGATTCGAGGTCATCGCGGAGGTCGGACAGACGCGAGGAGAGTTCTTCTTCGATGCTCTCTTCGTCTTCATCGTCCGGTTCGGGAAGCTCCGCGGACTCGATATCCGCGTCTATCTCGTCGAGCGTCGCCTCGACATCGTCGAGGTCGGCTTCGGTTTCAGCCGCTTCGAGAGCCGCTTCGGCCTCGTTCAGGCGCTCGTCGAAGCTCTCGGGCGAGAGTTCTGTCGTATCGTCGTCCCCGTCACTCATATGCCGGAAGTCCGTCCGTCTGTAAAAAGAGCGTTTCCCTTCGCTTCGCGCATCCGCGTGAGACCGCCCACGTCCACCGTTGCCCCTATGTCACGCCTCCCGTTGCCTCTATGCCGAGGTATTTTTCGTTGTGCCTCCGTTTCTCGGGTTGTGATAGGTCCCACCGTCGCCGTTCCGCAACTTTCGGTCTCCGACCTCGACGCGGAACAGAACGAAAAGACGATACGGGAACGCGCAGCCAACCTCCCGGACAACGTCGATATCGCGTTGTTCCCCGAGTACGCGCTTACTGGCTTCGTTGCCGATAACCGCGCCTTCAGCGGTGCCGTCTCACGTGGCCACGCGACCGACTTCCTCGCGAGCGTCGCCGCCGACAACGAGTTCGATGTACTCGCGGGCTACCTCGAACAGGACGGTGAGTCGTTGTACAACGCCGCGGCCTACGTTCGGCCCGACGGGTCGACGTCCGTCTACCGAAAGCGCCACCTCTGGGGTGACGAGTCCGCAGTCGTCACGCCCGGCGACGACTTCGTCATCGTGGACACGGAAGCGGGCAAGACGGGACTGCTTACCTGCTACGACCTGAACTTCGTCGCCGATAGCGCCGCCTTGACCGACGAGCGCGTCGACGCGCTGTTCGTCGTCGGGGCGTGGCCAGCCGCGCACTCTCAGAACTGGCGACTGCTCTGTCGCGCCCGCGCGCTGGACGGGGTCCGATGGCTCGTCGGTGCAAACCGAACCGGAACCGGCACGCTTCCCGGGTCGGACCAGACCGAGTACGCCGGTCGTTCACTCGTCGTCAGACCCGATGGGGCCGTTGCGGCGGCGCTGAACCGTGACGAACGAGACCTCGTGTGGACGCTCGACCGCGGCATGCTCGAAGAACAGCGGCAGTTCGTCGGGTCGGTCGAATAGCTGAGCGTGACGCCTCGACACGCCCACGACACGGGCGCGTCGGGGGAAACCGGACCACATCACCGGAAGCGAGGGGGGTTTTGCCGGCGATAGCCAACCACGCTCGATGACGGATACGCTCTTTAGTCCGCTTTCATTCCGGGAGACGGAGGTCCCGAACCGCGTCATGGTTTCGCCGATGTGTCAGTACTCTTCGACTGACGGCTTTGCCAACGACTGGCACCTCGTCCATCTCGGCAGCCGCGCCGTCGGCGGTGCGGGCATCGTGATGACCGAGGCGACGGCCGTCTCGCCGGAAGGGCGTATCTCGCCGCACGACCTCGGAATCTGGAGCGACGAGCACGTAGAGTCGCTCGAACGTATCTCTTCGTTCGTCGAGTCGATGGGGAGCGTTCCGGCGATTCAACTCGCTCATGCGGGCCGGAAGGCGAGCAAGTCGCGCCCGTGGGACGGGAGCGACCCCATCTGCCCCGAAGACGGTGGCTGGACGACCGTCGCGCCGAGTGACGTGCCGTGGCCCTACGAGGGCGAACCGCCGGAACTCCACGAACTGACGACCCAAGAGATCGCCGGCATCGTCGACGATTTCCGCGCGGCCGCAGTGCGCGCCCTGGACGCAGGCTTCGAAATCGCGGAAGTTCACGCCGCACACGGCTACCTCCTTCACGAGTTCCTCTCACCGGTGACGAACCGCCGCGAGGACGCGTACGGCGGGTCGTTCGAGAACCGAACGCGACTCGTCCGTGAAGTGACCGAGACAGTCCGCGGAGTCTGGCCGGACGACAAACCCGTGTTCGTCCGCATCTCGGCGACGGATTGGCTCGACGACCGCGACTCGTGGGACCTCGAACAGTCCGTGCGCCTCGCAGACGACCTCGACGACCTCGGCGTCGACCTCGTGGACGTGAGTGCCGGTGGCACCCATCCCGACCAACAGATTCCGAACACCGGCCCCGGCTATCAGGTGCCGTACGCCGAGGTCATCAGCGACGAGACCGACGTTCGAGTCGGCGCAGTCGGCGGGATTCGGACGGCCCGTCACGCCGACGAAGTTGTCAGCAACGGTCGGGCCGACCTCGCCATCGTCGGTCGCGAACACCTCCGCGACCCCTACTTTGCGCTCCACGCCGCGGAAGACCTCAACGCCGACACGGAGTGGCCGCCGCAGTACCGTCGGGCGGTCCCGCGTCGGTAGTCACCTCATAACCTTCCTTTCGTCTCTCGCTCTCGAAGGCTTATCCCCGCGGCGACCCAACCGTGGGCCATGAGCGACCGACGACGGGACGACGACATCCTCGACCTGCTCGATGACCTCGGGGACACGCTCGACGAACTCGGTTCCGAACTCCGGGACGAGCGAGCGCGCGAGCGACGCGGCCGCAGTCGCGAGGGGCGTGACCGCTTCCAACCGCCGCGCCCGCCGACGTTCGGCGAGGTCATGCGATTCACCGAATCGTACACCATCCCAACCGTTATCGCCGTCCTCGAAGCGACGATTGCCTCGCTCGAACTACTTCGCCGCCTCATGCGCCTCTCTGACCCGAGCCGCGCGATGGAGGACGCCCGAAGCGAGACGGAAGCCCGAATGCGTGATGTCCCACGAAGCGCTGTTTCAGGCGTCGAGCGCGCCCTCGACGAACTTCGAAACGCCCTCTCGGAAACCGATATGCCGTCGAATCCCGAGGCACGCGACGTGATGGACCGCGCCCGCTCGTTGACCGACGAACTCGACGCGCGAATCTCCGAGGCGACAGAAGAACGCACGTCCCGCGAACGCCGCTGGCGCGAGGACGAACGCCGATTCGAATCGGAGTGGCAACAGCGCGACGACCGAACGCGAACCCGCTCGCGCGGGTCGGAAACGGGAGAGTCGGGACCCGCGGAGACAGGACCGGTCCGAATCGACGTAACCGAAGAAGGAACCGACGCAAGCAGCGACGATGCCGCGGCGGACGACGGGCCGACGGTAGATGTCGACGCCGAGTTGGAGTCGATTAAGCGCGACGTGAAAGGAGACGGTGACGACGGTGACGACGGCCACGGCGGCGACGACGCGGAACCGAGCGACCGCTGAGAGTTACTGACCCGGCCCGACCTCGATTCGGAAGATATCTGTGAGCCATGCGGCGAGCGCGAGGAAAACCAGCCCCGCCGCACCCGTTACGTAGACTGGTGTGAGCTGAGTAGTCGTGAAAAGTACCATCGCGGCGAAGAGCAGCGAAACGACGCCGAGGAGTGCGAGCGCCGACGCCGCGCCGAGTCGCCACCAGTGGATGTCGGTCCCCTTCGAGTTCTGTCGGACCACCTGCGCGACGCCCGCGCCGACGACACCGAGGCCGACGAGATACGCGGCGAACAGCACGTCGTAGTTCGCGCCCGCGGAGCCGAACACCGCCTCGATAACGTCGAAGCCGACGATGAGGAGATACCCCGGAATCTGCAACGGTTGGAACTGCACGTATCGGAGTACGAACAGTCCGACGAGGACGGCGGTGGCAACGGTGGCGTCGCGCGCGAACACGTAGCTGCGCGTGCGATTCATAATCGGGATAGAAGGTATGTTTGTATCAGTATTTCCCCGGCGGAACGTGGGGCGTTTGACGGCGTTGTCGGTGAACGTGTCGTCGCGGCTAGACCGGTTCGAACCGGTAGCCGTCCCACTCTTGACTTTCGGGTTCGCGGATGCCAGCGCCGGGTTCGCGGAGTTCCTCGCAGTAGACGGGTTCGACCTCGTCGCCGATATCTACGTCCTCGGTCGTGACCTGTCCGATGGCGCGGGCGGGTTCGCCGTCGACGTCGAACTCGACGATTGCGAGCGTGTTAGGCTGGCGGACGCCGGGCGGCGTCGCGGTCGAGGTCGTCCACGTCAGCACCGTCGCGGTGTACCCGCTCAGGTCGACGGTGCCGACCGGTTCCTCGCCGCCGGGACCGACCGGGTGGCCGGGGTAGGTGATGCTCCCGTCGGGGTAGCGGTACGCCTCCATCGCGGGCGTGTCGTCGGACATTATTGGGACTCCATGATGGTCGTAGTCACGCAGTTGCCGAAGCCGCCGACGTTGCACGCGAGACCGATGTCGGCGTCGACCTGTCGGTCGCCTGCGTCACCGATGAGTTGCTTGTAAATCTCGTACACCTGTGCGACGCCGGACGCGCCGAGCGGGTGACCCTTCGATTTCAGGCCGCCGGAGGTGTTGATGGGGAGTTCGCCGTCGCGGTCCGTGACGCCCTCTTCGACGGCCTTCCAGCCCTCACCCTTCTCGAAGAAGCCGAGGTCTTCGGACTGGAGGAATTCGAGGATGGTGAACATGTCGTGGAGTTCGGCCACGTCGATGTCGTCCGGTTCGAGGTCGGCCATCTCGTAGGCAATGTCGGAAGAGTTGACGACGCCTCCCATCGTGGTCGGGTCGGCGCGCTCGTGGACGACGTGGGTGTCCGTCGCGCCGCCGATACCGGAGATAACGACGTAGTCGTCGGTGTACTCGCGGGCGACCGATTCGGAACAGAAGACGAGCGCCGCAGAACCGTCCGTAATCGGACAGAAGTCGTAGAGACGAAGCGGGTCGGCGACGACCGGCGAGTCGAGAACGGTTTCGAGGTCGACTTCCTTGCGGAACTGGGCGTGGGGATTGTCGAGGCCGTTTTTGTGGTTCTTGACGGCGACTTTCCCGAGTGACTCCCGCGGAGCGTCGTAGGTGTCGAGGTAGAGTCGAGCGGTGAGTCCCGCAAACGAAGGAAGCGTCACGCCGTGTTTGTACTCCACCGGGTGGGTCAGGGAGGCGATAACGTCCGTCGCCTCCGCCGTCGAGCGGTGGGTCATCTTCTCGCCGCCGACGAGCATCGTCATGTCGGACGCACCGGAGGCGACCGACTGCCACGCGGCGTAGACGCCTGCCCCGCCGGACGAGGAGGTCTGGTCGATTCGGGCGGTGTACGCAGGCATCGCCGCGAGGTCGTGAGCGAGGGCGTTCGGCACGCCTGTCTGGCCCTCGAACTCACCGCTCGCCATATTCGAGACGTAGAGGTGCTCGATTTCGTCGGGCGATACGTCGGCGTCCGCGAGTGCGGCTTGGCCGGCCTCGGCAAGCAACTCGCGAATCCACGCGTCGCGCTGCCCGAACTGGGTCATCGATGCACCGATGATCGCTACGCGGTCCATACGCGCACGTCGTCGCACCGAGATTTAAAACCGGCCAATCGCCAGCGGCCACTCTCTCCGCGACCACGTCTCAAACCGTTTATCAGTCAGACACTCGAATCACCGGCCATGGACGCCGAACGTCTCGCGCCAACTATCGGGCTTATTGGTTCGATTCTCCTCGCGGTTGCCGTCGCGGTGCCAGCCGTCGCCGTCGAAGCCAGCAACGGACAGATGGCCGCGTACTACGCTTCCGGCCCTGTCGGCCTCTCTATCGTCGGGATGCTCGCATTGCTCGAAGTCATCGTCTTCCTCTCCGGACGGCAGAACCGGACCGACCCGGCGACGGCCGCCGGTCTCGGGGTCGTGCTCTCGCTTTCGATGCTCGGTCTCGCCGTACTGTGGTCGGTTTCCATCGACCCGACCGTCCTGTTCAGTTTCGAGCAGCAGTACGCGTGGCTCAGCTACCACCGCTGGACAGTCATCGGAGCCGCCGCCGTCGCTCTCGTCGGCGGAGTCGGATACGCTCGGAGCATCCTGTAGACCGGATTCACAATCATCCCTGTACTCCGCGTTTACAACCACCTCAACTGTACTCTACGTTTACAACCGAATCAATCGTTCTCTCGGTGTTCTTCACTCGTCAAACCGGTGTCTCGTTTGTCTCTGTCGCTGTCGGTTTTCGGAACACCCCGTTCGACTGAGCGCCGCCGGACCAGAGTGTGGTTTTGTGCCCCGTTCCCGAGTCGAACCACCCCGACGATGTCCCGTGGTTTTCTGCTCCGCGAGTCGAAAGGCCCTTAACAGTCGGTGGATAATGAGGAAATGGACTAGGTCGGGCAGTTAGGCCCTGCTCTTCACCCGCGAAATAGGTCTTTAGCGGGGACCGAACACGGGCGCGTCCGGTCAGACCGGCGCGGGCCCCGGAAGCCAACGTAGAAACCTCGTCCTTCGGGGACAGCGGTTCCGCGTACCCCTTCCGCAGGGAAGGGTTTGCGCGGTTCATCGGTGGTACCCCGCCAGGCGCGGAAGCGAGCAGCGGACCATCGGACGTGCGTCGCTCGAGGGATCGCGGGGTGGAGGAGGCAACCGGGATTCCCCACGTCGGAACGCCGGGCAACCTCGCTGTCCACCCATTCATACTTCATTTCACGCGCTGACTGTCGGGTCTCTCGACTGAATCACGACTTCGAGAGAGCCTTCAGTCGGCGTCATTCCTTCGATACACAGTCCGTCGCAATCGCTCGCGTCGGTACTCAGAGTCTATAGAAAATCCTGCACGTGGGTTGTCTCCGCAGCGGGACGATTAGCTCTCTGTTTCGGTTTCCGTCTCGGTGGCGGTCGTCTCGGTGGCGGTTGTCTCGGACGTGGTCGTCTCGTCCTCTTCTTCCTCGGATTCTTCGCCTTCTACGCCCTCCTTCAGTTCCTCTTCGATTTCCTGACGTCCGCGGCGGAACTCACCCATCGCCTGGCCGGATGACCGAGCGAGCTGGGGGAGCTTATTCGCGCCGAACAGCAGGATAACGATGAGCAGGACGATAAGCAGTTCTGGACCGCCCGGGAGTCCCGGAAACAGTGGAATGGAGTTGAGCATTACGTTCGCATAGGGTCGGGGGGAAGATAAGAGAGACGGTCCGATTCGGTGAGTGAGAACAGCGGTATCACGTTCACGACGTACCCATCGCCATCGCTCCTTGTTGGTTGTGTCCGCGAAGAATGCACCGGCTGGGAATCGAACCCAGATAATTGGCTTGGAAGGCCAATGTCTTACCATTAGACCACCGGTGCTCACTTTGTTCGCACCGTGCATCGACGAACTCCGTCCGTCTCAACACCGGTGCTTACTCGCTTCGCTCGTTCGCACCGAGCCTCGACCTCACTTCGTTCGGCCGAGACACCGGTGCGCTCGAACCAGCGTCTATTCCCTCATTCTCGACGCCCCAATAAGGATGTTACCTTTTCGATTGGGCGACGATGTTGTCCGATTTTCCCGTGTTATCGGTGTTCTATAACCCGTCTGAGATGAATTCGAGTTCCAACTCAGTCTCAGCGTCGCCGTGTGCGACGACGACGGTCCCGTCTTCCGTCTCGGGGATGTCGACGTCCACTTCACCGTCGGCGTTAGTCGTTCCCACGACCTCGCCGTTCACGGTTACCGTCGCGTTCTCGACGGGAGTCCCGTTCTGCGTGGCGACGAGCGTCACGTTTTCTCCGGCCGTGACGTCGCCGTCAAAACTCACGGAGAGGTTGGACTCGGATTCGGCGCTTGCGTTTTCGGTCGTGTCGTTCTCGCCGGTTGCGTCGGCGGAAACATCAGCATCAGCGGAGGCCTCGACATCGGCGGACGCCTCAGCCTCAGCATCGGCGGACGCCTCAGCGTCTGCGTCAGCGTGCTGCTCCGCGTCGACGTTCTTAATCGGGACATCCGTTCCCGATTCACTGATGACGGGCTTGAGGATGTACTTCCCGCTTTTGCCCGCCTTGAAGGCGGTGATGTCGAAGACGAAGTCAACGGAGGACCCGCTTTCGACCTCGAACGCCGAGTTGAGTTGGAGTTTTTCGCTCGGGAGCTTGATGTTCACCTGCTCGCCGGTCTTGAGCGTCCCGTCGACCTCGCTCACGTGGACGAACACCTTGGTGTAGTTGTCCTCGGGCACGCCGTACTCGCCGACGAGGCTGGCGTTGTCGCCCTGCAGTTCGGTCAGGTCGACGGTCACGTTGTCGACTTCGTAGGTGAGTTTTCCGCTGGTGTTGTCCTCTGTCGAGTCGGCACCGTCGGAGTCTCCTTCGGCGTCAGCATCGTTCTCAACGTCGGCATCTCCCTCGGCGTTCGCTTCGACAGACGCGTTCGTGGAGAGCGAGGTGTTCGACGTGTTCGTCGTTGCCTCGACCTCGACGCTCGCGTTTGCCGTCGCATTCGCCGTGGCGTTGGTCTCGACCGAGTCGTTCTCGGTGTCTGCCGACTCGCTGTCTTCGGCAGTGTCACTCTCGGCGTCGCCTTCCGCACGGACGAGCGTTACACTCTCGATAGTAACGTTGAGGTGCTCGAAGTCAGAGATAGCATTCTGCTCGTCACTCACGTAGAAGTTCATCGTCCCCGTCTCGCTGTCTGTGCTGTCAGTGTCGTCGGACGACGTCGATTCAGTCGTGTCCTCCGACTGCGGGCTGTCCGTCAGTGTGCCTGCTCCACCGGCGCACCCGGCCAAGACGACCATGAGTGCGATCAGAACAGTCGCAAATACAGTACGGTTCATTGCAGGTGACTATACTGACTGGGGGAACTTGAGGGGGGTACTCTTCGGCCTCGAATTTCACCGAATTTCGCCGAATTACGGCCTTAGTCGTCCGCGTGGGACTGGTTGAATTGTTTTGCCTTGGCAAGGAGTCCGGACGAAATTCCGGGAACCTCGTTGATACTCACGTCGCCTTCGGCGCGAATCTCATCGAGGCTCTTCGGGAACTCGCGGAGTTCCATGTGGATTGCGATACCGGCTTTCGCACCCTTGCCCATCGCGACCGGAATCTGGTTGTGACCGGGAGTGATATCGCCCACCGCGAAGACGCCATCGACGCTGGTCCGGCCGTGGTCGTCCACCGGGACGGTTCCGTCGTCGTTGCGTTCGACACCGAGTTGGTCGAAGAGCGTCGTGTTGTACTCGGACCCGTACATTGCGAAGCCACCTTTGTACTCGCGGACGCTCCCGTCTTCGAACTCGAAGCTCTCTAACCAGCCGTCGTCGCGCTTCGTCATGCCCGAAATCTCTTCGTCGATGATGTCGACGGGATGTGCACGGACGAGTTCATCCGTTTCGTCCGACCACGAGGGGTCTTCGCCGCGAAGGAGGATGTCGACCTCGTCGGTGAAGTTGAGCATAATCATGGCGACGTAGGCCGCTGAATCGGAGTGTCCCATGACGTACACCGACTCGTCGACGAACATGTACGCATCACAGTGGAGACAGTAATGCAGTCCCTTCCCGGTGCGGGGAAGCGGCGGGTCGGGTCGTTTGTCGTTGAAACCGACGCCGAGCACGACACGCTCGGCGACGAATTCGCCGTCGTTACCGACGAGACGGAACCGACCGTCGTCGAGTTGTTCGGCGTCGGTCACGAAGTCGCGGTGGATTTCGGTCCCGTAGTCTTCGAGTTGCTGACGCGCCGTGCCGAGGAACTCGTTTCCGGACTGCTCTTCGGTGACGCCGATGACGTTGTGGGTATCGAGCATCATCGCCGCGCGGCCGCCGCCGCGGTCGACGAGTGCGGTGTCGTGACCCAGTCGCGTCGTGTAGAGGGCGCTCTGCAATCCCGCCGGTCCCCCGCCCACGACGACCACCTCGTACTCCTGCCGTTCGTCGGTTTTGGTCATATACGTCGATTCGACGGAATTACCTTAAGCACACATCACCTGTGCACTCGAACCATCCAGCCGCCTAACGTTATCATGGCCCATCCACGTCCGGAGTTATCATGGCCCATCCACGTCCGTACGGACGCGCTTAGCGTCCGGTAACGATGGCGTAACAGTTTCCGCTCGAAATTGTCGATTCGACGACCGAGAGGTCGCTCGCATCGAGGTCGGCGTCGAATTCGTCGGGACCGTAGATGTGATAGAATCGAGGAACTGTCTCACCGCCGGGGAGCGTCCAATCGACAGTCGTGTCGAAGCCCTCGTCCCTGTCGAAGGTGTCGTGGGCGGTGCTCCACGCGCTGACGACTGCGCGCCCGTCGGCACGGAGGACGCGAGCGAGTTCGTTCAGACTCCGGACCCGCGCCTCGCGGGGTGTGAGGTGATGCAGCGTTGCGACGTAGACGGCGATGTCGAAGGCGTCGTCGACGAACGGGAGTCGAGATGCGTCACCCTGCACGAGTCCCGCGTCGAAGCCCCGGTCGCTCGCTCGGGTCGTCGCTTCGTCCAGTAGCCCACGACTAACGTCCAGTCCGACCACCTCGTCGGCGTGCGCGGAGAGGAGTTCGACGTGGCGGCCGTTCCCGCACCCGAGGTCAAGCGCGCACGCGGCGGGGCCGTCTGCTGTGGTCTCCGTGACGAACGACTCGACTTCGGGCCAGGGGTACTCGCGGGTGGACGCGAAGTGCGACGCGATGCGGTCGTAGGTTTCGCGGACCGCCGCTTTGGGGTCGTCCATGCCGGTCGGTCGTGACGGTGAAACAAAGACTGCACGGGTCGTGTCGGCGCGGGCGGACGCCATCGGCTCTGCCTCGCACCCGACTCAGATAACGAGGAAGACCGCGTAGGTGAAAAACAGGAGCAACGCGGCGTGTTTGACGCCGTCTGCGACTTGCCCTTCACCTAACTGTCCGGCGATAATCCCCGAACAGAGGCCCTGAATGGCAGTGACGTGATAGAACAGTACCGTGTACGCGACGGTCTTCACTTCGCGCAGTCCGGAGAACGCCCCCGTGGAGACGCCCGACACCTCTCCGGAGCCAATCGCGCCGGTGCTCGCCTGTTCGACCGCCGGGATGAACGCGACGGTCAAGGCGACGATGATGCCGAGAAAGACGAAAAACGAGATGTAGATGACGAGGAGGTAGGTAATCATCTCCTGTTTCCGTTCGCGGGCGAGTCGACGACTGTCCTGTGCCTCGTTGGCGGCGATTCGAAGCACTGGCCCGAGGTCGCCGCTGGCACTCATCGCATTCGTGATGAGCGTGACCGACCGCGAAATCATCGGACTCGTCGTTCGGCGGTCCATCCGACGGAGGGCGGTCTGTACATCCGCCCCCCAGTCGATGTCCCGGCAGGTACGTTTGACTTCGTCGCTGAGGGGGCCGAGGTCCGATGCGGCCACGCGCCGAAGGCTCTCGACAACGGTGAGTCCGGCCTCGTTGACGCTCGCGAGACGGTCGAGAAAGTCCGGCATATTCCGCTCTATCGCCCGAATCCGGCGCTTTCGAATCTCGTGGAACAGCGAGATGACAAGCAGCGCGACGATAAACGCCTCCACGACGTGTTGGTCGACAGCGTTGACCGCTTCGAGTATCGTCGGGTCGGCGGGAATCGACGACTGGAACGCGACCCAGGCAAGTCCGAGCGGAACCGTGACGACGAGCGTCATCGCAGGTTGTCGACCGAGTTTATCCAGCGGGCGGTCGAGCCACTGTCGAACCCAGCGGAACCGGTCGTACGCTGCGAGTCGTTCGCGGTTTGCCTGCCATCTGTCGGGAGTTTCACCGCCGTCAGTGGCTGGTCGGGAAGCATCGCTCAGTATCTGAGTATGTGCCGAGGCGCTCGCCATCTCGGCGTCTTTATCGACAGTTATCGCCCCTCGGAGCGACTCGGTGAGGCTGTCGATGTAGACGACGAACCCGAAACTCGCCAGTGGTATCGCGACGTAGCCGATGACTCGGATGATGGTCAGTGTGTCGGTGAGGACGAGTCCAATGACGACGAGAATGGTGATAAGAAACAGCGGCCCCGCGACGAGTACGGTAACGTAAACTTCAGCGAACGTAGAGAGGAGTTCGAGATACTGCTGTTGTTGCGCTTCGGCCTGTTCTTGAAACCGCTCGTACTGCTCGCGGAGGAACGCCGAGAGGTTTCGACCACTGCCGAGGACGCTCGCGAGATTCTCCCCGAACTCTTCGAGGCTCGGACTCGGCGTCGATGTCGACATCGACTGTAGCGCGGTGATGACGTCGGTCCCGAACGCGTCCATGTCGCGGACGACGATACCGATTTCACTGGCGGCTTCGCCGTAAATCGACTCGTTGCGTGCGAGCGTTTCGAGCACCTTCGGAAACGGCATTCCGGACCGCGACAGCGCGAAGGTAAACGCTACCGTTCGTGGCAGCGTCGCCTCGATTTCGGATGACCGTGTCCTGGCGACCTCGACGAGGTAATACCAGCGAAGCCAGTAGATTCCGCGTGCGAGTATCGTCCCGAGCGTCGCACTCGAAAATAGGAGCGTGAGGAACAAATCGCGTACTGAGAGTTGTTGAATACTCGTGAGGTTACTGAGGAATTGCAGTGCCCCGGGAAGCATCGTCCGAATCGTCTCCGAAGAGATAGCGAGCAGTTCGAACGCGCCTGCGCCGAGGTAGACGCCGAAGATACTCCCAGAGATACCGAACACGCCCGCAATAAGTAGCGTTCGTGAGGCGTACACACGGTGTGTGGCGCTCACGTGTGCCGCATTGAGTCGTCGCCGTTGTTCGCTCCGACGAGAACTCTCGTTTGCGACGTAAAAACCGAAAATCGGGAGGGCGACCCGCGTGACCAGGAGGTTAGCACGTTGACTCACTGGCGAGAGAAGCACAGGGAGTACGAGACAGACTGCTGCGACAAGCGGCAGGAGAGACAACAGAAGATGCATCTCAGGCACCCGAGCTGGTATCGACGACGTTCTCGTCGGCTTCGACGCGCGCCATCACATCGTCTGCATCGGCGTAGTATTCGTTGATGAGCGCGGTGAAACGTCGGTAGTCGGAGACTTCCTTGTCGAGGAGGTACTGAAGGAACTCCTCGCGGTTTCGAAGTTCGCGCCGGAGTTCGGTCCGGGACCACCCGTTTTCTCGCTGAATCTCGTCGAGTAGCGAGCTATCGTTCCGGTCGAACGTGTCGTCTTCGGGGTCCCACGAGAAGGCCGACGAGTAGTCGAGTTCGCCCGTCCGCTGGTCGATTGCGCCGATTTCGCCGATAGCCTGCGAACGGCGGACGCGCTCGCCCTCGTGACGGGTGAGTGTCTGCACACAAAGCAGGTCGAGCGACTGGACCATCGCACGAGGGACGTTAATCGGTTCGTTCTCCAATCGGTTGATGACCGTCTCGATGCTGTCTGCGTGCATCGTCGAGAACGTCGTGTGGCCCGTGTTCATCGCCTGAAAGAGCGTCACGGCTTCCTTGCCACGAACCTCGCCGACGATGATGTACTCGGGGCGGTGACGAAGCGCCGACCGAAGGAGGTCGTACATCGTGATGTCCGACCCCTGGTGGAGTCGCTCACGGGTGACAGACGAGAGCCAGTTGTCGTGGTACAGCGCGAGTTCGCGGGTGTCCTCGATGGAAAGCACCTTCGACCGCGGCGGAACGAACATCGACACCGCGTTCATCGAGGTAGTCTTCCCGGACGCAGTTCCGCCCGCGAAGATGAGGCTCTTGTTGTGTTCGATACAGAGCCACAGGTACGCCATCTGCTCGATGGAGAACGTGCCGTACTTCACGAGGTCGATGGGAGTAAACGGCTCTTCGGCGTACAATCGGATGGTGAATGCCGACCCTCGTGGAGTGACTTCTTCGCCCAGTGCCAACTCCGCACGAGCACCGTTCGGGAGCGTCGTCCCGAGTACCGGGTCGCCGACGCTTATGTGTTGCCCGGAACGCTGTGCGAGGCGGATGACGAAGTTATCGAGTTCCTCCTTTCTGAAGGCGATGTTCGTCCCGATGTCTGTGTACTCGTCGTGGTAGACGAAAATCGGGAGGTCGTACCCGTCACAGGAGATATCCTCGATGTGCGGGTCGTCCATCAGGGGGTCGAGCGGGCCGTATCCATGGAAGTCACGCCGAAGATAATACAACAGCGTGTAAAACGAGTCCATCCCCAATTCCAGCCCGTACTGTTCGAGAAGCGACTGCAACTCCTCGATAAGCGCCTTTTCGGAAGTCGGGTCGGCGTTCTGTCGGTATAACAGCGGGTCGCGGATGTCGGTTCGAATGCGTTCGAGCAGCGACGCCTCGAACTCGTCGAGGTCTGGTTCGACAGTGTGGTACTGATGGGCGGTTGCGTCCGTGTCGTAGGTAATGACTACGTACGCGAACGGGGCATTTACCCAGTAGCGGTCGATTTCGTGGTGTCCGTCGGGAATGTCGTAGGTTCCGAGTGGTGTTTCACCCGGGGTCAACGGCAGCACGTCGAGATTCGACCCGCGAAGCATCTCCGCGGTCCGCTGGAGGATTCGACGGATTTCTGACGCAGCGATGTCGAACTCGCCGTCTCGAAGGAGTCGAAAAACTCCTCGGTCAGCCGACGAATCGAATGGCGGTCTCGCGTCTCCCTTGGTTTCTCGTGCCATCGTCACCCGGTGAGTTGGTCAGATGGTAAGGTGGGTCCCTACTTAAATGGTCCGCGAATCGTGAATATACGCTGCTTACGAGTGTGCAGTCACGTGCGGTCGACTGTCAGCAACACGCCGCCAAAGACGAGAGAGATAATGACGCCCAGCGGGAGCGGGATGCCGGGAATCCCGCGAGTCGCCAACAGATACGTGGCGACTGCGAGAACGACGCCGGTGAGTCCGAGGAGACCCCCAGCGAGTCGAACCGGGTCGACGGGACCGGCTTCGACCCGCTCTTCGCGCAGGTAGTAGACGACCGAAAAGAGGACGGCGACCGCCATGAGCGCCGCGCCGACGACCCACGCCTGATAGGCGGTGGCGACAGACTGCCCCGACTGGAGCGCCATCGCGGAAAGGGGGTCGCGGACGGCAACGCGCTGGGAGAGTCCCCACGCATACTGGATTTCGGCGAACGGAAATCTGACGTACAGAAGGCTCACCCCAGCGATGTTCGCCGTGTACGTGATGTTCCACGGGAGGAGTGCACAGAGCCACGTCGAGATGACTGCCAGCGCACCTGCGTGTTCAGAGCGGACCCAAACCATGCGGTAATCGGCACAGTGCGACGGGTAAAAACTACCGACCACATCCGGATATCGGTCGGCAAAGGGGCGTCACGTTAATACGTAGCGCAGTACAACGAAGGGATACGGAATGCGGCGTGACTACTTCGAACTCGACGTCCGTGACGTCGATTGGTACGAGGACAGCGGTGACCCTCACCAACCGACGGTCTCCATCGACTTCTATGGCCCGCCCGAAGAGCTTCGAGCGCGCTTTACCGCCTCCGGTGGCGAGGTACTCGCCGCCAAGGAGTTGGACGTGACCTTCCGACTTCAAGGCGCTATCGACGACCCTGATGCACGAGGCGTCGTGAGTGTGACAGACCGACTGACCGGCGACTACGTACTAGAACTCAACGCCCACGCGGACGACGTACTCCACTTTATCGGTGCGGCTCGCGAGTATGGTCGAGCCTCGGACAATATCGACGGACGATATCGCGTGGATGTCTCTATCGAAGGTGAGCACTTTGCGACCTTTGAGAAGTCGACGTTCCTTGTCTACGACGGCGATGGAACGTTGCTTCGCGGTCAGAGTCTCATCCCCTCTGGCGTCGAACTCTGAGCCGCGGTACTCCGACGCTCACGTTCGTTAATGTACGATATCGGCCCGAACCACGTCTTCTTTATCGGCTGCCTCCGCAGAGCGTAGCGTGAGGAACGTAACCGACCGCACGAGAAACCCGTTCGACATGCGACCGTCGTGTGACCGGTTCGTCCCCGGCTACGGCGACGCCAACGCTGACTTTCACGTCATCGGCGACCATCCGGACGTCCACGGCGGTGTCGAAACCGGCGTACCGTTTACGACCGATGCGAATGATGGATTCCAAGCGGCGCTCAAGGAGGCCGGTCTGCTGGAAACGACGGGCGACGAACCGACAGTGAACAGAACGTTCTTTTCGTACCTGCACATGTGCGTGCCGGACGGAACCCCGACAGCAGCCGACTATACCGACATGGAGCGGTTCTTCGACGCGGAACTCCGCGCTATCGCCGCGCACGTACTCCTCCCGGTCGGCGCGGTGGCGACGGAACACGTGTTGAACAACTACACGTCCGTCGGCTGGAAGACGACCATCGACATGGAGGAACTGCACGGAACAGAACTCCGAGGCAGTGGTTTTCTCGTATTGCCTATCAAGGACCCGGTAGAGTGGGACGACGGCGACCACGACGAACTCGTCGTTGGACTGTTGGAACTCCAGTCGACCGACTTCCGCCGTGAATCCGATCTCGGTCGATTCATGCCCGGAGCCGACCCGTACCTGGTCAGATAACGTACTTTCGACCGTATTCGACCGTAGTCGTTCGATTCTCTGAATTCTTCACGATTCTGCCGTTCGTTCGTCCAGTAAGAACCATTAGGGTTATCATTTGTTCACTAAATGCGGCTAAATGGGTGAAATAAGAGTATATTTATCCAGAGGTTCTGGAGGCCATGGTCCAAATTGGCGAGAACAAAGGACTTTTTACAACAAGCATCCAACGTGGTGATGACGCGCGTGGTTCGATTCATTTCCGCCGGGCGCGTCAGGCAACTGTGAGACTGGTGCTCCTCGCAGTGGCTTGGTCAGTCCGGGGACTCGCGCTCGGCCGCGGTCCCCGCTCTTACTCCTTACAAGAGCGACAGCTCTATGTCGCCGTTACTGGTCGATACGTCGAGCGTCGGCCCACCCTCGCTGAGCGTCCCGCTTAGCCCGGTCCGAGAGGAAGTGGCGTCGGACAACGAGAGGCCAGTCGATTCGACCGACCCGTTAGTCGTCTGTGCGACGAGTTCAGCATTTAATTCCTGAGCGAGCGCCGCATCGACGCCCCCGTTTGAGGACTCGATAGTCGTGTCGTCACGAATCGCTGGAACGTCTACTTCAACCGAGCCATTCGTGGTCTGGGCCGTGTCGATGCCGCCCACGTCCTGTGCAGTGATGCTTCCGTTGGTGGTCGAAAGCGCCACAAACCCGTCGATTCGGCGTGCTTCGACGCTTCCGTTCGTCGACTGCGTTTCGAGGTCACCGGTGGTCCCTTGGATGTCGACACCCCCATTCGTCGTCGTCGCACGACCGACTGGGAGTTCCGGCGGGACGCGAACCTCGAGGTTGACGCTGACTCGGTCGGCAGCCTCAGCTTGGTCGACTCGCTCGATAGTGAGTGGTTTGTCCCCCGTTGCATCGACCTGCACCGAGTCGAAATCGTCAGCGGAAAATCCACGTTTGACGATGTGAAGCTCGATTCCGTCTTCATCCCACGTGTGAATCTGGATACCTCCGTTACTGTTCAGTACCTCGACTGATTCGACATCCGCGGCCGAGACTGTTCGAGTCTCTTCTTCGCGTGCCTCGATTCCCGGTGCCGTACACCCTGCGAGTCCGGCGATTCCAAGCGCAGCACCGAGTCGAAGGAAGGAACGTCTGGTGCGGGATAACATGTACTCACAAACACCCTGGAATGACGATGTGTTTTTCGACTGAGGTTTTTAAACGCGGTCAGCGAGACGTTTCAACGCCCCGTATCCGTACTGCAGTATCGGGTCTCCGTGGCCCGTCGCAATCACGTCGACTGCCGGACAACGGTCGGCGAACTCGCGGATACTTCGGCGGTTTTCGGCTCTGTTGGCAGTCATCACCCACGGCGTTGGCGCGAGTTTTCCATCCGATTCGCGGGCCATGTCGCCGACGAACGCAACGCCGTGTTGCTCGTGGACGTATGCAGTGTGCCCGGGTGTGTGTCCCGGCGTTCGGTACGCGACGAATCCGCCGAGTTCGTCGCCGTCGTTGACGACTTCGACCGGGTTCGTCGGCCGTTCAAGTAGTGGGGAGAAGAGTCGCTGGAGGAGACCTTTGTGCGAGCGAATCGGTGGCTTCGACTGTCCCGTCACATACGACGCGTCCGGCTCTGCGATGTGGATTGGGACGTCCGAGCGAAGTCCGAGAGCAGCAAGCGTCCCAACGTGGTCGAGGTCGTAGTGCGTCACGAGGACGCGGTCTATGTCACCCGCAGTAAGCCCGGCATCGACGAGACCACGCAGCATCCGGTCGCGGTCCCACGGCGTGCCAGCATCGACGAGAACCACGTCGCCATCGTCGGAAACGAGATACGCATTCACCCCACGAAGTCGAAACCGACGGACCGAGTCGCGCAACGCACTCATATATCGACCTTGCGCTCAGACGACAAAAACCGTCGGCAGACTCGGCCGATTCGGTGACCTACCGGGAGGCAAAGAGGTACTGACCGGCATCGGCCAAGAACCCGCCGCCCCCGATAAGGGGACAAATCACGAGTCCGAAGAGGTCGATAGCAACGGGCCGAGTGAATCCGAGTGCGCCCGCCGCGATGACCAGCACCGGAACGATGGCAGCCAACGCGTAGAGCCACGTCGTCCACGCGTGTCCGAATCGACCGATGACGGCGAGAAGCGTGGTCGCGAGAAGGACCGAAGCCACCGGGAGGATGAGCGTCGTCGGCGACGACGAGGCGGCGACTTGCAGCGCGGCGATACTCGGGAGCGAGAGTGGAGACGACGCGAGAAGCGCCTGTACCGGTGCACCCGTGTCTATCGAGAGGAGCGCCGTCACGAACTCTGAACCAGTTGTGCTGAGGTACCACCCGAAGCTACCGAGATACACGAGCAGTGAGGCGAGCGTGAGTCCCCATCCGTACCAAAGCGGGTTCGTCGCGTCGCGCTCGGTCGTGGTTGTAGCTTCAGAGCGGTTTTTCTCGCGCTCGAACCGATTGGTCGTTCTCCCGCCGCCGGTTCGCGACGCTCGGCGGTTAGTGTCTGATGACCGACGGTTGGTTTGAGTTCGGGACGACCCGCTGGACGACCCAGTTGACGAGGATGTCGACCCTGCGGACGATGACCGCGAAGCTGTGGTCCGCGAGGATGAAGCACGGGACGACGACTGATTCGGCGTAGATGACCGGGCCGATGAGGACGACGAGGACGAGGAAGTGGAAGACGAAGCGGACGACGAGGATGAGGAAGCGGACGATGAGGAAGACGACCCCGAAGAAGACGAGCGGGCGTTTGTGTCGGTTGTATCTGTACTCTCTTCCTGTCCGGCCTGCCCGGGGAACTTGAACTTGGCTAGGCCATCGAGCCGTTTTTCGACGTACTTCCCGTGACCCATCCGGTCGTAGTCGGCGCGTTCTGCCTCGTCGGTGAGGACTTCGTAGGCCTTTCTGACGGCGGTGAACTGCGCTGGCGCTCGCTCGTCGTCGTTGACGTCGGGATGGTACTCCCGCGCCTTCTGGCGAAAGGCTTGCTTGATTTCGCCCCTCTCGGCGTCGCGTTCGACCCCGAGGAGTTCGTAGAAGTCCACCGGCATTCGATGTGCGATTCGATGCAACGACGGCTTTTGAATGTACCGGGCATATCAGCGTTTGATATGTCTCTCCACCCTCGGTGTTGACGGGTCACTGACACCGCCGAGTTCCTTCGGAATAATCATGAACCTCCACGGCCAGATGGCCGCATGGAACGAATTCGGCTCGGAAACACCGTCTTCGAAGGCCGGAACAACGCATACCTCATCCCCGGCGACCGACCGACGTTAGTCGACGTCGGCGTCGCGACGGATTCGGTTCGGCACGACGTTCGAGACGGCTTGCAGGCGGCCGGGTACGAGGTGTCCGACCTCGAAGCAATCGTCCTCACGCACTGGCACGCGGACCACACCGGCTTGGCAGGTGAACTACAGGCTGAAAGTGGCGCGTCAGTCTACGTCCACGCGGACGACGCCGGTATCGTTGCTGGCGACCCCGAAGCGCTCGCCGAAGAGCGCGATATCCGCGACCGCCGCTTCAGCGAATGGGGAATTCCCGATGGCCCGCTCGACGAAGTGACCTCGTTCCTCGACGGCCACGACGAACTACAGGGCGACCGCGTCGATGTCACCCCGGTCGAAGACGGCGACCGAATCGCCGCCGGCGACGACGAACTCGAAGTCGTCCACTTCCCCGGCCACGCCGCCGGGTTGAGCGCCTTTGCCTTCGACGGCGACGACGGCCGCGAGGCGTTCGTCGGCGACGTGATTCTCCCGAAATACACGCCGAACGTCGGCGGCGCGGACCTCCGGGTCGACCGACCGCTCGAAACCTACCTCGACAGTCTCGCTCGCCTCGCCGACCAGAACTTCGCGCGGGCGTGGCCCGGTCACCGCGACCCCATCGACGACCCGGCAGAACGAGCGCGCGTCATCGCCGAGCACCACCGCGAGCGCACCCGGCGCGTCCTCTCGGTGCTCGACGAACACGGCCCGGCGGACGCATGGACCGTGAGTGCCCACCTCTTCGGCGACCTCTCGAACATCCACATCCTCCACGGTCCCGGCGAGGCGTTTGCCCACCTCGACCACCTCGTCGCCGAGGGCGTTATCGAGCGCGACGGCACCGAGTACGTGGCGGCCGCCGGCGACGTTGCAGTAGACGAACTCGTCCCTGTACCCGAGACGAAACGTTAAAACGCCGCTGGAGGGAACGGAGAGCCATGGAACTGCGGGTCATCGACAAGACCGACGAGGAACTCCGCATCGAAATCGGCGGCGAGGACCACACCTTCATGAACGTGCTGAAGGGTGAACTCCTCGAGACCGAAAGCGTCACTGCGGCCACCTACGACGTGAACCCCGAACAGTCCGGCGGCCAGACGGACCCCGTGCTCTCTATCAAGACGGAAGCGGGCGTCGACCCCCTCGACGCGCTCGGGGAGGCCGCCCGCGGCGTACAGAACACCGCCGAAAACATCACTTCGGCCTACGAAGCCGGTATCGACGCCTAATCTACGGACTTCTCTCTTCGTTTCTCACCCGCTGAGCGACGCGTCTCTGTGTGTGCCTTTCGCGTAGACGCTGTTTCCGTTGGTCGCGCCCGCTTAGTCGGCGTGCCCGTGGCCCTGCGCACTGTGTCCACCTTCTGAGCCGCCGGGTCCTTCGTAGTTCATCTCACCCGCCTCGATGCGGACCTGCAACCAGTTTTCCATCGGAACGAGCGGACACTCGTACCGTGGAGAGTACGCACAGAACGGGTTGTACGCGTAGTTGAAATCAAGGACCCACCGGCCGTCGTCGGTCCGGTCGGACGCTTCGAGGTCGAGATACCGGCCAGCACCGTAGGTCTCGTTCGTGTTCGTCTCGTCGCGGAAGGGGACCCAGAGCCGGTCCTCGTCGGGAGTCGAGCGGTAGGCGTCGAGAGCGTACGTCTCCCCGTCGAGTTCGAACGCGAAGCGGCCCCAGACGAGGTATTCGCGCTCGCCATCGGTCGACGTCCCGATGGTGATGGTTTCGGGGTCGTCGTACTCCTGTAGTTCGAGTTCGTATCGGAGGTTCGAGTCGGGGTCGAAGTAATCGAGACCGTCGAAGTGTTCGCGCTGGTCTGCCGGAATCGGCGAGTGGGTATCCGTGGCGAGAAAGCGGTCCTTCTGCTCGCGGTGTTTCCGGAGTTCTGAGAGCCAAGAAGCGTCGTGGGTCATCGCGAATCGAGATTTGTCGCCAGATGAGGTTAAGATTGGTTCCGACTGCGCAGGGGACGCACGACCGCAACAGGAGGGAATGCGCGGAAAATGCCCGCAGCAGGAAGGGGGAAGAGGAAGGGGGAGAGGAAGGGGGAAGAGGAAGGGGAAGAGGAAGGGGGAGAGGAAGGGGGAAGAGGAAGGGGAAGAGGAAGGGGGAGAGGGAGAGGAAGAGGGAAGAGGAAGGAGGACGGAAAAGGGAGCGTAAAAAACGACCGAACAGAAAGGAGTGGCTTTCCTTACAGACGAACCGGCACGTCGTGGTCGTCGAGGTACTCCTTTACGTCCTGAATCGAGTACTCGTCGAAGTGGAAGATAGAGGCGGCGAGACCGGCGTCTGCACCGGCTTCGGTGAACACCTCGTGCATGTCTTCGGGACCACCACACCCGGAGGAGGCGATAACGGGCGTCGAGACGTTGTCGCAGACGGCTTTCGTCAGCGGGATGTCGTAGCCGTCTTTCGTTCCGTCGGTGTCGATGGAGTTGATGAAGAGTTCGCCAGCACCGCGGGATTCGGCCTCGCGGGCCCACTCGACCACGTCGACGCCGGTTCCTTCGCGGCCGCCCTTGACGGTGCATTCGAACCAGCATGATTCGCCGTCGACGTCGGCGTAGAACTCGCCTTCTTCGTCGTAGCGGCGGCGGGCGTCGACCGAGATAACGATACACTGGCTTCCGAAGGACCGGGCACCCTTCTCGATGAGGTCGGGATTCTCCAGCGCCGCGGTGTTGATAGAGACTTTGTCGGCACCGGCGCGGAGCGTCTCTTTGATGTCGTCGCGGGTGCGGATGCCGCCACCAACGGTCAGCGGGATGAACACCTCGTCGGCGACGTTCGAGACGGTGTCGAGCATCGTCTCGCGGCCGTCGGCGGAGGCCGTGATGTCGAGAAAGACGAACTCGTCCGCGCCCGCCTCGTTGTAGCGTTTGGCCATCTCGACGGGGTCACCCGTGTACTTCAGGTCCTCGAAGTTGACCCCGGTATAGACGGCCGGATTGCCGTCCTCGTCGAGGTCGACGTCGATACAGGGGATGATGCGCTTCGTGAGCATTCGTTACCGAATCGTTGGCGAAAGAGCCGTTTCACCGTTTCGACTACGGCAGGTGGCTCCACTCGGCGCGTCCAGCCCGTGGAAGTGGCCGCTCTGGCGGCGGTGGCGCTACACTGATACCGCTCTCCGGACTTGTCAGTGGCATGGATGCATCGACTCTCTTCCACCTCCACTACCACGTTCCCGATGTCGAATATGCGGCCACGGTCCTCTCGTCGTTCGGCATCACGCCCGCAGCGCGCTTCGGTTCGGTCGACGGCGAATCGGTCGCGCTGGAACCCGACGAGAATGCCCCACGCGACTTCCGACTTCGGTTACAGACGAACCGCGGCGGCACAGCCGACGTGACGCTCACGCCAGCGCCGCGACTGGCGTTCGACCACTTCGGCGTGATAGTCGACGACATTGCGGCGGTCGTCGAGCGGGCCGAGGCGCGCGACTGGTCGGTGACTGAAAACGAGCGCCGGACGTTCCTCGTCACCCCGTGGGGCTTCCGAATCGAACTCCAGTCGCCCGACAGCGACCTCGTGTCGGAACTCGGCGACGCGACCGACTGCCACTTCCGCGAAGTTTCGTTGGTCGTCCCGGTGGAGGCGCGCGACCAAATAGACCGGGCGATTCGGACAGTCGTCGGCGATGTGTCGAACCTTCGGGTCGTCCCCGTGCGCGAGTCGACTCCCGCAGTGACGGGGGCACTTCTCGGCGGGAGCGAAGTCGAGACACAGCGGTTCGATATGCGGTCGCTGGTCGAAGATGCGGATGGGACGGGAGACCACGCGAGGCCGTAGTCGCAGTGGAATCTACGCGAGGTCGTAGACGCGGGCTTCCCACGGGCGAAGCGTCGTCTGCTCGACCGACTCAATGTCGGCGTCGTAGTTGGAGATGAGTAGACTCGCATCGGTCCCGACGAGGTCCGCAGGTGGCTCGAAGACCGTTTCGTCGCCGCCGAAATTGAGAACGACGAGCAAGGTATCTGAACGCCCTTCGTCCGTCTCCAGCGTCCGCGTGTAGACCCACAACCGTTCGTGGTCGGAGAGACGGAGGTCGTAATCACCGTAGACGAGCACGTCGCGCTCCTTGCGCAGCGAGATGAGGTCGCGGTAGTAGTGCCAGATAGAATTCGGGTCGTCTCTCGCGTCCGCGGCGTTGATTTCGTCTTTGTTCGGATTGACCGGCATCCACGGCGTCGTGTCGGGGTCGGTAAAGTCCGCGTTGGGCGAGTCGTCCCACTGCATCGGCGTTCGGGCGTTGTCGCGGGTTCGGTAGCGGACGAGGTCCATCACGTCTTCGTCGGCGAGTCGCCCCGACCGCTGGGCGGCGCGGACGTTCTTGATGGTGTCCACGTCGCGTACCTCGTCGAGGGAGTCGAAGGGATAGTTTGTCATTCCCAGCTCCTCGCCCTGATAGATGTATGGCGTTCCGCGGAGGGTGTGCAGAAGCGTCGCGAGCAGTTTAGCTGACTCCGTTCGATATTCGCCGTCGTCGCCGAAGCGAGAGACCATCCGCGGTTCGTCGTGATTGTTGAGAAACAGCGAGTTCCAGCCATCGTCGGCGAGTCCTTCCAGCCAGTGGGACATCGACTCTTTGAGTTCCCGCGGCGACCACTCGTGATAGGACCAGCGACCGGCGTCTGTCATGTCGAGGCGCATGTGGTCGAACGTGAACACCATGCTCATGCCGTCGCCGTCCTCGCCGACGAAGTCTTTCGCCTGTTTGACGGTGAGGTCGGCCATCTCGCCGACCGTCATCGAATCGGTTCCGGCGAGCACCCGGTCGTAGATTTCCGAGAGATACTCGTGAATACGCGGGCCGTTGACGAACTTGTCCGCACCGCGGACGATAGCCGTCGGGTCGTCGCTGTCGGGTAAGCCGTCCGGCTTGGAGATGAGATTGATAACGTCCATTCGGAACCCATCGATACCCCTGTCGAGCCACCACTCCATCATCTCGAACATCTCTTCGCGCAGGGCTTTTGTCTCCCAGTTCACGTCGGGCATTCGCTCGTCGAACAGGTGGAGATACCACTCACCGGTGCGTTCGTCGTAGGTCCAGGCGGGGCCGCCGAAGAAGGATTCCCAGTCGTTCGGCGGAACCTCGTTCACCCCGTCGGGCGTGTCGTAGTCGTCGGGGTCGAGGGTGGTTCGGTTGGGTGACGCGGCAACCTTGTCGGGGTCGCGTCCTTCACGCCACCAGTAGTAATCGCGGTACTCGCTGTCTTTCGCCGACTGCGACTTGACGAACCACTCGTGTTCGTCGGACGTGTGATTCACCACGAGGTCCATGATAAGCCGGATATCGCGCTCGTGGAGCGCGTCGCGGAGCGCCTCCCAATCGGCCATCGTCCCGAACTCGTCCAAAATAGCGCGGTAATCCGAGATGTCGTATCCGTTGTCGACGCCGGGGGATTCGTACACCGGATTCAACCAGACGCAGTCCACGCCGAGGTCGTCGAGGTACTCCACCTTCTCGATGATGCCCGGGATGTCGCCCACGCCGTTACCATCAGAATCGTTGAAGCTTCGCGGGTAAATCTGGTAAACGACGGCCTCTTTCCACCAGCGGCGCTCGTCAGGTGGGCGTCGAGAGTTCACATAGGCCATAGTTCCGCACGGGATTTAGGTCTGTGTGTCGCCACAGACGCGCCGACGATGGTCGAACGCTGCCGTCGCAGGACGACGGTTAGGTGCGTTTTTGTACCGCGAACCCGTCGCGTCGCGTATGAGCGACGACCACCACGCGGGCGACCACGACCACGATGACCACCAGTCCGGCGAGGACGGCCGAGTTACCTCTCCGATGCAGGATTTCAGCATGGGCCAGGTCACGACCGGCGTTCTCGTCCTCGCCGTCGGTCTCGCCGTCACGTTCGGGTTGCCCCTGATTCTCGCGTAGAACCGGCAGTTCGAACGACTTCAGCTTTCTCTCCGTTTTTCTGCCGCGTCGCCACGCCAGTGTCTCGAAGACGGATACGGAAAGAGTGGCAGAAGCGGGTAGATGCGGGGTAGAAGCGGAGACAAAGATGGTGGTCGAAACGAGGACAGAAACGGAGACAAAGATGGGGCAGAAAGAGGGTTTTCGAATTAGTCCAGTTCGCGGGTGAGTACGTCGCGGAGGTCGGCGATGTCGCCTGCGCCGTAGGCGAACTCGTCGCTATCGACAGCAACGGAAAGCGTCGCGTCGTCGGTCGTCGTCCCGAGTTCGACGACGGGCACGTCGCCGGCGAGGTCGCGAAGGGCGGCTTCGTCGGTCGTCTCCACGACGACGCGGCCGGGCGTCTCGTCGAAGAACGCAACGAGGTCGTCGGTCGAAACGTCGGCACCGACATCCTCGGTAACCATCTCGGCCAGTGCGACCGCGAGACCGCCGTGGCTCACGTCGTGGACGGCGAGCGTGGAGTCGGCGGCGGCGATGGTTCGAAGCGTCTCGACTGCCGTCGCGGCGGCTTCGGCATCGGGGAGCGTCGGGAAGGCGTCCGAGCCACCGGCGTGGGCAAGGAAGGCCGAGCCACCGAGGGCCTCGCCGCCGGTGCCGACGAGGAAGAGGTCACCTTCTCCCGAGAGCGAGAGACCGGGCGACTGGCCGTCCGCTTCGCCGACCATCGCGAGCGTCGGCGTCGGCGGAATCGGACCGGAGACGGAGTCGTTGTACAGGGAGACGTTGCCGCCGACGACGGGGACCGAGAGTGCGCTGCACATGTCGGCGAGGCCGTCGACGATTCCCTTGAAGCCGCCGTACACGTCGGGTTTCTCGGGGTTGCCGCCGTTCAGACAGTCGACGGTTGCGAGGGGCGTCGCGCCCTTCGCGGCGAGGTTGGTCGCGTTTTCGAGGGCGACCGCGCGGGCACCGTCGTAGGGGGCCGCGTTCGTCCAGTTAGGGTCGGCACCGGCGGTAAAGGCGAGTTTCGTTCCCGCTTCGGGGATATCGAGGAGTGCCGAATCGTCGCCGGGGCGACGAGCGGTCCGCAGGCCGACCTCGTGGTCGTACTGGCGGTAGACCCACTCCTTCGAGGCCGTGTTGGGGTCGGAGACGACCGCTTCGAAGGCTTCGGTGAGGTCTGCGTCGGGCAGGTCGCGCTCGGCGGATTCTGGTTCGGCAGCGTCGAGGTCGTTCATCGGTGCGCCCTCGGCGAGGAACTCCGGCGGCACGTCCACGACGGTTTCGCCGTCGAAGGTACAGACGTAGTTGCCCTCGGCGACTTCGCCGATGACCTCGCTTCCGAGGTCGAACCGGTCGGCGATTTCCTGCACGCGCTCGACGTTCTCCGGCGCGACTTCGTAGCACATGCGCTCTTGGGACTCCGAGAGCAGAATCTCGAAGGCGTTCATGTTGGGTTCGCGCTGGTGGACCGCCTTCAGGTCGATTTGCGCGCCGAAGCCGCCCTTGGCGACGAGTTCGGAGGATGCGCCGCCGAGACCGGCGGCCCCGAGGTCGCGGGCGGACTCGACGAGGTCCTCGTCGATGAGCGCCTCGTTGCACTCGATGAGGAGTTTTTCCGTGTACGGGTCGCCGACCTGTACGGCCGGGCGGTCCTCGGTTTCGGCATCTTCTGCGAGGTCTTCGCTAGCGAAAGATGCGCCACCGAGACCGTCGCGACCGGTCGAGTTGCCGATGAGGACGAGTTTGTTGCCAGCTTTCTGTGCTTCGGCCGTGACGAGGCGGTCGGCTGAGAGCAGGCCGACACAGGCGACGTTGACGAGCGGATTACCTTCGTACTTCTCGTGGAAGGAGGTCGCACCGGTCACCGTCGGGACGCCGATGGCGTTCCCGTAGTCGGCGATTCCCTCGACGACGCCGTCGAGGAGGTACCGCGAGTGCTCGCGGTCGAAGTCACCGAAGTAGAGGCAGTCGGCGAGGGCGATGGGGTACGCGCCCATCGAGAGGGTGTCGCGGACGATGCCGCCCACACCCGTGGCCGCGCCGTCGTACGGGTCGACGTAGGACGGGTGGTTGTGGCTCTCGATGCCGAGTGTGATGTACGTGTCGTCGTCCAGCGAAACGACGGCGGCGTCGTCGCCGGGGCCGATGACGACCTGGTCGCCTTCCGAGTCGAACGCCGACAAGAGCGGTCGGGACGACCGGTAGGCGCAGTGTTCACTCCAGAGGTTTTCGAAGAGTATCTCCTCGGCCGGCGTCGGGTCTCTACCGAGTTCGGCGACGACGAGGTCGCGGTCCGCGTCGGGAAGCGTCATTCATTGGTATGGTCAGAACGCACATTGTAAACCCTTTCTATGTGCACAAACGTGCGCAAAAATGAGTTGGCCGGTGCGAATCGCCCGTAGACTCGACTGCCGACGGGTTAGGCTGGCGTGTACGGCGGTGACCCGGCGCGGACGATTTCGCTCAGTTCGTGCATCTCGTCTTCGAGGAGGACGAGCAGGTCATCGAAGGTGATGATGCCGCTAAGCTTGCCATCGTCGACGATGGGTGCGCGCCGGACGCCGTGTTCGTGCATCTTCCGGAATAGCTCGTAGACGCCGGTATTCGCGTCCACGGTGAACGGTTTTTCCGTCATCACGTCTTTCGCTTTCATCTCGGAGACGCTTCCGCCAGCACCGACGCACTTGAGCGCGATGTCACGGTCCGTGACGATACCCTCAACTGAGTCGCCGTCGGCGACGATGACAGACCCGACCATCCGGTCTTCCATCATCTTCGCCAGTTCTTGTATGGGTGTGTCTATTGTTGCGGTTACCAGTTCGTCCTTCGGTCGTGCGATGTCTCGTACGGTCATGTTCTTTCTCCCTGGTGGCCCTCTCACGTGGGGGGTCTACCACCGTGCCAATAGTTCGCAACCCACGATATTATATCTATATTCTTACATTATTTCACGTTCGTACGGTATCTCGCCGGATACAGAACGTCTCGTAGGGGAGAGATTCATAAGCTAACAATTGTGCGTGACTCACCCACCCCAATCACACCGGGACCGGGGCGCTTTTTTAGCCGCCTTTGTTAGGAGACGATGTGTTATCGGTCGAGTTGCACTCACACTCGTCGCTGTCATACGACGGACGAGACCCAATCGAGTACCTCCTCGAACAGGCGGTCGCGGTCGGGTTAGACGCCCTCGCCGTGACCGACCACGACGAAATCGACGCCAGTCTCGAAGCCGCGGACCTCGCGTCGGACTACGGACTCGTCGGTATCCCGGGAATGGAGGTCACGTGCGCCGCAGGGCACGTTCTCGCACTGGGTGTCGAAGAGCTGATTCCCGCAGGTCTCTCGTACGATGAGACACTCGACCGCATCCGCGACGCCGGGGGCATCGCTGTTATCCCCCACCCGTTCCAGAAGTCGCGCCACGGCGTGGCTCCGCACATCTCCCGTGCCCAACTCGCCGCGGCGGACGCCATCGAAATCTATAACTCCCGACTCCTGACCGGCATCGCAAATCAGCGCGCAGAGCGCTTCGCAAAGCGTCGCGGCCTCTCAATGACCGCCGGAAGCGACGCGCACATCGCCGAGATGGTCGGACAGGCCGTTACGGAAGTCGGGACCGAGACGCGAACCGCCGATGCCATCCTCGACGCCATCACCGAAGGCCGAACCAGTGTCGTCGGCAGCAAGACTCCGTGGCGCATCTCGTTCCAGCAGGCGGCCGGTGGAGCGAAACGCCGCGTGAAACACGCGTTGGACGACTTGCTGTGATGCGCGGCGCGGACTCCTCTCTCGCTCGGCGCGCGCTCGACGGCCGCGACCCGCTCCCCGGAACCGCGGGGTTCGCGGGCCAAGTCGATAGTCGTCTCGTCCGCGACGTGCTCGGCCGCCAACCGCTCTTTTCCGAACGTGACGACCCCGAGACGTGGTCGTTCGACCACCGCGACCTCTCCGACCCGGTTGCCGTCCCGCCGGGCCACGCCCGTCACATGACTGGTGAGTCCGCCGGTCGCGACGAATCCGTCTGGGAACTTCCCGACCCACCGGTTGCCACCGACCGCGAGGATGCCCTCGCCCGCGTCCGCAACGCCGTTTCCGAGTCGGTTCGCTCGGTTGACGACGACGGACTCGCCGTCGCCTTCTCTGGCGGCGTCGACTCCGCGGTCGTCGCTGCTGGCGTTCCGGACGCCCCGTGTTACGTCGCCGGGTTCGAAGGCTCACACGACATCGCCGCCGCCCGCGACGCCGCCGATGCGATGGGGAGAGACCTCCGCGTCGTCGAACTCTCCCACGACGCGCTCGAACGCGCCGTCCCGGAAATCGTCGATGCACTCGGGCGGACGAATCCGATGGACGTGCAAATCGTCTTGCCGCTGTATCTGCTCGCCGAGCAGGTCGCAGCCGACGGCTACGACCGCCTCGCGGTCGGACAGGGCGCGGACGAGCTCTTCGGCGGTTACGCCAAGGTCGCCAAGGCCCCCGACGACCCCCGCGTCGAAGCCGAGACGGTTCGGGGGGCCGCCCGAGAACTGATTCACACGCTCCCCGACCAACTCGAACGCGACGTGCTCGTACTTCGCGCGGCGGGCGTCGAACCGGTTGCTCCGCTGCTCCACGACCGAGTTGTGGACGCCGCGCTCCCGCTTCCGGGTGAGTTACTCGTGGACGGCGACCGGCGGAAAGTCGCCCTCCGCGAAGCCGCAAAGGACAGTATTCCGGAGTCAGTCGCCGAGGCGAACAAAAAGGCGGTGCAGTACGGCACGTACGCCTCCAGAGAACTCGACCGACTCGCCCGGCAAGCGGGATTCAAACGCCGGATAGACAACCACGTCGAAAAATACGTGCGGTCGCTGTTAGAGTAGCGGCGATTTCAGAGCGGCCACTCAGTTGCTGCCGGAGACGACCTCGATAGCTTCCAGTGCGATCTGAATCGTATCCTCGTCGAGGTCGCTCTCACGGAGGTCCGCAGGGCCGTACCAGTCCCACGCTTCGAGGTCGGCTTCGCCCGGTGCGGGGTCGATATCGCGGGAGTCGACGCGGGCGTAGTAGATGTGGTCGATGTGCTGGTGGCCGACCTCGCCGTCGTCGTGGACGTTGATGTCGTAGAGCATCTGGTACCGCGGGTGGGGAAGCGCCTCGCCACCGGGTGCGGGAACCGGGTCGGTGTCATCGACGAGTGTCGGATTGAGACCCGTCTCCTCGCGGACTTCGCGCAAGCCCGCCTCGTGGGGGAGTTCGTCGCGGTCGACGTGACCGCCCGGCGGAATGCGGATGCCGAGACGTTCGTGTCGGTGGAGGGCGACTGCGCCGTCGTTGACGATGTACACCGTCGAGGTGAAGTGTCGGGTCGTCTCCATACCCGTGGCTACAGTTGGTGTGTTATCGGTGTTGCGAAAAGACCAGACCGGTCAGGGCATCTGGGCCTGCTCTTCGGCTTCGAGCAGTTCGTGGTAGCGGTTGCGAATAGTTACTTCGGAGATGTTAGCGACGCCGGATACCTCGTTTTGTGTTACCTTCTCGTTGGTGAGAAGCGAGGCCGCATAGACTGCGGCGGCGGCGAGGCCGACCGGGGACTTCCCTGAATGGACACCCTGTTCTTTGGCGTTTTTCAAGAGTTGGCGTGCGCGGCGCTCGGATTCGTCGGACAGTCCGAGTTCGCTGGCGAATCGTGGGACGTACTGTTCGGGGTCTGCGGGCTTGATTTCGAGCTTTAGCTCGCGGACGACGTACCGGTACGTGCGAGCGATTTCTTCCTTTTCGACGCGCGAAACACTCGTAATCTCGTCGAGCGACCGAGGCGTACTTGCCATGCGGGCGGAGGCGTACAACGCTGCTGTTGCGACGCCTTCGATAGAACGGCCGGGGAGTAAGTCATCGTTGAGAGCGCGGCGGTAGATAACGGACGCAGTCTCGCGGACGCTCTCCGGAAGGCCGAGTGCGGAGGCCATCCGGTCGATTTCGCCGAGCGCCTGCTTGAGATTCCGCTCCTTGGAGTCGCGGGTGCGGAAGCGCTCGTTCCAGGTGCGGAGTCGCTGCATCTTTTCGCGTTGTCGAGACGAGAGCGAGCGGCCGTAGGCGTCTTTGTTCTGCCAGCCGATGTTGGTCGAAAGCCCCTTGTCGTGCATCATGTTGGTGGTCGGGGCACCGACACGGGACTTCTGGTCTTTCTCCGAGGAGTTGAACGCACGCCACTCCGGGCCGCGGTCTATCTCGTTTTCTTGGACGACGAGACCACACTCGTCACAGACGGTCTCTCCGTGTTCCGAGTCGGAGACAAGCGTCTCCGAGCCACATTCGGGACACGAGAGCGCCTGCTCTCGGTCGGTCTCTGTCTGCTTGGAATCTTTCTTTTTTTCATTGCGCACGCGCGCGCTATCTGTCGTGAAACGTCGGACACTTTCTGTCATTGTGTGCGAGAGAAGCAACTGGGAACGGTCGTTCTCCACCTATTCGTATTGAGGGCGATTACTTATATCTGACGGCGAGAAAAGGACGGAATTGGCGTATTTTTGGACAATTAATCAGGAATAATTAGGTAGCCAGGGCCGGGCGAGACAAAGTCGAGACGAGACGAAGACGAAACGGAGACGAGACGAAGACGAAACGGCGCACACCGAAACCCTTACTCCCAGTCTCCGTTTCCTCCGATACATGAGCGATACGCCCGTCGACGCCGACGAGGTACGACACGTCGCCGAGTTGGCGCGGGTCGACCTCGACGAGGACGAGGTCGAGGAGTTCACGACGCAGTTCGCGGACATCCTCGAATACTTCGACGCCCTCGACGAGGTTCCCGAAGTCGACCGCGAGGACGAACTGGTGAACGTGATGCGCCCCGACGAGGTCCACGAGGGACTGACGCAGGAAGAGGCGCTCTCGAACGCCGCAGAGACCGAAGACGGCTTCTTCAAGGGTCCACGGGTGTCCTAAATGTCTCTGAACGCATTCATCACGAAAGAGACGGTCGAGAGCGACGAAGATGGCCCTCTCGACGGTAAGACCATCGCCGTCAAGGACAACATCTCGACGAAGGGTCTCCGAACGACCTGCGGCTCTGCGATGCTCGAAGACTACGTTCCCCCGTACGACGCGACGGTCGTCGAGCACCTGAAGGAAGCAGGCGCGACCATCGTCGGCAAGGCCAACATGGACGAGTTCGGGATGGGGACGACGACCGAAACCTCGGCGTTCGGCCCGACGAAAAACCCCGTCGACGAAGCGCGCGTCCCCGGTGGGTCGTCCGGTGGCTCCGCGGCCGCCGTCGCCGCCGGTGAAGCCGACCTCGCACTCGGGACCGACACGGGTGGCTCCATCCGCTGTCCCGCCGCGTTCTGTGGCGTCGTCGGCATCAAGCCGACCTACGGTCTCGTCTCGCGCTACGGTCTCGTCGCCTACGCGAACTCTCTCGAACAGATTGGCCCGATTGCACCGACTGTCGAGGACGCCGCCGCACTGCTCGACGTTATCGCCGGTCCCGACGACCGAGACGGCACGACTCACGACGACGGCGCGGACTCCGACTACGCTTCTGCCGCCGACGGCGACGTCGAAGGGCTGACTATCGGCGTCCCGACCGAACTGGTCGAAGGTGCCGACGAGGGCGTCGAGGAAGCCTTCTGGGCCGCACTCGACGAACTCGAAGCACAGGGAGCCGAGTACTACGAGGTCAGCATGCCCTCCGTCGAGAAGGCCGTCGCCGCCTACTACGTCATCGCCATGTCCGAAGCGTCTTCGAACCTCGCACGCTTCGACGGCGTCCGCTACGGCAAATCCGGCGGCTACGAGGGCAACTGGAACGAGGCGTTCGCCCGCGCCCGCGAGGAAGGCTTCGGCTCCGAGGTCAAACGGCGCGTCCTCCTCGGCACCTACGCCCTCTCCGCTGGCTACCACGACAAGTACTACGCGAAGGCGCAGGACGCCCGCGCGTGGGTTAAACAGGACTTCGACGCCGCTTTCGAGGACGTCGACGTGCTCGCATCACCGACGATGCCCGTGCCGCCGTTCAAACTCGGCGAGAGCCTCGACGACCCGCTACAGATGTATCTCGCCGACGCCAACACCGTTCCGGTGAACCTTGCAAACCTCCCCGCTATTTCCGTCCCAGCGGGCGAGACCGAGGGCCTGCCGGTCGGTCTCCAACTCATCGGTCCGAAGTTCGGCGAAGAGACTATCGTCCGCGCCGCCTCGGCGGTCGAAAACTGAGCGACCTCGGCTATTTTTCGCGGGGGTTTACGACGGTGGTTCGACCGATAGCTCGACCGACTTCGAACCATCGCGCCAGTCGAAGTAGTACTGCATCCCGCCCGCGTGCTCCGGGTCGTCGAGGGTGGGCGTGTACGTGTGGGTCCACGTCTCCGACTCTCCGGGCGCGAGGTCGATTGAAATTGCTTTGACCGGCGTGTGTGCGACGTACGGCCCCGACCGGTTGAGCGCACCCACGAACGTCCCCTCGACCGACCCGGTGTTTTCGATGGTTACGGAGAGAGTCAACTCCGTGCCGCTTTCGACGCTTTCCGGCACGTCGAGTCCGCCGACTCGGAAGTCGGTCGGCGGGCGTGTAAGGGCCGAGACAACGTCGTTTTCGAACTCGTATTCGCCGCCGGGCCACCGGAGGCTCACTGAGTCGGTCTCCAGCGGGTTCGAAAGCGAGTAGAGCAGGTAGCCAGTACCTGCGCCTTCGTATGGATTAGTGCGGTCGAACGGATTCCCGTGCGAAGCTATATCTCGGATATCCTTTGGAGCGGTAGTCCCGGCGTCGGTCGAGAGCGTGAAATCAGCGGACGCGGGGCTGGGCTGCCCGGACGGCGCGACGTTCAAAATGAGAAACTGCTCGTCGCGGTCGCCGAACACGGCGACGGAGTCCGGCGTGTTGGGCGCGACTATCCCGGGAACGACAGTGACGTTCGAGACGCTCACGTCGACTGGTTCGCTCGTCGTCGTGCTCGTCGGGGACGAGTCGGACGTGTCGGACGTGTTGGACGAGGTGGTTGGGTCTTTCCCGTTCGCCTGCTTCCGTTGGTCGAGACACCCGGCGAGGAGTGCGAGCGTCCCGCCACCGAGACGGAGCACGTCGCGGCGGGAGGTAGTTGCTTTGGAGGTCCACATAGTTCAGACAGTTATCACGTCTGTAATAAGCCTTCAGGTGGGCAGTGGGGAGCCGAATAGCTCAGCGGAAGGCCGGACAGAGAGTTCCACACTCACGAAGCAGGCTCATCAGGTTGTCCGAAACACTCTGCGCCAGAGTTGGACGGATAGTCACCTCTGTTATCGAATACGAAATATTGTGCGCCTCTATTCGTCATTCAGCAGAATTCTGTTCAGCAATTCAGGCTTCGAAAGACCGACCGAGATGCCGATAGTTTTTCCACGAACCGACGCGCACGGCGGAACGTCATGTATATCATCGTCGTCGGCGCCGGCAACATCGGGACGCCGCTCATCGAAATCGCCACGGAGGGCGGTAACGAGGTGGTCGTCGTCGAGCGCGACGAGGCAAAAGCCGAGGCCGCAGCGGCAACGTTCGACTGCCTCGTGCTCAACGACGACGCCACGGTCAAACAGACGCTCGAAGAGGCCGGCGCGGACCGCGCCGACGCCATCATCACGACGACCGACAAGGACGCGACCAACATCATGGTCTGTCTCTTGGCGAAGGAACTCGAAATTCCGGACATCGTCTCTGTCGTCCACAACCCCGAGCACATGAGCCTCTACCGGCAAATCGGCGTCAACACGATGGAAAACCCCCAGCGACTCATCGCGGAGTACCTCTACCGGGCGGTCAAACGCCCCTCTATCGTCGACTACATGCGCATCGGCGACCGCGCCGAGGTGTTCGAAATTCGCGTCGACGAAGAGGCACCAATCGTGGGGCGGACTATTCAGGAAACCGCACAGGATGGCCTCCTCGACGACGATACACTCATCGTCGCCATCGAGCGCGAGCCTAACGACGACCCCGTCACGCCGCGCGGCAACACGACCGTCGGCGCGGGCGACCTCTTGACCGTCTACTCCGCGAAAGGTGCGACACCTGAAGTGACAGACGTGTTCGGCCATTACGAGGACCACTGATGCCGCGCCGCGGACGGATGGTTGCGGGGTGGCCCGCCGACCTTGCGGTCATCGGTCGCGACGTCGGGTCGCTCCTCGCCATGGAATCACTGTTGATGGCCGTCTCAGTCCTCGTTGCGATTGGATTCGGCGAGTGGTACGCCGCACTCGCATTCTTCATCGCCGCGGGCGCGACTGCTGGTGTCGGCTTGGGTGCGCGGAAGGCGTTCGACGAAGCGCCCGCACCGCGCATGAAACACGGGATGATAATCGCCGCTGCGGGATGGTTTGCAACAGCCGCCTTCGGGTCGCTGCCGTTTTTCCTCACGGCGCATTTCGCTCCTGATTCGGTGTTCACGGCGCTCGTCCCCGCTGGTGTCGAGTACACCCAGTCGAGTCTCGTCTACTTCCGCAACCCGCTGCACGCCCTCTTCGAGAGCATGAGCGGCTGGACCGGAAGCGGCCTCACGATGGGGATTCACGAACCGTCGCTTCCGCGGACGATTCAGTGGTGGCGCTCTCTCATCCAATGGGTCGGCGGCGTGGGCGTCATCGTCCTCACCGTCTCGATTCTCTCGCGGCCAGGAAGCGGTAGTTACGCGCTCTACCGCGGTGAGGCCCGTGAGGAGAAGATTCATCCGAGCGTCGTCTCGACGGTTCGGACAGTCTGGAAGATTTTCGTCGGCTACACGGTGCTTTCGGTAGTCGTGCTCTTCGTCGCCATCCGCGCGAGCAATTACGGCTCGGCCCTTCCCCTCTGGGAGGCTGGCTGGCAGGCGCTCAATCACGCGATGACTGGTCTCTCGACCGGCGGGTTCGCCGTCACCGACAACTCAATCGGGACGTACAACTCGCCGCTCATCGAGACGGTACTGCTGCCCATCATGGCGCTCGGCGCAATCGCCTTCCCCATCCACTACACTATCCTCCGGAACCGCGAGGTCGACAAGTTGTGGACGGACCTCCAGACCCGGTGGTTGCTCGCCATATTTGCCGTCGGCGTGGCAGGACTCACAATCCAGAATCTCGTCTCTCTCCCGACGACTGCGGGGTCTGCATTCGTCGAAACAGCGGACTACTTCGGTCTCTCGGGCATTATCGGCGGCCCGGAGACCGATGCCATCCGCGACTCGGCGTTCCACTGGGTGAGTGCGCTCTCGTGTACTGGCTTTCAGGCCGCGCCGCTCGGCCAGTGGTCCGACGGCGGAAAACTGCTGCTCTCCGGCGCGATGACCCTCGGCGGCGCTGCCGGGTCGACCGTCGGCGGCATCAAAATCATCCGCGGGTACACGATTTCCCGTGGCATCCAGTGGCAGTTCTCCCGCGTCTTCCTGCCCGAAAGCACCGTCGTGAACATCGAAATGAACGGTCGCCGTCTCTCCCGGAGCGAGATGGACCGCGAGTTCTCCGAGGCAGCCATCGTCTCGATGCTCTGGGTGCTCTTGCTCGTCGCGTCGAGCGTCCTCCTCGTGAACCTCGCCGGACCGGAGTTCACCTATGCGGACGCACTGTTCGAAGTCGCGAGCGCGCAGGGGAACGTCGGCATCTCGACGGGCATCACCGGACCGTCGATGAACCCCTACGCGGAGGCGATGTTTCTCTTCAACATGTGGATTGGACGGCTCGAAATTATCCCCGTGTTAGTGTTCTTCCGGTCGGTTCTCTACGGGCTGAATCCGTAGCGTTCCGACACTCCTTCGCCCAATTTTCCGTTCACCGCCGCCAGTACTCCGGCGTGAAGATGACGAGCACCGGTAGAATCTCCAGACGGCCGACCCACATCAGGAGGACCATGTACAGTTTCGAACTGTTGGAGAAGTCGAGATAACTCCCCATCGGGCCGACGACGCCGAAGCCCGGGCCAACGTTCCCGAGGGTCGCAGCGACGGCGCTCATCGTTTCGAGGATACTCACGTCGAAGCCGGCGCGCGCGGCATCGAGGTGGAGCAGGCCCGTCGAGACGAAGAACAACACGAGATACAGGAGCGTGAAGGCGTAGATGCCGCGGATGGCGCGTTCATCGACCGTGCGGCCGGCGAGTCTGACGGGGCGAACTGCCTCGGGGTGGGCCGTCGTAAATAGCTCGCGGCGGAGCGATTTCAGGATGACGTACCAGCGAACGATTTTAATCGCACCGCCGGTCGAACCGCCGGAGCCACCGATGAACATCGCGAACAGGAGGCCGTACTGCGTCGGCGCGCTCCACGCGTTGAAGTCCATGCTCGCATAGCCCGTCGTCGTGACGATGGAGACGACCTGAAACACCGACTGGCGAATCGCCGGTTCGACGTTACCGATGATGGCTGTCCGAATGCCTTCGAGGTACACTTGGTCGTAGGTCTCGCCCGCTGGCGCGACGGACATCAGGCCGTCGCCGAAAAAGAGGACGCCCGCAAGGATGGCCGAGATGACGCCCATAATTCCGAGGTAGGATTTGAACTCGGTGTCGCGGACGAGTCGCTTCGGCTCGCCCGTGAGGACGTGCCAGAAGAGCGCGAAGTTGGTCCCCGCAGCGACCATGAAGGGGATAATCACCCACTGCGCCGCGGCGGAAAACGCCTCGATACTCTTTGCTTCCGGCGAGAACCCGCCGGTCGGCATCGTCGTCAACCCGTGGGCGATGGCGTTGTAGACGCCCATCCCTGGGGCGTGGCCGGTGACGTTGAGTCCGTGGAGAAGGACGATTTCGAGGACCGTGAGGCCGAGGTACGCGCCCCAGAGCGCGCGCGCCGTCTCGGCGATTCGGGGGGTGAGCTTTTCGATGCCGGGACCGGGCGCTTCCGCGTCCATCAGTTGTGCGCCACCGACCGACAGTTCAGGAAGAATCGCTACCGCGAGGACGACGATACCCATCCCCCCGAGCCACTGGGTGAGTTGTCGCCACATCATGATGCCGCGGGTGTGCGAGTCGAAAGAAATGTCGCCGAGGACCGTCGCTCCGGTCGTGGTAAACCCGCTCATCGTCTCGAAGAGGGCGTTCGCCGGATTTCCGAGGGTTGATTCGGGGTGAATCGGCTGCGCAATGAAGGGGATACCGTGCGCCTCGATAAGGTACGGAATCGCACCGACGAAAGCCACAGCCAGCCACGTCATCGCGACCATCAGGAATCCCTCGCGGGCCCCGATGTCGGGTTCTTCTGCGAGGCGTTCGAGCCCCGTCCCGATGAGAACCGTGACGGCCATCGTGACGACGAACGGGAGCACCGACTCACCGTAGTACAGCGCGACGACGAGCGGGAACAAAAGCGGGACTGTGAGATATTTCAGTACTGTCCCGACGAGACGAAGGCTGGCTCTATAGTCGACCCGCAATTTCATCCGTGGACTAACGTACCGCGCGCCGGGTTCTTCCGTGTTCGGGTTCGCTCGCGTGTGCGAGAATCAGTGGCGCGGTGGCTGTTCGCTCGTGGCGCGTGCGGTTAGGACCCTCAGAACAGCAGTTCCGAACGCTGTAGCTGACTACAGTTTGGGAGACACGTCGTCGATGGCGCAGCTATCGACGAAGACGACCACGTGGTCCCCCGGTTTGATGACGGTGTCACCTCGCGGCGTGATGAACTCGCGCCGTCGCGTGATGGCACCGATGACGACGCCTTCGGGGAGAGATGCAATCGACTCCTGAATGGGTTTGCCGGCGAGGACGCTGTCGGCGTCGACTTCGATTTCGAGGACTTCGGCCTTGTCCGACTCGATGAGCGCGACGTTCTCCGCGCCGCCATCACGAGTGAATCGCGTGATTTCTTCGGCGACGACCTCGCGCGGACTCACGCCAACGTCGACGCCGACGGCCTCGAAGAGGTCGACGTACGGCGTCGTGTCGATGACGGCGACGGTTCGTTCGACGCCGAGGCGCGCCGCGAGCAACGAGACGAGCAGGTTCTTCTCGTCGGAGTCGAGTGCAGAGACGAGCAGGTCGGCGTCGCCGATGTACTCGCGTTCGAGGAAGTCGATATCGGTCGCGTCGCTCTCCATGACGATTGTTCCGGGCAACTCCTCTGCGAGTTCACGGGCGCGGTCGGCGTCTTGCTCGATGAGTCGCGGTTTGAAGCCGCGTTCTTCGAGCAGTCGGGCGACGTGGTAGCCGATTTCGCTCCCGCCGACGATGACCACCTCTTCAGCGGTTCCCGGCGGTTCGTCGGGCGAGACCGAACTCGCAAATCCCTGAACGCTCTGGGGACTGCCGATAACGACAATCCGGTCTCCCGGTCCGATAACCGTATCACCGCGAGGAATCGTCACCTCGCCGTCGCGGAGGATGGCCGCGAACGTGAGCGAGTCGAATCGGTCCGCTTCGCTTACGGTCTGGTTCGCAACGGGACTTTCCGCGTCGACTTCGAACTCGGCCATCTGGACCTTCCCGCCCGCGAAGGAGTCAACGTCCCGCGCGGCAGGAAGCCCGACGACGCGGACGATAGACTCCGCGGCGAGCAGGTTCGTACAGACCATGAAGTCGATGCCGAAGGCTTTCTCGGAGCGCTGCCACGTTCGAAGGTACTCCGTGTTCTTCACGCGGGCGATGGTGAACGCCTCAGAGATGGCCTTGGCCGTCGCGCACGTGACGATATTCGTCTCGTCGTTGTCGGTCGAAGCGATGACCATGTCCGCACGCTCGACGCCTGCCTCTTCGAGCGTCTCGACGGAGGTGCCGTCGCCGTGGAGTGCCAACACGTCGAGCGAGTAGTTCAGTTCGTCCACTCGCTCTGGGTCGCAGTCGATAATGACGACTTCGTGGGTGTCGTCCAGGTCGGCCGCGATGGACGACCCGACCTGCCCGGCGCCGATGATAATCACGCGCACGAGGAACCAGCCCCTATCATACCTCTTCGTTGGACCGCCTGCGCGTATGTGCATTTCCCTTCGGCGCTCGTGTACGCTTCGGTCGGGAATGCGGTTCTGAGTACTGAAAGCGTCACGACGCGGCCCTGTGTGCGGTCAGAGTCACGACGTGGGCTTCGTGTGTATCGTGAGGTCGACCTTCCGGGGCCGCCCTTCGATGTCGGCGACGATGCGCTCGACGATACGCTCTGCTTCCTTCTGGAGGACGGGTTTTACCTTGTCGACGACCCAGCCGAGAGAGACGAAGCGTGGAAGGTCGATATCACCGGCCGAAACGGTTTGTGTGTCGTATTCGACTTCGAAAAAGACGTTGCAGGCAGTGTCGGCATCCGAGGGCGCGTCGTCCGGTAGGTCATCGAGTGCTTCGACGCGCCAGCGACCCACTGCGTGGATGTCCTTGGTGATTGTCCAGTCGATGCGCGTCGGTGGCGTCACGTCTGTTACCTTCGATTCCGCGGTGTAGGTGAGCTTCCACCAAGCGAAGTTGAGGGCGTATTTCGTTCCCGGCGACCCGTCGCCGAACTGCTGTACATCCTGGAGATGTTTCGAGTAGTTGGCGTACCGCGGGAAGTCCACGAGGAACTCGTAGACCTCCTCGGGTGGTAGGTAGACGACGGTGCTGACGGCTATCTCGTCCACGAACCAGCATTCACCCGGTGGAAACTAAGCCTTGTGGGCTGGCGTCCCGCGACACTTGGAGAGCGCCATCGCAATCGCAACCTATAATCGCCCCGTGTCGAGACCTACTGCTGAATGGTTGGGGGGACGCTGCGGGACATTAGAGCTGAGATTCGGTCTCTCTCGTGTCCCAGTGGCGATTACGTAGTGGTGTGTGGCCGGACAGGGGTCGAACCCGGGGCGGTGCTTGGACAACAGTTTCCTGACCGGCACGCCGCCGGTGAGGCCGCGGAACTCGTGAGCGAGTACCGGTCTGTACTCCGGCGATACGACCCGGGCGTACCGTACTACGACCCGCTGGTCCACGAGTTATCGGAGCGACCGATGCAACCGCTCGCAACCGAGCCCGAAGATAACCACACGCGGTATCGCGCCTTCTGTCACGACGTTTCCGGGTCGCTGTTCGAAGCACTGGCGGAGACGGGCCACCGAGTAGTCGAAACGGCAGTCATGGAGACGTATCTCACGCTGGCCGAAGTCGTCGAGGACCACGACGACTTCTGTCTCACTCTGCTGTGGAGCATGATGAGCGAACTCGATGTTCGTCTGTCGCCGTCGGAACAGAACACTATCGTGGAGACGGCTGCGGAACTGTTCTCTCCGACAACGACACCGAATCCCGTAGGCTCGACGCTCCGAACGCTCGAAGCGGTCGCGTTCATCGACGGGTACTCGCTGCGCCCGATTTGTGACCCCGAGTCCGGGTGTTCCGATGGACACACACCCAAAAATGCCATTCGGACGTGGGAACTCACGTTCGGAGACTACGCGCTCGCGGAGCGAACCGGTCGCATTCCGACGCTCCCCATCGCGGTCGACCTCCTTCGACGCACGCCCGAGCGGGCCGTTCGGTTCATCGACGGCGAGGCGCTGTCGGATGGCCGGTGGCGTGTTCGACTCCAGACTATCCCCGACGGCGAATCGAGGGGACTCGTCAGCGTCGAAGCAGTCGAAAACCGGTGGCTCAACGATTCATAAGGACTGTTGTAGTCTCTTACCGGTGTCACCGGAACCGGGACGGCGGTTCCCGGTAAATAGTTACAACAGTCCTTATCAGGCGCGTCGACTCACCTGTGACGAGAACGCGGGAGCACCCGGTTCCGGCACCGCGTCATCGGTGATTTGGTTCGCTCGAAATCCGGCGGTTTTGACCATCAGCAGCTATCCGTACGCCTTTACTGACTGCTTGGCTACCGTCCAGTATGAGCGAGCCAAATTCGTGGGACGCCCTCGTCGTCGGTGGCGGCGTCGCGGGTCTCACCGCAGCGACCTTCCTCGCACGCGCCGGACTCGACACCCTCGTCGTGAACGAAGGCGAGTCCATCGTCCGCCGAAACGCACACCTCGAAAACGTCCCCGGGTTTCCGGCGGGCGTCAACAGTCGACTGTTTACCGACCTCTTGACCGAACAGGCGGAGCGAAGCGGTGCGGACAGACGGACTGGCCGAGTTATCGCCCTCGATGTACTCGGTGACGAGGACGACCCCCTGTTCTGGGCGACTGTCGAGACCGAAGACGGCGAAGAGACGATTCCCACCGCTCGGGTCGTCGCAGCCTCTTGGGCCGACGCGTCGTATCTCGAAGGTACCGGCGTCGAACGCAGAGACGCCGGGTCGAAAACGTACGTCGAGGTCGACGACCTCGGTCGAACCGCCGTCCCCGGACTGTACGCCGCGGGACGACTCACCGAAATCTACCACCAGGCGGTCGTCGCCGCCGGTGACGCCGCGGAGACGGCTATCACGCTCGTACACGACTCCGGAACGCCGTTTTACAACGACTGGGTCGCGCCGACCGGTTACTTCACAGACCGGGGACGCGAGGTCCCACCGGCGTGTGAGGAAATCGACGCTGACGAGCGCGAACGCCGCGAGGCAGAATCCCGGGCGGTCATGCAGGAGTTCTTCGCCGAGCCACACGAGGAACCACAGCGCACGCATCCGAGTCTCGTCGACGACGACCTCGGGCGACTGGACGAGTAGTTCGGCGGACCTGCCGACCCCGCCGAATCGCCTCCGAAGACGCGAATCCTTTTAACCGATAGCGGGCGCAGAGACGAGTGAATGCTCGAAGGTGTGAACGTCGCGCTCGGGGTGACGGGAAGTATCGCGGCCGTGAAAGTCGTCGAGTTGGCGCACGAACTTCGCCGACAGGGAGCCTCCGTACGCGCGGTGATGACCGGCGCGTCGACGGGAATCATCCACCCGTGGGCCGTCGAATTCGCCACCGAACACGACGTGGTCACGGAGATAACCGGCCGCGTCGAACACGTCGAACTCTGCGGCCGCGACGGCTGGGCAGACGTGTTTCTCGTCGCACCCGCGACGGCCAACACGGTCGGAAAGATAGCCGCCGCTATCGACGACTCCCCCGTCACGACCTGTGCGACGACCGCTCTCGGTGCCGGAGTGCCGGTCGTCGTCACACCTGCAATGCACGAACCCATGTACGACCATCCGGGTGTCATGGATGCCATCGAGCGCGTAAAGTCGTGGGGCGTCGAATTCGTCGACCCGCGAATCGAAGAGGGGAAGGCAAAAATCGCGACCGAGGAGGCCATCATCACCGGCGTGGCGACGGCCACGACGGCGCAGACGCTCGCCGGGAAATCTATCGTCGTCACCTCCGGAGCGACGACCGAGTCGGTCGACCCGATTCGAACCCTCTCGAACCGCGCATCGGGTCGGACGGGACGCGCCGTCGCCCGCGCGCTCGCTATCCGCGGTGCGGACGTAACGCTCGTCCACGACGACGGAGACGTTCACTACGCGGACGTACTGCCCGTCGAATCGGCGGCAGAGATGCTCGAAGCCGTCGAGGCGGCGGTCGACGCCGGTGCCGACGCACTCGTCTCCGCGGCGGCAATCTCGGATTTCACCGTCGACGCCGCCGACCAGAAGATTCGCTCCGGCGAGGCCCGGACGCTCGACCTCGAACCGACTCCGAAGCTTATCGATACGGTCCGCGAGTCGAACCCGGACCTCCCTATCGTCGGGTTCAAAGCGGAGACGACGGGCGACGACGAAGCGATGGTCGATGAGGCGAGACGTATCATGGACCGCGTCGGTCTCGCGTTCGTCGTCGCCAACGACGCCTCGGTCATGGGTGCCGACGAGACGCGCGCACTGGTCGTCCGCGACGACGAAGCGAGCGAGTTCGTCGGGTCGAAAGACGGACTCGGCGCTCGCGTGGCCGACGAACTCGAAACAGAACTGCAGTGAATGAGGAGACGGCGGTTAGTCGTCGCCGTCGTTTGCGGTCATAATGTCCTCTCCCTCATCCGGCCATGTGACGCCATCGACGAACGGGACACCCATCTGCTGGGCGGCCTGCGAAATCATGTGGGCACCAGTCGGTGCGGTGAGGAACAAAAACAGCACCGTCACGAGTGCCATCAGTCCGTCACCGTGCGGTAGATAGTACACCGACCCGGCGAGGGCGATAGACGCCGCACCGAGGGTGGTCGCCTTCGACGTGGCGTGCATCCGGTTGTAGATGGTGGGGAATCGGAGCAGGCCGATGGTCCCGACGAGGAGGAAGAAACTCCCGACGAGCGTCAACAGGATGACGAGGGCCGCGCGGACGGGTCCGACCGTCACGGCGGCCGCGCTCTCGGCACTCATTCGATGATGTCCCCCTCCGTGACGTACCGAGCCACGGTAATCGTGCTGATGAAGCCGATGATGGCGAGAACGAGGCTCACGCCGACGAAATAGCCCTGATTCGACCAGATAGCGTACAGGGCGGCGATGGCGACGACGTTCGTCCCGATGGTGTCGAGTGCGACGACGCGGTCCGGGACCGTCGGCCCGCGAATGACGCGATAGCTCACGAGGAGCGTCAGGCCGGCCGCGAGGACGAGCCCGGCGAAGAGCACGTCGTTCATCCACGTGAGGTACGCCGGGTCAGCCATGCCGCTCACCTCCCGCGACGGCCGCGGTCTTACTGTCCTCCCCGTTGGCCTGCGCTTGCGGTGCGGGGTCGCCGGGCTTCAGTTCTTCGTCGAAGATGACGAGTGCGTAGTCCTCCCACCGGCGAATCGGTTCGAGAATGCCGTCGAGGTCGCTCCCGTCGATGCTGTGCACGTACAGCGTGTTCGTGTCGTCGTCGTAGTCCATTGTCAACGTCCCCGGAGTGAGGGTGATACTGTTCGCAATCGTCGTGATAGCGGCGGGAGACCGAACCCGGAGTGGCACCTCCACGACAGCCGGGTCGATAGGCATCGACGGAGCCAGCGTCCGCCGCGCCACGTCGATGTTGGCCGTGAGGAGTTCCCAGAGGAACGTCAGGAGGTACAGCGTCGCGTAGGGTGCGACGCGGACGCTCCCGACGATAGACGCCTTGTCGCTGTAGAAACGGCGGAAGAAGTACGCGATTCCCATTCCGACGCCGAGGCCGATGATGAACTCTTCGAGGAGTCGCTGCGGCGTGAGTTCGACGCCGCGAACGAACAGCCAGAGGATGGCCATGACGAGACCGGAAACGGGCCAGCGGCGACTCATGCGTGGCCACCTCCCGATTCGAGGCCGACACCCGGTCCGTGCATCACGGCGTCGATGTAGCCGTTCGTATCCAGTGCAGCGTGGGCCGCCGCATCGGCCGTGGCGAACAGGGCTTCGAACCCGATACCGAAGCCGATGGCGGCGATTGCGAGCGCAACCACGACGGTCACCTGCGTGGTGAGTTCGAGTCGTTTCAGACCGCCGCTGCCACCGTCGGTCATCGCTACGTCACCGCCTCCAACTGACCAGCGGTCGGGTAGTGCGGCGTTGACCGCGTCGCTCGGGCGACCCCAGAACACCGCGTTCCACGCGCGGGTGTAGTACGCGATGGTCAGAATCGCACCGGCGAGGGCGACCGCGAGGGCGAGTCCGGCACCGGCAGCGCCGGCGGCGAACGCCTTCGCGGCGGCTTGGAAGACGAGGAACTTGCCGAAGAAGCCCGAAAGCGGCGGGACGCCGATGAGCGTCAGCGCGCCGAGGAGGAACCCGGCGGCGAGCACCGGCGCGCGGTCGGCGAGACCGCCGAGGTCCGAGAGCCGGTCGCTTCCGACGACATCCTGAATGGTCCCACTCGCAAGGAAGAGCAGGCTCTTGGCCAGCCCGTGATTGAACGCGTAGACGAGCGCGGCGGTTACGCCGAGGTCCCGGACGGTCTCGGACGGCGCGGTCGCGGCCACCGCCAGCGGGAGGACGATGAAGCCCACCTGACTGATAGAGGAGTACGCGAGGATGCCGTCCACGTCGTCGCGGCCGACGGCACCGATGCCGCCGAGGATGATGCTGACCGCGGCCATGGCGAACATGACCGGGCCGAAGAATCCGAGGAAGGAGTCGCCGCTGATGCCGAGGAACGAGAGGTCGATAGACGCCGCGGCGAAGATGGTGAAGTAGAGTCGGATGATGGCGTAGACGCCGACCTTCTTTACGACGCCGGCGAGCATCGCGGTCACCGGCGACGGTGCGGCACGGTAAGCCGCGGGTACCCAGAACTGGAACGGTGCGAGACCGGCCTTCAGCGCGAAGACCGAAAACAGCACCGCGGAGAGTCCGAGCACCGGAAGGACGGCGACGTTGTGTGGCTCCGGGTTCGACAGTAGCTGAGCCATGTGAGCCATGTTGAGCGTCCCGGTCGTGCTGTACAGTCCACCGATAGCGATGAGCATCACTGCGCTGCCGATGAGGTTGAGCACGACGTAGTTGAGCGCCGCGCGGGTGTGCTCGCGTCCGGAGTAGAACAGCACGAGGATGTAGCTCGACATGAGCATCACCTCGAACCAGACGAACAGGTTGAAGATGTCGCCTGTGAGGAACGACCCCGTTACGCCGACCAGCATGAAGTGGTACAGCGGGTGGTAGCTGAGTCGCTGGCCGAACGCGTCGATAGACGCGACGGAGTACACGAGCACCAGAAGCGACACGAAACTGGCGAGCGCCAGCATGAACACCGAGAGCGCGTCGGCGACGAGCGTGATGCCGAACGGCGCGGCCCAGTTGGACACCTGGTAGACCAGCGTGGTCGATTCGCCTCCGAGCGGAAGTATCACCGCGTCGAACAGGGCGGCGACGGCGACGAGGTAGCCGACGCCCCCGAGCAGACTGACCGTCCGCTGGAGTAGGTCGCTCGGGCGCGTGAGCAGTGTCAAGATGGCTGTCACGAGGGCCACGAGGAGCGGTGCGATGACGAGCGTGCTCATCTGCTACCTCCGAGTTCGTACATGTCGATGGTTCCGTGTTCCTCGTACACCCGGTAGGTCAAGACGAGGGCCAGTGCCGTCGTCCCGAAGCCGATGACGATGGCGGTGAGCACCAGCGCCTGCACGATTGGGTCCGAAGGCGCGGGGCCGCCGCCACCGTGACCGGAGAGGATGGGTGCGAGTCCGTCGAACCCACCCATGGTGACGAGGTAGACGTTCGCCGATTGGCTGATGATGCTGATACCCCAGACGACGCGTACGACGTCGCGGCGAAGGACGAGGTACGTGCCGATCATAAAGAGGATGCCGAGGATGGCGGCGAGGAAAACTTGGGTCATTCGTTACCGACCTCCGCGACGATAGTGAGGAGTCCCCCGACGACGGCAAAGAAGACGCCGAGGTCGAAGGCGAACGCGCTCGCGACTTCGAGTTCGCCGTAAATCGGGACGTGCTCCAAAAAGAGCACACCCTGCGTGAGGAACGGCGCGTCGAACGCGAGCGGCGCGAGACTGGATGCGACCGCGATGGCGAGACCGAGCGATGCCATCCAGCGGTAGTTTTCGACGAGTCGGTGTTGCTCCGACCCGTCGGGTGCGATGTCGAGAATCTCGCGCTGGATGAAATCCAGCCCGAAGATGACGTACACGAGCGCGAAGGCGGCGGCGGCGAGGACGGCCCCGATGAAGCCGCCGCCCGGCAGGTTGTGCCCGCGGAACAGGAGCGCAATCGCCGTCACCAGAATGATGGGGACGACGATGCGCGCGACAGTCCGCGAGATGACCGTCGTGCGGCCGGATGACCCGCTCATTGCGTCTCACCCTGCCCTCGCATGCGAATCAGCGTCAGGATGGCAAGCGACGCCATCACGACGACCGAAATCTCTCCCATCGTATCGAATCCGCGGAAGTCGACGAGGATGACGTTGACGATGTTCGACCCGCCACCGAAGTCCGCGAAGAACGTCCCGTGTTCGGCGGGGACGCCCGCGTGGTGGATGAAGAATTCCTTCAAGCTCCCATCAGGGTCTGCATTCGTCGAGAACAGGACGGTGAGGAACACCGTCCCACCGACGGCAAACGAGAGGAGACCATCGCGGATGAAGACGAGTCGGTCGGGTGCGTCGCCGTAGAACGCCGGGAGGCGGTCCAAGACGAGCAGGAAGATGACCAACACGAGCGTCTCGACGACGAGTTGCGTCAACGCGAGGTCGGGTGCATCCGCGAGGATGTAGAAGATGGCGACCATGAAGCCGACGATAGAGAGCGTCAACACACCGGCGACGTGCGAGGGTGCGACATCGACGGCGAACGCGCCGACGAGCGCGACCAAGAGGACGAGTACGATGGGAATCGAGACGCTGAGTCCCTCGATATTCGGCATCGGAACCCCGGCGGCCGCGTAGCCGCCGAGTGCGAGCGCGACGAAGCCGAAGAGACCCCACGTCGCGTACGTGCGGAGGAGTCCCGTCTGAATCTTCGGCGTAACGGCGACGCTCGTGGTCGTCAGTCCTTCGACGAAGTTGTCGTACCACCAGTTCGCGCGGACCGGGCCGCGCAGGGCCGCATTGATAGCGTCGTGGATTCGGTCGTAGAACGGGAAGGCCGCCGCACCGACGACGATAGTGATGATACTCATGATGACGTACGGCGTCAGTTTCGTCGGGAAGTGCACCGAAAAGGAGTGCGCTTCCCCGGGGACGACGCTCCCGTAGACCTGTCCGACCAAGCCCTCGATGAAGAGGTTCGGGTCGGCGGAGATGGCGAGCACGAGCGCGCCGAGAATGGCCGGCGGAACGAGCATCGCCACCGGCGGGCGGTGGACGTGTCCCAGTCCATCGGGTTCGTCGCCGAAGAACAGCGAGGCGAATTTGATGGAGTAGAGGAACGTGAAGACGCTCCCGAACACCGCGACGACCGGGAAGGCCCACGCGATACCGCCCATGTGTTCGGCGGCGTGGTAGGACGCCTCGAACAGCAGTTCTTTCGAGTAGAAGCCGTTGAACGGCGGGAAGCCGGCCATCGAAAGCGACGCGACGACGGCGATGACCGCCGTAATCGGAAGATGCTTTCGGAGGCCGCCGAGGCGGTCAATGTTCCGTGTTCCGGCCTCGTGGGCGATGATGCCCGCGACCATGAACAGCGCCGCCTTGAAGCTCGCGTGGTTCAGGATGTGGAACGCGCCGGCTTCGGCACCGTAGCTGTTTGCGAAGCCGAAGGCGGCGATGATGAGTCCCAGATGGGACGCAGTAGAGTACGCGAGTAGTTCCTTGATGTCGGTCGCACTCACCGCGAGCATGGCCGCGACAGTCATCGTCAGCAGGCCGAGCACGGCGAAGATAAGCGTCCAATCGCCGAGGACCGCGGCCTCTTTGGGGAGGAACAGCGGTCGGAAGCGACCGACGAGGTAGACGCCGGCTTTGACCATCGTCGCGGAGTGGAGGAACGCCGAAACCGGTGTGGGTGCCTCCATCGCGTTCGGAAGCCACACGTGGAACGGGACCTGTGCGGACTTCGTGGCTGCGCCGAGACCGATGAGGACGAGCACGGGAACGAGCAGCCCGGCGGACGAAAGCTCCGCACGGAGTACGTCCGCGTGCTCGACGAGCAGTTGGATGCTGTAGGTCGTGCCCTCGATTGCAGTCGTCTGGCCGGATGCCCAGACGAGAAGCAAGAATCCGACGAGCATGAACAGCCCTCCGGAGACGGTGATGAGCATCGACTTCCGAGCGGCGTACTGGGAGGACTTCTCTCCGGTGTAGTGACCGATGAGAATGAACGACGAGAGACTCGTCAGTTCCCAGAAGACGAACAGGGCGATGAGGTCGCCCGCGAGGGCCACCCCGAGCATCGACCCCATGAACGCCAACAGCGTCGCGTAGTATTTCGCCTGGCCCGGCTCGCCGTGCATGTAGCCTCCCGAGTAGGTGAGGATAAGCACGCCGACACCGCTGGCGAGGAAGGCGATGAGAAGCGCCAACCCATCTACGTGGAATGCCAGCGAGACGCCGAGCGAGGGAATCCAGTCGAACGCAACGGTTCCATGCGCCCCCGCGAGATATTGGTCCGTCACGAGGCCAAGAGTGACCAACGCGACAGTGGCCGCGAAGTACGCCGTGCGCTCCCCGAGAAGCCGATAAACGGCAGGGGTGAACGCCGCGGCGAGAAACGGCAGGAAGACGACCGCGAGGACGACTTCCGGTGTGGGTTGCACGGGCGAAGTTGTGAATAGCGCGGACTTAGGTGTTGTCAAACCTATCGGGCCTTCAGTATCGAACCAACCCACAAGACTACCTGAATTTCAAATAAAACCAGCATATTGGTTGGGATTCGAACTCGAACCCACCCGATTAGGCGGCTCACTTCGTGATTGTGAACTGTCTCAATTCTGTTCGTCTTGCAGTGTCACACGTCTGGGCATCGTGGCTCTGTACGTCTGAAAGAAACCCGTGACTCACGGTTCCAACCGACCGCTAGTGGTCTATTTTCGCCCGCATCTCTGACCAGTCACTGGTGGTCTGTCTCCGACTCGGGATACCGACACCTCCGAATCCGGGGGAAACGAATTCTCGTGTGGGTGAATGTCATGGTTGCGCAACTACTTTATACACACATTCGGACGCTTTCATCAGGATGGACGGAAGTGTGGCGAGTGACGAACTCCTCAACGTACTCGGAGATACCGAGTCGAGGGCGCTCCTCGTTGCCCTCTGTCGAGAACCACGGTCTGCAAAAGAACTCGGTGAGACGCTCGACCGTTCACTTCCGACCGTATACCGACGACTCGACCGACTGTGTGAGTGCGGTCTCGTGGCATCGACCACGGAGGTACGCAACGATGGGACACACTATCGCCGGTATGAATGTACGTTCGACCGGACGCTTGTCTCGCTGTCGGAAGACGGATTCCTCGTCGAGGTCGGTTCGGAAGGAGAGACACCCGAGAGCGAACGATAGGTGGGTTCGGTCGGCAGTTGTAGCACCCCAGTAGACCCGAGACAGCGGAGTTGATTCGTATATTAGTCAGTCTGCAACAAAATCCGCATGGATGATATGTTTCTGTCGATGTTCAGGATTGATTCGGTTTCCGCACCCGATTGTTAGTCATGGTACATACTATTGCTTGGTGAGTGGCTATTTTTCAGCGAGCGAAAGTCCACCTTCACATTTATAGCAACAAGTGACTATCTGGAATTCATGAACAGTCCAGGCGCGCGCTCCGGGCAGGGAGACGCGCAGCGTCAGGGCATGGGGGGAAACGAATGATAATCGACCCGGCACGGATGGCATCCGTGAACGGACCGGGACCCGACAGTGATGTCGCAATGGATGCGATTCGAGAGACAGCGGAGGGGGCTGTCTCGCTGGTCGCCGTCTACGGCGCGACAGCGTTCGACCTGTTTCACGTCGGGGAAACGGTCCGTGAGGCGTTCGGGAGTCGCGACGAACTCGTTGCACACCTGAGCTCGCTCGCCGAAGAGACTCGACGCGAGTTCATGGAACGTGGGTTGTTCTCCGGACTCAGTCCGGTCCAAAACAGCGTCGAATACCGGTTCGAAGAGCGTGACGACTACGGCGTCCTGCAGGTGTACTGCGGCGGCCGTGGTATGTTGCTCTTCGTCGAACCGGACGAACCCGTCGAACCACTTGTTCGGACGGCGTCACAACTTCTCGGCGGAATGTAACTGCACTCGGGACCTGCTATAGTAGCGTTTGCAAGTCATTGCACACTCGATCGGCCGCTGTCGTGCGGTCGGATGTGTAACCAGTTGCAAACGCTACTATAGTCCCGAGGACAGACTACTCGATACCTGAGTGGCGACACGGACCGCCAGTAGTGAAATCACATCAACCGGCTGTAACGAAGGTACTACTCCTCGGCAGTCGATACCGCGCATCGTGGGTCGGCGTGTCCGACAGCCTTCGAACCGCCACATTTTATGCCTAACCCGGGGAACGGGCGTCATGGACCAGTTGCGGCAGTCCCTTCTCGACGCGCCAATCATCCAAAAAGGAGACTACGAGTACTTCGTACACCCCATCAGCGACGGTGTTCCGATGCTGGAGCCGGGGCTCCTTCGCGAAATTGTCATCAAAATCATCCGCAAGGCGGACCTCGAAGATGTCGACAAAATCGTCACGCCCGCGGCCATGGGCATCCACATCTCCACCGCGGTTTCGCTCATGACGGACATCCCGCTTGTCGTTATCCGCAAGCGCGAGTACGGCCTCGACGGCGAGGTCTCGCTCCACCAGCAGACCGGCTACTCCGAGGGCGACATGTTCATCAACGACGTAGACGAGGGTGACCGCGTGCTCGTTCTCGACGACGTGCTCTCGACCGGTGGCACGATGAAGGCCGTTCTCGACGCCCTCGACCACATCGGTGCAGACGTGGTCGACACCGTCGCTATCATCAAGAAGGCCGGCCCGACCGAACTCGATGACTCGGAACACAACGTCAAGACGCTCATCAACGTGACCGTCGAAGACGGCGAAGTCGTCATCGTCGACGAACACGGCGACGACTAACTACGGTCGATACCGACCAACGATTTTTCTGGGGTACACACCTCACGTGTGTACTTCCGACCCACTCAGTCAGAGCAACGCTGCGCGCGTCCCCGAGACCCTTTATTAGTGAGTGAGACTCCCTGTTGGGCACTAACTTCAGGTAAATCGTTCATTCATTTTCGTATACGGAAGGGAGTTTGATTTTTGACAATATCAAGTAGCCGAAACATATTTATATACATGGTTGTTCACACCATTCATGGTTCGCGGTAACATTATCCATCCAAATCGACGAACGCTTTTGAAGACACTCGGTGCCGGCGGTCTCGCCGGGCTTGCAGGGTGTACCGGCGAGGACGGCGACGGTACGCCCACCGAAGATGGTGGTGGGGGCGGCGACGCGACGCCCGAGGACGACCTCGGTGACACGCTCGTCGGCCCCGATGGCGAGCAGGTGACGCTCAGTATGGTCTACTCCACAGGGGGCCAGACGACCAAGACCATCGCGCAGTTCGTCCAACAGGAGTATGGGAAATTAGGAATCGGCGTCGAGTTGACGGGGGTCCCGTTCAACACGATGCTCTCGAAGTACGCCCAGAACACGTACAAGCCGGAAGGCGGCGAAGAGCGCTCGTCGTTCAACGCCGGTCCCCGCGACGAGGCGACGAGTCAGGAACAGTGGGACCTCATGCTCGGTATCGGGTTTAACTCCTATCCGCGAACGCCGACCTCAATCCGCCCGTTCTGGACGAGCGAGGAGAAACGCGAACAAGCGACGACTAATTTCTACGGCTATCGCCCGAGCGAGAATATTGCCGGGATGCTCGACGAGGCGTCGAAAGAGACCGACGAGGCGAAGCGGCAAGAACTCCTCGCGGACGTATTCGGCATTCTCAGCCACGACCAACCCGTCAACTTCTACGAGTTCTCGGTCGACCTCAACGGCTTCCAGAAGGACATTGAAGGTATCAACCCCGGGCCGAGTATCGGCTATAACTCCCAGCAGTATTTCCGCGGTGAGTCCGGTAGCACGCCGTCCGTTACGGGCGCGTACAGTGTCGGTTCGGCCACTGACGCAAAAACGCTCAACCCAATTCGAATCAACGACGTATCGTCCTCGAATCGACTCGAACTCACACTCGATACTGCGTACACGCTCGACAATAACGATGAAGTCGTCTACCGATGGGTCGAGTCAATCGACACTGACGACAAGCAGAACTACGAGTTCACGCTCCGTGACAACCTCCAGTGGGGTGCGGGCTACGGGCAGATGACCGCCGACGACTGGGTGTACTACATCGAGGAAGTCCACCAAGCCGAGGACAACTGGGCGGGCGACGTGAACCAGTCGGACTGGTTCCGCGGCGGAGAGCCCATCCCGGTCGAGAAGACGGGGAAACTGAGCTTCGAAGTCCAACTGCCCGAAGTGGACCCAGCGTTCATCAAGAAGCCCATCATGTGGGAGTCGTTCTGCCTGCCGAAGGGACTCGTCGAGAAGTACCGCGACATGGACGACGGCGGCAACAAACTCAACCAGTCGAAGGCGATTCAGGAGATTACGTACTCCGGAAACCTCGGCCCGTACACGTTCGACCGCTGGGACCGCGAATCGGTGTTCGTGGCGAAGCGTAACGAGGACTACTACCTGCGCGACGTGGAGGGCTACGACGGCGTACCCTACTTCGAGGAGAAGAAGTATCAGGTGTTCGGCGAGCAGTCGACTCGTCTGTCGGCGTTCGAGACCGGAGAGGTCGACCAGGTGGGAGTGCCCTCCTCGAAAGCGAAGAAGTTCAAAGACCTCGACTCCACGAAAGTCATTCAGACGCCAAACGCATTCTGTTCGATTCTCGCGTACAACCAGCGCGCCAACGGCTGGGACCAACTGCGCACCCGCGAAGTCCGGTACGCACTCTCGATGGGTGTAAACAAAGAAACCATCGTCGAGAGCATCGACCGCGGCTACGCCAAGGTCGCCCACACCCACCAACCCGAGTACTCCGACTGGTTCGACGACTCGAAGGTCGAAAAGACAGGCGTCGGTGAGAACTACGGCGCTGCGAAAGCCAAACGGATGCTCGCCGACAACCTGTCCGGCGACTACTCGTTCAAATGAACGTGGAGGCTCTCCGATGAGCATGCAATGGTACGTCGCTCGCCGCGTCGCGTGGGCAGTGGTTGCGACGTATCTCATCTTGAGTATCACGTTCGGACTCCTCGTGGTTGCCCCGGGCGACGGCCAAACGGCCTTCGCATTCAAAGCCGCGACGCAGGGCGGCGATGTCGATGAGGCGAGAGAAACGTTCGACGAGATAACCGGCCGCGACGAACCGATGTTGACCAGATACAAGAACTACATGGTGAACATGGCGACACTCAACTGGGGGTGGTCGTACACCCGGAATCAACCGGTGTTGACGGCGATAACGGAGGCGTACCCCTACTCACTTATGTACGCCCTCCCGGCGACGCTCATCTCTATCGTCTTCGGGTACGCAATCGGGTTGTACTCGGCGACACACCAGTACACGCTGACCGACTACTTCGGGACGTTCACGGCCTTCTTCGGCATCAGCATCCCGAATTTCTGGTTCGGTATCATGCTTATACTGGTGTTCGCTGTCGACTTGAACTGGCTCCCGAGTTACTACCAGACTGGTAGGGGGATATGGACGTTCGCCAACGTGAAACAGCTCATCTTACCGATTATCGTCCTTTCGACGGGGGCCATCGCCGGGAACATGCGTTACTCACGGGCTGAAGCCCTCGAATACGTCCATGCGGACTTCGTGAAGACGGCGCGTGCAAAGGGTGCAGACGACTGGCGCGTCCTCGTCCGGCACATCTTCAGACCGGCGCTCGTGCCGCTTATGACCATTCTCGTCGCCGACATCCTCGGCTTGCTGTTCGCCGGGGCGTACATCACGGAGGTGGTCTTCCAGATACCCGGACTCGGGCTGTTGAGCTACAAAGCTATCGTCCAACAGGACACGGCGCTCGTCATGGCGACGACGCTCATTCCGGTGTTCATCGCAATCATCGGGAACCTGCTACAGGACATCGCCTACACCGTGTTGGACCCGCGCATCGACTACGGAGGTCGGTGATGGCGGCCGACACCCCTCCCGGTTCGACTTCGGCCACTGGTTCGGCCTCGACCGACCGATTCGAAGACGTTGACTGGGACGAACTCGGCGGACTGGGGCTCCCGCGACGGACGCGCTACCTCGTCGTGAGCGCGCTGGTCTACACCGCGGCCGTCGGATACGACGTGTTTCTCACCGAGGATGCACTCATCTCGGGGACGAACTGGTTGTTCCTCTTGACGCTCCTCGCGGGGACGTTCTTCGTGGCGTGGCCGCTCGCGGAGAACAAACGACTCACGGCCTACTACTGGCGGCGATTCAAGAAGAACCGCGCCGCTGTGGTGAGTGCCCTGTATCTCCTCGTGGTGTTCGTTCTCGGGACATTTGGGCCATTGTTCATCGCAAAGCCCGAACTGAACGTTCTTGCGGCGTACCAACCGCCGATGTTCCTCGGCGTCGACTCCAGTGTTCCCTCCACGTGCGTCGGGACCGTCGCCGACGGCGTGTGCCAAGGAACCTGGAAATACCCACTTGGAACGACGAGCGACGGCAAAGGAATCGCGAGACTCGTCGTCTTCGGCATGCGCGTGAGTATGCAGGTCGGTCTCATCACGATGCTCATCGTCATCAGCATCGGAACCGTCGTCGGTACGTCAGCAGCGTACTTCGGCGACCTCGTCGACGAACTTCTGATGCGCTATGTCGACATTCAGCAGACCTTCCCGACGTTCTTCCTGTTCCTCATCGTGACCTACCTGTTCAAACCGAGCCTCTTCTTGCTCATCACGATATTCGGGTTCCTCGGGTGGGGCGGTATCGCCCGTCTCGTCCGGTCTGAGGCGCTTCAACGCCGCGAAGAGGAGTACATCCGTGCTGCGGAGAACGCCGGAGCGTCGGACGGGTGGATTATCCGCCGACATCTCATGCCGAACGTGTCGAACACGGTTATCACGGCGGCGACGCTGCTAATTCCGTCGTTCATCCTCTTCGAAGCGACGTTCGCGTTCCTCGGGCTGACGGACCCCGCGACGCCGTCGTGGGGACAGGTCATCGCGTCGGGCCGTGGCGACCTCGACAGCGCGTGGTGGATTGCCACCATCCCCGGCGTCTTCCTGTTCTGTACCGTCCTGGCGTTCAACTTCGTCGGCGACGCACTGCGTGATGCGCTCGACCCGCGTTCGGAGGGAGACGCATGATCGACCCGCTTCTCTCTGTCCGCGACCTTCACGTCCAGTTCCGAACCGACGAGGGGGTCGTTCGGGCTGTCGATGGTATCTCGTTCGACGTCGCTCCCGGCGAAACGGTCTGTGTCGTCGGGGAATCCGGTTCCGGCAAGACCGTGGCCTGCGAGTCGATTACGAAACTCATCCCGATGCCACCCGGCGAAATCGCCGGCGGCGAGGTCGTCTTCGACGGCGAAGACCTCACGGATGCGACCGAAAAACAACTGCAGTCGATTCGGGGCGACCGCATCGCGCACATCTTCCAAGACCCGCAGGGGGCGCTCAACCCGGTCTACCCGGTCGGCGCGCAAATCGTCGAGGCGGTTCGACTCCACAGCGACGTGTCGAAGGAGGCCGCGCGCGACCGCGCAATCGACCTCCTCGACCGCGTCGGCATCCCGGAGGCGACGAACCGCGTCGACGACTACCCACACGAGTTCTCCGGCGGTATGAAACAGCGAGTCGTCATCGCCATGGCGCTCGCGGCCGACCCGGACCTGCTCATCGCCGACGAACCGACGACGGCACTCGACGTGACTATCCAGTCGCAGATTCTCAGCCTCCTGCGCGACCTGCAAGCTGAGTTCGGCATGAGCATCATCTTCGTCACGCACAACCTCGGCGTCGTCGCCGAAATCGCCGACCGCGTCGTCGTCATGTACGCGGGGAAGGTGATGGAGACCGGAAGCGTCCACGACGTGTTCGAGCGACCCTCACACCCGTACACGAAGGCGCTTCTCGAATGCCTCCCGGGAGTCGGTCACTCGATGGAACCCATCGGCGGAACGCTTCCGGACCTGACTGCGCCACCGGAGGGATGTCGATTCAATCCACGGTGTCCGTACGCGACGGACGACTGTCGAAGCGGGGACCACCCGGAACTTCTCGAAGCGGCACCCGACCACCGTGCGGCGTGTGTCTACTACGGTCCCGGCTACGACGCGTCGGTCATTCGCGGCGAGAGCGACTCGGAGGCACGCGCCACCGATGGCGGCCACAGCGGTTCCGACGCAACCGGCGGTGATGCACGATGAGTTCCGACCCACTACTTTCGGTTCGAAACCTGAAGAAACACTACCCGATCACTGAAGGCGTCCTCAAGAAGGAAGTCGGTCGCGTGCGGGCGGTCGACGGTATCTCGTTCGAGGTCGAACGCGGCGAGACGCTCGGACTCGTCGGGGAGTCGGGGTGCGGAAAGTCGACGGCTGCGACGTCGCTTCTCCGACTGGAAGAGCCGACTGACGGCGAGGTCGTCTTCGACGGCGCGGACATCACAGCGCACGGCGACGCCGAACTCAAGGCGTTCCGTCGCCGGGCGCAGATGATGTTTCAGGACCCGTCGTCGAGTTTCGGCCCCCGGATGAGCGTCGGCGAATCCGTCGCCGAACCGCTCGCCATCCACGGGATGCGCGACCGAAAACGACGGCGACGCATCGTGGAAAACCTGCTGGAGCGCGTTGGGCTGTCAGCAGCCGCTTTCGACCGCTACCCGCACGAGTTCTCCGGTGGGCAGAAACAACGAATCGCACTCGCGCGGGCGCTGGTCCTCAACCCGGAACTCATCGTCGCCGACGAACCGGTGTCGGCGCTCGACGTGTCCATCCAGGCCGAAATCATCTCGCTGATGCGCGACTTACAGGCCGAGTTCGGCCTCGCTATCGTGTTTATCAGCCACGACCTCGGCGTCGTCCGCGAAGTCTGTGACCGCGTCGCCGTCATGTATCTCGGCGAAATCGTCGAGATAGCCGATACGGAGACGCTCTTCGACGACCCACAGCACCCCTACACGAAGGCGCTTCTCTCGTCGATTCCGACGCCGGACCCCTCGCGCCGAAACGAGGGTATCGAACTCACCGGTGACGTTCCTAGTCCGTCGAACCCGCCATCCGGGTGCCGGTTCCACACTCGCTGTCCGGTGGTTATCCAACCGGACGAATTTAGCCTCGAACAGTCGGAGTGGCGGCACGTACTCGACCTCCGGCTCCGCGTCGAGCGCGGTATCGATGTCCAGGACGTTCGCGAGTTCCTCGTCGCCGAGGGCGAAGCGGATGCGCCCGAGGATGTCCCGGGTGACGCAGTCGCGCGCGAACTCCGCCGGGAGTTCGACGTTCCACAGACGCTTTCGGACCCGAACGCGGAAACGATTCTCTCGAACGCGATTTCGGACCTCACCGACGGTGAACACGACGCGGCCCGGCGAACCCTCAACGAGTCGTTCACAACCGTCTGCGAGCGCGACCATCCCGAATTGGAGGCAACCGGAGTGGGAACAACGGCGGCGTGTCTTCGAGTCGGAAACGACCGACAGGTCGACCCGCCGACGCCCGACTGATAAGGACTGTTGTAACTATTCACCGGTGACCGCCCTCCCGGTGCTGGCGACACCGGTAAGAGACTACAACAGTCCTTATGTATCGCTCGCGACCGCTCCGTCGCGCGCGGAGAACCCACCTGGATTTCCGCGTCCACGGGTCCTTTTTGTAGTCGGGGCATACTCGGGACTGATGACAGCAGCGCTTTTCATCGTCAGCGAGGAAGGATACTGGGGCGAGGAGTGTATCGAACCGCTCACCACACTGAGCGACGCCGGTGTCGACGTAACGGTGGCGACGCCGACGGGCGCGCCGCCGGTCATCGACGAGCGCTCTGTCGACCCCGACTCAGTCGGCAAGGAATTCGCCGAGCACATTCTCGACGTACACGAAACCGACGAGCGACTACAGAACCCCGAGAAAATCGCGCAGGTCGACGCCAACGACTACGACGCCGTGGTCTTTCCCGGCGGTCACGGAACCGCGTGGGATATCAATCAGGACCGACACGCTCGACAGGCGCTCTTGCAGGCCGTCGCCGGTGACGGGAGCAAAGCGCTCGTCGTCTGTCACGCCGTCGGTATCCTCGGATTCACTCGCGAAGCAGACGGGTCGTTCCTCGTCGACGGCCGCGAGGTGACGGGCTTCCCGAACGAATGGGAGGAAGACATTCTCGACGACGACGACCTGATGCCCGACGGTCGGAAACTCCCGTACTGGGTCGAAGACGAAGTCAAGGCCGCAGGCGGTATCTGGGACGCCGAACTCGACAGCGAGACGAGCGTCACCGTCGACGGCGACCTCATCACTGCACGCGGTCCCGGGTCGTCAGCTGCGGCTGCGCAGACGCTGTTGGACGAGTTGGACGCGATATAAGCAAGCGGGACAAACGGAGAGACAGCGCGGGGTGGGACGCTGCCCCCGCGGAACTACTCGATTTTAAACACGGCTTCTTCGATACCTTCGCTCCGACACTCCGGACAGCGCGAGGGGTAGTTCACGGGGTCGTCGAAGGCGCTGAACCCGCAGTTCCGGCACTCTGGTGGAGCGACGAGGAACTGCTCGCCGTCCTGACCGTGGACGGAACGGGCGACGTGTTGGAGGTGACCGTAGACGGAGGACACCGAGACGCCGACGTTCGCCGAGAGTTCGGACGCGGTTGCGGGGTCGGCACGGAGGGCATCAGCGATGCGCTGGCGTGTCGTCGTGGTGGTCTCCTGGTCTGTCATACTGCTCGCTTAGATGGCGAACGGAAAATTCCTTCCGCCGTCTCAGTGTTACACACCTTCCGTCATCCCCTTGCCGAACCCCCGCGACTATCCCATCGTCGAAATGTCAAGAGTATAGAGAAGATGCAAAAAGGCCTTGACCACGTGGTGGGATTTCAGAGTATGAAGGCAGTCGTCCTTGCTGGTGGTTACGCGACCCGTCTGTGGCCTATCACCAAACACCGACCGAAGATGTTCTTGCCCGTCGGTGACCAGACCGTTATCGACACTATCTTTGAAGACCTCGAAGCCGACGACCGCGTCTCTGAGGTGTTCGTGAGTACGAACGAGCGATTCGCCGACTCGTTCGAGGAGTACATCGCCGACTCGTCGTTCGAAAAGCCGACGCTCTCTGTCGAAGACACCAGTGCCGAAGACGAGAAGTTCGGCGTCGTCGGGGCGCTCGAACAACTCATCGACCGTGAGGAAGTCGACGAGGACCTCGTCGTCATCGCGGGTGACAACCTCATCAGCTTCGACGTTGCGGACTTCGTGGACTTCTTCTACGAAAAAGACGAGCCGTGTCTCGCCGCCTACGACGTACAGGACCGAGAGCGCGCGAAGTCCTACGGTCTCGTCGAACTCGACGGCGACCGCGTCGTCAACTTCCAGGAAAAGCCCGACGACCCGAAGAGCACGCTCGTTTCTATCGCGTGCTACGCGTTCCCGGCTGAGGACCTGCCCAAGTTCGACGAGTACCTCGCGGGCGACAACAATCCCGACGAACCCGGCTGGTTCATGCAGTGGCTTCAGCAGAACGGCGACGTGTTCGCGTACACGTTCGACGGCGCGTGGTTCGACATCGGTACGCCCCAGAGTTACCTCGATGCAGTCGCGTGGTATCTCGACGGCGAGAACTACATCCACGATACCGCGACGCTGAACAACACCGAACTCGGAACGAACGTGCACGTCATGGCCGACGCCGTAGTCGAAGACTCCACGCTCGACGAGTCGGTGGTCTTCCCCGGCGCGATTGTCCGTAACGCGGAACTCAAGAACTCCATCGTCGACGAAGAGACGCACATCGAGAACCTCGACCTCTCGAACGCGCTTATCGGTGCGCATTCGAAGCTGACGAACGGACAGTAACTTCCGTTTTCAGCGTCTCTCGCGTTTTTAGAAATGGCCGTCAAATAAGTGACTTCAGCCGAGATAGGCGTCAGTAATCCGGAGTCGACCGTGGGTTCCCTCCCACACCTTCTCGTACTCCAGTTCGATAGGGCGGTCCATGTGCGGAGCGTCGGTAACGAGCGTCTCGAACTCGCCGCCTTCGCCGAGGATGTGGACGCCGTACTGTTCGTTGAGTTCCTCTAATTCGTCGAGCGCGTCGGCGTCGAGCGTCCGGCCGAGCCACGATTCGTCGAGACCGTGAGCCGCGACTTGGATGAGCGTAATTTCGAAGCCGGCGTCGAGCATCGCCTCGCCGAGTTCCCGCGGATTTTCCTGCCACAGCGGGGCGAACAGGTCGATGCCGAGACGGTCGCACATCCCTTCGATTCGGTTCGTCTGGAACTCGCTTTCGATTGCGCCCGCGGTGACGCCCGCGAGGTCGATTTCGGATTGCAGGTCCGACAGGGCGGCTTCGAGCGGTTCGAGTTCCGCGTCGCCCTGCGCGCCGGAGTCCTCGACATCTGTCGCTTCGAGGTCGCCGGGGTGGACCTCGACGAGTTCGATTCCGGTGCTCTCCGCGGCGAGAGAGGCGAGGTCGGTCGCGGGGACGTGGTACATGTACGAGTCGTCGCTCGGGTGGACGGTCAAGAGTCGGGTGACGTTCAATCCCTCTTCGAGCGCGCGGTAAAGCGCCCACGAGGAGTCCTTTCCGCCGGAAAAGAGGCTAACCCACTCGGATGTCATGGAGGCGATAGCGGGTTGGGGGAGATAGGCGCTACGGTGTGGACGCTACTCGATGGGAGTTACTCGGGAACCCGCGGCGCGATTGCGATGTATCGCTCGCCCGTGGGGTCTCGGAACATCACCGGGCGAGGTGCTTCTTCGGGGTGGACCCGCACGTTCGACAGTTCTTCGCTTGGGTCGTATCCGAAGATACGTTTGACGTTGGTGACGAGCGCTTCTGACACCGCTGACGTACCCCCGTTGGCGTTTTCGTAGCTGTACACTGGCTCGTCGTACTCGTCTTCTTCGAGGGTGATATCGACCGGCTCAGCCGTTATCTCTTCTTTGAATGGGAATTGCTCCTCAGCGTCTTGGTCGAACTCGAAGCGGGCGACGTTCTTGTGGTCGATGAGGTATCCCTCAGTCCAATCGACGTCGGAGAGACCGACGGTGTCTGAACGAACGCCGTCGTCGTCCGTCGTTACGTCGGCGTCCTCAGTCAAGAACGAGCGGTCGATTCCGAACAGTCGAACGAACAGCATTCCTTGACGCTCGTGTTCTTCCATCGGCCGGTCGCCGATAACCTGTTGGAGGCCAACCGCGTCAGATTGCTCCTCTGTGGATTCGGCCACGACGATTTCGACGACTCGGCCAGCGTACTGAACGCCGAGATTGACCCGACCTTGGCTGTCTGCTCGTAGCGTTTCGTGCTTCTCGGGGTCTCGAATCGTTGTCTCAATCATTGGTTGCTTGCACCAACAATAGGTTGTTTGTGACTACTGCTACTAAATTGTTCCTGCTAGAACCAACATGGCCCAATAATAGTCTATACTCACCAAGTGACCCCACAGCAGCATCGCTGGATGCGGTCTCACCCACACCGGATTCCGAATCGAGCGTGCGGGGAAGTCAGTCGATTCGGCCGGCCCAATAACAGAGACCAACCCCGATAGAAAGGAGGGCCATCCGAACCACGAACCGCGCGCCGTTCATACTCTCACGGTCTGTAGCTACATAATCTCGATAGTACGAGCCGTCGTACGAGACGACGGCGTCGGTACGTTTCCAGAATTCGGTCCCGACGAGCGGACGGCCCGTTCGAACGGTCCCTTCTCGAACGATTCGCTGGACACCTCGCGGGAATTCTCTGGCCGGAGTAGACGCAAGTTCGAGCGCCGTGGCGTTCGAGACTGGAGTGAGTGCAACACGAACCGTGCCGTTCTCGTAGTGCGTGGCGTTCGGTCGGTAGAACGCGTGGTCGTCGTTCGGAAACACGACGAGCGTCTTCTCCCTGTCGAACGCGTTCGCACCCTCGTAGGTCGGAGCGGAGACGACTCGCGGACCGCCGTCTCGGACGGTTGGTGCGAGCGTACAGGACCCGGCGCACATGGCGGTTTTCTCGGGCCAGCTTAACCATCCGTCGAGTCCCGCAGTAGTTGGTTCGACGGGTTCGGCGGTGTACTCGTAGGTCCACAAGGCGGTCCCGAGGGGCGCGAATACGGCCGCGAGGAGTACCGTGGTACCGAGCGAGAGGAGAACGAGGCGTTGCTGTGGAGGGTCAAGCGAGGGCACGGGTGTGTCTCGTGAGCGACTTTGTATATTTATTTCTACATGTATCCCGAGTCCCGAAGTCGCTCCATCAGATTCTCTTTGTCCTGCACTCTGCTCTCGCGTTCCTTACTCGCGCCGATATCCTGCACCCACGCGGGTCGGTCGTCGGATTTGGCAGAGCCGGATTCCGTACCGAGCGAGCGGTAGCCCTCGAAGTATTTTGGTGACACGGGGAGGTCGGATGGAGCGATTCCCTCCGGGAGTCGTCACTGGACTCGGGGAGCCGAGAAGTCACAGAGAGAGTACGTTGGCCGTGGATATCGCTGTTTCCGCTGCGAGACAGTCGCAGTCACTACCACGATAGAAAACAGCCTCACGATAGAAGACGGTCGGCACTCGGCGTCGAGAGGCTCGCCTGTCGACAGCGAGACCGCGAAAAAGTGGTCGCGTAGTGTGTTGTGTTAGTTGTCGGCCGACGTTACATGTAGCCGAGGTCGCGCAGGCGCTCCATCAGGTCCTCTTTGTCCTGGGCGCGGCCAGCGCGCTCGGTCGTGTTCTCCATGTCCTGCAGCCACGCCGGTTCCTCGGCGGACTTGTCGGTCGAGACTTCGCTGCCGAGACTGCGGAAGCCAGCGAAGTACTTCGGCGAGACGGGCACGTCTTCCTGCGTGACACCCTCGGGGAGGTCCTCGTCGTTTTCGGGGACGTAGCCGTCTTCGGGGTAGTTTTCGACGGTGTCCGGGACTGCGAAGTACCAGAAGGCGTCCCAGACGGCGCTCTCTTCGAACTGGAGGATGGGTTGAACGCGGTCGTGCGGCGGGTAGATGTCCGGGTCGTGACGGGGACTGATGAACGTCTCGTCGGCACGAGCTTCCTGTTCGTCCCAGCGGACGCCGGAGATGACGCCGTCGATGTCGTGCTCTTCGAGCGTGTCGTTGAGCGCGACAGTCTTCAGCAGGTGGTTGCCCACGTAGGTGTCGAGGAGGAAGGGGAACGTGTCCTCTTCGTATTCGAGAATCTCGCGGACGTGGTGCTGGTTGTGTTCGGAGAGTTCCGAAATCGGGATGTCGTCACCGGGTTCGAGACCGTTCTCGTCGACGTACGCACCTACGTCCTCGTTGCGGGCCCAGATGACGTCGAGGTCCCACTCGTCGGCCCAGTGCTTGACGAAGTCCATGATTTCGTCGAAGTGCTGGTAGTGGTCGATGAAGACCGCCGGCGGGACTTCGAGGTCGTAGCGCTCGGCGACTTCCTTGATGAAGTAGAGCGTAAGCGTCGAGTCCTTGCCGCCGGTCCACATCACGGCGGGGTTGTCGTACTGTTCGAGACCCGTTCTGGTAACCTCGATGGCCTTCTCGATTTTGTCCTCGATACTCGGGTAATCGTCCGGCGTTTCACCTTCGCCGTCGGTGTAGTCGACGTCGAGATAGTCTGGGAAGGCTTTCGACATTGTTCGTAATTACATCTAATTAGGTGGTGTAAATGCTTTTTGCCCGAGGAATAGGGTGGCCCGTGATACCTCCAAACACGATGTTGGCCGCAGACTCACGTCGTTCGGCGGGCGGGGATGGGGAGATAAGACGGGTTCAGGAGATGAACTTGTTATCGCGCCAGTTGACTCCGCTGTCGGACGAACCGTTCTGTTGTGGGTTCTCGACAACCTCGACGGAGGCGGCACGGACTTCGCCTTCGACGATGCGCGTTGCCTGTAGTTCGTCGTCCTCCTCCGTAATCGCGGTCAGCGTCCCTTTCTCCGAAAGCATCGCAATCTCGCGGAGTACGAGGAACATCGGGTACTGGAGCGCCGTGTTCTGGAGGACGGTTTCGAGGTCGCCCTTAAAACAGGCGAATTCGACGAGTTCCGACGGAATCTCCTCTTCTTCTTCTTCTCCCCAGTTTGGCGCGCCCGCACGGGGCGGCTCTTCTTCGTAGACACGGTTTTCGGTCACGCTTGCCTTCAGTTGTGCCGTCGGCGTGTACTTGCTGAGGTTATCGTCAGCAGAGACGGCTTTGATGATAAGCGTGTTATTACGGCGCGTGATGTCTACGTTTTCGACCTCTGGTGGGAGGTCGGGGTCATCCTCGAAGTAGTCCATTACGTCTTCGAGTGGCAGTTCCAACGTCGAATGGAGTCGATATACGCGGCCTGACATTGTTGGCTTCGGTATCGACGAGAGCCACGGTGCGGGCGCACGCGGTTGGCGATACCTGTGTGCATCTACGTGTTGAAGGCTTAAATGGCCTCCCCTTCTCGTTAGGTCGTAGATATAAAATCAGGTCCGGCCGCAGTCGGGCGATTAGTTCGCGCCAGTCAGCGTCGCTTCGAGTTCGTCCCGCTCGTCGAGTTCTTCGAGAATGTCGCTGCCGCCGATGAACTCGCCGTCGACGAACGTCTGGGGAATCGTCTCCCAACCGCTCTTTTCGTTGAGCGCCTCGCGGAAGTGCGGAAGTGCGGGCAGCACGTCAATCGTCTCGAACTCATCGACATATTGCGAGATGTGTTCGAGCGCCTTCGCGGAGTAGCCACACTGAGGCATGAGGCGGTTACCCTTCATGAACAACACGACGTGGTTGTTCTCGATGGCCTCGTCGACGCGGGCCTGTACTTCCTCGGGGTCGAAGCTCTCCGGTTGGAATGTCATGCACGCAGGTAACGCCCGGGTGGACAAAGGAGTTGCGTCGCAAAACGTTCGATGCGAGCGGGAACGATACCGAGTCCCGCCGAGTGACAAGAAGTGCTGCTTACTGCTCGCCGACGCGGACGACGTTGATGAGCGAGTAGACCGGGACGCCGTCGATTTCTTCGACGCCCTGTTTGTCCACGATAACCACGCATGCGAGCGGTTCGCCGCCTTCGGAGCGAATCGACTCGATGGTTTCGCGGAGCGTCGTGCCGCTCGTCACCGTGTCGTCGACGATGAAGCAATCGCGGTCTTCGACGGGTGCGAAGTTCCGGGAGAAGCCGCCGCCGAGGTCTTCGATATCTCCTTCGTCCCACTGGTGCTTTGCGGGCGCGTACGCGCCGAGGGTCGTTTCGAGTTCGCGCGAGACTGCTGTTGCGAGCGGGACACCCGCCTTCTCGATACCGATGGTGACATCGGCCGTCTCGCCGGTCTCCATCAGAAGGTCCGCGAGCGCGCGGCCGATGTAGGTGAGGCGTTTGCCGCCGCTCCCGATTGCATTCCAGTCAACGTGGATGTCGTCGGGGCCTTCGGGTTTCGTGTCGGGTTCGGGTTTCGCCGCCGCACCGCTTCGTTCGACCAGCCAACTAGCGGTCTCACGGGAGACGTTCAGCTCGTCGGCAATCTCGCCTTTCGAGAGTCCACGGTCCGCGAGCTCCGCCGCGCTGGCGATGAGGTCGTCGACGTTCTTCATACAGTACTGAATTCGATGGCGGTTTTTATAGTGGTGTCGTCGTCATCGAATGCTGCTTCAAACTCCGAAAGCGGGTGGACTCCGGTGACGAGGTCTTCGAGGAACCACTTCGGAAGTTTGGTGAACGTCACGGTTGCGGCCTCGAAGTGCTCGACGTGGGAGTTGACGCTCCCGACGAGCGCCTTATTGTGCAGCACCATCTCGCGGTGGAACGCTCCGGCATCGACCTCGAACGCCCAGTCGCTCGGAACACCGAGGAGCGCACCGACACCGTTCGGTGCGAGGGCTTGTACCGACTGGATGGCGTGTTTCGGGAAGCCGGTGGCCTCATAGATGAAGTCCATCTGCTCGTACACGTCCGGCACGTCCTCGACGGGTGTCTGTCGGGAGTCGACGTATGTCGCGTCGAGTTCCTCGATGATGTCGATTGTCGGGTCCGGGCGGTCGCGACGGCCGAGACAGTAGAGGTTCTCGTAGCCCTTGTCGTCTACCTTCAGCATGGCGAGCGTCAGGAGTCCGAGACTGCCGTTTCCGAGGACGAATGCCGACGACGGGTCCCAGTCGAACGCCGACCGACTCGCGTAGGCGTGTTCGAGAGCCTTTTCGGTGATAGAGATAGGTTCGATGAGAAATCCGAGTTCCGCCTGCGAGCGCGGGATGCGGACGAGATACTTCTCCGGACTGGTGAAGAACTCGGACATGTACCCGTGTGCGCCGACGATACCGCGCTCGAAGTACATCCCGTCGGGGGCCATGTCCGGTTGGTCGCGCTCAAAATATTCGTTCGTGCCCGACGCCGGCGGTCGTCGAACCGTCGGAACGACGATGTCGCCTTCCTCCAGTTCCGTGTCGTTCGGGTCGACGACGACGCCGACCGCCTCGTGGCCGAGCACGAGATGGTCTTCGCCCTCTGGGAATCCCCCGTGCCCACCGGCGATGACCTCGTGGTCGGTCCCGTCGACGCCGACCCGAAGCGTCCGAACGAGCGCCTCCCCGGACTCGGGTTCCGGTCGTGGCTTTTCGATGACGACCGGTCTATCTTCCCCGCGCTTGACGGCGATTGCTTTCATACGTTTACCAATGCACCACCCCACCAAAAGACTTATTCTATGATGAGTAAATAATTCAGTACGGTGAGCGCCCAGCGTCGTCTTACCAGCCCATGACGCACCGCCACGTGCGGACCAGCCTATCCAGCCCACCCGTGTCGGCGTTCACCGGCCCGTGCCCAACCCGCGCGGAGACCGATATCCCGTGCCCATCGGTCTCCGGCGGCGGTTCATCTCCTGACGAACCGCTCATTCTTCGAGCAACGCGTCTCGAAGGCTACAATAGAATAACGCCGGGAAAACTGTTATAACCCTCGTTCAGCCGTCGATATCGTCAGACTTCGTCTGACGGACCGACGAACGAAGTTAGTCGATATCGTCGACGAGTTCGTCCGCCAGTCCGACGTACGTCGCGGGCGTGAGCGCGAGGAGTTCGTCGCGAGTCGATTCGTTCACATCGAGGTCCGAAAAGAGGTCGTGGAAGTCTTCGAGGGTCACATCGCGCCCGCGAGTGAGTTCCTTCACACGCTCGTACGCCTGCGTATCGCCCTCGCGGCGGAGAATCGTCTGGACGGCCTCGCCGATGATAGCCGGCATGTCGTCGAGTTCGTCGCGCATGACGTGCTCGTTCGGGACGACCTTTCCAAGTCCGGTCTGGGTCTTCTTGTAGCCGATAAGACAGTGCGCGAACGCAGCACCGATATTGCGTTTGACGGTCGAATCCGAGAGGTCGCGCTGGAGACGCGAGGTCGTGACGTAGTCCGCGAGGAACGTCAGGTCGGCGTTCGCCTTCGAGAGGTTTCCTTCGGAGTTCTCGAAGTCGATGGGGTTGACCTTGTGCGGCATCGTCGACGACCCGGTTTCACCCTCAACGGCCTCTTGGCCGAGGTAGCGGTCGGAGACGTAGAGCCACGCGTCGCGGTCGAGGTCGACGACGACGTTGTTGACGCCGCGGAAGGCGTCGAACAGCGCCGCGAGGTCGTCACACGGGTTGACCTGCGTGGCGAGCGAGGTGTGTTCGAGGCCGAGCGACCCGACGAACTCGCGGGAGAACGCGCGCCAGTCGACGTCGGGGTAGGCGGCGACGTGTGCTGCGTAGGTGCCGGACGCGCCAGCGAGTTTCCCGGAAAGGTCGTCGTTCGCGGCCTCGACGCGGGCCAGCGTGCGACCCAGACGGGAGGCGTAGACGGCCATCTCCTTGCCGAACGTCGTCGGTGTGGCGGGTTGGCCGTGGGTTCGCGCGAGCATGGGCACGTCGCGGTACTCCTGTGCGAGGCTGACGAGTTCGTCGCGCATCTCACGGAGTTCGGGGACGAGCACGTCTTCGACTGCGCCCTTGACCATCAGGCGCTGTGCGAGATTGTTCACGTCCTCGGAGGTCAGACCGAAGTGAATCCACGGGTGGATTTCGTCGTCCGTCTCGGTGCGGATGAAGTACTCGACGGCCTTCACGTCGTGGTTCGTCGCGGAGAAGCCCTCCGCACCCTCGACTTCGAGCCGTTTCACGAGGTCCGCGTCATCGTTGTCGAACTCCTCGTAGAGTGCCCGCAGAGACTCGCGTTCCGAATTAGAGAGTGAAAGCGGCGTCGCGTCGAGGTCCGAAAGCGCGACGAGGTACTCCACTTCGACTTGCACGCGGGCGCGCATGAGCGCGGCTTCACTCACGTGCTTCGCGAGCGGTGCGGTTCGGGAGGCGTAGCGCCCGTCGAGCGGTGACACCGCATAGAGCGGGTCGTTCCGGTCGGCGTCGGTCATATCTGACTCGTCTCGGTCGGGTAGGTTAAACGGCGGGGGTTCGCGCCCATCGGGGGAACCGATGTTGAGCACATGTGTGGGTACTAAAAAGCGATAGTCGGCCACTTCAGACAGCACCTATACACAAACATGACCACATCGGACGCTATGGACCGCAACCACTTTGAGGACTGCGACACGCTCTCACCACATGGTCACCATCGCCGGTCTCGCGAGCAACCGTGGACGAAACCTGCGCAACATCGCCGACCGCGCCCCTGGCGGGGCGGAACTCGGCGTCGTCGTTTCGAACCACGCCGACGCACCCATTCTCGACGCCGCCGCAGAGCGCGGCATCCCGACCGAAGTCGTCGAGCGCGACGACGACGAGTCCCGCGAGGCGCACGAAGAGCGCATCCTCGACGCACTCGCCGACTACGACTTCGACCTCGTCTGTCTCGACGGCTACATGCGCGTGCTCACATCCACGTTCCTCGACGCCGCGCCGACGACGCTCAACGTTCACCCGTCGCTTCTCCCCGCGTTCCCCGGCATGGACGCCCACGAACAAGTTCTCGAAGCGGGCGTGAAGACGACCGGCTGTACGGTTCACGTCGTCAACGAGGAAGTCGACGACGGACCCATCGTCACGCAGGAGGCCGTCCCGGTCTACGGCGACGACGACGTGGACGACCTCAAGTCGCGCGTCCTCTACGAGGCCGAATTCAAGGCCTACCCGCGCGCAGTCCGCTGGTTCGCCGAGGACCGCGTGACGGTCGAAGACGACACCGTCACCATCGAGGGCGATGTCGACGCCGGGCTTCCCGAGCGCCGCGTCACCTCCGAAGACCGCTACGACACGCTCCGCTACGGCGAGAACCCGCACCAAGACGCCGCCGTCTACGTGGACGAGACGTGCGAGGAAGCCTCCGTGGTCGGTGCGCCCCAACTCAACGAGGGCGCGAAAGGCCTCTCGTACAACAACTACAACGACGCCGACGGCGCGCTGAATATCATCAAGGAGTTCGACGAACCCGCCGCGGCGGTCATCAAGCACACGAACCCCGCCGGCTGTGCGACCGCCGACACGCTCGCTGAAGCCTACGCCGACGCCCTCGCAACCGACCCGATGAGCGCCTTCGGCGGCATCGTCGCGCTCAACCGCGAGTGCGACGCCGAGACGGCCGAACTCATCATCGACTCGTTCAAGGAAGTCGTCGTCGCGCCCGGCTACACCGACGACGCGCTCGACGTGCTCACGGAGAAGAAGAACCTCCGTGTACTGGACGTGGGCGAACTTAGCGACCGAACCGAGACCTACACCGAAAAGGCGCTCGTCGGCGGGCGACTCGTCCAAGAGCGCGACCTCTGGACCCCGACGCTCGACGACCTCGAAGTCGCCACCGAGACGGAGCCGACCGACGAGCAGTTAGAGACGATGCTCTTTGCGTGGAAGGTCCTGAAGCACGTGAAGTCAAACGGGATTCTCTTCGCCAAGGGTACCGAGACGGTCGGCGTCGGCATGGGACAGGTCTCCCGCGTTGACGCGGTCGAACTCGCCGCGATGAAGGCCGAGGAGCACGCCGAGGGCAAGGACGCACAGGGAGCCGTCATGGCCTCCGACGCGTTCTTCCCGTTCCCGGACGGCGTCGAGAAGGCGGCCGACGCGGGTATCGAGGCGGTCATTCAGCCCGGTGGGTCGGTGAACGACGACAAGGTCATCGAGGCGTGCAACGAGCGCGGGATTGCGATGGTGTTCACTGGGGAGCGGTGCTTCCGCCACGACTGAGCGGAGCGAAGGAGTGGCGGAAGTCAGTGAGACGAGCGAAGCGAGTCTCACGCGATTTCAGACACGATTGAGCACAGCGAAATCGTGTCTGAAACTCGTGGCCGCGTGTAACGAGGACACGGGACTTTAGGTGCGAGCGAGCAACGCGAGCGAGTGCCTAAAGCTAATCTACCCAACCGCTAGTCTCACAACTGCTCTGACCAACCGCTACTGCTCTGACCAACCGCTAGTCTCACAACTGCTCTGACCAACCGCTACTGCTCTGACCAACCGCTAGTCTCACAACTGCTCTGACCAACCGCTAGTCTCACAGCCCCCAACCACCACTTATTCCCACAAACTAACACCGACGGGTTCCTTCAAGTGCTGACGAGTCGAACACAGATGCATGTACGAGGATATTCTGGTGCCGACAGACGGGAGCCGTGGGACGATGCAGGCAATCGAGCACGCGCTCGAACTCGCGGGCGCGAACTCGACGGTACACGTGCTTTCGGTCGTCGACCAGCGCATCTATCTCGCGGCCGGGGGCGACCAGCAGGACGCGGTCATCCAGTCGCTTCGAGACGACGCCATCGACGCCGTCGAGAAGTGCGCCGACGAGTGCGAAGGAGCGTGTGACACGACCACGGCAATCCGCGAGGGCGTTCCGCACCGAGTCATCCTCGAATATGCGGACGAACACGACATCGACGTGGTCGTGATGGGAACCCACGGTCGGACGGGCCGCGACAAACTCGCATCGCTCGGAAGCGTCACAGAGCGCGTCGTAGAGAACGCCCACCGACCGGTCCTCGTCGTCCATATCGACGAGTAGTCCGTCCGCGCCCGATGAGTGAGGAGCGTTAGGCCTAAGCCCACCGTCCGGGTTTTCTCGCGTATGGAGTACCACGAGGCGGTGAACTTCCTTTTCGACCTCCGGCGATTCCAGGTCAAGCCGGGGACCGAGTCGATTCAGCGGTTGCTCTCTCACCTCGGCGACCCACACGAGGGAGTCTCGTTCGTGCAGGTCGCAGGGTCAAACGGAAAAGGAAGCACCGCCCGGATGCTCGACTCGACGCTCCGCGAAGCGGGACAGAGCGTCGGGTTGTACACCTCGCCGCACTTCGACAACGTGCGCGAGCGCGTCCGCGTCGACGGGCGGAAGATTCCCGAATCCGCGCTGTCGGCGTTCGTGGCCGAAGCGAAACCGTATCTTGTCGAGCGTGCCGCCGACGGCGAACCGCTCACGTTCTTCGAAACCGTGACCGCCCTCGCAATCTGGTACTTCGACCAGGCCGACGTCGACGTGGCGGTCCTCGAAGTCGGGATGGGTGGCGAACTCGATGCGACGAGCGCCGTCGACCCCGTCGCCAGCGCCGTCACGAACGTCTCGCTCGAACACACGGCGGTCCTCGGCGATACCATCGAAGAGATTGCCCGGACGAAGGCTGCCGTCGCGCCCGCAGACAACCCACTCGTGACGGGTGCTGCGGGCGACGCACTCGATGTCATCCGCGAGGAGGTCGGCGACGTACTGACGGTCGGCGGCGCGGACGCCGATACCGACGTTCGAACCGCGTACGGCGGTCGCGTGAACCACCAAGAGGCCGCCGTCACCGTCGAAACCGACGACGAGACGCTCGACCTTCGAATCCCGCTTTTAGGTGCGTATCAGGCTCGAAACGCCGGTATCGCAGTCGCGCTCTCCCGACAGGTCCGGCCAGATATTTCCGACGACGAGATTCACCGCGGCCTTCGAAACGCGCACTGGCCGGGTCGCTTCGAAGTCATGGGAACCGACCCGATGGTCGTCTTAGACGGGGCACACAACCCCGACGCCTGCGCACAGGTCGCTACCGTCCTCGACGAGTTCGAGTACGACGACCTGCATCTCGTCTACGGTGCGATGCACGACAAGGACCACGGTGAGATGGTCGAAGCGCTGCCCGACGTCGCCTCCGTCGTCACCTGTCACGCGGACATCTCGCGGGCCGAAGACCCCGAGATTCTTGCATCGGTGTTCGAACGAATCGACGTTCCGGAAGTCGAGACGGGTGACGTGGTTGCATCGGCGCTGGAGCGCGCACGAGAACGCGCCGACCCGGACGACTGCGTGCTCGTCGTCGGGTCGTTGTACGTCGTCGCCGAGGCGCGAACGACGTGGACACGAGCGATAATTCCGAAGACGCACCGTACTCTCGATGACGCTCGCGAGACGCTCGAACGGGCCAACGTGGCAGACGAAGGGAGTCGGGACGAGCGAGCAGCGAAGGCGGTTCATCAGACGGTTCACACGCGCGTCCAGCGACGACAGGCCAGACACCTCAGAGAAGAACTGTTCTCTATCGGCGGCGACTGCGCCGTTTCCGGCCACGAGTCCGGCGGCGAACTCGTCGACGTGGTGTTGATGGGGACGCTCGACCAGTTCGACCGCTTGACGGAAAATCTCCGAGACCGTCCCTACGCGCTCCCGGAACTCGCCGACGAGATCGAAGCGAGTCTCGGACGCGACCCCTCCGCCGAGACTCACGGCTACCCGTGGGAAGACGGTCCATCCGTCATGGGCATCCTCAACGTCACGCCGGACAGTTTCCACGACGGCGGCGAGTTCTACGACATCGAAGACGCCGTCGAACAGGCGGAAGCGATGGTCGAAGCCGGTGTCGGCATTATCGACGTCGGTGGTGAGAGCACCCGTCCCGGTGCCGAAGAAGTCCCAGTAGACGAAGAGATTCGCCGAGTTACGCCCGTCATCGAGGCACTTTCGGACCTCGACGCACTCGTCTCCGTGGACACCCGGAAAGCGGCGGTTGCTGAGGCCGCACTGGACGCAGGGGCCGATATCCTCAACGACGTGACCGGCCTCGAAGACCCCGAAATGCGGTTCCTCGCGGCCGAGCGCGACGTCCCGGTTATCGTGATGCACAGCATCGACGCGCCGGTGATTCCGGACAAGGACATCGACTACGACGACGTGGTCGAAGACGTAATCGACGAACTCACAGAGCGCGTCCTGCTCGCCGAAAAGGCGGGAATCCCGCGTCGAAACATCATCGTCGACCCCGGTCTCGGATTCGGGAAATCGAAGGCCGAGAACTTCGAACTCCTCGGACGCGTCGACGAGTTCCGTGCGCTCGGGTGTCCCGTTCTCATCGGCCACTCTCACAAGTCGATGTTCTCACTCGTCGGCGAGAAAACCGGGGACAACCTCGCGGCAACCATCGCGGGAACGGCTATCGCTGCGGACCGCGGCGCTGACATCATTCGCGTCCACGACGTACCGGAGAACGTCGCGGCCGTGAACGTCGCGCTCGCTTCGCAGGACTCGAGTCGGTTTACCGACGAGTAGCCAGACAACAAATTTTTGACACGTCGGGCGCTCGTCCCCGTATGTACCTGTCGACAGATTTTCCGGGGATTCTCGTCGTTCTCGTTCCATCCGTCCTCATTTTTCTCTTCGTCGGCGGCCTGCTGTTGAAATCACTCATCGCCGTCGTGGGCAGGCGGCGACGTGAACTCGAACAGCGCGTCGAGGAGTTGGAAGACGACGTTGCACGACTGGAAACGCGAATCGAAGAACAGTCCGACGAGTAAACTACCACGGCGTGACGCCCGCGGCATTGCGGTGTGATGGCATTTTTGCACTCCGGGTCCGTACCCCCTCCCGTGTGCACACTCATCCTCGCGTGGCAGGTGTTCGAAGACGCGCCGGTCGTCGTCGCCGCTAATCGTGACGAACTCCTCGACAGGCCTGCTGAGCCACCCCAACGCTGGACCAACGGTGAGGGACCCGCAATCGTCGCCCCGCGCGATGCCGAGGCGGGCGGGACGTGGGTCGGCTACAACGAGGCTGGCGTCTTCGTCGGTATCACCAATCGTTGGGTCGACGTCGAGGGCGGCGGTGAGCAGTCGCGTGGACATCTCGTCCGCGATGCGTTACGTCGCGAGACGGCCGAAGACGCCGCCCGGTTCGTCGAGCACGCGGTCGACAAACACACCTACGACGGATTCAATCTCGTCATCGCCGACGAGAGCGCCGCGCTCTTCTACGAGTGGGACGGCGGACTCTCCGTTCGGAATTTCGACCCCGGCATCCACGTCGTCGTGAACGTCGGCACGCCCGATTCGTGGTTCGTCCCGGCGCAACGCCCCGAGGTGGGTGAGGAGCAAGCAGACAACGCCCGGCGACTCTGGGAGACACTCCAACCCGAGGCGAGCGAGGCGATGACCGACTGGCGCGAGCGTGCACGGACCGCGCTCGGAGACCACGATTTCGGCGTCTGCGTCCACGACCCGGAGGGTCGATTCGGCACGCGCTCGTCGTCGCTCATCACGCTCGGCGCGGAGGAATTCGCGTACGAATTCGCCGACGGACCGCCGTGTCAGACCGCCTTCGAACCGGTCGAACGTCAGGATTAAACCACTCGCCCGACGTGTACGTGGTATGAGCGCGAGCGAAGCCGAAGCCGATCTTTCTTCCGATGAGCGCGCGGGACTGGAACTCATCCGCGAGGCGGGCGGCATCCATCAGAGCGATTTCTGGAAAGAACTCGATATCTCGTCCCGGAAGGGAAGCCGCATCGCCGAAGTGCTGGAGTCGCTCGGTCTCATCAAACGGACCCAGACCGTCTACAGCGGCCACACGACGTACTACCTCGAACCCGCCGCACGCGACCTCGAATTTTCGCTGCTCATGGCCGGCGACATGCTCTCGCCGCTCATCGGCGAAGAGGAGATTAACGCGAACAGCAACGCCTTCTCACAGTGGCTGATGAACCTCGCGTACGAGGAATACTGAACTGCGACTGGAGCGGTCGCATCGTGTTGTCCCACAACTGAATCCGTTTCTGGGCTTTTTCGGCGGTCACACGAGAACTGACTGAAATACTGACTCGCCAGTAGCGACGGGAGTCTCGAGAAGAAAACGTGGAACCGCGGGACGCGGCTTACTCTTCTGGCTCTTCGTCTTCCTCGGTCGCCAACAGGTCGTTGGCTTCGAGGTACGACTCGATTTCGTCGTTCGACAGTTCGACGAACTCCTCCGACTCGGCGGAGATGGTCCCAACGTCGACGCCATCAGGCGACGTTCCCTCGTCGTTCGTGGAGGTGATGGTTTCGAGCGCCAGCTCGATACCTTCCTCGAGGGTCAGGTCGTCGCTGTAGTTTTCTTCGAGGTGCGCCTGGTGGTCGCCGCGGTCGGCACCGATAGAGACAGCCTTCCACTCGTAGGGCGTCCCCGAGGGGTCCGTCTCGTAGAGGCGGGGCGTGCCGTTTTCGACGCCGCCGATGAGGAGTGCGACACCGAACGGACGGGCACCGCCGACCTGCGTGTACTGCTGGATGTGGTCGGTAACTTCCTTGGTCAGCGTCTCGATACCGATGGGTTCGCCGTAGCGGAGGCGGTTGACCTGCGACTGTCGGCGGGCGAAGTCGATAAGCTGACGGGCGTCAGCGACGTGACCGGCGCTTGCGATGCCGATGTGGTCGTCCGACTTGTGAATCTTCTCGACGCTCGTCGGCTCCATCAGTGGCGAGCGAGAGCGCTTGTCCGCCGCGAGGACGACGCCCTCGGGCGTTCGCACACCGATGCTCGCGGTGCCGCGCTTGACGGCCTCGCGAGCGTATTCGACCTGATAGAGTCGACCATCCGGCGAGAAGATCGTAATCCCGCGGTCGTACGCCTGTTGTTGCGCTTGTCCCTGCATGGAATATCACTCGAAATCGAGTTGCGTCGCGCCCGTGAACCCGTCCGGACCGCGAACGTCCAAGAGGGAATTGCGGACAACGGCGGTCCGGGATTCGTTCTCGAACACGACGTCTCTCTCCTGAGAAATTCCGGCCCGGCCGTGTAAATACCTTTCCGAACAGGCACGCACCGTCCCGGAGACGCCTCGCACTCTCACTCCGACTGGGTCGCTTCCGACCTCGTCGATGCAGGCGAGTGCGGCACGGGTTTCGTCAACGTAGCCGCGACGGGCGCGAACGATGGTTTCCGCGATGCCATCCGCAGAGTCGAACCCGAGAACTGTCAGGTCGGCGTCGGCGCTCCCCGAATCGCCGAAGAGGTTCTGGGCGGCGTACCAGAGTTCGCGCTGGAACGCGCCGCGGTTGAGACTCGCGTCGGGCCACGTCTCGATTTCGACCGCGAGGTATCGCCACCGCGGCCGCAGGTGTTTTGGCAGGTGTTTCATCGAGCTTATTCGTCGATGTCGGGTGCTCGTTCAGCCACGAGAACGCCGACCTGTTCGTGGACGGATTCGACGGCCGTGAGGACGAATCCGGCGTCGGTGAGCGCGTCAGCGAGGAAGCCGACCGTCGCGGGGTCGTCGACTTCGGGGGAGTAGTACGGTTCCTCGGGGTCGGGTTCGCCGAAGAACATCACGTCACCGAGGACGAATCGCTGCGGTTCGAGGTCGGAGATGACCTCGATAGTCTCGCGCTTTTCTTCGTCCGAGAGGTGGTGCATGGCGAAGTTGGAGACGACGATGTCGACCTGTTCTCCGTCATCTACGTTCGGGTCACGGAATCGCCCCTCGTCGAATTCGACGTTCTCGATGCCGACTTCGGCGGCCTTCTCGCGGGCCTGTTCGAGCATTCCCTCGCTGATGTCGCGGCCGACGACGCGCTTTGCGTCAGGTGCGAGTGCGAGTGCGATGGCTCCCGTGCCAGTGCCGAGGTCGAGAACGACGTCGTCGTCGGACGGGTCAGCGTAGTGGACGACAAGCGAGACGCACGCACGGTACTCTTCGCTGTCCTGTGACTCGTCGTAGTCGGTGGCGATATCGGAGAAGCGAGCGGCGTGTTCCTCAATTGTCTTCTTCATATCGGCCACATTCGACGCCCGGGGCTATGAACGACTCGGACATCCGCTCGCGGTTCCGCTCGGCGAGTCGTCCCCACTCCCGGAGTCCGTCGAGAATTTGCTCCTCGTCGAAGCCGATGACCTCTCCGAGTCCGGCCAGTTCTCTGGGCGCGCGAAGTTCGAGGTGCGAGTGCGGCCCGGCGGAGACGACGTAGGGCACGTCGTAGTATTCGACGAGTTCGCGGAGTTTTCGGAGGTCGGAAATCGCCTGCACGCGGGTACCGCCGTCACTTCTGAGCACCGGTCCGAGGTCGAATTCGACGCGGACGCCGTTGTTTCGGGCGGCCTTGGCGAGGACGTGATTGAAGTTCCCGCGGTCGGCCATCGGACGCGAAAGCACGTCCACTCGTGGCTGTTCGACGGCGAAGCGATTGAGCGCGTTCGTCCCGCCGCGGAGGATGACGAGTTCGCGCTGCGGTCGGTAGTTTCCGACCGCGCCGCTGGCGTGTTCCGGGTCCGGTGCGTCGATTTCCACGGCGTCGACGAGGTCAACATCGAGCGCGTCACGGAGGCGGTCGTAATCGGGACGTGCGTCGAGGCCGCGGATGACGACGCCGTCGTAACCGTATCGACCGGCGGCGGTCGCGACGCGACTAGCCGTGCTCTCGCCGTCGGGGTGTGCGTAGACCGCCTCGTACATACGCCGACGATAGGTGTGGTGGAAAAAGGGCGTTGCGTTCCGACTTCGCGGTGGGCTACTTCCGTGTGCGAGCGAGCAACACAACCGATAACAGGGAGATAATGGCTGTTCCGACGCCGAATCCGGGGATTTCGAACCCCGACATCGAGTCGGTTGTCGAACGTATCGTCGTGGTCCGCTCGGTCGTCGTTGTCGTTTCGTCCGCTCCGGGTATCGGCGTAAACGTCGAATCCTCAGGCATATTACCTGTCACGACCGTTCCATTTAGCTCGTAGATAGCTGTCTCGTTGTGCCGAACCGTGATTTGTACTGCTCCTCCTCGAAGTGGTGCTAACTCCGAAAGGTCGAACGATACGTCGAAGGTTCCGTTTTCACCGACACGAACCGGCTTCGATACGAGAAACGGGTGTGTCCCACCGACCGATTTGATTCGGATGCCGATGACGGCCCCGGCTTCGAACGGCGTCGTTCCGCTGATGTGTTGGTCTGTATCCGCGTCGAGGACGAGGGAGTCACCCTGATAGTTGATGACGGTGGAACCGTCAGCAACGACGGCCCCGGGTGTCGAGAGGAGGAGGAGGAAGACAAAGACGACGGTGAGCGACTGGAGGGGACGCATCGTCCAAGATATATCTTTGGACGAACAAGTACGTTTTGATTAATCGACAGTTGCTGTTCCAATAAGCTCGGAAACAGCAGTTTTGAGCGATGTAGCCGCGGTTCGAACGTCGTCTATCGTCACGTACTCTCGGTCGGCATGTGCGACTGCGCCCTCGTCGTCGGCGAGTTCGCCGGGACCGAAGACGACCACTGGTGACGGAGAGAAATACGACGCTTCGGTCGCCGCCGTGAATGGACGAACAGCACCTCGTCCACCGGCCTCCCGCGACGCCCGTGCGAGCGTCGTCACGAGTTCGTAGTCGGGGTCGGTCGCGAATGCTTCGAGGAACGGCGTCGGCCGCTCGGTGAGTTCGAAGTCGACGCCAACTTCGTCGGGTGCGGCGTCTCGAAGCGTCGATTCGAGCGCCTCGCGAAAGCCGCCAGCCGTCTCCGGCGGGACGCTCCGGCGGTCGACGACGAGTCGACAGGCTGCCGGAACCTGGTTCGAGTTCTCGCCGCCGTTGACCATCGTCGGCGTCAGCGTCGCCGCGCCGAGGTCGGGGTGTTCGTCACGGTCGTCGTCGAACGACCGAATCGCGTCGAGGACTGGCGCGAGCGCGTCGATAGCGTTGCTACCCGAATCCGGCTCTGCGGCGTGTGCAGCGATGCCAGCCAATGTGACCGTTCCCTCGAAGCGGCCTTTCGCGGCCGTACACACGTCGAGACCGGTTGGCTCGCCGACGATGTAGCAGTCGCCGTCCACGTCGAGGGCGGCCGCGCCGGTCGAAAGGAGTTCTTCGTCGGGCGTAATCGCCAGCGTCACCCGAGCGTCGGGAGCAGGGTCGACCGCGAAAAACGCCGCGAGAAGTGCTGCGAGCGGTCCCTTCGCATCGCACGAACCTCGTCCGTGGATAATTCCCTCCTCGCGGGCGTACGGGATGTGTGGAGAGACGGTATCGATGTGCGTGTTGAGGACGAGGTGCGTCTCGGGGTCGGAGACACCTTTCGCGGCGAGTGTGTTCCCCGCGTCGTCGACAGTCGCGTCGGTACCGTGGGATTCGAGCGTTTCGACCAGCAGGTCACGCATCTCGTCCACGTCATCGTTCGAGGCTACGGGGACGGCCCGTTCGAGGAACGCGATGGGGTCGAACCCCTCGTCGTTCATCGTTGGCGGAAGACGATGTCGGCTTCGCCGTTCCCCTCGCGGACGGCCGGGCCGCCGAGAAGCGCCGTTCCTTCGTCGGGAACGGTCACGGAGAGCGCACCACCCGGTGGTGAGACGGAAACCGGGTCGTCGCCGGAGACGAGTCCGAGTCGCTTGGCGACGGCAACGACGGCGACTGCGCCGGTTCCGCAAGACTGCGTCTCACCTTCGATACCGCGCTCGAAGGTGCGCTGGCGGAAGCCGCCTTCGCCGTCCGGCGAGGCGATGGTGACGTTCGCTCCCTCGGAGAACAGCGGTGCGTGTCGAATAGACGGCGCGACCGATTCGAGGTCCACGTCGTCCACGTCGTCGACGAACGCGACGGCGTGTGGAACGCCCGTGTTGACGGCCGTGACGGTTAGTCCTTCGACCTCACCCTCGACGAGTTCGTCGTCGCTTTCGAGCGGGACATCCCGCGGGTCGAACGAGGGGATACCCATCTCGACGTTTACTTCGTTTCCGTCGACGGTCGCGCGGCGGGTTCCGGCGGGCGTGTCAATCATGATTTCGTCCGTGTTGGCTCGCTCGGCGGCCCATGCAGCGGCCACGCGAGCGCCGTTTCCGCACATGGCGGCCACGGAGCCGTCCGGTTGGACGAGAGTCATGACGACCCGCGGCGGGTCGTAGCGCGATTCGAGTGCGAGAAAGAGGACGCCGTCCGCGCCGCGTCGGTCGCTTCCAGTCAGGACGATACCTGCGTCTCGGTCGCAGTGGGTTCGTGCGAATGCGGGGCGGTCGGGAACCGGGTCTTCGGCGTCGACGACGAAGAATTCGTTTCCGGTGCCGTGGTACTTTTCGAATGGAACGGAGTTGAGTACGCTCATTGGTTTGTGTAGGTGCTTGGTCAGTTGGGGATGTGTTCGGATGCGGTGCGTTCGAGAGTGGTGATGTCGTCGAGGGTTTCTCGGCGGCGGGCCAGTCGGGACTCGTCGCCGTCGAGGACGACTTCGGCAGGGCGCGGACGGGAGTTGTAGGTGCTCGCCATCTCGTATCCGTATGCGCCCGCGTTACCGAGTGCAAGGAGGTCGCCGCGTTCGGGACGGGCGAGTAATCGGCCGTCGGCGAACACGTCGCTCGTCTCGCAGACGGGTCCTGCGATGATAGTCGAAACCGCCTCGGCATCGGGCCGAGAGAGGTTCGAAATCGCGTGGTACGCGTCGTACATCGCCGGTCGGAGCAACGTCGTCATACCAGCGTCGATGCCGACAACGGTCGTTTCGGGCACGTCCTTCACGGTGTTGACTCGCGAGAGGAGGACGCCCGCGTCGGCGACGACGTAGCGCCCGGGTTCGATTGCGAGTCGGGCGTCGGTGTCGCCGAGTGCCTCGCGGGTCGCGTCGGCCACGGCGTCGAGGGAAAGCGGCGGTTCGTCCTCGCGGTACGGGACGCCGAAGCCGCCGCCCACGTCGACGAATTCGAGGCCGTCGATGGAGCGGGCGAGGTCGCCCATTCGGCGGACCAGTTCGCGGTGCGCCGAGAGGTCGTCGCCGGAGATACCGCTTCCCGCGTGGGCGTGGACGCCGACGAGGGCAACGTCGTCGCGCACGTCCTCGGCGAGGTCGGGAACGCGGTCGATTGGAATACCGAACTTCGCGTGCGCGCCGGTTCGGACCTTCTCGTGGTGGCCCGCGCCGATGCCGGGGTTCGCCCGGAGACAGAGTCGTCCGTCGAAGCCGCGTTCGCGCAGGCGGTCGATAGTGTCCGCCGCACCGACGGTGATGGTCATCTCTGGATTCTCCTCCCACCGTGAGACCACGTGGTCGAGGTCCGCGGCCGGCGGGTTGACGGCGGTGTAGCGGACGCGGTCGCCGGGGAAGCCAGCTTCGAGGGCGCGCTCGACTTCGCCCGCGGAGGCGCACTCGGCGTCGATTCCGGCGTCGCGGACGGTTTCGAGAACCGCACGTCCGGCGTGCGCCTTGACAGCGTAGCTGATGTGTGCGTCGGGGAATGCTTCGCGGAGGCGGTGACAGTTCTCGCGGACGCGCTGGAGGTCGGTCACGTACAGCGGCGAGCCGAACTCGTCGGCGAGCGAGCGGAGGTGCTCGCGGTCCCAGTCGGCCAGTCGCCGGACGGCCGGACCTCCCTCGCTCATTCGCGGAGTGCCTCCTCCCGACGGGTCGCATCGAGGGTGTCGTCTTCGATGTCGAGGGCGACGACAGCGGGCTTGTACGCGCCGCCGGCGAACAGGTCGTGGTCGCCGAGCGATGATTCGACGAAGCGGGTGAATGCCCGACGGTTCGCCGGTAGGTGCCCGTAGTAGATTTCCTCGTCGACAAGGTCGTAGACGGGGATACGAGGCGTGAGAAGCGTGTTCTCGCCGACGATGGAGTTCTCACCGACGACGAAGCCGGAAGTGACGCGACAGCCAGCGCCGAGGGCTGCACCGTCTTCGACGACGACCGGCGCGTCTTCGACGGGTTCGAGAACGCCCCCGATGAGGGTGTTTGCCCCGAGCTTTACGTCCGCGCCGATTTGGGCGCACGAGCCGACGGTGTCACAGGAGTCCACGAGCGTACCGTCACCGACGGACGCGCCGATGTTGACGAACGAGGGACTCATCATGATACAGTCGGAGCCGAGGTGTGCACCACGGCGGATAACGGTCCCATCGGGCGTGTTGCGGGTGCCGCGGTCGCCAAGGTCGTCGGTGTCGCGAAGGGGAAGCACGTCGTGGTAGCGAACGTCGCCGTACTCGCGGGTGAGCGTCTCGCGCAGGCCGAAATTGAGGAGGATGCCCCGCTTGACCCACTCGTTGGCCTCCCACGAGGTCACGTCGGTCCCCGTCTTCTCGGCGGCGCGAACCTCGCCCGCTTCGAGGGCGTCGAGGAACGCGTCGAGCGTGTCGAGTTCGTCGACGGTTGCAGACGCGGCGTCTACGTCGCCGTCGTCGTATCGCTGCCACAGGGTTCGTACGTCAGATTCCAGACTCATTCCAGCACCTCGGTGAAATCGTACCACCCGGCGTCGCGGTCTGATACCCACGCCGCGGCGTCGAGCGCGCCGGCGGCGAAGACACCCCGCGACCCCGCGCGGTGCGTTAGTAATAGTGACTCGTGATTGCCAGCCAGTAATACCTCGTGCTCACCGGCAATATCCCCCGCTCTTCGAGCGTGGACGCCGATTTCTTCTTCGCTTCGCGGGGCTTCGCCCTCACGGCCGTGGACACGTGGGGAGTCGCCGCGGGCTTCGTCTATATCTTCCAGAAGTGTCAGTGCCGTCCCGCTCGGCGCGTCTCGCTTGGCGTTGTGGTGCGTTTCGGTGAGTTCGATATCGTAGCCGTCGAGCGCGGGAACCGCCTCGCGGACCGCCCGGCGGAGCGCCGCGATACCGCGCGAGAAGTTCGAGGCGTAGAGCACCGGAACCTCTTCGGCTGCCTCGCGGAGTGCATCGAAGCCACCCTCACTCAGTCCGGTCGTCCCCGAGACGAAGGCGACGCCCGCTTCGGCGCAGGCGGTCGCGACTTCGATGCAGGCCGACGGGCCGGTGAAGTCCACGAGCACATCAGGACGGTTCTCCGCGAGCAGGTCGGGGAGGTCGGCGGCGTCTTCGACGGTGACGCCCTCGACTTCCGCACCCGGCGAGCGACTGACCGCAAACGCGACATCGAGGTCGTCACGGTCGGCGGCCGCGGCGAGGACTTCCTCACCCATTCGTCCGGTTGCGCCCGTGACGCCGACGGTGACCGTCACGCGTCGTTCCCTCCGTCGGGGACCGCCGACTCTGCGGTGAGTTCGTCGAGGATGCGGCGGAGTTCTTCTGTGTGTTCGTCGGTGAGTCGCGTCAGCGGCGGGCGCAGGCGCGCCGGGCCGTAGCCGCGGATTTCCATGGCTTCCTTGACCGGAATCGGATTCGTTTCCACGAACAGGTATCGACAGAGCGGCCCGAGTTCGTGGTGGATGTCGCGGGCGCGTTCGTAATCACCTTGCAGCGCCGAGTGAACCATCGCGCCCGTGCGTGCGGGTTCGATGTTCCCAACGACCGAAATCGTCCCGACGCCACCGACGGCGAGCGTCTGGAGCGTGAGTCCATCGTCACCTGAGAGGACCGCGAAGTCTTCTTCGCGGGTGTACTCGACGACCTGTGAAATCTGTCCGAGGTCGCCGCTTGCGGCCTTGTAGCCGACGATATTCGGGTGCTCGGCGAGCGTCGCAACCGTCTCGGGGAGGATGTTGCTTCCGGTGCGGCCGGGGACGTTGTAGACGATTTGTGGCAGGTCGACCTCGTCGGCGATGGTCCGGTAGTGTTCGATGAGTCCCGCCTGTTCGGGCTTGTTGTAATACGGCGAGATGAGAAGGAGCGCGTCGGCACCGGCGTCGGCAGAGCGCCGCGAGAGTTCGAGCGCCTCGCGGGTCGAGTTCGAACCGGACCCGGCGATGACGGGGATGTCTTCGACCGCCTCGACGACTGCCTCGACCACTTCGACGTGTTCGTCGTGGGTCAAGGTCGCCGATTCGCCGGTCGAACCGACCGGGACAAGCCCGTCGACGCCGGCGGCTTCCAGTCGCCGAACGTCGGATTGTAGTTGTTGGAAGTCGATACTCCCGTCCTCGTCGAACGGGGTGGTCATCGCGGGATAGACGCCGCGAAGGTCAAATGTTGTCATGTGTCGTTGTGTTGTGTGGAGACGGTTGTGGTGATGTGTGAGAAACGGTCGTGGAACCGAGTGCGTGTCAACCAAAGGCCGCCCGAGACGGGGTCGCTACTCCCGCAACGAGCGATTCAATACACGCGTTTTTTCGAAAAGAAAGCGGCACGCGACGCTGTCGACCGTGTTGTGGCCGGCGAAGGTCGCGTCGCGTCGTTCACACCAGATGTGGGTACTGGAAGTATAATATAACTTGCGCAGCCTGCAGGTCCTGCCGCGCGGGCGCTGGCACTGACGGTTCCGTTCATCCAGGTCTACATTCCGTTCATCCAAGTCTACACTTCTACTTCTTCGAGGACGGAACGACCGCCTCCGGGTTTCGACTCCCACTCCCACTCGTCTTCGATTCGGACGCGGCCGTCGACCAACTCTTCGGCGATTCCAACCAAGTGACCCGTCGAAGTCTCGTGGTCCTCGTTGAGCTGTACGTACCGTATGTTCAGGATGCGTCCGTCGAACGTGCCGGTCAGGAATCCTTCGATGATTGTTCCTCCAGCGTAGTGAGCGGTGACGACGTTGCCGTCCTGTTCAAAACGAAACCGGGTGTCACCGCCGACTTCCCCACCGTCGTTTTCGACGCCTACGAGTGTTCGGCCGTCGAGGGATAGCGTCTGGGCCATGCTTGGACCTAGCACGGTACTGAGTTACGTGTTTCTACGACGACCGAACGTACCCGATGGGAGTCTGTCTGAGTTCCGCTCCCGGACGGTTATTAGTCCGGGCCGTCCAATCGACACACGAATGACTGAGATTCACCCCGGTCAGCGCGTCGCCATTCTGGCTGACGCGCAGAACCTTTACCATACGGCACAGAGCCTTTATTCGAGAAATATCGACTATTCGTCGCTGTTGAAGAAAGGAACCGCAGGGCGGGACTTAACCCGGGCTATCGCCTACGTCATCCGCGCGGATTCGCCGGACGAAGACCGTTTTTTCGATGCACTCGTCGACATCGGGTTCGAGACGAAAATAAAGGACATCAAGACGTTCGGTGACGGGTCGAAGAAAGCCGACTGGGACCTGGGTATCGCGCTGGACGCGGTCAGTCTCGCGAACCACGTCGACACCGTCGTCCTCTGTTCGGGCGATGGTGACTTCGAACGACTCTGTACGCACCTCCGCCACGAGGGTGTTCGAGTCGAGGTGATGGCCTTCAAGGAGTCGACAGCAGACGAACTCGTCGAGGCCGCAGACACCTTCATCGACCTCTCAGAGCGAAAAGAGACGTTCTTGTTGTAAGTTTCAGCGCGTTACTGTCCTACTCGAATTGTGGAATCACCGAATCGCCGTCGATGTCTGGACCGGTAGGTTCGGCAGGGCTTGATTGGTGTTCCTCGAAGAAAGCGACCGCGTAGGTGGTCTTGAACGCCGTCAGTAACATCTGCATCGCCAGTGAAAGGAGCGTAATGGCGGCGATTTCGACCGCCGAAAAACCCATCCCGGCAGGCATGCCTGCGGTCGCAGCCCCGCCCGTGCTCTGTATCGTTTGGAAGTCCTGAATCGTCCGGAAGAACACGAATCCCAAAACAGGCAGTGCAGTGATGATTCCGGCGACCACTTGGATAACCGAGTAGCCGAGCGTCGGCACGATATTCGACCAGACGAAGCGATAGCTTTGTTGGAACGACTCGATTGCACCGGCGTCGTTGACAACGACAGCGACCGGGAAGAACTGGATGAAGAACATGATGATGATGTATGCCAACACGAGCAGCCCGGCGAAGAGGAGAAGGACGATGACGCCGCCATTGAGGGCAAGGCCGCTGCCAGTGGCGGCAGCACTGATGCCGAGTGTAAACACGCCTGCGATAGCGAGGAAGATGAAGATGATGACGAAGGGGAGGGTGATACCCAACTCGACAACGTTCGCCAGCAAGAGCGGCACGTACTTCTCACGACCGACGTCGGTCAGTGTGGACAGCGAGGTCCGCGACGTGTCGCTTTCGACTGCCTCGTCGGCCATGCCGTAGATTCCAGCGATGATGAACGGCGTGATAAAGAACGTCAGCGCCTGCAACGCCAGCGGGAGGAGGGGGATTTGCGCCAACTGTGCGGCGGTCTGCGGGAGTACGACGAGACCGAGAATGAGTCCGCCGAGGAACAAGACCGGGTTCGTTCTGATACCTCGGAGGGCGGTTTGGAGGGACTTGATAGCAGCCATCATTCGACGTGTCGATGCGATAATACGTAAATGGGAGGGTTGTCATCGGTGAAAATCGGAATAAGCGTCGTCGAGTCCCGCGGTTAGCGGTCACGGAGTGGGACGGATACGAGAAACAAATCAATTAGATGACACACCGATGGGAGAGAAATAACTGACCAATATCAAATGGATAACGAACCGAGAGCAGAAACAGAGCAGAGAGAGGATAGAAAGACGACGGGGAGACGGACAGTCAAGCCGTCGGCGAAGATACCCGGAAAGCGGTGGCGAGTGCACCGAGCATGGCAATAGCGGCGAGGAACATCGAAAGCCGCCCGTCGATGGCTGTCTGCGTGAGAAGCCCGCTGCTCACGAGGAGCAAGACGGTTCCCACGCCGGCGAGCCGAACGTCCGCAGTCATACTCCGACGGCGGTCGTTCCGGTACTTATGACTTTTCGTCTGGGCCTGTAGTGACAACATGCCTCACCCCATCGTCCGCGACCGCGACCCACTTTAGCCGGCAGGGAGAACGACCGGGTATGACCGAAGCCGACGCGGCCGACCTGGCAGACCTCCGGGTCGTCGCAGACTACCAGTTTGGGGGCGGTGCGGGTGACGCGCTGTTCCCTGCCGACGCGGATATCGAACTCTCACGCTCGCGGAGCGGCCGCCCGCGACAGGTGTACGTCGAGGGCGACCGCGTCACCTCCTACGGAACCGACGGCCGCTTCACCCTCGGCATTGCCGGCGGGCGGCGACTCCGTGCCGAACTCGACGATGCGTACGTCGTCCGCGTGGGCGACGAGTCCATCCCGTTCGTTCGCGACGGCAAGAACGTCTTCGCGAAGTTCGTGACCGATGTGGACCCCGGCATCCGCCCGAGCGACGAGGTTTGCGTCGTCGGTCCCGACGGCAACCTCCTCGGCGTCGGGCGCGCGGAACTCTCTGCAGATGCCATGCTCGACTTCGAGACGGGGATGGCCGTGCGGGTCCGCGAAGGTGCGGGAAGCGAAGAATAGCGACGGGAAAATATCCCCAACCCCGGCGACTGCCGGAGTCGGAACCCGGTTTTACAGATACTGCGCTAGTCCGAGTGCTTCGACGAGCGGAACACCCGCAATCACGGCACCGATGAGATAGCCGCCGATGGCTCCGCCGTTGAGAAGCGGGAGTCCGGCGTGGGCGCGGCCTTTCATCACGGCCCACATGAGACCGGCGAAGCCGATGAACGTCCCGACCATGGCGAGCAGTGCGGGCAAATTCAACACCGGAAGCGCCGAGATGCCGAGCGCCGGGGCTTCCGAGAAGACCGCCGCCGACGCGACCATCACCGTCGGCATGACCGCGTCGCCGAGACCGATGAAGAACGCGTCGCGGTCGGCGGGGTCGCGTTCTTCGTCTGTGTCTCCTGCGTCTGCGTCTTCCGCATCGTTCCCGGCGTCCGCGTCCGCTGCATTCTCACCGACATCGTTTGCATCGCGCGCGAAGTCGTCGTCGAGGAGCGAGTACGAGAAGGTCGTCGGGATGACGAGCACGACCGGAATTCGGAGGTCCATCACTCCTTCGGCGAGGTCGAGCATGTGTTTCGTCTTGTAGACGCTGATAGCGTCGTAGACGGCGAGAACCGATAGGAGTACGAGCGACGGGAGCAGTCCGAAACTAATGCCGAACAGTCCTGCTGCGCCCGCGCCCATGAGCGCTCCCGAGATGTCGATGACGTACCACTCGGGATAGACGAAGAGCGCGATGGCGACGGCCGCCGAGAGACCGATTGCGAGGGGTTCGCTCGGGATGATGGCCGAGAAGACGTACCACGAGAGCAACCCGCTCGTAAAGACGATAATCCCGCGAATGAGTTGGTCGAGGTCGTATTTGAACGCCGCGAGCATGAACGCCGTCATACCGATAATCGCGCCGATGTAGACGAGGCTATTCGTCGGGTTTGACGGGTCGTCGAACGTCTGGTATCCGAGTTCGGAAAAGGTCGGAGCGAGGGCGAGCGCACCCACCTGTACGACGAGGAAGATGAGGGCGGCGAGGGCGACCCCTCGATAGGCGCGGCGTGACATGAAGGGGCGTTTCCACCCGAAGGCTTTGGGGATTGCGCTCTGGATTCGTCAGCGGGCGTAAAGTTTGCTGCCGACGAGTCGCGCTGGATTGCCGTCGTCAGCCGTGATAGCGACGTACGGACGGTCGACCGGGCCGAACACGTCGACGATACGGCCAACTGTCGAGAGCGATTCATCGACAACCATCGTGCCGATGTCCGGTTGGTCGTCGTCGCCGAGGCGAACGATAGCGAGTCCTTGTGCCGTTCGGGAGACGGTGCCGATTCGTCGCATCAGTCGCGGAGGATGTCGACGTAGGCGGCGGCGGCCTGTACGATGTCGTTTTTGGTGGCGTCGTCGGCGTTGTTCACGAGGACGCGACCGCGCGGCTCGAACTCACGGGAGTACTGTTTGTCTCGTTCGATGACCGCGTCGTAGCCGACCTGCTGGACGGCCTTCGCAACTTCGTCTACGGTCGGGTCTTCGACTGCTGCCGACTTGGAGACCCGCCGACCCTCGCTACGCGAAAGCGAGGCGTCGAGGTAGGCGGGGTAGATGACGTTCTCGACCATACCCGTGTCTCCGCCATCCGACGGTAATACGGTTGTGGTCTCTTCGGGGCGGGGAGCAGACGCCTGACGATTCCGTAGTCGGATGTTTATTATACAATGCGTGGTCGGAAACAAGTGACATGAGCGGATTCGGGTACGTTGGATTGGTTATACTGTCGGTCGTGTTCGTGTTTTCGTTCCGGTGGCTCGACCCGGGAGCTTCCGCGCAAGTGTCTCAGCAGTTCGGAATCCCCAGTCACGTGGGCTGGACGTTCGCTATCGCGGCGTTCCTGTGGGCGTACCTCCCCGTTCTCGCGGGAGCAGACATGGGCAACGAACTGTGGTTTTTCGGGTCCGTGGTCGCCGGGGTTGGGTTCTTTGCCGTGGCTGTCTCCGTGAGTTCGATAGACGCGTATCGCCTGTTGCGGCGTGTGTCCTTCGCCGAACCCGAAGCCATCACCCCGAGCGATACACACTCGCTCGTCGGCACTTCGGGTCTACCGATACCACTCTCGGGCGACCGGGAAGACGAGCCCAAAACACCGTTTTCCGGTCGCCCGTCTGTCTACACCGATTGGACCGTCCGAAGAGGAGATTTCAACAGTTCGAGGAGAGAGTGGAAGCATTTCGGCGAAGGGACTGAGCAAGCCGAATTCTCGCTCGGAGACGGCACAGTCGAGGTCACTGCAGAGGACCCCCGCACGTTCAACAAAAAAGAACACACGTTCACTATCGACCTCTCGAAGCACGTCCCGGAGCCCGCGGCCACGTTCCTCAGGGAGCATCCGGACCTCCCGGCTCCCGAGTCGTCGGACGACAACCTCCAATTCGCCGAGCGATATATCCCTGCCGACAGCTCTGTCACCGTCATCGGAAACGCGACTCAAGCCGCCGACCCCGGCGTCGTCTGTATCGAAGGAGCGTCTGAATCGGTCTTAATTCGAGGCGACGCCGAACTCGCGCGTTGCACGATGCGCAAGCGCGTCTATTGGCTCGGCGTCGTTGGCATCGTGATGATTCTCGGCGGGCAACTCTTGGCATTCTGGCTGTCCGCTGTGAGTCTCACTGACGTGCTCTCGACGTTGTGACCACTGGCACGCTACGTACTCGCGGGGAACGTGCGAAAATAAAAACTGTCGAGATGCGCTGTTCCTTACCGGTACCGAGCGAGAAGTGCTACGGCGGCAAGCGCGATAACGCTCACAACCGAACCGAATCCGGGTGCGTCACTCTCGGTGGTCTGTTCGGGTGTCGCGGTCGTTTCGGGTTCTTCTTCGGTAGTGTTCTCGGTCGCGTTCTCCTGAGTCGTCGTTTCAGTTGCCGAGTCAGTCGATTCCGTCACCGACTCGTTCTGGAGTTCCTGATACTGCTCGTAGGCGTCGGGGTGGACCGCCTTCATGATTTCCTCACTCGCTTCGACCGCGCGCGGCGCAGGCTGTTGGAGTTTGTTGGCGTCGACGACGATGACGTTGCCTTCCTGTATGGCCGTCGTGCTGTTGTAGGCAGGACTGCTCGGAACCGGCGCGTGTGAGGGGACGACGATGTACTCGGGATTCATGTCGACGACGGTCTCCTCGTTAATCTGGCCGAAGCCGGTGATGTTCGCCTCCGCCGCACCGTTTCGAAGCCCGGCGGTCGTCATAATCTCGGAGATGAACGTGTTCTTGCCCGAGGTGTAACCGAAGAACGCGTTGAGGCCGACGGGACGCTCGACACCGTCAAGTGCCTGTTCCATGTGCTGGATGGACGTGCGCATCTCCTCTGCGCGTTCGAGGCCGGAGTCGCAGTTACCGGTCATGCGACCGATACGTTCGGTTTTGTTCGCAACGCCGTCGAGCGACTTGCCGGACTCGAAGACGACGACAGTGAGATTGGCCGAGCGGAGTTGCTCGATGCGGTCGGGTTCGGCGTTGTACGAGGAGTTCGGGACGAGCACGAGGTCGGGGTCGAGATCGATAACGACCTCGACGTTGAGGCCGCTCGACGCCGAGACGTTCGTTTTCTCGCTCGCGCCGTCGAGGTACGTCGCGTACTGCGAGACGCCGACGACTTCGTCTTTCGCGCCGATTTCCCACATCGTCTGGGCGGCGCTCGGGTTGGTCGTAACGACGCGCTCGGGGTTCTCGGTGATGTTCACTTCGGTTCCCGTGGCGTCGGTGACTGTCATCGGGAACGTACACTGTGCAGTCTGGTCTGTGGCCGCGACCGGCGCTGGGACGCCAGCGAACACGGTCACGAGTGCCAAGAGCGCGGCAACGTATCGGTAGTTCACGATAGTGGCCTCATCGGCAGTTCAATAAATATTTGCCTACTGAAAGCCCGGTTGTGTTAGATGAGTGTTCGAACGCGGGCGACCACGTGGGCGATTGGCCTCGCCGCGCTTTTAGTCCTCGTTATCGTGGTGAGCGCCGGCATCGGTGCAGTCACCATCCCACCGCGGACCGTCGTCACAATCCTCGTCGACGCGGTCCCGATTCCCGTCGGTGTTTCCGTCCGTAGTTCGACTATCCTTCCGCTCGTGGGGTCGGTCCCGACGCCGAGCATCGAGTTCGTCTCGCCGTTCGATTTCACCGTTCCCAGAACCGCCCGCATCATCGTTCTCTCGGTTCGGCTCCCGCGGATTCTCCTCGCAGCGCTCGTCGGATTCGCACTCGCAACCGCGGGGACCGTCATGCAGGGATTCTTCCGGAATCCGATGGCTGACCCGTCTATCGTCGGTGTCTCGTCGGGTGCTGCTGTGGGTGCGGTGTCGACTATCGTACTGCCGCTTTCGATTCCGTTCGGACTCGAAGGAGCGGCCTTCGTCAGCGCCGTCGTCACCGCTTTCGTCGTCTACCTGCTTGCGACGGAAAACGGCCGAACGCCCGTTGCAACTTTGCTTCTCGCTGGCGTCGCCATCCAGACGTTTCTCGGCGCGGTTATCTCGTTTCTCCTCCTCCAGAGCGGTGAGAGCCTCCGGCAGGTCGTCTTCTGGCTCATGGGTCACCTCGCGGGCGCGACGTGGGACGAAGTGGGGATGCTTTCTCTCGTGCTCCCGCTTCCGTTTCTCCTCTTGCTCGTCCACGCCCGCGACCTGAACGTCTTACTCCTCGGCGAAGACGACGCCCACGCCCTCGGAATCGAAGTCGAGCGGGCGAAACAACTCCTGCTTGCTACGGCGAGTGTCGTCACCGCGGCCGCGGTTGCGGTTTCGGGCGTTATCGGATTCGTCGGTCTCGTCGTCCCGCACATGCTCCGACTCGTCGTCGGTCCCGACCACCGGATTCTCCTCCCGGCGTCGGCGCTGGCGGGCGCGTCGTTTCTCGTCGCCACCGACACGATTGCCCGGTCGGGCGCGGCTGAGATTCCGGTCGGCGTGGTAACCGCCGCGGTCGGTGCGCCGTTTTTCCTCTATCTCCTCCGCACGCGGGAGGTGCACTCGCCGTGAGTGATGCCTCCACGAGCGACGACCCCAAGAACGACCCCTTCGACGCCGACCCGGCAATCGAACTCGACGACGTCTCGGTGTCCCTCGGCGGCCAGCAGATACTCGACGCCATCTCCGCTGAGATTGGCGACGGGACGTTCGTCGGCCTCATCGGCCCCAACGGTGCGGGGAAGACGACGCTTCTCCGGACGCTCAACGGTGCACTGACACCGGAACGCGGGACCGTCAAAATCACCGGCGAAGATATTCACGCGCTCTCTTCGAAGGCGGCGAGCAGACTCGTCGCGACCGTCCCGCAGACGACGAGCGTCACCTTCGACTTCCCCGTCCGCGAGGTCGTCAAGATGGGTCGGACGCCCCACCGTGGCCGGTTCGACGGGTGGAGCGCGGCCGACGAGGCGGCAGTCGAGCGGGCGATGGAGCGGACCACCATCACGGCCCTCGAAGACCGCCCCGTTACGGAAGTAAGCGGCGGCGAGCGACAGCGCGTCCTCATTGCCCGTGCGCTGGCACAGAAGACGCCCGTCTTGCTCCTCGACGAACCGACCGCCAGCCTCGACATCAACCATCAGGTTCGGACGCTCGAACTCGTCTCCGACCTCGTTGCTGATGGGACGACCGCGGTGGCGGCTATTCACGACCTGAATCTCGCGGCTCACTACTGTGATGCTTTGGTACTCCTTTCCGGCGGCCGAATCCTGTCGGCTGGCGACCCCGAGATGGTGCTCACCGAGTCCAACTTGCAGACGGCATTCGACGCCGAGGCGGTCGTCTCCCGGCACCCCGTGACTGGTTCCGTCTACGTGACTGCACTCCCGCAATCGTCCGACGATGCGAGCGGTCGCGTTCACGTCGTCGGTGGCGGCGGAACCGGTGCGCGAGCACTCCACGTCCTCTCTGCCGCGGGCTATGCGCTTTCTGCCGGCGTGCTCAACGAAGGCGACACTGACGCCGAAGCCGCCCGACGGGTCGGTGCAGACCTCGCGACGGTCCCGCCCTACGCCCCAGTTGACGATGCTGCACAGGCGGCCCTCGAATCGAACATCGAAGCCGCCGACGTGACCGTCGTCGCAGACGTGGAAGTCGGCGAAGGGAACCTCGCAAACCTCGAAGCCGCGACGGCCGCTGAGTACCTCGTCCTCGTCGAAGAACGTCCGTTTTCAGAACGAAACTACGCCGGTGACGCCGGTCGCGCCGTCTACGAGCGACTCCGCGACCGAGGCCACGTGGTGTCTTCCAGCGAGTTACTTTCCACCGTCGGTGAACTCGCCTGCGAGTCGTTCCGCGAGCGTTCAGGCGAGATGAAAGACGATACCGATACCAGCGATGTGGAAGGTGACGCCGACGAGACGGACAGCGGTTTTGACGACTCACCATACCACTCAAATCAGTCCTAACGGGCCGTCGACGACTCACGGTCTCCCACAACTGTTAGCCATTGACTGATACGTGTCTACGCAGCGCATACTCAAACATAGTGCGTCCGTCTTGACATTCAGAATTTCGAGAGGAACCGGACTATGAAACTCGCACTCATCGGGGTCGGTCAGGCTGGCGGAACGGTCGCCGACGCCCTCATTGACTACGACCGACGAACCGGAACTGGCTTCGTCGCCGACGCAATTGCCGTCAATTCGGCTCGTTCGGACTTACGAGAACTGCGGCACGTCCCAGCGTCGCGGCAGGTTCTCGTCGGGTTACCTCACGTGATGGGTCACGGCGCCGGTGCAGACATCGAGCTCGGTGCAGACATTGTTGCCGAAGACATCTGCGATGTGCTCGTGATGGTCGACGACCTCCCGATTCACGAAATCGATGCCTTCCTTGTGGTTGCTGGACTCGGTGGCGGCACCGGCTCCGGCGGCGCACCCGTCATCGCACGTGAACTCAGCCGAAGCTACGCCAAGCCCGTCTACGGACTCGGACTGTTGCCCGCACGAGACGAAGGCGGTATCTACGTCATCAACGCCGCGCAGTCGCTCCAGACGTTCGTCCACGAGGTTGACAACCTCATACTCTTCGACAACGAGAACTGGCGTCGAAGCGGTGACGCTGCGTACGAGATGCCTAACGCGGAACTCGCCCGCCGATTGGGCGTGCTGTTCGGTGCCGACGGAACCGACGCCAACGCGGACTTGACTATCGAGACGTCCGAAATCATCAGTACGCTCGCAACCGGCGGCATTTCGACGGTCGGCTACGTATCGGTCGAACACGATAGACCCGAGCGAGGGCTTCTCTCTCGACTCGTCGGGAGACGCACCGACTCCGATGACACCCCTCACTCGACGAACCGACTCGCCAACCTCGTGAGACGTGCCGCCCTCGGCCGACTCACGCTCCCGTGTCAAATAGCCGATATTGAACGCGGACTCGTCATCGTCGCCGGGCCACCGGACGTGCTTACCCGCCGCGGTCTCGAACGAGGTCGGGCGTGGGTCGAAGACGAGACCGGGTCGCGGGAGATTCGTGGCGGCGACTATCCCGTCGAATCGAACTACGTGGCTGCTGTCGTCCTCTTTTCCGGTGTGTACGATGTCCCGCGTGTAAAGGAACTTCAGGCAGTCGCCATCGAGGCACAGCGAGAGATGTTCGCCACGCCCGAGTCGAATGTCGAACCACTCGAAAATCTCGTTGAGACCGATGCCGACCAACTCAAACCGCTGTTTTGAATCTGGGCTGATTCCAGTGTCGTCGGAACTGACTCATCACTCACACAGAGCTGAATGTACCTCTCACACGGGGAAGGGTCATGGTCCACGAGTGCGAATGTCTATCTAATGGCCGAGTACCCGCTCAAACAACGGTTCGTGCTCGACACCTCACTTTTTCTCTCCGAGGAGATTCGAGACGACGACGAAACGTTCGAAGAGGGAGTCGAGCGACTCCTCGATACGATTGCTGCCGCTCGACTGGACCTGAATATCTCGTGTTACATGCCGCCGTCTATCGCCGCCGAACTGGAGCACGTGCTCCGTGAACGCGGCGTTTCGGAGGACGTGCTCGGCAAACTCGACACGTGGGTCATCAAGAAACACCCCGACCGCTACGAGGTGTACATCCCCGCCGAAATCGTCTATCGGTTTATCGACGAGATGTCGGACCGGGTCAATCGCGGTCTCCGCGTCTCCGAGAAAGCCGTCCGGAAGGCCGAAGAGTCCAAACGGCGGTCCGACGGGGGGTCGGAACTCTCGGACGTGGATAAGGTAATCTCCGACCTCCGCGAGGATTATCGCGGCGCGCTCAGACAGGGCGTTCTCGACTCGCGTGAGGACTTTGACCTCCTCATCCTCGCCCGCGAATTGAACGCCGGTGTCGTTACCGAGGACACCGGCATCATCAGTTGGGCCGCCGACTTCGGTCTCAGGAATCTCCGCGGGCGGGCCTTTCCGACCTTACTCGAAGAGTACCTCATGGAACTCGACAGCCTCCGCCCGCAGCGCGGAGACGGCGACCCGACCGACCATAGCCGGTTATAATCGTTCGTCTTCGGCTAACCCGAACCGACCGCGCTCAGCCGTTCCCACCGACCGCGCCCAGCCGTTCCCACCGACCGCGCTCAGCCGTTCCCAACCGTCTCGGCCACGCTGCTACATAAGCTACCGACTAACTCGTCACGAGACACATTTGAGAATACCATTTTCGGCCCTGTAACGTCACTATCGCATCGAGTCGAGGTCGACGAACGTGTCGTCGAGTGCGGTCACCCACGTTGTCAGCAGTTCGTCCGGAGTCGCATCTTCGGGATGAATCGTACATTCTTCGCGTCCGTCATCGCGGGTGACGATGCGCGACGTAAGTCGCGGCCGCGTGGGAACTTCGGTGTTCGAACCCGGTGTGTGTGCTGATTCAGAACCCATCAGAACTCCCCCGGGATGACGACATCGAGTCCGTCCTCGTCGTTCAAACAGACCGTAACCGAGTCTACCTCCGTCCGATACTCGTGTGTGTGCGTTCCGTTTGCGCGTAACTGCAGGGTCTCTTCGAGAAGGTTCGCGTCCGAAAGCTGTTCGAGTTTCCGGTAGGTCGTCGAAAGCGGTACATCACACGTGCTCGAAAGCTCCTGTGCAGTCATCGGGTTGGCTGCGCCCTGAAGCGTCGTGAGTATCTGTCTGCACGCACGGTCCGAGAGTGCTTCGAGAACCTGCTCTGCCTGCATCTCGGCGGGGTTGGTCGGGTTGCGTCTAAGGCCGGTCTGCATGCTCATCTGGTGTTTGGTCCGCGTAGCCCGTCGAAGTCCACCCCGAATATGCGGGGCACTTTATACACCTCACAAACACGTCGCCGAAAATCCGCCCGGTCAACGCGGCTGAACAGGGCCCGCAATATAAAGGCCCGGTGTATCGTGGGTGTTTATATCAGGGCCTGGGGCCGCTGTGTACATACATGACGAGCGCAGCGGGCATCAGAGCAGAGTTGAAAGTGACGGGTCCGACGGACTGCCCCGTCGCATCGGTATCCGAGGGTGACACATCCGGGTACGCGCTGTCGCGAAGCATGTCCCCGAACGAGGATGGGGCTGTTACCGAGGAGTTCGTCTTCGACGACACCGACAGCATCCCCGATGAGATGGACCAACTGTTCGACTACGGCGACGGGAGCGTCTATCGGTTCGAACGCGAGGGCGGCGTCGGGTGTCCATGCGAGCAAGTCGAGACGTTCGACTGCCCCGTAGTTGACGTACAGACGCGTGACGGCGCGCTCTTCTTGACGTTCCATGCCCCCGATGTGGACACGCTCCGTGACGTTGTCTCCGCCCTTCGTGAGGCGTCCGGTTCAGTGGACGTGCGTCGGCTCCTCCAGTCGTCTTCCGACGAATCCCGCGACCTCGTGTTAGTCGAACGCGGACAACTCACCGACCGGCAGCGTGAGGTGCTGGAGAAGGCCCACGATATGGGATACTTCGACCACCCACGGCGCGCCAACAAGGGGGAGGTGGCGACCGAACTCGGCATCACGACGTCGACGTTCTCCGAACATCTCGCGATGGCACAAAAGAAGCTCATGGGTGCCATTCTACAGGACTGACGCGATGACGATTGCCGGAGAACTATCAGTGCCCCGTGAATTGAGGGTGTGCTCCCTCGGGTTCGAGGAGCCTACTAATAGTTGGTGAGCCTCCAATGCACGAGTTCGACGTGACCTGTCCACAGTGTGGTGAGCGATATCGGGTCAACGAACCGATGTTACAGACGCTCCGCGAAACGGGCTGTGTCCTGTGTACGGCACCGTTGAGTGACGCTGAAAAGATAGCGTGAAAGATTAGTTGCGTTTCTGCGGTCCAGCGGCGTCTACTCGACGACGACTGCGCCGACCATACCGAGTTGTTCGTGGGGAACACAGACGTAGCGGTACTCTCCTGTCTCTTCGAACGTGTACTCGAAGGTGTGGCCCTCAGTGCTGGTGATTTCCGACTCGAACAGCCCGTTTTCTCGCTCGACGACGTTGTGCGTCCCGCCGTTTCCCGTCCACTCCCAGACGACGGTCGTATCTGGTGAGACCTTCACTGCAGCAGGGGTGAAGGCCAAGTATCCGCCACCGTTGCCTTCTGCGCCGACAGTGACACTGACCGTGTCCTTGCCGGTCATGTCGTGGACGCCGTCGTAGTTGTCGGTTCGGTCGAACCAGCCGCCGAAGTCTCGGCTTTCGGTGTCGGCCGTGGTGGTCGCGTCTGAGTCGCCGTTTTCGCCTGAATCGGTATCCGCAGAGCTGGAACACCCTGCGAGAAGCGCAATTCCGGTAGATGCAGCCGTTGCGTGAAGGAAAGTCCGCCGAGAGAATCGTTCCGTCATCGTTCACTGCTACTTTGTACTGGAGCAAGTCTACTGCTTCGATTCCCACGCGCTGAAAACGTGCGAAACGAGCGTAGCGTTCCCTTCCGAAGGTGTGCACATGGATAGTGACGACGACCCGAGGCGAAAGGCCCGAATCGACGGAAGTCGCCAGTGGGAAGTACTCTTCCGCGAGGATTCGACCGAACCGATGCGTCACGTCGGCAGCGTGACCGCACCGTCCGGCGACCTCGCAGTTGAGCAGGCGAGAACTCTCTTCGGCGACGACGAGGGAGCGATATGGCTCTGTCCGGCCGACGAGATGCTTCGACTCGGCGGGAACGACCTGCAAGCCAAGGGAAATACGTCGTCGACTGCCGCCGAAAGTGAGGTATCCCCCGAATGATTTCGATTAGCAAACTCCTGTGTGGCCGCGGCGCCGAAGGCGACGGTCTCCGCTACGACGACCCGAACGAGAACTACGAGCAGATTCGAGAAGAGAAACAAAAGCGGCCTGTCGTCGTCTGGAACACGACGCGGCGGTGCAACCTCTACTGCGAACACTGCTATGCGGGTGCCGACCTCGACCCCGCGCAGGGTGAACTGTCGACCGCGGAAGCGAAGGGGCTAATCGACGATTTAGCCGCCTACGACGTACCGGTCCTTCTGTTTTCGGGCGGCGAACCGCTCGTCCGCGAAGACCTCGTCGAACTCGTCGACTACGCGACCGACGCGGGTATCCGTGCAGTCCTTTCGACTAACGGGACGCTCATCACGGAAGAGAAGGCGGCCGCACTCCGTGACGCCGGTCTCTCCTACGCCGGCGTCTCCGTCGACGGTCTCGAAGAGCGAAACGACCGATTCCGAGGGAAAGATGGCGCGTTCGACGCCGCGGTTCGCGGCATCGAGAACTGCCTCTCCGTGGGCCTCAAGACCGGCCTTCGGTACACCATCACCGAGCACAACGCCGCCGACATGGAAGACGTGGTCGACCTCCTGTACGACGTGGGTGTCGACCGTTTCTGTTTCTACCACCTCGACTACGGCGGCCGCGGCGGCGACATCGCCGACGCCGACCTCGACGACGAGGCCCAGCGACGCGCCGTCCGCCGTCTTTTCGACATGACCCGCGAGTACCACGAGGCAGGCGAGAACATCGAGACGCTGTTAGTCGGTAACTACGCCGACTCCGCGTACGTCGTCGAATACGCGGAAGAGGAACTCGGACGCGACTACGCCGACGAAATTCACCGGTATCTCCGCGTCAACGGCGGCGACCCGACCGGCGAGCGCGTCGCCGACGTTGACTACCGCGGCGACGTGCATCTCACGCAGTTCTGGCAGAGTTATAGCCTCGGTAACGTCCGCGACAGACCCTTCGGTGACATCTGGGACGACGAGTCCAACCCGCTTCTCGCCAAACTCCGCGAGCGGGAGCAGTACCTCACCGGGAAGTGCGCTACGTGCCAGTATCAGGACGTTTGTCGCGGGTCGTCACGCCTCCGTTCGCTCGCGGCGACCGGGGAGCTATTCGGTCCCGACCCGCAGTGTTACCTGACACCTGAAGAGCGCGGCGTGACTGTGGAACCGGCGGACTGAGCGGGCTTCGTCCCCGACTACTTATTGTTCCCCAGAGAGTGAACAGAGACCATGGAAACCGAGCGAGGAGTCCCGAATATTCTCGGCGGTGGTCTCGTGGGCGTCAGCCTTCTGTTCTTCGCAGTCGCGGTTGCCGACCTGACGAACGTGCTCGACGCGCCCCTATTTGCGAGCATCTACGCCGTTTTCGGCGTTATCAGCGTGTCTACCGGGCTGATTCTGTCACAACTCACGTAACGCGGAGAGAATGTGCAGTAGCGTAGTCACGGTGTGCGGAATTATAGTAGCGTTTGCAACTGGTGACACATCCGGTCGAATGACAGCGGTCGAGCGAGTGTACGATGACTTGCAAACGATACTATAGGTGCGATTAGCTATCTCGTCTTGAGTCTCGGCTACCAAGGCTTCGTTCCGAGTGCGTCCCCAGACGAGAATCGGACGCAACGAGAGAAAAGTGACTCCTAAGACGCCGAGTCGGTTATTCTGCCGCGCCGGTCGCGGCCTGCTTTTCCTCGCGTTCGAGTTCTTCGAGGTAGTCGTCGGCGTCGAGGGCGGCCTTTACGCCCATGCCACCCGCCGTCGCGGCCTGCTGGTAGTGGTAGTCCACCACGTCGCCCGCGGCGAAGATGCCGGGCACGTCCGTCGCCGTCTGGCCGCCGCCGGAGCCGCCTTTGGCGATAATGTAGCCGTCTTCCTCGCGCTGGACGCCCGTGCCTTCGAGGTAGTCGGCGTTCGGCGTGTGGCCGATGGCGTAGAACACCGCGCCAACGTCGAAGTCGAACTCCTCGGTCTCGGGGTCGTCGAGTTTGGCCGTCGGGTGGCCCTCGGGGTTGCGGACGAGCGTCACGTGGTCGACACCCTCCTCAGCGGAGCCGTGGAGTTCGGTCGCTTCGGTGTTGAGCATCAGCTCGATTTCGTCCTCGTCGACCTTCTCCATCAGGCGGTCGACCCAGTAGTCTTCGGCGCGGAACTCCTCGCGGCGGTGGACGAGATAGACCTTCGAGGCGAACTTCGTGAGGAAGTTTGCCTCCTCGACGGCCGCGTCGCCGCCACCGATGACCATAATCTTCTCGTCGCGGAAGAACGCGCCGTCACAGGTCGCACACGTCGAGAGGCCGTAGCCCATCAGGTCATCTTCGCCGGGGATGCCGAGCGTCCGCGCCGACGCGCCGGAAGCAGAGATGAGTGCGTCGGTGGTGTAGACATCGCCGTTCTGCAGTGTGACCGTGAAGGGGCGCTCCGATGCATCGACATCCTCGATGATGCCGTGGCGAATCTCCGTGCCGAAGCGCTTGGCCTGCTCTTTCATGTTGTTGATGAGTTCGGGACCGGAGATACCCTCGGGGAAGCCGGGATAGTTGTCGACTTCCGTCGTAAGGGTAAGCTGGCCACCCGGCTCGTCGCCTTCGAATACGAGTGGTTCGTTGTTGGAGCGCGCAGCGTAGATAGCCGACGAGAGGCCAGAAATGCCCGAACCAGCGATGATGAGCTTCCTGTGCTCGACGAACGAATCGGCGTCTTCTGTCATGGCTCGTAGTTCGCTTCAGCGGTGTCTTAAGGTTTCGCTGTATTGCGAGACCTGCTACAAAACCGCCACGAGAACACATATCACAGATGTGCGAGCCGGTCGTCACCAACACGGAGCGAAAGACCGGTATCCGTTGCGGACACACAACTGGACATGACCGCCGACCTTCACGAGAAGACGAACCGATACGAGAGCATGCTCGCCGATGCGCTCGATGAAGCAGTACAGGCCGTCCCCGAGGAGACTCACCTCGGCCACGCCGCCGCCGACTGCCTCGAAATGGCCGAATCCTATCTCGACGACGGCCGCCACTTCAAAGATACGGATGACTGGGTGAACGCGCTCGCATCATTCTCCTACGGGTACGGCTGGCTGGACGCTGGCGTTCGGATGGGACTGTTCGACATCCCGGACGACTCACACCTCTTTACGATGTGATTCTCGGCAGCTGACAGTACTGCCAACCCTTATAACACGGGTCCGTTTGTTTTCGCACGATGGACGGTACGTGGCAGTTTCATCCCATCTTTATCCCCCTCATTGTGTCTGTCCTCTTGGCGGGAGCAATCGCTGCGTACTCGTTTCGATATCGCACGACGACCGGTGCAACTGCACTCGGGACGATTACCGTCGCTTCAGCGTGGTGGTCCGCGTTGTATCTTCTCCAACTTGCCGGAACCAGTGTGGAGTGGCAATTGTTCTGGCTTCGACTGTCATATGTCGGTGTCAGCGTCCTCCCACCCGCGTGGCTCGCCTTCGCCCTCCAGTACGCCGACTCTCGAATCACGCCCACACGGAAGCGGATTGCAATTATCACCGTGCCGTCTGTTCTCTTGTCAGCCATGGTCATGGCGAATCCTCTCCACGGACTTGCGTGGACTGTGACCGGTATCACCGAGTCACCGCTCGTCGTCGTCCAGCGTGAACTCCACCTGTGGTACTACGCCCACGTCGCCTACTCGTATCTGCTGGTTCTTCTCGGGATGTCGGTTCTATTGCGCCGAATCCTTCGGTTGCGGCGAGTCCTCCGAATACAGGGACTCGCTATCTTCGCCGGTGCTGCCGTCTCACTCGCACCAAATATCTACTGGGTCCTGGGTGGTTCGGTACTCAACTACACGTCTATCGCGTTCGCCGCCTCCGGCGTGCTCTTCGCGGTTGCACTCTTTCGATATCGGCTCTTGGACCTCGTGCCAGTCGCCCGGGACACCGTCGTCGAGGAGATGCGAGACGCCTACGTTGTCCTCGACAAGGACCGTCGAATCATCGATTTGAATCCGGCAGCACAGCAACTGCTCTCGTCGCCCGATGATTCTATTGGATGCCATCTCTCGACGGTGGCACCGCCAATCGACGACCTTCTCGAAGACGTACAGGGCGACAGCAGACAGGATACGACAGTCGTCTTCGAGGTAGATGGGGACGGGACCCATCGGTATCTCGAAGTCAGGGCATCGCCGCTTGCCGAAGGTGAAAGCGGGATGGTCGTCACCATCCGTGACGCGACTGAGCGACAGCGTGCTCAGCGGCGATTTCAATCCTCCATCGAACACGCGTCGGATGTCATTGCCGTCCTCGACGAGGAGGGTCGAATCGAGTACGTGAGTCCGCCAATCGAAGAGTTGACCGGACATTCTCCGGACGCACTCATCGGCAAATCCAGTTTCGACCTTGTCGATGACGTGGACCTCGACTCGGTGAAACAGACGTTTTCCCGGATTTGTGAACTGCCGGGGGGAGCCGAACGATTCGAGGCGCGCATTAGCGGCCCCGGAGACGACCCCGTGGTCGTCGAAGGAATCGGACGAAACCTACTGAACGAGCCGTTCGTAGAGGGTATCGTCCTGAACCTTCGAGATATCACCGAACGGACGAAACGAGAACGGAAACTCAGTCGGGCGAACGAGCGACTGGAACGGTTCGCAAGCGTGGTCTCTCACGACCTCCGCAACCCGCTCAACATCGCATCCGGTCATCTCGAACTGGCGCGCGAGACGGGAGACGACGCCCACACAGAGACGGCACAACGCGCACTCGAACGGATGGACGACATCATCCAGGATGCGCTCAGTCTCGCCCGACACGGGCAAATCGTCGAGGACCCGACGCCGGTTCGACTCGGAAACATCGCTTCGCTAGCGTGGGATGTCGTCGTGACGGACGACGCGCAACTCACTATCGAATCGGACGGAACCATCGCCGCCGACCCCGACCGACTCCGGCGGCTCTTCGAAAACCTCGTTCGTAACGCGTTCGAACACGGCGGCGACGACATCAATCTCTGGGTCGGAACGACCGACGACGGATTCTACGTCGAAGATTCGGGAATGGGAATTCCAGAGGACAAACGAGACGACGTGTTCGAGTCGGGGTTTTCGACGAACAGCGGCGGAACCGGACTCGGGCTCGCTATCGTCGCCGAAATCGTGGATGCCCACGGCTGGGACATCTACGTCGAACACGGCCGAGACGGGGGTGCGCGGTTCGTCGTGAGCGGTGCGTCAGTCGACATCGGTGAGACGGCGACGCAGCCGTAGCCGGCAGTGACTTCGAGGCCGAAAAGAAAGCTGTTGAGTCGTGGTGTGACTGCTTACTCGAAGCGGAACGTCGCGCCGTCAGAACTGTCTTCGACTTCGACACCGAGAGCAGTCAGTTCGTCTCGAAGTTCGTCCGCGCGCTCGTAATTACCTGCCTCGCGTTCGGCCTCGCGCACGTCCAAGACGAGTTGCACGAGGTCTTCGGCGACTGAGACGTCGCCCCCGTCGCCCGACTCGCCGAAGGAGAGTCCGAACACCTCGCCACCGAGGGCCTCGAACGTCTCGATTGCCTCGCGGAGAGCGCGATAGTCGTACTCGTCGGCGTCGCCGACGTGTCGGTTGACCGCGCTTGCGAGTTCGAGCAGTTCCGCCATCGCCTCGCGGACGTTGAAGTCGTCGTTCATCGCCTCGCGGAAGTTCTCGCGGGTCTCGTCGACGGCCTTGCGGAGTTCTGTCGCTTCGACTTTCGTCCGCGCGTCGGGACTGTCGCACGCTTCGACGGCGGTCTCGTAGGCGCGTTCGAGTCGGCTCCAGCGCTCTTCGGCTTCCGAAATCGTCTCTTCGGAGTACGTCTGTTCGGAGCCGTAGGCGGTCGAGAGATAGAACGTCCGAATCACATCAGCGCCGAACTCGCCGAGCGCGTCGTGGACGGTAAAGAAGTTCCCCAGGCTGGAACTCATTTTGTCGCCTTCGGTCTGGAGCAAGCCGACGTGGAGCCAGTAGCGGGCGAACTGTTGGCCGGTCGCGGCTTCCGACTGGGCAATCTCGTTTTCGTGATGCGGGAACACGAGGTCGCGGCCGCCGACGTGGATGTCGATGGTTTCGTCGAGGTGGGTCATCGACATCGCAGAGCACTCGATGTGCCACCCGGGTCGGCCCTCGCCCCACGGCGACTCCCACGTCTGCCCGCACGGGTCCGTAAGCGGGTCAAGGTCGGGATGTCGGTGTTCGGCCGCCGTCTCGGGTGCGACGGCACCGGCCTTCCAGAGTGCGAAGTCGGTGGGGTTCCGCTTCTCGGAGCGCTCGCTGTCGTTTGCGCGGGACTCCAATTCTTCGAGTTTCTGGTTCGAGAGTTTGCCGTAGTCGTCGAACGTGGACACGTCGAAGTAGACGGAACCGTTCGACTCGTAGGCGTGCCCGCGGTCGACGAGCGTCTCGATGAGGTCGATAATCTCGGGAATGTGCTCGGAGACGCGCGGGTAGACCTCCGCTCGCTTCAGATTGAGGCCGCGCATGTCGCTGATTACGTCGTCGACGAAGTGTTCGGCGACGGACGATTCGTCCTCGCCGAGGTCGTCTTCGCCGATGCGGGCGGCAATCTTCTCGTTCACGTCGGTGAAGTTTTCGACGTGTCGGACGTCGTAGCCCTCGTATTCGAGCCAGCGGTGCATCAGGTCTGCGTGCATCCACAGGCGAGCGTGGCCGAGGTGTGCGTCGTCCGAGACCGTCAGTCCACAGACGTAGAGCAGCACTTCGTCGCCGTGCGACTCGAACTCCTCGCGCGCTCCCGTCAGGGTGTTGGTCACGGACAGGGTCATCGCTCTCGGCTACTCGTGGGAGGATTTTCAACCCGTCGGAACGAGTGTCGGAGAATCCCTCACTGCCGGAACACTCAGACGTACACGTTCTCGATAGCCGATTCGACGACTCGGAGCGCGGCGGCCCCCTGTCGACGCGGAACGACGACCGCCATCGTGTCGCCAGCGACGCCAGCCGAATCGACGACGACGGACTCGGCATCGAGGCGTGAGAGGACAGTCGTGAGGGCTGCCGTGTCGACTTCACCCTCGGCAATTATCGCGGTGAGCGGGCCACCGGCCGCAAGGTCGACACCGGCAACCGAGAGAATCGGCTCGTCGTCCGTTTCCTCGATATCCTCACCGACGAGTCCGACGCCGCTGCGCATCGTCACGGTCGCCTCGCGGGCATCGGGTTCGAGTTCGGGCAGGTCTTCGGCAAAGCGCCGGAGTGCGGCCGAAACCGCGTCGTCGTCTCCGAGGTCGAGATAGGAGGCGACGGCGGCATAGTTGACGACGCCCGCACGGAGCGCGGTGAGGAGGAACGGTCGTTCGCGAACGGCATCGCGCGCGTCGGCGGCGAGAGACATATCTGGGGGGTCGTCGGGCGTGTGCAAAAAGCCGCCGCCATCGACGCTTCGTGAACGGGCGGTGAACGCGAGTTGGCTGAACGCCAAGATTCCTTTTCTGGATGCGAAGTTCATAAGACAGTCCCGTCGTAACCCCCGGACATGCAAGCGCTGGTCATCGTGGCGCACGGGTCGCACCTGAACCCGGATTCGAGCGCACCCACCTACGACCACGCGGATACTATCCGCGACGTAGACGCGTTCGACGAGGTCCGAACCGGATTCTGGAAGGAAGAGCCGTCGATTCGTGAAGTCCTCCGAACCGTCGAGTCCGACGAGGTGTACGTGGTCCCGCTTTTCGTCAGCGAGGGCTACTTCACCGAGCAGGTCATCCCGCGAGAGCTTCGGCTCGATGGGTGGAACGTATCTGACTGGGAGTCCGACGGACTTTCGGCATCACACGTCACGCTCACCGCCGACGACGTACCCGAAAAGAGGGTCCACTACTGCGGTCCGGTCGGGACGCACGAGGCGATGACCGATGTCATCGTCCGTCGCGCGGAATCCGTCACCGGCGACCCGAACGTCGGCGGGGGATTCGGACTCGCGGTCGTCGGTCACGGAACCGAGCGCAACGAGAACTCCGCGAAAGCAATCGAGTACCACGCCGACCGCATTCGAGAGAAGGGTCGATTCGACGAGGTACAGGCGCTCTACATGGACGAAGAGCCGGAAGTCGACGACGTGACCGACTTCTTCGAGTCCGACGACATCGTCGTCGTCCCGCTGTTTATCGCGGACGGGTTCCACACGCAGGAGGACATTCCGGAGGATATGGGCCTCACCGACGATTACCGCATGGGCTACGACGTTCCCGCCGCGGTCGACGGCCACGATATCTGGTATGCAGGCGCTGTCGGCACCGAGGGCCTGATGGCCGACGTAGTGCTCGAACGCGCCGCCGATGCGGGCGCAGATATCGGCGACACGCTCGAAGTCGTCCGCGAACGAACCCGGAAGACGCCGCAGGCGGGTGACTAACGATGGAGCACGCTCTCGATGCGCTCGTCGATGCCGCCGCGACCGGCGACGGTGTCCACCTCGACGGGCTTCACGTAACGCACCACGACGACGGCTACCGACTGGAGACGCCCGAAGCGGAACAAGACGGTCTCTCCGAAGACGCACTCACCGATGCGCTCGCCGACAACACCGACTACGTGACCAACTGGTACTTCTGGAACCGCGTCATCGGTGAGTCCAGCCCGCAACGCCGGGCCTTCCTCCGGTGGGTCGAAGGCGCAGACGGCGGAGACGGGCGTTCCATCCCGGAACGCTACGACGCGCTTCGAGACGGTCTCCAGCGCGAGTGGGGACAACTCCTCGTCACGGTCACCATCGATGACCACGGCGAGCGAACCTACGAACTGCGCCACGCCGACGAGACCGACCTCGACGTGTCCGACCTCGACACGTACCACGAACCGTTCGCAGCGCGACAGTTAGCGACCTACGACGAAAAGGGCCGTTACCGGCCGCTGAAGACCGGCAACAACCTCGCTGGCGGCTGGGTCTTCCCCGACCTCGACGGCCGCGACCTCGTCGAGGCGGTCGAGACGTTCTACCCAGCGACGGTGCCGAACTGGTATCGCGAGCGCGAGGGCGAACTCGACATCGCTCACTGGGAGGAGACGATTGAGCGACAGACCGGCATGTACAGTGTCATCGAGACGTGGAACCGCGACGACGGTCACGAACACGTGAACTGGGTCGCCGAGACCTGCTGTGACGACTCGCAGTGTGTCAAACGGCGGGCGTGGCAGTACGACGACGAGACCGACCTCGACGTTGACGGCGGCGACGGCGTCTTCCCGTGCCGCGAACCCTGTTCGCTCGTCATCGCGGCATCCCGCAAGTGGACCCGACTCGAATCCGAGGAGACGAACACCTACGAGTTCGAACTCACGCCGTCGGAAAAAGAGCAGGTCGAAGCGATTATCGAAGCGGTCGCCGACGACCGCATCGACGACATCCGCGAAGCGGACGTATACGAAGGAGCCAACCGCTACCGGACGCGGTTCCTGCGCGCGAAGTTGTTCGACGACGACGGCAACCTCTGCGGTGTTCCGACGGACGACGAATAGAAATTAAAAACGGCGACGACGGCGACAGCGCCGGCCAACACACCGCCCGTCTCGCGTATGGAACACCGAGTGCCCCGAAGACCGTCGCGACCGTCTTCCTTCTTCCCTCCGAGCGACATCGCGAGGGCGAACGCTGAGAATATTGATGTATTGATATAATTGCAGTCGCAGCTACCAGACCGTCAGCACCAGCGCGACGAGAACGCCGCCGACGACGACGCCAGCACCGAGGGTGATGACGAAACTTTTGAAGACCGAGGCGACGCCGACCGCGAGTGCGAGCGCCGCGAGGGCGAGAAGCACCAGTGGAACGGTCTGTACGTCGACCCTCGGAAACACGTCAGCGAGGCTCTCTGTTATGCTCGGTTCCGGTTCGGGCGTCCGCGGCTTCGACAGCGTCTCGTCCACCTCGACCGGCGGTTTTCCATTACTCGGGTTGACAGTCACGTCGACGTAGACCGTCTCGGACCCGTGTCCGGAGACGATTTTGAGTTTCCCGGTCACCGGTTCGGGCGGCGGAGAAACGAACACATTGACTAACTTCGTCTGGCCGCCATCTACGAAGTGGTTCCCCTCGGAAAGCGTCATCACCCGCGAAAGTTCGTCATCGACGTGCAGGTGGACGTGGACCGCCTGTCCGCGGTTTTCGAGTTCGACCGCGAACGTGTCTCTCGTCGAGAACGATGGCGCTACCGAGAGGTCGTGAGGGCGCTCGTCGTTCAGCGTGACGGTGAGCGGCGCGTTCGACACGGTACCACCGTCGGAGCGGGAATAGAAAAACGTTCAGGTCCGGTTAGTTATCGCGCATGTCCGGCGGCAGGAGGTTCGGGATACCGTCCTCGATGGGGTATACCTCGCCGGTGACCGTGCCGATGAGCCGCCCCTCGATGATTTCATCGCCGTCACGCTCGTCGACTTCCAACTCGAGTTCACTCTTGTCGAGGGGGTCACAGAGGATGTCCATCAGGGATTCTTTCATCGTCGTGATGGTAGATTGCGCGAAGTAAAAGCGTACGGGTTCGACGCCGTCGAGTCAGCGACCGGGGGTCGAACTCGTCTCGGTCGTGTGTGTAATTACTCGTCGAACGGGTTCGCGAGGTGGACCGTCTGTTCGCGGTCCGGGCCGATGCCGACGGCGTAGACCGGCACATCGAGTTCGTCGGAGATGTAGTCGAGGTAGTCCTGTGCAGCGTCCGGGATGGCGTCGTAGCCTTCCTCGGCGACTTCGGCCCAGTCGACTTCCGGCCACGGTTCGAACTCCTTTAGGACGGGTTCGCATTCGGCCCAGCGTTCGGTCGTCGCGGGCATGGTCAGGCGCTCTTCGCCGTCGAGTTCGTAGGCGTGGCCGACCTTGATTTCGTCCAGTCCGGCGAGCACGTCGAGGTGGTTGACGGCGATGCCGGTGAAGCCGCTTGCGCGCGCGGCGTGGCGGAGCATCGGGATGTCGAGCCAGCCGATACGGCGCGGGCGACCGGTGACGGTACCGAACTCGCCGCCTTTCTCGCGGATGAAGTCGGCGAGTTCCTCGTCGTGGTCGTTGTCTTTCAGTTCGGTCGGCATCGGTCCCTCGCCAACGCGCGAGAGATACGCCTTGACGATGCCGACGACTTCACCCTGTCCGACGACGGTCGGTCCGAGACCGGAGCCGGTGGACGCACCGCCTGCCGTCGGGTTCGAGGAGGTCACGTACGGGTAGCTCCCGTGGTCGATGTCGATGAGCGTTCCCTGTGCGCCCTCGAACATCACGTTCTCGCCGGATTCGCGCCGCTCGGCGAGGAAGTCGCCACAGTTGACCGTCATGTCGTCTTCGCGGAGGCGACGGCCGAACTCGGTGTACTCGTCGACGAGTGCTTCGATATCACACTCGTCGCCTGCTTCGAGACCGTACACGTCTTCGATGAGCGCTCGCTTCTGCGGAACGACGTACTCCAGTCGCTGGCGGAGTACCTCGGGGTCCAAGAGGTCGCCGACGCGGATACCGCGGCGGCCCACCTTGTCCTCGTAGGTGGGGCCGATGCCGCGTCCGGTCGTGCCGACGGTCAGGTCCGAGTCGGCCTTCGCTTCCTCCTCGATGTTGTCGAGGCGGCGGTGATACGGCATAATCACGTGCGCGCGCTTTGCGAGGCGCACGTCGGGGTCGAGACCCTGCTCACGGAGGTCGTCAATTTCGGAAAAGAGCGTCCGGGGATTGATGACACAGCCGTTTCCGAGCACGCCGACCTTGCCGCGGACGGCCCCGCTCGGGACGAGCGAAAGCTTGTACTCCTCGCCGTCTTCGACGACCGTGTGTCCGGCGTTGTCGCCGCCTTGGTATCGAACGACGATATCAGCGTCGCCGCCCCAGAGGTCGACGAGCGCGCCTTTGCCCTCGTCGCCGAGTTGCGAACCGACGATGGTAACAGTCATACGTCGGCCGTTCCCCGCGCCGCACTAAACAGATTACGGTCGCGCCCGGAAACAGACTCACGTTCGTGCATATGTTGTTAATTGATAGGACCAATACTGCCATAAACACGCATTAACGTGACGACGGATAACACAACGGTTAATTAGTGCCCTCGACAAGGTCGGGCTATCTCATTATTCGCCGTCTCGGAGGGTAAGGCTTAAAGCCTACCAAGAAGAGTTAACAAATGGCATGATAGACCGACTTGAGAAAGAAGTTGATATGTTGGAGCGCCATCTGCAGGTTCTGAAGATGGTCATCGAGAGTGAGCCGATTGGCATCGTCAAGATGTCCAACGAGACGGGTTATCCGCACCACAAAGTTCGGTATTCCCTTCGCGTTCTCGAAGAAGAGAACCTTATCGAGCCCTCCAGCCAGGGTGCGATTACGACCGAGCGGACACAGGAATTCGTCGACGAACTTGACGACAAGCTCGACGAGATTGTCAACAAGCTCGAATCGATGAAAATCGAAGAAGCGGCTGAAGTCGAAAACTAATCTCCGATACGCGCGGTCGTTCTATCCTGTTTCGTACGACGAGTCTCACCGGGCACGTCTTCGATCCGGCCGCGTTAGCTACATCTCTCTTCGTCGCGTATGCAGCGTACTCTCGGTGAGAGCCGTTTCCATGTCTCACGTCGAGACGGGACGTTGTGCGTGCGCGTCGCTCGCATTCTGACCCTCCTCGGGACCGCTTCGAATCGAAGTGAGCCGCTCGGCAACTCGCTCCGGTTCGTCGACGAATGCGAGCGAATGGCAGTAAAAACGGTACGGCTCCGTCTCCGCAGCATCGTCCGTCCGGTCGAGTGCGACCATCGCTGCGTCCGTCGCCGGCGGACTGTCGAACAGCGCCCTCTCGGCGGTCGCGTCACGGATAGCGTCGAGCGGAACGCACCACTGGACGGCGTCGAGGCGGCGGTCATAGGCGACGAGTTCGTCGTCGGACAATCGGTATTCGAGCGCGCCGAACGCCAGTTCAAAGTGAACGACGCCGATGAGTGCGACGACGCCGATGTACGCGCCGAGCGTCGCCACGGTCGCCGCACCGAGAAGCGGGAGCGACGTGATTCCCCAGACCTCGTGACCGACGAGCGGGACGCCGACCAACAGCACGACTGCGATGGCGTACTGTCCTTCGACCCGACGAAAACTGCTCGCGGCGTTGCCGAACGGCAGGAGGCTGTCCACCGCGCCCGCGAGCCGGACGGCGCGTCGGTTCGGCCGAATCGTCGAGCACGGTTCGCCGCTCGGAAGCGAGGAGACCGTCGACGACGCCGAGTCAGTCGTATTCGCGGACGACCGAGTCGATTCCGTCGCCCCAGCCGCGTCGCCAAACGAGCGAATGTCGCGGACCGTTCGCCCGACAACGACGAGCCCCGCAACGAGCGTCAGGAGGTCACCCACTTCGGGACCCGTCGCGTGCAGGGCGGTGAGGAACCACAGCGGGACCCAGTACAGCATCCACAACCCGAAACGCCACCGCGGTGCGACGGCCCCTGCGGTCGGCCACTCCGAGCGCGCGTGGTTCCGAACGAGGAGTCCGTGTTTCGCGGCGGAAGCGAGCGTGCCCGCGGCGAGAATCAGCGGCGTTGGCCGCGACCAGAACTCGTCGAACACCGGCGACGAGACGACTTTCGACGACACCCCGACGGCCGCCACCGGGATAAAAAAGAACAGCGAGAGGAAGACGACGTTCACGAAGGGCCGCACGTTGTGGAGCGACACCGGTGGCAGCCGGTCGGCCACGGTGACGGACCCGACTTTCGCCGAGAAGAAGCGGAAAAACCCCTGCTCGTACGGCGACAGCGTCGAGTTCCCGCCTTCTGGCGCGGGAGCGGCCCCGGTCGGCGAAACCGTCTCCCGAGGCGCGGCGAACAACGTCTGGCACGTCCGCCGAACCAGCGACGTGGTCAGGTCGAGCCAGGAGAGGACGACGACCGCGTACAGCGGGTGCGAGGACGTGACGACGGCTGCCACCGCGACGAGTCCGACCCCGAGTACAGCGAGATACGACGACGGAGACCGCTTCACTGGTCGCCACTCCGGACCGTTCGATTTTAATAATACTGATAAGATACGAAACCGACTCAGTTCGAGGCAGACTCAGGTGTTGTCCCCGAACGTCACAATGCGGCGACGACCCAGTCAGAATTTGGAGGTGCGGCGAATTCGCCGGTGTGGTTCTACAAGTCGGGCACGTTCAGGTGGAACTCGCCGCTTCGTGCTTCGACCAGACAGAGGTGGTACCCCTGCTTGCGCGAGAGTTTGACGAAGCTCTTGCGCTTCGACCGACTCAGGAGACCGCCGCCGGTTTCGGCGGTGGCCGCTTCGAGGGCTTCGGGTTCGAAGAAGCTCTTCGTGACCACGAACGCCGACCCGAGCGTCTCTTTCGCGTCGGCGACAGCCTTCGAATCCTTGATGAGTTGCGTGACCATCGGCTGGGTGGCCGGGTCGCGAGAGTCGTTGAGGTTCGCGACGAACAGCGGTTCACCCATCTGGTCGCGGACGATAACATCGAACTGTCGCGGCTCCGTCTCACCCTCGCCGATTGGAACCGAAACGGTTCCGTAGAGTTCGATACGGTCGGCTTTCGGAATCGAGTCGAAGACGCCGGCGAGGCTCGACCGGTTGTCCGTTTCGCCGATTTCGTAGAGTAAGTCAGTGACAACCCACTTGGCGAAGCCGTATTCGGGTGTCTCGTGGAGGAACTCCTCGTACGGTTGCCCTTCGATGCCGAGTCCTTCGGTGTCGAACGTCGTGTGGTGTTCGAGACGGAGGTTCTCGACGACCTCCTCGCGGCTTGCCTGTCCGGCGTGTGCCTTCTCCAGTGTCGCCTCTCCTTTCCGGGCGTAGCGGACGAACAGGTTCGTTCCCCGTAGCGCCTCGTCGGGCGACATCGACCGGTCCGCCGACTTGATGCCGGCTTCTTCCAGCTCGGCTCGAAGCCGGTCGACCTCGGATTCGAGTTCGGCCACGCGGTCTTCGAGTTCTTCCGCACGGGCGCGGTGTTCATCGCGCTCGTTCCGAAGCGCGTCGCGTTCGGATTCGAGTCGGTCGCGTTCGGACTCCAGCGCGGACAGTTTCTCCTTCACCGGGTTCGCCTCTTTGGGGTCGACCGCGTTGGGTTGTCCTTGCTCGGTACTCGTTTGCTCGGACGTCCGCTTCCGCTGTTTCGGCTGCTTCGACTCCTGCTTTTGCGGTGGTCGCGGCCGGGTCGCCTGCTTCGTGGATTGTTTCCCACGTCGCGGCGTGCCCGGTCGGTCACCGACGGACTCCCCTTTCGCATCGCGGGGGTCAAGCGAGGGAATCGAACGGGCGTTCCGCCACTCTGCTTCGGCCGAGAATACATCGTCGCCCGGTGCTCCGCCCTCTGCGAGCGGGTCGGGCGCAGTCTCGCCGTTCTTCGACGTGGAGTCCGCGTCGGACGCCCCGGTTGCGGGTGCAGACGGTGAGTCCTCGCCCGACTCACTCGCCTCAGTCGATGGCTCGGCGTCAGTCTCTGCCGTACGGTGTTCCGAGTTCGCCGATGCCTCAGTCGTCGACGAGTCCTCGGACTGTCCCTGTGCCGTGGACGGCGTCTCGTTCGCTCCCCTCGGAGCCGACCCGTCCGTCTCGTCGGCGGATTCGGTCGTTCCGGTTGTTTCTGTCGTTGCCGGTTCAGCCGAAGCGGCGGTGGCGTCTCCGCCGCGCTCCGCTGTTTGCGAGGTGTCTCTGACAGCGTCGTCAGTCGGTGGTTCGTCGGGTTCGGCCTCGGCAGGCGCGTCCGAGTCGTGCTCAGTCCCGGCGGCAGCGGCGGCACTGCCAGCGCCGGCAGCAACGTCAGTCGATTCGTCGTCACTCGCTGCCGAGTCGTCGATTCCGTCGTCCGGAATCTCGACGAGGTCGATGTCGACGTCGAAGACCTTGTAGATACCAATCTCGTCGGTTGCCCGTTCCAACGCCTCATCGCCCGTAATGAGACGCTTGCTGTTTCCGACGAAGGCGGCGCTCATCGATTTCCCCCCGTGGTAGACGATGTAGTAGTCGCCGGAAAGGACGTTCTCGGAGAGTTCGACGTAGCCGGTGAAGCCACCCGCCGAGAGCGTTCCGTCCGCGTCGCTCAGCGGTGTCTCTTCCGTGTAGTATTGCGCGCGGATGTCGCCGCCGGTTTCTTGCATCGCATAGAGCAGTGGCAACGATGAGTCAGGCGCGCGATGGGCCTCGAACGATTCGCCGTCGAAGTCGGCTATGTCCCCGTCGAATACACCGAGGAGACGACCGTTGAGCATGAAGCCCCACGTCATGCCGGCTACGACGGCGCCTGTGAAGCCGTCGTCTGCGAGTGACCGGAGGCCCCCGTATCCTCGGTCCGTAGGTGCGGAGTCCCACCCAGTCACCGCGTCAATAATCTCGCTATCCATTTGGGGTTACATCACCGGAAGCGAATCAAATACTTTCCGGGCGAAACGAGCGAATAGTCCATTCATACTACATTTTTGTGTTCTGTATTGACAGTTTCGGCCGATAAACGAGGATTCGGGGACCCGGTCGAACGAGATTGGGTGGGGTAACGGGACAACTCGGGCGAACGATTATACCATCCGGCCGTGACGAGTCGTGCGTGACTAGACACGACGAACAGTTCGTCCGCTATCTCCATGCGAAGGAAACGGTGGACGACCGCGCACTCCACCGGCCGACGCTCGCGCACCTCATCGACTTGCTCGAGGAGCGCGCCGAGTCGCATCCGGACGAACCGCTCCGTGTCGTCTCCGTCGGGTCTGGAACCGGTTCGATGTGCCGCAGACTCCTCTCGTGGGGCGTCTTCGACGCGCACGACGAGATTAAGTACATCATGGTCGACCGAAAGCAGGGCATGGCCGACCAGGCGGCGGCCGCCTTCGCCGAGTGGTCCCACGGCGCTGGCTGGACGGCCGAGCCAACGACCGACGGCTTCAGAATCGAGCGACACGGCCGACGCGTCTCGCTTACCTACGTGACGAGTGACCTCTTCGAGGCGATGACGGTCCTCCCGAAAGCCATCGACCTCGTCATCGCGCACGCGGTCGTCGACATCCTCCCGCTTCGTCGCGCCGTCGAATCGCTCCTCTCGCGGTTGACTGACGAAGGAATTCTCTACGCGCCCGTTACGTTCGACGGCCGAACCTCGTTCCGCCCCGCACACGAGGCCGACGACGAGATTATTGCCGCCTACCACGAGACGATGCGCGGCGACGAGCGGGCAGGCCCGGACACTGGTTCCGACCTCTTTTCGGTCCTTCCGTCACTCGGCGCGCCGGTCGTCGCCGCCGGCGGGTCCGACTGGGTCGTCCACCCGCCACACGACGACGACGAACGGGTCTTCCTCGACCGTATTCTCGGGTTCGTCGAGGAGTCAGTCATCGAATCCGACCGCGTCGACGACGAGACGCTCGACCACTGGCTCAAAGCACGACACGGACAGTTGGCATCCGACGAGTTGGCGTACATCGCACACAACGTCGACGTGCTTGCCCAACTTGAATAAGACCCGCTCGCCGTCTCCTCTCACCCGCTGGCTCCCCTTGCTCGCTGGCTCTCCCTCGTCCAACTAACTAGTTCTCGACAGAAGTCACCTGACTGCCAGCATCCACAGGTCGTAATCGCCCGGAGACGTACAGCCAGTCTCGTCCAAATCCGAGGAGTAGGCCGCCCGCCGCGACACCGGTGACGAGCGGCATCCACGAATCAAAGACGCCGGGTGCCAGCGCGACCGGGACGACCGCCATCTGGAGTCCGGCGAGGACGCGGCGGGAGGTTCGTGGTGGGAGGTCGAACGTTGGTTTGTCGGTTCGCTCGCGCCACCACAGGCCGGCGACGAAGACGTACCGCGCCGCGCCAACCGAGAGATACCACCACGCCAATTCGCCGAGGGCGACACCAGCAAGGGGTGCTGCGAGGAGACCGAAGGCGTCGACGGCGGTGTCGAGGCGGCCTCCGAGACGGGTGACGCGACCGAGGCGGCGGGCGAGAGACCCGTCGACGGAATCGAGCGCGGCAACGACCCCGTAGCCGAGTGCTGCGGCCCACGCCCACACAGGGGTGGTTGCGCCGAGAACGGTGACGCCTGCGATTCCACTGACGCCTGCGATTCCACTGACGCCTGCGACGACAACTCCCCGAAAGAGCGTCACCGCGGTCGGGAGTCCAAGACTGTTGTATACGGGTGTCTCTCCGCTGTTGTTGTGTACAGACGTCTCTCCACTGCTTGCGTTCTCTGGCGCGTGCACGTACGTGTATCCCCAAAGCCCCGCGACGACGGCCAGCGCGAGGGCAGTCCATGCGATGGCGACAGTCGCTCCCGTGCCGGTTGCGAGAACCCAGCCAACACTCACCGTCCCCGCGACAGCGACGACACCGCTTGCGAGAACTCGATTTCGGGTTTGTCGCGTCCCCTCTGAGGGTGCCGATACCGAAGACGCGGACGAGAACGACTGCTCAGACATCGCCGACCAGCGCGCGTGCCCCAACAGCCGCGAGCATCGGCAGTACAAATCCGATAGCGACGGTCAGTGCGAAGATGGTTTCCATCGCAAAGAGCGCATCCAGTTCCCCCTGCCACCAGACCATGCCGATGTGGAGTGCGACCGCCACCCCGCCGAAGGTGAGTCCCTGCGGGACTGCTCGGCGGACGGAGGTGGCGAGGATGCCGACCAACACACCACCGAGAATGAGACCTGCCCAGTGGACGAACGCGGCCACGAGACCGATTATCGTGGCGACGACCAGCGCGAGTTCGGCGTAACGGCCGCGACGGAGGTCAGCCAAGAAGCTCATCGGTCACCTCCGGGGACGATGCCAAGCGAGCCATCGGGCTGGTCGAGCGTGAGCCGTTTGTATTCTCCATCAACCCATGCGTCGAGACCGAGATACGACCCACCAAGCAGTGCTTTCGTCACCAGCGCCGCCGCACACTCGGCGACGACTGCACGTGCCGTGGTGTTCATACGCACAATGGCGCCCGGTCGGAGGATAAATATTGCCCACATGATGCGTTTACGGGCGCGAGCCGCGAGTCGCAGGTCACTGGTGACGGGTCACCGACCGCAGGTCACAGGCCACCGGTCGTAGGTCATGTATCACGAGTCGTTCGAGTCCGCGGTTCGCCGGGCTCGGAATTCGACGGCCGAGAGCAACAGAAGGTAGGTGACGGTACCGAAGAAAACAACGACCAGTATGCTCGGCCCGACGACCGCGACGCTCACTGCGACCGCGATAATCGCTGCACCGACAGCGGCAGCCTGAACCGCCGTCTCGTCCCACATCGCACGGACCAGTGGCTGTTTCAGCGACAACACTACTTCGAGACCGAGGGTGCCGAGGATACCCGTGAGCGCCAACGAGAGGGAGAACCTCGGACGAAAAACAGCTATAGTAGCGTTTGCAACTGGTGACACATCCGATCGCACGACAACGTTCGATCGGGTGTGCAATGACTTGCAAACGCTACTATAGACCCGCCGCGACAGGAATCAGCACCACAACTGCGAGCGCGGCGTCTCGGCGACGACTCATGATATCTGTACCGGTCGAGTCCCTTTTTAGACACCGGCGTACATAGCGGGAGTATGTCGATTACCGGCGACGGCCCCGGGTTGTCGAAGGCCAAACGGCGTCTCGGCCGTTATCTCGCGGGCGCGGCGCTCTTGATGCTCACGTACGCCTTCATCTATCGGTGGGCGGTGGGGCAGTTCGTCGGAGGAGACGTGACGTTTCTCGGTGCAATGCACCACGTCGTCGAGACGTTCACGACGACCGGATACGGTGAGCAGGCGGCGTTCCTGGAGGACTCGCCACCGCTTCAGATACTGTCTATCCTGATGCAACTCACGGGCGTCACCACCGTCTTCCTCACGCTCCCGCTGTTTCTCGTTCCACTCGTGGAGGACGCCCTTCGGACGGCACCGCCGACGGCGTCCGACCTAACCGACCACGTCGTCATCTGTACGTTCACGCCCAGAGGGGACGCCCTCGTCGACGAACTCGACTCGATGGGCGTTCCCTACGTCATCCTCGAATCGGACCGCGACCTCGCCGAAGAACTCCACGGACAAGAATACGAAGTCGTCCACGGCGACCCCGAATCCGTCGAATCGCTCGAAGCCGCGAATGCGCCGGATGCGCTCGCTATCGTCGCCGACGACGACGACGAGACGAACGCGAGTATCATCCTCGCCGCGAAGCAGGCCGCACCGGACGCTCGGGTCGTCAGCCTCATCGAAGACCCACGCGTCATGGATTACCACCACTACGCCGGTGCCGATCAGGTCGTCTCGCCGCGCCGACTCCTCGGTGAGAGTCTCGCCGGGAAGGCAACCACATCCATCTCTTCGGACCTCGGTGACGCCATCGAAATCGGCGAGGACTTCGAGGTCGCGGAACTTCTCGTCCAGCGCGAAAGCCCCGTCGAGGGGAAGACGATAGCCGAAAGCGGTATCGGCCGAACGACCGGTGTCAACGTTATCGGGGCGTGGTTCTCGGGGGAGTTCGTCTCACCGCCCGCCCCGAACGCCGTTATCGACGAACACACAATTCTACTGGTCGTCGGTCGGGAGAAACAGCTCGAAGAACTCCGTGGACTCACGCGTTCGTCGGCGCGTCGCTTTCGTCGGGGAACTGTTATCGTCGCAGGCTACGGCGAGGTCGGGTCGACCGCGGCCGAAACACTGGCGAGCGCCGGTGTCCCCCACGTTATCGTCGACAAGGAGGACAAACCCGGCGTCGACGTCGTCGGAGATATCACCGACCCGCAGACGCTCGCAGCGGCGAACGTCACGGAGGCCCGCGGCGTGCTCCTCGCGCTCAGCAGCGACACGACCGCGGTGTTCGCCACGCTCGTCTCCGAGCATATCTCGGAGGAGACGGAAGTCATCGCGAGGGCGAATGAGACCGGGAGCATCGCGAAACTCTACCGTGCGGGGGCCGACTACGTCCTCGCGCTTTCGACCGTCGCGGGCCGGATGCTCGCCTCGACGGTCCTCGACGAGGAAGTCATCGCGCCGCAATCGCAGATCGAAATCGTCCGGACCCACGCACCGAATCTCGTTGGTCAGTCGCTTGTCGAGGCTGATGTGCGCGCCCGAACCAACTGTACTGTCATCGCCGTGGAGCGAGACGGCACACTCGTGACCGAAATCAGCCCTGACTTCCGCGTCGAGGAACAGGACGACCTCATCGTCGCCGGCGTCGACGAGGATATCTACCAGTTCAACGAACAGTTCGGGTGACGTGCGTACGCCGTCGGTGGGAGCGGCTTATGCTTATTATCGAGAGATACTATCGGTGGCGACGCTCACCGGGAACAGTACGTACGGCGACAACACGGATGCCACCAGTCTAGAAGCCAGACACGTCCAATTCGTTCGGGGGCAGCGGTCCGAACAACCCATGGCAGTGGACGCTCGCAGCCATCCCCCGTCAGGACGCGCCGGCACCAGTGGGTCTCGGAGCAGTCATATAAAAAGAATCGGTCGCGGCCTTGTCTGCGAACTGCTACGCGTCGATTACGCGCCGACTTCTGCGCCGACGTACAGGACGACGACGAGGAAGATCCAGACCGCGTCCACGAAGTGCCAGTACATGGAGGCCGTGCTCACGGAGACGTGGCGCTCGGCGGAGTACTGACCGCGAAGTGCGCGGACGAAGACGATACCGAGGAGGGCCGCACCGAGGGACACGTGGAGTCCGTGAAGCCCGGTGAGACCGTAGAACGCCGACCCGAAGATGCCCGTGGTGATTGTGAAGTCCGTGTGGACGATGAACTCGTAGTACTCGTACACCTGTCCCCCGATGAAGATGACACCGAGAAGCAGGGTGACGGCGAGACCGAGGATGAAGTTCCGGCGGTTCTCGTTACGGATAGCCACGTGCGCCCAGTGGAGCGTGAAACTGGACGCAATCAGCAGTGCTGTGTTGGCGATCACCAGCGACCCGGTTAGATGTGGAAGTTCTTGTGGTGGCCATGTGCCTGCGCGGATGAAGAAGTAGTACGTGAACAGGGCACCGAACGTCGCGAGTTCGGACCCGAGGAACGCAATCATTCCCCATCGAAGCTTCGACGCGCTCTTCTGGCTTGCATCGCGCGACCAGAAGTGGCTCACGAAGGCGTGGTACAACCAGCCGTAGATACCGGCCAGGAAGAGGAATATGCTGCCGATGAATACGGCGGGTCCGAGCATCTGCCCGACGATTCCGTCCTGTCCCATGACGTACAGACCGGCACCGGTGTAGATGCCTGCGCCCCCGACGGCGGTGACGAACGGCCACCAGCTCGCCTCGCCGAAGCCGCGCGGCCAGTCCTGAACCGCCGGCAGGTGGTGGCCGTGGTCGTCGTGTGCTTCTTCGGTACTCATAGGCCCCCGTTATAGTCGGGTTACTAAAAATCCTCCCAAACTGCGCCCGTCGTGCGACGACAGGGGTGGGACGACCCGTCAAGTAGCGGGGTGCCGAACCGTCAGTAACAGGGAGCCGAACTGCCAGTAACAGGGAGCCGAACCGCCGGTAACCAGTCGAAAGCGAATCGATGTACGCGATGGAAAAAGCGATTCCTGGCGGGTCGAACAGACGGTCTTCGATAGCCTTCAGTCGGCGTTGGTCGCCGCGCGATGGAACGGCTGCCGGGAGATGACCTCCCGCATCTCCGCGAGCGAGTCGGACCCAGCATCGTTCATCGCGGTGACGACAGCGAACACCTCTTGGCGCGATACCTTGACGCCCTCGCCCGTCACCGCGTGTTCGGGGTTGGCAACGAGTTCGCGGAGGGTTCCGACCGCGAGGAGGAACGGAATCGCCCACGCGGCGAGCGTGTTACCCTCGCGGAGGGGAACCGTCTCCAGATACGTCTGTGCGTCGTCGAGGAACGACTTGGCGTGGGTTGCGGTTCGCTGCACAACCGATGCCGTCTGGTCGTTGTGTTCTGGATTGATGACTTCCTCTTGTGGGACGCCAACGTCTTCGAGCCATTCTGCGGGAAGGTAGACGTTGTTTTCCGATGTGTAATCGTCGTGTACGTCCTTTGCGATGTTCACGAGTTGGAGGAGCAGTCCGAACTCCTCGGCGGTGTCGTAGAGGAGCGAGCGTCGCTCGCTGTCGACGTTCCCCCGCGTCACGAGGTTCGTGATGAGGTTGCCGACGGTCCCGGCAGCGTAGTAGCAGTACTCTTCGAGTTCTTCACGTGACTGGATGCGAAGACCGCCCGTCTTCGAGTAGCGTTCGACGAACATCGCCATTCCCGAAACCAGTTCCCGAACCGGCGGCGTAACCGCCTCGCGGACATCGGTCGGGAGGGCTTCGAACGTCCGGAAGACGCGGGTGGTGTTGGCGACGACCATCCAGTCGTCGGACTGTTCGTCCTCTGGAGGGAGATGCGGCTGCACCGCAGTAACGAATTCCTCGACGTTGGTGTCGTCGTCGGGGTCGAGTGCGCAGTCGTAGAGTCGGAGGAGGCGGGCCTGCTCGTCGGAGGCGATAGATGACGAATCCTCGACGGTGTCGGCGATTCGACAGAGGAGATAGCCGATACAGATGTGAGATGCCATCGGTTCGTCGAGGACATCCACAGTGAGGGCGAAGGTGCGGGAGACCCCCTGAACTGCATCGTGACACCAATCGAGGTCGTCATCAGTTGCCGGTGGCCGGGCATCGGCGTGTCGAGACATTCGAGCGTACCGGTATTATGGAAGGGGGGATAAAAAGTCTCGTGGGGTACACCTCGAAACGCCGCAGGAGAAAATCATAAGCATAGTCAATGAAAGAACCAGGTATGGACTTTGCGCTCACTGCGGAGCAAAAACAAATCAAGGATATGGTTTCAGAGTTCGTCGACGAGGAGGTCAAGCCTCGTGCGGCGGAAATCGACGAAACCGACGAGTTCCCCGCGGACCTCGTCCGCGAGATGGGCGAACTCGGGTTGATGGGCATGCCGTTCCCCGAGAAGTACGGCGGTGCTGGACTCGACTATCACTCCTACGCCATCGGGCTCGAAGAGATTTCTCGCGGCTCCGGCGGTCTCGGAACCATCGTCGCGGCGCACACGAGCCTCGCGGGCAACATGCTCTACGAGTTCGGCAACGAAGACCAGAAACAGACGTACCTCACGCCAGTCAACGAAGGAACCGACATCGGCGCGTTCGCACTCTCCGAACCGGGCGCGGGCAGTGACGTTCCCGCGATGGAGACGACCGCGGTGAAAGACGGCGATGAGTACGTCGTCAACGGGGGCAAGCTCTGGATTTCGAACGGCTCCGTCGCTGACACCGTCATCGTCTTCGCCAAGACCGACCCCGACGCAGGGAACAAGGGTATCTCCTCGTTCGTCGTCCGGCCCGAGGAAGACGACGGATTCATCGTCGAAGGAACGGAGCACAAACTCGGCGACAAAGGCTGTCCGACCGCCGAACTCCGCTTCGACGACATGCGCATCCCTGCAGACCGCCTTCTCGGCGACGAGGGAGACGGGTTCGTGCAAGCGCTGAAGACGCTCAACGGTGGGCGAATCACCATCGCGGCGCGCTCCATCGGTATTGCACGCGCGGCCCTCGACGACGCCGTGAAGTACGCCGGCGAGCGCGAGCAGTTCGACCAGCCTATCGGCGACTTCCAGGCAATCAAGCACAAACTCGCCGACATGGACACGAAGGTGCAGGCGGCGAAGCTTCTCATGCACAAGGCCGCGGACCTGAAGATTCGCGACGAGACGTTCATCAAGGAGGCCGCACAGGCGAAACTCTACGCCAGCGAGATTAGCCGCGAAGTCGCCAACGAGGGCATCCAGATTCACGGCGGCTACGGCTACACCAAGGACTTCGCGGCCGAGCGCTACTACCGTGACGCAAAGCTCAACGAAATCTACGAGGGCACGAGCGAGATTCTCCGCAACACCATCGGGGACTGGTTACAGAAGTAAGCGTCGTCAGTCGAGGGGTCGGTCGCCCGCGTCGGTCGTCCGTCTCTCGTTATTTTCCACGCGTTCTGTGAGCCACGCGTAGTACGATTCGACCCGGCTTGCTCCTGCATCGGTGAGTCCGTACACGTCGTGTATCCCTTCGGTTCGCCGTTCGAGGTGGCCCGCATCCACGAGCGCGTCGAGCGTCGCGTAGAACGACTGTGGGTCGATACGGACGTCGTAGTAGCGCTCTAATCGCGTCTTTACCTTCTGTCCCCGGAGTTCACCCGCATCGTAGAGGATGGCGCAGAGGTCGCGCCGACGGCCGCTCTGAAACCACATACCTCCTGTTCCTCGAAGGAGGGACACGTCACTTTCGTTCTAAATCTGGGACTCGTACAATCGGTCCTCGATAGAACCGGTACATTAGACACACCCCGGTTCTTAGCGACGGCTATGAGTGAGCAGGAGGCGACTGCTGACGGCATCACCGCGCGGTACTACGTCACCGATTCCGAACGCGTCCTCGAATTCGACCGCGAGGGCCGAACCGCCGCCGTGGCACAGAACATCGACGGCTATGCGATGCTGAAAGTACGACCGACCGTCGACGGCGACGAGTTAGAACGCTACTACGGTTTCGACATGGCGCTCGACCACGCCGCAGAACTTCTCGATGTCTCGCCGCACGACCTCCCGATTCCGGAGGATGCGGCGGACATGGGGATGTAAGCCGACTCGAAACGCGTTTTAGACGGGTAACCGCGACTTAGCCCCAGTAGAATCGCGGCCCTAAGAACAGATAGCCGAGTGCCAAGAACAGCAGTCCAAACGCGAATCCCTCGCCGAGATTCCCTGAGAGGACGATAGCGAGTCCTTGCACGACGCCCATCACGAGCGCATCCTGTGCGTGGAGGTCAGGGTACGTCACATCAGAGAGCATCAGCGCAGCCATGACCGCCGAGAGAACAACGAGCAGCATCGGGTCGACGAACCCGACCAGAACGCCGGCGGAGAGGATGGTGGCCGCAAGCGTCGTCGGAACGCCGACCGTCTCGTCGCTCCCGCTGTCGTAGGCCGTGTAGAGTGCCAAGCGAATGACGGCCGCCGCTACAAACAGCGCCGCAACGGCGACACCGGCGACGACTCGAAGTCGGTCGAAGCCCCACATTTCGCGGACGACAGAGACGACAAGGAGCGCCGGGGCGACGCCGAACGAAGCCACGTCCGCGAGAGAGTCGAGATACGGACCTGCGTCGGTCCCGCCGTAGCGTCGGGCGATGACGCCGTCGAGACCGTCGGCCATCGCAGCGAGGAGAATCGCCTTGGCCGCGAGGCGAACATCAATTGCGGTCAGGACCGCAGCGACGAACCCGAGTGCCGCATTTCCGGCAGTAACCACGTCGGCGGGGCCTAACCGACCGACGAATCGGGGTTTCATACCGATGCGATTGCGTACCTGCCCTTTCGCTCTTACGTTCTTCCTGCCTCCCGCGGGTTCGGCGGACGAACCATGCGACATATATCGGTCGCGTCCCGAGGGGCGGGTATGCGAGACGATGGGTCCTCAGACGGTCGTCAGACGCGGCGTCGATTCCTTGCGGCGACCGGGACGGTGGTGACTGCGAGCCTTTCCGGCTGTTCGACCTCGCTGGCGTCCGGTGACGATTTCGACGTCGGAATGACCGCCACCGCGTTCGACCCGCCGACCGTGACCGTCGAAGTCGGTGACGAAGTCGTGTGGCGAAACACGAGTTCGCGCGGCCACACGGTCACCGCCTACGAGGGCACCCTCCCCGAGGGTGCCGAGTTCTTCGCCAGTGGCGGCTTCGAAGACGAAGAAACCGCCCGCAACGCGTACTCGAACTCCCTCGGTGGACTCATCAAAGGGCGCGAGACCTACAGCCACACCTTCGAGGTCGCCGGCGAGTACGAGTATCTCTGTATCCCGCACGAACAGCAGGGCATGGTCGGTACGATTGTCGTCGAGGAGTAGTCGAATCCGGCCACGTTCTTCGTTCGAACCGCCGTCTTGAGCTTCGTGCGTCGGTTCCGGCTTCGACGGGCCGAAGACAGCGCTGTTTGAGACGCGGTGTTGCCACTTGTAGGCTTGCAGTGACGTGAAAAAGTCGAAATCGAAAGTCGAAGTCAGACCGTCGGTGTGACGGGCTTACGCTTCGTCTTCGTCGACGTCGACTGCAACGTCTTCTTCGTCGACGCTGACGGCGGCTTCCTCTTCCGCCTCGATCTCTTCGGGGCGGGCTTCGAGGGAGAACTTCTTGACCTCGACGCGGCGCAGGGGGTAAATCTGCTTCGCATCGCCGTAGATGGCCGACGAGAGGCGGCCCTCGACGACGCTCTCGGTGAGCGAGTCGTAGGTGTGGCCGGTGATAGCCTCTTGGGTGAGGTCGATCATAATGCGGCGGATTTCGTGTTCTTGGCTGCGGTCTGCCTTCTTCGTGGTGAAGGCGACAGGCTGGAGCTGAACACGGTGGTCGTCCTTCGTCACGGCGGTGACGTTGGCTTCGACCTTCGAGGCACCGCGGCGGACGAGGCTGCGGAGGTAGTCTCGGGTCAGCTCCTGCTGGACAAACTCAGTGTAGGCGGAGTCGCCGCCGACGTCGTTCACCTTGAACGTGAGCTTGACGTTGTTCGCACCCTGGTCGTTGTTGAGTTCGCCAAGGGTGGATTCGACGGTGCGGCCGTAGACCTTCTCGGGTTCGTCGGCGAAGGTTGCGCCGAGTTCCTTACGGTCGAAATTCTCGGGAGCGATGACCGTGTACCATCGCTTTCCGCGCTTCTGCTTAGAGACGGATCGTTCACTCATGGTTAGTGTCTGTGTGCGTTCGTGTTGCTTCGATGACGGTCTGTGCGACCGTCACGTTGACGACGTAATCATCGACCGTGGAGTGAAGCCCCCCGGTCGAATCGCGTTCGATTGTCGTGACAAGTTCGTCCCCCTCGACTGTCGTGTGCATCGAGTCCGTGTTGTCCGGGGTGAGTGCCGCAGCGACGACGCTCGGGTCGTCGTGCGTGGTCCGCAGGGTCGCACGCCGAGTCATCGGCGTACCTCCCTGACGGCCGCGATGACATCTTTCGACTCCACTGCGGGGTCGAAGGTCATCGTCGCTTCCTCGGCTGAGCCGGTTGCAGACGCATCGTCAAGTTCGGTCGCGGCCGCGGCCAGTTGCTCGTCAAGTCCGGCTGGACCGGTCGAGACGAGCGCCGCAGCACCGACACCGACCGCAAGAACGGTTGGTTCTGGCGACCGGAAGTCGCGGGCGAGACGCGCGACGGTCGCGAGTCTCCCGGGCGACGACAGGTCACACGAGAGCGCATAGAGACTCTCATAGCGGCCGGTGGTCGCCTCTCGGAGTGTTGCGTGAGTCGATTGCGCGTGCTTGCGCCACGCGTCCAGCGCCGAGTCACGAACGTCGTGACCGAGCGCCAGTGCGATTGCGACACCGGGCGTCTCCCGAACGGTTGCATCGAGCACGTCGGCAAATCCGCCGACGGTCGCAAACAAGCCGTTCGGGGTCGCGTCCGGATGAAGGACGCGCTCAACCGTCGTTACCGCCCGCGGGGTTGCCTCGCCGGTCGTCGCCTCGATAGCGACGAGGGAGGCAACCCGCCGGTGCGCATCAGCGTCGAGCTCAGCCGGAAGCGCCAGTTCGGCAAGTGCCGCCTGTGCGCGTTCTCTGTCGGCCGAAAACGGTGTGTGGACGAGCGTCGAGTGCGCCAACCCATCGGCGAGGTCGCCCGTCGGGACGGCCACACCGGGTCGGGAGTCGACGCCCGCGTCGGTCGCCGCCTCAACGAGTTCGGTCTCGCCCTCCGGAGAGACACCGGCGGCGTGGAGACCGGCCAGTGTGACCACCGGGTCGGGGTCGACACCGAGTTCGCGGACGACGGAACCGGCGTCACGCGGGTCGAGTTCGAGGTCTGCATCGGCGTCCGACAACCCCACGACGGCCGCGACGTCGTCGTTCGCGGCGGTGTCTGGAGCGTCGGTCGCCCGAATACGGAAGGGGACGTCGAGTGTCCTGAGCGCCCGCCCGATGACACCTGCGGCGGCGACAGCGGCACCGCTGGTGTGCACGCGGAGACGAACGAATGTCGCCTCGCGGAGCGTCGCGGCGGCGTCGGCGGCGGGTGTCTGTTCGGCGGGGCTCACGGACATCTAATTACTTTTCGAGGAGTTCGACGGCGACGTCGTAGCTGTACGTGAAGTCTTCGTCGAGCTTGTTCCCTTGGTAGTAGGAAACAAGACGGCGAATCTTCGACTCCGTGTTCTGGAGCGCACGACGGTTGGACTTGTCCTGCTGGTTTTCTTCCATGTGCTCGCGGAGGCGAACGGCGCGCTCCATGAGGTTACGGAGGTCCTCGGGGAGGTCGGACGCGGCGTCGTTCTCTTCGAGGATGGTGGTGACCTTCTTGCCCGTGGCGAGTTTGACGTCCGGAATCGGAACGCCCTTGACGCCTTCGTCGCGCAGTGCAAGGCCAATCTGGCTGGGGTCGTTGCCCTGTTCAGCAAGTTCGACGACGCGCGCTTCGATGTCTGCTGCGTCGACGTCACTCCACTCCGGTGCTTCGTCTGCCACCGGCTTGTCCGAGCTGGACGAGCCACGGCGGCGGGTGTGCATTCGTGCCATTGTTGCGGGTTGGAACCGCACTGACCGCAGAAACGAGTACCCCGTAGTCGCATTGACGACTACTGGGGCACTACCGCAATCCCAAGCCCGCAAACGCGGGCACGTCAGATTTGCGGCCGTGCTAGATTCCCATCGACATCTGCACGCGCGCCGGGTTAAACCGTTTCGACTCGCGGCGCATGAGAATCGAAGGGCTTCTAAATGGGTGGCGGCTATCAGTGGGTGCGGGCTCGTAGATCAGGGGTAGATCACTCCCTTGGCATGGGAGAGGCCCCGGGTTCAAATCCCGGCGAGTCCACTCACTTCCTTTCGGTCGTTTCACTCCCTCTAGTCGTTCGTGGACTCGCCGACGTCACGTTCGCTCCGCTCACGTGACTCCCGGCGAGTCCACTATTCTCCGCGACACTACCCAACGAGCAGTGGCTCTGTCAAGAGCCCTGCGAGTCCATACTGTGTCGCGTGAAATCGTGCCTGTTCGAGACGGGATTTGAACCGCACGAGCGACCGTAGGGAGCGAGTCAAGTTCAAATCCCGTGAACTCCGTTCACGGCCCACGCAAACCTTCGTTTGCTCACTCCCGGCGAGTTCACTCACTTCCTTTCGGTCGTTTCACTCCCTTCAGTCGTTCGTGGACTCGCCGATGTCACGCTCGCGCTGCTCGCGTGACTCCCGGCGAGTCCGGCAAACGCCCTCGGTATCGGTGGGCGCGAAGCAAACTGGTTCTAATCCACCTCGTGAGTTTACGCCTCGTCTTCAGCGACGCCGATGTCCTTCGCCGCGAGGTCGGTCACGTGCTGGACGATTTCAGGATCGACCTGCGCGATATCGTCCCCGTCGTGTTGCTGGTCGTTGTGTCGCTGAACCGCCTCGGGAAGGTCGGAAAGCGGCACACGAGTCGTCGTATCGCACACGTCACACACCACTGGAACTTCGAGGGCGTTGTCCGTCATACCACCCAGTTCGGCGAGCGACTGAAAAATACGGTCGGTTCGCTCTTCGCGTCCAGCGTGCGATGCGCTTCACGCGATCACCCCACAGCCGTCAAACGATTCGAAGCCCTTATTTATTCGACCGGGAAATGATTGGATGCGTTTGAGGGCTCGTAGATCAGGGGTAGATCACTCCCTTGGCATGGGAGAGGCCCCGGGTTCAAATCCCGGCGAGTCCACTATTCTCCGCGACACCACCCGACGAGCAGTGGCTCCGGTAGGAGTCCTGCGAGGCCAACCGGTGTCGCGTGAAATCGTGCCTGTTCGAGACGGGATTTGAACCGCACGAGCGACCGTAGGGAGCGAGTCAAGTTCAAATCCCGTGAACTTCGTTCACGACCCTCGCAAACCTTCGGTTTGCTCAGTCCCGGCGAGTCCACTCACTTCCTTTCGGTCGTTTCACTCCCTCCAGTCGTTCGTGGACTCGCCGACGTCACGTTCGCTCCGCTCACGTGACTCCCGGCGAGTCCACTATTCTCCGCGACACCACCCGACGAGCAGTGACTCCGGTAGGAGTCCTGCGAGGCCAACCGGTGTCGCGCGAAATCATGCCTGTTCGAGACGGGATTTGAGCAGCGAGCAAATCTCTGATTTGCGAGTGGGTTCAAATCCCGTGAACCCCGTTCACGGCCTTCGCAAACCTTCGGTTTGCTCACATTCGGCAGCACACTTCTTCTCGGGTATGTTCCGCTGTATCTGCTGTTCGGGTGTGTGATTCACGGCTGTCCGGGCTAACGAGCCGGGAATTCGTTCAGTCGCCGATGGTGAGCCGGCCTTTCCCGCGGGCCGACGTAAAAAAACAGCGAGATAACGAGGGCGAGGCCGAACAGCACGGCGGCGAGAAGTGGCTCATTTGAGACGAAATACTGCAACACCCAGACCCCATCCTCGGGAAGCGATACAACCTGTGTGGCGGTGTTTCTGGTGTAGAGAAACGCCAGCCCGTAGCGGAACGCGAGAGTGACCACCAACGACGACACGATTTCCCGAGGGCTGTTGACCTTCATGGCGTCTCTCAATACACAGCAAGAGGATTCAGTGTACTCCCCGTTCGAACCACGGCCGTCGTGGCGCTTTCGTTCATTTTCAATAGCGCATATGACAGCCACGTTTAGTTGACATTTCCAAACTAACAATTCAGATTGCTTGACTGTCACGTACCCCGCGACGTTTTGACCCCACACATCGTGGAGAATGGTAATGAGCGGTCGCCCTCGGGTTCCGTTAGTCTATCGCGTCGTCCGCGACCGGACGGCACAAACGTCGCCGATTGCGGTGATTCTCCTCTTGGCTATCACAGTGGTTGGGACGACAACCGTCGTCGCCTTCGGCGGGGTCGCCCTCGAAGAGACGAAACAGGAGTCACGACTCACGCGCGCCGAACACTCGATGACGCTTTTTGACTCCCGCGTCGCCATCTCCGCGCTCGGGGAAGGTGACACCCAGTACGTCGACCTCGGCGGGACCGGCGGCGGAAGCTACGTCATCGACGACGATTCCGCCTGGATTCGCATCACACACAAGAACTACACCGACGACGGCGACGACGAAGTACTCTACAACGAGTCACTCGGGAGCGTCGAGTACCGCGACGGCGACACGCGAATCGCTTACGAAGGCGGCGGCGTCTGGCGAACGCAGGACGGCGGGTCGACGATGGTTTCCCCGCCGGAGTTCCACTACCGCGGGGCGACACTCACGCTCCCTATCGTCCGACTCAGCGGCGACGGCTCGGCGTCGGGTGGCGTGCGGGCGAGCGTCTCGGCGACCGAGCGCGCTCGTCGCGTGTACCCGAACGAGACGGCAAGCTACACCACCATCCCTGACAGCTACGATAATCCCGTCAGCAACGGGACGGTCATTGTGGCAGTCCACAGCGACCACTACAAGGGATGGGCGTCGTTCTTCGAGTCACGAACGGAAGGGAATGTGACCGTTTACGATTCCAATAAGACCGCCAGCGTCGAACTGGAAACCCTGGGTCTCGTCGGCGAGTTCCAGATGCCGAACGAGGGCACGTCGCTCGACGTTCGAGGGATGGCCGGCGACCACAACGTCTCCACGTTCACGATTACGCTCTCGAACGACCAGCACCTCCAGAATATGGAGTGGGGGATGTACTACGACGGCGACCAGAAAGACCTCGAACTCCACGTCCAGGCCGACGACAAGTGTAAATCTGGCAGCTACGACGGCACGTTCGACCTGACGCTCTACTACGCGACCGAAGACGACAAGTACCACGGCTGGCAGGCGAAAAACCTCGACCCGGACACCAGCGACGCCGTGAGCATCGACTGCACGACGAGCAACCCCGAAGTCACCGTCGACTTCACGAGTTCGGAGCAGATGACGTACGGCGACATCCAGTCGGACAAAGGCTTCGGGAACCAGAACAAGTGGCACTTCGCGCCCGAAATCGTCGACGGAAGCGCCTACGACAGCGTCACCTTCGACGAGCACACCGCCGATAGCGGACAGACGTACCACAAGGGCGACGGCGACACCGCGGAGATGGCCTTCGTCGTCAACCACTACTTCTCGCTCGTCTCACCGCAGTTCGAACTGACAGTCACGGACGGTCCAGGCAACAGCCAGAGTGTCGATGAGTCCGGGTCGAGCGGTGAACTCGTCTACGACCAAGCGGAGGGTGGCCAGTTCATCACCTTCCTGCACGTCACAGAAAACGAGGTCGAAGTCCGAGTCGAGTGAGGGTAAATAAAAAAAAGAGAACTCAGTCCGCGAACGTCAGGTCGACCGCGGTCGAGACGACGTACACCCGTTCCGCGCCGTCGACATAGCAGGAAACGCTCGGGTAGTCATCGGAAGTCGCGGGTGCGACGACAGGGTCGCAGGTCACGTCCGGTCGGCGTGATAACTCGTCGCGCCAAAGCGCGGCCCGGGGGGAACGAACGGTGATGTTCACGTCGTACTGGCCCTCAGACCGGGCCGCGAGCACGTTACTCGCCGCCTTGTCGGCGCGGACGAGAAACGTCCCCGACCCACCGACGGCCGTCGTCGCCGATTCGTCCGGGCGCGTCACGAACGCCGGAATCAGCACGCGGTCCTGCGTGAGGACGAGCGACGGCGTTCGGACGAACGTCCCACTGTTTCCGCGCGTGCGGAGCAGTGCGTCGAAGACATAGACGAGTCGTTCCTCACTCGTATCGGCTTCGTAGACGACCGGCGAGACTTCGTACGTATTCGTGAAGTTGACCGACGAGTCCGTCGTCAACTCGCCGGAGATGACGAACTCGACAGGAGTGTCGAGATACAGTCGGGCTTCTTCGACTTTTACTTCCGTCGCACGACTCGGCGCGCCGCGGTCCGCGATGTCCTCCATGTTGTCGCCCAAAATGTCGAATGCCCGCTCGGCGTTGTTGACCCGCTCTACGTCACGGGTGTCTTGCAGGCCGGCCATCCCGATGGTCGTGACCACGGCAACCGTCGAGAGAATGATGGCGAAGACGAAGACGAACCCGAGTGTGTCGCTCACACCCCGGTCGTTCATGCGCCCACCTCCAGCGTTCCGGACGCCGTGTCGTAGGTGACGAACACGTCGCCGCCATCGACCCGACCGGCGTCGAGTGGCGCGGTCGTCTTCACCGGGACACGAACCGTCAGACTCGGGTCTGTCGACGTAAGTACGAGTTCGTTCGGCGACCCCGGCACGATTTCGATGGTATACGTCGTGCCAGCCACACGCGGCGGGAGCTGAACCGTCGCGTTGACGCTTGTCTTTCCACCGTCGGATGCGACGCGGTCGACCGATTCGATACCAGCAGCCAACCGGTTTCCGATAACGTCGAGTTCTGTTTCGGTGACTCGGGCGTGTTCGTCGGAGACGAATCCGCCGGCGGCGACCATCAGCCCAGAGACGAGGACGACGGTGATAGTCAGCGTGAGAACGTAGCTGAGTGCCGTCGAAACGCCGCGGGCGGTCGAGCGCGAACGAAGCCTCATGTAATCTCACCCGGTGCGACCCGAACTTCTCTAGAGACGTACGTCTCGCCGGTCTGGTAGACGTACGACACGTTCACGGCGTACAGCGCCTCTTCGGCGACCGGCGACGAGCCACTGTCCGCCGGTTCGTATTTCGCGGCGTCGAAGACGGTACTGTTCGTCTTGTTGACAAACAGTTCGTAGGTGCCTTCGGCCTGTGTCGAACTGCGATAGGTCACTGTCGTCTTGCCGCTGAGGTCGGTCTGAACAGTATCGAGGGGGTCACACGCCGTCCCGTTGAGTTCCCCTGCGGGAACGTCGAGTCTGACGTAATCGCCCGAGTCGGCGGCGACACTACACGTCGAACGCGACCCGCTAGCGTCCTCGACCGTCACGAAGACGTGTGTCGAATCTCGGTACACTTCCGTTTCGACCTGCGCACTTCCGTCGTCCAAGACGAGTTCGAACGCCGACCCGCTGCTCGTCGCCAGCGAGTCGCGCGAGACGTTGAACCGAACGCCGCGGACGCCGACGTCGGTTGCGAGTGTCCAGTCACCCGAGCCGCTTCGGTCCGTGAAGTCCCGCGTCGAATCCGACTGCGAGATTCGAGTTCCATCGACGCGGTCGGTGCGCGAAGCGTTTGTCACCGCCCCTCTGACGGCGGTGAGTGTGGCGGCGGTATCGCTCCAGTTTCCAAGGGCCAAGTCGAACGCATCGGTGAGCGACGAGTAGGACCCGCCATCGCGGTTCACTTCGTCGAGGAGTTCTCCCGCGCCCATCTCGACAGCGCCGCCGTGATTTACGGCTCCGTCGAGATTCGTGTCAGTCGTTCGCGTCGCGAGGTTCTCCGTGTATATCGCCGTGTTGAGCGTCAGTGCGAGGCCGACGAGGAGGACTGCGATTGCGAGGGCTGAGACGAGCATGAGTTGCCCGCGGTCGTCTCCGTCTCCGGTTACATCCGCCATACGACCACCTCCACGTTGACGAGGGCGTAGAGCGGGCCGGAACTCCCGTCTTGGACGAAGTACGTCTCGTCGGCAGCATCGTCTACGGACCGGAGCGTGTCTCTGGACCGGACAGCACGGTCGGCACCGCCGGGACCAGTTCCCGGTTTGTAGAGCGTATCGTTGTCGTCCAGACTCACCAAGCGAGTCCGCGAGACGGCGTGGTCACTCGGGTCACCCATGTAGACCAGTCGCGTCGTCCGGCGGACCTCGCGGTCCCGAAGGTAGTGAACGTAGACGTTGAAGGCGATGCCGCGCTCTAAGAACGACTGGTCGAGCATCGCCCCGAAGGACGTCGGCGGGCCGCCATCGACGTAGTATCCTTCCGCCCCGGAGTCGTAGAAGCTCCCGTTTTCCGGATGGGTGAAAAGGACGGTCCGTTTCAGCGTCCCGTTTTCGGCGGCCGCGGTCAGAATACCGTCTGCGACCGCTGCCTGTTGGTTCTCGATGTGCTGGCTCGACGTACTCGCAGTCAGCGGCGTCACGGCAGTTACCTGCAGCGCGAAGGTAACGCTCGCGAGCAGGACCGTCGCCGCGACAAACGCTTCGAGCGCGTGTGCCTGTGCGCGGGACACGGTCACCACACCCTCACCGTCAACTCGTGCAGTGCGCCGTCGAGGAGGACCGCACGGCGGGCCGAGACGACGCTTCGAGAGGTTGGAACCGGTTTACCCGTTGTATCGACGACCGTTCCGTGCCGTGAGAGCGTGACGTTCATCCCGTAGGAGTCGTCGATGCCGGTGGCGATGTTCGGGTCGGCGTTGTCGTAGTGACAGCCTGTGGGTGGCGGATTGCCATCGAAGAAGGCGTCCGTGCACGTCTCGTTGAGGACGTTCGGCTGTTCGGACTCGACGAGGAGATTTCGGGTGAGCGAGTCGGCCGCGCGGTTGGCGACGAGCGGTCGGTCCTGTTCCGCCTCGAACGGGTCGAGAATCTGTGGGATGGTCCCGACGACCCACGCGACGGCGAGAAGGAAGATACCGACGCCGATGGCGAAGTCGACAGTCGTCTGCGCGCGGGTTGCCCAGCGGTCACCGCTTCCAGCGTTCGCGTTCGCTCGCCGGCGTCGATTCATCAGCCAACCACCGTCCACACGCCGAGTGCGAGCGTCTGCAGGATGACGACGAATTTGACCCCCGCGAGGAGGTCGGCGCTGCGGATGTAGCCGCTGATGAACCCTGAGAGCATCGCCTGAATGGTGACGCCGTGGAAGAACAGAAGCGAGAGCAGGTCCGGGTCGATGGCCCCGCCGAAGTCCGGGCCGCCAGTTGCCCCGCCGCCCGAACTGGACGCCTGCGTCGAGAGTCCGGCCATCACGTCGAGGAACTGCGTTTTGAGGATGGCCATGACCGCGAGAAGCGTGATGTAGGTCATGAGGATGATGGCGACCTGCATCCGGGTCCGCGAGATGCGCTCGCGCTCGATATCGTCTTGATTTTCGGAAGCCTGTGCCGCCGTCGTCAGTACCTCCGTAATCTGGCTGGACGCCTCCTGTGCCTTGGTGATGAGTTTGACTGTCCGGGCGAGACGCGGGATGTGATACTTGTTGTTGAACTCGACGAGCGCCTCCCTGAGGCTCATCCCGTAGTGAACCTTCGCGTACATGACTTCGAACTCGTCCGCGAGTTTGCCTGACGAGGTATCTGAGACGGTCTTGATGGATTCGAGGAGCGTCTGTCCGGTGTCGTTCGCGCTGGACAGCTTTCGGAGGTTGTCGGAGAGTTTTCCCGTAATCGCCGACCGAGAGTGAACGCTCCACTCGTGGAAGGCGGTTAGCGGGACGGCTATCAGGTAGACCGGGACGTAAAACCAGATGAATGTCCCCCAGACCGGTTTCGCAATCATTCCGTCCCACGTCGTCGGAGCGGTCCCACCGACGACACCGATAGCGAGGAGCACTGCGGCCGCAGGCACCGTCAACGTGAGCGTGAACATCGGGTACCGTTTGAAGAACAGGTGCGGTTGGCGCAGGAGTACCTTCGTCTTGAACGTCCCTTCGCGGGATTTGATGCGCGAGAACAGGCTAAAATCGCCGACGTACGATTCGACGAGACCCATGTGGACGAGTCCTTCTCGCTGTTGGCCCTGCAGGCGGTCGCTTTCGTCTTCAGGGCTGAGGAAGCCGTCGCCCGTTTCGTCCTGTTTGACCGTCGAGACGAGGACGAGAAAGCCAACCCCAGTCAGTGGAATGAGCCCGTAGACCGTCGCGTAGAGGAGTTCCTGCTGTGCCTTCCCGAGCATGCTCATGATGACGAGAATGATGATAAGAAGCAGCGGGAACAGCGACAGCGTCATGTACATCTCGCCGAACAGCTCCATGGTTTCCAGGGTCTGTTCTTGCTGTTGTTTAGCCGTTCGGAGGTGCTTGTCCTTCTTGTCGTCGAGGAAACCCTGCATGTCGCCGCCGGAGTTGACGATAGAGAGCATGTCCGTGAGGAACTGCGCGAGTTCGTCGGAGGGCGTCAACACCGCCTGTTGTCGGATGGCGTTTCGGTAGTCGGTGCCGAAATACTCCGTCTCCTGAACGATGCTCTGGAACTCCCGCGAAACCTCGCCGTAGGTGTCTTCGGCCCGTGCCATCGCTTCCAGAATCTCCAGTTGGTTCAGCCCACCGACCGACAGGGCGTACATGAACGAAATCGAATCCGAAAGGAGCATGTTGATCTCTCGCTTGCGGGACGACGCCTTCGAGTACGGTATCGCGACGAGTGTCCCGAATCCGGTTCCGAAGCCGACCGACCCGAATACGATGCCCGAGATGACGACGGCAGCGGGCATCGCAAGCGACCGGAGGAGGTTCGCCGTCGACTCACTCGCCACGGGAATGCCCAGACTCAGCGACTCGGCCGAGATGAGCCCGAGTGCGAAGACGCCGTAGCCGACGAGCATTCCGACGAACCACAGTGCGAAACCGACGAGGACGCCGATAGCGAGTGCCCGCGAAAGGTAGAGTTCGACAGTGTTCGGCATCCGCGCCTGCTGGAGTTTCTCTTCGATGTCGGCGACGAACTCGCCGTCTTCGTCGAAGAGGAGTTGGAACAGCGGGTAGAACGCGTCGCCGAGCGTGTCCGTGCTGCGGTCGAGCCCACCGGATGTGCCCGAGTCGATGTTGCTCATCTACTCGTCCTCACCGGAGCCGGTCGGCTGTTCGTCCGCGTTCTCGTCAGAATCGGTCGGCTGTTCGTCCGCGTTTTCACCCGTCCCTTCACCGTCGGCGGTGGCCGCCGTCTCGTCTACTGGGTCGGGTGACGTTTCGCCGTCCGATTCGGCCGCCTGCTCGTCTGAGCCTTCACCTCCTGATTCGGCTCTCTGCTTGTTGGACTCGTTCGCAGTTGGGGTGTCGGTCTCCGCGGCTTCGAAGCCGCCCCAGGTCTCGTCGTCTGCGGTGTGGCTTTCGGTCGGGTCGTCGTGGGTCGACTGGTCGTACTCTGGTTCATCATGTGTCAACTGGTCGTACCCTGATTCGTCGTGAGCCGGGCTACTGTGACTCGTGTCACCCGCTTTTGACTCCCCGAGACCGAATGCACCGAAGAAGTCGTCGAGGTCGACATCGTCGTCGTTGGGGTCGGGGAACGACGGTGCGCTCTCATTGAAATCGAAGTGGTCGTCGGCGTCAACGTCAGACTCCTGAATCGAGTTCCACAGGTCGTCAGCCGACCCACTCTCGGCATCGTCGGGCCCCGATTCGAGCGCCGGGGTTTCGTCCTCACCGTCGAGTGATGACGGGCCGTCGTCGCCCGCAATTTCGGGCGTTTCGTCGCCTTCGTCAAGTTCTGAGCGTTCGGTTCCTTCGTCGAGTTCGGGGTCAGTTGTCGCCTCTTCGAGTGCGTCGAGTTCGGCGTGCTGTGCGGGGTCTGCTTCCACGTCCGGTTCGTTACGCATGTGCCCGAGTGCCTCTGCGACCTCGCCGACGTCGCGGCCACGGTAGTCGGGGAATAGCTCTTCTTCGGCCCGACGGAGAATCTTCTTGGCCAGCTTTCGGACGTGTTCCGGCGGCTCCGGTCGCGGGACCATCGCCTCACTTTCGGGGTCGATATTGATGTGGACTGACTCCATCTCGCGAAGGTCTTCGAGACTGCGTTCGAGGTCGTCGGTCGCCATCAGGCCGATGATGGTGTCTTGGTCGTTGATGAACGCCTGAAACGTCGCTGCGACCTGCGTATACGTGTTGAGACCGCGGTCGATGAGGTACGCGAGGATGACCTGCCGCTTGAATATCTCCAGTTCGAGTGTCTCCTGATTCCACCCGCGGTCGAATTTGATTTCTTCGAGCGTGTTCGACGACCCCATCTGGAGGAATTCGTCCGTCTCGGCTTGCCACTGATATACGTCCTGAACGTTGATTTCGTCGTTTTCGGGGTCGTAGTGGTTGATTTCGGTGAGCGACTTGTTTCGGCGTACCTTGTTGCCGCCGACCCGCGTCGATGTCTGGATAGAGACGAGGTCGAGCGCGGTGAACATCGTCTTCGAGACGTTGATTGGCGCGGTCGTGAATCGCTTGAGCACCTCGCCGACCGAGTCGGCGTGGAACGTCGTGTAGGTAGTGTGCCCCGTCGACATGACCTGAAAGAGTGTCCGGCCTTCTTCGCCGCGAATCTCGCCCATGACGATGTAGTCGGGGCGCTGGCGAAGCGCGGCTTCGAGCAGGTCGAACTCGTCTACGTCACCTTTGTCGTCGTCAGCAAACGACGGGCGGGTGACGGAGGCAATCCAATTCCGCTGGGGGAGTTCGACCTCACGGGTGTCCTCGATGGAGACGATTTTCGTATTCGACGGGATGAAAAGCGAGACTGCGTTGAGCGAGGTGGTCTTCCCGGATGCGGTGCCACCTGCGAAAATCAGGCTCTTGTCGTTCTCGATACAGAGCCACAGGAACGCCATCTCTTCGAGCGAGAACGTCGACCAGTTGATGAGGTCAATGGGCGTGAACGGAACGTCCTTGAACTGCCGGATGGTGTAGTTGGTTCCGTGGTCGGACACCTCACGGCCGAGCGTGAGTTGCGCACGCGACCCGTCGGGGAGCGTCGCGTCCACCTGTGGCCGTCGCTTCGAGATACCTTTGCCGGACCGCTGAGCGAGTTTGACGACGAAATCGTCGAGTTCGCCCTCGCCGTGATAGACGTTCGAGATTATCTGTTCGTAGTCGGAGTGGTAGACGAACACCGGCGAGTTGTAGCCGTCACACGAGATGTCCTCGACGTTGATGTCGTGTTTGATACCGTCGATGCGTTCGTACCCGATGAAGTCGCGACGGAGATAGTACTGCATCTTCCGAACCTGATAGTCGTTCAGGTCGTCGGCGTCGTCGGCGAGGACCGCCGATTCCGGGCGGGCCGCGATGCCGTCGATTCCGCCGAGTGGGTCATCGTCACCAGAATCTTGGCTTCCTCCGCCGAAGATGCTCCCCAGCCCGAATCGCGAGCCTAAGCCACCGAAACGCTGTTTTTGGTTGCCAGTGGTCGACGTACTCGTATCGTCACCGCCGCCGAAGAGACCGTCTAACCCGAGTCGAGAGACGAGACCCGAAGCGTCGGATTCGTCGTTGTCGACACTGTCTCCCGAAGAGTTGGGCGCGTCGTAGAGGTCGTAGCGAGACAGCAGTTCGTAGGTCTGTGCTTCGATGACCCGACCACGGTTGTCCGGACCGCCCTCGACGACGCTGTCGTCGCCGTATTTAATCGCGGTTCGAAGCTTGCTCGTGAGGAACTCAGTCAGGTCGTCTTCGATGCGATTCAAGTGCGGTTCGACGACGTAGTACTTCGTCTCGTTTTCCTTGACCGAGTGAAAGAGGATGACGAACGCGTAGGGCTTGTTGACCCAGTACCGCTCGACTTCGCGGAAGTGCGTCTTCTTCTCCATCGGAACCGCTTTTTCGAGGTCGTAGCGATTCGCCAGCGTCGTCGTTCCGTCTGCGCTCGAAAAGAACGCGTCTTCGTCGAGGTCGGGGTCGACATCGACGGTCCGCTCTTCGATTACCGCGTTGAGTTCTTCGGCCCGCTGTCCACCCCGTGCGAGCGCGTTCTCGATATAGTCGGGGTCGAATCCGAGGGCGTCTTCGGCGTCGAAGCGGACGATTTTACCCTCGTCGTCGCGTGGGCGCGAGCCGTCGTCCTCGTAGTAGTACTCGCGTTTGTAATGCTCCCACAGCCACTCGTCTTTGACGACGGGCGTCGTCTCGGGGTCGCAAAACGCCTCGAACTGCTCGTGGATGTCCGTCGCGTGTGCACCGCGTTTGCCGACGAAGTCGGTGACATCGACCGGGTGGAAATCGAGATACGCCTCGGGGTCGAGACTCACACCTTCCCAGTCGGTCCGACCTGGCGTCGGAATCTCCCGTTCGTCGTCGTCTTCCCACCGGGATTGTCCCGGTGCGTCGCTGCGAGCACGGGGGTCGAAGCCATAGAGGGCCGAAACATCACCGTCATCTCCGTACTCGTCGAGAAAATCTGCCCATGTGTACGCGCCGACACGGGCGTTCGACGCCTGCTCCGGAGCGGTGTCTCCCTCCGCCGGTGGCTCGGTGTCACCAGCTAACGCCTTGCGATTTGCTCCGTCGGCGTCTTCGGTTGCCATTGTCCTCCGGGTATTCGGGCCGATGGAAAAGTCTTTTTCTCATTTAATTCACAGTTTAAAACTTGTTTAAGTACTCTTTTTATAGTGTTTATTATCGTCGAAACAGACTTATCAACCAGAGTCGCACCTTAATTGGCTATTTAGGGATACAAAATAGGCGTCGTTGCTGTCGCTATCGACGGGTTTTCGGTTGTCATCTTGTTGTCTCGGGGAGTCTCGATACCCCTCAGGAAACGAGTCAGATGGGTCAATTGTCGAGTCTCAGACGAACCGAATTCGGGTCAGGTGCAAACAGGAGGTGTGTATTAGTAGATGTGTCACTAATTGTCACTATGGCTTCGATCCCTGCTGACTTCCAAGACCTGTTCGAGAAGCAGACGTTCGCCCATCTGTCGACGATTTTGCCGGATGGGAGTCCGCATGTGACGCCGGTATGGGTTGATTACGACGCCGATGCTAATCGCCTGTTAGTGAATACGGAACGTGGCCGCCGAAAAGAGAAAAACGTCCGAAATGACCGGCGAGTCGCAATCAGTATGACCGACCCGGAGAACCCTTACCGCATGCTCTCCGTCCGAGGTGAGGTCAACGAACTCACCACGGAAGGGGCACGCAAGCACATCGACGAGATGACAAAACGATATATGGGCGAGGATGAATATCCCAACCCAATCCAGACTGAACGCATTATTCTCTCAATCAAACCGGAGCACGTCAGCCATTACGAGCCGTAGCTGACGTGGCTGTGTATTTTAACGGGCGCTACGCGCTGCACTTCGTGACCTCCGGTCACGAGATTCGAACCTCGGTCGCAACAAGTTGCTCCCTGATTCGAATCCCTCGTGCCGTTTTCACTGCTCACTTCGTTCTAGGAAAACGAGCGCGACGGGAATCCCACGAGGCACCGCCGAGTGGGATTCAGGAGCGCCCGCTGAACGAACGAAGTGAGTGAAGCGGGCGCGACGGGATTCGAACCCGCGATCGAGAGGTTAGGAACCTCTCGCCCTGTCCACTAGGCCACACGCCCTACAGAAACGTCTTTCAGGGCGAATCAAAAATCGCGTGGTTCGACCCCGTTGGCCGGGAGAGAAAAATCGAGGAAGAAGCTGCGATTACGCCTCCGTCTCGGTCGACGTCTCGGTTGACGTTGACGTTGACGTCGACGTTTCGGAGGTGGTTTCCTCGTCGTCGCCTTCCATCTCTTTCAGTTCTTCTTCGATTTCGTTGCGTCCGCGCTGGAACTCGCCCATGGCCTGCCCGGTAGAGCGAGCAAGTTTCGGAATCTTGTTCGCGCCGAACAGCAGGACGAGCACGAGGAGGACGATGAGCAGCTCCGGCCCGCCCGGGAGTCCCGGAAACAGGGGGGTAATGGTCTCGAACATCGCTATTTCTGCGTTGTCCAGTGGCAATTATAGGCTTTTTGCCTTCTACGGCCTCAGGAATTGCAGAATAACGTTGGTCGGATGCATCGAAATCGGAGTCCACAGCCCTCGAACGAGGGCAACTCCTACGAATATCTTGTGGCCGGACGCTCGAATCACCTGTTTGGATGCGTAACTGTCGGCCGGGAGTACGGGACCGTGTATCTCCGCCGACGCAGAGATAATGTGCCCCCCGCGAATATGCACCGCATATGGTATCTGTCGACGACACTGCGCCTGATTTTACCGCACCGCTGACCGACATCGACGGCGATATCGAGTTGTTCACGCTCTCTGAACACCTCGACGAAGCTCCCATCGTCCTCGCATTCTTCCCCGCGGCCTTTACCGGCGTCTGCACAACGGAGATGTGCACCTTCCGCGACCAGATGGCAAATTTCGAAGATATCGGGGCGACAGTCTACGGTGTCAGCATCGACACACCGTTTACGCTCTCGGAGTTCGCCGAGAAGAACAATCTCAACTTCGGTCTCATTAGCGACACGAATCGCGAACTCGTCGACGCGTACGACGTGGAGATGGACTTCGCCGACCTCGGTGTCAACCGCGTCGCCAAGCGGTCGGTCTTCGTCGTGAACGGCGACGGCGAAATTACCTATGAGTGGGTCAGCGACGACCCCGGCGTCGAACCCGACTACGAGGCGGTCGAAGCGGCGGCCGCAGCACTCGAAGGTCCCGCTGCATCGGTATAGGTCGCGGGGGACGCTCCTGTCCCGGATTTTCCCCAGTTCTTTTTTCTCGGTACGACGACCATCTGTATCATGAGCGATTCTGAAGAGTCCCTCGATGGTGGTCGAGCCTACGACCCCGATGCAGACCACGCGTTCCCCGACGAGAAACTCAACGAGGTGCTTCCTGCACTGCTCGAAGACGAGGAGATAGTGACGCTCCTCGAAGCGCAGAACGTGAACGCGGTGACGCGCAAGGGTTACAACGACCACGGTCCGAAGCACATCGAAATCGTCCTCAATCGTGCACTCAGACTCTATGACCTCCTCAAGGACGGCGGCTGTGAGTTCAACGGCGCGGCCGAACAGGGACTCGATGAGGCCGACGAAGCGGTCATCATCGCGCTCGCGGCGCAGTTACACGACATCGGTCACATCGTCCACCGCGACAATCACGCCTACTACTCGATTCCGCTCGCATCGGACGTGCTCGACAGGTTCCTTCCGCAGTTTTACGACCTCGCCGATGCAGTTCGCATCAAAGGCGAAGCCCTCCACGCAATCCTCTGTCACCACCGCGAGGAAGACCCGCTGACCCTCGAAGCGGGTGTTATCCGCGTCGCCGACGCGCTCGACATGGAACGCGGTCGCTCGCGTATCCCCTACGAGAAGGGCGGGCGCGGCATCAACACGCTCTCCAGTCGTGCCATCAGAAACGTCACGCTGAAACGAGGTGACGAGGCGGCCGTCCTCGTGGAGATAGAGATGGTGAACGCCGCGGGCGTCTACCAGGTCGACAACCTCCTGAAAGCGAAGCTACAGGGGTCGGGACTCGAAGACCACGTCAGAATCGTCGCGGTCAACACGAAGTCCGAAGACAGACTGGTCGAGCGTATCGAACTCTAAGCGGACAAAAAAGCGAGAAACGACGGCAGAGGAGGACAGTCCCCTCACACGACGGGCTTTTTCAGTCGTTTGACCGTGCGAGTTGCTCAATCCCTTCGACGGAGAGTTCGCCGCTGAGCGTGCGGTTCGGGTAGGGGAAGTCGATTCCCTCGTCGTCGAACCGTGCTTTCACCGCGGTGACATACTCGCCCCGAGTCTTGACGAAGTCGGCGCGGCTGGGGTTCGAAATCCAGATGCGCGATTTGAGGACGACCGCCGAGTTGCCGAGTTCGGTTAGCCGAACCGACGGTTCGGGGTCGGTCATGATGCCCTCGTGCTTGTCGGCTTCTTCGAGGATGATATCGGTCGCGTTCTCGATATCGTCGTCGTAGCCGATGCCGAACGGGACCTGCAGTCGAAGCTTGTCCTTTGCGACGGGGTTCTTGATGACGCCGCTCGTGAGCTGTGAGTTCGGGACAGTGAGCAGTTCGTTGTCGAACGTCCGAACCCGGGTCACGCGAAAGGAGATGTCCTCCACGATACCCGAGTTACCATCCCATTCGACCCAGTCGCCGATGCGGAACGGTCGGTCGGTGAAGATGAAGATACCGGCGACGAAGTTGGCGATAACGTCCTGCATCGCAAAGCCGATTGCGAGTGTCGCCGCGGCACCGATGGTCGCAAGCGACTGCAAGAAGTTCCCGAGGCCGGCGAAGCCGAACCCGACGGCGAGAGCGATAAACGCCGTGACGAGAGTTACTATCTTCAGCAGGGGCTGTTTGGCGTGTTTGTCGGCCCCGCGTCGGTCGAGCATACGACTGACGACGGACGACAAAACAGCCTTGCCGACGACGTAGACGACGGCGAACCCGATAATGAAGCCTAAAATAGCACCGAACGTCGCCGCGTACGGGATGTTCTGCTGTGCGAGGAACTGACCGACTGCGCCACCGTCTCCCTGTAACTGGAGTGGAAGCGCGAGGAGATTCATCTGTGGAAGACTGCTGTCTTCCCGCGCGTCTCTATCAGTTCGGCGTTCACTCGCTCTGCGAGGTCGGCCGCAGCCTCGTCGACCGTCGTGCCGCCGAGCGATGCGCGAAGGAACTTCGCTTTCACGAGATTCTGGTTTGCCAGTTGGTCGTTGAGTTCGCCGACGACCGCTTCGAGACCACTTTTGCCCACCCAGACGGTCACGTCGAGGTTGTGTGCTTCTTTTCGCAGGTCCTGTTTGTCCATACGTGACTGCTACTATGTGCGAGAAGGCTTCAATAGTAAGGCTTCGGCGGCCGTTTGGGGGTCACCCGCACGCGAAACCGCGAAAGCAGCCGACAGAATCGAGTTATGGAGTCAGTACGGGTAGCGTTTGGTCGCCCCGCAGTCACACCTGACGACGACGTGACCGCCCGACTGCGTCCGGACGCGAGCGTTGACTCCCGGGCGGAGATACGCATCGCACTCATCACAGGTAAAGCGGCGGAACTCTCTGGGCAGGCCGCAGCGATTCCGCTCTGCGACCCGGCGCGCGAGGCGAACGTACTCGCGGGCACGTTCGTGGTCCCGGTCGCTCGCCGCCTCGCGGGCGAGTTCGTGGAGTCGGTCGATACGCTCCTCCGCGATGCTCATACTCGTTGGGGAGCGTGGCCCGAACAAAGACGTTCCGAACTGAGACGACAAAACTGGAAGCCGGTAGGGTCAAATCCCGTCCGAAAAAACGGCGACTGTGCGCGTCTTGAACTACCTCGAGCTCTCCTCGCAGCTCGACCGGAGCGGCATCGGAACCTCCACCGACCAACAGCGAGCGGCTCTCGCGACGACCGACGTTGAGGTCATTACCTCACCATGGCCGGAGCCGACCGTCTCAGGTGCCGCCGAACTCCTGCAAGGGGATGGAGTCTTCCGCGACTACGACGTGGCCCACTGCAATCTCATCGGGCCGGGGTCCGTCGCTGTTGCCCGACACGCCAAGCGAAACGACATCCCGCTCGTCCTCCACTCGCACGTCACGCGCGAGGACTTCGCCGAGAGCTTCCGCGGGTCGACCGCCGTCGCACCCGCCCTCGGGAAGTATCTCAAGTGGTTCTACTCGCAAGCCGACGTGGTGCTCTGCCCCTCGAAGTATACGAAGGGCATCCTCGAATCCTACCCGGTCGACGCCCCGATTCGACCCATGTCGAACGGCGTCGATGCCGAGGCGCTCGAAGGGTTCGAAGACCTCCGCGACGAGTACCGCGAGAAGTTCGACCTCGACGGCATGGTCGTGTTCGCGGTCGGCAGCGTCTTCGAGCGGAAAGGTCTCACCACGTTCTGTAACGTCGCCAAAGAAACGGACTACGACTTCGCGTGGTTCGGCAAGTACGACTCCGGCCCGCACGCCTCGAAGGCGGTCAAATACTGGGTCAACAACGCCCCGGAGAACGTTACCTTCACCGGCTGGGTCGACGACATCCGCGGCGCGTTCGGTGCCGGCGACGTGTATCTCTTCCCGACGAAAAACGAGAATCAGGGCATCGCCGTCCTCGAAGCGATGGCGTGCGGAAAGGCGGTCGTCATCCGCGACATCCCCGTGTTCGAGGAGTTCTACACCCACGGCTACGACTGCCTGAAGTGCTCGACCGACGAGGAGTTCCGTCGGGCGCTCGACCTTCTCAACCGCGACCCTGACCTCCGTCGTCGACTCGGTGAAAACGCTCTCGAAACGGCCGCCGAGCACAACCTCGACCGTGTCGGTGACAGACTCGTCGAAACCTACGAGGACGTTCTCGACGGGTCGTTCGCCGACTGAAATCCGATTTTCTCGCGTTGGCGAGCGTTGCTTGCTGACACACATCATGGCAGCGCGAAGTCACAACGGTTTATCCCATCCGGGTCACACGACCGGGCATGCAGTCGGTCGCCGCGTTCACCGACACGTACCTACCGACCGTCAATGGCGTCACTTACACGATTCAGACGTGGCGCGAGCGATGGCAACGCCGCGGTGGCCGTATGGACGTTATCTTCCCGGACGACGACGAGTACGAATCCGAACCGGGCGAGTACCCCGTCAGGAGCCTACCGTTTCCGTTCTACGAGGGGTTACGAATCGGTGCGCCGCGGATTCCGAAGGCCGTCGAGGACGCCGATATCGTCCACGCACACACACCGTTCGGTCTCGGCTTGGCGGGGCTTCGACTCGCTCGCCGCCATGACCTCCCGCTCGTTGCGACGTACCACACGCCCACCGCCGAGTACGCCGAATATCTCAGTTCTGTCGGGGCCATCGAGCGCGGCGTCGAGCGAACCGCCGAGCGCTACGAACGCTGGTTTTTCGACCGCGCCGACGCGGTTATCGTCCCGAGCGAGGACGCCAAACGACGCCTGTTGGAGGAAGTCGGTGTCGACGCCGACATCGCTGTCCTCTCGAACGGCATCGACATCGAGCAGTTCGCGCCGGCCGATGGCGACGAGTTCCGTCGGCGACACGACCTCGGCGACGGTCCGATTATCGGTTACACCGGGCGACACGGCTACGAGAAGCATCTCGACGAACTTATTCGCGCCGCAGCGGACCTCGACGTGACGCTCGTCTTCGGTGGCGACGGCCCCGCCCGCGACCAGTTAGAGCGACTCGCCCGCAATCTCGGCGTCGACGCTCGCTTCCTTGGTTTCTTAGACCGCGAGGACCTTCCCGCGTTCTACTCGGCGCTCGACGTGTTCTGTTTCCCGAGTCCGGTCGAAACGCAGGGACTCGTCGCGCTGGAGGCGAACGCCTGCGGGACGCCGGTCGTCGGCGTGAACGAAGGTGCGCTCGAAGACACGGTCGTCGACGGCGTGACGGGATACCACTACGAATCGAGGGATTTGGAGGGGTTCCGTCACGGAATCCGGCGCGCCCTCTCGGAGCGAGACGAACTCAGTGCGCGGTGTCTCGACCGACGCGACGAGGTGAGCGTCGACCACTCGGTCGACCGACTCGCGGCGCTCTACGACCGCGTCGAGTCCCAATAAAAGAAGACAATCGACTGGAAGTCGTCTTAGTCGCGGTCTTCGAGCGCGTCGGCGATGCGACGCAGTTCGCGGTTCACGTCGCGGACTTCGTCACGGAGTTGTCGGACTTCTCGGACGAGTTGTTCGTCGCTACCGCTTCCCTGTTCTGGGTCTCGGGGGCTGCTGCCTCCCATGCCGCCGGGGCCGCCGCCCATGCCGCCGGGGCCGCCACCGCCCATCATTCCGCTCATCATCTGCGCGAAGGGGTTGCCGCCGCCGCCCATGCCACCGGGGCCGCCACCGCCCATCATCTCGTCAGGGCTCGGGCGCTCGCCCTCTTCGCGCTCCTTTTCGCGTCGCTTGCGAATCTCTTCGACTCGCTCGCGGAACGACTTCTCTTCGTCTTCTCCGTTTTCGCCTTCGTCGGGTGCCTGCGTCTCGTCTGCGGGTTCGTCGTCAGCCATGGTCGCGGGTTAGCCGTCCACCCGGAAAGTGCTGACGGTCTTTCGGAGTCTGTCAACCAAATGTCTCGAGTGGGGCAGACCAAAATTAGCTGAATGCACCGAGACTCGACTGTAAGTCGCGGTCGGTGCCGCCCCGTTCGAGTTCGTGGCCGACGAGGTCGCGCATGTCGACTGCGTAGGCCGTCCCGCCGTGGTCGAGAACGAGGACGCGCCCTTTCACGCCGCGAATCGTCCCCGTGGCGATAGTTTCGGCGACCGGGCTGCCCGAGAGGTCGAGTCCGTAGTCGAACGAAAACGTCTCTATCGGGTCGAATTCGGCGAGAAGCGACTCCCACGCGTCGGCGTCGACCTCACGTCCGAATCCCGAAATCTTCGTCGGCACGCGAATGCGGTCCGAGATTTCGGTTGCGAGTTCGGCTTCGTACTCGCGGGCGACGCGGCCGTCGGAGAAGGTTCGAATGTGTGCCGCGCGGTCCGCACCCTGCTCTCGAAGTCGGGTTTCGACCCGCCAGTGGCGCGTCACGCCGACTTTGAACGTGTTCGGGGCGAAGGCGGCGAGGTAGACGGCGTGGTCCTCGTAGCAGTCCATCTCGTCTTTCAGACACGTCCCCGTACACTTGGCGCAGACCCACGTGCTCCGGTGGTCCGGGCAGTACGGCGCGCCGTCGTTGTCACACGGGATGTGGCGGTCGTCGTGGATGGTTCCCGCGCAGTGGCGGTCTTCGAGACGGTAATCGAGTTCGGTGCCGGGGTCGAGGTCAACCGAGTCGATGCCGTCGCTCGTGCTCACGAACAGCGCGGGGGTTCCGGTATCGTAGCCGACGACCTGCACGCACCGGGGTACGAAGTCGCGGTAGAAAGGTGCCTCGCTCCCGGGTAGCGGAACGGTTCCGGGGAGGTGTCGAGACCTGCTGATTACTCGTACTCGACTCGCAGTTCGTCGTACAGCTCCTCAGCGGCGCGGCGGACGGCGTCGTCGCTGGAGTTGTCCGGCTCCCAGCCGAGTGCAGAGAGTTTCTCGATGGAGAGGCGCATCTTGGGCACGTCACCGGTCCAGCCGCGGTCGCCGCCGGTGTACTCGTAATCGGGGTCGAGGCCCATCACGTCGGAAACGATGTTGGCGATGGTTGTCACCGAGGTGGTCGTCCGCGTCCCGAGGTTGTAGACGTTGAAGTCGCGCTCTGCGTTCTCGACCACGTGACACATCGCGTCGATGCAGTTCTCGACGTGGAGGTAGGACTTCTCCTGTCGGCCGTCGCCGAGGATTTCGAGGGTGCCTGGGTCTTCGAGCAGCTTCTCGATAAAGTCGGGGATGACGTTGCCGCGCTGTTTCGGGCCGACGATGTTGGCGAAGCGGTACATGTAGACGGTGAAGTCGTAGGAGTGTGCGAACGTCGAAAGCAGACCCTCATCTGCGAGTTTCGAAGAGCCGTAGATGCTGATGGGTTCGAGCGGTGCGTAGTCCTCGGGCGTCGGACGCGGTGCCTCGCCGTAGACCGTCGAAGAAGAGGTGAATGCGATGTTCGTCACGCCGACTTCCTGCATGCGTTCGAGGACGTTGTACGTCATCTCGGTGTTCTCCTCGAACAACTGGCGGGGGTTGCTGTAGTTCGTGTCCGTGTAGGCCGCGAAGTGGAACACGATATCGAGGTCTTCGGTGACGGCCTCGGCAACCTCGTCAGGCTCGGTCATATCGGCCTGCACGAACTCGACGCCGTCTGGGACGCGCTCGCGGGTCCCCTTCGAGAGGTCGTCCGCGACGACGACGTGGTTGTCTTCGGAGAGGCGGGCGGCGAGATGGGAGCCAACGAGACCTGCGCCCCCGGTCACGAGGACGCGCTTGTCGGAGAGTTCCAACGACATAGCTCAGATGATTCGACCGAATGGTAAGTCCGTTTCCCTCCGTCGGACACGACTATCGACTGGTCACCGCGGGCACTCACGACGGCCACGAGACACCGGACAACTCCTCGCTCAACTCCCACACGTCTCGGACGAGTTGTTCGTCGGTCGCAGCTGCCGATGGCTCGATGGGTTCGCAGTCCGAGAAGTACCGCCCACTCACGTCTGCGGCGTCGGGGGATGTGGCGAGGTAGACGAGCGTCTCTGCGGCCGTCGCCGGTGTGTCCACAAAGCCGCTGACGAGTCGATAGGGGAGTCGCGCGAGCAGTCCGACACCGAGACGGACGTGAATCGAGGCATTGCGCCAGAGGCTGCTCGATGGGACGAACCCCGGATGACAGCAGTTCGCTGTCGGACCATCGAGTCGGCGTGCGAGACCGACGGTGAACAGGGCGTTCGCCAACTTCGACCGCGCGTAGGCGTCGAGTCCGTCGTAGTCATCGAGTGTCGTCACGTCGAAGGTGCCGTCAGCGCGGCGGTGGACCTCCGACGAGACGGTGACGACGCGGCCGTCATCGGGAAGCAGGTCGCGGAGGTCGTGGGTGAGGACGAATGGCGCGAGGTGGTTGACGGCGAACGTCTTTTCCACGCCGTCGGGGGTCAACTGCCCCTCGGAGAAGTGCGCACCGGCGTTGTTCACGAGCACGTCGAGTCTGTCGGTTCGGTCGCGAGCCTCGTCGGCGAGGTTGCGGACGGTGTCAACCTCCGCGAAATCAGCGCGGAAGAAGACCGACTCGCCTCCGCCGTCATCGATGGCGGCGGCGACACTCCGACCCGCGTCTCGGTCGCGCCCGTGGACGAAGACGGTCGCGCCGAGTCGGCCGAGTGCGAGCGCAGTCTCTCGGCCGACGCCCGACGTCGCACCCGTGACGAGAGCGGTCCGATTCGAAAGGTCGATGTCGGCGACGCCGGCACCGACCTCCGGTCTGTGACTCATGTGGGAACGTGGGCCGCCACCGGCATAAATTTCGGCTGTGTGACTGGTTTGGCCGTGTTCGTGGCGGCGGCGTTCCGAAAGCACCACTTTCCTCCGCCGTCTTCGAAGAAGCATGCAAGACGAACCCGAAGTCGCCGTCCTCCGGTACGGGCACCGGCCGGGACGGGACGACCGGATGACGACTCACGTCGGCCTGACGGCCCGTGCGCTCGGTGCCGACCGGGTTATCCTCCCCGACAACGCCGGGCACTCGATGGACACGGTCGAAGACATCACCGGCCGGTTCGGCGGCCCATTCTCGGTTGAACTGACCGAAGGACTCAACGGCGTCATTCGGAACTGGGACGGGAAAATTGTCCACCTCACGATGTACGGCGAACGCGTTCAGGACGTAGAGGGAGACATCCGCGAAGCGCACGCCGAGGAACCTCTGCTCGTCGTCGTTGGCGGGGAGAAAGTCCCGTTCGAAGTGTACGACGAGGCCGACTGGAACGTCGGGGTCACGAACCAACCACACTCGGAGGTCGCCGGTCTCGCCGTCTTCCTCGACCGCCTGTTCGACGGTCGCGAACTGGACCGCGAGTGGGAAGACGCCGAAAATCGCGTCGTCCCAATGGCAACGGGCAAGAAAGTCGTTCCTGCTGACGAGGAGTAGTCGGGAAGTCGGCACGCCCGCAGGCGGTTCTCCGCAACGCGGGAGTGATAAGACTTAATGGCGTTCCTGACGCCAATTCGGACAATGGCTTTTGAGGAGTTACTGAACGACCCTGTTATCCAGAAGTACCTCCACGAGTTGGTTGGGCCCACTGGGATGCCGGTCGCTGCGGCACCCCCGGACGGCGAGGTCACAGACGAAGAACTCGCCGAGGAGTTGCGACTCGAACTCAACGACGTTCGCCGCGCGCTCTTCATCCTCTACGAAAACGACCTCGCGTCGTATCGTCGCGTCCGCGACGAGGATTCCGGTTGGCTCACCTACCTCTGGACGTTCCACTACGAGAACATCCCAGACAATCTCGAAGAGGAAATGTACCGACTGCTGGAGGCGCTCGAAGAACGTCTCGACTACGAACGCGACCACGAGTTCTATCTCTCTGAACCCGCCGGCATCCGCTTCGAGTTCTCCGAGGCGATGGAACTGGGCTTCCAGTGCCCCGAAACTGGCGCACCGCTCGAACCCATGGACAACACAGACCTCGTTGACGCGATGGAGAGACGAATCGAAGAGCTTCGAGACGAACTGAACGTCGAAGTGACGGGTACAAACTGAATGGTCGTACTCGCAACGAAATGCTACATCGACGGCGACGCCCGCGAGCGCGCCCTCGACAGCCTCACGTCGCTCGTCGCCAACGACATCGGAGACCTCGACGTCGACTACGATATCGGCGTCCGCGACGACGACTTCATCTCCGTGACGATTACGGGTGACGACGAGACGGTCGCACGAAACGTCCTCCGCGAGGAATGGGGCGAAGTGACGCCGCACCTCTCGGCCGGCGAGACGTACGTCGGAACGCTCGAACACTGGGACGACGACGGCTTCGTCCTCGACGCCGGACAGGAAGTCCGCATCCCGACCGAGGAACTCGGGCTTGGCCGCGGGTCTGCCACGCAGGTTCGCGACCGCTTCGGTCTCGTCCAGCACGTCCCGCTTCGCTTCGTCTACGGCGGCGAAGACGAACCCGCAAAGCTCGCGGACGACGAAATCGACCGCCTCTACGACTGGACTCGCGGTAGCGGCCGCGTCAACGTCAACAGTGCGACTCGCGGCGAGGTCCGCGCGACGGTGAACCGCGCCGGACACGCGAACGACATCGTGACGGTCGAACGACTCGGCCTGCTCGAACAGAGTATCGTCTGCCGGGACGAAACCGACCCGCCGGGACTTCTTTCGAGCATCGGTTCGTACCTGCCGGCGGAACTGAAGTGCGTCATCGGTCAGTAAGACGATGAACAAGCGACTCCTCGTCGGCATCGCCGGACTCGCCCTCCTCCTCGTAACCGCCGGGTGTCTCGGTGGCACGTCCAGCCTCTCGAACGAGCGTCTGGACGCGGCACCCGATGGGTCGTACGCATGGAACGCAGAGACGGATGCACACATCACGGTGCAGAACAACAGTAAGTTCCGCGCCGTCTACGATGTGAACTCGTCGTTCGTCGAACTCTACCGGTTCAACGGCTTCGGCAGTCGAACGCCGCTTTCTGTCGAGTCGGTTCGCTATCAGTATCCCAACGGGACAGTCGTGAACGGGACGGGGCTGAAAGCACGCGGCGGCGACGTGACGCAGGGCAACGGCATCACGAACGTCACGCTCCCCGCGGACGCGAATAGCAACGGGAAACTCGCGTTTACCTCCACGGCGACACCGAAGCGGTTCTCGCTGCCTATCCTTGTCGACGGCACGTACGAGGTCGTGTTACCACCGGACCGCCGTGCCAACTTCCCCGTCTTCGGCTCCATCCGACCGAGAGGATACGAGAAGGATATCGTCGATGACCAACTCCATATCACGTGGAACGAGGAACTCACAGACGGCAACGTCGTCGTGCAGTTCTACCTCCAGCGCGACCTCGGTATCTTCGGCGCTGTCGCGGCTATCTCGGTACTCGTCGGTGGCGCAGGAATGCTCTACTACCGACGGCAGATTGAGGCGCTCCGCGAGCGCCGCCAAGAACTCGGGCTCGATGTCGAAAACAACGACCGCTGACTGAACTCCCGTCCTGCTCCCGGTGTGGACGCTTTTTTGGCCGCTACACCCTTACTCGGGAGTATGCAAGCCGCCGTGGTCACCGTCGGGGACGAACTCCTCGCCGGAGACACAGTGAACACGAACGCGACGTGGTTGTGCACGGAACTAACCGAGCGAGGCGTCACCGTCGAACGAGTGACGACGGTTCCCGACCGCGTCGCCGACATCGCCCGCATCGTCAACGAGTATCACGCCGAGTACGATGTCGTCGTCGTTACCGGCGGTCTCGGGCCGACCCACGACGATGTGACCATGGAGGCCGTCGCCGCCGCCTTTGGACGCTCACTGGAACGAAGCGAGGACGCAGCGGAGTGGTTAGAGACCAACGGCGGCTACTCCGCGACAGACCTCGTCGATGGGACAACTGACCTCCCTGCCGGGTCGCGGATGCTTCCGAACGACGAGGGCGTCGCCCCCGGGGCGGTTGTCGGCTCCGTCTACGTGCTTCCGGGCGTCCCCGGCGAGATGAAAGCGATGTTCGACCGCGTCGCCGACGAGTTCGCAGGCGAGAAGACGCACGTCAGATTCGTCCACACATCGGAACCCGAGAGTTCGCTCATCAAGCGATTCGAGACAGTACATGCACAGTTCGACGTGACGGTCGGAAGCTATCCCGGCGACCACGTCCGGGTCAAACTCGCGGGTGCGGACGAGGAGACTGTCGACGCGGCAGCCGCGTGGCTCGAAGCCCAAGTCGAGTTGTTCGAAGAAGAGTAGACCGGTCAGCGCTGGAGGTACCAGAGCCACCCGGCAGTCATCAGGATACCCACGATGAGCACAACAGCAGCCGTCTCCGATGTCGGGAGTACTTGCTCGGCCATTTCTAACGGAATCATAGATGACAGTTGCTCCGACCCATCCTTAAACGGTGAGGTTCCGGCGACAGTCAAGTCAAACACTATCTCGTCGTCACCGGAGACCGAACGAGTCGTCCGCAAAGACCACACAACGAGCAGGGTACCGCGGTGCTTTTCATGCGGGCGCGGGTTCGTTCAGCTATGCGAATCGGTGTCGTCGTCAACCCCGTTGCAGGGATGGGCGGCCGGGTCGGACTGAAAGGAACCGATGGGAAAGTCGAGGAAGCCAGAGCGCGAGGTGCCGAGCCGCGGTCGCCGGACCGCGCGAGGCGGGCACTCTCACAGCTATTCGACGCCGCCCCCGACACGGAGATTCTCGCGTGGGGTGGTGGGATGGGGGAATCAGTCGCCCGTGACGCTGGCTTCGACCCGGAGGAACTCGGCGAACCTGACACTGACGAGACGAGCGCAGCAGACACTATCGACGCCGTCCGCGCCTTCGTCGAGGCCGGTGTCGACCTCGTGTTGTTCGTCGGCGGCGACGGAACCGCGGCCGACGTGGCCGAAGCCCTCGACGGAAGCGACGTGCCGATGCTCGGTGTCCCCGCCGGCGTGAAGGTCTATTCGTCCGTCTTCGCCGTCTCACCGGAGGACGCCGCACACATCGCAACCTCGTTCGAGCGGACCGAAGCCCGCGAAGTCATGGATATCGACGAAGACAACTATCGCGCCGGGGAGGTCCATCCCGAACTTCGAGCGGTCGCTCACGTGCCCGTCGCCGAGGACCTGCAGTCGTCGAAACAGACGAGCGGCGGAACGGTCGAAGCACTCGCTTCCGGCGTGGCCGACGACATCCGGAGTAGCGAAGGCGTCACGTACGTCCTCGGTCCCGGAAGCACTGTCGGCGCGGTCAAATCCGAACTCGATATCGACGGGTCGCCACTCGGCGTCGACGTGTATCGCGACGGCGAAGTCCTCGTTCGTGACGCGACTGAGGACGAAATCCTCGCAAATCTCGGCGAGGAAAACGTCATCGTCGTCACGCCCATCGGTGGACAGGGCTTCGTCTTCGGCCGCGGAAACCCGCAACTTTCTCCCGACGTGATTCGGCGGTGTGACGTGTCGGTCGTCGCCTCGCGGTCGAAACTCGACACAATTCCGGTCCTCCGCGTGGACACCGATGATACGGACCTCGATGAAGAACTCCGGGGCTGGACCAAAGTTCGGGTCGGCCGCGTCGAGCGGCGGATGATGAAAATCGAGTGACTCGGCCGCGTCGATTGCGACTGCTACGACGCAAACCGCTGTACCTCGATGTGATTTAGGTTTCGTGGGGATGTTCAATTCTGGTTCATAACTATTATTGACAGGGAGTGACATATGGTGAGATTTAAGGTCATTGGATGGGTTCGACATGGCATGGAGACCCGGAAAGTCCAGCGTCTCGGTCCCTCCACGCTGGCGATGACGCTCCCAGCGGAGTGGGCCAAGGAACACAACGTCGACAAGGGGGACGAGGTGACGATTCGAACGAGCGGTAAAGGAACCCTTACGGTCCTTCCCGAGTCGGTCAGCACCGAAGATTCGAAAGCAACGATTCGTGCGGATAATCTGAACGCCGAGGCGCTCGAACGCGCAATCGTGGCGCAGTACGTCCTCGGACGGCGCGTCATCCACATCGAAAAGAGCGAAGGCGCACTCGACTCCGACCACATCAACGCCGTCTACAAGGCCGAGACGCAGCTTATGGGTCTCGGCGTCATCGAGGAGACGCCCGAACGAATCGCCATTCGTTGCTCGGTCGACGCCGAGGACTTCAGCCTCGACAATCTCCTCAAACGGTTGGAGAACACGGGCAGCACGATGCGCGGCGAAGCCGTGAAGGCGCTCGCCCACGGAAATCCCGACCTCGCACAGCGGGCACTCAACCGCGAGCGTCAGGCGAACAAGATTTTCGTCCTGCTGCTTCGTCTCATTTTCACGTCCTACCAGAACCCCAACCTCGCACGGGCCGTCGGTCTCGACTCAGGGTTCCCGCTCATCGGCTACCGCTCTGTGGCGAAGAACCTCGAACTGACCGCCGACAACGCCGAGGACATCGCCAACATCGTCATGGACGCCGACGGCCACACCCTCGACGTCGACCAGTCGACGATGCGACGAATCCGGGAGTTCACGGACCACGTGGACGAGATTACGACGACTGCAGTGAAGGCGGTCGTCGAGCGTAACTACGACCACACCATCGAGTGCCGCGAACTGTTCCGCGAGATTCGAGACCGCGAGCGCGACATCCTCAACGACCTTCCGGAGATGGATAACCAGCAACTCCTCCAGATTCGCGAGGTGCTCGTGAGCCTCCAGCAGACTGCGCAGTATGCGATGCGGAACGCCGAAATAGCGGCGAACCTGGCGCTCAACGAAGAGTCAGAACACGTCACGCTCGACTAATTCGGGCGATAGGTCGCCCTCGGTCGAGCACCGAGTCGCCCTCAGTCGGCAACCAATTCTACTGTGTCTTTAGTATCGGTGTCGCTCGACTGTTTTTCACCCGTCAACGGATTCCGACTGGCGATACGGCAGTCGAACGCCGGATGCTCGCCAAAGTGGCGGATTATCATGTGGCGACGGGACCCGGTGATACCGGTCCGGCCAACGTCGTCGGCGGTAAAGCGCTCCGGCAGTCGCTTGTACAGGCGGCGCAGCTCGTCGAAACTGGTGAATACTTTCGCGTTACCAGTCGAATCTGCGCCGCGTCGGGAGACGACGTAACTCCCGTCTTGGCGGTACTCGCCTGCCGTGCGGAAGAACTCGCGTTTCTCGGTCAGCGCCGTGCCGATGGCTTCTTGCAGGTCTGAAGCGGCATCACGGGACAATTCACACGTCTGGTCGCCGAAGGAGACAACAATTGTTTCGTCGTCGCTCTCGACGGTTACAGGATTCTCATCGCGGGAGAAGAACTCGATCAGGAGAGTGAGTACTCCGTGTCATACTCAGTCGTACCGCGGCACAATGTAAAATCTTGTCGGCTGGGTCAGGAATCACCGCGGTGGACCGCAGAGGCCCTCACCCTTGCTATCGAAACGGGCTACAACAACCCGTCGTCGGTAGTCGTCTCGTTGCTTGCGGTGGTAGTCGACTCGGTTGTCGTTGTAGTTGCGGTAGTCGTCGTTGTAGTTGCGGTAGTCGTCGTTGTCGTCGTTGTCGTCGTGGTTGCCGTACTCGTTTCGGTCGTCGTAGTTGAGTCGGATGATTGCGTCGTGGTCGTCTCTTCGGCCGTAGTCGCGTCCTCAGTCGTGGTCGTCTCGTCGGACGACGAACCCGCCGTGGAGTTCGTCCCCGACGCCGCTTTGTTGCCGAAGATGTCCGTCTCGAAGGTCTTCTCGTAGGTCAGCGCATCGAGCGGGACCGTAAGCGTCGTGCCACCAGCATCGAGTTTCGCGTAGAAGTCGATGCGTAGGTCGGTCGTCTGATTGCGTTCGAGGTGCGTCACCCACCACTCGTCGAGTTTGTCGTTTTCGATGTAGGTCGTCGCCTCGATTGTCTTCGTCGTCTTCGGCGGGATTGCGTACTCGGATTCCGTCGTTCCCTCGCCCACATCCACGTCGTTCATGGAGATGTTGTAGCCGAGTTCGGAGATGGCGACCGGGTACGGTTTGGGGTTGTGGACGACGAAGGTGAGTTCGAGTGCCGTGCGCTCTTCCGTAGAGTCGCCCCACTCGGCGCTCGTCTCGTTGATGTACAACACCGGGTCGGAGACCAGCGGTTTGTCGGCGTTTATCTCGCGGGTTTCAGTGGAGTTGAACGCCGAAAGCAGGTCCGTGTCGATGCTCCGAGTTATCTCCGGGGCCTCGAAGGTCTTCCCGAGCGTCTCGGAGGTGACGGTCGCGTTGACGCGGAGCGCCGTGTGCTCGCCGTTCTGGATGTGCGATACCCACCAGTCGGGGATGCGTTCGTTCGAAAGCGTCGTCCGAAGCGGAACCGCGGTCGTTCCTTGACCGATAGCGATTCCCCGTTTTTCGCCGGTTGCCATCCGGAGACCGTTCATGTCGATAGCGTAGTCTACGGACAGTCCGGAGAGGTTCGCCGAAATCGGGTTCGGGTTCGAGACGCGGATATCGGTCCCGATGACCGTCGTCGTCTGATTGACGCTAGCGAATCGGTTGTCGACACCGTCGACGCTCGGCGCGCCGATGATACCTGTGGCGTACGCCCCGCCGACACCCGCCCCGACGAGGAGCAGTACAACGAGTGCGGTTCGGAGTCGTCCGCCGAACAGTGCGGATATAAGTCCCATCGTTGTGGTCACTCGAGACTAGTGGTACAAATGTCGAACGGACGAGCGAGGATTTGCCTCGTGATAGCATCCGGACGAACGTATGATTCAAATTTCACGGTCCGGTGACATCTCTCGTCAGAACTCCGCGTTATACAGACGCACGATAAGCAGTGTCGAATGAACTAAGTACACGCCCGAAAAGGTCGGGGATATGGAAACCAAGACGGTGCAATCCGACAAGTCCATCGGCTTTGCGGCGTTGTTCGGCGTGCTCACGCTCGTCGGTGCAGGCCTGATGGTTGCGGGACCGGATCAGTTAACGAAGGCACTCGGCTTTGCTGTGGCAATCACCGCCGCTTCGCTGGCTGTGGGCGGCGCTCACGCGTTCCAGTAAGTCGCAAACGAGTAACCGTTAAGAACGCTCATTCCCTAAACGATTCGAGGATGACTGAGTACACCGACGAGGAACAACGCATTCTCGCCTATCTCCGCGACAGCGTCAGCCGTGGAGAAGGGTACTTTCGGGCGAAAAACATCGCCGAAGCTATCGGTCTCACCGCAAAGCAGGTCGGCTCTCGCCTGCCCCAACTGGCCGAAAAGTCCGAGGACGTAGAAATCGAAAAGTGGGGACGCGCCCGCTCTACCACATGGCGTGTCACCCGGAGCTGAGGCGATTCCACGGCTTTTTACTGTCGAGGTGTGATGCTATCTCATGACCGTCCGCGTGAAACGAACCTTCGAGTTCGATGCCGCCGGGGAACGCGTCTGGGAGTTTATTGCTGACCCTGCGAAACGAGCGGATGCAATCAGTGTCGTCGACCGATTCGACGTCGCCGAGGACGGCCGCCACGCGACGTGGCATCTCGAATTGCCGATTCCACTCGTTCGGTCGACTGTGACCGTCGAAACCGAAGATATCGTCGTCGAGGAACCAACCCACGTCAAGTTCGTCGGCAAGTCCCGTGTGATGCGAGTGACGGGCGAACACACCATCCAGGCAAGCGACGGCGGCTGTCGCCTCGTGAACGAGTTCGTCGTCGACGGCCGACTACCCGGTGTCGAGAAGTTCTTCGAGCGAAACCTCGACCGAGAACTCGACAACCTCGAAGCGGCGCTTCGGCGCGAACTCGAAGCAACCGCCTGAAGCCGCGAGAGTTGGATTTTCACGGGGTGTGTGACCCATTGTTGCGGTGGGTTTATACACTGTGGCTCCGAATCCACGTTCGCCGACGCAATAGGCGCTTTTCTCGCCAGACGTCGGCGACTCCACATCCGCCGCACTCGCTGCAACGTTTCGGGGTCCGTTGCGGCACCCAACGACGTGGCCACGTCGTTTCGCGCCCCCAAGCCCGGTGGGGGTGCACTCCCCCCTCGTCTCACTTCGCCAACTGGTGACACGAGATTCGGCGGGAGGCATATTCGCCTCCGCCTTTTGATGGATTACCATCGAGCGACAGTACTCTCTCGACGATTTACCTTCAGTGTGTTAGCTCCCCGAGCACCGATACTGTAGCTATCTCGCAGGACGCACCGGACAAAGAGAAAAAAGCGGGGCCGTGGTCGCAGTGAACGCGACGGGTTATTCGTCTTTGGTCTTGATGTCCGCAGAGAGGCCCTGAGCCATGCGGATTTCCTTGGAGTTGTTGAGCGTCCACGCGGTACGCTCGGTGACGGCTTCGATGATTTCGCGGGCCGACGGGTAGCCGTTACCGGACTTCTTTACGCCACCGAACGGCAGGTGAACCTCGGCACCGATACACGGGAGGTTGCCGTACGCGAGACCGACTTCGGCGTGGTCGCGGTAGTAGTTAATCTGGCGGTAGTCCTCGGAGATGATGGCTCCAGCGAGACCGTACTCGGTATCGTTCTGAATCTCGACTGCCTCTTCGATGTCGCCGGAGTACTTGAGCAGCGCGACGTGCGGGCCGAAGACTTCCTCGTGCGTACAGCGGAGGTCTTCGTATGCGTCTGCCTCGTAAACGAACGGACCGACCCAGTGGCCGTCTTCGTGGCCTTCGGGAATCTCCTCGGGGTCGAGTTCCGTGCGGTCGACGAGAACGTTCACGCCCTCTTTCTTCGCAAGGTCGGCGTACTTGAGGACCTTCTCTTTGTGCTCAGCCTCGATGAGCGGACCCATGAACGTGTCTTCGCGGAGGGGATTTCCGACGGAGACATCCTTTGCAATCTCGACGTAGCGCTCTTTGAACTCGTCGTACACGTCCTCGTGGACGACGAGGCGCTCGGAGGAGACACAGCGCTGGCCGGTCGTCTTGAACGACGACATGACGGCGGAGTGGACGGCGATGTCGAGGTCCGCCTTCTCGGTGATGACGATGTTGTTCTTGCCACCCATCTCACACGCGGCGAGCGTGCCGGGCTGTTGAGCGACCTTGCTTGCGACCTCGTGGCCGACTTCCGCGGAGCCAGTGAAGAGCACGGTGTCGATGCGCTCTTGGTCGACGATGGAGGCACCGGCGTCACCGAAGCCCTGTACCATGTTGAACACGCCGTCCGGAATACCGGCGTCCTCGAACATCTCGGCGATAATCTGGCCACACCACGGCGTCTGCTCGGCGGGCTTCCAGACGACGGTGTTGCCCTCGACGAGTGCGACGGCCATGTGCCAAAACGGAATGGCGACCGGGAAGTTCCACGGGGTAATACAGCCGACGACGCCACGGGGCTTGCGGCGCATGTAGGCGTCCTTGGCGGGAATCTCGGAGGGGACCACGTCGCCCTTGGGGTGGCGAGCGTCGCCTGCGGCCCACTCGACCATGTGGTAGGCCTCGATGACGTCGGCGCGGCCTTCGGAGATTTCCTTCCCACACTCTTTGGTTACGATTTCTGCGAGTTCTTCAGTGCGGTCACGCAGTTCGTGGTAGATGTCCCAGAGATATTCCGCACGGTCGATATGCGAGAGTTCGCGCCATTCCTCGAACGCCTCGTCGGCGGCTTCGGTCGCTACGTCGATGTCTTCGGGTGTACCGCGTCGGAACGTTCCGAGTGTTTCGCCCGTCGCGGGGTTCTTGCTTTCGAACGTCTCGTCGCCGGTCCCGTCAGTCCATTCGCCGTTGATGTAGTGACGATATTCGTCCTGCGCCATAGTGGTGATATTTGCGGAACTTACATTAATAACCCCGCCACCTCCCATGGGAGGGAGAGACAGACATCGGCCCGGGTGCGGACCTCCACGTGACCATAGATACGTGTCGGCCCGCCCGTGGCCATAGACAGCGTCTTACATGCCCATGTACTAAGCCGGTGTATGAGCGAGCGCATGGCAGGGAAAGGCACGCGCCTGACGCTCGACCTGTGGCATCCGAACTGCTGGGCAATCGAAGCGACGAGCGAATACGACGGCGGTATCCTCGCACACGCGATTTACGACGCTCCGACCGCAGGCGTCGAGCGGTCGAACGGGTTGTTCACCGCATACGGGGAATCGGTCGACGAAGTAGAGTTACTCCTCGACGTTATCGCCGACTCGGAACTCACAGGCGACGTCTTAGAGCTCCAAGAACGATTCGACTCCCGTGGGAAAAACGTCGCGCCCGGGCCGGTCGCACGCGAGTTCTTCTTGGAGTACGACCCGAGCGACATGATTTGTCCACAACTGCTCAAACAAGGGTTCGTCCACGGCGCACCCACACAGATCGAAAACGGGCGAGAGCGGTGGGAGGTCTGGTTCGCGGGCGCGCGAGACGAGATACAAGACCGAATCCAAGCAGTCATGGACGACACCGGCGCGGAGATTCGCGTCGCCTCCATCTCCTCGGCCGAAGGTGCCGAACCGGAACGCGGGCGACGACTCGACACGCTCACCCGGAGTCAGCGACAGGCGTTCGAACTCGCACGCGAAGAGGGATACTACCGCTGGCCGCGTGAGGTTTCGACCCGGGAACTCGCCGCCGAGTTGGACATCTCGAAGACGACGCTTCTGGAACACTTACGGAAGGCGGAATCGAAGTTGCTAGACCCGCAGTGACGTGTTTGCCCGGTTACCGTTTTAGAGTCCGGTGACCGCACGCAGGGCAAACAGCGCGTTCTCCTTGCGCTCGCGCACGCGGCGGTAGAAGTACTGGAACCACTTGTCGCCGTAGGGGACGTACTGCCACATCTCGATATCGGCGTCGGCGAGGTCGCGCTGGGCGTCGTCGCGAACGCCCATGAGCATCTGTACTTCGTAGGGTGTGCCGTACTGGTCGTGCATGTCGCGAGCGTGTGCAATCATCGACGGGTCGTGACTGCCGACGGCGACGCCGTCGTCGAACTCCGTGAACATGTATTCGAGGAGGTCGCGGTACACCTCGTCCACTTTCGACTTCTGTTTGTGTGCGACCGACGCGGGTTCGTTGTACGCGCCCTTGACGAGACGGACCTTTCCGGGAACGTCAGCCAGTCGAGCGAGGTCGTCCGGCGTCCGCTTCAGATTCGCTTGCACGCAGACACCGACGTTGCCGTCGGTCCGGTGTCCAAGGTCGTCGACGGCGTCGAGAGTTACGTCAGTTGTCGTATAATCTTCCATGTCGACCCAGACGAATACGTCGTCGTCGGCCGCGGCGTCGACGATGCGGTCGAGGTTCTCGCGGAATGCAGTATCGCTCACGTCGAGTCCGATCTGTGAGGGCTTCACCGAGACGCATCCATCGAGGTTCGTCGCCCCGAGTTGTCGGACGAGACTGACGTACGCGTCGGCGTCGGCGTCAGCCTCTTGTCGATTAGAATAGTGTTCTCCCAGCAGGTTTAGTATCCCCGCGATACCGTCGTGGTTCAGCGACTCGACGTGCGAGACCGCACTGTCGGCCGTCTCACCCGCCACGAAATTATTCGCGATGGGGGGAATCATGCAACGCTCTTGTGTGAGTGCCGCCCTAAAAGGGAACCCTACCAAATAATTCTGACTTTATATTGTTGGAATAAATCCGCTGTACGTCAATTGTTCTACTTTTCGACCCGTAGCCGACCATGGTCGGTTGAAGGTATATTTACGACAATCGGCGAGAGTTCCCTGTCATGCCATCACAGGACATGGATCGTAGAACACTGCTGAAGTTGTCGGGACTGTCACTTCTCGGAGCGACCGCCGGTTGTCTCGAAAGTGAAGACGATACGACACCAACTGAGGGCAACGGCGGTGGTGGCGGTGAAGAGACGACAACCACGGACGACGGCGGAAACGGCGGTTCCGCGTATACTATCGGAATGGTCGATTCCCTCACTGGATCGCTTGCCCCGTACGGCGAGCGCAACACTCGCGGCCGCGAACTCGCACTCGAAGCAGTCAACGAAGTTGGCATCGGCTCGAACGATGCATCTCTCAACATCGCTGTCGAAGACGACGAGAGTACGAACCAAGGCGGTGTCAGCGCCGCACAGAAGCTCGTCAACCAGAACGACGTTCCGCTTCTCATCGGTTCTGTCGGTTCAGGCGTTTCTATTGCTATCCACGACAGCGTCACGAAGGGTTCCGGTGTCGTCCAAATCAGTCAGAACAGTACGAGTCCGGAACTGACGTCCCGTCCGGAGCTTCTCCGTATGAGTCCGTCCGGCGCGGCGAAGGGGACCGCGCTCGCGAATCTCGTCAACGACGACGGCCACGACACCGTCGCCGTAACGTGGATTAACAACGACTACGGGACGGGCCTTTCTGACGTGTTCGCGGAAACGTTCGAATCCGAGCTTGGCGGGACCGTCGCCTACAACGAACCGCACGACCAGGGGCAGTCGTCGTACAGCGGTATCCTCACGGAGATGGCCTCTACCGATGCCTCCGCGTGGGTGTTCATCACCTACGCAAACGAGTTCACCGTGATGGCAAACGAAGGGTTCGACCAAGGGTACAACACGCAGTTTGACTACTACGGCGCTGAGTCGACGATTGCAGACTCCATCGTCAAGAACACTCCTCCGGGCAGCATGAACGGAATGAAGGGTATCACCGAAAGCGCTCCGAAGGACCAGGAGAACTACCAGAACTTCGTTTCCGCGTTCAAGTCCAACTACGATACGACGCCGACGGTCTGGTCCGCCTACGCCTACGACGCTGTGACCGTTGCGGCACTCGCCGTTGAGGCGGCCGACGAGTTCACCGGCGACGCGCTCTCCGATGTCGTCCGCGACGTAACCCGTCCGGAGGGCGAGGAGGTGTTCAACTTCGAGGAGGCCGCGGCGATTCTCCGCGACGGTGGTTCACCGAGCGACATCAACTATCAGGGCGTCAGCGGTCCTGTCGACCTCGATGAGAACGGTGACCCGCCGGGGTTCTACCAGGTGTACAGCGTCGAGGAACACGAGTACGCCTTCGGCGACTACATCACGAGCTAACTATGCCTATACACGCACGGATTGCGCGCTATCCGACCGACTGGGGGAGGATGAGACGGTGATTCCGCTCCAGATTAGCCCCTTCCAGTACGTCGTCAACGGCGTGGTGTTTTCGAGCATTATCGTGCTCGCGGCCATCGGACTATCGTTAGTGTACAGCATCGCGGACTTCGCGAACTTCGCTCACGGCGACCTCATGACCGTGGGCGCGTTCTCCGCGCTGTTCTCGGTGGCAGTCCTGCAACCGGCGCTGGGCGACATGGGCTTGTTCGGCCTTCCGCTCTGGTTCTTCCTCGCACTCGTAATTGGGATGGGTGCGGCGGCGATTATCGCGGTACTGACCGACCGCTTCATCTACCAACCGATGGAGGGGACTGAATCTATCGGGCTTCTCATTTCGAGTATCGGTGTAGCGCTCGTCTACCGAGCACTCGTGTTCCTCTCGTTCGGAACCGACGCCGAGCGCTACGGCGTTCCTCGGCAGGGACCGATTCCGTGGATTCAAGAATCGTTCGGCGTAGCCGTCACGCCGCGGAACCTCGTGGTCGTCGCCCTCACGGTCGTGCTCGTGACGGCGCTCCACCTGACGCTGACGCGGACGACACTCGGCCGGAAGATGCGCGCGACCGCCGACAACGCGGACCTCGCGCGGGTCAGCGGAATCCGTACCAGCGAAGTCATCATCGCGATGTGGCTCATCGGCGGCGCACTCGCGGCCGCAGGCGGCGTCTTCCTCGGACTGGAAGAACTCGTCCGGCCGCGCATGGGCTTCGACATCCTGCTTATCGTGTTCGCGGCGGTCATTCTCGGCGGCATCGGCTCCGTCTACGGTGCGATGCTCGGCGGACTCGTCATCGGGATGGTCCACGAACTCGTTCCCCTGTTCAACCAGTGGGGCGTCATCCCCGTCGGGTCGCGGTACGCCGCGGCCGTCGCGTTCGTCATCATGGTCGCAATCTTGCTTGTTCGCCCGAGCGGAATCGCGGGTGATAGCGGATGAGTAGCCCCGTCACGTGGGTGAACGAAACGCTTCTTCGCGACGCAACCGAGCGGCGCATCTTCGCCACGCTGGCAATCATCACCGCGCTCCTCGTGGTCGGCGTCCTCGCGGGTGCCATCGGGCCGCGGTTCTTGCTGTTCCAAATCGCGCTCGTGGGGATGTACGCGCTGCTCTCGCTCGGACTCAACGTCCAGTGGGGCTACGCGGGACTCATCAACTTCAGCGTCGCCGCGTTCTGGGGACTCGGTGCCTACAGCGCCGCGCTGTTGACAGCACCGAACTCCCCGCTCGGCCTCGGCCTGCACCCAGTGTACGGATTCCTCGCGGCCATCGTCGTCAGCGCAGTCGTCGCGATACTCATCGGTATCCCGACGCTTCGCCTGCGCGAGGACTACCTCGCAATCGCCAGTCTTGGACTGGCCGAAGTCATCCGCGTCATCATTCTGAACGAGCGGCAGTGGACCGCTGGGTCGAGCGGCATCAGCGGCATCCCGAACTTACTTTCGTGGTTGCCGCTGACCAGCGCCGCGACGACGGCCAGTGTCGTCGTCGTTCTCATCGCGCTCGTCTACCTGTTCCTGCGGCGTATCCACCGCTCGCCGTGGGGTCGCGTCCTGCGGACCATCCGGTCCGACGAAGACCTCGCAAAGGCCCTCGGAAAGGACACGTATCGGTTCAAGATGCAGGCGTTCGTCATCGGCAGCGTCATCATGGCAATCGCCGGGGCGTTCTACGCGCACCTGAACCTCTACATCGACCCAACCGACCTCGTTCCCCTGACGACGTTCTACATCTGGATCGCCGTCATCCTCGGCGGCACCGGGTCGAACCGGGGTGCCGTCGTCGGTGCGGCCGTCGTCATCGCCATCCGCGAGGGGACGCGCTTCCTCAACGACATCGGGTTCATCCAATCGCTCGGACTCGACTTGGCACCGCTTCGGTTGCTGTTCGTCGGGGCCCTCATCATCCTCATTATGCGGTTCCGGCAGGACGGACTCCTTCCACCGAAGGACGAACTCATCTGGCCGTCGGCACACAAAGGAGGTGCCGATACGGGCAGTTCCGCGTCGGTATCGTCTGACGGCGGGAACGTTTCCAGCGAAAGCACGACAGACTCCTCATCGAACGGAGGTGACAACCAATGAACGACGACGCGTACGAGGGAGCAACCCTCGGCAAGGACGACGTGGTACTGAAAACGGTCGACCTCGAGAAGGCCTTCGGTGGTCTCGTCGCCACCGACGACGTGTCTATCGAAGTCGAACGCGGAACCATCACGGGAATGATTGGCCCGAACGGCGCGGGGAAATCCACGCTGTTCAACCTCATCTCCGGGTTCTACGAACTCGACGACGGACGCGTCATGGTCAACGGCGAAGACGTGACCAAGTTGGAACCGCACAAGCGCGCCCGGAAGGGACTCGTTCGGACGTTCCAGACGCCCCGGCGACTCGAAGGAATGTCCGTCCGAGAGGCGATGTTGGTCGGACCCGGCCCACAGGCCGGTGAGTCTATCTTCTCGCTTTTCTTCTCGGGCAAGGGCGTCACGAGCGAAGAGCGGGCGAACATCGAACAGGCGCGCGAACTCCTCGAACGGTTCGAAATTGCGCACCTCATCGACCAACCGTCGACCGACCTCTCCGGCGGGCAGTTGAAACTCGTCGAGTTGGCGCGGGCGTTCACGACGAACCCCGATATCCTGCTTCTCGACGAACCGGTTGCGGGGGTCAACCCGACGCTCGCAAACGACATCAAGCGGTTCATCCGCGAACTCAACGAGGAGGGCCAGACCTTCCTCATCATCGAACACGACATGCCATTCATCATGGACCTCGCCGACCCCATCATCGTCCTCGACCAGGGGAAGGTGCTCATGGAAGGCAGGCCGAAGGAAGTTCAGTCGGACGACCGCGTCATCGAGGCGTACCTCGGAGGTGCCGGACCATGACGGAGCGCGCACTCGACGTGGAGGCCGTCGACAGCGGCTACGGCGAGGTACAGGTCCTCCGCGACCTCTCGTTGCACCTCGATTCCGACGAAATCGTCTGTATCATCGGGCCGAACGGTGCGGGGAAATCGACCGTCCTCAAGACGGTCTTCGGGCTTCTCAAACCGTGGACCGGGTCGGTCGAACTCGCCGGACGCGACATCACCGGCGAGGACCCGGAAGACCTCGTCCGAACCGGGATGGGCTACGTCCCGCAGGTGGACAACGTCTTCTCCTCGCTCACAATCGAGGAGAATCTCCGGATGGGTGGCGTCGCCCGTAAGGAAGGGCTGCAAGCCCGAATCGACGAGTTGTACGACCAGTTCCCCATCCTCGACGAAAAGCGGACCGCGAAGGCACGGACGCTCTCCGGCGGCCAACGGCAGGTGCTCGCGTTCGCCCGTGCGCTCGTCATGGAACCCGACGTGCTCCTCATCGACGAGCCTTCGGCGGGCCTCGCGCCGAACATCGTCCAGTCGGTGTTCGAAGACGTACAGAAAGTAAACGAACTCGGCACGGCGGTCCTGATGGTCGAACAGAACGCCCGTGAGGGCCTCGCCATCTCCGACCGCGGCTACGTCCTCGACCAAGGGACCGTCGCCTACGAGGGCGACGCCGATGGACTCCTCGACGACCCGGAAGTCTCGCGTCTCTACATGGGCGGCGCGGACTACGAGGGTGTCGAAGGGCAGTAATCGGGCAGGGTAGGATAGGGCAGTAATCGGGCAGGGTAGGATAGGGCAGTAATCGGGCAGGGTAGGATAGGGCAGGGATTCGCAGACGACCTGCCGACCTACATCGCGTGTTTTTCTATCTCGCCTTTGAGCGCCGCGGCGTCGAAGTCGTGGTCCGGGCGGATGTTGACGAAATCGAGGAAGTCGATGGCATCGAGGAGTTCGTCGGGTTCGTACGATTCGACCGCCGCTTCGACCGCCTGTTTTGCGCCAATGTGCGGTTCGAGCGCCGCCAATCCGCACGCGAGGTCGTACGACCGGGCATCGTGCATTCCTTCGTCGTTGACGTTCGTCGCGTCGATGAAGTAGATGCCATCGTCGCGGACGAGAACGTTCTCGGCTCGGAGGTCGCCGTGTGCGAGGTGGTTGTTGTGCATCCGCGCGAGCGCCGCAAAGAGGTCGGGCGCGAGCGAGACGACCTCGTCTCTCGGGGCGGTATCGAGTGTGTGGAAGTTCGGGAGGTACTCCAGGACGAGGACGCCGAGACCGTCGACTTCGAAGGCTTCGACGGGTGCGGGCGCGTTAAGCCCGATATCTCGGAGGTGTTTTGTCGCCTCTAACTCGTGTTTGGCCATCTGGAACGGCGTCCCGAAGTGTTCGAAAAAACCCTCAGTTCCGCTGGAGAACGCGCCGAGATTCCGCCCGGTGGTAAACAGCGCGTGAACGAGCGAGTTCTGTCGGGAGATGACCTTGACGAACCACTCGTTGTCGACGACCATCGGGGTAGAAAGCCAGTTGTCCGCCTCGAGAAACCGAATGTGGAGGCTGTCGCGGTCGTATCGACGCGCGAGTTCGCGAGCGACCGTCTCGAGACGCGGCCAGTCAACACGGCCGCGGACGAGCCGACGGAGGTCCATGGTCCCCGTATGTCGAGGGGTGGCTTAACCTCGTGGGCCTACTCCGAATCCTGTCGAACGGTCAACACCGGAGCCGACGAGCCGCGGACCACCCGCTCGGCGACGCTGCCGATGAGGTAGCGGTCGAGACCGCTCCGACCGTGGGTCCCCATTACCACGAGGTCGACCGCTTCATCGTCGGCGTGGCGAAGTATCTCACTGGCTGGTGTTCCCTCTGAGACGACAGTCTCGACTTCGACACCGGCCGCTTCTGCTCTCTCTGCGACTCGGTCGAGAACGCTGTTGCCGCTTTCGTGGAGGGCGTCTCGGACTCGTTCGAGAGAGATTGTCGGCGATGCGTGGCCGACCTCGCGGACATCCGCGACGTAGAGTACACGAAGCGACGCATCGTACATCTTGGCGTGTTCGAGCGCGTGGTCGAGCGCTGCGTCTGCGCACTCGCTTCCGTCGGTCGGAAAGAGGATTTGAGAGTACATACTAACACCACAGAACGCATCGGGAAAAGTGCTAGTTGCCCATTCTCACACACTGGGAGTCCCACGAGCAGTGTGAGACGGCGCTGCCGTCTCACTGGCCGTGCGGGCAACTCGGAAATCGCCCGCAGACGCGACAAGCGTGACGTCAGCGAGTCCTTCACTAGGCGTGCCGACCCGAATTCTACATGGTCGTTCGATTACTTTATGTCTCGGTCGCGGATACTTGGTCGCATGGACTTCGACCTCCCGGCCGAACACCGGATGATTCGCGATACCGTCCGTGAGTTCTGCGAAGAAGAGATTGCTCCCATCGCACAGGACATCGAGGACGAACACCGGTTCCCCGCGGAGATATTCGACCAGTTGGCCGACCTGGACGTGATGGGCGTCCCTATCGACGCCGAGTACGGTGGTCTCGGCGGCGACCAGTTGATGTACGCGCTCGTCGTCGAAGAACTCGGTCGCGTCTCGGGTGGCATCGGCCTGTCGTACGCCGCCCACGTCAGCCTCGCGTCGAAGCCGCTGGAGCTGTTCGGAACCGAAGCACAGAAAGAAGAATGGCTCACGCCGCTTGCGAGGGGCGAGCACATGGGTGGGTGGGCACTCACTGAACCCGGTTCCGGAAGCGACGCGAGCGACATGGATACAATCGCCGAGAAGGACGGCGACGGCTACGTCATCGACGGCACGAAGCAGTTCATCACGAACGCGAGCGTCGCTGGCTCGGTGCTCGTGAAAGCAGTCACCGACCCCGGCGCGGGCTACGACGGCATCTCGACGTTCATCGTCGACCCGAAGAACGACGACGGCTTCGAGGTGACCACCGAGTGGGACAAGATGGGTCTCAACTGCTCGCCGACGTGTGAACTCTCCTTCGACGACTGCTGGGTGTCCGAAGACCGACTTCTCGGCGAAGAAGGTGAGGGCTGGGAGCAGACGAAGAAGACGCTCGACGGCGGGCGAATCTCCATCGCTGCGCTGTCCGTCGGACTCGCACAGGGCGCATACGAACACGCCAAGGGATACGCCAAAGAACGCGAGCAGTTCGGCCAGCCGATTTCGAAGTTCGACGCTATCCGCGACAAACTCGTCTCGATGTACCGCAAGACCGAGCGCGCGCGCCTGCTTACGCACAAGGCGGCGACGCTGTACGACAACGGCGAGGATGTCAACCGCGAGTCCGCACTGGCGAAACTCGACGCCTCAGAGGCTGCCCGTGAAGTCTCCGAAGACGCGGTGCAGGTACTCGGTGGCTACGGCTACACCGAAGACTTCGCTCCCCAGCGGTTCTACCGCGACGCGAAACTGATGGAAATCGGCGAGGGGACAAGCGAGATTCAGCACCTCATCATCGGTCGCCAACTCGGACTCTAAGCTACGAGTCGTCGTTGGGAGAATCGGTAGCAGAATCAGTCCGAATCGTGCATCGCCGACAGTCGCGCGATGTACGAGAAACTCTGGATGTGGTCTTCTTCGGTCGGTGCGTTTTCGAAATCCTCGGGCACGGTAAACGAGAGGATTCGCTCGTGAATCGTGTCGTGAGGGTCGTCGCCAATCCAGCCGATATCCCGATAGTACGAGACCATCTCCATTGCCCCGCGGCCGCCGAGTCGTTCGACGAGATGGGTACACCAATCGAGGAGTATCTGCTCTGCGTGGGGAGTTCGCGGAATCGTTTCGAGGAACGGTTGCCCATCCGATGTGACCGCCGCAGTCGTTGCGAGCAACCGCTTCCGGGCGACATCGCTCCAAGCCCGGTCCGTCGGTTCGTCGGCCCAGTCGAACCGCGCATCGCTCCTACCGTCTGCGGGACGACGGCGCTCGGCAAAATCGTAGTGACGTGGGTCGCGCGGCATGCTACCCGTGCCTGTGCGTCCATCCGGATTAAGCGTTCGGGAGAAATATAGTTTATTGACATTTGTATCACCGGTTCAGTACCTATAACATGCCTATAGCTAGCTCCCGAAAATCACGCTAGATAACTCGACTGCTACCCTCGGAGTAGGGTATCTTGGGTCAATATACCATACAATCACTAGATTCTCGACACTGCTATCGGTTTTGATATTCGGGACGAACGGCTTAAGTCCCGAACCGAATAGACGTTTGATACCGCTCCGATGTGACATTCATCGGAAAGAACAGACGACGAGAGAGTCACACATGCGAATCACGACCAACTCATGACGGGCGCTGGACAGTCCCTGTACACGTACGCGCTGTTCGCGGCGGGTATCCTCACTGGTATCGTGACGCTCGTGGTTCTCGGTCGATTCCGTCTCTATTCGCGTCGCGTTCGAGTCCCGTTCGCACTGCTTTCGCTCTCCGGAAGCATCTGGTCGACAGCGTATGGATTCATGTTTCTCGCCCCGATTCCCGGCGCTGAGCTATTCTACGCACGCCTCGCATGGATTGGTGCTGCGGCGCTTCCGACCATCTGGCTCATCTTTGCGCTCGTCTACGCCGGAGACGACCAACTTCTCACCCGGCGGATGCTTGCGTTTCTCTCCGTAGAACCAGGGGTCGCAATTGCCCTTGCGCTCACGAACGAATCTCACGGCCTGCTCGCGTCTCCGACGGAGCTCTGGACGAGCACCGGCATAGAACTCACCAGTGTGCCCGGAACGGGACCGCTTCTCATCGCACATATTGTCTACGCGGCCGGTATCGGTATCACCGGCTTGAGCGTCATCGGAAAGACGTACCTTAGAACGTCTGGGGTTCATCGGCGACAGGCCGGGTTTCTCATCCTCGCGGGATTGGTTCCGCTCGTTGCGTTCGCGGGTGAGTTATTTTGGCGAGCAATGTGGGTCAACCCAGTTCCGATATCACTCGGTCTCAGTTCGATAATCGTTCTCTGGGCACTCTTTCAGTACCAACTGTTCGACATCACTCCTATTGCGCGGGATGCGATTCTCTCGGAGATGCGTGACGCAGTCGTCATTCTCGACGACCACAATCGGGTCGTCGAGTCGAACGGTGCCGCGTCGGATTTACTCACCCAACCAGTTTCCGAGTGTATCGGTCAGTCGATTCTCGAAGTCGTCCCAACTCCAACGGAAGTCAGAGCCGTACTTCATGGACGTGACAGGGCAGAGGCGGTCGTCGACGATGGAGGTGTCCGCCGATATTTCGAAGTCCGGTCAGAACCGCTCGGTGAGGAATCTCGCAACCGCGCGAGACTGCTCGTCTTCTACGACGTAACTGAGCGACGACGGACCGAAGAGGAGTTTCGAGCACTCATCGAGAATTCGAGGGACGTTATCACGGTCGTTGATGAGGATGGCGTTCGAAAGTACACGAGTCCGTCGATGACCGAAGTCCTGGGATATCCGACTGAGTCACTCGTCGGCGAGCGAGTGCTCAACTTGGTCCACCCCGACGACAGAGAACGGGTCAAAGAGCGCCTAGGCGAGGCCACAGACGGTGACGACCCCGTCCGGGCGGAGTTCAGAATCCGCCACAAAAACGGGACGTGGCGTCGCTTTGAGACGGTTGGTGTCAACCTACTGGACGACCCTGCCGTGAATGGAATTGTGCTGAACTCTCGGGACGTGACGAGTCGGTATCGGTACGAACAACGACTCAGAGTCCTGAACCGCGTCCTTCGACACGACCTCAGAAACGATATGAACGTCATTCTCGGACACGCAGACCTACTCCTCGAACAACGCATCCCAGCCGAGTCCAAAGATCACGCGCGGACCATCAAGCGAAAAGCAACGTCGCTTGTCGAATTGGGCGAGCAGACGCGCCACATCGACACGACACTCAACCGTGGGTCGACCGGTCTCGAATCCATCGAGGTCGTTGGCCGAATCGAATCACAACTCGACAGCATCGAATCGGACTACCCGAGTGCTATCGTTCAACGAGACCTCCCCGACGAGATGTGGGTCTACGCTGACGACCTCGTCGAGTCGGCCATCAAGAACCTCATCGACAACGCCCTCGAACACAACGACCGCGTCATTCCCGAAGTCAGCGTTACCGTCGAACCGACAGCAACGTCGAGCGACTTCGTCGAGATTCACATCGCCGACAACGGTCCGGGTGTCCCAGATGCTGAAATTTCCGTCCTCGAATCGGGAATCGAGACGCCGCTGCAACACATCAGTGGACTCGGTCTCTGGTTGGTCCACTGGATTATCGACCGCTCTAACGGTCGGCTTCGTTTCGAAGAGAACGAACCTCGTGGAACCATTGCGACGATTGGACTCAGGAGAGCGGACCAGACGGTATCGGTCAGCGACGGCGGGACAGTAGAAAGCGAAACGGACTAACGCCGGAAAACTAGACGACACCGAACACCGGTCGACGTTCTTCTCGCCCTCGTTTCGGGGTTCTTTCTGTACTTCGAAAGTCGAACTCAGTATCTGTCGAGCAGTCGCTCTGCGATTCGGTAAGCACCCTCAGCAGCGGCGAGGTCGGGGTTGTCGGGGACGGTGAGGTCGACCTCGCGGTCGAGTTCCTCGCTCAGTCGCGTTTCGAGTTCGTCGACCAGCCCGGGGATACATGTCATCCCACCGGTGACGACGATTGGACGCGTCTGTGAGAGTTGGTAGGTCTTCATGTGAGCATTCGCCAACCGCGAGAAGAAGTCAGTCGTGAGTTCGTCAACGACGTCGTCGAGATAGCGGTCGACCGGACCCATGATGCTTCGATCGACGGTGAACTCGTGTGACCCCTCGTCGGGATGCTGAATCACGTCAGTGAATGCCTCGAACTCATTGAAGTCGGCATACCCTTCTTTGTACTCGCGCGCGGTGGCGTAGTCGATAGCCACTCTCCCGTCCGTCTCTTCTTTGATGACGTCGGCAACACGCTGGTCGACCTGGTCACCGGTTGCCGCCTCGGAGACAAACGGTGACAGTTGTTCGCCATGTCGGTATGCACACGCTTCGAGCGTTGTCGCACCGAGATTGATAGCGACAAATATCTCTTCGATGGCTTCCAGATTGTCGCCAATCGCCGGAATCGACGCACAGAGTGACTCCGGAAAGCCACGAACGAGCGTCTTTCCGATAGCGCTCTCCTCGATGACGGTGTTGAGGTTTGCGAGACCGACGTCGTCTCCGACGGTCGGAATCGCATACACGACGGCGCTCTCTTCGGGAAGGGCATATCCGTCGCACAGCTCGCCGAAGAATTGGTCCGTTAGCTCGGCGCTCTCGGCATCCTTCGGTAGGCCGGAGCGGAGCATGTACTCAGTTCGTTCTGGATACTGCCGGGCGGCCTCCTCGCCGTAGAGGACGCGCTCGTCTTTGGTGAGCGTATCTTCGTACGTTGCGAGACAAGAGAGCGTCCGAACCGTCTCTTGGTTCCCAGCATCGTCGTCGTACACGAGCGCGGTTCGGGTACTGCCGAGTTTGACACCAACAGGTGTCGGCATTCGGGCTGTATCCACCGCGTTCGAATGGGCGGGCTTGTTCGTCATACGGTACCAACTCGGCTCAGGTTCGACGGGCACGTCGTACGCGCAATCATTGGATACACACTCGTTTGTCGGGAGGAGAGACAGTCTTCGTATTCGAGACCCGATACCCTGCCGTCACACCATCGAGGCGAGACGAGCGACGTAAACCAGACTCAACAGGTGGTCGTCGACATCAAGCTCGGTCGGTTCGTCGACTTCCGCAGAGAATCCGAGCAGATAGTCACGGAGGGTCTGTTCAACGTCTTCGGTCAGCCAGTTGACCGTCTGGTAATACTGGAGAGCGTCCATCGCTCGCTTGAATCCACCCTTGAGTACGAGAAACTCGAGCCAATCGAAGACGACGCGTTCAGCGCCGTATTTGTCGGGAAGCGACCGGAGATACGGCTTTTCGACGCCGTCTTCCTCACCACGTGACTGGTGGATGAGTAAGTGCTCGAGTTGGCTCGAGCGGAGTGCCTCCGACGCCTCCTGTCGGTTTCGGTCGAAGAGTGGATTGTCGAAACGGAAGGGACTCCGGTCGTCAAACCGGGAATCACCGTTCCGTCGCGGTCGTGTCGTATCACGAGCGATGCGTCGAAGTTCGTCTGGGTCGTATTCGTCCGGGTCCAGGTACATGGGTCACCTCATTCAGGGACGGTACGATTCCCCCAAGTCCCCCGACTTGGGTTGAAAGCGCAAAGCGCTGTCCGTGGTGTCACACGCGAATATCGTACCGTTTCGGTGAGAAAATTCGAAGCAGACGATATAAAACTACCCGAGTCGTTATCAGTCATGATATCTTGGGGTGGCTGTGAGGCGTCTCAGACGCTGTTGATAGTCCACTCGAACAACGCGCGTGCGCGTGACAAATACTCCATGTGAGTTTTCGAACGTTCGGCGAACGAGCGTCCAAGAAAATCCAAAGAAACCCGAACGATTCAGAGTACGTGGTTGCCCGTCTTCGCGCTCCGAACGCGAAGGTCGCCAGTCTGTGCGTCGAGCTCTAACGACCGCCCGTGTGACCCACCGACATCTTCTGCGACGATGTCGATTTCGAATCGGCTGAGTGTCTCCCGAGTCGTTTCGACGTTCCGTTCACCGATACTTCCATCGCCGCTGGCCGAAGTGAACTCGAACATGGTACTCCCACCGGCTATCTTTGCAACTATTCGGTCGGTGTCAGCGCCGGCAGCCTGCATCTCTGAGAGCAACAACTCGATGCTGCTATCGGCGAACTTCGCTGGTTCGCCGCCAGGTTCAATCTCCGGAAGCATCGCGTGTGCCAGACCAGACACACCTGTGGCTGGATCGTAGAGTGCGACGCCGATACAGGAACCGAGTCCGCTCGTTGTCAACGTACTCTGGTCACTAGAGACGGCGTAATCGGCAATTCCAACCTTAATCCGCCCGGACTGGGGCGTGGGTGTATCCGTGGTGTAAACTTGCATTGCTGGGGTGCCTCTGCAGGGTTGTCACGCAGTGGGTGAAAGTTGCTCGAGAGCCTTGCGTAACTCGGTCTCGTCGGGGAGTGCGTAGATATCGCAGGTGAACTCGTCGTCGTTCGTGCGAATGGTCGAGTCGATAAGGAACGCGTACTCCTGTGACTGTGCGAGGTCGGTCGCAAGCGGGTCGATGATTGCGGAGCCGAGGTCGTGGACGTGCTTGGGCGGCGAGATGTCGATTGTCGTCTCGAGCGCGTTCGCCCAGCCATCGAGGAATCCGGAAGTGACGATGTTGCCAATCTCCTGGATTGCACTCTGTCGCATCGCTTCGTCGCCCTCCATACCCGGAAGGAGGCTACTTGCGATGTTCTCCGCGGACGGTTCGTCGAACAGAATTGCGATGTACCCGCTCGGGGTTCCGCTAAATTCGAGGACGACGCCACGCCGGACGGCATCCGTCAACGACATCGGAACGCCCTCGATAGGGACGAAACTCAGTCGACTCACTTCCACGGTCGTGTCGACACCCGTCATGGAAGTGATGTCGGCCGACGCCTGATTGGCACCGTCGTTGATCATCTCGGAGAAGGCGGCGAACGATTCTACCGGGAGTGCATCGTTGTCTCCGCTGGCTTCGACGATGGTACCGATAGCTTCCGGGGTGGGTACCATGTACAGGTCGAACTCGATTGCGTTATCCGCCGCTTCGAGCTGATTCCGGAAGACGAGGACGTGTTCGTCGTTGCCGCTGTGTTCGAACCCACCTGCCTCGATATCCTTGAGCGGACCCTCGTTGTCGTCGTCGACGTACGTCGGTGTCGTGATATCGACAGACGTGTTGAGGTGATCCGCCCATCCGTCGATGAAACCACCGAGCATGATGTTAGCGACCTCTTTGAGGCTGCTCGCTGCGAGTTCGCCGTCGGCATCGGTAGCATCGATACCAGGCATCAGCGCGTCGACCAACCGCTCGGCGGATTCCGGTGAGAACGCCAGTACGGTGCGACCATCGAGACCGCCACTGAAGCCGATATGGACGCTCACGAGGTCGCGTTCGGCGAACTCGTTTTCGACATCGGTCTTCGTTCCCAGTTCGACTTTGGTGACGTTGACGTACGTGTCGATTCCCGCGAGCGTAGTCAACGAGCCTGCCGCCTTCTCGGCACCCGAGTGGGCGAGGCGACTGAACGTGCGAAGCGACCGTACGTCGAGATTCATGCCTCTGCCTGAATGACGTCAGCGATAGCTTGGAGCACGTTGGGCTTCTGGAACGGCTTCGTGATGTAGCCGTCCGCACCCGCCTCGACCGCCTCGCGCATTTTCTCTTCTTGTCCCACCGACGTACACATGATAACCGACGCGCCGGAGTCCAGTGACTTGATTTCGGACGTTGCTTCGATGCCGTTTCGAATCGGCATGACAACGTCCATCGTCACGACATCGGGGTCGAGCTCACGGTAGAGCTCGACCGCCTCGACGCCGTTTTCGGCTTCGCCGACGACTTCGTGTTCGCCCTCGAGGAGTTGCTTGAGGAGGTTCCGCATGAACGCAGAGTCGTCCACGACCAGTACCTTGCTTGCCATACCTCCAAATTTCCGAAAATCACACTATAAACCCTTCCACCCCATTATCAAGGATGATACGAATATGCATGTCGGAACGGAGAAATAAAACGGTGGTTCACCCGACGAATACTGCGGTTGATAGGGGGTTATCCGCCCGGATACCGCAAAATCGTTGAATCGGTTTATGTCCGACGCTGAGGGGGAAACGACGCTCCCGACTCTTCGACGGCATCGAGGAGTTGGCCGATTGAGTCGTCGCGGCCGAGTCCGTGAGCGGTTGCGAGTGCTTCGATAGCCCGGCCGGGGTACGTGACGCGGACTTCGGAGGCCAAAAGCAAGATTCCCAGCACCTCGTCGGACGGTGTGTCGTTGTTTCCGACGGCGTCTGCGTACCACTCTAACAGCGAGTGAAACACCTCCGTCACATCGTTCGAAACCGTCTCGTGTTGGTCGACTGTCCCGTCGACGAGCGCAGTGGCAACTAGTGCATGGTCGGAGCGAATCGCACCGACACGCTCGGCGAGTAGTCGGCGCGCAACGATAGCGCGTTTTCGTGGATCTTTCGGAAGGACGAGCTCAGATTGTGTTTTCGGTTCGCTCGTTTCATCATTATTCTGAGTTGTCCGTTCTGAACTGGGCGTCTCGGGGTTCTCACCGGTCGCTCCTTCGTCCGGATGTGACGGCTTATTGTCGCCCGTCGAGATGACGTACCGTCCGGAGTCGATTTCGGCGACGTTCTCGTCGTGACTGATATCGAGGTCCTCTGTCCCGACCACTCCCTGGTCTCGTGGGTGGCTGTTTGGACGCTCGTCGTCGTCGTCGTCCATCGCCGGATGCTCGGTGGGACGGCATATAATCCCATCGCCAACGTACCGTTCAGTGCACTAAACTCACTACAACGACTGAGAATGTGCCAAATATATAACCAACACATTGACAAGCCGTGCGGACCGATAAATTTCCATCTATGGAGTCTGACAGGACCCTCTCCGCACTGGGAAACGAGTACAACCCTGATATCCTCCGTGCTGCGGACGAACCACACTCGGCACAGGAGTTCAGTGAGATGTTAGACATCCCTATCGCGACCTGTTATCGCCGAATTGAAGAATTGACAGCAGCGGGACTTCTCGAACTTCACGACCGGGTTCTATCCGACGAGCACCGCCGAACAAACGTCTACCGTCGTGAGGTTGACGAGATTGTTGTCCGATTCGAGGACGACGACTACACAGTGAGTGTGACCGAACGGCCGGAAGTGAAGAACAAACTCGACGACGTCTGGCGGAAGATTACGCAGGACTGAGCCGCCTCGACTCCGTATCCTTTTCTTACGTTTTCTGAAACAATAGCCTTCGCTCTCTCGCGTGAGCGCACAAAGAATTTTACATATCGACGTACCGCCACCGAGATATCATTCTTGATATTGAGGTCCGTACCGTTATGTAGCACCTGCTCAAGATGACGAATGACGGTTCCCGCTCTCGCCGAGCGAGGGACCATACACCCACGACAACCCATGTTCAAAAACATCAACGAAGACCGGGGTCAGGTCGGTATCGGGACCCTCATCGTCTTCATTGCGATGGTTCTGGTCGCCGCAATTGCGGCGGGCGTTCTGGTCAATACTGCAGGGTTCCTGCAGGCGACCGCACAAGACGCTGGACAGGAAAGTGTAAACAAGGTCACGAACCGCCTCGACGTCGTCTCTACGCACGGTATCGTCAACGATACCGGAAGTGAGCTGACAGTCGACAGCATCAACCTCACTGTTCGTCTCGCGGCCGGTTCAGGCAGTGTTTCGCTCGAAGATACGAGCATCAAGTACCTGAGTGGCGAGACTGCGCAGAACCTCGTCTACAACAACGCAACGACGGACGCCAACGGTGCGGACCTCGGCAACGTGAGTAAGTGGAAGTCCGGTGGCGGCGATGCTGGCCTCAACTCCACTGAGTTCACGGCCCACATGCTCGAAGACGGTGACGACACCTCGTTCCCCGTCCTGAACAACCAGGCAGACCGCTACGAGATCGTCATCAACACCTCCGTCGTCGAACAGAACGGCAAGGGTATCACGACCGGCGACACCGTGAAGCTCGACATCACGAGCCGCTCCGGTGGTTCGACGCAGGTTATCCTGACGATGCCCCAGCAGCTTGCTGGCAAATCGGACAACAACCCAGTTGCCCTGTAGAGTGATTCAAATGTTTAACAAATTCAACAGCGAAGACCGCGGTCAGGTTGGTATCGGTACGCTCATCGTCTTCATCGCGATGGTCCTCGTCGCAGCGATTGCGGCGGGTGTCCTCGTGAACACCGCTGGATTCCTCCAGGCGACGGCTGAAGACGCCGGTCAAGAGAGTGTGAACAAGGTCACGAACCGTGTCGAAGTGCTGAACACGCACGGAACGGTTGGTGCCGAAAGCGACATCGACAACATCACGATGACAGTTCGTCTCGCAGCAGGTTCCAGCAGTGTTGACCTGAACGAGACCTCTATCAAGTACCTCAGTGATACGAAGGTCGCGACGCTGACCAACAGCTCCAAGAGCCTCAAGTGGGCCAACGAGTCGAAGTTCAACCTCACGACGGTCACCGACGACGACGGGTCCTTCGGTGTCCTCAACAGCATGAACGACCGCTACGAAGTCCGCATCAACACCTCCGACATCGAAGACCCCGCTAATACGCCTCTCGGCGGCGGTCTCTCGACTGGTGAGAAGGTCACCCTCGAAATCACCTCCCGTACTGGTGGCACGACGCAGGTCATCCTGACGATGCCGCAGCAACTCGCCGGCAAGACGCAGGGCGAACCGGTCGAGCTGTAACGGGACTCTTCAACTTTCAACGATTTTCATTTTATCTAACCCATACACTGAGCGGCAGCACTGTGTCGGCGGTGCGATGGTGTGATTGGTGTGGATGGGTCAAGAGGATTCAACGTTCGCAGCCAGAGGCAGACAACACGACACAGAACCGAGTCCGTGCTACGAACCGGAGCCAGTTTCCGGTATCCAATTCGGAGCCGACGCAGTTCGATTACTCTCGACGGCGTTGCTACGCATCGGGCTGAAACCGAAGAAAAAGGACGTCGGCCGGTTAGGTTACTCTGTCTCTTCGCCGAACCACGGCGGCGACTCGCCGACCATCGAAAATCCGGCAGCTTGTTCGTATATCTTGATACCGCCGTGAGAGATTTCCAGAGGGAACATCGAGTTCTTGATGCTCTGTTTACGCATCTTTGCGACCCAGATGTACCGGTTGCTCGTCGCGCCCGCCGGACTCTGGATAAGGTAGATGTTCCCGTCAGTCAGGAAGTTCTCGAGACCGATGTCGGTCTCCGGGAAGATAGCCGACTGTTCGGTCGTCAACAGCGACGTAAGGCCGCTGTCTTTCAGGATGTCGATGAACTTCAGGAGGTACTGCCGTTGTTCCTTCTCGTCGTCGAAGAAGAGTTGGAACATCGTAAGCGAGTCGAGGACGAGGCGGTCGTAGTTGGTGTCTTGGAGGTCACCGAGGATACGGTCGAGTGTCGTCGAGAAGTCGCCGTCGCGGAGGAGCGTCCGCTTGTCGTATACTTTGATCTGACCAGACTCCACGTACTCGTGCCAGCGGTCGAAGCCGATAGACTCCGCTGCCTGACGAATGTCGTCTTCTGTCTCTTCGAAGGTGAGGTACAATCCACCTTCGTCGAACTGGTCGACGCCGTTGTAGAGGTACTGCAACCCGAGGATACTCTTCCCCGTACCGGGGTTGCCGCTGATGAGTACCGCGGCGTTCTTTACGATACCGCCATTCAGGATGGAATCGAGCCCTTCGACACCGGTCTTGACTAGTTCTGTCATGATTTGGTTGAAGCGAGTATTGACTGTCGGACGACCATCGGTGCTGACGCCGGATAATTCTTCTTACCGCCGCTACGGCCTCGTCTGACTTTTATTACAGGGTCCATTAATGAAAATTCCGAACTTTACAAATATCTTCTCTGATAACGGGACGGGAACTTTCTTGTATCGACTTACGTACCTTGCACTAATGTTACCTGCTCCCCCGAGTCTGTCGAACCATCCCGGCCGGCCCGACACTCGGACGGGTGACAGGCAGTCGCTCGAACAGGTTACCCCGCGAGCAGTACGGAGGTGCTCACACCGGGCATGATGGAATGGATGAACGGTTCAGATGTGGCAGATGCCGGGAACGAAACGGACAGCAAAAGATAACATATGTCATCAGACGATGGACTTGGATTCGAGGAGGGTGTCGACGACCTCTCCGACGAGTTTGGTGACTTCGGCGACGACCTCGACGACGGATTCGACGATGACGGCTTCGGCGGATTCGACGACGATAACAGCGAGGAACTCGCAGAGCTCGAGGATCGAATCGGCGAACTCGAGAACGAAGTAAGCGCCATCTCGTCGGGGATGAACACCGTCCGCGAAGAGAACAAACAGATTGGTGAGACCGTCGAAGAGCTCGACGACACGATTCGGAAACTACTCGACATCTACGAGATGGTTACTCGCGGTATCAACCCGTTCGTCGATGACGCCCGTGAGATGGGCGGTCTCGACGGCGGCGGTTCGTTTGGTCTCTTCGAGGCGGAAGCCGAAGACGAAGAACATCTCGACCCCGAAGTGGCGAACGCTGAGGCCGAGTCGTTCTTCGACGACGACTTCGGCGAGCTCGACGCCGAAGCGGGCGAAGAGGAAGCCGAACTCGCCGCAGAAGACGAACTCGCCGAAGCCGAACGTGAGAGTCCAGCGGAGGCGCTGGACGACATGGACGATGCCGACGACGACGACGAGCCCGACGAGGGTAGCGCCGGCGGCGCGAGCTTCGACGACCTCAAAGAACAGTACGAAGAAGACGACGGCTGGGACGAAGAAGAGGAAGAAGAGGAAGAACTGGCCGACGAGGACTTGGACGAAGGTCTTGACGAGGACCTCGAAGCAACTGAGGAACTCGACACCGAAGACGAGGAGGAAGATGAACTCCTCGAGGAGTCCGAAGACCTCGACGAGCTGGAGCCCGACCTCGAAGACGAGTTCGAGGACGAAGAGCCGGACGCGGCGGAGGAGTCGGACGACGATGAATCCGACGAGCCAGAAAACGTCAGAAAGACGCTCGACGAGTTGGAAGCCGAGTACGCCTCCGCGGCGATGGCGAAAGAGGAGTTGGCCGACGAGCCCGAATCGACGGCCGACGACACTGAGCAGTCAGCTGACTCGACTGGTGACGATGTGGCGTCCGACGCCTACCTCACGCACTTGCCGTCGAACTACGTCTCGGAAGTGCTCGTCCTCGAATGGGCCGAACATCTCGTCACCGTCGGTGGTGCGCTCGGTGCATCCCGCGCACTCCGCCAGTATCGGGAGCAGGACTGGATATCGCGCAGCGTCGAGAGTGAACTGAACGCTCACGTGGGACAGATTTCGGCGTCGGTGGACGACGTAGACGACTCCGAACTTCGTATCGACGACCACCAAACGAGCCTCGCATACGTCAGTCGACTCGCCGAAGGCGTTCCAGAGGGACAACTGTTCAAGGAGTTGGTCGCCTACGGAGGGAACCTCGATGGGATTCGGTGTTAGTGGTTCGACCGCCATCATCTTCCTCGGCGTCCTCATCGCAACGGGGACGCTTTACACAGCGACATCTAACGCGACGGAGAACGTGCTCGAAGCTCAAGACGCCGATGCAGAACAGGCGCTTGAACGGACGAACACTGAAATCTCCATTGCGGAGGCGTCCTACGATTCAGGGACGTCCAATCTCACAGTGAACGTGACTAACAACGGCTCGGAGACGCTCTCCGTGAACGAGACGACGTTGTTGGCCGACAACGCGCACGTGAAGGTTCCCAACGAGAACTCGACCGTCGAAGGCGACACCACAACCGATCTGTGGTTCGCCGGTGAGAACCTCACGATTGAGGTCGGCTTCGACTCCGCGCCCTCCCGGGTGAAGGTCGTCACCGGAACCGGCGTCGCCGCGACCGAGGAGGTGAGCTAGATGGCAGACATCTCCGTTCCGAGTCTCATCTTGTTCATCGCCAGTATCGTGGTCGCCGCCGGTGTCTCCGGCGTCCTCATCGACACCGTCACCGGTATCAGCAGTTCACTCGACGACCGCGGTGGAGACGTGAGTTCAGAGATTAGAACGGACATCGAAGTCATAAGCGACCCGCAAGGTGGTGTTTACGACGACGCGAACAACAACCTCTCCGTGTACGTCAAAAACACCGGGTTGCGGACGCTCCCCGCGACGAGCGATGGCTTCGATATTATCGTCGATGCACAGTATCAAAGCAGCGTCACTGTCACTGTCGTTGACGGAACGGAGTGGCGACCGAGCAACGTCGTCAGAGTCGACGTTACTAATCTCGACCTTAGCTCGGGCGACCACCGGATAAAAATCGTCGTCGACGGTGACGAAGAGGTGTTCGAATTCAACGTACAATGAGCAGTCAATTCTCTCTCGGACTATCGGGGCACGACCGTCTCGAAAAGGAACTCGGTGGTGGCATCCCGAAGGGTGCCATCGTCCTCATCGAAGGGGACTACGGGGCCGGAAAGAGCGTGCTATCGCAGCGATTCAGCTACGGTTTCTGCGAGGAGGAAACGGTGGTAACGCTCGTCTCGACGGAGTTGGGCGTCCGCGGGTTCCTCGACCAGATGCACTCGCTGTCGTACGACATCGTCAAACCCCTGCTGGACGAACAAATCCTGTTCTTACAGGCCGAAATCGACAGCAGTGGTGCGCTCTCCGGAGGCAGTAGTAGCCAAAAAGAGCGCAAACAGCTCCTCCGTCGCTTGATGGATGCAGAAACCCTGTGGGACGCCGATGTCATCATCATCGACACGTTCGACGCTATCCTGCGTAACGACCCGCAGTTCGAAGCATTGGTTCGGCAAAACGATGAACGGCAGGCGGCTCTCGAAATCATCTCGTTCTTCCGCGAGTTGACGACGAAGGGCAAGACCATCATCATCACCGTCGACCCGTCATCGGTTGACGAGGGTTCTATCGGTCCGTTCCGGTCGATTGCTGACGTGTATTTCGAACTGGAGATGGTCGAGGTCGGAAACGACGTTCGCCGGAACATCTTCGTGAAACGATTCGCGGGAATGGGCCAACAGGTCGGTGACCGGGTCGGTTTCTCCGTCCGGTCTGGGATTGGACTCGTTATCGAGTCGAGGAGTGTGGCATAGATGGCGACCGAACACGGCTCTGCCAGATTGTCGGACGACCTCAAGCGCCTCGCGATGCAGTGGCCGCACCTGCGGGACCACCTCAAGCGGTTCCGACAGATCACGGGTGAGTTCCCGATGCTCGTCGACGAGCCCGGCGACTACGAGTCCCGGCGTCCCAACATCATCTACCCCCTTGGCGGCCCCGTGTTCTGCCAGATATACGGCAACTTCGGCGAGACGACCAAGTACTACACCATCGAACCCGAGATGGACGACGAGGAACTCGAGGTGTTCGGCCGGGTGAAGGACAAACTGCTCGAACGAAGTGTCTCGAAGCCGGCACCCGAAGAAAGCGCCGACTACGAAGAGCGCATCGAGGAACTCCTCGCAGAAATCGTCCACATCGAAGGCGAAGACCGCGGCCCTCTCGGGTCCGTAGCAAAACGGCTCGATGTTGCTGGCATCGAGGTGCCACAGCAGACCTACGACAAAATCAAGTATCGGTTAGTTCGCGACATCGTCGGACTCGGCCCGCTCGAACCCATCATGCGCGACCCGGAGAACGAGGACATTCACGTTATCGGTCCTCGGCAGGTCGACGTCGACCACGGGACCTTCGGATTGCTGGAGACGAGCGTCGAGTTCGACGACGAAGAGCAGTTCGACAACTGGCTTCGCAACATGGGTGAGCGTATCGGAGACCCAGTTTCCGACGCACACCCCATCGTCGACTCGACCCTCCCCGACGGGTCGCGTATCAACATCATTTACTCCGACGACGTGTCGCTCAAGGGGTCATCGCTGACTATCCGTCAGGGTGACGACGTGCCGCTTTCTATCTTCCAGATTACGAAATGGGGCACGCTCTCGCCCGAGTTGGCAGCGTACCTCTGGATTGCGCTGGAAAACGAGCGAACGATATTCGTTGTCGGTGAGACGGCGTCCGGGAAAACGACGACGCTCAACGCGATTCTCTCGTTTATCCCGCAGGATTCGAAGATATACACCGCAGAGGACACCGCGGAAGTGTTGCCGCCGCACGACACGTGGCAGCAACTGCTCACGCGTGAAGGTCGTGGCTCCGACTCCGAAGTCGACATGTTCGACCTCGTGGCGGCCGCGCTTCGTTCACGTCCTGACTACATCATCGTCGGGGAGGTTCGTGGTGAAGAAGGTCGTATGGCATTCCAGGCGGCGCAGACGGGTCACCCCGTCATGCTCACGTTCCACGCATCCGACATCGTTTCGATGATTCAGCGTTTCACGGGTGACCCCATCAACGTCCCCGAGACGTTCATGGACAACTGCGACATCGCACTGTTCCAGAACCGTGTCCGTCGTGGCAACGATATCCTGCGCCGGGTGACGAGTGTGCAGGAAATCGAAGGCTACTCGAAGGAGATGGGCGGTGTCGTCACGCGTGAGGCGTTCTACTGGGACCCCGTCAACGACGAAATCGTGTTCCAGGGGATGAACAACTCCTTCATCATGGAACAGAAGGTCGCAACCCTGCTCGGGTACGACGACACGCGGAAGATTTACGACGACATCCAGTTCCGCGCTGAACTCGTCCGTCGGGCGATTCAGGAAAACGTCCTCGGCTACCACGAGGTGAACGAACTCATCGAGGACTACCAGCGCGACGGCGTCGAAGGACTGCCGTTCGACATGGCGAGGGTGTGACGAAATGTCAGGAGAAACGAACACGACGGTACAAGCGGTTCAGGTTCGTGACTTCATCAGCGAAGTCATCGAGTCCTACGAGAAGATGCCGATGGAGCTATCGCGGTACCTCCTTTTGGTCCTCGGCCCGGCCATCGTGTTCTTTCTCCTCTGTATCGCCGGAGCGATTGCACTCCCGCTTCCGCTTCTCGTCCGCATTCCCGTGTTCCTCCTCGGTTCGCTGCTGCTTGGCGGTGCCGTGCTCTACCCGCGGCTTCTCGTGGAGCAGACGAGACGCAGTCTGGAGAACCAGATACACCTCCTCATCACCCACATGACGGTTCTCTCGACGACGAACATCGACCGCGTTGCCGTGTTTCGCACCCTCGCGCGCGAAGAAGAATATGGTGAGTTGGCAACGGAGATGAACCGAATCGTCCAACTCGTCGACGCGTGGAATCAGTCGCTCGACGACGCCTGCCAGCGCCGCGCACGAGAAGTGCCTTCGAAACCGCTCGCGGACTTCCTCGACCGGCTTGCGTACTCCATCAACGCCGGTCAGAGCATCGACGACTTCCTGCTCGGCGAGCAGAACGCGATGATTCAAAAGTACATCACCGTCTACGAGAGTGCTCTTGGGAACCTCGAGGTCATGAAAGACCTCTATCTCTCGATGATTCTGTCGATGACGTTCGCCATCATCAACGCCATCGTCCTCCCAATCCTGACGGGGACGGACGCGACGATGACCATCGGGGCAGTCATCGTGCTCTTCGTCTTCGTCCAACTGGGGTTCTACTTCGTCATCCGGACGATGTCACCGTACGACCCGCTTTGGTACCACCAGCGGGAGTACCGGACGAAGGCCAACCGGCAGATAGACATCACGCTGTACGGAGCGGTTGGACTCTCTACCGCCATGATTATCGTGCTCGCACTGGGAACGTTCAACCTGACTGTCGTCGGTGAAATCGTCCGCCCAATCATGCTCGACCTCCCGGTTCCGCTTCTCATTTCGACCCCGCTGACCCCGCTTGCGGTCCCTGGCATCGTCGCCCGGCGTCACGAGAAACGCATCGGCGAGCGCGACGAGGAGTACCCCGGATTTATCCGCGCGCTCGGTGCCTCCGAGACGGCGAAACAGAGTACGACGACCGCCGTGCTTGCGACGCTGAAGACGAAGGACTTCGGTGTTCTCTCGCGGGAAATCGCCCGGTTGCACACGAGACTCCGGATGCGTCTCGACCCCGACCGGTCGTGGTTCTTCTTTACCGCCGAGACGAACTCGTATCTCGTCCAGAAGTTCTCCGAGATGTACAACGTCGGCCGGTCGATGGGTGGTAAGCCGAAACTCCTCGGAGAGCTCATCAGTCGGAACATGAACGAAATCATCAAGCTTCGTCGGCAGCGCAAGCAGTCGACGGTTACGCTCATCGGGGTTCTCTACGGTATCACGGCGTCCGCGTCGTTCGCGTTCTTCATCGGGCTCGAAGTCGTCGAAATCCTCGCGTCGTTTTCGACCGAGATGAACCTCGACAGCCTTCAGTTCGGGACGCTCATCTACGCCGGCGTCTACGACGTGCCCTTCATCGAGTACATGCTCACGCTTATCATCCTGTTCAACGCCCTCCTGTCCTCGTTGATGATTCGGATGGTCGACGGGGGCCACAAAGCAAACGCGTATCTCCACTTCGTGATGCTCGTCTGGGTTGGCTCCCTGATGGCAGTCGCAACCTCGTCGCTCGCAGGAGCGCTGATTAGTATATGACGGAAGACGGAACACAGACCCAAGATTCGACGCGTGGACAGTCTGGCAAACAGACCGCCAATGAGGCGCGTGCTCGCGCACCAGAAGGAGGTGACGTTGCCAAGAGTGACCTCCTGCAAGCGTACCGTCGGCAGAAATCGGAACCCGAGGGTGAGCGCGAGAAAAAAGAGCGGGAGCGTTCAAAGAAACAGCAGTCAAAGAAACTCGGCAACAACGAGTCGATTGTCGTCGACTTCGTCGCCAACTTCGTTGCTGGCGGAAACGCCTCCTTCGAACCTGTCAAGGGACGCGTCCTGATGAGTCAACGCCGACTCATCCTCGCCACGTCGAAGGGGAAGACGAACATCCCCATCACCTCTATCTTCGACATCGCAGTCGGGCAGGTTCCGCCCGAAGTCGAGGAGTTCTTCGACTACACGGTGATGGTGGGCTACATTACCGGGCGTCAGCGCCGGACGACCGTCATCGGCGGTGACCGCGAGACAATCGAGAAGTTCTCGCTGTTGTTGTTCCGCGCGGCACTCAACGGCTCGCGCGCACAGGTCACTCACCCGGCGCGTATCGGTGGTCGCGTCCTCGACACGCCGCGTCAGCCATCCGGTCTCCACCTCGACTACGAAGCGGTCACGTTCCCCGACGACGACGGTCCGCTCACCGAGAACGGCGAGCCCTTCCACATCGACTTGGCGAGCGTCATCTTCTTCGAGGTTCTCGAACGGACTATCGACGACGAAACGCGTCTCGTGCTCTCGGTGCAACACGTCAAACAGGGTCAGACGGTTACCTCCGAAATCACGCTCGATTCCCGCCGTAAGATGAACATCCTCGGGCGCTACCTCCGCCTCGTCTACCACTGGATAAAATCGGAGGTGCGGAACGTGGAGCTTACCGAACAGCGCCTCGAAGTGCTCGTCGGTCTCTACTCCACCGGGGAGATGGCCGCAGACGTAGACTTCAGCGAGCTGCTCGGCGTCGAAGAAGAGGTGCTCGATGCGGAGGTCGAAGAGCTTCACGAGGAGGGCCTCATCGAGGACGAGGAGTTGCCCACCTCGCTTACGCCGCAAGGTCGGTTCGTGGTAAACGAAGAAATCGAAGACGTGAACGTCTGATTCGAGGAATCGTCGCCGGACAGTCTGTGTCGAACCTCCGTCTGTGTTTCTCCGGGGAACGGTATTCCGCAGTATCCAACCCCCGTAGCAGGCAGTTTCTTATAGCGCCCGAATCCACTCAGAGGCTACACAGTGGCCACATTCCAGAGACCAATCTCAGAATCCGATTATCTCATTGTCGGCTGACCGTGGTTCAGTCAGCAGTGCGACTCCTGGCTGCGTTCAGTTGCCGGGGCACGCTCGGTAATATAATCGTTCGGTTCAGGCGCACCGATAACACTCTCGCAGAAGCGCGTCCGTCACCGCACTATCCGCCGAAAAGACGCTACTGCTCGTTGATAGCGTCCGATGCGATACTGCGGCCACGAGCGTTGAGTTGAACTTCGTGTCGCACGCGAATCTCTTCGACGACGTTGTGGTCGATGAGTCGCTGAAAGAGTTCCTCGACTTCGTCTACGTCGAGTCCGAGGAAATTGGGGATGTCGAACGGCGAGACCCCGGAGTAGAGCGCCGTGAGAACCTGCTTGTCGGTTTCACTCAGCTCTATCGACGTCTCGGAGAGTTCCTCACCTTCGCGCAAGAGCGTATACAGGAAACTAATCGCCCGCTCCGACCCGGAGATATACGTCTGCAGACTCGTTCCCTCGTCGTCGGAGTGTTCGACCTCGATGACGCTTCGTTCCTTGTCGATGATTGTCCGTTCGCCCGTCTTCACGTCGCCGATGTCGTCGAGCCGAATCTCGACGAACTTGCCGCCGACGGTCGCCATACTCACGGCCTCCTCTTCGACTTTCAGCCGGGTTTTCTCCCACTCGGTGTTCTGTACGACACCACCGGCGACCGCGGGGTGACGAGCAAGGAATTGCTCCGAGTTGAGAAGCGCGCCGAAGAAGTCGGTCTCGAACTCTTCGTAATCGACCGGAGCGAGGAGAACGACGCCCGAGGGGATGTGGACGCTGAAGTAGTCCGAAACGGTCGCAATCCGCTGGTTAACGTCGTACCGGCCTCCGAATTTCTTAATCTGAGGCAGCATTATCGTCCGCTTTCCGGCCGTACCAGCGAGAACGAGTCGCTTGTTCGAAAGGAGGATTCGACCGCTCGTCCAGTCAACGTCGTGCATCTCCCGGCCGTTTTTGATAACCTGGAGGAAGCGCCCGCGGGTGTCTCCAAGTTTTTGTTCACCGGGCTTCATATCTTACCTCTGTGCCGCTGCGTCGCTCGCGCGGTAGATACGGAGTCGCTTCTCGACGGGGTCGAACTGTTGTCTGCACGTCGGAGGGATTGTTTCTGTCATTCCAATAGTGAGGTAGCCGTCCGGCTTGAGCGCCGACCCGAGCGTCTCGAACACGGCACGCTTTGACTCGGCGTTGATGTAGATAAACAGGTTTCGACAGACGACCAGGTCGAACGTGCCCGGCGGGTCCTCGCGGATGAGGTCGCGTCTGTCGAACCGGACCATGTCGGTAATGGCGTCTTTCACCCGGAAGATGTCGTCGTCGCGCTCGACGAATCGCTCCCACCGGCCGATGGGTTCGAGTTGTTCGGCGACGTCGTTCGTCTCCGAGGCTCGATACTCGCCGTTTCGGGCGGCGCGAAGAATCTCGCGTTTGATGTCCGTGCCGACGATTTCGACACGGCGTTCGTCGATGCGGTCATCGTCGTGTGCGAGCATCGCAAGCGAGTAGGCTTCGCGGCCGTCCGAGCAGGCGGCGCTCCACACTTTGATAGGGTCGTGTCGACTCCCCTTCGAACTGAGGTCGCGGAGCACTTCGCGGAGCGCCTCCCAGACTTCGGGATTTCGGAAGAAGCTCGTCACGTTGACCGAAAGCGCATCGAGAAGCGCCTGCTGTTCGTCTTCGTCTTCGCGCAACAGGGAGTGATACTCCTCGTAGTCCTCGACGCGGCGGCGACGCATCCGTGCGGAGATGCGTCGGTCGAGGTAGGCCTCGTTGTACGAACTCGTCTGGAAGTGAAGCGACTTCTCGACGTACTCCAAGAGGTTGTCGAACGTCGGGTCGTCGGTCGGCGAGGGCATTAGTCCGCCGCCTCCTCAGACGTCCCGGGCAGTTGACTTGGGTCGAACTCGCGCATCGCTTGCTTCCCCGTATCGGGGAGTTCGAGCGTCGATACATCCAGAATCGGGATGACGTTCCCGTCACCGATGACTGCCGTGCCGGACAGGCCATCGACGCCGGAGAGCGGCCCCTGAAGCGGCGTCACGACGACTTCCTCTTGTTTCGTCACGCCGTCACAGTGCAGCGCGACTTGTCTGTCGTCGGGGCGGATGCGAACGACCATGCCGTGTTCCGGGTCGTCTGCGTCGATTTCCAGCGCCTCGCGGAGTCGAATCAACGGGAAAATCGTCTCTTCGTGGACGATGACTTCCGCGCCGTTGACCGTCTGAATCCGGTCGCGGCGGCTGATCTCGTCGATGTACTTAATCGGCACGCCGAACTCGCGGTCTTCGACCTGTACGAACAGGACCTTGATAATCGCGACCGAGACGGGCAGGCGAATCTTGACCGTGCTCCCTTCGCCGGGTTCGCTGTCGACCGAGACCGACCCGTCGAGCGATTCGACGGTAGTCTTCACCACGTCCATCCCGACACCGCGGCCGGAAACGTCCGTAATCTCGTCGTTGGTCGAGAGACCGGGGTGGAAGATGTAGTCGTATATCTCCGAGTCGGGCATTTTGTTCACTTCTTCGCGCGTTTCGACGCCCTCGGCAACGACCTTGTCGCGGACGGCATCGGCGTTGATACCACTCCCGTCGTCTTCGACGGTCACGATAACGGTGTCGTGTTGCCGCTGTGCGGAGAGTTTGACCGTCCCCGTCCGCGACTTGCCGTTTGCTTCGCGCACGTCGGGTTCTTCGATGCCGTGGTCGACGGCGTTCCGAAGGACGTGCATCAGCGGGTCGGAAATCTCGTCGAGGATGGTACGGTCGAGTTCGATGTCCGCACCTTCGACTTTGAACGAGATGCGCTTGTCCTGCTCGCGTGCGAGGTCGCGCACGAGACGCGGGAACTTGTCGAACACCTTCTTCAGCGGGATGAGCCGCATGTCCATGACGGTGTTCTGGAGGTTCGACGAAATCTTGTCCAGTTCGTCGAGCGTATCGAGTGCCGTGTTCTGTTCTTCGTCGATAGCGTTTCGAAGCTTGATTCGACTCGTCACCAGTTGCTCGACGAGTTCGTGGAGTTCGTCGAGTTGGTCGACGTCGACGCGAACGGACTTGACGGCCGAAATCGAGCGTGCTTCTTTCTTCTTTCCGTTCTTTCCCTTCGCGTTCCCGTCGCTTTTCTTCTCGCTCTGTTTTTTGTTCTCCTTCGTTTCGCCTTTTTCCTGTTGTTTGCCGCTGTCTTCGTCACTCGACGCTGCGTCGGCATCGGCTTCCGAACCGGCTTCGGAGTCTGCATCTACCGCAGTGGGTTCGTCTGCCGCCTGTCCGGTTTCGTCGGCGTCAGAAGCATCGTCTTCGGGCGACTCGGCTGGCCCAGAGTCGCCGTCGGCATCGCCGGTTTCGCCGTCCTGCGCGTCAGCAGCGTCCGCCTCGCCGTCGAGTGCGTCCGAGACATCGGTCGCCTCGACCGCGGACACTTTCCAGAGTCCCTTGAACTCGGTTTCGACGCTCTCCGCGTCGAGTTCTGCGATGAACAAGTCGAAGCCCTCGCCGAACTCCCCGTCCTCGATGGCGTCTCGCGGTGGGTTCGCTCCGACCACGTCGAGCGATTCGGGGATGCTGCTGAGGAAGATACCCGCGTCGACACCCTTCATCTGGCCCGCATCGAGCTCGATGTGGACGTGCGTGAGCGTTGTCGCGTCGATGGCATCGATGTCGACACTGTCGGCGGCGAGAGAGTCGAGGTCGACGTCTTCGCGGTCGTCCTCGTCAGGCGCCGCCGGATTCGAGTTTCCCGCGTCACCACCGGTTTCTGCGGCATCGCGAATCTCTTCGACGGTGTCCGCGGGGTCGATAGTCGACTCGCCGTTCTCCTCGATGTCGTGGAGGATTTCGACGATGAGGTCCATCCCGTCGAAGACGAGGTCCATCCGCTCGGGCGTGACTTCGAGCCGCTCGTGTCGAATCTCGTCAAGGAGGTCTTCGACGGCGTGGGCGACTGTCGCGGCGTTGTCGAAGCCCATCGCACCGAAGTTCCCCTTCAGGGTGTGTGCCTGTCGGAAGATGTCGTCGATGGCTTCTGTGTCGTCAGGATTAGACTCCAGCGACAGCAAGGAGTTGTTCAACTGCGTGATGCTCTCTTCGCTTTCGGTGATGAATGCCTGGTAGAGTTCTTCGTCCATGGTCAGGTAGTAAGCCCGCGGAGTGTTTCTTCGGCGATGCGTCCGTCAGGTGCGATGGTGTCGACACACCCGGCCTCGATGGCGCGCTTCGGCATCCCGAAGATTGCAGACGTTTCTTCGTCTTGTGCGACTGTGTGGCCACCTGCTCGACTGATTTGGGTCATTCCCTCGACGCCGTCACGACCCATTCCGGTCAGGAGCACGCCCGCGAGGGGTGTATCGACCGTCTCGGCGGCGGAGGCCATCGTGAGGTCGATAGCCGGTTTGACGCCGTGGAGCGGTTCGTCGTCGGAGAGTTCGAGTTTGAGTTGTCCAGCGCGGTCGCGCGTGACGAGGAGGTGTGACCCACCCGGTGCGATGCGAATCTGTCCGGGACCGATGCGTTCTCCGTCGTCTGCCTCTTGAACCTCGTAGTCACAGCGGGCGTCGAGGCGCGCTGCGAATCGCTCTGTGAAGCCCGCCGGCATGTGCTGGACGACGAGTACACGGAGACCAGCCTCCTTCGGGAGCGCCGCGAGGACGCGCTCGACCACGTTCGGGCCGCCCGTCGACGCGCCGATAACGAGTGTCGTCCCTTCCGTCGGGAGCGACTCGGATTCGACCGAGGGCGACGACGGTGACGCGGTGGCTGCTTGTTGTTTCGTCTCCGTTTTCGGCGGTCGAGACGTTCGTCGGGTCGCAGAGAGGTCCACCGCCGCAGCGGACTGAATCTTCTCGACCAGTTCGCGCTTCACGCGAGGCATCTCGGAGGTGACTTCGCCACCGGGCTTGGTCACGAAGTCGACCGCACCTCTGTCGAGTGCGTCGAATGTCACGTCCGCGTCCTCCTCGGCGTGCGCCGAGAGCATGAGGATGGGCGTCGGACACTCGTCCATGATGGCCTCGACCGCGTCGAGACCGTTCATTTCGGGCATCTCGATGTCCATCGTCACGACGTCTGGTCGATGTTCGTCGACCACTGTAATCGCCTCACGTCCGTTGCTCGCTTCGGCGATAACGTCGACGTCGGCGTCTTCGAGGAGTGTGCGAATGAGTGTCCGCATGAACCGCGAGTCGTCGACGACGACTGCGCGCGTCGGTTCTGCTGCGGAAGCGGAACTCATCGCCCCCACCCAGTGCGGGTACGCCGAGGCGGAACCGGAAGCGTCGATACGGTCCCCTGCCGATGGCTCGGGGAAGTAGTCGTCAGTGTGCCGTTTCGTTGACCGCTCATCTATCTCCGAAGTTCGGAAATCGGATATATAAACGCTCGGCGAGGAGAATCACGGCTGATAATCAGGTACGTACCTTTATACGCTGAATCTGACCACTCTGAAGCAGACAGGGCGGCGCGTGTCGTCGCCGGGGTTCACCATGCGACAAGATGCAATCACGACTGAGATGAACGCGGATGACGTCGAGGAGGACTCCGCGGAAGAAGTACAGGTATTGGAATTTCAACTCGGGCCGGAAACGTACTGCGTCGACATCGAGTACGTGAGTGAAATCGTCGACAAGGGTCAACTCACGGCCGTTCCGAACGCTCCCGACCACGTCGAGGGCGTGATGGACCTCCGTGGTCGAACGACTTCGATTATCAATCCCAAATCGCTCCTCAGTATCGACGAAGAGGGCGAGTCGAAGCGCATCGTCATCTTCGACCCGAACAAGTTCGAAGACGAGGCCGCGACCGGCTGGCTCGTCGACGAAGTGTATCAGGTCGTTCGCATCTCGATGGACGACGTCGAGGACCCGCCGCTCGAAAAGGACGAATCTATCGAGGGCGTCATCAAGCGCGACGGCGACCTCGTCGTCTGGATTTCGCCGGTTCACGCCATCGAGTAGGTCAGTTTTACCGTTGAGCAACCGGCTCCCGCTTTCGAGTCGTCTCCCGATTCGGACGACTCATCTCGTTTTGTGACCTGACTGCCAAGAGCGTCTCGACTGGCCCTTCGACCGAGCCGTCTTGCTATTCGACCGAGCCGTCTTGCTATGTATCACGAAAAACCGATGGAGCCAAGTTACTGCCCCGCATTCGCGCGCGAAAAAGGAGGACATATATATCCGCACTAGTATGCTCGAACAACCATGTACGGGAGCGAACCACCGCATACGGGGGGATGGTCGTGACGGACGACTCCTCTCCCTCCTCGTTTGTGCAGTACGGTATCGACGATAAACCACCTCTCCCAACCGCTCTCCTTCTCGGCGCCCAACATTATCTCACCATGGTGGGCGCGAACATCGCCGTCCCGCTCATTCTCGCCGGAGCCTTGGGAATGCCAGCGGACGTTATCCCGCGCTTCGTCGGGACGTTCTTCGTCGTCTCCGGTATCGCGACGCTGATGCAGACGACGTTCGGGAACCGCTATCCCATCGTGCAGGGTGCGCCGTTCTCCATGCTCGCACCGGCAATCGCCGTCGTGGGCGTCGCCAAGGCGACAGACCCGTCTGGCGTCGCGTGGCAGAGTGCACTCTTACAACTACAGGGAGCCATCATCGTGGCCGCGCTGGTCGAGGTGCTCGTCGGCTACTTCGGACTGCTCGGACGCCTTCGGAAGTTCATCTCACCGGTGGTCATCGCGCCGACCATCGCGCTCATCGGCCTGTCGCTTTTCAGTGCGCCGCAGGTCACGTCGGCCACCAACAACTGGTGGCTCCTCGGCCTGACGCTCGCGCTCATCGTCCTCTTCTCGCAGTACCTCGACACCGCACACCCGGCGTTCAAGCTGTTTCCGGTGCTCCTCGGCGTCATCGTCTCGTACGTCGTGGCCGCCGCGCTGTCCGTTACGGGCTTCATCGCACCGGGCGCATCGGGCTACGTGAACTTGCAGACGGTCATCGACGCGCCGGCGTTCATGCCCATCTACCCCCTGCAGTGGGGCTTTGCGGGCGGAGCAGGAACGACGACCCTGTCGCTTCCGGTCGTCGGAAGCGTCGCGTTCGGTATCCCACAGTTCTCGACCTCGTTCATCATCGGCATGCTCGCGGGCGTCGCCGCCTCGATGGTCGAGTCCTTCGGTGACTACCACGCGGTCGCGCGTCTCTCCGGCATCGGCGCGCCCTCGGAACGCCGTATCAACCACGGCATCGGCATGGAGGGCATCATGAACGTCTTTTCTGCCCTCATGGGCGGCAGTGGCTCTACTTCCTACTCCGAGAACATCGGTGCAATCGGTCTCACGGGCGTGGCCTCTCGCTACGTCGTGCAGGTCGGCGCTGGCGTGATGCTCGTCATGGGATTCGTCGGCTACTTCGGTCAACTCATCGCGACGATTCCCGACCCCATCGTCGGCGGCCTCTACATCGCCATGTTCGGCCAAATCGTCGCCGTCGGTCTCTCGAACCTGAAGTACGTCGACCTCGATTCCTCGCGGAACGGCTTCGTCATCGGCATCGCCCTCTTTGCGGGGCTGGCTATTCCGGCGTACATGGGTAACGTCGGAAGCGCCGAAGCCTTCCGACAGGGAATGAGTCAGGTCGCCCTCGTCGGTCCCGTCCTCGGGAACCAACTCGTCGCGGACACCATCTTCGTCATCGGCTCGACCGGCATGGCCGTCGGCGGTCTGTTCGCGTTCTTCTTCGACAACACCATCGAGGGAACCCGCGTCGAACGCGGCCTCGAAGAGTGGGAAGACACCGTCGAAGACGACAGCGAGTTCGAATCGGCTATCGACCGACTTCGGGGCGACGAGCCGGCGACCGCGGACTGAGCTGTCGGTTCGATATAGATTTTTCCACGTCGGGTCGACAGGAGACGCGGCACCGACTGATATCCTCGTCGGTTAATCGATGGTCTTACCACTATTTAGAGGGGCCGAAAGTACAGGTAGTGAACCGCATTACCGCTGAGTGACACGATTTAGGGTTCCCTAAAAATCGAAGTCCTTTTATTAGATTAGGCGAGCCTAAACGTATGAACTACTCCCGACGGAGTCTGTTGAAGACGACGGGACTGGCGGTTGCGTCGGCCGGTCTCGCTGGATGTAGCGGACCGTCAGAAGACGCTTCCGCGTCGACTGGGAACGAATCGACGGAGACGGGAACAGCGACCGAGGCGGACGCTTCCGTGACCGTCGACGCAACGGTCGCCGTCGCGGCCGAGTGGAACGTGATGCGTGCACGACTGTACGACACCATCGCCCTCGCCAGCGCAGGACGGCTGGGGACGGCTGCCCGTGTTGCGGAGGACGTGTTCGCTCGGTTCGAACAGGCCTCCAGCGAGTGGGGCACTCACGAGCAGTTGGAGAAAACGAACGAGGAGAACTACGAAACGTTCGAAGAGCACCTCGGCGGCGCGAAGGACGCGTTCTCGAAGGGTAACGCCGACTCCGGCGTCGACCTCGCAGTGCAGGCTTCGGACAACCTGCTCGCGGCCCAGCGCGGCCGTGTCGACTCGGCCGTCGTCGACGCGATGGGCGTCCTTCTCTTCGGCGCTCGCGCACGGGACGTCGAGATGCTCGCGGCCGCCGGCGAAGTCGAGGCAGCGGCAGAACTCGCTCACGAAATCTACGAGTCGTTCGAGGAGGCACCGGAACACTCGGTCCTCGAAGACGCGTCGGGCGAACTCTACGAAACGTTCGAGGCTGGCATCGAAGGCGCGGCCGATGCTGGCGACGCCGACAGCATCGCCTCGTCCGCCCGCTCCGCGGCGGACGCAACAGTCGAGGCGAGTTACGAGCTTGTCCCAGAATCCGTTGCAGGTGCGGGGCACCTCGCACTCATGCAGTCGGTCGGATTCGACGCCGAAGTCCTCGCCGGTCTCGGCGGTCCCGGCGACGACTACGCTCACGCCTCTGCGCTCACGCTGTACCGTGCCCGCGCAGCGGACGTGACGCGACTGGTTGCACAGGGCAAGACCGACTTCGCCGCCACGCTCGCCGGTGATATCTTCGCGCACTTCGAGGGCGCACGCGCTCACGAAGCGCTCGAAGAAGCCGACCACGACGCCTACGAAGGCTTCGAAGGCGGTCTCGAATCGCTGAAGGAAGCTGCCCAGTCAGGCGACACCAAAGCGACCGAAGACGCGCTCGCGACGGTCGACGAGAACCTCCTCGCAGGAATCTCGGCGCTCGTCGGCGGCGAATCGGCAACGATGCTCGAAGCGGCGTTCTTCCGCGCCCGCCTCGGCGACGCCCGCGAACTCGTCGCCGTCGGCGAGACGGACCGCGCCGCCTCCGTCGCCGAATCGCTCTTCGCCCGCTTCGAGGAGAACGAAGCGAACCTCCACGAGGCCGTCGAACACGAGTCCGAAGACCTCTACCACCGCTTCGAAGAGGAACACCTTGCCGGACTCGTCGACGCCGCGAAGGCCGGAGAGGCCGACACTGCGACGACCCACGCCGAGGGCGCGCTGGACGCGCTCTTCGAGTTCGAGACGGCCGTTGGAACGACCGCAGAAGTGTCGGCCGCCGAGGCCGCGTTCTTCGGTGCCCGCGGCTTCGACGCCGCAGCACTCGCAGAGGTCGGTGCGGCCGACCGCGCAGCAGCAGTCGTCAAGTCCACGTTCGGCTTCTTCGAGGAAGGCGCAGGCGGCTACCACGAAGCGCTCGAACACGCCGACCACGACCTGTACGAGTCGTTCGAAGGCGCGCTCGGCGGCGTCCGAACCGCGGCCGAAGAAGACGGAGACACCTACGGCGCGGCCAAGACCTACGGCCAGAAGGCGGTCGATTCGATGTACGCCGTCGTCGCAACCGCCGCCGCCGACGCGGGTCTCGCAACCGCTGCATCCGAGCGCATGAGCGGCGTCTTCCAGACCTTCGAGGGCGCTCGCGTCCACGAAGCGCTCGAACACGCCGACCACGACGCCTACGAAGGCTTCGAGGAGGCGCTTTCGACCTACGTCAAGGCGCTCGAAGACGGAAGCGAAGTCGACGCCGCCGCAGAAGGCTACGTGACGGCGACCGCCCGCGCCCAGTTCGCAGTCGTCGGTGCCATCGACAAGGCACCCCTCGACCACTCGAACCACAACCACAGCCACGGTGACGGAGAAACCGAGTACACCGGCGGCCCGAACGTCGTCGAGGGCGTCCCCGAGGACGCAGACCACGTGGTTGAGATGACCGCCGTCGCGTTCGAACCCGCCGAACTGACGGTGACAGTCGGCGACACGGTCGCATTCGAACACGCCGCTGGCGAGGCACACACCGTGACCGCCTACGGCGACAAAATCCCCGAGGGCGCAGCATACTGGGCCTCCGGCGGATTCGAGTCGCAGGAAGCCGCCGAGGCTGGCTGGGAAGAAGGAAAGGGTGCGGTGCAGTCCGGACAGTCCTACACGCACACCTTCGAGACGGCGGGCGAGCACCAGTACCTCTGCATCCCGCACGAGGCCGCGGGTATGACGGGTACCATCGTCGTCGAAGAGTAAGATACGCAGAAATCGGGGTGAAAATCCCCTCGTAGGACTCCATTGACGCGATAGTGGGTCGCCATCGCGGCACCGGCGGGCGGTTTCTGGTCAGTCACCGCCCCATCCGGTCCGTCCGAGGGCGACGAGGACGAGGTATCCCACGAACCCAGCAACGAACAGGAGAATGGGAATTGCGAACGGGCCGAACACCTCGATAAGTCCGTCTATCGGCCCAAGTTGGAGCATACCCGACAGATGGTCTCGTCGGAGTTAATTTCCTCGGCGTCGCGTCTGTCGATTCTTACACCCGCGCGACCGATTTTCTGGACCGTCACTCGTCGTCGAGTGATTCGTCAGCAGATGTGGCGTCCTCGTCGCCGAACTCCGTCGGCGCTCGCGACCGTCGGTCACCGCCGTTCGACAACTCGGTCATCGGCGATTGCTCGGGGTTGCGAGCGGGAGTCTCAGACTCTACGGAGTGAACGTGTACGTCGCGCTGGGGGTACGGAATCCCGATGTCTGCGGCGTTCAGCCGGGTGTATATCTCGCGGTTGAGGTTGTGCGTCGCCTTCCCTCGCTTGAGCGGGCTGTTGACCCAACAGACGAGTTCGTACTCCAGCGCGTCCGGGCCGAACCGACGAAATCGCGGACGCGGACGGGGCGTGTCGAGAACGAGTGGTTCGTCGAGTGCGAGGTCGGTGAGAACCTGTTCGAACTCGTCGATATCGGTGCCGTAGGCGACGCCGATGGGAACTTTCAGACGGCGGCGGCGATTCGGGGCGGACTCGTTGATGATTTTCGCGGCGTTGAGCACCGAGTTCGGAACCGTGACGAGGAGGTCGTCACGGGTGAGAAGCGTCGTCGAGCGAATCCCGACTTTGACCACCGTCCCCGCCTCACCGGAGTCGAGGACGACGTAGTCACCGATTTTGTACGTGTCGTCGAAGTAGAGCGCGATTCCACCGAAGAAGTTGGCGACGGTGTCCTTGGCGGCGAACCCGACCGCGATACCGGCGATGCCAGCCCCCGCGAACAGCGGGGTGATTTCGATTCCCCAGAGATACAGGAGCATGCCGATGGTGCCGACGGAGACGACGATTGTCCAGACGTTCGAAAAGACGGGTGCGAAATCGTACTGGTGGCCTTTGTCCTTGACCGCCTCGACAAGTCGATTGACGAGGCGGTTGAGCGCCCACGCCCAGACGATGATGCCGAGAGACACAGACGGCCGACCGAAGAACGTGTGGAGTACCGCCGAATCGACGACGAGAGCTTCGGCGACCGCCGGAGTCTGCGCAAACAGATAGATGCCGGTCAACGAGATGGTGATGACGATGGGCCACCGGAGTTCTTTGACGACGATGTTGTCGAGCGACGTCTCCGTTCGTCTCGTGTACCGAAACAAGAGGCGGAGGACGACCGCCTCCATGACGAATGCGCCGCCGACGGAGACGATTAAGACGAAGAGTGTCGCCTCCGCCGCCGACAGCCCCGAGAGGAAGTCGGAGAGGTGCTGGCTCATGCGGCGGAAGTCGCGGCCATCGGGGATAACGATTGCTCCGGTCTGAAAGGCTCACTCCGAAAGCGACCCCGCAGCCGAAAGGTTTTGTTCGACGCACCCGCGAGGTCGAAGCAAATGTTCCGATTCGGCCACTGGGGCGTCTCGCTCCTCGTGTTTGCCCCGCTCGGGTTCGCGCTGGTTCAGACCGGCCACCCGGAACTCGCGTTCGTCTCGGGGGCGGTAATGTGCTGGTTGGCGATGCTCCCCGATTACGACATGCGTATTCCCGGTATCTCACACCGCGGACCGACACACACGCTCCTGTTTGCATTCCTCGTCGGTGGTGTCGGTGGCGGCGGTGCGTTTCTGCTCGCAAGCAACGTCGGCCAGCCCGAGGCGGCGGCGACGACACTCGGCGCGTTCGGGTTCGCCGTCGGCACGCTTACCATCATTGCACACCTCCTCGCCGACGCGCTCACGCCAGCGGGAATCCGTCCGTTGTGGCCGCTTTCGTCCCGGAAATTCACGCTCTCGCTGTGGACCGCCGATAACACCGTTGCCAACTACGGACTCTTCGCAGTCGGCGTCTTCGCGGTTGCGGCGGCGGCCTACCTCTCGCTTATCCTTTGAACGAGCGCGGCCGCACTTCCCATATCGTCCCTCGAATCTGAGGAATCATTAAGGTCTGTCCGGGAGTGAACCGAGGCATGGACGACGATGCGATGCGCCGATTCCCGGTGCCCGACCTCGACGACCTCCCGGACGACCTGCGCGAGCGAATCGAAGACGAGACAGAACGCGCCGGGTTTACGCCCAACGTCTTCGCCGCGCTCGCGTACAAGCCCTCGCACTGGCGGGCCTTCTTCGACTACCACGACGCCCTCGTCGACGACACGGACCTCGAACGCCACGAAGTCGAGATGATAATCGTCGCCGTCTCGGGTGTCAACCACTGTTACTACTGCAACGTCGCCCACGGCGCACTCCTTCGTATCTACGCGGAAGACCCGCTTCTCGCGGACCAACTGGTCGCCAACTACCGTACTGCGGATATCCCCGAGAAGCACAAGACGATGCTCGACGTGGCGGTCAAACTCACCGAGCGCCCGGTCGAAGTCGGCGAAGACGACCTCCAGCGACTCCGAGACGTAGGGTTCTCTGAAGAGGAAGTGTGGGATATCGGTGCGGTCACCGCCTTCTTCAACCTCAGCAACCGTATGACGATGTTCGCCGATATGCGACCTAATGAAGAGTTCCACACGCTCGGGCGGGAATCTCGCGGGGACTAAAAACGCGAGGTGTGTTACTACTCGCCATTTATTGTCAACCAGCGGAACTCTTATGGCCTCGTCCGGAGACCGTTGACACGCAATGGCGAAAGGCAAGGTTGCATTCTTCAAGTCCTCCGGCGGCTACGGCTTCATCGAGACAGAAGACCACGACGACGACGTGTTCTTCCACATGGAGGATATCGGCGGCCCTGACCTCGAAGAGGGTCAGGAAGTGGAGTTCGAAATCGAGCAGGCCGATAAAGGCCCGCGTGCGATCAACGTAACGCGGCTCTAAGTCTGCGGACGCTTCGACCGACGGCGACTCGACTGCAAACAGAGTTTTTCATTTTCAGTCGGTGAGCGGCGCGGCTCCGGCGTATCGACCGCCCGTGGTCGCGCCATGTGAGGTGGGAGTTCAGCTACCGGCGCTCGCCCGGTTGTGGGTCGGCGTGAGCGGGCGCAAGTAGGTCATCTATCGGTTGTGCGTCGAGCCATTCGAGCAGTCGGACGAGTTGGTCGCTCGCGGCCTCGAACAACGTCGCCCCTGCTTCGGGCGTGGCGTCTGTCTGGTCACCGAAGACGCCGTTTTCGGAGTTCTCGATGGCGTCGTAGAACGTCCGCGCGCCGTGCTCGCGGTAGTCGCGGCCCTTGAAGGTTGTTCGCCCGCCGTCGCGAGCGTCTTCGAGTTGGTCTTCGCGGACGAGGTCGCGAGCGATGTGCATAATCATCGCCGTCTCCTTCGGACCGCCGTGCGGGCCGGGATGGTCGAACAGGTCGGTCACGAGGTCCGGAATCGACTTGTCCCACATCCACTCGATGGCGTACATCGTGCCGTCATCGCGGAGGCGGCGGCCGACTTCGCGGAGGTGCTGGACGTTGCCGCCGTGGGCGTTGACGTACACGACGCGGTCGATACCGTGGTACGCGAGGTTGCGCGTCATCGACTCCACGTAATCTCTGAACTGCGGGGCGTCGACCCACATGGTTCCGTGGAACTGTCGGTGGTGCGGACTCACGCCGACATTCACAGTGGGCGTACAGAGAAAGCCGGTTTTACCGGCCGCATCGCGGGCCAACGACTCCGCGATGAGGTGGTCAGTCGCGAGCGGGAGGTGCGGGCCGTGCTGTTCGGTCGACCCGAGCGGGACGACTGCAAGCGACGATTCGGCGACGTAGTCGCCCAGTTCTGGCCACGTCTGGTCCGCGATGTACATGACCATCACGACGCAGCGGCGGGTAAAGAAAGTAAAGTGCGAGTGAATCTTCTGACCTATTCGCGCTCTTGGGACCGCAGTTCGATGCGGCGAATTTTCCCCGAAGAGGTCTTCGGGAGTTCGTCGACGAACTCGATTTCGCGCGGGTACTTGTACGGCGCAGTTTCCTCTTTCATGAACGCCTGGAGTTCGTCCACGAGTTCGTCGGAGCCTTCGTATCCTCCGGTGAGAACGACGAACGCCTTGACGATACTTCCGCGTTCCTCGTGGGGACTTCCGACCGCCGCGGCCTCCGCGACCGCCTCGTGAGAGACGAGCGCGTCTTCGACCTCGAAGGGACCGATGCGGTAGCCCGCAGAGATGATGATGTCGTCGGCGCGGCCCTCGAAGAAGAAGTAGCCGTCCTCGTCGCGAGAGGCGAGGTCGCCGGTGCGGTAGTAGTCGCCGGCGAACGTCTTTTCGTCCAGATGTGGCTTCTCGTAGTAGCCGTCGAAGATGCCCGGACAGTCGACCGGGACCGCAATCTCGCCGATTTCGCCGTCGTCGACTTCTTCTCCGTCTTCGTCGATGAGGGTGGTTCCGAGACCCGGCGTCGGCTTGCCCATGCTGCCGGGTTTCACGTCGATACCGGGGTAGTTCGTGAGGAGGGCCACCGTCTCGGTCTGTCCGTAGCCGTCGCGGGGAATCACGTCGAACGCTTCGCGGAACGCTTCGATTGGCTCGCGGTTGAGCGGTTCACCCGCCGAAAGCGCCTCTTTCAGTTTCAGGTCGTACGAGGCGAGGTCGTGCTGGGCAAACATCCGATACTGGGTTGGGACGGCACAGAGCCGAGTGATTCCCTCTTCTTCCATGATATCGAGGAACGTCTCGGGTTCGAAGTCGCCGCGATAGACGAACTGTGTCGCGCCCGTCGTCAGTCCGACGCCGACGGGACTCCAGAACCACTTCGCCCAGCCGGTGCCGGTCGTCGCCCAGAGGAGTTCGTCAGAGAGGTCGTCGTCGGCCGTGACGCCCCACCAGTAGGGCGCGTTGACGAGTTCGAAACAGCGCATCCAGCGGTGGCGGTGGCGGACCGGTTTCGGCTTACCCGTCGTCCCCGACGTGTAGTTGATGGACATCGGGTCTTCGGCCTTCAGTTCCGGGCCGTCGTGGCGGTCCGACTCGCCAGCGACTACCTCGTCGAATTCGGTCCAACCGTCGGCGTCACCGCCGAGGACGACGAAGTGTTCGAGCGGCGTGTCGGCTCGCACCTCGTCGACCATACCGACGAGCGACTCGTGGACGATTGCGGTCGTCGCTTCACAGTCGTTCGCGCGGAATTCGATGTCCTTGGGCTTGAGCATCGACGAACTCGGGACGAGCAGCGCGCCCCGCTTGAGCGCGCCGAGTTGGATGGCGAACACGTCAGGGTCACGCGGAAGCAGGTGAATGACGCGGTCGCCCTTTTCGACGCCCATCGATTCGAGCGCATTGGCAAACCGATTCATGTCGCGCCGAAGGTCGTCGTAGGTTCGTTCCTCACGCCCGCCGTCGGCGTCGCGGAACTTCAGCGCGACCCGGTCGCCGAACGAGTCGGCGTGCGATTCGATAACCGCAGGGATGTTGTACCCTTCCGGGATGTCCCACTCGAACGATTCCAACTCGACCGTGTAATCGATTGCCATGGCTCGACAGACAGAGAGGACCATAATAATTGTTCGTCCGAAATTTGACGGGTGTTCGGCGCGCCGTCAGGCCATCGGTGCGCCTTCTTGTGAACCCTCGTCGGCCGCACCCACGTCGTCGTCGCCGTCGTGGCCGGATTCACCGCGGAGTGCCAGCGCGAACGCGCCGAGACCCACGATGAGGACGGCGAACTCGAGGACGCCTCCGAGGGGGACGAAATCGAGCAACGTGAGGACGAACAAGCCGGTGAACAGCGCGACCCAGCGGTTGTTGTAGTCGGCCAACGAGAGGAGCCACGCCCCGAGGACGAGCGCGCCGTAGATGCTCGCCACCCAAAGGGCTAAGAGGAATCCGACGCCGCCGGCGAGCGACAGCGGGATTCCCACGATGGTCAAGAGCAGCACGAGCAGGACGATTGGAACGCCGACGATGGTGAGGAGTCCCGCGCCGCCGCTCCGGACGGCTTTTTTCGTTCCGAGTCCCGTCACGCGGCGGGCGAACTCGGGGGCGACGAGGACGATAATCGAACCGAGGACGAGGTTCACGAGGAGCCAGTAGCCCGAAAACACCCAATTCGGAATCGTTGGCCCTTCAAACTGGCCGAACTCGACTGGGACACCCGCGATTGGCGGGGAGTCGATTCCGACGTTGTCGACCTCCGTCACGCCGCCATCGACGACGGCCGCGGAGTCGATAGCTGTGCTCTCCGCATTGTATTCGAGCGACCCGCCGACGCGAGTGTTCGGACCGACAACGAGGTCTTCAGCGCCGACTCTCACATCACCGCCAACTGCACCGTCGAGTCTGACGTTGCCACCGGCGGCCTCCAACGACCCATCGATAGTGGCGGTGTCACGCACGAAAACCGCGCCCGCGGAGAGGCTCACGTCGCCACCGACCGTTCCTTCGATAGTCGCGGAGCCTGCGACGCCTTCGAGCGTCCCGGTAATCTCGCCAGTCTCCGTCACGAGGACCGTCCCCGCGGTGGTCTCTACGTTGCCATCGACCGTTCCGGCGATGACGACCGTCCCGCCGATTGCTTCGAGGTCGCCGGTGAAGGTTTCTCCTTCCTCGACGACGACGGTACCGCCGGCTGACGGCCCTTGCTGTGCGGTCGCGACGCCTGCGAGCGAGCCGACGACGAGAACCGCCAACAGGAGTGCAACCAATTGTTTGGATGTGAACATCGGAATCACCGAGGCTTAGCCTCGGTTTACTGATACGATGCGCCGGAGTATAAACATCGAGTGACACTTTCAGTATCGGAGAATCAGCCTCGTCAGTGGAAGACCGAGGGCAGTGTCGAAACCATCCGGTTCGTCCACCTTTTTGCTGATTGCCGGAGACGGTTCGCGCATGGAGTACACGACGCTCGGGAACACCGGCATGGAGGTCTCCCGCATCTGTCTCGGCTGTATGAGTTTCGGCACCTCCGACTGGCGCGAGTGGGTCTTAGACGAGGAGGCAGGCCTCGAACTGGTCGACCGCGCAATCGACCTCGGTATCAACTTCTTCGACACCGCGAACATGTATTCGAACGGCGAGTCGGAGCGCATTCTCGGAAAGGCGCTGGAGGGCCGCCGCGACGAGAACGTCGTCGCCTCGAAGGTGTACTTCCAGATGGACGAAAACGACCCGAACTCGGGCGGTCTCTCCCGGAAGGCCATCGAGCAGGAACTCGACAACTCCCTCGACCGCCTCGGGATGGAGACGCTCGACCTGCTCCAGATTCACCGCTGGGACGACGACACCCCTATCGAGACGACGATGCGCGCCCTCGACGACGCGATTCGGCGGGAGAAAACCCGGTATATCGGCGCGTCGTCGATGTGGGCACACCAGTTCGCCGAAGCGCAGTACACGGCCGACTCGCTCGGTCTCGACCGCTTCGCCACGATGCAGAACCACTACAACCTGCTCTACCGCGAGGAAGAACGCGAGATGCTACCCCTCTGTTCGAAACAGGGCGTCGGCGTCATGCCGTGGTCGCCGCTGGCCCGCGGCTATCTCACCCGCCCGCACGAGGAGTTCGAGGCGACGACCCGCGGCGAGACCGACGAACTCGCCAAGGACCACCCGTACTTCGAAGGCGGCGGCCGCGAAGTGAACGAACGCGTGCAGGAACTCGCCGCCGAAAAGGACGTGAAGATGGCGCAAATCGCGCTGTCGTGGGTGCTCCACAAGGACTGGGTCGACGCACCCATCGTCGGTACCACGAGCGTCGAACACCTCGAAGACGCCGTCGAAGCGCTCGATATCACGCTCTCCGACTCGGATATCGAGTATCTCGAAGAGCCGTATCAGCCGGTTCGCGTCTCCGGCCACGACTAAGGGAAACCATTTCGGCCCCCAGCCGAGAGATTCGACCGTGTACGACGAACTCGCCAGACTCGCCCGCGACGACCCCGACAGAGTAGCTCTCGGTGTCGAGTTGGTTTTTGCGGCGGTCGCGCTCCTCGGCGTCGCGGCGACGCTCGTCTCACCAACTCTCTCCGCTTTCTTCCTCACCGACCTCGGGTTTCAGGTGGCGGCAGTCGCAATCGTCGCCCTCACGGTCACGTCGTTACTCGCCGCCTCGCGGCGCATCGTCCGCTTTGTCACCGGCCGCGGCGGCCTGAGTATCGAGTCGTTCTGGCGACTGCTCGAAGTGATGTTCGCGTTCTTCGTCACCGGTATCATCGCGTTTGCAGTTCAACTCGGCCAGTTCGCACCAAGCGTTCCCGACCCGCGTGGCAGCAGTCTCTTCGTCGGTCTCTTTCTCGCGTTTATCCTCGCGGGTGTCGGACTCGCGGTTATCGTCTGTCTCCGCGGGATGTGGCTCGTCGTGAACGCCGAGATTCAGTCCGCGCTGGGTGCGGACTGAGCCGCCTCGGCTCGGTCGAGTCGTCTGACCGCCCGAAGCGCGACGGTCGCAATCGCAATCTCCGCGAATCCGACGACGAGAAAGGAAGGGAGGTAGCCAACCATGTCGGCGACGACGCCGCCGATGACGAATCCGGCGAGGAAACCGAGGCTGCCGAAGACGTTGAATCCGCCGAGCGCAGCACCGCGTTCGCCGGGCGGGGCGAGGTCGGTGACGAGTGCCATCGTCGCCGGTGCGACGAGTGCTCCGAAGACACCGACGGCGACCATCAGTCCGGCCGCGAGTTCGAATGAGGGTGCGAGACCGACTGCGATGATGGAGACGCCGTACAGCATCGACCCGACGACGACAGGGGTGAACCGGCCGACGCGGTCAGAAAGCGACCCGAACGGGTACTGCAAGAGGGCGAACGGGACGAAAAAGAGCGCGAGCACGCCGCCCGCGACGGTGGCGTTCACGCCGAACGTTTCGCGGAAGTAGAACACGCCGACGAGCGCGAAGAACCCGGCGGTCATCCGGTCGATGAAGCCGAAGGCGTAGGGGACGGCGAACGCCGGTCGCGAGGCTAATTTTCGGAGGATAGTTCCGATTCCGACGCGGGTCGTATCGGGGGTTCGGTCGGGGACGGTAGTGACGATGAGGGCGACGAAGATGAGCACCGCCGCCGCCGCGTAGAGGGGCGCAAGCGGGTCGAACGTCGAGAGTCGCCCGCCCACGACCGACCCGAGTGCGGCACCGAGTCCGATGGCGATACCGGCAGCGCCCATATTCCGACCGTTTCCGCCCGCGAGGTCGGCGAGCATCGTAATCGACAGCGAGAACGCGCCGATGGTCATCGCACCGCCAAGCAGGCGGACGACGAGCACAGCCCCGAACGTCGCATCGAGTCCCGGCATCGTGGCGAGTGCGAGGAGTGCGAGATAGCTCGATGCGCCGCCTAGCGCGCCGATGACGATGAGCCACGTCCGACTCCCGACCGTGTCGGAGATGGCCCCCCACACGCTCGAAAAGACGACGAACGCCGCGAACTCGGCGACGAGAAAGAGCATCCCCGCCGAGAGGTCGCCGCTGCTGCCGAGTCTCTCGACGAGGTCCGAGACGCCCGGATACAACAGGACCTGCGAGACGAGCACACCCCAAACCGCGAGAGCGAGCGTCATCCGTTCTCGGTTCGTCGAATCCATACGTCGTCGGTCGTTCTGAATCAAAATAGCACTGTCCTTGTCGAATCGGTGTACTGTCCTTGTCGAATCGGTGGTCAACCGAGACGCGCGGGGTCGAAGTCGAGAAACGCCGTTTCGTATCCTTCGTGTCGTGCCACCTGCGGCGGCACGTCCACCGTCACGTCGACTTGGGGGTCGCCGATGTCCTCTTCTGCTGAGAGTCCCGATACAGGCGCGCCGTAGTGGAACCCGAGAGCAGGGTCTAGTCCGGGGTCGAGACGCCCATCGAACTGGGTCGTTTCGCCGGTCGAGACGGCCGCAGAGATACCCATTCGTGGGACGACGAGCCGGTTGTAGGGCGTTTGCGCCGAGAGGGCGAGATAGGGGTCGTCGCCGAAGCGACTGTCTGAGACGACCGTCCCGGCAAGTCGAAGGCCACCGGTCGTCGCGGTTCCCAGCGAGTCGCCGGGGAGCGACTCGGGGACGGTCCCGAGCGGGACTGCATCCATTCCCATCGGGTCGAGTGCGGCCAAATTGCCCTTCTTCTCGTCGAGTAGTTTGTAGGTGATGTCGTTGCGGTCGTCCGCGCTGTACTCGAAGTCGAGCGTCGTCGATGCGGGCGACCCGAACTTCCCCGCGAAGTCGCCGAAGCGGGTCAGCGAGGGCGCGCCGACGTTCACCGTCACCTCGTATGTTCCGTCGCCGTCGAGGGCGAAATTCGCCCCGTAGTGGAATCCCATTCGCTGGGAGAGCATCGCGTAGACGACGTCTTCGCTGACGAGGTTGCCGTCGCGGGTAAGTTCGACAGAAAGGCCCGTGTCGGGCACGACGATACCTGTCTCGGGGTCCCAGACGGACACCATGAGGTGGACGTCCTCGCTGGCGGTGTGCGGGATTTTCGTCGTTCGGAACCCCGCAGACTCGTCGTCGATGACCCAGAATCGGTGGGGATAGCTGTAGAAGACGCCAACGCGAAGGTCGCCAGCGGCGGCCGTGCCGACCATCCGCATCCCTTCGATGTGGGTCGGGACGTACACCTCGTCGGGGCGGTTCGAGAGGACCGGTGGCTCGTTGGACGTGTAGAGTCGGCCGAGTTTGGCGAGACATCCTGAGAACCCCGCCGTTGCGACGGTTCCGGCCGTGACGAGGAACCGACGACGGTCCATTATGCCTCTCGGAGTGCGGTCAGGTCGTCGAGTAACGTCTGTTCGTCCGGTTGGTTGCCGCGGTAGGTTCGCTCGACGTAGCCGTCGCCGTTGACGAGCATTACGAGACCGAGGTGGGTGAACATGTAGTTGCCGTCCTCGTCGGGTTCGTTCTTCTCGAAGAAGACGCCGAACTGGTCTTCGACGACATCCTTCGCTTCGGCCTCGTCGGCGGTGCGAAGGAAGTGCCAGTTACCTGCGTCCATATCGACGTTCATATCGTTGGCCTCCTTTTTGAAGGCCGCTGCGTCGTCGCGGGCGGGGTCGAACGTAATCGGGTAGAACGACACGTCGTCGGCGTAGCCTTCCGAGATGGAGTGAATCTGGGCTTCTCGAAGGGCGCTGATGAGGACCGGACAGACGGTCATACAGTTCGTAAAGAAGAACGTGTGGAAGTGCGGACCGTCGATGTCGCGGACCGAAACCTCGGTCTCGTGAATCGGGTCGGTGAGTGTCACGTCGGGAACCTGCTGGCCCCACGCGGGATACGGCAGGTCCTCGCTCGTGACGTCGTTCTCGCGTTCGGGTTTCGAAAGTGAGACGTTGGAGTTTCCGCCGATGCCGCCGAGACAACCGGCGAGTCCGACTGCCGCGCCCGTCCCGACAGCACGGAGATACGTTCGTCGATTCATTACTCTCATTATCGGGTGGGGACTCAAATGCCGTTTGGTGTGCGTTTCGAACGCCAACGCGACGAAATGTGACTCAGGTGTCGGATTGAATCTTCGACGCACACACCAGAACGGACTTGCCCCCGAAGTCCCTAGCCGAGGTATGTTCGACGGGTCTCCGTCACGCCGGGCGTTCCTGAAAGCCGCAGTTGCGGCCGGGGGCGCGGCGGCACTCTCCGCATGCCTCGACCGGGCACCGGACGACCCCGTACCAGCGGGAACCGCCGAGTTCGACACCCTCCCAGACAGGCAACACGCGTGGAACGACGTCTGTGCGACCGACGACCACGGGAACGTCGAGGTCCCGCACCACCAGATACTTTTGTACCTCGACCTGTCCAGCGATGGACCGCCGACCGAGGACCAGCGAGCGACGACCGAGCAAGCCTTCCACGTTCTCGACCGTGCCTACGAGCGAAGCCACGAGGGTCTGCTCTGGTCTGTCGGCTACTCGCCGCGGTACTTCCAGCGATTCGACGAGTCGCTTCCCGAGCGCGTCGACCTGCCCGAACCGCGGGCGCTTTCACCGTTCGAAACACCAGACTTCGACCGACAGGACGCGCTCGTTCACCTCGCATCGGACCGCGCCGACGTGGTTCTCGAAGCCGAGCAGGCGCTCTTGGGCGAAGTCGACGAGGCGAACGGCGTCGCGGTCGATACCGACCTCTCGGGCGTGTTCTCGGTCGATGACCGACGGACCGGCTTCGTCGGTGCGGGACTTCCCGCGAAACACCAGTCGGACCTCAACGGCATCCCGGATGGCAACCCGGTCCCCAAACAATCCCCACTTTTCATGGGGTTCAAAGCCGGGTTCGCAAAGAACCAGGCTACCGAGGACTACGTCACTATCGACGAGGGGCCGTTTGCCGGCGGGACCACGAAACACATGGCGAACCTCCGGCAGCGACTCAAGGACTGGTACGACGAAGAAGACCAGTACCACCGCATCATGAAACTGTTCTCGCCGGGCCACGCCGAGCAGGGTCTCGTGGAGGGTATCGGCGACAACCTCGGTGACGACAGCGGCATCGACGCGATGGTCGACCGCATCCGCGAGGACGCAGAATCGTTCGGCCACGTCGGCCACGCCCAGAAGGCCGCCCGCGCCAACCGCGACGACGAAGGAAACGTCAAACTCCTTCGGCGGCACTTCGAGTCGGCCGACGACGACGTGGCAAGTCTCCACTTCCCGTCGCTCCAGCGCGGCATCTCCGACTTCGAAGCGGTCCGCGAGGCGATGAACGGCACCGACCTGACCGACGTTCCGACCGTCCGCCAGCGCGTGAACAACGGGATTTTGGAGTATATCTTCGCCAAACATCGCGGGAACTTTCTCGTCCCGCCGCGGCGACTTCGGGCGTTGCCGACGGTGACCGGTGACGCGCCGATGTCGGGCGAGTAGGCCGTATGGAGGCGTAGCAGGGCGTCGGTTGACGACTCAGACGTACCCTAAGAACCCCAGCGAGAGCCAGATTTGCCACGCGCCAGCCAGTATCATCACGCCAGCGGCGACCTTCTGCACTGACCCGACGTACCCCGAAAACGACCGGATTAGACCACCACTGAGGGCCGCCAACACCGTTACGATAGCAAGCGGGAGCGCGGCGGCCGCGGCGTAGGCTCCGAGTGAGATGGCCGCCTGCGCGGGCGGAAGCGCAAGTGACTGTGTGACGACACCGAGGAAGATAGGGATGACACAACCCGCGGCGGCGAGTCCGTACACTGCGCCGAAGATGCCGAAGCCAGCCACTGATGCGCGGTACTCGGGGAGTACGACGTGGAGACTCGGCGCACGTCCGGTAAACATAAGCAGACCAAAGACCACGAGCGCCGCGCCGATAACGGGTTCGAGAAGCGTGATTTGGGAGGTGATTCGAGTACCGATGAATCCGAGAGCGCCACCGAGAGCGCCGAGAACGACGAGTGCCGCGAGTGAGGCGACGGAACCGCGGGTGACTGCACCGCCGAGGCCGGCCTCATCACGGGAGAGGTAATAACCGACGTAGCCCGGAAGCAGCGGGAACGCACAGGGCGCGAAAAAGGTTGCGACGCCAGCGCTGGCGGCGAACACGAGCGTCCCGGCGAACGCGGGGTCGAGACCGAGACCGAAGCCAGACCCGGGCATCAGCGCACGTCCTCGATAGCTGCCCGGAGGTTCTCCTCGCTGGCGAGTCCGCGGTGGGTCCACGATATCGACCCGTCGGCATCGAAGACCACGAGATACGGAAGCCCGTTCGCCCGAACCGCACGCATCAGTTGGCTTTCGGGATCGTGGCCGACGGTCCACGAGCCATCGTGTTCGGACCACCAGTTTTTGATGTCGTCCATGGTGAGTCCGCCGCCGAGTCGCTCGTTCGTCACCGAGACGAACGCCACGTCGTCGCCGAACTCGTCGTGGAGGGAGCGAAGGGACTCCATCTGGGCGACACACGGCGCGCACCACGTCGCAAAGAGGTCGAGGACGGTCGGCGTCCCCTCGACGGGCACGCGAACTTCACCCGCAGTCGACCCCTGTGCCTCGATGGTATCGACGACGAGTGGAAGGTCGCCGGTCTGTCCAGTACCATCCGCCGTGTCCGTCGATTCCCCGGAATCAGCCTCAGTTGTGGTGGACCCCGAACCCCCGGACCCACCGCCAAGACAGCCTGCGAGTCCGGTAACGCCCGCACCCGCGAGGACACTGAGGAGGTCGCGTCGTCTCACCGGGTATCACCTCGGCTGGCTCGGCGGGGCCATTGCGTCGTAGCCATACGGTGGCTAGTCAATCTCGCCCTAAAGAACCGCTGGTGTCGTGCACGAATCATGCGCGAGAGATAGTGTGCGCGTCGAATCCAGCTTATCGAGCGTTTTCGACGGCGGTCTGGATAGCGTCCCACGTGGGTTTGACCTGTTCGCCGTTTACGAGAATAGTGGGCGTCCCGTTGAAACCGCGTTCGTCGACGGCATTCGTCCGGTCCGCCTTGACGACCGGGCGATAGCGTTCACGCGAAGCAGCCGCAGCAACAGAACAACCGTCGAGTTCGGCGTCGTTTGCGAGGTCCTTGAGCGTCGTGAGGGACTCTTCGGCGTTGCCGCCGGCGAGTTCCGACTGCTTTTCGAACAGCGTGTGGGCGAACTCGAAGAACGTCTCGTCGTCGGTTTCGTCCTGAACCGCGCGAGCGGCCGACGCACCCTTCCACGACCACCAGTCGTCGACTGGAATCGGGAAGTCGTGGTGACGGTACTGGACGATACCTTCGGAGACGTACTCAGATTGGAGTTTCGGGAGTACATCGAGCGAGAACGTCGCACAGTGGGGACACGCGAAATCCTCCCAGCCGTCGACGACGACCGTCGCATCGTCAGGGCCGAGAGATGGCGTGGAGAGGGAACTGACCGCATCGCGCTTAGAGACGTCACAGCCGATGTCGGCGACGATATCGGATTCAGTACTGGTTCCGGTTTCGGTGCCGGTCGCGGTGTTCTCCGACTCGTCGTCTCCCCCGAGGCACCCGGCGGTGCCCAGGGTCAACGCACCCGCCGTCGCGGCGAGGTACGCGCGTCGTGTTTGGCGCATACCCGGTCTGGGTAGCGGACGGACTTAGATTCACCGAGGTGTCGCGAGTCTCGTGAATTCGGCGTCTCGAACGATATCGATTAACCCCGGTGTCTCCTCCCTTCGGCCGTGCCAACCGTCCACTTTCGCGGCCGAGAAATCGAGTGCGACCGAGGGGCGGTCCTCCGGGACGTGCTTCGGGGAGCCGGTGAACCCCCACACAACGGTCACTCGTCATGGCTCAACTGCCACGGGAGAGGCTCGTGTGGGACCTGCGCCGTCCGGGTTCAGGGTCCCGTAACCTACCGGACCAAAAAAGAAACGCGGCGGCTTCGACTCCCGCCGCACGACCCGGATTCTGGGCTTCGACTGGCGTGTCAGACGCTCGTTCTCGGTGATATCTGGGTCGAGAAGTACCCGGGGTTCTGGGGACACCACGTCGACGACGACCCGATTGACTGATGCTCCTTCTGTGTCACCCGTGTTCTCTCAGTCGCCAGCGACGTGACCGTACCAATTCAACAGGTCGTCTCGGTCGCGGGTGTCGGCGGGAATCTCGTCGACGTGGAACCACCGTGCTTCGGAAATCTCGTCGTCGGGGTCGTCCACGCTAAGTTTGACTCCAGTTTCGGTGCGGGCACGGTAGATTGGCATCACGCCCCACGTCTGGTGGCCGTCACAGCGGATATCGACTCGGGTCGCCATCGCGAGTCCGCCGTAGTCGGCGGTGATTCCGGCCTCTTCAGCGAGTTCTCTGCGGGCCGCCTCGGGGAATCGCTCGCCGTCGTCGACGCCGCCGCCGGGGAGGACCCACATGTCGACGCCTTCGTGCCAGACGAGCAGTATCTCGTCGTCGCGGCGACGGACGACGGTGTGGACGCCATAGGGAGTACCAGTGGCTTTCACGCGCGTTGCGAGCGTTCGGAAGCGCGGCCGTGAGACGCGGCGGGTGTGGACCGGTTCGATGAACTCAGCGTGACCGCTGCGGAGGCGGTGGTACGCCTGTTCTGCGCGTTGGCGGGCCTCGTCGGCGAGGAACCAGAGGTCGTCGACCGTCATCGGAGCGCGCACGGCGGGCGATGTGCGAGCGGACAACTCGGCATACTCGCAGTTTGACGTGACTCCACAAATCGGCTTCGACCCCAGTTCGGGGCGCGTGTGGCCCCCGCCTCACGCCCAACCATCGCCCTTTTATTCGGCGGCGCGGAACCTGTGCGTATGAGCTTCGAGAAAGACGACAAGGTCGTCCTGAACGACAAGCACAGCGAGTTCGACGGCGAGACGGGTACGGTCACGCAGGTCATCGAGAGCATGTTCGGTGAGCCGACCTACACCATCAGCTTCGACGAGGGCCAGGAAGTCGGCATCGCCGAGGACCAGCTCGAAGCAGCCGACGACGAAGCAGCCGCTGAAGACGACGAATAACCGACGACAAACCGACGCCTCCGAGAAGACCCACAATGCCACGCGTTCCGTTCCACTACATCGACCTTCGCACGTTCTGTTACGAGACGGAAGACGAAAAGCGGGTCGAGGAGGCGCTTCGGACGTTCCTCCCCGACGACTTCGAAGTCGACCGTATCGAGAGCACCGGTCACCACGGCGACCGTATCGTCGTCTTCTCCGCGCGCATCGAGCGAGCGGACGACATTCGGCACGTGCTCGCAAAGATTCGCGAACTCGACGACTTCGAGACACTGTTGGATGAACTCGACCAGCGGGTCACCGACAACACCGAGTTCTTCTTGCGACTGGACAAACAGGCAGCGTTCAACGGTGCGGTCAAGCGCGGCGGCGGGCTTACGCTCCGCGCGAAAGTCGAAGCCTACCCGGCCAAGAAGGAAGCGGCCGTAGAGAACGCCCGCGAAGCACTGCTCGGCGACGAGTAAGGCTTCGAGGACCCGACTGTCCCCGGTCGAGGTCCGGCCACTTCCGGTCGGTCCCCGACTATCTCCGGTCGGCCTCCGACTATCTCCGGTCAGCCCCCGATTTTTACTGTCCTCGGCCGACGCTAGCGAGGACGACGACTCCGTTCGTTAGTCGTCTTTCCACTTGATGGAACAGCCCTGCGACGGGGTCTCTTCGACAGGAATATCCTCGCCAGCGAGGAGAGATTCGACCGCATCGCGCATCTCGTAGTCCGTGACCTCGTCGTCGGGACTCATCGCGTCGTCGATGCGGGAGTGGAACACGAGTTCGAAGCCGTCGTCGGTGTTCTCGAAGAGGAATGGGTCAGGTGTACAAACTGCCCCGTATTCGGCGGCGACGTCCTGTGACTCGTCTCGGAGGTACGCGGTGTACTGAATCGTGCCGTCGTCGGCGAGTTCTTTCATCCGGTCGAAGGAGTCGTCGGGGTACGCCTCGGCGTCGTTCGGGTTGATTCCGACGACCGCGAGGTCGTCGTAGACCTCGGCGAGGTGGTTCAGTTCGTCGAACTTCGCCTGCGCATACGGGCAGTGGTTACACGTAAACACCACGAGCACGGCACCGTAGCCCTCGAACGACGACAACGAGTAGGTTTCTCCGTCGGTTCCGGGGAGTTCGAAGTCGGGCGCGGTGTCACCGTGTTCGAGTTCCGAATCGGATTCCAAGAGTACCATGTCGCGGGCTACGCCCGCGAGAGACAAAGCCGTTGCCCGCGAGGTGTGCGAGATAGGTATCCAGTAACGGGGGGACGAGTAGCCAGTAACGGTGGTTTCTCGACGGGATTCGTTACTCGACGGAGACGAGGAAGACAGCGACGACGGCGAAGGCGATGCCGGCCACTTTTCGAATCGTCACGGGTTCGCCGAGCGCGATGATGCCGACGACCGACGAGACGGCGAGGAACATCCCGAAAATAGGTGCGACGATGGAGACGGGACCGAGCGCGAGCGCCCGGTAGTACGAGAGGATACCGACGGCCAGACAGACGCCAGCGAGGAGGACGTATGGGAGTTTCGAGCTGACGACGGAGTCGGATACGTTCTGTCCGGAGACGACGATGACGCCGATTGTCGCAGTGACGAGGACGCCGTTTGCGACGAGTGCGGCGACGTCGCTCGGAATCTTTCCTTGTCCCGTCGTTGCGACTTTCATCAGGGGTGCAACGAGTGAGTAGGCACCGAGTGCGATGACAGCCCAAGAGATGTAATTCACGGATAATTCACCATCCGAACAGGTGCTCTCGAGCGTGTATAGGGTTACGATTCAAGAGAGTCTCAACACGGTGCGAAGCGGCGTTGATTCGATGACAGCGACGAGTTTTGATTTATGATTGAGCACTAAATAGAGTATTGTGAATACATATGGAGACATAGAATGCATTAAGGTAAACTTTTATCAAGTATTCTCGCATATTAGTTTCCATGTCCCAGGACGTATCCCCCTCGGTCATCGCGCACACGTGGGACGACCCAACCCGCTGCCCGTTCTGCCTCGCCGAACTGGAAAGCGAAGGCGCAGGCTTCATGGACCACCTCGACGAGAGTCCAATCTGCCAGCAAGGCTTCGGAATGTGGCGCGATGCAGTCGCCGACGACGTTGCCGGCGAATGGTCCGGTTGAGCAGTTGCACTCACTGTTCAACGACTGAATTTTTCTGGATATACCGACCCTCGACAGCGTGGCGGTTCGAAAAAAGGCTGCTCACTCGGGTACAACGCCGAGTTGCGACAGCATCGTCATGATATCCGTGCTGTTCCATTCTTCGATGCACAGGCCACCCTCGTAGCGGGCTTCTACGAGACCCCACGTCTCAACGTCGCGGTGGGTTGCTGGAATATCGTCGCCACCTTCCCTCCGGAGCGTTCCGTCGTGTGTTCCGGTGAGACGATACCGTCCGTAGACGAACTCGTCTTTCGCCTTCACGTCGAACACCTCGATGTGGAAGTCGGAGAACGCGTCGTGGTACTTCTTCGCCCAGGCTTTCATCGCCTCCGTTCCGACGACACCATCCGGTTCGGAAAACGCGTGCGCCTCGACGAGCGGGTCGTACTCCTCGTCGACGACGTCGTAGTTCCGCTTGTTCCACAGTTCTTCCGCGACGCGGATGAACGATTCTCGGTTCTGTCGTTCCTGTTCGGTTGTTGTTGACATCTCCACCACCGCTCGATACAAGGCGAACGAGCGGCTTAGTTATGGATTATTGTCATCACGAACGTCGGCGGAGAACGGAACAGGGCGGAACAGGACGAGACGAGGGAGACCAGAACGGAACGAGATGTGACAAATGACCAAATTGATGACATTTGGGGTTGAAATCGGTCGTATGTCAGATACGATTTCTCCAATTGCAGTGTTCGTCCCGGCGGTCATTTTCGGCGGGGTCAGCTTCTACCTCGTGGATGCAGTTAGTGGCGACCTGGGCCTTTCGGCGCTCGGTGCAGGTATCGGTGTCGTCATCGGTGTTGCTATCGGTGTGACTGTGAGTCGCCGCGATTAATCACTCGCCGCCGCCTTTGGGTCGCGTGCCGACCCGTCGACCCGACCGAGGAGCCACTGTGTCATCCCGAGCGATAAGACACCGAGAACGGCGACGACGCCGAAGGCGACACGGACACCTGAAACGTCGATAAGCGCACCGAACGCGGGCGGGGCAACGGCCCCACCGAGCGAGATACCGACGGTGACGACGGCGAAGCTTTTCCCGAGGTCACTCCGCGCCGAGAGTCGGTCAGCCAGCGTCGAGCGCGCCGGTCGAGAGACGCTGATAGTCCCGCTGAAGGGGAGTACTAAGACGAGGAGTGCAAGCGGGAGCGACCCGCTGGCGAGAAGGGCAGCCAATCCAACAAGCGCCGCGTACCCGCCGAGTGCGACGTTCCCGGGACCGATACGGTCGGTGAGCGTTCCACCGAGAAGAATCATTCCTGCACCCGTGACGAGCATCCCCGAGACGAGGAGATTCGCCGTACTCGGAAGCAGGCCATATCCGTCAGCAAGCAGTTGCGGCGAGTAAGTCCGGATACACCACGCGGCCGCCGAGGTGAGAAACGAAAGAAGGGCGAGTCCCATCAATCCAGACGACGCGAGGAGGTCCGTCGCACCCTGTCGAACAGCCGAAATCGACGGGCGAGAGTCCGGTCGGTCCTCCGCCGCCGGTTTACGGATTGATTCGGGGAAGCCACGCGCGAGCGGCAGCGCGACGAGCGAAAATCCCGCACCGAGGACGGCGAGGACAACGATAGACCACCGCCAACCGAATCCGAGCGCATCGACACCGGCGGCGATTGCGTAGGGAACGGCGAAGCCGAGCGACCCGCCGAGCGCGTGCAGCGAGTACGCGCGGCCACGACTCGCTTCCGAGGTGGCTGTTGCGAGAAGCGGATACTGCGCTGGGTGGTGGCCCGCGATGCCGACGCCGAGAAGCGCCTGTGAGACGAGGAGCCACTGATACGTGGGTGCGACGGCGGTCGCGACGATTCCGACGGTACCGACGACGAGCGAGAGTGCGAGGACGAGTGTCCGACTTCGCGAATCGGAGAGGTAGCCGAAGGGGAGTTGCAGGAGCGTCACGACGGCCCCCTGAACACCGATAGCGAGGCCGACGGCGGCGATGCTCACACCGAACTCCGAGGCGACCGTGCCGATGACCGGCGCGAGCGCGACCAGATAGGCGTGGTTGACGACGTGTGACCCGGAAACGAGGCCGACGACCCGATACTCCTGTGTCTCCGTCACGGGCGTGTAATCAAGCGCAGCGGTGAAAAACGCGCCGTCCGCGGCAGGCCTGTCTTCCGGTGGTAGATGTGGGCCGAGTCCCCTTTCAGTCCCGGTGGTCGCCGCCGAGTCGCGCACCCAGCCATAGGCCGGCGAACGTGTCGAAGAAGTCACCGCCGGTATCGACCAGTTCTCGCTCGATTCCCAGCGCTTGACACCGCTCTTCGACATCGTCGAGGTGCGCCTGAAGCCTGTCGCTGTATCTCCGTGCGGCCGTCCCGCCGAAGTAGGTCCGCCGGATTGCGTCCGATTCGGGGTCCTCGAAGATTGCATCACCAGTCGCTTCTGGGCCAATCTCTTCGGGTGTGAGTACCTGCGCGACGACCACGTCGTTACGGGCGAGCGCGGTGAGTCCGGCGGCGACGTCGTCGGGGTCGAAAAGGAGGTCGCTGACGACGAGAATGAGCGACCGCGAGCGGATGGTCTCAGCGTACTCCTCCAGCGCCGCCGTAATGTCCCCGTCGCCCGTCGGTGTCGTCTCGTTGAGGTGGTTGACCAGACGAAGCACTTCGCCGCGACTCGACGCGTCGGTGTCGATGCGGTCGGGCACGTCGCCGATGAGCGAGAACTGGAAGTCGTTGTTGTCTTCGGCGGTGAGATGACAGAAGCCGAGTCCCAGTTTCGCGCCGTACTCGAATTTATTCAGGTCGCTCTCGCCGAAGTCCATGGAGGCCGTCGCATCGAGGAGGACGTGAACCGTCAGATTGCGCTCGGCCTCGAATCGCTTGATGAACAGCTCTTCCGTCCGTGCGTACGCCTTCCAGTCGATGAGTCGCGGGTCGTCGCCGGGGGCGTATCGTCGGTGGTCGCTGAAGGTCAACCCCTCGCCGACGTCCGGCGACCGCTGGTCGCCTTGCAAAGGCGCGTTCGAGACGCGCTTGAGTGAGGTGTCGAAGCGGTCGAGTTCGGCGAGGAAACCGGGGTCTATCATTCCAGGAGTCGTTCGACCACGTCGTCGGGTGTCAGCCCTTCGCGCTCCGCCCGGAAATCGAGGATGATGCGGTGGCGAATCACGGGTGCGGCCATCTCGGCCACGTCCTCCCACGACACGTGACTCCGGCCGTGGATGAACGCCCGCGCCTTCGCCGCGAGGACGAGCGACATACTCGCGCGGGGACTCGCACCGAACTCGATTGCGTCGTCTTCGCGGGTCTGGCGGACGAGTTCGATGGTTCGGTCCCGGATATCGTCGGCGATGGGGACTCGCTGGACGAGTCGCTGCGCCGCGAGCAGGTGCGTTCGAGGAAGGACGCGCTCGATTTCGGGAACCGACCCGCCTTCGGCGTACTGTTTGACGATGGTTCGCTCCTCGTCGAGTTCCGGGTAATCCACGAGTATCTTCATCAGGAAGCGGTCGGTCTGCGCTTCCGGAAGCGGGTACGTCCCACCCTGGTCGATGGGGTTCTGGGTCGCGAGGACGAAAAACGGTTTGGGAAGCGAGTAGGTCTCTCCGGCCGCCGTAACCTGCTTTTCCTGCATCGCTTCGAGGAGCGCGGCCTGCGTCTTCGGCGTCGCACGGTTTATCTCGTCGGCGAGGACCACGTTGGCGAAGATGGGACCGCGTTCGAAGACGAACTCGCGTCCCTCCGACGACTCGCGGATGATTTCGGTCCCGGTGATGTCCGAGGGCATCAGGTCTGGCGTGTTCTGGACGCGCGAGAACTGCAGGTCGGTCGCCTCCGTGAGGGCGCGGACGAGTGTCGTCTTCCCGAGACCGGGGTTCGATTCGAGAAGGGCGTTGCCATCACAGAGCACGCAGACGAGGAGGCGCTCGATGACGTCTTGCTGCCCGATGATGCGCTTTCCGACCTCGTCTTTCACGGCTGCGACGCTCGATTGGAGGTCTTCGATGCTCAGATCGGAAAGGTTGGTTTTGGGTGGCGATTCGGCCCCGCCAGTAGCGGGTGAATCGGCCCCGTTGGGGCTAGCTACTTGGTTGACGTCGTCTGAAAGGTTCCAGTCTTGGTCGTCACTCATCGTCTTTTTCACGTATCTGCAGGGTGTAGTCGCGAATCAGTTCAGCTTCTTCGAGGGTGTCGTCGTCGAGATAGCCGGCGCGCTGGCTCTCAACCGCAGTGTCGCCAGTGTATCCCGTGGAGTCGTAGGCGGCGGCAGACGACCCCGGTCCGTCGCCGCTGCCACCGGTTCCGGCGAGTGTCGCATTCACTTCCTCGGACCCCGCGGAGACGTTCTCGGAGTTGCCGAGGATTGCACTCCCGTTCTGGAGTTCCGTGGGTCGGTCGGACCCATCGAGATTCCCGCCGGAGACGGCCTGGTCGCCACCCAAACCGTCGAGGTGGAGGTCGGTGATGGCGACTTGGATGCTTCCCGCCGAGAGAAGCAGAGCAACGACGAGCGCACCGACGATACGGCGCGTCGGAAGCAACTCTACCGACGACGTATCGCGCAGTCGGTCGAGTACGTCCTCGTAGAGCGCGAGCGTCATCCGGGAGGGTTCGGTCTTCGACTCGCCGGTCAACCACCCGTTTTCCGTCGACTCGTCGCCGTGGTCACCGTCACTTCCGAGTACATCGCGGGCGGTCCGCAGTGCCTCTGCAACGGACGGATTGACCGCCTCGAACTGCTCGACGGGCGAGTCGCGCAGACGGATAACGTACTCCGCGACGGCGACGAGAATGCCAAGGGCGAGCGCGATTGGAACGGCAACGTGGACCACCACTGACGAGTCGACGCCGGGGAGCGAACTGAGCGACACCGACGACTGAATCGGCAATTCGAAGAGTCGCAACACGAGGTTCGAAAGGAGCGTCGCGACCGCGGCGTCGACGACGCTCGGAACGAGTGCGGCCTTCTTCGCCTCTCGGCGGACTTCGCGGATTGCCGCGGCCATCTCGTCACGAGGGTCTGGTTCCGCCGCTGACGAAGGGCTATTCGAGGTCTCGGATGGAGGTGTATCAGACGCCATTGCACGCGGGGGGTTTGTCGCCTTCTATCGCCGAACACGCCTCTTCGAGGTCGTTTTCGAGGTCGTCGACCTGTTCTTCGAGCGACGCAACCTCGTCTCTGAGGTCGTCGATTTGCGTTTCCAGTTCGGCGTTGGTCTCGTTGAGTTCTTCGTTCTTCGTTTCGAGGTTTCTCCGTTGCTCTTCGAGTTTGTCGATACTGTTGGTGAGTTCGTCGATTTTGTCGCGGGCGTCGCTGAGTTGCGACTTAGTATCATCGAGGTCCTCGCGGGTCGTATGCAGCTCTTTCTGCGTCGATTCCAGTTGTGACTCGGTATCTTCGAGGTCCGACGACACCTGCGAAACGTCTCCTTTCGTCTGTTTGAGACTGTTGTTCAGTTCGCGCAGTTTCGCCCGCGTCTCCGATAGATTCTGCTGTGTTTTTGAGAGGTCTGACTGGAGCGCCTTGTTTTGCTCGCGCAACTGCTCGTTTTGCTGGTCGAGCGTGTCGACGGAGTACTGATAGAACATCGTTGCGCCGACCGTTCCTGCGGTCAGGAGGACCACGATGAGGACGAGACTGAGGTTCAGGGACCGCCCGAGGAAGCTCATATCAGACCACCTTCACTTTGGGTTTTACCCCGATACACTTGAACTCGCCGGACGAGCACCTCCGCGAGATACAGGAGGAACGCGGCGAGGACGAAGGCGATGGCCCACTCGTCCCGGACGGGTTTCACGCCGGCTGCATTGTCGCGGGCGGACCTTGCTATTTCGGTGGCATCGCCGGGACCGTACAGTTTGCCGCCGCTGTCGGTGACGGCGGATTTGAGTGCAGCGGACTGACCAAACCCGCTGTGTTCGGCCGGGTAGTTCACCGCGAACGAGGTGTCGAGCACGTCGCGGTAGCCCTGTTCTCGGGGGACGACGGTCGCCTCGTAGACGCCGGACTGCACCGTCGAGAAGGTGAGGTTGCCCGTCTCTTTCGGGCGGTTGTCTCCGCGGTAGACGACAGTCGCGGGCGACCCGATGCGGGTGTCTTGGACCTCCGTGACACCGGTTGCTTTTCGCTCGGGGTCGCCGATGACGAAGTTCGTCGACTTCGTGAGCAACAGCGAATCCGGACTGCTGAGGAGTCCATCGAGCGACCCATCGTTGCCGTAGGTCGTGATGGTCGCAACGCGGCCGAGTCCGTAACGCCACGAGGCGACCGCGGGCGTGCCGTCGTCGGCCGCGACGAGGAAGTTCGCACCGCTTCTGACGGACACGTCGTTGACGCTTCCGGGATTCGCGGTCAACTCCACACCGGCGGTGACGAAGTCGTTCCGGTCGACGACGGTCAGGCCGTCGCCAGCGTACTGGCGGTTCGACCCACCGAAGAGGATGCGGAGTCGCTTGGTCTCGTCGGCGCGGAGGTAGTTCCCGCCCGAGGCCCGGGCGATTGCGCGAAGCGTCTTTCCGTTCGGATTCGGTCCGGTGCCGATGGTGATGACGCGGATGCCTTCGCGGCCGAGTTGGTCCGCAACCGTCGCCGCATCTTCGAAGCGGTCGTGTCCGTCGCTGATGAGGATAATCGTCCCGCGTCGGTCACCGAGCTGCTGTGCGGCACCGTTGAGTCCGACGGCGATGTCGGTCGCGCCGCCAGATTGGAGACGGCGGATGAGGCCGACGGTCGACTTGCGGTTCGGGCCGAGCGGTCGAAGCGGCGACACCTCGTAGGCGCGGTAGTTGAACCCGACGATGCCGACTTTGTTGTCGTCGCCGAGTTGGTCGAGCGCATCGAGCGCGACCGACTTCTGGACCCGCATGCCCTTTTCCGCGCTCCCGGACACGTCGATTGCGAAGACGAGGTTCGTGCGTTTCGAAGTCCCCTCGCCGGTCGTGACGGGAAGCATCGAAGCGAGACTCGACCCGTCGTAGCCACCGTTTTCGAACGAGTTCTCCCCGCCGACGACGAGCAGGCCGCCGCCGTCGATGGTGAACCGCTGGAGGGCGTCGACGTTCCCAACGTCGTCGGCGTGCATGTCCTGAAGGACGACAGCGTGGTACGACGAGAGGTCCGATGGGACCGACTTTGCGGTCTCGACGTCGTACAACTTCGAGAGGTAGTCGCGGAACGGGAAGGACCCTTTCGAAACGTAGAGCACCTTCGGCGGTTCGACGACGCGAACCGTCTTTCGGAACACGTCGTTGTCGCTGAAGCGGTCGTCGCCGGCGATGTGGGCGGTGATTCGGTGGGTTCCAGTGTTGTCAAACGTCTGTGAAAACTCGACGCGACCCGGCGAGTCGACGGTCTCGCGGGCAACCTCGTTGCCATCGACTTCGACGACGACTTCGAGGCTCGCCGTCTCGTCGGGCGAGACGCCATCGACCCGTGCGAGGAAGGTGTTCTCGACGCCGACGCTGGTCTTCGACGGGCCGCGTATCGAGACGTAGTGTTCGGCTTCTTTCGGCGACGGTGAGACGGCGCTCACGGTCGCGTTCAGGTCGCGGGCGAGCGTGGTCGCAGAGGCGAGACTTCGACCCGACGTAACTCGCCCGTCGGAGACGAGGACGACGGTCCCGTCCGGTCTGAGGTTGGCGGCAACCGCGTCGCCGAGCGGTGATTCGTCGCCCTGTGCGACGGTCGACATCGTGACGGGAACGCCCTCTGCTTCGATTTCTTCTGCGAGGTCGGACGCCACGTTCTTCGAGACGGCCATGCTCTCCGATTTGTCGACGAGCATCGTCACCTGCGGGTCGCCGTCGGTCTGTCTGGTCATGACGGTGTACGGTCCCGCCGCCGCGACGACTAACAGGAACGCGACGAGCAGCCGCGACGCGAATAGGAGGCGGCGCGACCGATTTCCGGCGGTTCCGGACGCACCTCGGTAGATAAGCGCCCACACGAGGAGGGCCGCAACCGGAAGCGCGATGAGGAATATCGGCCGCTCCAAACCGACCGTTCGACCGGCGATTTCGACTGTCCATGCGAGGGGTGTCGGAGTCAAGGGAGTGAGTCCAGGCAGCATCAGAGGTCACCTCGTCGGCGCAGATAGGCGAGTTCGACGAGCGTCACCGCGAGCGCGACGAGCGCCGCCCACTCGGTCAACGGGTTCGGAACGATTTGCTCTTCGACCCGCGTTGTGGACGTACCGGGTGAGGAGTCCGATTCCAGCGACTCCGCGGCTACGTCGGATTCCGACTCGCTGAGAAGCGAGGCGGCGAACCGCTCGTCGCCGACGCGGTAGACTCCGGCATCGGAGAGTTGCACCTCGGGACCGGTGGTTTCGCCCGCTGGCGTCGCGACAGTCTGGTTTGTGCCCGCCGAGAGTGACCCGCCAGTCGCCCGGTTCAGTTCAGGGAGCGTCGAGCGACCGGCGAGGTAAAAGACGGTGCGCTTCCAGAACACCGGATACTGGTAGTTGTACTTGAACGCCGACTTCGCTTCGAGGAAGCCGTAGTAGACGACCCGGCCCGGGCCGCGTTTGTCGGTGGCGACGAGCGGCGTTTCATTGGTCGTGCTCACGAGCGACTCGCCCGACCGGAGGGTGCCGGCAACGTACTGATTCGGTGGCGGGAACGTGATGCCGCGGGTGAGTTCGTGGTCTTCGACGGTTCCAATCGTCGGATTCGTCTTGATTTGCTGCGGGGAGACCAGTAAGAGGTCACCGTACTTCGGCGTCGTGTCTTGGGCCTGAATCGCCACGCCGCCGCCGCGCTCGATGGTTTTGCGGCCAGCCTCGACGTTGCCCGAGAGCAAGCGGTCGGGGGTGACGTTGCTGTAGATAATCACGTCGTACTTCTTCGAGACGGTCGTCGGCGGGTTATCGACCGTCAGCGACACTTCCGGGATGACGGAGAGCGCGGTCGTCAGGAACTGATTTTCGTCGTTCGTGAGGACGAGGACGTCGACCGAGGCGTCCTCCGGAGCGGCGACGTACAGTGTGTTATCAGTAGGGAAGTCGTCACCCTGCGAGAGGCTGATTCGACCTCCACCCGTCGGGACCGGCAGTGTCGCCGTCGCCACGTCACCCGCGTCCAATTGGACCTGCCGAGTGACGCCACCGAGTTCGAGTGACCGCGTCGCGGGCGCGTCGCCGTAGTTCTTCACAGTCACCGTGACGTTCGACCCGGAGAACCGTCGGTCGATGATGCCGACGTTGCCCTGTCCGCCGCCGTTGAACTGCCGAAGTTCGACGACGAGCCCTCTCGCGCGGGACTCTCTGACCGCGTCGGCCCATGGGGAGTCGTCGGCGAAGTCGCTGAGAACGACGATTCGAGCGTCCTTCCCGGCAATAGAGGCGGCCGTCGTGATTGCGGACCGAAGGTCGCCCGGCGCAGAAGTCACGCGCAACCCGTCGAGGGCCGAGCGAGCGTCGGTGTCGCTTCCGCGACGGAGGACGACATCGGCAGTCGAACCAGCCGAGACCACGGACGTTGTTCCAGTCACCTCCTCACGTGCGGTGGCGAGCGCTTGGTCGAACCGAGTTGCGCCGCCGTCTTGAACTGCCATACTCGCGCTCGTGTCCACGACGATAACGGTCTCGGATACCGTTTCGGACTCGGGGACGAGCATGTACGGCGTCGCGAGCGAACCGACGAGCGCGACGAGTGCGAGAAGTTGAATGAGGAGAAGGAGACTTCGAAGCAGACGGTCGAAAATCGGGTTCGATGCATTCCGCCCTGTGGCCTCCGCGAGGAACTGGAACGTCGGAAGCGTCCGCCGGACCGGCTCCGGTCGCAATAAATAGAGGACGACGAGAGGCACCGCGCCCAGCAAGGCGAGAAGCCCGAGGGGGAACAAGAAGAACTCGTCGAGGACCATGCGCGGTTCGTAGCGCGCATCCAGTATGGGTGTTTCCCTATACACTGACACTTCCTCATTCACAGACGTATCTACCCACAAGAACACTCGGAGCAGTATTACTAATAAGCATAGTAGTGTCAAAAATAACTACGTCAATGCATAGCATGCGTTAACTGCATAATACGATACTATTTTATGCTCCAAGGTTATTCATCGAGATACGATGGGAACTGATAGGTATACACCGCGGTCGTTCGACGACCTCTCACCGGACAAGCGCCCGAGTTTCAGGCAGGCGCTCATCCCGGTTTTAGGACTTGTCGCCTTCCTCGGCATCGGGTCGGCGTGGTTGAAACTCGACCCACACATTCCGCTCATCTGGAGCATTGCACTCGTTGGCCTTCTCGGCCGATTCGTCTGGGGATATACGTGGGAAGACCTCTACGAAGGAATCGAACGGAGTCTCTCGATGGGGTTACAGGCGCTTCTCATCCTGTTTACCATCTACGGTGTCGTCTCGACGTGGGTCGCCGCGGGGACGATTCCGACGCTGATGTACTACGGCCTCGACCTACTCTCACCGCAGGTGTTCCTTCCTGCGACGGCTATCCTCGTCGGCATCACCACGTTCGCCATTGGGTCGTCGTGGACCGCCGTCGGGACGCTCGGCGTCGCATTCATCGGCATCGGCTCCGGACTCGGCGTTCCCGCGCCGATGACCGCCGGTGCCATCCTCACCGGCGCGTACGCGGGTGACAAGCAGTCGCCGCTTTCGGACACGACAAACCTCGCAGCGGCCGTGACGAACACCGACCTCTACGACCACATCCACGCGATGCGAACTGGGACGTTCGTCGCGTTCGGCCTCTCTATCGTCGGCTTCGTCGTGCTGAGTCTCGGAATCTCCGGGACGATTCCGGCCGGGCAAATCGCCGAGATTCAGACCGCACTCGCGTCGACCTACAATATCTCGCTTCTCGCGTTCCTCCCGCTTGCCGTCACCTTCGGCCTCGCCGCGGCCGGCTATCCGGCACTGACGGTGCTCCTCGCCGGTGCCTTCGCAGGCGCGTTCACGAGCATTCTCGTGCAGGGCGCTTCGTTCGTCACTGCCTGGCAGACGTTCATGAGCGGCACCGGTCCCGAAACGGGTTCGGAACTCGTCAACAGTCTCCTCGCTTCCGGCGGCGTCTCGGGTTCGGCGTGGACCATCGCTATCGTCGTCGCGGCGCTGACGCTCGGCGGACTCCTCGAACAGACGGGTATCCTCGCGGTTCTCGCCCACCGCCTCGAACGCGGTGTTCGCAGTACCGGGTCGCTCGTCGCTGCGACCGGTATCTCCGCGATTCTAACCAACGCGCTCACCGCACAGCAGTACATGAGCATCGTCGTTCCGGGCATGACGCTTCGCAACACCTACGACGAGTTCGGTCTCGACAGTTCGGACCTCTCGCAGGCCATCGAGTCGGCGGGGACGCCGACCGGCGCGCTTCTTCCGTGGCACGCCGGCGGCGCGTACATGTCCGGCGTCCTCGGCGTTGCGACGTTCAGCTACGCACCGTACTACCTGTTCGGCTACCTCTCGCCGCTGGTCCTGTTCGCCTTCATCCTCGCCGGTGTCGGATTCGCCGGGAACGCGACGAAAACGAGCGACCCATCGGTCAGCCCGGCAGACGACTAAGGTCACGTCTCCATCGCTTTTCAGAGGACGGACCTCGGACGGTTACCGGACCATCGAATCCTTGATACTTGACCGAATGGTCGCAAGAACGCCACCACCGCAGAGGAGTCCGAGCAGCATCGGACCGAACGTCCTCGGGTCGGTCCAATCGAACGACCGAGATGCCGTGAATAGATACTTGCGGCCATCTCGTTTGATGCCTTCGCTCGCGATTTCCGATAGGTTTGACTCGTTTACGTACAAGCGACTGCCAAAATTAGTCTCGGTGGAACCCTCACTCGGTAGTGACGATTTTTTCACACTCGGTATCGCTGAACCGTTTTGTCTCGTGACGCGTCCCGTTTCGAGTGCTTCGTCGACGACTTGCTGACTCTCCGGTTGGAGGGCAGAGTAATCGGTCGGGTAGACTCTGGGTGGGAAGTGGTCTACCTCACGTTCGTACGTGTAGTGGTAGTCGTAATCGGCGAATCCGACGAAAAGCGCGATACTGGAAAGTGCGATGGAGCCAAGCAAAAAGAGCGCGATGAAATGTTTCCAATCACTCATTTTCACTATTGTAAAATGGCTCCCATCTGTCTTTTATTTACTGATAGACAGTCTAGTCGAGAGTCGAATAGGAGCTACTCCAGCGCCGCCCGAAGCGACCGAACCTCGTCGAGAACGGCGGTCCACTGCTCGACGGTTCCCGGAAGTTCGTCGCGTCCGAGGCGGCTCTCGATTCGGTTCCGGAGCGCCTGCGGGTCGTTTACGTTCTCGAATCGGATACCACCGCCGCCCGCAACCTCGACCGAGACGGTGCCGTAATCGAACATCTTCCCGGTGATTCCCTGTGAGAACGCGCTGTTCTGGACGTGCTCTAGCGAGACGCGCTGGACGCTCCGTGAGAGGATGCCCGTCTTGCGGTAGAGCGCCGCGTCGGTGATGACAAAGCGCGTGTTGGCGACGCGAAGGTACGCCCACAGCGGCGCGGCAAGGCCGACGACGCCGAGGAGTCCGGCGAGCGGTTCACCCACCGTCACCGCAATGAACGCGACGCCCGCGATGATACCCACACCGACGAAGACTGCGGGGATGACCGTCTGAATCCGCGGCTGGCCCGTCCATACGATGGTTTCGTCGGCTCCGCGGGCCATCCAGTCGTCGATGTCGTCGATGGCTTCGGCGTTCGCGTTGCCGATGTCGGACGCGTCGGTCGAAGCCGAATCTCGCTCGGGTGTCGGCGTTTCCTCACCCGCGGTCATTGCTCGTCGGTCGTGGTCGCGTCAAACTCGAAGTCGCTCGGGTCGGTGTTCGCCGTTTCCGCCGTCGAATCGGTGTCGGCGTCGACACCGGCAGTCGCACCACCGTCTTCGACGGCTTCCCGAATCGAACGGAGTTCCACGAGAATATCGTCGAGAACGGCCGCCTTCCCGTTCGATTCGGACTCACGCCCATCCCGTCGCTCGCGCTTGAGTCGCTCGTTGATGAGCGTCTGGAGCGACTGCGGTTCCGCGACGTTTTGGAAACTCATTTCGATGCCGCTTCCGCCCGCGGTGCTGATGTTGACCGAACCGTAGCCGAACTGCGCGCCGAAGAACGTCTGGCCGTAGGATGTGTCCTGTACCTTGTCGAATTCGATGCGCTGGACGCTCCGCGAGACGACGCCCGTCTTGCGGTAGAGGGCGTCGGAAGTGACGACGTAGTTGGTGTTTTTGTGCGTGAGGTACGCGCCGACGAGCATCGGAATCCCGATGAGAACCAGCGAAAGCGGGACGCCGATGATAAACGACGGCACGAGGCTGTACGGGTGCGGCGTGTCCGCCCAGAGAACCTCCTCGTCGTCGTCGAGCGTGAGCCAATCGAAGTTGTTGTCCATACCTGCTCCGTCTCGGTGCACACTGGTAATAGTTTTCTGCGGGACCGCATCGCCGTTCGTCGGTTTGTCGGTCGCTCGTGTCGGACGGGTACAGGAATCGTGACAATTCCCCCCGCATGGGTAAACCATTTCAATGATGCCCGCAACGGAGTGTCCATGGACAAGCAGTCACTGCTCGACTTGCTGCGTCACGACGCTCGAGAGAGTGTAGACGACATCGCCCGCCAGCTGGGCGCAGACGCCGAGGCAGTGGCAGCAGCACTCGACGAACTCGAAGACGACGGGGTCGTCCGCGGCTACCAGGCCGTTGTCGACTGGAACCGCGTCGACGAGGAACACGTCCGAGCGCAAGTCGAAGTCGACGTGGAACTCGACCGTGAGACGGGATACGAGGAGATTGCCACCCGTATCGCGCGGTTTCCGGAAGTTGCGACGCTCAGACTCGTCTCCGGTACCTACGACTTCTTCATCGAAGTCGAAGGCGAGTCGATGCACGCCGTCTCGAACTTCGTCTCCGAGCGCATCGCCCCCATCCCGGAAGTCACCAAGACGGTGACGCACTTCGTGATGGACTCCTACAAGGAGGAGGGCATCGAACTCGGCGACGGCGACGACGACGACCGACTCTCTGTGTCGCCATGACGTTCGGCGACCACCTTTCCGACCGCGTCGAACAGGTTCCGCCCTCGGGTATCCGACGGTTCTTCGAACTCGCCGAGGAGGTAGACGATGTCATCTCCCTCGGTGTCGGTGAACCGGACTTCTCTGCGCCGTGGGCCGCTCGAACCGCCGCTATCGACTCGCTCGAACGCGGGAAGACCTCGTACACCTCGAACCGCGGCATGCGCGAACTCCGGGAGGCGATTTCGGAGCGCGTCACCCGCTATGGACAGGAGTACGACCCCGAAAACGAGATTATCGTCACAACCGGTGCCAGCGAAGCCGTCGACCTCGCGTTTAGAGCCTTCGTCGATGCTGGCGACGTGGTTGCCATCCCGCAACCGTCGTACATTTCGTACACGCCTGGGGCCATCTTCGCCGGCGGCGAGCCGCTGCCAGTGCCGACTCACGCCGAAGACGAGTTCAAACTCACGCCGGAGGCACTCGAAGCGGCGGGTGCCGACGAAGCTGACGTGCTGGTGCTTTGCTACCCGAACAACCCGACCGGCGCGGTAATGACCGACGAGGAACTCGCCGATGTGGCGGACTTCGTCAGGGAACACGACCTGCTCGTCCTCTCGGACGAGATATACGCCGACCTTCGGTACGAAGACGACCACGCCTCAATCGCAACCCATCCTGGAATGCGCGAGCGAACCATCGTGTTCAACGGGTTCTCGAAGGCGTACGCGATGACCGGCCTACGTCTCGGCTACGCGATGGGACCGCCGGAAGCCATCGACGCGATGAACAAGGTCCACCAGTACGCGATGCTCTCGGCACCGACGACTGCGCAGTACGCGGCGCTCGAAGCCCTGCGGTCGTGTGACGATGCCGTCGAGGAGATGCGCACGGAGTACGACCGTCGCCGACGGTTCGTCCTCGCTCGCTTCGACGAGATGGGACTCGACTGCTTCGAGGCGAAGGGGGCGTTCTACGTCTTCCCCGAAGCGCCCGATGGCGACGACGAAGCATTCGCGGAAGGACTCCTCGAAGAGCAGAACGTCGCGCTCGTCCCAGGGAGCGTCTTCGGAGCGGGCGGCGAAGGCCACCTCCGCGTCTCGTACGCGACAAGTATGCGAGAGCTTCGCGAGGCGATGAACCGAATCGAAGCGTACGTCTCCGAGTAGTTCGGCGACTCGGGCTATTGCCCTGAGTCTTCACCGAACATCCCCTCGAAACGTATTTTCCCCACCGGAGGTTGCACTGATTACCGTTTGTTACTTACCCATGCGTGAGAAAGACTAACACACATGGGGCACAGATATTGAGTTATGTACGACAACATTCTCCTCCCAGTTGATGGGAGTCCGGCCGCCGAGCAGGCCATCCCACACGTGTTTGGACTCGCAGAGCAGTACGACGCGACAGTTCACGTGTTGTTCGTCGTGAACACCAACCGGGATAACGTCGGCATCGTTGGGGGTACCGTCCTCGAGGCTCTCGAACAGGAAGGTCAGCAAGTCGTTGATGAAGTCGTCTCACGGGGGGAAGAACGCGGAATCGAAATAATCGGGGATGTGACACGAGGGGCACCACACGAAGCCATTCTCGACTATGCCGACGACAACGAAGTCGAAGTGATTGTAATGGCAACCCACGGCCGAACAGGAGTTGAGCGCGTCCTCCTCGGGAGTGTTACTGAGCGAGTCGTACGGACATCACCGGTTCCGGTACTCACGGTTCGTGCTTCGGAGTAACCCACAGAAGAGAACTACACCTCGACGACACAAATGTGCCCGTTGAGACCATCAAGTATATAATAATGACACATGGTGTCATATTTCGAGAGAATAACACGCAAAGTATTATTAAATATGGTTTCGTCGTCCAACATGAATGGTTTCGGGAGGTGACACAGACACAGTCGTGACCGAGGATACATCCACATTCCACCTCGGATTGGATGACCTCAAGCGACGAGGGAGCGCACTCCTTGTCGTCGGTTCAGTTCCAACTGAACTCTACTCGCGTGCCTCGAAACAGATGCTCGGAGCACCAGATGAACCGCGCCGACGCCTCCTCGTCTTGAACGACTCCACACCGCTTGACGCCCGACTCAGCCCTTCCATTCAACGGTCGATGGAGTGGACACGGGCGATTCGATACACGACGCTTGAACGTGGTACTGCGGCCGTCACCTCACCGGTAGCGGGCCGGGTGCAGACGGCGTACGAACGTCATGTGAGCGGTGGGCTCGGGGAACTCGGTGCCGAGATTTCCGAGGATGTAACCGAGTTCGACCGTCTCGCAGGAACGCTCTCACCCGCCGAGCTTCGGGTTGCCTTCGACTGTCTCCCGTCGCTCCTGTCACGATACGAGCGTGAACACGTATTCCGGTTTCTCCACATCATGACAGCACACGTTCGGGCCCAAAACGGGATGGTTCACGTCTGGTCGCCGGGTGACCGGTCCGACGAGATAAATCGAGTTCTCGAACCGCTGTTCGATGCTGTCGTGGAGCTCAATGTCGAAGGAACGGAAGCACAACATCGGTGGCATCTCAGACAGAAAGACGTGTCGTCCGGCTGGTTACCCCTGAAACCGTGAAATTCTTCCGACCAATACGTTTTTCACTCTAATCGTGTCACATGTACTCAATGCAACCGTCCGGGCAGAGCGAACGGGCCGACACGTCCTCCACCCTCGAAGTCGGCTTTTCGCTCCCTTCAGAAGGCACGGGGTTGGTCGTTCGAGATAACGTCGAACGCCACCAGTTCAAGTTGCAAACACCATCGCCAGTCACACCAAACCCGACAGACGAAAGTCAGTTTTCCCTCCCCACTGACGCAGCGGTCCGCATCAAGACGAACCGAATCGAAGTAGCCGCGAACACTGTCGTGTGCGTTCGCGACGAGAGTGATTCGATGCTCGCGCAGGTCGACCAGCAGGGGTCCGAGCGACTGGGCGACGAAACATACAGTATAGAACTCTTTGGCGCAGTCAAAACGTACCTCAAGGTCGATGGTCCGCTTACCATCGACGCGAAACCACTGGAAACTGTTCTTTCGTTCGAGGGGCCAACGGAAGTCCACGTCGGTGCTCGTTCATCGCACGAGAGTCCGGCGACGACAGTCACGACGACGGAGAATCCATACGAGGTGATGCAAGCCGTCTCGGCATTCAGTTCGGCACTCAAGACGACGAGCGTCGAACGGTCGTATCCGACACTCCGTGGGCATCCACCACTTCTCGAACTCGGTGATGAGTTGGATATCCCTGAGGGCCTTCATACCCCAGAGACTGGTATCCGAATCGAACTCCCGCCGACACTGAGCCACATTTTCGTTGCGACACCGCTTGCGTATTATCTCGGGGCGAAACTCGTTCCCGGAAATTCACCACGGTTGGTCACGGACACCGGATTCGTCCACGAATTTGACGGGCCACATGGTTTCGAGGAAGAGGTTTCACGGGCGCTCAAACGAACGTTTTTCCTCGATTGTGTGGTTCGAACCGAAGGAATCTACGACGTTGAACTCCACGAGCGCCGGACCGTCGAGTCACGAATTGATATTGATGCCTCAGGACTGTACGACGCGCCACTCAGCGAACAATTGGAGACGTACTTCGACGTTCCGTACGAGTGCATCTCGGACCTCATCCCCGAGTGGAAATTGACGACACACGTCGCGCCAGAATCGAACAACATAGAACTGTTGCCCTTCGTCACGAACGACCTCGCAGTTGTGCGGACACCGTCCGGAACTGAGATTCCAGAATCCGAAGTACAGGCCGCCGTCGTTGACGATTTCCTCCGGGACGAAACAGTCAGGAGCACAGGGACAACGACCACGGACGAGACGTACGTTCGACCCAGTTCAACTGACTCGGTTGAACAAGCGTGGGTGGGCGACGGGACACCTGTCGGTGCGAGTAAGGCGACACCCGCTGCGTACCGAAACCGTCTCCAGCGCGAACCGGCGACGGGTGATATCGGCATCACCGTCGTCTGTAACGACCAAGAGATGCTCGACGAGAGCAATATCGTCGACGACGTGTATGGTTCGCGAGATAGTCTCTCGTTTGACGTAGACGCACATTATAACCTCAGTCGTGCGGAGTTGCGAGAGATACTCGCTAAGTCGACAGACTTCCTGCACTACATCGGCCATATCGACGATGAGGGCTTTCAATGTCGCGATGGGAAGGTTGACGCGAAAACACTCGACCACGTTGGAACAGGAGCGTTCTTCCTCAATGCGTGTCAATCCTACAGCCAAGGGCTTGCACTCATCGAGGCGGGCGCAATCGGCGGTATCGTCACACTCAGTGACGTTATCAACAGCCAAGCTGTCGGTGTCGGTTGTACAATTGCACGATTTCTCAACCGTGGGTTCCCATTGCAAGCTTCACTTAATCTTGTGCAGATAGACAACGATGTCAGGCACCAATATGCTGTGGTCGGCGATGGAACCATCTCGGTTGTACAAGCTGAAAGCGGATTCGCTGTCCTCTGTGAAGTATCCTATTCAGAAGATAACATATACGACCTGTCGTACAAGACGTACCTGACTTCTCGGTGTGGGCCAGGGTCTTTGACGATTCCAGCATTCCCTGGGAACCAGCAGTACTACCTCGGCTCTCAGCGAATCTCCAATATTAAGATGACTGAAGATGAGCTTAGAGACTTTCTCTCGCTAGAACAGATACCGGTTATCTATAACAGCGAAGTGTACTGGGACGACGGTTTTCTGTCGTAATTACGGTCCGTAGATGTATCCTGCACAGCCAGCGGCCACACTCCCCGCCTGCGAAAGCAGGAGTAGGAGCGTAAACAGGACACCCATCATACGGGGATTCTGACGAAGGTACGAAACCATCTGGTTGGACTTATCGGCCATGTACAGACATACCATTGACCGGGGATGAAATATAATTATTCGTGTATATCTGATATGAAAATAACTTAATTAACTGAATGGATAATGTAGGAAACCATCACGGGAATGATGTGACTGTCGCTCGTGTCGAGTTACCCGATAAGAGAAGTCTCGGCCCCCAGAGCAATTGTGCCCGTGTTAGGACTCGTCGCTATCGGCAGCGTCGCCGATATCGCGGTAGACGGCAGGTATTCCCTCAGTGTCGTCGAGTTGACTAAGTGTTTCGTCGAGTTCGCGTCTGAGTTCTTGGAGGCGGTCGGTGAGTCTCTGATACTCTTCGTTCTCTTCGAGGGCTGCCTCATCCTTCTCGGATTCGAGGAGCGCTTTCTTCGAAGCGAGGGAAAACAGGTCTTGAATCCCCACATCGTAGGCATTTCGCAAGATAAGGTTAGAGACGGTGTCCGTTAGCGCTTCACGCGAGACCGGCTTGACGAGATAGTCGTCGAAGCCCATGGCGATGATGTCGAAATCTGGTTCGACCGCAGTCACCATCGCGACGCGGCAGTCGAAACCACGGTCTCGGATTTCCGAGAGCGCTTCGTCGCCGGAGAGGTCGGGCATTCGACGGTCGAGGAGGACGACGTCAACCTCGTCGTCGAGTTCGTCGAGTGCCTCTCGGCCTCCATAGGCGACACGAACGCGATAGTCGTTCCTAAGCCAGGTTGCGTACAGATCGGCGAGGTCAGGCTCATCTTCTACGATGAGCACCAGTGGCTGTTCTGCACTCATTGGTAGTTCAGTGGTGTTCCGGGGACACTCACGAAATTCAATGTCGTGTGGTGGTATATCAAAATACCCCTTGTCAAGCGTGTCCCGGAACTGCGCTTGTGGCCTGTAATTATCCCCCTTAGTTGTTATACATTCCGGCGAATCGAACAGTCCCCCATCGACAAACAGTTCTTCCTCGATGAACAGTTCAGGCGATTTCCTCAATAGTGATTCGATTTGCCTCAATCTCCTCCAACATTGCGCCCCAACCACCGACAGAGTACGTCTCGCCGTTACTCTCGACAGTTAGGCAGACCTGTCCTGCGAGTTCAGAAAACGATAACGTATCGTTGGGAGCCGATACCGCGGTGTAGAATACATCTGTCACTTCACCAGTAAAATCGACTGGCTCTCGGTCATCGGTCCCGTATCCCTTGATGTGCGCGACGATACGTTTCCCATCGTGAAGCAGGGGTTCGGCGTCCTGTACGAAGTGCCGAATATCGGAGTAGACGATCGGTGGGTCACCCGTCTGTGCGGTATAGACTACATCCCACACTTCCCATAGTGCGGTCTGGAAATACCAGTGGAAGACGTACGCCAACGTGTAGTCATCGACGAGGACACCGTACTGATTCACCGAGTTGGTGTGCGGCGCGAAACACGCGCCGGTCCTATCTGCAATTGCGACAAACGGCGTCGGAAGTGTCCGTTGTCGAACTTCGGTTGCCACCCCTCGGTAATCACTCTCGTCGAGTGCGTCGAGTTCTACGGAGTGCTCGGAATGGAGAGACACCTTCACCAACGCGCCGTTTTCGTACGCCTCGGTGAGCGCCGGTTTGAGGTTCTCGAACTGTTCGGGAGTGACCGACAGTTGAACCTCTCCATCGGCGTCCCGAATCATCTCCTCGGTCCGACTAAATACGGTTTCGAACCGCTTGACGATACTCAGCATGTGCTTGTCGACCGCCGGTTGTTGCCAGCGTGTCTCTATCTCCGCCGCCGCCTCGTCGAGTTGAACGGCCCGGCTCCGGAGGTCCTCCATCACCGATTGTGGGTCGCACGCTCGCGCATGCAAGCTGTCTTGTTCGTACGTCTCTATGTAGCCGTTCGCTTCGAGGTCCCGGAGAACGTCGTAGATGCGTGCTGTCGGGACAGCACAGGCGTCAGCCAGTTCTGTTGCGCTCGCTGCTCCGAGCTGGAGAAGGGCCACGTACGCCTCGGCCTGATACTGCGATAATCCAGCATTTCGAAGTGCGGTGCGTAGCTCCGCGGTATCCATCGCTTATAGATGCACGATATACATCCCTATTAATCATATCATGTTTTTCGCTGAGTTCGAGTGGTACACGTGGTTGTGCGCGCCATTTGCACCGTCGCGAGGGACCAAAGAGTACCAATAGACAACAATGTCTGTGGACGAGACGCAGGAGTACAATCCGGTTTCAGGTGTTCAACAAGCAGCCGAGTCATTGCTTTCGCGGGAGTTTTCACCCTCTGTTGGCCACACAACAGCCGTCCTTTCGGGGTGTGCCTTCGCCCCATCACTCCTGACGTTCTGGTTCGTCAACGGCCTACTGGACTTCTCGACTGCCCTCGTTATCGGGTCTGCCAGCGCAGGCGGCGGCCTCGTTGTCAGGCTGATTGCGTACGTCCTTCTCGTGCCGACGTTCTTGGCACTCCGCGTCGGATACTACCTCGCACACCCCGTGCATCGCCGCGCAGTGTTCGCCGGCGTGTGTCCCAATGCGACGCTCCTCAGCCTCGACTGGTTCAGCGTCGGCATCCTCGCTACAGGACTCCCACTCGCGTTCCAACGACTCGGCCCGTGGGTCGGTGCGAACACGGTGTACCTACTCGGCCTGTTTGTTCTCCCGCGACTCATGAGCGGTCGGCGTGAGACCGGCCTCAAGGTCGGGAGTCTGGTTGTCGGAACAGTGTTGTTCCTCTATGCGAACTATGGCGCAGTTGTCGCAGGCGTGATGGGACTTCCCGCTCCCGCAGCACTGTTGGGACCAATCGCAACGATGACGCTCTCAGAGGCGACGACAGCCTCTCTGCTGCGGATGACAAACAGCGTCGTCATCGGACCGGTGTTCGTTGCCCTATTAGCACTCTCGATGAATCGGATACTCACCAGACCCGAGCTAACCGAGATACCAGTGTTTCGACGGACGCTTCCCCGCAGAGACCCGGCGCAAGTCGTCCTCACGAGCGCGGCAGTCGGGACGCTGTTTTACCTCGGCGTCGTCGCGGTGTCTGGTGGGTCAGTCGTCGTAATTCCGTAGCCGGTGACGAGAGATAGACCGCGCTACGATTAGAGGTCCTTCCCGCCGTTGACGTCGAGAACTTCGCCGGTGATGAACGACGAGCGGTCGCTTGCGAGGAAAGCGACAACCTCCGCGACCTCTTCGACGGTGCCGAACCGCCCGAGTGGAGTATCATCTTGGATGCGGTCTTTGACTTTCTGAGGGATTCTCTCGACCATTTTGGTCGAGATGAACCCGGGCGCGACACAGTTAGCGGTCGTGCCTTCGCGGGCGAGTTCGAGCGCGAGCGTTCGCGTGAATCCGAAGATGCCGGCCTTGGCTGTCGCGTAGTTCGCCTGCCCGAGATTGCCGCCTTTTCCCACGATACTGGAGATGTTGATGAGCCGGCCCTCTTCAGCATCCACTAAATCGTCGTAGAACACCTGCGTACAGTGAAACGCCCCGTCGAGATGAACGTCGAGAACGACGTCCCACTCCTCGTGGGTCATCTCCTTGAACATGACGTCCTGGTTGATACCCGCATTGTTCACCAAGACATCCACCTGTCCGAAGGCATCGTGGGCCTCCTTTCGCATCTGTTTAACTTGGTCCGTGTCGGTCACGTCGGCCTGTACCGCGATAGCCGACCCGCCTGACGCTTCGATTGCGTCGACAGTCCCTTCGGCCGCCTCCGGAGAAGTCCGGTAGTTGACCACGACTTCGCACCCCTCTTCGCCGAACCGCTTGGCAATCCCACGCCCGATTCCCTTTGACGATCCCGTAACGACACACGTTTTAGCCCGCATAACGTTCTGAATACGGTCTGTGCAGTGAAAGAACTCTAGGGTGGTTGAGACGTTTCGGTAGCTGGCAGGCCTTCTCTGTGAGACGAACTAACGGTCGAACTCGCAATCGACGGGCGGCGGCGCACGTAGTGCTTGGTCACCTGCCGGTCGCGCTATCTCGTGTTGGAAACTATCGTCTTGGAAACCGCCGTGTGCAGTCGAAAAGCGAACGAGTTCTGCGCGTTACTCGCTCGGGCTGTAGTTCGGCGCTTCGTCAGTAATCATCACGTCGTGGGGGTGTCCTTCGGTCTGGCCCGCCGCGGAGACGCGGACGAACCGAGCGCGTTCTTTGACCTCCGGAATCGTCTCTGCGCCGACGTAGCCCATCCCGGACTGCATCCCGCCGACGAGTTGGTGGAGTTCGGACGCGAGCGAGCCTTTGTACGGCGTCGCGGCCTCGACGCCCTCGGGGACGTACTCTTCGTCTTCGTTGTCCTCTTTGAGATAGCGGTCGGCACCGCCGGAGCGCATCGCACCCACGGAACCCATGCCGCGGTACTGCTTGTACTTCTTGCCGTTCATCGTGATGACGCGGCCGGGTGCCTCGTCGGTGCCTGCGAAGTAGGAACCGAGCATGACGGCGTCCGCACCGGCAGCAATAGCCTTGATGGCGTCACCGGAGTAGCGAATGCCACCGTCGGCGATGACGGGGATGTCGTACTGCGAGGCGACGTCGGCGACTTCCGCGACCGCCGTAATCTGCGGCATGCCGGACCCGGAGACGACGCGGGTCGTACAGATGGAACCGGGACCGATACCGACCTTGACACCGTCGGCGAAGTCGACGAGTTCTTCGGCGGCCTCCCGGGTGCCGACGTTTCCGACGACGACATCGGCATCGACGGACTCCTTGATTTCGCGGGCGGTGTCGATGACGTTGAGATTGTGCGCGTGGGCGCAGTCGATGAAGATGACGTCAGCACCGGCTTCGTCGGCCATCTGGGCGCGCTCGTCGTCGAACGGTCCGACGGCGACACCGCAGACGAGGCGGCCGTCCTCGTCGCGGGCGGCGTTTTCGTGTTCGCGGCGCTGGAGGATGCCCTGCATCGTGACGAGTCCGACGAGTCGGCTGTCGTCGTCGACGATGGGAACACGCTCGATTTTGTGGTCGTACATCAGTTCGAGGGCATCGCGGGCGGTCACGTCGCGTTCGGCCGTGATGACCTCGTCGGTCATCGCTTCGCGGACCTCGTCGGACTCGCCGACTTCGAGGTACGGACGGATGTCGGTGCCGGAGATGATGCCGAGGACGACGTCGTCGTCGTCGACGACGGGTGCGCCGGAGACACCAGCGCGCTCCATCATTTCGTCGACTTTGCTAATCGTCTGTCCGGGCTTCGCAGTGACCACGTCTTCGCGTCGGATGACGAGTTCGTCGGCTCGCTTGACGCGTTCAATCTCGTGGACCATCTGGTCTGCGTCCATGTTTCGGTGGAGGACGCCGAGGCCACCTTCACGGGCCATGCCGATTGCCATCCCGCTCTCGGTGACGGTGTCCATCGCCGCAGAGAGGATGGGGATGTTGAGTTCGACGTTCTTCGAGACGCGCGTAGACACGTCGGCGTCGTCGGGCTCGACGCGGCTCTCCATCGGACGGAGCAGTACATCGTCGAACGTGAGGGATTCGGGTACCCGTAGCTTCTCGGAAAAAGTATCTTCGTCAGGAACGTCGTTCGCCATATCAAGCGTGGTTTCGGCGACAACAAAAGGGTTGCGAGATAGCACGGGCGTGTCGATGTATGGCAAAGCCTCGCAACGAGATATACACGGGCGTGGTTATGTTTGGCTGCACGCACCCGCAACAAGTGCACCAACTCACAGGCACCAACTCACAGGCACCAACTCACAGGCACCAACTCACAGACTCACTCGCGGGACAGGTGACGAGGCAACACTTTGTCACGAATCGGTCGCTGAACAACCGCGCACCTCGCCACTGAGGAATATTCACGCCTATTCCATCGTGAATAATCGCCATATTCACGAACGTGTATCGCAATATCGTAGGAAATCGGAGAGAAAACCGACAAATCGTAGCCTTCTTTTTATATTGGTGGTGTCGATGCACATGTTCCATGCGGTCGTATCCCACACAACGTTTAATACTCCTGTCCCAATTCTATCCTGTATGGACTCCACGTGTCCCGCCGCATCGCGCATTGCCGGTCAAATGACCTCCGACTCCGGCATTCTCTTTACACCCATGTGGCAGACATTTAAACGGGAGTTCAATAAAGGACACAATGGACCAGGACTTCGGGTACGACATCTTCGTACGCACTTGTCCGAATTGCGTCCTTATCGCCGCTTGGGCCATGGTGAAGGCCAGTAACATCGAATGAGTGTCTCACGCCACCCTGTCGCCCTTCGCCTCGAGCAGCAGGTCGGTGGTGCCACCCGCCTGCTTGCGACCGTCATGGCGCTGCCTCTCGTCGACGGCATCTTCCCCGCACTCATTATGGCGGGGGCGTTGACGACCGCAGCAGGAGGCCTGTCGGTCACGGGCATTCTCCAGACCGGTCTGCTCATCTTCGGTGGGTCGGCTACCGTCGCGGTCATCCTCGCCGAGATGGACGGCACGCGCCGCGAACAGCTCACGTCCATCCTCATACTCGGTGCGATTCTCATCCCGATTGCGGTCGCCGAGGCCGCCGTCGCCGAGACGATCGAGACGGTGCTGAGGTTCGAGACCTTCCACCGCTTCGCTGGCCTCGTCATCCTGGCGGTCGCCGCGAAGACGGCCTCCTCGAAGGTCGGCGAGTATCTCCCCTCTCCGAGCATCATCATCGGGTTCGGACTCGTGGCGAGCTTCGAACCGTCCGGATTCGAATTCATCGTCAATCCGAACCTGACGCGCCTCGTGAGCGCCGGTGCCGCCGCCGGGACCGGCGTCGGCTTTGCGGGCGCTATCGCGCTGTTCGCCCCACGCCTCCGCGGAAACGTCGATATCAATCTCTTCCGCTTCGGGAGTTCGGTCGCCCTCGGCATGCTGGCGCTGGACGTGCTCGGCCTGATGCCGACTAAGGCACCCGTCGCACTGGGCGTCCTCGGCGTCACCGCGCTGTTCGCCTTCGACCCCGGGTCGGCGGATGAGGGGGAAGCTGACTTCGACGACCTCGCGGCCGCCGACGGTGCCGACGTGAACGGCGCTGTCGCCGACGGCGGCGACGATGTCGCACAGGACGACGCGTACGACGGGTATCAGGACGCGGACGAAGACGCCGACCTGAACGCGCTGACCGACGACGGTATCGCACAGGCCGGTGACGACGAGGATGCATCTAAGCCGGGCTACGGCTACCCCGGCGAAGAAGAGTCGCGCGCCCCCTGGTTGTAAGCGAGGGACGGTGTCACGGTAAGCGTCTGACAGCCGCCACGTATGGTTCCCGGACGACTTTTTCTCGCGGCCGTCGAACATCGTGTATGCGCCGAACCTTCGACGTACAAACAGACAGGCGTCTGCAGGCTCTCGACGTGACCGACAAGGTCGCCGACGCGCTTCCATCCGACTACGACGGCGTCTGTACGGTCTTTTCGCAACACACCACTGCGGGCGTCTGTGTCAACGAAGCTGAGTCGCGTCTCCTCGGCGATATCGAATCGATGCTCGCCGGGACCGTGCCTGACGAAGGGTGGGACCACGACAAACTCGACGGGAATGCGGATTCGCACCTCCGCGCGCTGCTGGTCGGCAACGGCATCTCGATTCCGGTCGCCGACGGCACACTCGACCTCGGGCGGTGGCAGTCGGTGCTCCTCGTCGAGTGCGACGGCCCGCGGACGCGAACGGTGACTGTGGCAACTCCATAGGTTCAAAATCTGATTTTACAGTACGGCGAGGTGTTGGCGGAGGGCTTACTTACCTCGGGACGGTTGCTCGGATATGAGCAACCGCGTCGTACAAGGACGGATGGTCACACCAGAGACGCTCGCCGAACTCGTCGAGGGTGAACGACCGATGGAAGCCGAGCCGATTCAGGACGCCGATTTCGAGTGTCCCGACTGTGGAGAAAACGTGATTCAGGTCGGCTACATGCCGAGTGTGACGGAATTCGTGACCGCCTACAAGTGCCAGGAGTGCGACTGGGCGGACGACGACCGCGACGAATAGAATCGAAACCCCTTTAAGAAAAATCGCCATACGAGAGAGTGCAGACAGATCGAATCGGGGCTGTGGCCAAGCCCGGCATGGCGACTGACTCCAGAGGCTTGGCGCCCGGGACGACACTCCAGCTGATATACTGAGCGGCCGACTGATCATCGGTCGTGTTGACGACCCTCTGGAGTTCCGAGGCGCACACCGGAGATATCAGTCGATCGGGGGTTCAAATCCCTCCGGCCCCATACCTAAAATAACCTTTTCGTGTGGATTAATTAAGGAGCAACAGCGCTCCACTAACCTTACGTTAGTCCCCCTCTCAGGGGGTGAATCGGCATGAGTCTCGCGCCCTCTCGGAAGGCGGGAGACACCGTCGAATCAACCCTTCTTCAGGTTCACACAGAGCTACGGCACGTTTCGGACCACGAGCACGAACATCACGACGCAGTCACTGTCGACTTACTCACGCCGAGTCGTGACCTCCCGTTCGTCGGTATCTGTCTCCTCAAACCCGGGACTGTCGTCGAAATCAAGAGCGCGATGGTCGTCTACGGCGAAGCGCAGCGCCGCGGACGGTTCCTTCTCCGACGGAGCCAACACGAGCACCTCCTCGAGGAGGGCGGCGTCTACCTCTTCGCCGTCTGTGCGCCGAATCCTGCGCGTGACATCATCGCCGCGAAGGTCGTCCCGGCGAGCCTCGTCGACGAGTTTGATTTCTCGTGGGTCTCGCGGAAGACCCGCTCCGACTACGCACAGGTCACTTGGACGCAGGTCTTCGCGCCCAAGGAGGTCGAAGGGCAGTGAGCGTCCGCGGAACCTATTTCACGGCGCTCGCGAACGGCGAAGCCATTCCAGCAGGCCGGGATCGCGTCTTCGCCATCGTCCAAGATGTGCCCGAGTGGGCCGATGACCTCATTGACCGTGCGGTCCCGCACCTCGCACCACCAGAGTCTCTGGAAAAGGCTCGTCGTCGGGTCGAAGAAGCCGCTGAGAAAGACGACGACGTTGACGATGCACTTGCTGTCTCGTGGCGCTCGACCGACTACGAGACACGCTTCCAGACTTACCTTCGGTCGTCCGGTGCGCGCCAAGTTCTCTCGAAAGTGCAATCCGACGCCGAAGAGCGGGCCGTCTGGCTCGTCTCGTGGCGCGCTGATGACCTCTACGACCATCGCCGCATCGTCCTCGCGGAACTCCGTCAGCGGACGCAGGACGGCCCATGCGACGAGGGACAGCACCGATGGCGGCGCGGCACTGTCGTTGGCGTCTCTGTCTGTGATATCTGCGATTACTCCTCGCAGTCTATCATCGACTGGTTCGGTCAAGATGTTCGCATCGCCTACGGAGGTGACCGGCGGTGAGCGACCGTCAGTCAGTCCAGGGTACGCTAGCGGGCCACCAGCAAGACCCGGACGATAACGAGTACGCTACTCCTCCGGAGATTTGGCGGCCCCTTTCACGCGCAGTCGGGGGTTTCGACCTTGACTCCGCAAGTGGTGCCGAACCTACGCCAATCGCTCCGACACGGTTTACTGCAGAGGACGACGGCCTGAGACAACCATGGCACGGGAAGGTGTTCTGTAACCCGCCGTGGTCCACGAACGGTGACGGAAGCGCGAAACACGACTGGTTACAGAAAGCACGAACCGAAGCGAGCCGCGACGCCGTCGACGTCGTGGTCATGCTTCTTCCAGCGGATACCTCCGCTCACTGGTTCCATGACCACGTTCTCGAAGCAGAAGCGATCTGTCTCGTCGGTCCGGGTCGGATACCGTTCATCGGTGAAAACCGAAACCCCTCATTCCAACTGTCGATTTCCGTATTTGGCGAGGTACAGCGTCCGCTTCTCGATGCGCTTGATACACTCGGGGCGGTCATCCGTGGGAAGACTGTCTACGAACCGGCCATCCAGACGAGATTTGGAGGTGACCGGCGGTGAGCGACGACCCGCATCCCGGCGAGGTCGTCGCGGAGTTTTCGGTCCTCGACGAGGCGACCGCCGTCACGTCGGACGAAGACGACACCGTCGCGTCCGCAGTTGAAGGTGAGTACGTTCCGGAACACCTCGACGAAGACGTCCAGGAGGAACGCGACCGCGTCGAGTTCGAACTGCCCGAGTACGTCGCCGCATGTCGGTACTGCCAGACGACCTTCGAGAGCGAAGAAGCCGCGCTCGAACACGAATGGAACTGCGACCTCGAACCGACCGGTGAGTGTCGCTTCTGTAGTGGTACGCACATTCGGAGGGACGTTCGCGAGGATCACTTCTACTCGTGCGCGGAGGCAGAGATGCACGAGCGTCGTCAGAAGCGTGGCGTACGCGCTCGGACGATGCGCGGGCAAGACTCGAAGACAGCCGTTTCAGGTCTTCGGAAGTTCCTCTTGCCGCAACCGCACGAGTTCGCGGCGTACCTCAAGTGGGATAAGTCGCTGAAAACCTACTTCGGACTCGTCTCACTCTACAAAATGCACGACTTCGAAGAGTACGGCAACCTCCGCGCCGGGATCGAGTTCGATGACGAAGAGTGGAACGTCGAGTTCGGGTACGCCGACGAGCCTGGTCTCGCGACGCCAGACGACGATACCGATCTCGGTCGATGGGACTGGCGACTCGAGGGAGACGAAGTCCCCGAGTTCATCGTCCGCGTCTATCCCGAAGCCTACAGCTCGTTCACGGACGCGAAGGACGACAACCGGAAGCGCGCGTACTTCCGTGTCCGGCCGCGATGGCCCGGTATCGAGTCCAAGAGCGGCAAGTCGATTCCGAATCCCCACGGCATTCTCGGCGTCGACGTCGAGACGCGTGGGAGTTACTTCGAGTTCGACCAGTACCCGAGCGTGCTGTTCGAGGCGCTGCGCGAACTTCGCGAGCGGCAAGACGAATTCGGTTGGAATTCTTTTACTGGAATCGATTATCAGGCACTCTCGCCGGAGAATGTCCACGACTCGTCGAACATCACTGACGCCGAGCTTTACGTGCGCGCGAAGAAGGGCGAGACTGGCAAGGTGTTCGCGCTCGACGGCACACTCCACCGCATTTCACTGATTCTTGGTCGTGAGCGAAGCGGCTACTCGAAGACTGTTCGCGATGACCGCGAGTGCGCTGGCTACTACCACACCGCGACGATCTGCGCGATGCGCGCTGCCGAGGTCGTCGGTGGACACGAACTCCCGAAGGAGTTCAAACACTACCACGTCCGCAACCCCGACGCCGTCGAAGGGACTCCTTTGGAGAACCCGAAAATCGGTGTCTCCTATCAGAACTCACTGTACGACGATGTCCTCCGATTCAAGGACGTCGAGAGCCTCTACAAGGAACTCGAAGAAGGACTCTTGAACGTCCTGAACTGGTCAGACCTGCCAGTGACGCCGGACCACCAGAAGTACGTCGCGGATGACTACTTCGCCGTCGACGGCGAGGCGCGGATGGTCAAAGTCATCGACAACCCGCTGCCGCGTATCGCCCAGCAGCAGGACGACGAGATTCGGAAGTTCGCCGCCGCTGGGAATATGTACGAGACCGATATCGACCTCGTCGACGAACTCGCGACCGACGGCGGTAACTGGTCACCAGCGGAACTCGCCGAGGCGATTGGCAAAGATATCGATACTGTGTATAAGTCGTTGAAGCGTCTCGGCGACCTGGTCATCCACGAGTACGGTCACGTCGAACTCGCGTCGAAGCACATCGCGAACGGGATCGTCGAACACATTGAGTCCGCGCGGCGGACTGTCGAGGCCACGCTCGAGGAAGCTGCCGACGACATCATCCGCGCGGACACCTACGGCGGTGGAGACGGCCCGTGGGAACGCTGGCTGCGCAACTACGTCCGTGGCCGTTCCGATGATCGCGACGACGGTCGCGAGCGTCTCGAGCTTGCACCACAGGAGACGCGCCAGGAGGTCAAGCGTATCCTTCGGACTGGCGCTGCGAGGTGGGCAGAGGTGACTGGGAACGACTGGAAGCAGTTCGCCCGCGAGTTCGCTGTTGTCGGTGAGGCCTACGACACCTCCGCTCCGTTGACGTACAGCTTCGGTGAACTCCGTCAGCTCGTCGGCTGACGTTCTGTTTGCTGAGTGGCGACACTGTCCTTCCAGTGTAGAAGCGGCTTCTTTTGCAGGTTTTTCAGGCGCGTAGCGGGTGCAATTTTCTGGACGTCGTCTCGACCGCCCAGCGACCGCCACCGCCGTCACTTCGAATCCGGGGGTCCCCCCTGATTCTCCGTTAGATGTGTGGCTAAAGAGCCACACACCAAGATTACCGGAGTCTGCTGCGCAGACTCCAGATGAAACACATGAAACGGGGGTCGCCGCGCCTACTCGGCGCGGCTTGCCGCGCGCGAAAAATTTCAGCTATAAGCTTCATCGGTGTGCGGGCAGGTTAGCCGATGAGACGTGTCTGTACACCAAACGGTTTTCTAAATTCGGTCTTTGGTTCCAGCATGGCCATCGAACAACACATCGGTTCGATAATCACTGGTACAGTCGCTCTTGCTGGGGCTGCACTCGGATATTGGGGGAGTCTAAAGTCCCAACAAATAGCCACACAGGCGGAAAATAATAGACGCAGAGCAGACCATTTATTGGAAAAGGAGGCTGAACTGCTGATTCAACTGCTGGAAGATGCAGAGCATTGCCATGCTGTAGCACAGGACTACATGAGGAGATCCTCAAACGGAGACTTGAGCGATGAATTTCTCATAGATGCAAATGACGCACTTGCGTCGTTTGAATCAACTGCCCGGCAATCAAAGGTGTTCTTGGACCCCGAAAGGCAGGAATCTGTGAGTTCTCTACTTGGGACATTGAGAAAAATGTATAAATACGGAGACGAGCAGCGTCGAGGGCGTCCCCAAATGGCAGAAGAAATACTGGACCGTGAAGGAATAGTGAGCGACTTCAGCGAATTTATCGCCTCAATCCAGGCATTCATTCAGGAACGAACCTCTGAGTTAGAATCCTGACTTTTCCCCATGTGCGTGTACTCTCGTAATCGCACAGACTGGGCGAAACTGCCTCTCTTAGCGTGTTTAACCCATCATCTCCTCAACAACATCGTCGTCTGAGACTATGTACGCGAAAACCACTGCCAAAAACCCGACAACAGATAATATCAAAACGCCGTAGAAGAGGAACATAATTACCGCATACACCAGTAGATTCTCTGCCCACTGGTGAACGGCTCTTCTTTTACTCTCTATCAGATTCGCGGTGTGTTTGTGGATTTTGACCATATTCGTTCAACTCCACTTTCATCCATAAACCTGTGTCAGACAGTTGTTCTTTTTGTCTGACGATATTGAGTAATTGAGTTGATTTCGTCTGACATCACGAAATGGACAGATGAGCCATCGCTTTCGAGGTGATGTGATCCGGCACCGGACCGAGGTAGTTCCGACGGAACGTCTCACGCCCGGAGTCGGTCATCGCCCATCCGCCCCACGCCATCGTCAACTCCTCAGCAATAGGAACACCCTCGAACGCGAGCGAGTAGAACGTATCCGTCGCCCACGTCCGGCGAAGGTCGTGCATCCCGAGGTCGTGCCAGCGGTCGTCGTCGAGGTCATCAGCCAACTTTCCGCGTGCCTCAACAATCCAATCTCGCAGTGACCGGGTCGAGACATCGATGATTGGTTCGTCAGCTCGCATCCGCGCTGCGGACTTCAGGTACTTCACGCGTTCGCGAAGAGACTGCGATACCGGCGTGTCCCGAGCGCCGGATTTCCCGTCGGGGACGGTGAGTCGCCACTTCCCCTGGTCGTCGAGGGGCTCGAAGTGTCGCGGCTCGACGTTCCGGACTTCGTCGCTGCGGAGACCGTGAAGCGCGAGGTCGAGTGCGATGCGACGACGTGGGTACTCGTCCTCGACGAGCGAGAGGAGTTTCTCTTGTTCCGCGCGTGAGAGCCACAGTCGCTTTCCTGACTTCGATGGATATGGGCGTGCTTGCATGGTTCCGGTCTTGGTAGTTGGCTCTGTTTTCCGGAACCTTAGCTAGTTGGGTCGGGTCGATCTCGAGTGAAAACAGGCCGATTTGGTGGCTTCGATGCGCCGGAGGTTACGAGAATAGGTTATTCTCGGAACTAGTTGAAGATCGAAGGGTAACTACAGAGGGTTCCGGTCGGCAGTGGATCAATTAGGTGACTCGACCGAGAAGGCTGACGCCAATTTCCTAGCCACCTGTTGATCAACGTCTTCTCCGTTCAGCACATACACCTGCCCGTCCAAACTGGCGTCATCCACATCGTGCGTCTCGAAATTCACGAGGATGTCTAGGTGATCCGTGACGTCATCATCGTTCAGTTCAGGTCCCGACTCTCCTCTCACTATCACTGGTTCATTTGCGTCTTCTGGGAGCACAGCCATTTCAGGACCGGCTGCATAACTCTCCACTTCGACGTGTTCAAACCGTGACGCCTCGTTTTTCATCACAAGCATCGTCAAGCCGCCCGCTTCCTTCGCTTCGATTATCTGGTCCGCTTTCCTTGTCACTATCGTTCGCACATAACTCTTCTCTGGATCTGCCGTCGCGGTCCAAAAGTCACCAACCGCAGCTGACTCCGTCGGGTCCGGATGGGTTATTTCAACCCAAATCGGGTCCGCCGTGCTCGTGATCTTACAGTCAACTTGGCTGTCACCAGCTGTACCAGGAATTGTCGGCTCCACTTCTACAGTGTGGAACTCTCTACGGAGGGCGTCTACCACTTCTAATTCGGCGATTGCTTTCTCGAACTGCGGGCGGTCTAAGAGACGATCTCTGAGTTCCCCCGTCGGTTCGTTCCCCACGTCAATCACGTCAATGAGACGGTCGTAGTAATCGAGGATTCGGATTTTTCGAAGTGATCGCTCTGCTTTCTGCTGTTCCTTCACTTCAGCGTCGTTATCTTGCAGTATGCGATCCGCTTCAGATTCTGAATACGGGTGGGAAAGGTACTTCGCCAGCGCATGTTCGTTATGCTCGGTGAGTTCGTCCAACCAAGAGTCTCGTTCCCGCAGAAACTCTTCTAAGTTCGGGTATGAGGCGATATTCTGTTTAATCCGGGCTTCATCAACTTCTGCCCAGTAGATGTCGTCCAAGAGATCATGCGTTTTCTCAAGGAGCGTGTTCCCACCGGTGTTATCTTCCGGGTCAAGTCCCTCCGCGTCAGCTATCTTCTTGAGTTCCGATCGAATCGTTCGAATCCCACCACTGAACTCTTCGCTCGGTTTTGCGGCGTCTCGAACGTAGTGAACCAGTGTTTGATCGACTGCGCGGTACCAGAACCATTCGTGTTTGATTCGCCAGGTCTCGAATTGTTCTACGAGGTCGTCTTCGTTCCCGCGGTAGAGGTGTGGTATGAGTGAATTTAGAGGATGAACGTCCTTGATCGGGTTATTGTCAAGCGTGTTGATAACGAACTTGTTGACCGTGTCGATATCGGCGTCACCGACGGCTTCCAACCCGTTCCGCAGGTCACCACTGTAAGCGCGAATCTTGGTTGCTATGAGGAACGCTGTTTCTAAGCACAGTTCTGGTTCGGTCGCTGCACAGTCCTCCATTATAATTGAGACGTGCGAGAGGGACTGGTAGGAGAGTGAATCAACGATACTCTGCACTTCAGTCAGTTTTTCTGAACACGACAGAGAGTCATCCACTTCGAGGTCTACGACGTGCCAGACGGGAAGTTCATTGTCCTCGGCCATGACTGGTAGTATAGTTGCCTATCTGATAGCTCTACTCCGAGAAAACCCGAATCTCGGAAGTCCGTTACGTGGGTCCTGACCTGAATTTCCGTCGACCCCCGGGGGGGGTTGAGGGTTATTGGGGGTCGACGGAAACTGTTGAGTGTGAGCAGTGTGTAGGAGACTGTATGCCCTCAGATTGGGCATGGTTACAGACGAACCCTAGTTGGGTTGAAGCTCCCGAGGAGTCGTCCGCGTCGACGCGGATGAGTTGGTTACAGACGAACCCTAGTTGGGTTGAAGCGTGCATCGCCGAGCGGTCGTTCGGGTCCATCTTGTGTTACAGACGAACCCTAGTTGGGTTGAAGCTGATGATGGGTCCATCACCACCCACCCCCTGCGTGTTACAGACGAACCCTAGTTGGGTTGAAGCAAGAACCATTGACTGGAACGCAACGACGCATCCTCGTTACAGACGAACCCTAGTTGGGTTGAAGCTGGGGATGTCTCGGACAATCTCTGACCGTGTGATAAAGTTACAGACGAACCCTAGTTGGGTTGAAGCTGACTGGAGAGCGTGCAACGGCCTATAAGATAGACCTGTTACAGACGAACCCTAGTTGGGTTGAAGCTCAACTGTCCCCTTGTCCGCTTCGTCGCCTGAGCGGTTACAGACGAACCCTAGTTGGGTTGAAGCGTACTTCTCTCCATCTTCGAGATTAGTGACGTTCAGGTTACAGACGAACCCTAGTTGGGTTGAAGCGTACTAAAGTGTGGCACGGAAAACACGAACAGCCCTGTTACAGACGAACCCTAGTTGGGTTGAAGCCCATCGTGGGTTGATTCGATACTCGACCGCAACGGTTACAGACGAACCCTAGTTGGGTTGAAGCTCGACTTGCGAGATAATGTCGTCTTGCTCGGTGGTGTTACAGACGAACCCTAGTTGGGTTGAAGCAAATATGATACCACCGAACCCGTTTGTAGCGCCCAGTTACAGACGAACCCTAGTTGGGTTGAAGCGTTGGTGCCCGCGCGGTTGGCGTAGGCAAGGTTCGTGGTTACAGACGAACCCTAGTTGGGTTGAAGCTGAGGTCTTCCCTAACTTCTGCATTGGTGTGTCCCGGTTACAGACGAACCCTAGTTGGGTTGAAGCAAACTCCTCGGCGTCGACACCGAGCGCACGATCGACGGTTACAGACGAACCCTAGTTGGGTTGAAGCCGTTTCCTCATCGAGGACTATTAAATCTCCTGACGAATGTTACAGACGAACCCTAGTTGGGTTGAAGCTTGCATCTCTTCCAGACTCTCCTCTATGCTCCGGTTACAGACGAACCCTTTCTCGTGAGGACTTCCGAAAATAGTCGATTCTCGGAGGTACCCTGACGGGCGACATCAGTGAATCCTTCGTGGACCGATGGACATCATCACCCAAGTAACGAGGATAATCACAAGGATGGGAAGCACGTCAACACCGGCCATCCACCACGGATTGACTGTTCGCGTCACGGTGACCGTCTCCTGATGAAACCAAACGTGTCTCGGTGGCGATGTTGAGAACCAAGAGACGCCGAGTGTGATCGAAACGACGACTGTGAGCACTGCGACTGGCTTCGATACGTGCTTGATAGCACCGAGCAACTTGCCACTCATAGTCGCTTCCTCCTACCTCGTGGTTCGTCGAGGCCGTCGCCATTCTCCCGAACGTGCATCCAGCCGAGCGCAGTTCGGAGGTAGTCAATATGGATGGCCATCTCACGATGAGTGCGTCCGGGGGACTCATCGGTCACTTGCCTCACCTCTGAAAGTGATATCCACGTTCGAGATCCGCCCCTCACCCCACCGCCCGTCCGTTTTTTGTCGGAATGTAGGACCATCTGGGCGCGCGATCTCTGCGAGGCCCCCACCATCCGAATCGTAGCTCGCCTGGAGACGCCACTTGCCGCCCTCCTCGTCGCGACAGACAACGTTTCGATAGCCAGCGGGCCAGAGTCGGCCATTTCGACGCAGCTCGCGTGTGAATGACTCTACTACTGTAAGTAGTTGAGACACGATCCCGGTGTTCTCTTGGACATTTCCCGGCGCATTAGGGTTGAACGCCCTTGTCCCACCCTTCGCGTCAAGTTTGATCTCATCACCACTCCGCAGGGTGAGCAGCACACCGAAGTAATTCATCGGCCCGCAGTAGTCGGGGTCCAAAATTGGTCTCTCAGCACCTTCTGAGGACATCTCACTCACGGATGAACCGCCCCCTGACTTCGCCGTCGACGACGATCTCCAGCACGCTCTTCTCCGTCGGCTGTAATGAGCGGGCCGACATCGTCAAGCCGTCTCCGTCGACGGCGTCGGCCGTACCCGTCATCACGAACTCGACGTCGTCCCACGAGTCGACCGATGCGCGGTAAACCTCATCTGTCAATCTAACGCACCTCCAGCATCTGCGTGTGTTCGTAGAGTCCGGCACCGACTACCCCTATCGCAACTGCACCGCCGAGCAAGACGACGCCAAGTTGATCAAATCCCAGGATCAGCGCAATCCATCCCAGAGACATCAACAGACTGAATACAGATACGGTGACTCGGCGGAGTATCAATCTCCCAAGGGAGTCCCGCTCCATACGCCCTTGCTGTCGATCAGTCATGCGGACCACCTTCGCTTTCGTCAAAGTCTCTGAGAGCCAGAATTGCACCACTTAGGTCAATGATGAACGGACAGAACAACCCAAGCAAGATACAGGCGATACCGATACCACCGAGACCGGTCGGATCGCCGCCAGCAGCTTCGAAGCGTGCCGTCGCCAGTGCAATCAACAACAGCGATATGCCGACACGCCATGTCCACGTCCAGACTTTAGGAACAAGGACGACTATCTCTCGATTCCGGTCCTCGTACGCTTCAGTGAACGATTGTGCTATCCTCATTGTAATCACCGATGGCTCTCCAGAATCTCGACTCGTTTCTCGTAGTACTCGCGCTCGGCCTCGAGGAGATCGAGCTGCTTGTTGACGTCAGCAGGGTGCTCAACCGACACCAGTAGCGAGACAAACCACACGGGGAACGACGACTTGCCCTGGAGCGACGCCATTGTGTCCTCGATATCAGACAGCCGAGACCGACAGAACCCGAGCTTGATTCGACGGCGTAAGCGACGAATCATCGCTGAACCTCCAAGACGACAGTCCACGAGTCAATCCCAAACAGACCGAACGTATCGCACACCCAGAGCGCGAACCGGTCACTCGGCAGTAGTCGGCCCACACGCACACGAGACACGGACCAGTCGACTACCGAAAGCTCTGGGAACAACCAGTCACCATCCTTGAGGAATTCTACTGGATGCATCTGGCGCGTGTGATCGAGCCGAGCCGATGATGGATTGTTTGGGTACGGTGCGACGATCTCCAAACGACCACCCGGCGCGAGTACTCGAATTGCTTCCTTCATCGCCTCGACTGGATCGACCAAGTGCTCGAGAACATTATCGAGAAGGATACGCTCTGCCGAGTCATCCGGCCATGGCCATGGCGTCTCGTTGAGATCGTGCATCTCGTCAGGCTCAACAACGTCGCCTCGAACGCCCATCTCTCCAGGACGGTAATCGACGTTGAGCCACCCCTGTTTGATGTCGTCACCACACCCGAGGTTGAGCTTTAGCGGCGATGCGACTCGATTGCTCATCGTACACCTCCCAAGGACCCCGTGAGCGGCGCGCCCGCCGGGCGTACACGCGAAGAAACGCCGAAGGACTGCCGAAGACGACGACCCGGTGAACCGCTACTTGCGTATCTCAACTTAATATAAACACAAGGGTGTGTGGGGGTGGGTGGGTGTCCCGAAACTCTACATGACATCGAGGTCCGCCTCCCTAACCACGTATTTCTTGATTTGTTTCGACTCTGCTTCGCTCACGCCGTAGTCCATCTTCAAAATGTCTCGGTCGAAGTACTCGCCACCCGACGCTTCACTGATGTACTCATCGACGCGCTCATCGGCGAGAATCTCTTTCGCTACCTCCACCGGCGACAGTTGTTCAGCCTCGGCTTCCTTCGACTCGGCACGCACTCGTTCGAGGAGGTCGTCGATCAGGTCGTCCGTATACTCTCCCTTCGTCGCCTCGTACTTCTCAACGAGTTCAGGCGACGGAAGACGGAACTTCATCCACTTGTGCCGACGCAGGACACCATCGTCGCCGATCATCCGATGGTACTTCTTGTACATCTTCCCCGTCTCGTTGTTCGTCTGGATGTACTTCCACCGGGCCTTGCTGATACCCGCCTGCTCGTCTTTCCCGACCATGATACCGAGGTGGTGAAAGCGGCGTTGGACGTGCGAATCGACGAGGTCGAAGTCCGGCGCGGTCATAATCGCACCGTGGTTACGGTGCCGCCACGTCTGCGTTAGAGCGTCGAGCACCTGATTCGCAACCGTGTACCAATTTCGGTTCCCGGCCGCGACGCCCGCCTCTTCGAGAACGAGAATCGAACCCTCCGGAAGGTCCGACGCCGCCAGTTCGAGGAACTCTTCGACCGAGTACGTGACTCGATCCGGGCCGAAGTTCGGGTCGAGAGCCTCCGCGAGTCGGAGTGCGGCGTAGGACTTCCCGTCCCCCGTCTCACCGGCCAAGAAGCACATCCAGTTTTCGTTGTAGACGTTCATCCGCGGCCACACTTTCCGACGGAGAATCAGGTTGTTCCGAACTGGCTCGGGCATCTCCGAGTAGTAGCTCGTGAGGTTCTTCGGAGCAGTCTGGGCCGCCATTCGGTCGATGATCTCCGGCTCGGCCTCCGAACTCATACCGTCTCACCTGCCGCGTCCTGCAGTTCGATAGACGGTGCGAAACCGAGTTTCGTCGCCGCGTCGTCGAGCACGCCTGCGATGTCCACGAGAATCGACGCATCGAGCACCAACTGTCGAGAAACGGTCTCTTCACGCTCACCGCGCATGTCGCTTACCGAGACGACTTCCGATTCCGTGGCAGTCTCGACGTCTTCCAGGATGCCCAACCCACGATACGGAATCTGGTCGGTGATCGGCTTCTCGACCTCCACTAACTCACCGTCGTCGGACTCTTCGAGTACGGTCTCAGTATCGACGACTGCAGTTCTTGTCCACTCCTCTGAGAGTTCGACAGAGGACCACCAGTCCTTGATGAGTCCCTCAGTCCGAAGCGGTCGAAGTGCGTAATAGTACGCGATAATGGCCTCCTGAAGCTCTTGTCTCCATGCTCGAGGGACACCATCGTACATCAGCCGAACACGAGTGACTTTCGAGCGGGCTTCGTGGACGTCAACTTGGGCTTCTTCGATGAGCCGTTCGCGCATCGTCTTCTGCGGTGGCCCGTCGTTTCTAGAACTCATCTGCATCCTCCCGAGTGATGACGATTGCATCAGGGAACGTCCGAACACGGACGCGGTCGCCTCGTGAGAGACCGAACCAGTCGACCGCGTCGACTGGCGCGTTGATGTACAGCCCCCCGTTGTTTGCGATGACGCTCCGAGTTTCGGCGTTCAGCGCGCTCTCGTCGAGACTCGACACGTCAATGTGCTCCCGAATGAGCGCTTTTAGCCGGACGCTCTTTCTGTGCCCGAAGTTCACCACCGGCGACAGTCGCTCGCCATCTGTCTTGCCCGGATGGGTGGATGTCTGGGATGACATACAGTCAGGGAGACTAGCCTATTGTATGTATAATATTGGGTGGCCATATGGCCCACCATATGGTTCTTCAGCCCTTCTAACCACTATTTTCATTATTAGGTAAAGTGAAATTATATACTGTAGCATCACATGGTCGGAAGTATGTCTGCATGTGCAACCGCAGGCGTCGGAGGGCTGGAACGACCGGCTTCTCAGACCGACCTCGAAGTCACACCAGTTGACAGTACCGAACAGACCGAAGACGTGTTCGACCGTGCCGTCCTCGAGCACGCGGGAACAGAGATGGGGACTGCCATCGCCCGGGGCGTCGCGATGGCCAACAAGCTCGGAGCCGAATCCCGAGACCTCTCCGAAGAGACCACTATCACCGCGAAAATCGGTGGTTCGGTCATGGTTGTCGCCCGTGGTATTATCGTCGCCGTCGTCGCCCTCATCGTCCTCGGTGCACTCTACTCCACGCAAATTGTCGCCAACCCCGACAACCCGAACCAGTGGACAAACATGACTGACACCTTCGCCAACTACGGGACAACCGCGTTCACGCTCATCGGTGTTGGACTGATCGCCGTCGGCGCAGGCGTCGCTCTCTCCTACTTCGGTGGGATGGGCGGCGGTGGCGGCCGGTAACCCAGCAACCACGACCAACTTCCTTCCGTTTACCACCCGTCTGAGCCATGAGTTCACAAATCCAAACGTTCGCCGCAATCCTCATCATCGGCGTTGTCGCCGTCGTCGGCCTCTCAGCCGCTTACTCTGAGAGTGGTGTCGTCGCCACCACGAGCGAAGACATCACGCTCTCGGACGCCGGGAGCTACGTCGATGAGCGAGACGCCTTCGAGTACGGCGACAACGAAACCGTCGTCCACAACGGCACGACCCTCACCCAAGGAACTGACTACAGCTGGAACACCTCGACAGGTGAACTGACTCGACTCTCAGGGTCAAGCGCACCCGATGGGTCCACAGTCACCATCGACTACGCGTTCGAGATGCCCAGCCAGACAACCAAAGATATCCAAACGACCGTCTCTGCCGCCAGTTTCGCTCTCCCCTACATCGTCCTCTTCCTCGCACTTGCTGCCATCTGGGGGTGGCTCTCGTGAGTCTCCTCGTCTCTCAATCTCACGCGCTATTCGCGTTTGGGACGCTCTCGCTGCTCGTCACGCTCGTCGTAGACCAGCACCGGAATGTCGGTCTGTTCGCGCTTCTCGGCGCATTCGCGTGGGGAATTCTCGCGCATCGCGCCGGTGCTCTCGACCTCGTGACTGAAACTGGCGCGACGACGACTATTGTTAGTCCCGAGATACAGCTATTCGGTCTCGCGGGGACGCTGACCTCTCTAATCGTGCTCTACGGTGCGGTTATCACCCGCACTGAAAACACCGAGGTGACTCAATAATGCCAAACGAAGATAAACGCCACCAGCACCGCCAGCAGGAACTCCAAGAGCGCGCCGCGAGCGACCTCGAACGCACTGCCGCACAACGTGCGTCGAGTGAAGGCCCGGCGATGGACGTCCTCGCCGAGATGGATGCCGACGAACTCTGGGAGAACCTCACCGGCGTCGACGTCGAATCCTCCGAATACGAGTCCATCGTCTCGGTGCTCAAGCCCTATCTGTCGTCCGGCGAGATGCTCGCCAACCACGGCGACGACTACTACGACGACCGGAAACGACGTCTCCTCAACGAGAACCTCGCCGACCGCATCATCCTCGGCCGCGAGTACAACGACCTCTGTACCGGCGTCTTCCGCGAGGTCGCGCAAGATGTCGATGGCGACAATTTCGACGGCCAACGCCGCGACTGGTCGCCCGCAGAGAAAGAAGCCATCCGCGTTATCCTCGAGGAACTCCGAACCGACCGGCAGTCGCTCGGTGACGGGACACTCCTCCGCGCCATCATGGAGACTCACGTCTCCACGGAACGACGCGGCGCTGAACAGCCATCGAAGAGCGGTGGCCTCAGTTCTCTCCTCCCCTGGAAGTGACCACTCATGACTGACAACGACCCACTCGACCCAACAGACGACCCGACCAGTACCGACGACGAACAGACCAGTTTCCGAGCACGACTCGACGAGACGTTCGCTGGTACAGCCGAGACTGGAAAGAAGCTCGGCGAAAGCTCCGGGAAAGTGACAGCGATGGCTCTCAAGGGCCTTCTCTCGTTGGTTGCGATCCCGCTGTACCTCGTTCTCCGTATCGTTCCGAAGAGCCACAAACTCGGTGAAGCTCTCGTTGACGCTGGCTACAAGACGATGCTCAAAACCACCGGTGCGGACACCATTGTCAACACGATCTACGGCGACGGTGTCGTCAAGCCCATCGCTGGGTCGTGGCACTCCGACGAACACGAGTTCCAGACTACTGACGGTCAAGCGTACAAAGCCGACCGCCTCGGCTTCCCCTACCGTCAGAACGGCAAATACTCGATGGTCTGGGCACTCCGCGAAGGTCGCGAAATCACCGACCCGCTTGAGGCCTACATGGGTGCTCAACGGCGTCTCGGTAACTACGACGAGCATCTTCGGACCGATGGGAGTGGCAAGGATGTTGCCATCCACGCTGAGACTGACAGATACGAGGGACGTGCGCTCTCGTTCCGCGATGGCTGGAGACTCTTCGGTAGCAAGGTCACCCAGCAAGACATGAAGCGACAGGAGACGCGCGGCAAACTCGCCGAACTCGACTGGAGCACCCGACAGCAACTCTACTTAGTGCTCATCTTCGCCGGTGGCCTCGCACTCGGAATGTTCGGTCCCGCGCTCGCAACGTCCATCGCTGGCGGCGGTGGAGGCGGCGGCATCGGTGGTGGAATCAGTCTCCCGCTCTTCGTCAGCGCCCTTCCGGGGGTGTTCTGAATGTCGGGCCGATTCTCAGACCGCGTCTTCACGCTCTCGATGATTCTGATGCTCCTAGTCATGGACGTTGTTCAGTTCAACTTGCTTCACGATCTGGGGGCTATCGACCAAACGGGAGTTGAAGCGATCAGAACTGCACTATGGCCCAGTTCGGGACTCTTGATTGTCTGGGGGCTGAATAGTGTTCTCAGCATCGTTACCGAACTCTTCGAGCGGACCTACGGCCGGAGACCAGAGTACTGGCTCATCTTCGCGGTCACCACTCTTGGAGTGGCCTCCACTGTCTTCATTTCGCTGCCACCACTGTACAACTCGTTCGAAGCGTTTAGACTGGGAATCACACTCGGGCTGATCGCTGGAATCCCAGTCGCTACTGCGACGCCACAGTGGGACACGTGGACCACCACTCTCGCACGTCGCCTCAGCGATGATACTGAAGACACCAAGGAGGTGATCTAAATGGGACTTCCCGGTGATGTCGGTGATTCCTCGCCCGAAGATCGAGAGGCTGCCAGAGAGTACGAGGAGAACGTTCGCGACGCGCGTAACGAGAGCCGTAACAACGATAGTGACGACGGTGGTGGAAGTTCATCGCGAGACTCCTCTTCGTCATCTGACTCAACATCTCAAGACACCAGTCGAGAGGCAGACCGCGAGGCCATCGAGCAATATAAACAGCAGGTCAGGGAGGCCAAGCACCAGAAGGAACAGAACTCCAACGACGACGAGTCGAAAGACAAGCAAGACTCGACGTCGTCCGACTCGTCTCCGCAATCGAGTCGTGACCGGGACCGCGAGGTGATTGACCAATATAAAGACCAAGTCAGGGAGACACAGCATGAAAACGAGCGTCGCAACCGAGACAGAGAGCGCTCGTCACCTGAAGTCGTCAACCGGACGGGCGATATTTCGACCGATAATTCGCTTATCCAGCGGCAAATCAACAAGTACGAGCGCAGTATCGACCAACAGTACGGCGACCGTCTCGGAAACGACGACTACCAATACGTCGTAAAAGACTCCGGGCAGGTCGAAGTCAGACTGACCGACTCGGGGAAGGATAGGCTTCAGGACAGCCGTGAACTCGATACTGTCGAACAACGCGCTCGGAGTAGTGTCGACGGGAGAGTCAAACGGGTCGAAGTCAACGAAACATTTGAAGACGGCTACACTGCCACGGTCTACACCGCAGACGGGCGTGAAATCGAACAGCAGTATTCGTTCTCTCAGGACGCATCAGAGAAGTTCGTAGAACGTGCCCGCGAACGCCGACCAACGAATCATACGGGGTCGTTCATCGACACTAACCGCGAGGGAGAAGGAGTCGTGCGGGTGGCCGGCTCGGAACAGCTTGAGCGCCAGCGCGATGCGCTTGAAGGGATTGGGAGTAGTGAACGTGAGCAAGCGCGGGACCGAATCGCCGAGAAGGCCGGTGTTGATCCTGAGCAACTCGACAACGTCCACCGTACTGAAGACGGCCGCTGGGTCGCTACCATCGAACGAGAACGAAAACCATCCGAACGGCCCGACGAGCAGTTCGGTGATCTCCCGATCAACCTCGGTAACGACAAACGCGTCGAAGACTATCTTCGCGCTGGAGCCGCCACCTACGACGATTTCGTCAAGGGTGCTGTTGATTTTAATTCGAAGTACAATCCGCTGTTCATTTACAATCGGAAAGTAACCGAGGCCGTCACATCACACGCACCGGATTGGTACAGCAACCACACTACTAATCCCACGACCGGACGAAAACGTGGCGAAGAATTTGTTCGTGGCGCTCTCTCCGGTGCTGGACAGATTCTGAACGTTCCTTCGGTTGTCCTCGGACTCAAAGAAACCGGTGAATTCATCGGCTACGCTGGCGCTGAAACCGTGAAAGGACAAGGTGGAGAGGTCGTTGGCGACACCAGTGAGGCGGTTAGTGCAGCAAAAGATGAGGGTATCAAAGCATTGGAAAAGAACCCCAGTAAGTTGGCAGGGGGAGTTGTGGGTTCACTCGTTGGGTCTGCCGGTGCAATGGGTACGGCGGCAAGGTACTCAGGACGTGCAGGCCGTGTTGCTCGGTATGCTATCCAACCTGGTGAGGAAATACTCAGCGACACCGCGACTGCAGTGCTCTCTCGGTCTTCACGTGGACAGCGCGTTCTCAACAAACTTCCAGGTGGTCGTCTCGATAACGAGGAACTCGCTTACGCCGCCTACAAGCGCGGTGTGAAGCCCAAGGCCTCGAAGCTTTCGCGGCGTATCCGACGCACCAAGTACGACTTTGTCGATAAGTTCGCACGCCAAGAGGCCTCAAAAATCAACGAGTTCGTCAAAGGTGCCGGACGCGGGCAACTCGAACTGTCGGGACCTCGCGGACGGGATACTGTCGCTGCCGACGATACTCCCGGTCGCATGTCCCCGGAACTTGACCCTGCTGATGCTGCCGAGCAGAACCTTGGGCAGACGCAATACGAACTTGAACGGTTCGCTGAACAGGAGCAAGCTGCCCGTCGCGAACAGCTAGAAGACGTCGGTCCCGAGGTACGCCCTGACTCCGAACTTTCCAAACGTACTCGCGCCGCCCAGTCGGACAAGTACACTGTTGATCAGGACGTCCTCGAAGAAGAGATTCGTCGCCAGCGTAGGGCGCTCGAACGCGGTCTTCGTGAACCTCGGCGTCGCCGACGCCGTACTCAACGTGACCCTAGCGATCTCGGGGAACCGTGGGACATCAGCGAGATCGAACACCGACGCAAGCAGGCGATGGAGCCCAGCGTCAAAGCCGAAGCAGAATCTATCGAGCGACAGGCGACTGGCGCGGAGGTTGATGCGTTCGACCCCGTTGCGCGAGAACGCGAGCGCCTCGACGTTGCAAGCCGACCAACCGCTGAGCCACGTCCGTTTGAGTCTGAACTGACGAGCGACCTCGAGCGCGAACTCGACCGTGAGACGACGTTCGAACTCGAACGGACCACGGAACTTGAGCGGGAGCTTGAAAGCGAGACTGAGCGAACGGGCGTTGAGTTCGAGACCGAGTCCGTCTACGAGATGGAGCGTGAGCTTGAGCGCGAACTTGAAATCGAATCCGAGTTCGAGTCCGAATACGAGCGTGAACGTGAGCGTTGGCCAAAGGACCCGACAGACAACGTCTTTGATGAAGATACGGGCGGGTTCGGTGTCGACGAGGATATTTGGCGGTCATCTATCGCCGATGCTGACGATCTCCTCCGTGATCTTGGAGGTGGTTGGTGATGCCTACGCTCTCGACGTATCTCCAACTCGCCGTCACGTTCATCGTCTCCATTCCTGTCAAGGATGTCCTCGATGCCATCGTCGGTCCGTTCCTCGACATTGGGTGTTCCGCTGACACACCAGTTGTCGTCGAGGGCGCACGGAACTGCCTCTACATGCAACAGGCGATGACGTGGTTCCTCGGGTTCGTCCTCGTCGGCATGTTCGTCACCGCTGTCTCTCGCGGTGTGATTCTTGGAGGTGTCCGTGCGTGAGAGTCCGCACGCTCGTCTTCGTCGCATTCGGCCTTGGGCAGGTCGCTGCGTTCGTCGTGTTTCTCAATACCGGCGTCGCGGAGCTTATCTTACTCGCCGAGTCGCTTCCCTACGTTACTGAGACGTGGGTAGCGACACCTCTCCAGCGCATTAAGAGCGCTGCGTACCTGCTCGTGGTACCCATCTTCCTCCTTAACATCATCCTCTACGCGATCTACTCAGGACACCAGGAGGAGAAACAGCAGGAGCGACTCTATCGGGGTGGCTACTGATGCGGCGGTTCAGTATCGTTCTGTTCGCTCTACTCGCTTCGGTTCTTGCGGTCTCTGCGACACCAGTTAGTGCGGCCGACGCGGGTCTCGAGCTTGCGTCACGAAACACGACCTCCTCGGACTTCAACGACGCAACGACCCTCGAAGGGTTTGAAGTCAAATCATCTGGGGACGGAGAACTCGTCGCAGCTTCAGGGATCAGTACATCTGTCCCAGACTCGTTTGAGGACGGGGATATCGCCGAATACGGCGGTTCAACGAGCTATGCGTCCGTCATCTCGAATAGCACCTTCGATGGGTCGAAGGTGCTCAATATGGAGTCGGATGGGTCCCATCAAACCATCTCCTCAACCGACACGGGAAGTGCACCCGTTCGCGGTACAACATGGCGTGTCGGGTACTACGCTGTCGGCTCCGGGAACCGTGGGTCATTCTTATGGGCCACATCTCAGGAAGATGCCAGCCCGACTGGCTACGCCCTCTCGGTTCGATGGCCCGATGACAAAATCCAGTTAATTCGGACAGACGGCGACACTTCGCCGTGGACTAATGGTGAAGTGCTTGACGAGGCGAATCTCGAACTCTCAGGCTACACTGACGAGAAACTCACCGCAGTCATCTCGTAGACAGACGGGACGATAACTGCCGACATCTATGATTCGACCGGCACGAAGTTCGCGACCGTCACCGGCGTGGACACAACGTATAGTTCGGGTGGTGAGGGCTATCACTCGACGGGAGTCGGTTCTTCGGATGTTCTCTTCGACCGTTCAGACGCAAAAGTCGGTGGGTCGTCAACCATTGACGCGACCTACGTGGGAAGTTCCCACAAGGCCTCGGACATCGAGACCGGGTTCGTCGATCTGGACCTCACCAATGCCTCGGCAACTATCACGTGGCAAGGGTCGGACGACGGGTCGACGTGGTCGAACATCACGTCGACAACTATCTCGGCGTCAGCCAACGAGACAACCGACCTCTCAACGACCTCGTACTCGCAGTACCGCGTTCGCGTCGACGCAACTGATACGGGAAGCGACGCATCAGCAACCATCTACGAGGAAGGGGTCTTGTTCAATGCCTCGACGCCAGCCACCGTAGGCGGGACCGCGATACCTGCAGATGACTCAACGATCCGTTTCAGCAACACTACCCTTTCAATCGACGTCACCGACGCCGACTTCGCGACAACACAGGGTGACTCAGTTACTGCCGAGTTCTTTGTCGACGGTACGAGTGTCGGCTCCGACACACTCACCTCGAACGGTACGGTGTCGGTGGCTACGACGGGCCTCGCAGAGGGTGACCACTCGTGGCACGTCGAGGTTGAGGACAGTTACGGTGAAACCTCTTCGAGTTCGACGAGAACCTTCGAGGTTGACCACTTCGAACCGGTCGTCAACAACTCGTCGCTTACCCCCGAAGACGGGTCCCAACTGACGTCACAAACGGTCAATCTCTCAGCAGAAGTCACTGACAGCGACTTCCAATTTGATGGGGATTCCCTCACTGTTGAGTTCGTCGTTGACGGGAGTGTCGTCGGCACAGACACCCTCTCCAGCAATGGGACTGCAACCTACACGTACGACGCTGGGTCTGGGTCGTTCGACTGGAACGTCCAGGTCAGCGACCAGTACGGAACTGGTGTCGACACGGTATCGGCAACCCAATCAGTCGCCTCTCCTTCGACCGTCTACATCCGAAACGTCTCCTCTGGTAGCCTCATCACCGAGACTGCATCTGTCGAGGCACGCCTCTTCTCAGGTGAAGAGATCTTCTCTAAGAACGCCACCAACGGTACAATAGATCTGACTGGTGTTTCCCCCGGGCAGGGCTACATCCTCCAGCTTCGCGTCGACGACTATGTCCTCCGGACCATCGCAGTCCGCTCGATCTATGAACAACAGACTGCGTATCTCCTCCCAGAGAACGAATCGACCGTCTACAACGAGTTCCACCTCGCCGACAACACCAACGAGTTCGATACCAGCGAGACGGTCCTCTACGTCGAGCGACCCATCGACAAGAACGGTACACTTGAGTGGCGGACAGTCACGGGCGACTACTTCGGTAGTGACGGGGTATTCAAAACGACGCTCGAAAAGGACCAGCGCTACCAGCTGACCATCGAAAACAACGACGGTGACCGGCGTGAACTCGGGAGTTACATCGCAGCCGCGAACACCTCTGCGACGCTCACTGTCGGCGAAATCGTCTGGAAGAGTCCCAGCGGAGACACCTACCAGTGGGACGCGTACATCGACAAAGAGGACGACCCTCACGTTTTCAAATTCGTTTACTCAGACCCAGAAGACCAGACAACTGCGCTCAATGTGACTGTCTTCGAGCGTGGGAACGAGAGTAACGTCCTCTTGCAGACTAACCAAACAGGTTCTATCTCGTCGTTCCAACGGAGTGAACCACTTTCTACGGCAGAGAGTCAGACTCAGTGGATCGTCAACTTCACCGCCACACGAAACGGCTCAGTTCGACCCGTTCAAGAACCAATCTCGGGAGTGTCTGGAGTCAACATCCCAGTCGACCAACGATGGGCAACCCTCGGCGGATACCTTCTCGTCATCGGGATTGGTGCCCTCTTCCCCTCGACGATGGCTCGGGCCGGAGCGGTCACCGTCGTTGCCGTCGCTACTGGGCTCTCGTGGCTCGGACTCGTCCCGATTCCTATCGAGGTCATCGGTCTCGGTGGTGCAATCGCACTTCTCGGCGTCGTTGCCGAGTTCAACAGCAGGTACTAACAGATGAGAGTCACAGTTCCAATGCTCATCGTCATCTCGTGTGCGGTCGCCGGAGCCATCATGGAAGGTTCCGGATTCAATACGGCCGTCGGTATCGGGAAAGCGACGGGGCTGCAAGACGACGCTGCACAACTCGGAAACAACGCCTCAGAGTTCCGCGCCGAACGGGCCGGTGGTGGTAGCGGGTCCTATCTCGGCCTCACCGCTGACTCAACACGTGCCTTCGTCGGAATCCTCAAGTGGAGCCTCATGCTTCCGCTGGCGCTCCAAAACATCGGGTTCCCCGGCTGGTTCGTCATCCCACTTGGCTGGCCGATCCAATTCATCAACTACGTCGGCATCTGGCAGATAATCCGGGGGATGAGAGTCTCATGAGTATCGACTGTTGGTTCCAATCCGACGCTCACACGTGCATCTTTGGTGAGCCAGGTTGGTCCGGTGCTATCGGCGAGTCGACACTCGCGATTTTTATCGTCGCCATTGTCGTCATCCCGATCTACAACAAGACCGGGGACTTCGTACTCCCAGCGGTGCTGCTCGCTCTCATCTCCGGGATGGCTCTTCCGCTACTACCCGGAACCATCGCGAGCATCGCGTGGACTGTCCTGTTTATCTCAGTCGCTGGCTCGCTGTTCATCCTCCTCTTCCGGATGGTGATCGAATGATACACCGACTCCAGACGTCCTGGGCGAGACTCGTCCAGGCCGAGGACTCGCTCGATGGTCGCGAGCGTGCGCTCCTCGACCTCGTATTCATCGACTGGTTGCTCGTCGCCGTCATGGTCGCACCGACCTCGAAACACGTCTCCCTGCCACCCGTGGTCAGCGAGGTCGCAACCTACCTCGCCATCGGAATGGTAACAACGACAGTCGCACTCCCCCTCGTCGCGGAGGTCCTTGACCGATGAGCCTCCTTTGGCACCTGCTGACGCCGTCTGTTCCCCTCCACGAACTCACTCACGCACTCGCAGCGCTCCCGTGGGCTTCAAACATCGACGCGAGTCTCCTCCGCGATGACGCACAGGTTGATGTGACACTTCCCGAAGGGACGCCACTGTGGGCCGTCTATCTCGTCTCACTCGCGCCCACACTCGTAGGACTCGGTCTCCTGCTCGGCCTTATTGCCCTCTTCGGCGTTCCGTCGGTCTCAGCGCTATCGGGGTTTGCCATCCACGAACTCGGTCTTCTCGTCATCCTCGCGCTCAACTGGGTGATCTTCACGTACCCATCACGGGGAGATCGTCGCCCGCTCGGCTAGTTCGGCGACCGAATTTTCCTCAGTACCCAGTCGACCGCGTCGAGCACATAGCCTAAGATGGCGTGGGTAAACAGAATCCCAACTGCGACGGCTGATACAATTATGAGGGATCTAGGGAGAACACTGTCAAAAAATAGACTCATGAGTGCGGTGAGTTGGCCTTCCAGTTGGAATCCAAGAGATGGGTGGTGTCCAGAGGTAAACCGATTGAGATATTCACGATGAGAAATAGTGCTACAAGTATAGAACATTATTTTGAATAGTATCGACAGCAATTTTAGAAATCCAATATTACTGTCTATTGGATATATATATATATATATATATATATATATATATATATATATATATATACGACCACGAGAAACACAATTGAGGAGCTTGAATTTCGTATCAACCAGATCCTGCGTTAGTGTCTGATCCTTGGGTTAATCCTCTTGATCCCCAATTAGTATCCTCGGGATGACATTTCTCACATGTGAGATATATAAAGCGGGAGATCGAATGCAAGAAGGTCGTTGAGTTATGTTGATAGATTGTTCGCAGAGCTGCCCAACGAGTGTCCCTTGGTGTTGAACTGTCCCACCAAGCTGTTTGGCAATGGTACGTCGGGTCGCTGACTGCGGTCACACAGCTAAAATTTCGATTGATGAAACTACGGCCACGACAAATGATGGGTAGCCTTGTTGTTCACTGAATAAGCATCGAGACAAAGTTGACTCCTGATGCCGAATCATTTGGGTGGCATGAAGCAGGCCAACTGTGTTTCTTGTTGACGGTTGGGCTATCAGTCAGTCCTCTCTTGATTAGAATCTGGCAGTCAGCTCAACTACGTGAAACGGAATCACATCGGAAGGTGGTTCCATACGCTCAGAATACGAGTTGACCGCACCCATAATTCGTAGGTACGGAACCACATGAGTGTCCGGGTGGCCCATATAGGTCGCGCAGCCCTGTAACTTCCAACGACCACATCAATCGCTCGACTGAAGAACATCAGTCGAAGAGATGCCAACCAATTAATGAAACAGAAAGTATTTTGTTCTAACATTATTAACAAGGAATTGAATGCCTAATCAACGACGAAGGCAAATGTTGAAGAACATTGCAACGGCGGGCGTCGGTCTCTCGATCATGGGGACGGCTTCTGCAGACAATGATGTTGCTGCGCGAGAAGGTACAGGAGGGTTCACTATGGATCTCTCGGGGTCGGAGATGAAACGTCCCGAGGAGATGCGAGAGATCGCAAAGAATACAGCAGACAAACATAATACTGACGCCTCCAGTATCGTGCCAGGTACTGACGACGGTGGGTTCGGCACGATGAATCAGAATCCTGATCTAAGCGGTTGCGACGAAATCGGTGGATGGAACAACTCGTACTACATTACCGACGACGTCAGCAATGTTAAGTACGCGAAGGTAGACAACTTGGTCATGCTGTACCGAGCGTACGAGCCTGAACCTAACGGTCGTTGGACGTACGCGGTGTGGCTCTGGTCCGGCGGAACGCCCCTCGATAAGCCGTACTCTCCTGGTGGGATTGATTGGATGACGAATAAGATCGACGTACTCAGCCAGTTCGACGTACTGAAATTCGATCCTGCAGTTAGGGAGAAAAAACACGGGAAAAACGTCTCATTCGGTATTACGGTCGGTACTGGTAGCGATGCAACCCCGACTGTCGGAATTAGTGGTTCGTCAGACGTGTATGAGGGGTACGTCACGACAGTTGATGCTGACGTCGACGACGCAGGTCACGTAAAGACGAAGTTTAAAGGCAGCCCCTACGACGGAGCGCAAAAGGCGACGAGCCTGAACGCTGCTATTGCAATCCGTGGTGACAGAAAACTCGGTTTCGACACAGAACTTCCGGATTCGGACTTCAACTGGGAAGTTCATGGTTATTATGGTGTTTGATATCTAGGATTAAATCAATGAGTAGCGAAACCAGCGTCGACCAACGAACGAGGCGGAATTTTCTTTTAAGTACAGCGACTGGTGCTCTCGGCTGCCTCGCCGGTTGTAATTCGATTAATGGGTCTTCCATAGGTTCCGCGACAGACTCTCAAGAGAGTATCCCACGCGCTATTGGACAGCGGAACTGGCACCAGCTCGGTGGTGGTTCGGCAAACCTCGCCTATCGGCCAGAGGGGAGTGCGCCGAGAGCTGAAGTTGAGAAGGTGTGGTCTGTCGACACGAGACAGCGAGCTGCAACGAGTCCTGCTGTTGCGGGAGAAACGGTGTTCGTCGCGAGTTACGATGGGAAAATCAGGGCGTTGGACGAAAAGGACGGCGACGCGAAGTGGTCTACTGCGCTATCGAGCCAGCGAACTGAGGTCCGTTCTTCACCAGCCGTCGTCGGTGACCTCGTCTGTGCAGGTTCACAAGATGGTGGAGTACGTGCGTACTCCACACAAGGAGGGGAGCACAAGTGGACCGCAGTTCCATCGCAACGCTTCGTGGGGGGGATAACTGCCACCGAAAACCGTCTCTACGCAGGGAGTATTGGAGAGGATGCAGCCCTCTATGCGATAGACTCAGACGATGGTTCGGTCCAGTGGCAGGAATCGCTTGAAGATGGGACGATGGCTGCACCGGCAGTAACCGAGGAAACTGTGTTCGTCGGTGGAGTCGGATCTCCACTCCGCGCGCTAAATACAAATACCGGGAAACAACGATGGCAGTTCACATCGGTCGAACGAGCGAGTTTCGACGCTGCACCCGCCGTAGATGAAGCCTCGGTCTACGTAGCGAGTACCGATGGGAAGCTGCACGCGATTAGTCGAGACACTGGTGACCGCTCGTGGATGGTTGATGTTCCTCAGCAGACACGTTCGAGTGTAGCTGTCGCAGATGGGAGCGCGTTCGTTCTCGATTATGAGGGTACAGTACGAGCGTTCGCCACAGAAGACGGAAGCCAGCAGTGGTCGGTTGAGACTGAGCGACCGCTCGCTAGAGCTGACCCTGCGGTCGTCCGCGACACGGTCTATGTCGGTGCATTCGATGGTGTTGTTTACGCACTGAACGTAGAGGATGGGTCAATTCGCTGGCAGTACGATACTGGTTCACCGGCAATCTGGGGCTCCCCAGTTCCGGTTAACGGGACGGTGTATGTCGGAGACGCCGAGGGAACGGTGTACGCACTCGCCGAGGCTTAACAATCGACCCCATCGACGAAGTGGTCGAAGCCGCGCGGGAACGTGCCCACCAGTACTACTCATGGGTAAAACCGACGTACACCGATGGAAGACGGACTGCTGGAAATACGGTGAAGACACGCGGGTCGTGTGGCCACACGACGGCTCGCTCGACTCCGAACTTGGAGAACAGCTATCCGACCATCCGGACTACAACGTCCAGCGGGCGTTCAGCAAATCGCTCGGGAGGAAGGTCTGGAGCAACGTGTGTGACTCGTGCGACGCGTATCAGGGAACCATTCATCCGCAAAGAAGCAATCGAGTGGTCCGCACCCCCGTTGGAGTGACCTCTGTGTGGCGACGAACACGACAGGTACCCGGACGATCGGATGGGCGGCGCGTTCGGTCAAGGCGGCTCTGTTGAAATCCTTAGAACCTGACAGCAGCCGTGTGACACATATAGGGGTGTGTTCAGCACACGCTTATTGAAGAGTGGTTCAACTGGCAGCACTCTGTGACTCGAATAATTCTCCAAGGAGGAGGAATCCACCGACAGGGGACAGAACACCACCGATTGACTATTGTGCCTGAAACGGACGTATTCAGGGCTATCAGAAGATTACCACAAGCAAGGATTCCGAGATATATATTGTTCATCTGTCAACTTTATGATTCCCAGCCGCAATAAACTGTTAGCGACCACATTTCCTGCATCTATCCTGCCGCACTCACGTCAGTTGCTGACCGACTTGCACTCTATTCAGCATGAACTCAACAAAATATCAGCGAATGAGTATTTAAACAGAGCCGTCAAGGCCAATCGGGGTATTTTGGTACCGATGTTTACTTTCACTGTGGTTTGCAATTATTGAAATCCTGGTATTGCGAAGGGTCTGGGCATGATACGCGATGCCCGGGCACTTCGCGACAACTTCGTCCCTGCAGATCTCGAACATCGAAATGCCGAAATCGGACATCTCTCGTCTTATCTCGCTCCGATTGAGAACGACGAGTCTGGTGAGGATATCCTGATTACTGGTCCATCGGGGGCTGGGAAAACAACGCTCGCCAAATTCGTCACAGCCGAGCTAGAACGTGCGACGCTCGGTGCGAGGGCTGCCTACGCTAACTGCCTCTCGAACTCCACGAACGCTGGTGTCCTACACTCTCTGATGCGTGATGCGAACCTCGGCATCGAATTCGACCGCGGGAGTACCCCAGTCGGCGAGTATCTCGACAAGATTCGGGACCTCGACGAACAGTTTGTCGTCATTCTCGATGAAGTGGACGTCCTCGAAGACCCGTCGCTCATTGCGATGCTCTACGATATTCCGAACGTGACGACGCTGATGGTCTGTGTCTCCGAGGATGCGTTTATCTCCGGTCTGGACATGCGCGTCTCCTCGCGGGCACGTGCTGCGGCGTCAGTGAAATTGGAGAAGTACCGCGACCGGGAGATTGCAGACATCATCCGCGCTCGCGTCGAGTACGGTCTCGACCCGGGCGCGGTCGACGAGGCGACTATCCAACACATGGCGTCGCTTGCTGCGGGAGACGCTCGTCTTGCGATTACCAATCTCCGACGTGCTGCCGAGCGTGCCGATCAGGAAGAACTCTGTGCGCTCAGTCCCGGCCTCGTCGACGAGGTTTCCGATGGTGCGGCTGGCGAAGTCCACGAGCGGAACGTCGAGCGTCTCTCGACACACAAGCGACTGCTCTACGATATCGTTTACGAGCACGGTGAACTCTCTTCGTCGGAACTCCACGCTGAGTACGAGCGACGAATTGGCTCTCCAAAAGCGAAGGTGACGCGCCGACGCTACCTCGGTGCGCTTGAACGCTATCGACTCATCGAAAAGGAGGGTGCGACGAGAGGTACCCGGTATCGGCTTGTCGAACCCTGAACCGCGGAACTGTCAAGAGTATCGGTCCTGTACAATCAATTGCTTCTGATTACCTCATGTCGAAGAAAAAACGCACCATCGAGAGGAATTGCGTCGATTGTGGTAAAACAATCCGAAGTACCGTCTACGAGGATGGAACATATGATGGGGGTCACTATTTCGGTGAGTTCACCGTCCCGGACGAGGACAGTGGGGGTGAATACGAGAAGACAGGTGAGTGGGAGGGTCACGATGTCGTGAAGTGGACTGGAGAAGAGTTGTCCTATGAGTATTGGGAATGTGATAACTGCTACACCTCAGAAGAGGGATAGTACGCTCGGCAAAATTCATATATTGTATGAAGACCATGCATTGAGTGAAGGCATGTCCCGAACCACCGCAACCATTCCAAACGATCTTACCGACCTCATGGAGGGGGCTGTCAAAGCGGGTATCTTCGAAAACAAAAGCGATGCCATTCGCCACGTCTTACGGGCGTATTTCGAAGAAAACGAGAACGCGCGGATTGCCGCCGCGGTATCGCTTTACGACGACGGGGAGATTACCTTGGGTACTGCTGCCCGCCTCGCTGGTGTCAACCGGTTCGAGATGAGAGGCATACTGCGAGAAGAGGGAGTTGAGCTACGATTCGGCCCCGAAGATATGGCTGCCGCGAGAGACGAAATAGAAACCGCTCGTAACCTCGAATGACAGGAGCGCCGAAGAACGCGACAGTACTCAACACTACTGTCCTCTCGAATTTTGCTCAGGTGAATCACATCGAGTTATTATTGGATTTACCGCGACTCGTGACCGTGGATGCTGTCCAAGAAGAACTCGAAGAAGGGACTGAGACCCATCTGTATCTTGAACATGCATTAGCCGTACTGGAAGAGGGAATCCCCGTAGTCACTCCGTCTTCCTCAGCAGAGAAATTAGAAGAGAAGCTTCTGGAAACGTTGGACCCTGGAGAAGCGCAGGCTATAGCCGTTGCGGAGGCCGCCGATGGAACCGTTATCACTGACGATGGAGATGCGCGTGCTACTGCGAAGCAACGTGGCGTGGGCTTGACCGGGTCAATCGGACTCCTGGTACGTTTCGTCGAAGATGGTGAGATTTCGGTAGAGACCGCTGACGAGTACCTCAAACGCTGGATCGATGAAGCTGGGTTTCGGTCTCCCGCCCGTGACTTCGCCGTCTTTCTTGAAGAGTGAGTGGTTGTATTGTAGTGATTTGAGGATAGGTGAAATAAGGCTAAGACTAGGTGATCGTGTTCCCTTACTGAATTCTGTGAGAGCCTTATTATTTGGTTCTAGTTGCAGTATCACTGTTCTCCATATCGAATGGGAGGTTGATGACGAGTTCATCGAACCAGACGACTGGGCGCTTGCTCTGGCCATCTTCTTCGAAGAAGATGACGCCCAGCCGGGCAAGCCGACTGAGTTCTTCGTGGACGTTCTTCACGTCGCGGTCAACGACCCGTGCGGTCTCGTTGATACTGGATGGCTCTTCGTGGCGGATTGCCTCGATGAGGTCGAGTACACGCGGCGTCAGCGTCTCCATGAGGTCGTCGTAACTAGTGAACGAGAGTGTCGGGGTCGAGTCCACAGCATCGCCACGCTCGAGCGACCGGATACTCTCGGTAACGTCTTCGTAGAACTCGTCGGAGGATTTCACCGTGACGACGAGCGTTGATTCAGCCAGGAGCTGTTCGCGTTCCATCGGGTGCAGCGGCGACGTAGTGTCTGACATGGGTATCATCATAGGATGGCCCCACGTCAAATTAGATAATAAAGTTGACCAGCCTGACTAGCTCAAACAATACAAGCGAAATTGCCATTGAGATGGTTCACCTGGCTCCGACTTTCAATTCATACGATAATATTCATCAGAGCAATAAGAATGCCTGCGAGGGACTCACCTACAGCGTCGAGTGGAGTAGCGATAACCGTTGGAAGAGCCTGACTGGCAGAAACTGGAGCGAGGCCCACGAGCGTTAACGAAACAACAACAAACAACAATATGTCGGATGTTACTCGGTATAACCGTCCCAAAGGAGAGAACGCGGTCACGAGTCCGATGAGCAATGTAATCCGTGTTATTGCACTGAGAACAGTGTAGGGGTACAGAAGAATCCCTGCAACGAGCTCTGACGCTCCAGAGGTTTTCCTTATCGTAGTTCCACCTAAGAGTCGGTTGAATTCATGTTTGAGAGCTTCACTGAACTCTGACTTAGTCGTGCCAATGGGCTTCTGGCTCATAGTATATCACCCTGTTCAATGGCCTCTGCCATCTCTTCATCGACGTGGAAAACATAGTCTAAACTATCCCTAAGAGTGTTGCGCGAGTCGCTAGGCGGCAAGTCTCGATCTATCGTGATTGTTGCGTCATGGATCATAGTGGTGTTTTTTGGTCCTTCAACAAATGCACAACTAGCCGTAGGCCGTCTACTCACACAATTGACCCCCTCGGTGTATTCAATAACAAGGTCAGCACTTGTGCTGGAATTAACCCGGGTGAATTCGACTTCTCGGTCGGTCGTATTAGCGAACCGGGCTAGCTCTAATGCTGCGCGCTCCTCGTTATGTTCCTCTGTCGCATTGACATACACCTCAATAGTTGGCTCTCCCCACGGATTATCCGCTGTTTGGAATATTTCTGCCAATCCCAAGTTGGTTGCATCATTCCCAGATGTGTCAGCAGCTATAAAACCAGCTGACCCGAGTGCAATCAGAACCCCAACCGCGGTGAGCATTCTGATAATGTGCATTACTGACATACCAGACAAATATTGAATGGGACAATAAAATTATCGAGGGAGATATTAGTGAAAGTAGTGTATTCTCGCAGTAAATAGGTATCTAACCACTTGGTGAAATTTGAAAATCACTATCGATACTTTCTATAGCTGTTTCCAGATTCGTTCACCGCGCTAATCGCCAGACGGCGCGGTTATTCGTTCATTCGTTCATTTTCACTCATTCGGTGATAGAGCTAATCCCAAGCGGGAATTCGACGTTTTAGCCCCTCAAAATTGGAAGATTCGTTCATCACCCGTCAAACCGTATATACCAGATTATCATCGGACTCAGCATGTCCACGACAATTGGGGGAAGATCGCGCACCGGAACCAGTCGGACGCTCCGGTTGCTGAACGGTCTACAAGTCCGAATCGAGATTACCTCAGACGCTGACTATGCCGCTCGCCTCGACGTTCATCACGGCGCTCGGCGGTGGGTCTACGGAATTGATAGTAACGAGATTGCGACGCTCATCGACGGGTTCGATGATGAGGGACGGGTTGACGACCCCAGAGAACCGGAGTGGATGCGCGAGGTCTTCGTGCAGTTGGGGGTCGATTGGTAGTGTCGAACCTATGGTTCCTTGAGAATCGGTGGTTGGGATTAGAGTTCAGGTGGCTCGAACTCCTCGTTCAGATACGCCAGACCATCGTCTGTAATCTGGTAGTAGCCGCCTTGCTCGCGGACCATCTTTACGAGTCCTGCCTCTTCCAGCATCGGCAGACGACGCTTCACAGTCGAGTAAGATATGTCGATATCACGGAGTTCGAAGTTAACCATGATAGCCTTCTTGTTAAGCGCCAGACGACCCTGAGCGAGGAGCTCAAGGATTTTATCGTCATTTCCGGTCATCCATCTGGCTCGGCGGCGCATTCAGACTCAGGGTTCGGGAAGTTCGTCCTCATCGACGTTCCCAGCGAGGAACTCGCGGCCGAACTCCGTGAGTTCGTAGATACCCTCCTCGTTAGAGAAGAGGCCTGCATCCTCCAATACGCGCATTCGTTTGTTGACGTACTGTCGGTGGTAATCGATATTGGCCGCAATCGATTTCGCTGTCACAGCGATGTCGTGGTCCTCATAGAACAGCATTATCTCGTAATCTACGGGCGAGAACCACGAGATTCGATTGACCATCTCTCTGAGGAACTCGTCAGACATTGTTCAAAAATCACGGCTATCGTAGTTAAACCCATCTACTATAGGGGAGTCTATTTCTCTACGATAGTGGATAGAATTTATATCGGATGCCTCTCATTGTCGATACTGACGACTCTCACCGGATGCGACAGGTCCGAGGAAAATCCCGGACCCCTGCTGGAACAGGAGCCCGGTCAAGGGTCGTCGGCCATGATGACGACCGCTGAAACCCTCTCGGGGGTAATTGATAAACCCCCCGACACGACCGCAGAACGGTCTGCAAACTGCCTCGCGTGTGGGAGTCTCATCGAAGGCTTCGCCGCGAGTGGCCCCGGCCGTCACACTGTTGAGCCGTGTGGCTGTGAACTCGGATTCGTCCGCGCGAGCGATATCGCGCAACTGGAGGACTTCTGAACCATGAGCTACGACTCTGAGAACCTCGATTGTATCGTCGCGCATCTTCGCGCGGAAATCACTCCCGGTGACTGGCTCGTCTACACGGCGCGCCGCATCGCCACCGAGACCGGCCTCAGTAGCCACGAAGTCGGCTACTGGCTCGGGCGCATCAACGGCTCTCATGACGGCGTTGAGCCGATGGACGTTCCCGGTCTCAAGTTCACGAAGTGGAACCCCGGCGCGTCGAGTCCGCTCCGCTGGAAGATTGAGCGTGTTGCTGAGGATTCTTCTGAGCGTGCTGTCGCCGATGGCGGCGTCCGCTGGATTGACCTAAGAGAAATCCAGCAGCAACTCGTGAAAGCCATCATCGAACTCGAGAACGATGGCGACGTCCCGTATGGTCTCGCTATCAAGGAAGTCCTTAGCGAACGCTACGGGAAGGAAGTGGGTCATGGTCAACTCTACCCGAATCTCGATGACCTCGTGGAGATGGACGTCGTTGAGAAGGGCGAAATCGACCGCCGGACGAACTCCTACGCGTCGACCGGACTCGCTCGTGCGATGGTCGCTGGAGAGGCTGAACACATGGCCCACCTCGCCGGTCTTGAAGTCTCCGAGGCGGTTGCTGACGGTGGCGAGTTCCAACTCCCAGAAGGGACGACTGCCGAAGAGTCGAGTGAGTGTCCCAAGTGCGGCTCAGGCGATGCAGTTGTCGCTGCCGGTGAAGTGTACTGTTGGGACTGCGGCCACGGTCATCAGGAGGGTGAAGAGCGGTGAGTTGCAAGCGCTGCGGGTCGCCGTCCAAGGGCGCGTACTGCTCTCCCTGCGAGATGGAGATGCGCCACGAGGACGAACGCGAGTGGCGGATGGCCGATATCGACCGCGACCTCGAGGGCGGCGAAGGGATGTTCGTTCACAAGGTCGGCCTCGCGTCGGTCGACCGAGGGGACGGTATTGAGACCGACGGCGGTCGCGATGTTAACGAGAACCCGTTGGAGGACCTTCTCACGGATGCCGAAGAGCAGAAAGAGCAGTTCAACGAGGCTCGCGAGCGACTCCAGAACGTTCGTCAGAAACTGAAAAGTCTCGTTGAGGAACTCCACGAGGAGGATGCGCTGAACGATTACGAGACCGAGAAGATCCACGAACTCATCACCGACGGGAAGTACGGTGAGGCGCGCGAGGCAATCGTCGGCGCCCGTGCGAAGCACGAACTCGCGTTCGATGACGAGGAGAAGGACCTCTTCGCGAAGCACTTCTCTGAGTCGTGGTCCGAACATGTCGAGGCGGTCGAGCAAGTTCGGACGGCACTGCTCGACTTCTCTCGGGACCTCAGTCGTGAGGACCTCGTCGCGTACCTCTACGGGAAGCACTCTGGACTGAACAAGGGCGATATTCGGGCCGTCTTTGATGCATTCGATGAAGTCGACCGAACCGGTCTCGACGTGAACCAGATGGCCCGACTGCTCACCGCCTACAAGCACGACCTTCGGGTTCAACCGACCGTCGACGTTCTCGAAGCCATTGAGCAGGAGGCAGAACGATGACCGCCGCGATTCATCGTCTCCAGGAGGCACTCGACGATGTGAATCACGAGCGCAGTCGTCAACTCATCCGTGAGGCGCTCCAGTACGAGGAAATTCACCTTTCTGAGTGGCTCCAGACTGTCAACGGCCTAGAAGGCGTCCAGCACATCGAGTGCGACCGTGACGGCTCCGAGACGGTCTGGTTCGACCCAAACGACGTGTTTGCTATCGAGGCGACGCTGGATGTCGCGCAGTCGTTCGGGTGGTCCGTCAAGTCGGTGAGCTTCGACGGTCGCTCGATTACCTTTGCTCGACCGGAGGTCCACGATGAGTAACGTTGAGTCCCAGCGTCTTGGTGCGACACTTTCGGACATCGACCACGTCATGGGGGTGACCCGGTCGGTCCGTGAGTCGGAGTCGAACGCTGCGGAACGTGGTCGTCTCAAGCGCGCACTCTGGAATCTCAACGCCGCTGTCGACGACATCGAGGATTACCTTCGTGGTCGGTCCGAGCGCGAGTTCGTCGCTGAGGTTTCGACGAAGATGGGTGTTGATGTCGATGACTTGGACGTTGAGTCCGAGGTCGTCGATGGTGAGGTTGTCCACCGCGCGAGGTGGTCCCTGTGAGTGGTCCGCGCGATCTCTCGCCTCGCGAGGCTCGCGAGCGGTTCCTTGCCCGTCGAAAGCGAAACTCAACGGAGAGGACGGTTCGGAGCTATTCGAACCGCCTGAATGTTTTCGTGCACTGGTGTGAGTCCGAGAACATCGAGTCGATGTCGGAACTCACGGGCTGGCACCTTGACGAGTTCCTTGCGTTCCGGTCGGCACAGGACGTCGCTCCCGCCACTATCAAGGGCTCGATGACCGCCGTTCGGCAACTCCTCAAGTACTGCGTCCGTATCGAGGTTGTCGATGAAGACCTTCTGGATAAGGTCGAAGTACCAAAACTGACCAAGGACCAGCAGACAAGCGACGATAAACTCGAAACCGACGAGGCAAAGTCTCTGCTTGAGTTTTATCGAAGCTCGACGCAGTACTACGGAACCGCGTGGCACGCTCTCCTCGAAGTAGCGTGGCATACTGGTGCTCGAATGGGTGGCCTTCGTTCGCTGGACCTCTCCGATTTTGATGCCAGTGAACAGACGTTCCAGTTCGTTCACCGCCCTGATTCTGGCACGCCACTGAAGAACAAGACCGATGGTGAGCGTATTGTCGGCGTTCCGAAGACGGTTGTCGATGTTCTCAATACGTACATCGCCCGCGAGCGGTCCGACAAACGCGATGATAGCGGGCGAGAGCCGCTGTTCGCCGCTCGTCAGGGCCGTCCGTCAGATACGACGTTTCGCTGCTGGTCGTACCTCGCGACGCAGCCGTGTCTTTACCGCGCCTGTCCTCACGGTCGTGATCGCCATTCGTGTTCGTACACGAATCGTAACAAGTCGAGTCAGTGCCCGTCGTCGCGGTCTCCGCATGCGATTCGGACGGGATCGATTACGTGGCAACTTGACCGTGGCATCCCGATTGAGCTTGTCGCGGAGCGTGTGAACGCTGCGCCTGCGACGATTCGTCGCTACTACGACAAAGCCGACGAGCTTGAGCGATTCCGTGAGCGCCGTCAAGAAATCGCGCTCGAACTCGATATCGAGGAAGGTGCGTGAGATGCTTTCAGAATCGACCGACAGCAAGGCGGTCCCTTCGGTTTTCCCGTCTAGTGCACATCCCTCCGGCCCCATTTTCTCTCAAAAATCACCCACATAGCGAGCGCTCCGTCGCGCGCGGACGGCGTGATTTTGTGTGTAAGGCACCCGGAGGATTTAAACCAGGGAGCGTCGCGAGCGAAGCGAGCAGAGCGACTGAGGTTCAAATCCCACCGTCCCAATATCCCATGCAGGCTGCAGTCTGCTCTCCATCCTACAGTTCTTCATATCCGCCGCAAAGCACTCGATGTGCAGGGCTGCGAGTATTCCGAGCAACTAACTCAACGACCTACTCGCTTCTCAAACTGGGTTACCTATAGTAGCGTTTGCAAGTCATTGCACACTCGATCGACCGCTATCGTGCGATTGGCTGTGTCACCAGTTGCAAACGCTACTATAGACAGTGCCAGTCTAAGAGTGTCATTGGAGCCCAGATCTGAAAAACTGAAGAATAATCACAGACCAAAGAAACAGACCCAAGCCATAGCAGATTAAAATAATTCGAGTACTGTCCGTTCCAGATGTTGATGGTAAGTGAATATTCCCAACCACTCCTCTGCCAATGGCTTCTTTTTCCTGGACGCCTTCACTAGTCACATTCGTCCTTCCTGCTTGACCACCACCGAGAGCTACCAACACGACCCCGATAATTGCGGTCAGGACGAGATATAACCCAGAGTGTGTCGTTAGATAGATAGCACCGACAGTAATGATTCCCGCGAGAATCGTATAGATGAGGACTGTTACTGCGACTACTCGCTTGTCCATGTCATAAGTAGAACGACAGTTAGTTTAATTTTTATCATTTTGAGGAATTGGTGTATCGCGCGTCCCGGTGTTCTCGGAAGTCCGTTACGTGGGTCTTGACCTGAATTTCCGTCGACCCCCCGGGGGGTTGGGGGGTATTGGGGGTCGACGGAAACTGTTGAGTGGGAGTAGTGTGTAGGAGGCTGTATACCCTCGAATCGGGCATGGTTACAGACGAACCCTAGTTGGGTTGAAGCGAACAGGATGGCGAACGCGGTGTCTGCGCCAGTTGTTACAGACGAACCCTAGTTGGGTTGAAGCCACGACAATCAAGTCTGGTTGCATGGCGACACGGAGTTACAGACGAACCCTAGTTGGGTTGAAGCCTGTGGCCTCCAGCGGCCGTCAGACAGTCGCATCCGAGTTACAGACGAACCCTAGTTGGGTTGAAGCAAGAAGCCGCTCGCCGTCCTCGATGACGGGCGGGCGGTTACAGACGAACCCTAGTTGGGTTGAAGCGACAAGACTCGCGACGAAGCCGAGTCGAAACGCCGCGTTACAGACGAACCCTAGTTGGGTTGAAGCCTCTTTATCCCTCCTGCCCGAATGTCTACGAATATCGTTACAGACGAACCCTAGTTGGGTTGAAGCGAACCCACTGGTGAAGAAAAAGTTGTAGAGACCCTAGTTACAGACGAACCCTAGTTGGGTTGAAGCACGACAATCAAGTCTGGTTACATGGCGACACGGATGGGTTACAGACGAACCCTAGTTGGGTTGAAGCTTCCACAACGTCGGGGAGGGCGAAATTAGCCAAGCAGTTACAGACGAACCCTAGTTGGGTTGAAGCTCCCGCTGGGGATGTCGGGAGTGCCGGGCGAGCCAGTTACAGACGAACCCTAGTTGGGTTGAAGCCCCGGCCCGTTGCCCCCCACGGCAATCGTCTGCTGTTACAGACGAACCCTAGTTGGGTTGAAGCCGTCTGTGTTATTCTGTGCGTCTGCCGCGACAACGTTACAGACGAACCCTAGTTGGGTTGAAGCATTGCCTGTCCCCGTCGTGTAATCAACTCGGAATCGTTACAGACGAACCCTAGTTGGGTTGAAGCGAGATGTGCGACCGCGGCGAAATGAGCAGTTCGTGGTTACAGACGAACCCTAGTTGGGTTGAAGCGCGACATGGGGACCGTCGAGAACGCGCTCTATGGGGAGTTACAGACGAACCCTAGTTGGGTTGAAGCCGAGGGTCCCGGTGTCGAGAGGACCGGGACGGACGGAGTTACAGACGAACCCTAGTTGGGTTGAAGCTCGGTAATCTGGGAGGCGTCAGTCTCGGCCGAGTAATCGTTACAGACGAACCCTAGTTGGGTTGAAGCCTCGCCATCGCCGCGAACTCGGTCCTCCTCGGGGTGGTTACAGACGAACCCTAGTTGGGTTGAAGCAAGCCTTGAGAGTGTCTGTTGGTATGATGAATGTTGTTACAGACGAACCCTAGTTGGGTTGAAGCAAGTAGACCGCGCTCAGTTACGACAGCTGCTCGAGTTACAGACGAACCCTAGTTGGGTTGAAGCACGATGATCTCGCCAGTCTGCAGCGTTACATTGGGTTACAAACGAATCTTTTCTCGTGAGGACTTCCGAAACTAACCTCTTCCCGGAACTAGTCGAAGGTCAAACAGTAACTACAGGGCGTGAGTGTATCAACTCGCCGCTATTCAACGACCTCGAATGGCGCGGCGAGTGCGATGCCTGCATCATGTTCGGAGAACCCCCAGTAAATGAATCGGTACGTGGCTGGTGTGTGTGCCGTACACCGTTGGAACGGACCTGAAAATTCGTTAGCGCTAAGTGTCATTTCCCATCGGAATTCTTCACCAGGCTCCAGCACTCGCTGAGACGGTGACCACTCATATTCTTCGGGCACACCGATGGTATTCCGCCACGTGTCGTCAGAGCTTAACCGCTGAATCATATAGCGCGGTTTCCCAAGTGTGGTGAGTGGGTCAGTGGACTCGTTTGTGAGTGTCGCCACGAATTGCTCACCTGGCGAAATAGATTGTGGCACCGTCAACGACGCATACCGAAGGTAGTCCACTATCGACCGCTTCATGAACACTTCTCCGACGTCACGATAGCCCGAAGAGCAGACCTGCTGTTCGTTTCCTGTAACGGCGTCAAGGCACCCAGCGGAGGGCAATTCCCCCGGCTGAACCACCGAGTGCGAGAAGCCGACGACGTGAGAAGGGAGGGCTCATAGCAAAATCGACTTCATCTCGAAGTATATATATATATATATATATATTTTGCCACTACTCTCGCATTGAACTGGCTGTTAGACTCGCACACCCACCTATCAGATAGTTCAGTAGAAGTCGGCTGAAATAACAATCAGACAGGCCTCAGCTGGAGGCTAACCAACTCCAAAAAACCATTCTCGGAAGCAATCGAGTCTCGAAACTGCCCAAGTGCGTGGCATTGACTCGCAGACTGTGCGACAGCGAATTCCTCAACTCAGTGCCAATAAGTTTTTGTTTCATGGTTTCATGTGTCACGGCGTATCGCTATGAAGCCATGTCACAGTTGTCAGGCGGTTATCGACGAGTACATCTTGGATAAACAACTCGAATCCCTGCGCGACCTCACAGTTGACGACTTCAACATCTGTGCGGACTGTGCAACCATCGTTGCTGATGCGTGCGTGGAGTGCGGTGGCGGAGTGTACGTCCCGCAGAATAAATCGGATACGCCCGACTATTGTCCGGCGTGTCGATCCGACCTCATCGACCGCACCGGACACGACCCCGGTTGGAATTGCGATATCGCGTCTCCCTAACCGACACTGGAGACCTCACAGTATTTTGGCTCCCGTAGACAGTTGAGAGACACCTCTACCACCCAACTGGTGCAGCATCAATGCTCCCCCGGCGAATTCGTAGCCGGTTACAGATGAGTCCCATCGGTTAGAGCTATAGTAGCGTTTGCAAGTCAGTGCACACTCGACCGACCGCTGTCGTGTGATTGGATGTGTCACCAGTTGCGAACGCTACTATAGAAGCCAGTGCTCTAGACGATTCACTGCAATATGCCTCCAATAGCCTCGTGGTTCGTGCTTTGAGGTTCCCCACTCGGCGTGGGTATCGACCTCAGCGACGCGCAACTAATATCCGGTGCGGTGGCCAGCAGAATCAAGCCGCCTTCTCGCACAGAGCAAAAATGACGGCGGAAAAATCGACGCGTGTTTTGACTATATTTGTATATTTATTGGCGTGATCGCAATACAGTCCTGATGTCGAGTGTGTCTGTTTCGATGTCGACTCTCTGGCCGTCGAATTCGAGTTCGAGGTCAGGGTTGTCACTCTCTAGGTCGAGTTCAGGGTCGGCGTACTCGACGTCGAAGTCGTCTGTCTCGATATCGACCTCACCGTCCGAGTCGATCTCGATATCGAAGTCTCTGCTGTCGATTTCGACGTGGCTCCTGAAGATTTCGATGTCGAAGCTGTCACCTTCGATCTCCACGCTGTCGCCGTGGCTCTCGATTTCGAGATCCCCGTTGTGACTTTCGACCTCCCATTCACCATCTCTGAATTCGATGTCGAAGTCATCGCTCTCGACATCGAGGTCGTCACCGTCGTCGCGAAGCTCGAAATCGAGGTCGTTGTCTCGCCCCTCGACCTCGATGTTGGAGCCGTCAATTTCGACATCGAGGTCGTCGCTGTCGATCTCAACGCGGTCGCCTTCGAACTCGTAGTCGACGTCACGGGTGTCGATTTCAGCCCTTCCGGACCGGAGGTCGATGTCGAAGTCGTCTGTCTCGACCTCGATGTTGTCTCCGCTGTGTTTGACCTCGACCGAGTCGCTGTGACGTGCTGCAACGGGCCCGGCCGTAAATGCGATTACGACGAACAATACAACACTGGCTGTTAGTATTGTGTGAAAGCCTCGGCTCAATGTTGTCATAAGGGTTCTCCCCAGTATTCAGTACGTGAACAGGAAGCGTCACTTACCCGAGCCACCCGCATGCTAGGATGTAACACAGGCGTACTAAGTTCCGAATGGTTTCGACTAGTTCCCGTGGTGTGCTGGGCAACACATGGTTCAAGGCAGAACACAGGTGGTAGACACCCGGAGCAGAGACTACCGACGAGAGCTCATAGAGGAGCCCAAGTGCACCCAGTTCGATACGCAGGCTACTGATTGGAGAAAAAGCATTGAATGTGGTTATCAGTTCGGCCAGTGTGTTCGACCTTCGTGTACTGTTGCCGTGCCCCTAGGCATTTCCAGATTCTGGAAATTGTTCCTCAGTTATTGGTTTTCAGAGAACAGTACAACAAATTGCAATGGATTGGACACCCACACGTAGACGGCTCCTCCAGGGAAGCGCCCTCGTCACCCTCGGCTCGATGGCCGGGTGTCTCTCTGCTGCTAGTTCAAGGCAGGAGAACACGCAAAACGTCGCTGGCGCCGACTCGACCAGCGAGACGACGACTTCGAGCAAGCACACGGAGACAACTACTGACAACTGTGCTGACGGCGAGACAACTATCGAGGCCACCGAACTGTCGGAACCGGACTCACTTGACGAGTGGCTCTCGGACGCCAACGAGTACGATGGTGAGTCACGGCGTTACGGTCCAGACGAGAAAGTATCGGTCAGCGTCGGAATACCGACTGACGGAGGACCCGCGTTCGACCCGCCACTAATCGAGGTCCCGCCGATGACGAACGTCACGTGGGAGTGGACCGGACACGGCGAACACAACGTCGTCGCTCTCGACGGGACGTTCGATAGCGGCCGAACCAACGCACAGCGAGGAACGTCGTATCACTACGTCTTCGACGAACCAGGAGAGTTCCTGTTCGTTTCCGAACCGCACTATAACGGCGGAATGAAGGGTGCCGTTGTCGTTACCGAACCACCTTCGACAGGGTACGAAAGAGTGGATGAATGGATGATAAACAGCAGTAACTTCGACGGGACCGTCGCCGACGAGACGGATACCGAAAGCGTATCCGTTCGAGTCGGTACGTCCGGAAACGGTGGAAACTACGCGTTCGAACCACCTGTCTTGAAGATCTCGACTGGAACCACAATTACGTGGGAGTGGACCGGCAACGGTGGTGGGCACAATATCGTCTTCCAAGAGGCTGACGTCGACTCGGGAGAGATTGCAGTCGACTCAGGAGAGACGTTCAAACATACGTTCGAAACGACTGGCACGTACTGTTACGCCTGTGAGCCACACAAAGGACTCGCGATGAAAGGCGCAGTCATCGTGGAGTGAACTGAACCACAAATATTTATATTTGTTGACAGCTTATTCGAAATCGTTCGCGGCTACGTCCCTCCTCTACCAATGCCCGACGATGCAAATCGGCTGGTCGCACAGGCAACTACGGGACTACATACCCTTTCCTGGCAGGTGTTGCTAACACGCGGATGCTGTGTCACGATGTGCAAGTTAGCAGTTCCGTCGCAGTGGTGTCTTCGGAGGGCCGAATGACTGAGTCTGATTCCTGTGCGGTCGAAGCGGTGTGTACAGCACTTGCCGACGAGGAGTGCAGACGTCTTCTCCGCGCGCTTGACGAGCCACTAACGGCATCTGACGTTGCGCAGCGTTGTGACCTTCCACAGACGAGTACGTACCGAAAACTGGGGATGTTGAGCACTGCTGACCTCGTCGAGGAGCGGACAGAGATACGAGACGATGGTAACCACACGACCCGATTCGTCCGCAACGCGACCGGGGCGTTCGTGACGTTCGAAGACGGACAGTCGTTCGACGTCGAACTCATCACCGACGATGAAACGCCAGACCAACGTCTTGCGCAACTCTGGACAGCGGTCAGTGAGGAACTATGAACACGGAACTCCCATTTGCAGTGGTCGCACTGAAGACAGTGACACTCGTTTTGGGGTGCCTCGTAACGTACTTTGCAGCCAAGGCTGCCAGAAGAACAGGTGTGACTGGCCTGGGCTATCTTGCGGTCGGCTTCGGTGTCGTCACGCTCGGGTCGTTGCTTGCGGGGGTTGCTCACCAACTCCCGCTATTCGCTTCGGATACTGCGCTTGTCGTCGAGACTGCGCTAACGGCGGTTGGGTTTGCGATTATCACGCTTTCACTGTATGTGACTCGCCAGTCAGTGTGACTCGACTCCACCTCGTGGCGGAGTGCGGAGGTGGTCTCTGCGCTGCTCCTGCCGCTTACGAAACAACCGCTATAGTAGCGTCTGCAACTGGTGACACATCCGACCGCACGACAGCGGTCGATCGAGTGTGTACTGACTTGCAAACGCTACTATAGTCGAATTTCTCCTCCCAACGGTAGCGACACCCACTCTCAGACAAAGGTCCGCCGAGACACTCCAAAGTCGACATAGATGTCAGTTGGAAGAGCACCAAAAGCACCATCGATGGAAGCGAGAAGAAAAGCGTCCGAATCGTCACGGGATTGCGACGAGACCTACCACCGTAACCTTCGGTGGGTCGTGCCAGCGGACAATTTGTGTGACTCGGGTGAGAGTACGTGGGCGAGTCACGGCTCTGCGTATTTTTTACGCCCGGTGGAACCGACTTGGAGAGTGAGTCCCCGAAACACGCACCGCGAGAATCTGTATCACGTAAAACATATTATACTCGTTGACAAATTAGTAATTGCGGCTGTCAGAGGCATGCTCCATTGAGCAACCACCTTTTGGGTCTATTACTTGTGTTGAGATAGTGGTTCTCGGCGGCGTTGATCCCGGTATCCTCACGAGGTGAAACGCCACGTGAGCCGTTTTTGGTTGTGATTGGACCGACCGCAGGTGACGGGCACATATCACCAAAACTGATTTTGTCGTGTTGGTGCCTCGTATAGGCACCCTCCATGGACAAGACAGAGATTTTCCAAGCGTTGACGCTCTGGTTTGTTGTACTTATTTTCCTTCAAACAACACCCTCTCAGTCAGGGGTGGTCCACACGGTGATCGGAGTTGTCGCCCTCGCTCTTATGTGGGTAATTCCGATATACCTCTTCGTTAGAGCATTCAACGGAGTGGCGGCTCGGTGAAGTGCTATTGCTGTCCACAACTACGGCGCAATCAAACCGGGGAGGTTCGACTGTCGATGCTCGCGAGGATGTTCAACCACTTGTTTCCACCGTCGACGTTCATCGTGTCAATATCTATCGAGCTGAACCCCGCGTCGGCGAGAAGCGACCGGATTTCCTCAGGAAGATAGCGCTCGAAGTAGCGACCATCGTGGTCGTAGCCGCTGGTTTCGCCGTGTTTGAGTGAGAGATAGGCGACCCCCTCGGGAGCGAGCACGCGTCTAAACTCGCGGAGCGTCTCCGGAGCATTCGCACGAGGAACGTGGAGAAATGACGCGCAACTCCAGACACCATCGAATGTTTCGTCACGGAATGGGAGTCGACGCATATCGCCTCGAACGAACGAGGCGTCAGGGACCGTCGCGTGAGCGGTCTCGATGAACGACGCAGTGAGGTCGAATCCGACAACGTCGAACCCGTCGGAACTGAACGTCTCAGTATCAGCGCCGGGACCGCATCCAACGTCTAACACACGTTTGCCGGATAGTTCCGTGTAGAAGTCGTCGCCGAAACGGGCCGCAACCGACTCCGAACGGTACTTTTCGACGAACGCCTCGGAGTTGCTTTCGTAGACGGTGGACGTGCTAGTGACCTCATCCATATCCGGTCCTCAGTATCGAGTGTTGTTACTTTTGTCACTCACCTGCCTTCTGTGTCAGTAGATTGGGTTCGGATGTACGTCGGTTCGACTTCAGGCCCTTCGACCCAAGATGACGTCCCATCCGTCGCCTTCCTCGGTCACAACGGTTTTTGCCAGACAATCCAACGGCAGTTGTGATGGAACTCGTCTCTGTCGCCGCGCTCGCCGAGAACCACGTCATCGGGCGCGACGGCGAACTCCCGTGGCCGAGCATCCCCGAAGACAAGAAGCAGTACCGCGAGCGAATCGCGAACGACCCGGTCATCCTCGGACGGCGGACGTTCGAATCCATGCTCGATGACCTCCCGGGGAGCACCCAAATCGTCCTGAGCCGAAGTGAACAGGACTTCGAAGTCGACACCGCCGAACACGCGAGTAGCGTCGACGAAGCCATCGAAATCGCCGAATCGATGGATGCTGAAACCGTCTACGTCATCGGCGGCGAGGCAATCTACGAACTGTTCCAACCGCATCTCGACCGGATGGTGCTAAGTCGTATCCCCGGCGAGTACGAGGGAGACACGTTTTATCCCGAATGGGAGACGGACGACTGGGAACTCAAGTCGGAGACCCCTCACGAGGAATTCACGCTCCAAGAGTGGATTCGGACGGACCGCGAGTAACGCGTCGCGACGAGGCACGCTGCGGCGAGTAGATTGATGCGTCGGAGGCCCTTACCGGGCGACGATGGGGCTCAACCTCGATACGCGGATTCTAGCACTCGCGCTGGCGCGGATGGCCGACGCGCTTGCCAACTCCTTCCTCGTCGTCGTGTTGCCGTTGTACATCGGCAGCCAAGTCGTGTCTCTCCCCGCGTTCGTCGGGACGACCGTCCAACTCGGCGTGGCCGAATTCATCGTCACGCCCGAACTCCTCATCGGTATCGTTCTCTCGCTGTTCGGCTTTCTCAATAGTTTTAGCCAGCCGTTCACAGGATCGCTGTCGGACCGCACCGGCCGCCGAACGGTCTTCCTGTTGACCGGACTCGCGCTCGTCGCCATCGGAAGTGCCGGCTACCTCGTCTTTACCGACTATCTCTCGATTCTCGTCATGCGCGCATTACAGGGAATCGGTGCGGCGTTTACGATTCCCGTCACGGTGGCGCTGGTCAACGAACTGTCGGCAGACGACGAACGCGGCGGGAACTTCGGCCTGTACAACACCTTCCGGTTGCTCGGGTTCGGGATTGGGCCGCTCGTCGCTGGTGTCGTCGTCACCGCCGGGCCATACGCAATTTCGGGTGTGGAGATATCCGGATTCGACGCCGCGTTCCTCGTGGCGGTCGCCGGTGCCGTGATTAGTTTCGTGTTGATTGCCCTGCTCATCGACGACCCAGAACGGACGGAAAGCGAGGCAGCAGACGACATCTCCATCACGATTTGGAACCGCGACGGACCGGGGTTAGACCCGGTGTTTGCGCTCGGAGTCGCGACTATCGTGATGGCGCTGAGCATCGCGATGTACGCGCCGCTTGCCAACGTCATCAACGACCGACTCGACCAGGGGACGTTCCTGTTTTCCGTCCAGTTCGGCGCGACGGTCCTCGCAAACGTCGTCTTCCAGTATCCAATCGGTCGACTGAGTGACCAATACGGGAGACAACCGTTCTTGGTCGGTGGCTTTCTCCTCTTGCTGCCGACCACGCTCGCACAGGGGTTCATTCTGTCCTCGGGGATAATGGTTCTCGCACGGTTCCTGCAAGGTATCGCCGTTGCGGCCGTGTTCGCGCCGTCGCTGGCGCTCGCTGGAGACCTCGCGAAAGATGGCCAATCCGGCTCGACGCTCTCGTTGTTGACGATGGGGTTTGGACTCGGTATCGCATTCGGAGCGTTGTTCTCGGGAGTTCTCGTTGGGTTCGGCTTCGCCGTGCCGTTCGTCGCCGCGGCCGGTCTCGGGGTGGTCGGCCTGTACTTGGTATCCACGCAAGTCGTCGAAACAGTCTCAGTAACCCCCCTTAGCGGGGATTAACCTGCAGAACGCTTAACCCCGAAGGGGCAAACATGTCGTTATATTCCCACACGCATGGGTGACGAAGGCCATTCCGGGAACACCGTCTCGATTGTTCGTGCCGTGGCGATGGACACTCAGTGGCGGTGGCTCACACTCGAATACACCGTCGTCGTTATCGCTCTTACACTCGGGTCAAGCGAGTTGTTTCTGCCGCAACAGGCCCCAGGACACGGTGTTGCGAAGTTCTTCGGGCTTTCGCTGCTCTCTATCGGGACCGTCTACGGGACGTTCTGGCTCGTCAAAACCGGCGCGTCGGCCGAAAAGATACGCTCTGTGGTCCGAATTAGTCTCATATTCGGTGTGTATGGGATATTCGTCGCGGGAATCGTCGCTATTTCCCACGCGCTTGGTAATTCGACACTCTTCGACTCGTTATTTTTACTGGCTGCCGGCGGCCTTGGTGGCGAGGCTATCGGCGTCCTCGTCGGAGACTGGTACACCGACCTCCAGCAGGCGAAACAAGAGACACAGAAGCGCTTGCAGCGGGAACAAGACGTGACGAAGCGGTTCAGCGTTCTCTATCGCGTCTTTCGGCACAACCTCCGAACGCAAGTGAACATTCTGCTCGGGTACACCGCGTTACTCGAAGCATCAGACCACGCCGACGAAGCCGACGAGTATGTGGACATAATCCAAGAGCATCTCACCCAGTTGGAGTCACTCGCGGAGAACGCAAACCGCCTCAGACGCGTGTGGGAGACAGAAGACCAACGGGAGACGAAACTGGTGAGTGAGCTGTACGAAGACGGTCTCATCCCACTCGCTGACGAATTTCCCGAGGCGACGGTCCGAATCGAGACGCCACCGGACTGTCCCGTCGACTGCCATCCGTTTGCTCACTGGGCCCTCGAAGAAGCAGCAAAGAACGCAATCATCCACACTGGCGACGATTCGACCGTCGAAGTCACCGCTCGCAGAAACGGGAGCGACGTCGTCATCGAGGTCACCGACGACGGTGATGGTATCCCGGAACTGGAACAGGAAGCGCTCGCCGCACAAAGCGAGACGGCGCTCACCCACGGGCGAGGACTCGGGTTGCAGACGATTTACTGGACCGTTCGGGCGAGTGGTGGCGAAGTCGACCTCTCGGACGGTCGCTCGGGAGGCGCAGTCGTCTCGATGCGGTTCCCGCTCGCCTCGCAATCCGAGTGATTTTCGTCCGTCGTTGCCTCACGAAACGAGGCCGACGAGGAATTCGCGTACTGTCGTCGACATTTCGTCCCACGTCGTGTGGTCGACAAATCGGTCACGTGCCGCGAGTGACAGCGGCGTCAGCAACTCTCGGTCCCGGCACAATGGGGCAACGGCGTCGGTTATCGCCGACGGGTCGGTCGGGTCGACGAGAAAGCCGTCTTCGCGGTGCGTGACGAGTTCGTTCGCACCGCCCGCCGACGAGACGAGCGCCGGAAGGCCGAATCCCATCGCCTCGACTGCGGCAATGCCGAACCCTTCGTAGTGCGACGGGAGTGCGAACAAGTGCGACTGTCGGAGTGCCGTGGCGAGGTCTTCATCTGAGAGTCGACCCGCGAACGTCACTCGGTCGGCGACACCGAGTTCAGAGACGAGGTCGTGTAGGGAGACCACGTACTCGTCGTCGACCGTCGCGCCGACGACGGTTACCTCCCAGTCGTCCCTGACGCGTGCGAGGCCGCGAAGCAACCCGTCGATGTTCTTCCGCGGTTCGAGGTTGCCGACCGAGATGAGACGAAGCGGCCCCTCGGCGACACGCGCTCGGATTTCTTCGTCGTCGAGAGGCGTCCCGTACTCGGAGAACCGGTCGCCTGCGGGGTACGCCACGACGCTCGGGTCGGGGTCGGTGACGGCCGAAACGGTCTCTTTTGTCGTCTCGCTGTTGAACACGAACGCGTCGACTGAGTGGAGATAGCGTGTCTCAATTGCCCGCCGGATATACCGCCGGAACGTTCCGAGGTTCTCAAGCGAGTTGAGGTGGTGGACGACGGAAACGACTGGTATATCGTCACCGAGTCGCGGGTTCACGCCGACGAGCGAGGGATGACACAACTCGTCTTGGAGAAGTACGTCCACGTCGAGAGAGCGCAGGCGGGAGAGCGACGTAACGTTGTCTCGGAGGCGATGTCGGTACGGTCGCTCCGGGAGCGAAATAACGGTCACCTCGTCGCCCGCGGCGCGGAGACCGCGAACGAGTTCGAGGTCGTATCGGTAGCCACCGGACCGACCGTCGAGCGGTCCGTAGACGACGAAACCAACCCGCACGTTAAATCGAGGTTTCGTACGTCGCGCTCGCTACGTCGTCCTCCCAGATACGGACTGAGACGCGCTCCGGTGTTTCGAGGCTCGCTGCTTCGATGAACTGGGTGCACACCTCGCGGGCGAAACGCTCGACGCTCGGATTCTGCCCGGAAAACTCGACAAGGTCGTTCATCGTCTCGTCGCGGTATCGAGAAAGCGTCGCATCCAGTGCAGCCTTCACGTCGTCGATGTCGACGAGATAGCCGTACTCGTTCAGCTCAGGACCGGAGAGTTCGACTTCGACGGTGAATGCGTGTGAATGGAGTTCACCTTCGGGACCGGGGTTGGGGACCGTGAGATAATGCTGGGCGATGAGGTCCCGCTGGACCGAGACGCGGTACATGACCTGTCAACCGTCCGCATACGTAAAGAGGATTTGGACGGCCTCATCGGGATTGTCTTCGAGAAGTCGATACGCGCGTGCGGCGTCACCCACGTCGACGCGGTGCGTCACGAGCGAATCGAGCGGTAGCTTTCGGAGATACTCCCACGCTAGCGAGAAGCGTCGTTCCGTGTCCCACCGGCCGCGAAGGTCGGGGTCAATCGTACTCACCTGACTACTCTCGACGTTGATTCGCGACCGGTGGAATCGGCCGCCGAGGTCCAATGTTGCCGGTTTGGTGCCGTACCACGACCCGACGATGACGCGACCGTCGTACCGTGTTACCGCCAGTGCGTCGTCGAGTGCAGTCGGGTCGCCGGAGAGTTCGAACGTCAGGTCCGCGCCGTCGGACGGAGCATCCAGTGACTCCGGGTGGATGGCCGTGTCGGCTCCGAGGCCCAGTGCCAGTTCGCGCCGTTCAGCGATGCAGTCGGCGGCGGTGAGGCTTCCGAGCGGGAACTGGTCGAGGAGGGCCGTCGTCATGAGACCGACGACACCCTGCCCGAACACGACGACGTGCTCGCCGATGAGTGGGCGGCCGTCCATCACGAAGTTGAGCGCGGTCTCCATCGTCGGCAACAGCGCGGCTCGCTCGTCGCTCACGTCGTCGGGGATGTGAGTGAGTTCGCCGGGGGTCGCGAGAAATCGGCTCTCGTGTGGATTGAACGCGAAGACGCGGCTTCCGAGAAGTGTGGACGGAACGTCGTCGCCGACAGCCTCGATTTCCCCGACGGCGGCGTAGCCGTACCGGAGCGGAAACGAGAGGTCGCCTTCGAGCGCGGCGATAGACTCGTCTGCCGGGAGGTCGGTGGGTGCCTCGCCGCGGTAGACGAGCCGCTCGGTCCCTGAGCTTACGGCGGAGGTCAGCGTTCGCACGCGAACCTCGTCGGGACCGGGTGTCGGAACGTCGCGGTCGCGCACTTCGATGCGTTCCGGCGCGACGAAGTAGACCGCACGCCCCTGCATCGTTCAGTCGTCTGCGGTCTCGACAGATGCGTCTGCGAATTCGACGGTCGTCCCGAGGTGACGGCAGTCTTCGAGCGCGTGCTTGGCAGCGAAACCTGCCTCGTGCGCGTTCGAGGCCGTGCCGACGCCGACCTTGAGTTCGACATCCGCGTCGGCCTCGACGTGGTCGATGGCGGCGCGGTACTGCGCTTCGGAGAGGTCGGGAGTGACGGCGATAATGTTGTCGCCGCCGACGAAAAACGACAGCGCGCCGTGTTCCTCTCGGAGATAGCGCATGAGCGACGCGTAGCCCTGTTCGATGTGGATGAACGTGTCGAACTCGTTGAGGCGGTCGGTGTACTTGCCGGTCGCGTCGTTCACGTCGAAGTGTGCGATTTGGAGGTCGGTACCGGACCGGTCGTCCTCGGCGAGCGTCTCGCCGGAGAGGACTTCCCGGCGGTCGCCGTCCTGCGCGCTTCCGGCGCGTTGGATGCCGTTGGTGGCGCGTTCGAGAGCGACTGCGGGCGAGCGGTCGGTCCCGATACCGAGACTGAGCGTCACCGGGTATCGGTTGGCGATGGACTCCTGCAGCAGTTCGTGGTCCTCGCGGTCAAGTCCGTTCGTGACCGCGACCATGTTGTCGAAGCGGGTGAAGAAGACGTACCCGTCTCGAGAGCCGACGAACTGGGCCAAGTCGGCGAACAGCCGCGATTGGAGCGTCTGAAGGTCCATCTCCCGTCGCGGCTCCGGAGTGACTGTCCACGGCCCGTAGTTGTCGATCTGGACGAGTGTCAGCTGCGTATTCGTCACGGTAGACGAGTAGAGGGACGCGCATATCGTTCTTTGGTTCTCAGACGACTCCGCCGATACTTGCTCGGGGAGCGTCTCTCCGTGGCTGGCTTCCGCAGAAATGAACCGCGACGACGATGGTTCCTGAAAGACCGCGACGACGACGCTCCTCGAAGGAACGCTACGACGACGGCTCTCGGAGGGTTCGACTCGCGACGATATCGAGAATCGCCCACGTCACGACCCACACGACGATGGTTGTGAAGATGATAACCGTCGTCGACAACAGGGGGACGACGACCGATAGCGTGGCGACAATCGAGTAGGTCAAAAAGAGTGCGACCATCGCCGTCACGAGTCCGTAGATACCCATCGCACTGTTTCCGGTCGCGGGACCGCGGAGCCACCGCACCAGTTGTTTCGAAGAGCCACCCATACTGTGGTATATGGTATGAATGAACATAATAATTCTCGCGGGCGAATAAACACAGTTGTTCTCGCGGGCGAACGTTCAACAGGAACGACTCCCTACCGAGAACGATGGAGTTCCGAGGTGTCGTCCTCGACGTGGACGGAACAGTAGTTCGTGGTGACGAAGCGATTCCCGGCGCGCTCGACGGGCTTTCGGCTATCGAGGCCGCCGGACTGGACCGCCTGTTCGTCTCGAACAACCCGACGAAAGCCCCGCCACTGTACGAAGCGCGACTCCGGGGGGCCGGTGTCGATGCGACCGCCGACGAAATCGTCACCTCCGGGACGACGACGACGGCGTATCTCGCCGACAACCATCCCGGTGCGCGGACTTTCTGTATCGGCGAATCGGGATTACACGACCAACTCAGAGACGCGGGTCTCGAACTCGTCGGCGCACACGACGACCCCGAAGTCGTCGTCGTTGCCATCGACCGCGAGTTCCACTACGACGACCTCCGGGACGCTTCGGTCGCCCTGCGCGGTGGAGCAACCTTCTACGGGACCGACCCGGACATCCTCATCCCCGCTGCTGACGGCGATATTCCCGGGTCCGGTGCAATCATCAACGCCGTCGCCGGTGTCGCCGAGCGCGACCCGGATGCGATTCTCGGAAAGCCCTCGTCGGTCGCGCGCGAGTACGTCCTCGACCGACTCGGACTCCCGCCCGAAGACGTGCTCATCGTCGGCGACCGCCTCGATACCGATATCGCGCTCGGTCTCGCCGCAGGAATGGGGACCGCGGTGGTTCGAACCGGCGTGACTGACGATGCGGCATTGGAACAAAGTGAGTACGAACCCGACTACGTCCTCGACGGACTTGGCGACATCGAGCGCATCATCTCGTAGTCGACATACGTCGTCGAAAACAACACATATCGGAACTGAACGTCCGTTTTCTGACGCCTGCACAACCATTATCGTTCTTACGCGACAACTACACCGTGGGTGAACCCCATGTCCGCAAAGAAAATTCTGCTCCTCGCCGGCGACTTCGTCGAGGACTACGAGGTGATGGTACCGTTTCAGGCGCTCCAGATGGTGGGTCACGAAGTACACACAGTCTGTCCCGAAAAGGAAGACGGCGACCGGTGTAAGACCGCCATCCACGACTTCCGCGGCGACCAGACGTATCTGGAGACACGCGGCCACGACTTCGTGCTGAACGCGACGTTCGACGAGGTAGACCCTGCTGACTACGACGCCCTCGTCGTCCCCGGCGGACGCGCCCCGGAGTATCTCCGCGGCTACGACGAGTTACTCGACACTGTCCGGCACTTCTTCGACGAGAACAAGCCCGTCGCGGCAATCTGCCACGGTCCGCAGATTCTCGCCGCCGCGGACGTTCTCGACGGCTACGAGATGACTGCCTACCCGGCGGTCCGCGCAGAAGTCGAGCACGCTGGCTGCTCGTGGGTCGAAGAAGTGACCGTCGATGGCAACCTCGTCACCGGGCAGGCGTGGCCGGACCACCCCGAGTGGCTGGCGGCGTTCCTCGACGTGCTCGGAACGGAAATCAGCCACGAATCGGCGACTGCCGCCGCGGACGACTGAGCCTCGAACCCGTATTATCTCGGGTGAGAATGTCTGACAAAGATTTTTATCAGGGGAGACAAAGGGACAGGTATGGAAGAGCCGAACAGCCCATACTTCCGCGAACAGGTCGACGATACCGTCGAATCAGACCCTCTGGACGGAGAGGTCATCATCGTGGAGGGACAAGCAATGAGCCTTCGAAGTTATAAGAAGCGTCACGACTAGCCGTCGAGACGCACTGGGCTGTCAACTGCGACGTTCGCTGTCGCCTGCGGGCACTGTTGACTACGTGCCCACTACTGACTGCGGTGCTCACGAGCGTCGTACAGTGATTTTCTGAAAAAGAAACGACGTGAGCGGTGCTTAGAACGCGTCGCCGACGACGGTCACGTCAGCGTGCAGCTCCTCGCGGAGCGCGTCGTGGACGTGGCAGATGTCTTCGGCGAGTTCCGTAATCTCCGCGAACTCGTCGTCTGCAAGGTCGGCCTCGACGAAGATGTCGAAGCTGATGCGTTCGAGGTCGTCGTCGTCGTTGAGGTCAGCGTCGGCGTCGATCTGAACCTTGCCGAGACCGTCGAAGCCGGTCTTCTGACCGCCGACGCGGAAGGCGGGGAGGAAACAGGAGGCGTACGTCGCGACGAGCGTCGCGTTCGGGTTCGGGCCGGTCTCGTCGAGCGCGTCGATCTGGAGGTCGAAGTCGCCGACCTGACTCGTGCTTGCGAAACCTTCCTCACTGACAGTCGAAGTTTGAATATCGGACATCCATCGGATGGAAAGAAGTACCCGACCCTAAAAGTTCCTCAATCGGACGATTGTGTGCACAAGCGACGGAAAAATGTCATCTCGGGCGGCGAGCGCGACGAGTCGACGGCTATTCGAGCGTGAACGATTCGTCGCCGTCGAGAACGTGCACTTCAGCAAGGCTTCCCGTGGCCTTGACCTCGCGTTCGAAATCGCTGATGTCGATTTCGATGGCCGGGAACGTGTTGTAGTGCATCGGGAAGACGCGGTCGACACCCAGCCAGTCGCTCGCGACGGCGGCCTGCCACGGTCCCATCGTGTAGTGGTCGCCGACCGGGAGCGCAGCGGCGTCGGGTTCGTAGTAGGGACCGAAGATTTCGCGCATGTCGGTCATGAGTCCCGTGTCGCCAGCGTGGTAGAACGTCGTCGCCTCGTCGTCGGACTGCTGGGTCGGCTTCGAGTCGCTAATCATGTAGCCGCCCGGCACGCCAGCGTCGTGTTCGTAGCCCGTGTTGATACCGTTCGTGTGGTCCGCGCGAACCATCGAGACGAACGCGTCGCCGAGTTCGACGGTCCCGCCGATGTTCATCCCGATGGTCTCGTCGACGCCCATCTCGGCTTCGACGTAGCCGGTGAGTTCGGGCGTGCCGACGGCCGTCGCGCCGTCGAACTCGCCAGCGTGGGCGATGTGGTCGGCGTGACCGTGCGTGAGAAGGACGTAGTCCGGCGTCTCTACGTCGCTCGGGTCGAGGGACGTGGCGGGGTTGTCGAAGAACGGGTCGATGAGAATCGAGGTCTCTCCGACTGTGACGTGCCATGTCGAATGACCGTGCCAGATGAGTTCCATAGCACGCCAACGGTAGGCGCGAAATACACAAAAAGGTACTCGGAGGCGGTGGTGTGACTGGGTTTTTGTGTGTCGAATTCGAGTAACGGCGTCGGAATACGCAATTCACGGGAAGCCACGAAACCCGACTCTCACGAACACGGCAAACCGGCCAGATGCAATGGGATGCAAAAACCTATCACGACCCATCCCAACCCGTCGGCCATGCACCACGTTCGATTCCGCGACCCGGCCGGTGCGGTCCGGCAAGGGAAGTGGCACGGAGACGCTGTTTCCTTCGGCGGTGAAACCTACAACCTCGACGAGGTGGACGTGCTTCCGCCGTGCGAACCGACGAAAATCGTCTGCATCGGCCGCAACTACGCCAAACACGCCGAGGAGCGGGACGAAACGGTTCCCGACCGGCCGCTTCTCTTTCTCAAGCCGCCGAACGCGGTCGCCAGCCACGGCGACACCGTGACCCTCCCCGCCGGAAAAGAAAACGTCGAACACGAGGCCGAACTGGCCGTCGTCATCGGCGAGCAGTGCCGAAACGTCGCCCCCGAGGACGCCGAGTCGGTCGTCGCGGGCTACACCGTCATGAACGACGTGTCCAACCGCGACGACCAAGATATCGAGACCAACTGGGTTCGCGGCAAGGCCTTCGACGGCGCGGCCCCGCTCGGTCCGGTGCTCGCCGACCCCGAACACCTTCCGGACGATGCCAGTATCTCGCTGCGTGTGAACGGCGAGGTCCGACAGGACTCCAGCATCGAACATCTCATCTTCTCGATTCCGGAACTCGTCGCCGAGATTACGACCTACATGACGCTCGAACCGGGCGACGTAATCTCGACGGGCACGCCGGAGGGCGTCGGCCCGCTGGAAGACGGCGACCGCGTCGAAGTCGAAGTCGAGGGCGTCGGCGTCCTCGAACACGACGTTCGGCAGGTTTGAGCGATACCCGTTTGGGGGTCTTACGGGTCGTTCGACTCCACAAAGAGGTAATTTAATAGAGTCATCAGGTTATCATTTAGTGTGTCCTCCCCAGATTCGAAATTGGAACAGTCCGTGTCGTCTTTGTATCGAGCGATACTCGGGAGTCTCCTTGCAGTCGTTGGAATATTCATCTTCGGAGCGCTACGGCAACTGTCGACGGACAACCTCATCTGGGGCGTCATCGGCTTTGCGGCGGTCATCGTCGTGGCCTACTGGGTATTGATGCTCTTTCTGGAGGGAATCGAAGATGGTGTTGACACGGGATACCGAACGCACTCTGGAGATGACCGACCGTAGCGGGTTCGACCGAAGCGAGGTATTCGGTCGCGCCGTCGCTGTCTCCTCTTCAATCCCCAGAGAAACACCACCCTGCCGTCGTGTTCGTCGTCCAACGGTAACGTCCGCGGAGGACAAGCCATATGTTTAGGCTCACCTAACACCGGGCGAATGCGACTGACGCGACGGGACGCACTCGCGGTGCTCGCCGGTCTCGGCATCACCGGCGGTGCCGTCGCTGTGAGCCAGTTCGACCCGCCGACTGCCGATGCAGATGGCGATAGCGAGGTTGACGACGGTGAACATCCCGAAACGGACGCCGACCTACTGGCGACGATGAGCGCCGCCGCAGAAGTCATCTATCCGAGTCAGGCGGAGGGTATCGACGAGTTCGTCGAAACCTACGTCGTCGGGCGCGCAACCGACGAGTCTCGGCGGGCCGCGATAGTCGAGGCCGTGACCGAGTTGGACGAGGTCGCCCGCGACTGGTACGGTGCGCCGTTCGCCGAACTCTCGGCCGACAACAGGGATAGTCTCCTGCGCGAACTCGGCGTGGCGGCCGCCGACCCCGTCCCCGACGGGAACGTCTCCGAACGACTGCGCTTCCACGTCGTGAACGAACTGCTCTACGCCTTCTACTCCTCGCCGACCGGCGGCCGACTCGTCGGCATCGAGAACCCAATCGGCCACGCCGGCGGGACCGAGAGTTATCGGCGGGCGACGATGGACGAAAGGCCGAGCGAAGCGAGTCGGGAGGACACCGATGGCTGACGAACCGGACCGAGCGCCGGTCGCCGACGCGGATGTGTGTATCGTCGGTGCTGGCCCCGCAGGCGGCATCGTCGCTCACCAACTCGCCGAGTCCGGGGCGAACGTCGTCGTTCTCGAAGCGGGACCCCGGTTCGACGGCGACCGACGGGAACAACTAGAGCGACACATCCGCCCGGGTCTCGGAAACCCGTGGGAGATGGGCGGCCCGCGCGACGAGTTCTCGTCGTCCGGTGAGTCGTTCTATCCGCTGAACGCCGCCCGCGTGAAGGGCGTCGGCGGGACCACGCTCCACTGGCAGGGCATGGTGATGCGACTCCACGAACGCGACTTCGAACTCGACTCCCGACACGGCGTCGGTGCCGACTGGCCCATCGGCTACGACGACCTCAAACCCCACTACGCCGAGGCGGAGCGCGAACTAGGCGTTGCTGGCGCAGTCGACAATCCGTACGCACCGTCGCGGGACGACCCGTTTCCACTCCCTGCGTTCCCGCCGTCGCACTCGGATTCCATCTTTGCCGAAGCCTGCAAACGACTCGAACTCGACATGCACTCCGCGCCGAGCGCCCGCAACTCCGAACCGTACGACGGTCGCTCGTCCTGCGTCGGGTTCGGGACGTGCAAACCGGTCTGCCCGTCGGGCGCGAAGTACACCGCCGAATCGCACATCGAGAAAGCCGAAGCAGCAGGAGCGAGAGTTATCGACCGGGCGCGCGTGCGCCGACTCGAACACGACGACTCCGGCGAGCGCGTCGTCGCCGCCGCCTACACGACCCCAGACGGCCAAAGTCACCGACAGAAGGCCGCACAGTTCGTCCTCGCCTGCGGTGGCGTCGAAAACGTCCGACTGCTCTTGCTCTCGGAGTCCGACCGCTACCCCGACGGTCTCGCAAACTCGTCGGGACTCGTCGGCCGGTACTTCATGGACCACCTCTTCGCCGGAATGGGCGGCCGCCTCGACCGACCGACCAGACAGAACCACGTCGGCTTCAACACCAGCGAGTGTCACCAGTTCTACGACGATACCGACCCGGTCAACGGCGTCAAACTGGAATTTCTCAACTACGCCGGGCCGTCGCCGGTCATCGACTCGCTCCACGCCGATACGTGGGGCGACGAGTTGCTCGCGCAGTTGGATGAGGATTACGGAACCCACGTTTCGATGGGCGCGCTCGTAGAACAGTTCCCCCGCGAGGACAACTACGTCGGTCTCGACGGGGAGACGACCGACGATTTGGGTGACCCCGTTCCCGACGTTCACTGGTCGGTGGACGACCAGACGAAGGCCGCCCTCAAGCGGGCCAACGAGATTCAAGCGTCGGTGATGGACGAACTCGGCGTCGATGTGGAGTGGACGGTCGGCCCGGACAACACCGGCCCGGCGTTTCACCACATGGGAACTACGCGGATGGGAGATGACCCAGATTCGAGCGTCGTCGACGCTGAGTGTCGGACACACGACCTGCAAAATCTGTGGATTTCGGGGTCGAGCGTGTTCCCGACCGGCGGGGCGATGAACCCGACACTCACCATCGCGGCGCTCGCGCTCCGACTTGCTGATTCGGTTCGACAGCGGGTTGCGTGACGACGATTCGAGAGCGCGTTTCCAACTCTGGTTCTGCGGTGCACCCCGTAATCGAATACGATTACAACAATCTGAGAACGACACCGGAGTGATTTACGTTTCGGCTGAGAAACGGAGACCAATGCTGCGGCGGCGATACATCCAGGCAATCGGTGCGGTCGGGGCTATCGGTACCGCAGGTTGTCTCAGCGGCGACGATGCAGGTGAGGACGAATCTGAAGTCGATGAGGCCAGCCACTCGAACACGGCCACAGACACGACCGCGGGCACCGGCACCAGCGACGGCCTCGTGCTCGCCACGGCGACGACGGCTTACGACACGGGCCTTCTCGACGCGCTCCACGAGGGGTTCGCAGACGAGTACGGCGTACGCGTCAAGACGCTGGTACAGGGGACCGGAGCGGCGCTTCGAACCGCCGACGACGGCGATGCCGACGTGGTTATCACCCACGCGCGAAGCGCCGAAAACGAGTTCCTCCGAGCCGGACACGGTATCAACCGCCGCGACCTGATGCACAACGACTTCCTCGTCGTCGGTCCCGAAGACGACCCCGCCGGTATCGACGCCGTCGGCAACGACCCGATTGCTGCGTTTCGGCGAATCGCCGACGCGGACGCGCTGTTTCTCTCCCGCGGTGACGACTCCGGAACCCATCTCAAAGAGCAATCGCTGTGGGACCGCGCCGACGCCGACAGGAGCGGCCGCTGGTATCAGGCGACCGGCGACGGCATGGGCGACACGCTCAGACAGGCGAGTCGGCGCGGGGCGTATACGCTCGTCGATAGGGGAACCTACCGCGTGATGTCGGATTCGACACTTCTTGCCGTCTTCGTCGAAGGCCCGCTCGGCGGCGGCCCCGACGTGCTGCGGAACGACTACGCCGTCATTCCGACGAACCCGGCGCGGCACGAGGTGAACTATCCGCTCGCGATGGCCTACGTGGGGTATCTCACCGGGCGTGAAGGCCAGTCGATAATCCGGGATTTCGGCGAGACGACGCTTTTCGTCCCCGACGCGCTCGACGAAGACCCGTCGTTCGACCAGTACCGTCCGGTCTCCGACACAGAGCAATAGTGACCCAGAGTACGCATCCTTAAGAACCGCGACCCGCATCTTCCGACCATGCAACCACGGGACCTCTCCGCACACACTCCCTACGTACCCGGCCGCGGAACAGAGGAGGTCGCCCGCGAACTCGGGATGGACCCCGAGGACCTGACGAAACTCTCCTCGAACGAGAACCCTCACGGCCCGAGCCCGAAGGCTATCGAGGCCATCGAGGACGCCGCGCCGACCGTGAGCGTCTACCCGAAGACAGCACACACCGATTTGACCGAGGCTCTCGCCGACAAGTGGGACCTCGAATCCGAGCAGGTGTGGGTTTCGCCCGGTGCCGACGGGTCTATCGACTATCTGACCCGCGCGATGCTCGAACCCGACGACGAGATTCTGGAACCGTCGCCCGGCTTTTCGTACTACTCGATGAGCGCCCGCTACCACCACGGCGACGCGGCCCAGTACGAGGTGTCGAAAGGCGACGACTTCGAGCAGTCCGCCGACCTCGTGCTCGACGCCTACGACGGCGAACGAATGGTCTACCTCACGACGCCGCACAACCCGAGCGGTTCGGTCATCCCGAGAGACGAACTCGTCGAACTCGCGGAATCGGTCGACGACCACACGCTCATCGTCGTCGACGAGGCCTACGGCGAGTTCGCCGACGAGCCATCCGCAATCGACCTGCTCTCCGAGTACGACAACATCGCCGTCATGCGAACGTTCTCGAAGGCGTACGGCCTCGCCGGTCTTCGAATCGGCTACGCCTGCGTTCCCGAAGCATGGGCCGACGCCTACGCCCGCGTGAACACGCCGTTTGCGGCCAGCGAACTGGCCTGCCGCGCGGCCCTCGCCGCGCTGGAAGACGAGGAACACGTCGAGAAGACGGTCGAATCCGTCGAGTGGGCACGCGACTACCTCCGCACCGAACTCGACGTTCCGACGTGGGAGAGCGCCGGCAACTTCGTTCTCGCCGAAGTCGGTGATGCGAGTGCCGTCTCCCAAGCCGCCCAGCGAGAGGGCGTCATCGTCCGCGACTGCGGGAGTTTCGGTCTCCCCGAGTGCATTCGCATCTCCTGCGGCACCGAAGCACAGACCAAACGCGCCGTCGAAGTCCTCAATCAGGTCGTCTCGGAGGTGCCGACAGCGTGAAAGTCGTCGTCACCGGAACGCCCGGAACCGGGAAGACCACGGCGACAGACCTCGTCGCCGACGACCTCGACCTCGACGTAATCCATCTCAACCAACTCGTCAAAGACGAAGGACTCTGGTCCGAACGCGACGAGGACCGCGACACGCTCGTCGTCGACCTCGACGCCGTCCGCGACCACCTCGGCGACTGGGATGGAATCGTCGACAGCCATCTCGCACACCACCTCGACGCCGACCGCGTCGTCGTCCTTCGGTGCCGCCCGGACATCCTCGAATCTCGCCTGCTCGACCGCGACGAACCCGAAGCCAAGGCGCGTGAGAACCGCGAGTCGGAGGCGCTGGACGTAATCCTCGGCGAAGCGGTCGAGTTCCACGGCGAGGACGCCGTCTACGAGATAGATACGACCGACCGCGACCCCGACGCCGTCGCAGACGAGATTGCGGCGGTCGTCGCGGGTGAGCGCGAACCGTCCGCAGGAACCGTCGACTTCATCGACTATCTATGACGCTCGACCAATACCGCGACACCGCAGACAAGCTTCTCGTCCCGTTCGTCTCGGCCGCCGACACCGCCGGACTCTCGCCAAACGGCGTGAGCGTCATCGCCTTCGGCTTCGCTATCGCGGCGGGGGCCGCCTTCGGACTCGCCGACCCGCTTTGGTACGGACTCGGCGCGGTGTTCGTCTTCCTCAACGGCTGGCTCGACCTCGTCGACGGCGCACTCGCCCGCGAACAGGGCGTCTCCTCGAAAGCCGGCGACCTGCTCGACCACGTGCTGGACCGCTACGCCGACATCGTCGTTCTCGTCGGTCTCGCGGCCGGTATCGACTCGTTCGCACTCGGTCTCGCAGCCGTCACGGGCGTTCTCATGACTTCCTATCTCGGCACGCAGATTCAGGCGGTCGGCCTCGGCCGCGCCTACGGTGGACTCGTCGGGCGTGCCGACCGACTGGCGCTCATGGGCATTGCCGGTCTCGCATCCGCCGTCTACACCGACCCACTCGGTGGATTCACGCTCGTCGGCTGGCTGCTCGTGTTCTTCGCAATCGTCGGCCACCTCACCGCTCTCCAGCGATTCTGGGGCGCGTGGAGCGACCTCTCATAGAAAAGACTAATTTTTGACACGGCGGGCGTCGATGTGTGCCTTCCGCCCTCCCATCACCGTCCGATGCAGTGTTCATGTTCGTTCCGTTCGTCGTCCTCGTGGCGACATCGCTCTGGATTTCGCGGAACGCCGCTGCTCGCGGACACAACTTTCTGAACGTCCTCGGGGCGATTACCGCGTTCGTTCCCATCGGGTTGGTTGCCTACCTTCTCCTCTTTGCCAGTAACAATCCGCGACGGCATCCGCCAACGAGAACCGAACGGGGTGCGCTTACGGTTCTCCTCGCAGGTGCCGCGTCGTATCTCGTCGGCGCGACTACGCTCCCACCGGACCCGTACACGCAGGGCATCTGGCTCATCGGCGCGTTCTTCGGGCTGCTTCCCGTCTCGTATCTCGTGGTCTACCGACGCGGCTACCAACTCGTGACGCGCCCGGTGACTCGTCGCGTGAACACTCTTCTCGGACGCGAATGAGCCGAACGCTGGCACACGTTCTTTCGCGGGGCCGGTGGCCGGTGGCGTGCCTTTTATACGCAGCGGGCCGGTACGTGAGGGTATGCCTCAGTGCGAGATGTGCGGCTCCGACCGAGCCTCGTTGAAGACGGTGAAGGTCGAAGGCGCAGAACTGCAGCTATGTGACGACTGCGCCGAGTTCGGCACGGAGGTCCGCACCGAATCGACTTCCAGCGCGAGCACGAAATACTCTACCTCCTCGTCGAGTTCGAAGGCGTCCCGTTCCTCTGGGTCGTCTTCGTCTTCGTCCTCGTCGTCGACGCGCCGACGCCGCGACATGTTCGACGACATGGACGAGATTGCGACCGACTACGACGCCCGAATCCGCGAGGCGCGCGAATCGCGCGGCCAGAGCCGAGAAGAGCTTGCGAAGTCGCTCAACGAGAAGGCGAGTCTCATCCGCAAACTCGAACGCGGCGACATCCTCCCGCCGGACGGCGTCCGGAAGAAGCTCGAACGCAAACTCGACATTACGCTCGTCGAGGGCGCAAGCGACGAGGACTCCGACTGGTCCAGCGATGGGAGCACCACGACGACCCTCGGCGACGTCGTCAAGCGAAAAGACTGACACCGCACGGACGACCACTCGGCGTCCGACTCATCCAACGTTTATCACGATTTTCTACCCGAGAGACGCCGTCTCGTGGCAATCACGGCCCGGAAAACCAATTTATTAGTCTCGCCGGACGCGACTTCGATTGTGTTCATCCTAGTCAATCTCAAGGCGTACCCGTGTGACCCCATCGAAGTAGCGACTGCTGCACGCGATGTCGCCGAAGAATCCGGTGTTCGAATCGCGGTCTCGCCGCAGGCGGCCGATATCTCCCGCGTCGCCGACACCGGCGTCGAAACGTGGGCACAGCACGTCGACCCGAACGGTCACGGCAGTCACACCGGCAGCACCCTCGCCGAAGCGGTCGCAGAGGCCGGTGCCGAGGGGACGCTCATCAACCACTCCGAAAAGCGTCTGAAACTCGCCGACATCGACGGCTCCGTACAGGCCGCAGAGCGCGCCGGACTGGAGACGTGCGTCTGTGCGAACAATCCCGCCCAGATTGGCGCGGTCTCCGCACTCGGCCCGGACTCGGTCGCAGTCGAACCGCCGGAACTCATCGGCGGCGACGTCTCCGTCGCAACCGCTGACCCCGGCATCGTCACCGACGCCGTCGACGCCGCGGCCAACGTTGACGACGCTGTTGACGTGTACTGCGGTGCCGGTATCTCGACCGGTGACGACGTGGTGACTGCTGAAGAACTCGGCGCGTCCGGTATCCTCCTCGCATCCGGTGTCGCCAAGGCGGACGACCCGCGTGCGGCCCTCGAAGACCTCGTCTCCGGGCTGTAAGCGACGGCGAATCAAACCCCGTTTTCGACGTTTTGGCGGCGATTCGAATGATACGCTGACGTCAGCTACGTGTCTACCGACGCGTACCGTCGCCTACGCCTCGTCGCCCGCTTCGTCGTGTTCGTCCGCGTACGCTTCCGCCCCTTCGTCGTCGCCGACGAACGCCGCTTCGATAGCCGCCACCGTCTCCGCGAGTTCTTCGGCGTCCAAGAGGTCCGCGTACTCGTCGCTCACGAGGTCGGGAAGCGCGTACTCGTACTTGCCGCGCCCGGCGTGGCGGATGAGCCCTGCTCGTCGGAGCGAGCGATTGCGACCGTACGCAAGATGCTGGTCGCCGGTCTCGCCCGCTGCGACGTGTGCCGCCAGCGGGTCGGAGATTCCTTGCTCGCGGTAGTGTGCGAGCATCCCGTGGTGTGCGTCTCCGAGCGCATTCACGATAGCCGTCATCCGGTCGACCACGTCGCGTCGGTTTTCGGCACCCGGTGCCGGTTGCAGGTCCGCTGGTTCGAAGTCACCCATCTCGGTCGTCTCTGTCCACGACTCGTCGGGATTAGACTCCGTATTTGCGTCGGACTCTTCCGGCACCTCGTAGCCGTGTGTGGGCCACGGCGGCCCGTCGGGCGCTTCGAGTGATGCCCGAGGGGCGCGCTCGGCGCGCCGCTTCTCGTTCGTGTCAGTGCCAGCGTCGCCAGCGGCGGCTTGCTCGTCCACCGCCTCGGCGTCGGCCTCTCCATACTCTGCGAGCGCCGCCTGTTTCTCCGTGGGTCGGTTGAGATTTCGACCGCCACCGCCGCGGTAGGGCGCTTCGGCCTTCTGGAACATCGCCTGCGCGAACTGGTCGGCCATCCGCGAGAGGTCCTGTGCCTCCTCCAACTCGCGTTCGAGTTGCCGAATCTTCGCCTCTTTCTTGTCTAACTCCTGTCTGAGGTCGGCGATTCGGCTCTCTTGGCGGGCCTTCTCGTCGGATATCTCCTTGAGGTCCGAAACGAGGTCGCCGTCGACGGACTTCAGGTCGGGACGCTCGAAGTCGTCGAGTCCGGGGGTCGCCCCCGCGTCGAACGTCTGTTTCTTGTGGAACTGCACGCGCCGAATCGACTCGGACCAGTCGGTGACGAGAAAGCCCTCACCGTTGCCCATGTCCTCGATGGCATCGGCGTACTCCGAGCCGAGGATTCGACCGACGACTTTCGTGTCGTTCCGCCAAGTGAGCCGATGCCAGACGAGCCAGTCACACTGCGTAATGAAGTCTTTTTTCACGTCGGCGGGTCGCTGCGAGATGCCGACGACGCCGAGGCCGTGTTTCCGGCCTCGCTTCCCGATTTTGATGAGCATCTTGCCCGCTTCGTCCATCCCGCCCTTCTCCGGGATGTACTCGTGGCACTCCTCGATGAGCATCAAGAACGGTTTTTTGAGCTTCTTTTCTTTCGCAAAAAGGTGCTTTGCAACCTCCGTCACCAGTTCGTCAGCGGCCGCGTCGTCGAGGTATCCGGACACGTCGAGGATGATGGGGACGTTCTGTTCGAGCGCGAGCGTCGCGAGTCGCTCGGCGTGTTCCGGACTCACTTGAATGTCACACTCGTCGTCCGCCCCGGCGTGCAGGAGTTCGAACTCCTGTTTGAGTCCGTAGTACTCGCCGTCGGTGTCGACGATGAGTACCGGGAAATTCGACGACAGCAGGTTTTCGATGATAACCGACGCCGTGTTCGACTTGCCCGACCCGGATTTCCCCGTGACGAACCCTCGTCCCGTGAGAATATCGACCACCGGAAGGTCGACAGTCGTTCCCGGGTCTTCCGTGCCCTCTCCCCCTGGACCGTCGCTGATCTCGGCAACCGAGATGGTTTCCGTGTCCGAATCCGTCATCCGATTTGGTGGACTGTCTCGGGGGTCATAGTTCCTCCCCCTCTGCCACAACGAAGATTTATCCGGGATAAGCGTTAGTTCCGGTCGATGACGCACGGGGAAACCGACCACGTCACTATCCTGCACGTGGATGACGACCCGGCGTTCGCCCAACTCGTGGCCATCAATCTCGAACGTCGAATCGAGGGGGCCAACGTTGAGACGTACGAGCGAGGTACTGCGGTGCTCGACCAACTGGCGACCGGCGGCGTCGATTGCATCGTCTCGGACTACCAGATGCCGGAAATGACCGGCGTCGAACTGCTCGAAACGGTTCGCGAGCAGTACGATGTCCCATTCGTGTTGTTCACCGGTCACGGCTCGGAAGAAGTCGCAAGCGACGCGATTTCCGCCGGCGTCACCGACTACGTCCAGAAAAACACGGGTGACGACCAGTGGCTCTTGCTCGCAAATCGCGTCGAGCGGGCGGTCCGTGAGCACCGAGCACTCGCCGCCCGCGAGGAAGCCGACCGACGCTTCTCGACGCTCATCGAAGCGATGCCGGGCGTGGCGTACCGGTCACCGCTCGACCCGGGGTGGCCGATTTCGTTCGTCTCCGAGGGGTGTTTGGAATTGACTGGATACGAGCGTGAGGCACTCGAATCCGGCGACATCTCGTGGGGAGGTGATGTCGTCCATCCGAACGACCGTGGTGGCGGGTGGGACGAGATTGTCGACGCCGTCGAGGCTGGCGAACGGTACAAACGCACCTATCGAATTCAAACACGGACTGGAGAGACGAAGTGGGTCCGCGAGCACGGATTGGGCGTGACGGAGGATGGGGAAGTCGCCGCAGTCGAGGGGTACGTCTACGATGTGACCGAAAAACACCATCGCAGAATGGAGTTACGCGAGAAAGAGTCGCTTCTCGACTCGCTTTTCGAAAGCGTTCCAATCCACCTGTTCGTGAAAGACGAAGCGGCCCGACACGTGCGCGTGAGTTCGGCACTCGTCGACGACCCCGACGCCCTCGTTGGAAAGACCGACCTCGAACTGAGCACGCTCCCCGAATTCGAACACCACAAGCAGGCGTTCGCGGATGATTGTCGGGTGCTCGAAACCAACGAGGCCATCATCGACAAAGAGGAGTACCTTCCGGACCTCGACCGATGGAACCTCACTTCGAAAGTCCCGTGGACCGACGACGACGGGAACGTGGTCGGTATCATCGGGACAACCTTGGACATCACCGAACGAAAACGGCAGGAACAGGAGATAATTCGGCAGAACAAGCGACTCGGTGAGTTCGCGAGTATCGTCTCACACGACCTCAAAGGACCCCTAAACGTCGCACAGGGGAATCTCGAACTCGTCCGCGAGGAGACGGAGACAGAAAACGAGCGACTCGACACGGTTGCGGACGCGCTAGAACGAATCGGTGATATCGTCGACGACGTGCTCTCGATGGCCCGCGGCGGGGCCAACGACCTCGAACGGGATAACGTGGACCTCGAAGAAGCGGTCGTCGAAGCGTGGCGGAGTATCGATGCGACCGAAACCGACGCGACACTGGAGACGCCGGACCGACTTGGAACCATACACTGCGACCGAGTCCGACTCGTCCGATTGCTGGAGAATCTGTTTTGGAATGCTGTCGAACACGGTTCAACTGGCCCGACGATTACCGTCCGACGACTCCAAGATGACGTCGGGTTCGCCGTTATCGACGACGGACCGGGAATCCCCGAAGAATCGCGAGAACACGTGTTCGAGCGAGGCTACAGCACAGACGAGGACGGAACCGGCTACGGACTATCAATCGTCGCGGACATCGCCGAAGCACACGGCTGGAACCCGAGGGTTCGAACTGCCAACGGCGGCGGAGCACGCATCGAAATCGTGACCAGAGACGGTCTTGCACAGGCCGAAACGGCTCAGTCGAACTCGACGAGCGACGACTGACCACGTCGCGTCTGTGACTGCTTCGTCTCCCTTTCTGTCTCCGTTTTCCCGCCACCGTCTGAAGGAGCGTGTTCGTCGGACTCCTTCGAGTCCGGGTCACCGCCACGACTATCCGACTGAGTCGGCTGACTCGACTCCCACCCGTCGAGACTCGACTGGTCGGCGTCCGAAAACGAGAGGTTCGAGACGCGAACGCCGAGCTTTCGTACTCGCGTCTCGCGGAACTCGGCGTCGAGCAGGTCGAGTGCGACGGATTCGACGAGGTCCGGGTCGTCGACGGGCCCGGAGAGTGAGCGTGCGCGGGTGCTGATGTCGAACGGCGGGACGACTACTTTGATGCCGATGGTTCGGTACATCGCGCCGCGCGACTGGGCACGGTCCGCCACGTCGGCCGCGAGAGCACGGACGACCTCTCGTTTGTCGGACGGGTCGGCAGTCGGGTCGGTAAACGCGGATTCGCGGGAGAGACTCTTCGGCCGTCCCGTCGGCGTGACTTCCCTGTCGTCGTAGCCCCGCGCCCGCTCGTGGAGTTCGCGCCCCCGAGACCCGAAGTTGGATTCGAGCACCGATGCATCGGCCGCCGCGAGGTCACCCGCGGTTTCGATACCGAATGACCCGAGTTCACGGGCCGTAACCGGACCGACGCCGTGGACTTCCTCGACCGGGAGCGGTTCGAGAAACGACCGAACGTCGCCGGGGCGGACGACCACCAGGCCGTCCGGTTTGTCGAAATCGGAGGCGATTTTCGCGGTGGACATGTTGGGTGCGACGCCGATAGAGGCCGGAACACCGACCTCGCGGGCGATTCGCTGTTTTACGTATCGGGCGTATCCCTCCGCCAGCGTCCGGTCGTCCGAGGGTGCGAGGTCCCACGCGGTTCGGTCTGTCACATCCAGATATGCCTCGTCGATGCTCACCTCGCGGACCACGTCGGCGCAGTCGTGAAGAATCTCTTTGACCTCCGCGGCGACCGACTTGTAGAACTCGATGTCGACGGTGCGGTAGTAGCCCGCTTCTGCCGGGTCGTCGTCCGGGGCGATATCTTCGAGTCGGGGAAGCCGGTCGAGTGCCGTGGAAATCGGTTGGGCGCTTTCGACGCCGAATTTCCGGGCTTCGTAACTCGCCGTGGCGACAGCCCCGTGGCCCTCGCCCGGTTCGTACCCCATCCCGACGACCACCGGTTCACCAACGAGAGCAGGTTCGCGGAGGCGCTCACAGGAGGCGTAAAAACAGTCCATGTCCACGTGGAGGACGATTCTGTCGGGACGCTCGTCGGTCGTCGTACCCGGCAGTGTTTCCTCCGCCATTATCGGGCGTACGTGAGCGACGTACCTGAAGCTTCAGATAGCGGGGTGAAAGTAAATTCAGATAGCACGGTGAAAGTAGAGTAGACGTACGACTGGTGAACAGATGTTCGGTGAGTGAACGTATAGCAAGTAAATCGCAGGAGGGACGGAGAGTCGACTCGTTGTTCGGCGCTTATTTCAGTCGTTCCTGCAGGAACGACGGGTGTGCGGCTTCGACGCCGTTGATAGAGAGGATTCCATCGGAGATGACGTCACCGAGGGAGTCGCCGTCGACGGCGCGAACCTCGGCCATCAGCATGTGGTCTCCAGAGGAGGTGTACAGCGCTTCGACAGCGTCGAGTTCCTTCAATGTCCGTGTTGCTTCGACGTATCGTTCGCTCGCAACGTCGATGCCGACCATCGCAATCGACTGTCCTGCGAGTTTCTTCGGGTCGATATCGGCGGAGTATCCGATGATGACACCGTCGTCTTCGAGTTTGCGGATGTATTTCCGGACCGTCGGCTTCGACACGCCCGCCCGCTCGGCAATCTCAGCGTACGACGCCTTCGCGTCTTCCTCCAAGACTGCCAAGATGCGTCCCTCCGTGGACGTGGTTTCCATGCCCGTTGGTTTTACTACGGGAGAAAAATATCTTGCGAATCAGAAAACGGTTCTCTTTCACGTCGAACCTGGTAGTAAACCAAGTCAAAAAACGGTTGCCGACGAATCGGCTGTCGGCGTTATTTGTGCTTGTCGAGGAAGTTGTCGAAGGAGCGCTCCCACTCGTAGGAGTCGTCGAAGTACCGCTCTGCGAGCGGTTCTTCGGGCATCTCGCCGATGCGCTTTTTCTCCTGCTGGTAGGACGGACGGTCTTCGTCGACGTAGTACCGGCCGGTGAGGACGGTACCCTCGTGCAGTGCGTTCTCCGTCTCGAACATCATCTCGGAGGCTTCCGAGCGGTTCGTCTTGTCGAACTCGTAGTCGTCAGAGTCGTTGATGTCGATGTACGGGACGTACTGGCGTGCGTCCTTGTTCCACGTCGGACACTGCGTCAGGAAGTCGACGTGGGAGAAGCCGTCGTGCTGGATGGCTTCGACGATGATGTCCTTCGCCTGGTTCGGGTTGACTGCGGCCGTACGGGCGACGTACGACGCACCCGCGTTCAGGGACATCGAGAGCGGTCGAAGCGGCGTCTTGGCCGAACCGTGCGGCTGAGTCTTCGACTTGTGGCCCATCGGCGACGTCGGGGACGTCTGTCCCTTCGTGAGGCCGAAAATCTCGTTGTTGAACACGATGTACGTGATGTCGTGGTTCTCACGAGCGGTGTGCATGAAGTGGTTGCCACCGATACCGTAGCCGTCACCGTCACCGCCAGCAGCGACCACGGTCAGACCGGGGTTCGCCAGCTTTGCGGCGCGGGCGATAGGCAGCGAACGACCGTGGATGGTGTGGAAGCCGTAGCTGTTGAAGTAGCTGTTGAGCTTCCCGGAACATCCGATACCGGTCGTGACCATCATCTCTTCGGGCGAGAGGCCGAGTTCGGCCGCCGCACCCTTCAGAGCCTTCAGGACACCGAAGTCACCACAGCCAGGACACCACGTCGGCTGGGGTTCGAGTCCAGGGGTGAACTCGTTTTGGTCCTCTTCCGTTTCTTCACCGATTGCGCTGAATGCACTCATGATTTATTCACCCACCTTGGGGACGAACTTCGTGCGGTTGTCTGGGAGCTCCTCGCCTTCGAGGAGCGCCGTCTCGAAGCCCTCGACGATGTCGGCGGGCTCGAACGGGTTGCCGTTGTACTTGAGGAGACTCGACATCTTGTCGCCGTAACCGCCGAGTTCCTTCTGGATGAGACCGCGGAACTGCGCGGAGGCCGTCATCTCGACGACGAGCGCTTCCTCGACGCTGTCGAGGAATTCCGAGACCTGCTGTTTCGGGAACGGCATCATTTCGGAGACGCCGAAGACTTTCACCGAGTGGCCGTTCTCGTTGAGAACGTCGGCGGCCTCTTCGACGGTACCCTGCTGGCTACCGAAGGTTATGAGACCGATTTCGGCGTCTTCGTCGCCGTAGACCGTGTTGAACTCGTTGTCGTCGTTGAGTTCGGCACGGATGGAGTCGACCTTCTGCATGCGGCGATTCATCTGGGCGACGCGGTTCTCGGGAGATTCCGAGATGTGACCCGCGGGCATGTGTTCGTTACCCGTGGCGAGGTAGCGACCGCCCTTCTGTCCGGGCAGCGAGCGCGGCGAGACACCGTTTTCGGTGTCGTGCTGGAAGCGCTGGTACTTGCCGGCGTCGTCGTGCGGTGCCTCTTCGAGTTCCGCTTCCGTCAGGACCGAGCCGAGGTCGGCGTTCGGTTCCTCGTCGAAGACCGAAGCCGGGACGTTCGATAGTTCGCCGCCGAGCTTCTGGTCGTAGAGGACGATAGACGGAATCTGGTACTCGTAGGCGAGCTTGAACGCCTTGCGCGTCTGGTAGTACGCCTCGGCTGCGTTGCCGGGGGCGAAGACGACACGGTGGGAGTCACCCTGCGACGTGTACAGGACGTGTTCAAGGTCGGACTGCTCGGGCTTGGTTGGCATCCCGGTCGACGGACCGGCACGCATGGCCTCGACGAGAACGAGCGGCGTCTCGGTGATTTCTGCGAGACCGAGCGGCTCGGACATAAGCGAGAAGCCACCACCGGACGAACCGGACATGGCCTTTGCACCGGCGTGCGAGGCACCGATTGCCAGCGCAGCGGCGGCGATTTCGTCCTCCACCTGCTCGGAGATACCGCCGAGTTCGGGGAGGTTCTGGGTCATGATAGTGAAGACTTCCGTCCACGGAGTCATCGGGTAACCCGCGATGAAGCGGCAGCCTTCGTCGATGGCACCGTACGCGATTGCGTCGGAACCGGAGAGAAGAACCTGCTCTTCGTCGTGTTCGCCGGTCGGCGCCTGAATGTCCGGCGCTTCGACGTCGAACTCCTCTTGGACCATCTCGTACGCGTCGTCGAAGACGGTGAGGTTGGGTTCGAGAATCTTGTCCGGCATCGCATCCGACATCAGACTCTTGATGACGTCGGGTTCGATGTCTGCGATGGCGCACGTGACGGCGACACCGGCGGTGTTGCGCATGACCTCACGACCGTGTTCGCGGGCGATGGTGCGCAGGTCGATATCGTAGACGTGCCAGTCGTTCTCTTCGACGCGCTCGTCGAAGTCCTCAATCTCGGAGGCGTCGAGAAGACCAGAGTCGTAGACGATGACACCACCCTCGACGAGTTCGTCGAGGTTCTCCGAGAGCGGCTTGATTTCCTCGTTGCCGTAGTAGGCACCCTCGCTCGGGTTGCGTGCGAAGGAGTCACCGAGGGCGAGGAGGAAGTTGTACCCGTCACCACGCGATTTGACGGGGTCGGCACTCACACGAACTTCCGTGTACGTGTGACCACCGCGGATGCGCGACGGGTAGTGGCGATGCGTGAAAACGTGTAGCCCCGCTCGCATCAGGGCTTTAGCGAAGTTCTGGCTGGTCGAGGCGATACCGTCCCCGGAACCCCCTGCGATACGCCAGATAAGTTCGTGGTCAGTCATATTTTGAGCTCACGGCCCCGCTGGGGCGCTATCTGAAAAGTTGGGGTGGGTTTGATTAAAGACTTTGCTATGGATTAACAAGAAAAGATAATGAAGGACTTAATATTGTTAAATTGGGCATGTTACCCATAACCAAAAATGGACGAACGGATAGTCAGAATCAGTGTATACGGTGAACGATAACTCGGGATAGAGTGATTTACTCGTTGTCGGGACTCGATGGATGATACGGCGTGTCGTACTCACCGACCTGTCCGTCGAGGCGGTCGGGGTTGATACGACCCGACAGGAGCATGAAGTCGAGGATTGTGGCGTACAGCATCGCCTCGACGACCGGTACACCGCGTGGGGGTAACACCGGGTCGTGGCGGCCGACAACCTGAATCTCCTTTTCCTCGCCCGTTTCCCAGTCGACGGTCCGCTGTTTCTTCGGAATCGAGGTTGGCGCGTGGAGCGTCATCTCGCCGTAGATGGGTTGGCCGGTGGTGATACCACCCTGAATGCCGCCGTGTTTGTTGCCGACGGGGCGCGGGTCGTCGTTCTCGTCGAACTCCCAGTCTTCGTTGCGGTCCGAGCCGGTCCACTCACGGGCCTCGCGGCCGAGACCGAATTCGAACGCTGTCGCCGCCGGGACGGCCATCATCGCCTGTCCGAGTCGGGCGGAGAACGAGTCGAACCGGGGTGCGCCCAGTCCGCGAGGGACGCCCTGCGCCTCGAAGTAGATTGACCCGCCGATTGAGTCGCCTTCCGTCTGGTACTGTTCGATGACCTCCATCATCTTCTCGGCCGTCTCGGGATGGGCGCAGCGAACGTCGTTTTCCTCCGAGTGTTCGAGCATCTCCTCGAACGTGACCGGCGGCGCTTCCACGTCGCCGATCTGGTTCACGTGCGCCTTGACCTCGATATCGTACTCGCTCTGTTCGAGGACCTGCTTCGCCACGGCACCCGCGGCGACCCAGTTCACAGTCTCGCGCGCGGACGAGCGCCCGCCACCGCCCCAGTTACGCGTCCCGAACTTCGCCGAGTAAGTGAAGTCGCCGTGCGAGGGCCGCGGGGCCGTCACGTAGGGTTCGTATTTGCCGGAACGGGCGTCCTTGTTCTGTACGACCATTCCGATGGGCGTGCCCGTCGTGTAGCCGTCTAGCGTCCCCGAGTTGATGACCACGGCGTCCGGTTCGCCGCGACTCGTGGTAATCATCGACTGGCCCGGCTTTCGTCGGTCCAGTTCCGCCTGTACGTCGTCGACGGAGAGTTCCACGCCCGCGGGGCACCCCGAGATGGTGACGCCCATGGCGTCGCCGTGACTCTCGCCGTAGGTGGTCACCCGAAAGAGGCGACCGAATTCATTTCCGTTCATTACCCGACCCTCGGGGGGCCGCGCATTTAGTGTTTGTAGAAAGGTGCAATCGTAGGCGGGATTTCGCCTCGCGGAGGTTCATAACCGATGGCGTCGAACGAACGGTATGGGGTCGACAACCCGCGGAAGTCTCCGTAGTCGCCTCGAAGCGACGTTCTGGGAGCGACACGCCAACCCGTGGAGCGGCGGGACGCGAATCCTCGTGTATCCGGTGTTGATGTACGCCATCTACAAGCGAAACCGCCGACTCTTCGCGGCGACCGTGGCGTTCATCGCGGTCAACCCTGTGTTGTTTCCGCGACCCGAGCGCACAGACAACTACCTGAGTCGCATCGTTCTCGCCGAGCGCGAGTGGTTGGACGAGGGAAACGGAACGATGAGTCTCGACTACCCGAACGTTCTCAACGTCCTCAACATCCCAGTTACCGTCTACGCGTTCGCCTCAGCGATTCGCCGTAAGCCGGTCGGAACCGTGCTCGGAACACTCGGTGTGATGGTGCTCAAACTCTGGTGGACCGACGCAATCGTGAAGGAGACGGGCGTGACCGGACGCGGACCCGACGAGGAACCGAACTCAGCGGAGTGAATCGAGCGTCGCCGTGGCGAACGGAACCAGCATCTCGTCGGGGTGCAGGCCGCCGTGCATGGCGACGAGACCGAGTTCGGCTTCCTCCTCGTCGCCGAACCAGACGCCGAGGTCTTGGTGGACGACGACGAGGTCGCCGAGTCGGCGCTCGAAGGTCGCAGAGGGATTCGGGCCGAAGAGGTCGGAGTCTAACACCTCCTGTTTCCGGAACACCCTCGCATCGAGTTCCGCTGTGAGCGTGTCGTGCACCTCGTCGATTCGCTCCGGTTCGAGGTGCAGGTGGACGTTTCGCGGACTGCCAGCGAACCGAATCGGCGTCCCGTCGGTCAGGGTCTTCAGGTCCGAAACGAGGTCGAACGGGGGTGCCGAGAGATCGACGTTTCGGTCCGGGTCGGTGTCGATGAGACCGTGGTCCGCGGTGATGCAGACGAGCGTTTCTCCGTCGTCGTCGGTTGTCTCCGCGAGCATGTCGATGGCCCCGGAGACACGGGCGAACGTCTCGTCCGCCGTCTCTCGATAGGCGTCGGAATCGACGCCTTCGGCGTGCCCGATGGCGTCGGTCTGCGGGAGGTACGCGAAGATGTACGACGGGTCCGTCGCACCCTCGGCAGCCTCCGCAAAGGCGTCGAGAAACGTCGAGAGGTCTTCGGGGTCGTAGGTGTGCGGAACCGTGGACTCGGAGGGGAACGGCGTCACGTGGTGCGTTTCGACGCCCGCCGCCGAGAGTTCCGGATAAATGGACTCTGCGTTGGCCACGTCCTCGAAGTCGATTCGTTCTGGTTCCGACCCGTCCTTCCGGATGAACGGAAGCGCCTCGAACATCTCGTCCGCATCAGGGTCGTAGACGTTCCACCCGATGACGCCGTGCTCTGCGGGGAGGGTCGCGGAGTGGAACGTGTTCAACGCGGCGGCCGTCTCCGACGGGTAGACGGACGTGAGCGGCGTCACCGTTCCGGCACGCTCGAACCGGCGTAAGAAGGGGACTCGCTCGCGCTCGCCGTCCCACTGGGCGAGGCCAAACCCATCGACGAGAAAGACGACGACGCGAGATACGTCACCGTACCCGTCGGTGGCCGCGTCGGGGAGTCGTGGCCCGATGTCGGCTCCAAGCAAGTCGGCGATAGTACCCGGAACCCGGGAGAAACACCAGTCCTCATACGCGGGGAGGAGGTAGTCCCCATCTTGCTGGCGCTTCCGCAGTGCCGACAGGTCGGATAACTGCATGGCACAGTCACCGGACGGCGGTAGGAAAAATATTCTGCTCGGTTGGGTTTTCTTCAGGTCTGGTTCGGCTCAGTTCTCGAGTACGTCGACGCCGAGGTCGCGCATCGTCTCGAAGAAGTTCGGGAACGACACGTCGACGTGTTCCGACCCGGCGATGGTTGTCTCGCCTTTGGCGACGAGGGCCGCAATGGTAAGCGACATCACGATACGGTGGTCACCACGGCCATCAACTGCCGCGCCGACGAGGTCCGTCTCGCCGCCGTGAATCGTGAGACGGTCCTGTTGTTCGGTGACATTCGCGCCCATCTTGGCGAGTTCTTCGGCCATCGCGGTCACGCGGTCGGTCTCCTTGTAGCGGACGTGTTCGCAGTTCTCGATGACCGTGTCGCCGTCGGCGATAGCACCGAGTACCGCGATAGTCGGCAGCAGGTCGGGCGTATCGCCCACGTCGACTGTCGTTCCCGTGAGGTCGGCCGGCGAGACAGTAAGTTCGCCTGCGTCTTCGTCCCACTCGACTTCGGCACCCATGTCGCGGACGATGTCCACGATGGCGCTGTCACCCTGTGCCGACGGGCGCGCGCCTTCGATGGTGACCGATGTACCCTCCGCGCCCGCGACTGCGCCGGCGGCGAGGAGATACGAGATAGACGAGAAGTCGCCGGGGACGCTGTACTCGCCGTCGACCGGGTGGTACGATTGCCCGCCGGGGACCGAAAAGCCGTCCTCGGTTCGCGTGGCTTCGACGCCGAAGTCGGAGAGCAGTTCGAGCGTGATATCGACGTACGGCGAGGATTTGAGTTCCGTCGTGAGGTCGATGTCGATTCCCACGTCGGTGACTGCGCCGGCCATGAGAAGCGCCGTGATGAACTGCGACGACACGTCGCCGGGGATTTCGACCGTGCCGCCGGTCATCCCGTCGCCGACGACGAGCGGTGCTTGTCCGTTTCGTCGCGTGCTCTCCGCGCGGCCGTCGAGGTCGAAAACGGCGGTGAGAAGCGGACCGTGGGGGCGCGACCGAAGCGACTCGTCGCCGGTAAGGACGGTCAGGTCGGCTCCGAGGGCGGCACAACCGGTGACGAGGCGCATTGTCGTTCCCGAGTTCGCGCAGTCGATCACGTCGTCCGGCGTTCCGGGGCGGCCGTCGAATCCGACGACATCGACCGTCTGGCCGTCGCGGTCGACGGTTCCGCCGAACGCTCGAACTGCGCGCATGGTGGCTTTCGTGTCGGCGCTGACGAGTGCGTCGCGGACGACGGCCTCGTCGCTGTAGCCTGCTGCGAGGATGGCTCTGTGTGTGTAACTCTTCGACGGCGGCGCTCGGATTCGGCCGCTGACCCGAGACGGGGAAACGTGGGCGTCCATATCGGGGGGTTGTCTGGGTGCGGTATCAGCGTACCGGACGCGGCGACGCTCTCCCCGGCTTGCAGTGCTGTCTATCTTTCTTCGAGGAGAGAATCCCGCCGTTTACGGCGGGAGTGAATCCGACAACTCCTACCCAATCCACCGTCGATGGCAGACCGGATATTCCACGCTAATCCACACTCTTGAGTAAGTTTGTCTACATAGGCTATGTCTGGCGATTCAGGTCACTCGTACCTACGTTGGTTCCATCCAGAACCACCGACAGGTCTGCGATGGCCTTGACTCGCTCGGAGACTCCGCCTCGAAAATCTGGAACGTTATCAGACTGCGTCTGATAGCCCGTGAGACGTAGTCTCACGACGTCGCACGATGGACAGCCGACCGCATCTGGAATGCAACCGGCGAAATCCCAGACGAGGGCGTGCTGAAATCGTATATGAAGAACCAGTCGTGCTGGAAAGACTTGAACGCACAATCTAGTCAGAAAGTCATCGAAGAACTTTCCGACGCTTTCCAGTCATGGTTCGACCTGCGACACAAGTTTGACGAGGCGAATCCGCCCGGCTACCGCAAACACGGCGACACTCGACCGCGTTCCACGGTCACGTTCAAAGAAGACGGATTCAAACACGACCCTGAGAACAACCGCGTTCGACTCAGCAAGGGGAAGAATCTCAAGGAGTACTGGTCGGACTTCCTGCTCTGCGAGTATCAGACTCGCCCGGACGTTGACCTCTCAGAGGTTGAGTCGGTACAGAACGTTCGCGCCGTCTGGAACGGCGACGAGTGGGAACTGCACTTCGTCTGCAAAGTCAGACTCGAAACCACCGATTCCGCAGGTGACGAAGTAGCAGGAATCGACCTCGGTATCAAGAACATCGCCACGGTCGCATTCCCCAATGAATATGTTCTCTACCCCGGCAACTCGCTCAGAGAAGACAAACACTACTTCAAACGTGCTGAATACGACACGGAGGGTGAGAACGGACCGTCCGAGAGGTCGATGTGGGCACGTCGGAAACTCGCTGACCGAGAGACGCACTTCTACCACACACTGACGAACGCCATCATCACAGAGTGTGTCGAACGCGGTGTTGGCACGCTCGCGGTGAGTTGGCCCGAAGACGTGCGCGAATCTGATTGGGGCAAGACCGGCAACAAGAAACTCCACACATGGGCCTTCGACCGCATCTACCAGTACCTCGAATATAAAGGAGAGATACGTGGCATCGAGGTACTGAAAGAGAACGAGTGGGATACGTCGAAAACCTGCTCGAAGTGTGGTGATGACACGAAGTCGAACCGTGTCGAACGTGGCCTGTACGTCTGCTCGTCGTGCGGGTTAGTCGGGAATGCGGATTGCAACGGGGCGGAGAATATGCGTCAGAAGATAACTCCAAGTCCTCATGGAGAGGATAGGAGTAACGGCTGTGTGGCACAGCCATCGACATACTTGTTCGACCGCGAGAGCGGGACGTTTCGCACGAGAGAACAGGTCGTGTCGTAGACCGGCAAATATCCTACCTGCGGTACGGGAAGCCCCGTCGTTTACGACGGGGAGGATGTCACCGTTGCTTGGAGCGGCGGTTGCTGCTTGTTGCTTACGGCGTCGTTTCCGCTCGCCACTCGGAGCGTCAGTTTCCGCTCGCCACTCGGAGCGTCAGTTTCCGCTCGCCACTCGGAGTGTCAGTTTCCGCTCGCCGCGTGGGTTAGCAGCGGCCCCGCAGCAACCCGTTCTCGAAGTAGTAGTCGAATCCCATTCCCGACGTGTTAGAATTACAACCCTGCCTTTCCCTGTAGACGACGATACTATGGTATGCTCGTCAAAGGCATCGCCCAGTCCGACGTGGTGACAGTCGGTATCGAAGCCACACTCGAAGACGTTGCTCGAACGATGCGTGACGAACGTGTCGGCAGCGTCGTCGTGGTCGATGGGAAGGGCGTCGTCTCCGGCCTGTTGACCGACCGCGACCTCGTCGTCTACGGTATCGCTGGCGACCGTGCCGTGTCCGACCTCGTTGCCAACGATATCTTCTCGACGAACGTATTCTGTGTCGACCCCGAAGACGAGGTTGCCGACGTCGTCGACCGGATGCACGACGAAGGAGTTCGCCGCGTCCCCGTCGTCTCCGATGGTTCTCTCGTCGGAATCGTCACACTCGACGACCTGCTGTGTCACCTGTCGGCGCAAATCGAATCGCTTGCGGACGTGGTTCGCGGTGAGTTCCCAGAGTGATTCCGGGGGGCGATACGCGCCCGTCACACCCATCTCGTGGCGTGCCCCGGCGGCAAATCCACGGAGTGTCACCCCGCCCGAGGTGTCGCTCTGTGGAGCCGATACCGGAAACCGCCGCCCGCGACGCAAGGGCTTTACTACCAACCGGGCGAAGCCCGGATTATGGAACCCGATTTCTCACCACTGGACGAGTTCCTCGGCGACGACTTCGACGGCTACCTCATTTCTGCCGACGGAACTGACTCCAACCAGTTGTACCTCTCTGGGTTCGATGCCCCCGACCCGTACACGACGCTCTACACGCCCGATGGAATTCACCTTCTCGTCTCGGGACTGGAGTACGGCCGCGCGAAAAAGGAAAGTCGCGCCGACACCGTCTCCCGACTCTCAGACTACAACTACCGAGAGAAGTACACCGAGCACGGCCCTGTCGTCGGAAAGGCGAAAGCCATTGCCGGATTCTTGGCGGACCACGATATCGAGGCGGTCGCTACCCCCGCGGACTTCCCGCTCGCAACCGGCGACGCGCTCCGCGAGGAGGGCCTCTCGGTCGAAGCGGAAACCGAGAACGTGCTGTCCAACATCCGCGCGGTGAAGACCAGCGAGGAAGTCGACCACATCCGCGACGCGCAGGAAGCAAACGAGGCCGCGATGCGGGCCGCAGAAGACCTCATCCGCGCCGCCGACGTGGCCGACAACGGAGTCCTCCACTACGAGGGCGAACCGCTGACGAGCGAGCGCGTCAAAGAGGAAATCGAGATTACGCTCCTCCGCCACGGCTGTGCACTGGACGAGACAATCGTTGCCTGCGGTGCCGACGCAGCCGACCCGCACGACCGCGGCAGCGGCCCGCTCCACGCCGACGAGGCCATCATTATCGACATCTTCCCGCGCGACAAGGAGACGAAGTACAACGGCGACATGACCCGAACCTTCGTCAAGGGAGAACCGACGCCGGAGATTCGCGAGTGGTTCGACCTCACCGAAGCGGCGTTCCACGCCGCTCTTGACGCTATCGAAGCGGGAGCAACCGGAAAAGACGTTCACGACGCCGTCTGCGACGTGTACGAGAACGCTGGCGAAAACACGCTTCGCGCCGACCCCTCCGCCGAAACCGGCTTCATTCACAGTACGGGCCACGGCGTCGGCCTCGACGTGCACGAACTCCCGTCTCTGAGCCAAGCCGGTGAGGAACTGAAACCCGGCCACGTCATCACCATCGAACCGGGCCTGTACGACCCGGATATTGGCGGCGTCAGAATCGAAGACCTCGTGGTCGTCACGGAAGACGGCTACGAGAACCTGACCGACTACCCGGTCGAACTCGTCGTCGAATAGGCACCGACAGTACCTACCGAGTCCAGTTTTTGCCGGTAGACAATTGGACGGGTTTCGAGCACAGAATTAGCTGTCGAGCGCGTTGTCGCCGGTGGCACCACTCGTTCCCGGTGCGTCAGTCCAACCGGAATTGGCTTCGCGCCACTGTTGCAACAAGTCCTCCAATGCGTCGGCGGTCTCGGGGGTGAGGACGCCGGCAGCCTGCCGGACAACTGTGCCATCCTCGATGAAGAGTGCATAGATGTTACCTTCACCGAGGAGACCGAGTCGGCGCTGGAGAGCGGTCTTGTTGACGCGGGTGACCAGCGCGTTGTCGTGCGGACGACTCCGGGCAGCACCCGGCGACATGCCGCCTCCACCGGGAAGCGAGGGCATCATGCCGCTTCGACTGCCGAGGACCAGCAGTTCGTAGTACTCGAAATGACCGTAGGTCTCACACAGCTCCTTTGCGAACCCTCGCCACGACCCGACCAGCGACTGCTGACGACGGTCGAAACTGATGAGTACGAGCGTCTGGTCCCCTTCGAGGTCGTCGGGAAGGACGACCTTCTGACCACTCGTATCTCGAGACGGGAGGCGAGGGAACTCCATGGATTAGGCGAACCCCCATTGGTAGTTAAGTCTAATTGCCGATTCGAAAATATATCGCGCCATCAAGAATGTATCCACAGCGGTGATGACGCGGAAACACATTGCCAGTTAATTGGCGTTCATACAGCATAAATCTCCGGGACTGAGTCTCAGCCCCGATAATTAGGTTAGTGTTCGTAGCCGGTGTCGAACAGTTGGGCCGACGTCGGACCCGGTTCGCTCCCTTCGACGACCGCGTACGACGAGAGGTCGTCGATGCCCGCCTCGGACAGGATTTCCTCGTCGTAGTAGCTGTTCCCCGTACACGAGGTCGGGTCGCGCGAGAACAGTTCGACGAGCGCGTCGCACATAATCTGCGGCGTCCGCCAGTCTTCGGGCGTTCCCATGCCGAAGTGGCGAGTCGCCTCGGATTCGATGGCCGCCACGGGCCAAAGGGCGTTCACGCCGATGTCGTCGGCGGCGAGTTCCTGTGCGAGCGACTGCGCGATGAACGTCATCCCGTATTTCGACAGTGCATAGGCGACTTTTCCGGGTGCGGGTTCCGCCGGTAGCGGCGGTGAGAACGTGACGACGTGCGCGTGGTCGCTCTCGCGGAGATGCGGAAGCGCGGCGTGAGTGGTCGCGTAGGAACCGCGGGCGTTCACGTCCATGAGGAGGTCGAAGCGCTTCGGCGGCGTGTTCTCGAAGTTCGCGATGTGAATCGCGCCGGCGTTGTTGACGACGAAGTCGATGCCGCCGAAGGCGTCGACCGTCTCGTCGATGGCGGTCTGTATGGAGTCGTCGTCGCGCACGTCGAGTTGACACCAGATAGACGAGCCACCGCGATTTCGGATTTCCTCCGTCGTCTCTACGATGGTCCCGGGTAGGTCCTCGCGCTCCTCGACAGTCTTCCCGGTCGAAACTACGTTGGCACCGCGGTCCGCCAGTTCGAGTGCAATCTGCTTGCCGATACCGCGACTCGTTCCGGTGATGAAGGCCGTCCGGCCCTCGAAATCCACATCATCGAATACCATAGAGACACATTGTCAATCGGCCACTTGACGTTTCGTACACCGACACTCCGTTCAACACGGTTTGTGGGGTTGCGGTGAATGGCTCGGCACGGACGAGGCCATCGGCGACTCAGTTTGGGGAAGCCAACCCATCGAGCGGGAGGTTTCCGTCGCCGCTGGCGCGGACTGTCTTACCACCGAACCCGGGGCGAGATGCCTGCACGGTGAACCGACAGTACAGCGACGAGGGAATCGACTTCGCCGACGGCGCGAACACGACCGGGACGAAAATCGTCCCTTGAGTCTGGACGTTCTTGAGTTCGACTACGGTCTGTTTGACGGTACTCCCGAGGTCGTAGTACGCTGAGAAACCGTCCCACTGCCCGGGTGGCTCGACACGGGCTTCGTAGCTCGCTGCTGCCTCGTACGACGACGGTGGCTCGAACCGAAAGCGGAACCAATCGGGGTGGTACCCCTCGTAGGGGTCGCTTGCGGCGAGCCCGCCGATGGTCGAGTTGAACCGTAGCGACAGCGTCGGAAAGTGGTCCTCGGGCCGAGTCACCCGTTTTACCTCTACAGCCGCGTACCCGATTCCGTCCTTGTCCCCCTCTCGCCGCGGATAGCGCCAGCGAATCTCGGGATTCTGTCCGTCTTGGACTGTCGTCTCGGCCCCGACGTGTTCGGGTCCAGTCCCGGGAATCCGTCCGCTACATCCTGCAAGGCTACCGACGACCGCCGACCCGAGTCCTGCGAGGACGTTCCTTCGAGTTCGACGTTCGCCGTCGGAGTCTGACGTGGAGGGCATCTAAGCTCGTGCGCTTGTGGACTGTCTGTCAACAAAGTAACCCCCGATTCGGATATTCCGCATCGCCCGCTCTCGCCATACCCGCCAGCACCGATTCTCTTTTTGCCAGTCACCGTCCACTCCGTACCGATGGACCTGCTCATCGTCGGCGCGGGCGCAATGGGTCGTTGGTTCGGCCGGACGGTCGACGCCGACCTCGCGTTCGCCGATGCGGACCCCGAAAGAGCGACGGCTGCAGCCGACGACCTCGGCGGTCGCGCCGTCCCGCTGGACGGCGACGAGCAATTCGACGTGGTGTGTCTCGCGGTCCCGATGCGACTCGCCGCCGAAGCCGTCGACGCAAACGCGCACCGCGCCACAGACGTGATGTGCGACGTAACCGGCTCGATGGCCGCCCCAGTAGCGGCCATGCGTGAACACTTCGACGGTCACGAACGCCTCAGTCTTCACCCGCTTTTCGCGCCGCAAAACGGTCCCGGAAACGTCGCCGCGGTCGTCGACGAGTCTGGACCGCTTACCGACGCGATTCTCGCGGACCTCGATTCGGCCGGGAACCACGTCTTCGAGACGACCCCGGAAGAACACGACAGGGCGATGGAGACAGTTCAGGCCGCCACCCACGCCGCCGTCCTCTCGTTTGGCCTCGCCGCCGACAACGTTCGTGACGAATTCGCCACGCCGGTTTCGGCCGCGTTAGACGAACTCGTCGCGTCGGTGTCGGGTGGCACGCCACGCGTGTATGCCGACATTCAGTCTTCGTTCGGCGACGGGACTGACCGCGTTGCCGACGCCGCCCGCGCCCTCGCAATGGCGGACCCCGAAACGTTCGCCGACCTCTACCGGACTGTCGCTCGCAGCGACACCAGCAAAGACGGGAACGAACACGAGACCGACAAGCACGACCCTGTCGAGTGACGAATGATGGGTGAGACTACCGCCGAGTGGCGAATCGAATCCCGATTTCCACCTCGAAAATCCCACCACTCCACAGTTCACTGATGATAGATAGAGACGCCGTCCGCGACAACGCGAAGTACCTCAGAAACGTTCGCCCCATCGACCCCGACGAGATAGCCGACTACATCGAAGGCGCACCGCACCCTGCGGTGGTGAAACAGACGCTCCGCGAGGAGGCCTCCGACCTCGGTCTCTTCGAGCGCGACGACGGGACGTTCGTCCCCGTGAGCGACGACCCCGTTCCCTTCCAAAACTGGTCGCCGACGGCCTTCCCTGACGATTACTCGTTCGCCCTCGAAGACATGCTCATCGAGCGCTATGGGGCGAACTGGCACGTCGGCGACTCGGGCGACCGACTTCGGCAGCGCGTCCGGCAACTGAAAGAGGACTACTACCGAGGGAACCCCGTCGAGTACGACGAAGACGCCGCTCTCGGCTACGCTATCTACCATCTTCCCGACTATTACGCCGCCGTGGGCTACGTCCTCTCCGACCTCGCGGAGCGTAACCTGCTCTCGCGTACCCTTCGCATCCTCGATGTCGGTGCCGGAACCGGCGGGCCCGCCCTCGGTCTCCACGACTACCTCCCGGACGACTCGGTTGTCGACTATCACGCGCTCGAACCGAGCGCCTCCGCCGACGTGCTCGAACGAATGCTCGGCGAGGCCCGCCGAAACTTCCGGACGACCGTCCACCGCGAGACGGCCGAGGCGTTCGACCCCGAGGGCGAGTACGATATCGTGCTCTTCGGGAGCGTCCTGAGCGAACTGGACGACCCCGCCGCAGTCGTTCGGAAATACCTCGACGCTCTCGCAGACGACGGGGCCATTGTCGCAATCGCTCCCGCCGACCGAAACACGAGCATCGGTCTCCGAGAAATCGAACGCGAGGTGGCTCCGGCAAACGGCGATGTGACGGTCTACTCGCCGACGCTTCGGCTCTGGGACGGCTACGCGCCATCGGACCGCGGGTGGTCATTCGACGTGAAGTCCGACCTCGACGTGCCGGGGTTCCAGCGCCGACTCGACGAGGGCCGCGACAGCGACGAAGACGAAGGGACGTTCATCAACGTCGACGTGCAGTACTCCTATAGCATTCTCCGAACCGACGGGGAACGCCGTCTCGACGTTCGCGGGAACCCGTCGCGGTTCGCCAAGATGGCCGAGATGGAGCGACACGTCACGAACCGCATCGACCTCCTCGCGGTGAAACTGAGCCACGACCTCTCGGAGGGGAACAATCAGGTGTTCAAAATCGGCGACGGCAGCGAGGGAGTCGACCACTACGCCGTCCGAACGCACCCGACAGTGCTGAACGCCGACGTGGCGGATGCCGACTACGGCGACGTGCTTGTGTTCGAAAATATCCTCGCGCTCTGGAACGACGACGAGGAGGCCTACAACCTCGTCGTCGACGACGAGACCCTCGTCGACCGCGTCGCCTGATTCAAACGCCAAACGCACCGCCCAGTTTTACTACGGGTCTCGCGCGACGGATGGCTTTTTGCGGGTTCCGTTCTCAGTCGAGACCATGAGCGAATCGAGCATCCTCCTCACTAACGACGACGGCATCGAGAGCGTGGGCTTCCGCGCACTCTACGACGCCCTCTCGGAGTTCGCCGACGTAACCGCCGTCGCACCCGAGACGGACCAGAGCGCGGTCGGTCGGAAGATGTCGACCGACGCAATTGTCTCCGAGCACGAACTCGGCTACGCCTTACAGGGAACGCCCGCAGACTGTACGGTCGCCGGGTTAGAAGCACTCTGCCCTGACGTGGACATGGTCGTCTCCGGTATCAATAAAGGAGCCAACATCGGGGCGTACGTCCTCGGCCGGTCGGGAACCGTCAGCGCCGCCGTCGAAGCGGCGTTTTTCGACGTGCCAGCCATTGCCCTCTCGCTGTACGTTCCCGGTGGCGGCGACCGCGCGTGGCACGAGAAGGCGACTGAGCCGGAGGACTTCCGCGAGGCGACCGCGGCGGCGACATACCTCGCCAAACATGCCAAATCCGCGGGCGTCTTCGGGCAGTGCGACTACCTGAACGTCAACGCGCCGATGCCCGACCCGGACGGTGAGCCTGCGGACATGCAGGTGACGTACCCCTCAGAGCTGTACGACATGACCGCCGAGTACAACAACGGAACCGTCAAACTCCACGACGCCGTCTGGGAGCGAATGCAGACTGGCAACATTCCAGACCCCGATGGGACCGACCGCCGGGCCGTCGTCGAAGGACGTATCTCTGTTTCGCCGTTGACTGCTCCACACACGACACATCGACACGAGGCGCTCGATGCGCTCGCAGAGACGTACATGGACTGAGAGAGCGCCAAAACCAGCGTTTTTGCCGTCTCCTAGGCACTTCGACTATCGACTAGCACTTTGTACGCGGTGGCGACGATACCAGCGAACATAGCGAACGCGCCGGCGGCAGACACGATGAGACCGATAAACGACACCAATCCGAGCAGATGGCCACCGAATGCGACTCCACCGAGAGCGAAGACCACCCACCCACCGAAGATGACCAAAAAGAGGCCGACGACACTGTCTTCGGTGGCGTAACGGAGGGCATCTCTAGCCGATAAACCAGACATGATTGACATAAACCGAGGGATGAAATTAACCATTTCGGTGACAACAACCCGAGGAGCAAAACATTGAACTATAGACCATATGACAATCGGCGTATGTCAGAAGCCGACGCTATCGAGCAGGTGGACGAACCGGGAACCGTCTCCTCGCTCGCGTCCGACCTCCGCGCGCTCGGTGTCGAAGCCGGCGACACCCTCACCGTCCACTCCTCCCTGCGGTCGCTCGGCTGGGTGTCTGGCGGCCCGCAGGCGGTCGTCGATGCGCTCCAAGAGGTTCTGACGGAATCGGGAACGCTCGTCATGCCGACGCACTCGACGCAGTACTCCGACCCTTCGGTCTGGCAGGAACCTCCAGTTCCGGACCACTGGGTCGAGATAATCGACGACTCGCGGCCGCCGTTCCGGCCTGAAGTGACGCCGACCCGGGGTATGGGTGCAATTCCGGAGTGCTTCCGTAACTATCCCGAAGCCGTCCGAAGCGAACACCCGCTGTACTCGTTTGCTGCGTGGGGCGCAGACGCCGACGAAATCGTTGCCGACCACAGTCTCGATAACGGCCTCGGAAACGAATCGCCACTCGCACGGGTCTACGACCGCGACGGCGACGTCCTCCTTCTCGGCGTCGGCCACGACAGTAACACCTCACTCCACCTCGCGGAGTACCGCGCCGACTTCGAAAAAGAGCGGAAGCAGGGAACTGCGCCGCTCCTCCGAGACGGCGAACGCGTCGTCTTCGAGTACGAAGACATCAGAATCGACAGCGACGATTTCGAGGAACTCGGGTCTGACTTCGAGTCGGAAGTCGGGGTTACTGCGGGGCAGGTCGCCGCCGCGACGGCCAAACTCGTGGACCAACCGACGCTCGTCGACTTCGCGGTCGACTGGTTCGAAGAGAACCGCTGAGTCTCTGCGCTTGGAGCGAACATAACTAAGCATCTCGTCAGTGTATTGAATACTAACATGAGCACCGAACGCACGCACACGAAGACAACGTCGGTCGAGGGGTCACGAGTCGACGCTTCGAAGATGCAGTTCGAAACGTCGGGTGGAAACCAGTTCGACATCGGTGGCGACGGCACGCCGGGAGAGTACATGCTCGGGTCGATTGCCGGTTGCTACAACGTCGTCGGTCATCTGGTCGCCGAGGAGATGGGATTCGAACTGGCCGACCTCACCATCTCGGTCGCCGGCGACGTCGACCCGCGAGTCTACAAGGGCGATAACACAGACGCTCGCGCGGGCTACCAAGAAATCCGGGTCGTTCTCGACATAGACGCCGATGTGAACGACCAGACGGTTGCAGAATGGGTCGAGAGGGTCGAAGAACGCTGTCCCGTCTGCGACAATATCTTCGAATCGACGCCCTCGATTACCGCAGTAAGCAACCGCGAGTCCTAACGGCAGGAGCACCGAAAAATAACGAATCTACTGACTCGAACTGACGACGATTCAGACGAGCGACGCGTCTAACGTAATCTCCGGACCGGCCAGCGCCTTCGAGACGGGGCAGTTCTCCTTCGCCCGCTGGGCGAGTGTCGAGAACGTTTCGTCGTCGATGTCGGGAATGTCAGCCTCCAGCGTCAGTTCGACTTGTGGAATCTCGAATCCACCACCGCTGGCTGGTTTGAGGTGTACATCCGCCACCGTGTGGAGGCTGTTCGGAGTGAACCCCTCGTCTTCGAGGAACGCCGTCAGTTGCATCGAAAAACAGCCGGAGTGGGCTGCGCCGATGAGTTCTTCGGGGTTCGACCCCACCTCGTCTTCGAATCGCGTCGGGAACGTAAACGTCCCCTCGACAGCACCGCTTTCGGTCTTAAAGTCACCACTGCCGCTTTTTCCACCTGTCCACGTCGTTTCCGCTTGTTCTGTTGGCATTCCAACAATAGCTTCGACCTCCACCAGTAAGGAGATACCGGCGGTGGGGTGCGACTATTCTGTTACCCGGAATTTTCGCGGAATGTGACGCAACGCTCACCACGCTGGCAGGGTGCGTGCCGAATCGAAGCCAAAATAGGAGGGTGGCCGCGTATCCGGGGCGATTTATGGATACTCAGTCGTCAGCGGTCATCTGTTCTTCGAGGTGCTCGGCCATCCGTTCGAATTCGTCTTCGAACGTGTCCATGTCGTAGTCCATCCCGTGAATGATGGCACTGTAGCGCGCGGTCCAACTCGAGAGGAAGGCAATCTCTTTGAGCTCCTCCTCGGTCGCGCCGTGCATCTTGGCCGCTTCTTTGTGGAAGTGCTGGCAGTACGGGCACTTGATGTTCGCCGCGATTGCAAGCCCGATTAGTTCCTTGTACTTCGGCGGAATCGCGGTCTCTTCGAACGCGTGGCGTTTGAAGTTCGGCCACTCGTTGACGAGGTCTTCGTCGTTCAGTTCCCAGAATCCGGGGACAAACCCGAGTGTCTCTTCGATATCTTTCCGTATTTCGTCAATGTCTCCTCCCTCAGATTTCGTTGCCATTGTCTGTGTCTCCTGGTGGTTCCAGCGGGTACGACTCAAGCACTTCATTCGAAATTCGATGCGGGACCGCTCCCGCCAGAACCAACTGGTTGTTCACTGGCTACCGCATTAAATATTGTTAATAATTATTATATTTGTTAACTAATTGTTTTGGAGCATGTCCGATAATCGGGAGTACGGACCCGTTTCGTCGCCCACACGTCGACGAACGTATCGGCGCGTTCGATGTGGCCCCGTCCGAAAAGGAACTGGGGGTTAGAACACACCGAAAACGAAGCCGACGCCCATTACGACGAGAACGGTAGCCGAGAACGCAGGAAGATACGGTGTGTACTGCTTGACTTTCTCCTCGTAGTGCTGGTAGCCTGCAATCAGGAGCATCGTCAGTCCGACGATGCCGACAACGACAGTAATCGCGTACGCACCCATCAGTTCGAGACAGTAGTTCGACCCGGCACAGAGTGCGATAATCTCGAACTCCTCTTCGTGTGCGAATCCGAGGACGAACGCGAACCACGCGATGCCGAAGAGACCGCGGTCGGCGGCCGAATCAAGCCCGTCGTGCGAGTGTGAGTGTCCGCCGAGGAACGGAATAAATCGCTTGATTCGGGACCGCAGCCTGTCGTCATCTTGACCGTAGGTATGTTCGTGGTCGGAGTCGTGGCAGTGGTCGGAGTCGTGGCAGTGGTCGGAGTCGTAGCTGTGGTCGGTGTCGTGGCTGTGGAGTCGACCGTGCTCGAGTAAATTGATACGGCTGAGTTTGTTCGAGTGGCTGTGGTCGTGGTCGTGAGAACCGTGGGGGTGGCCGTGCCCGGTCCCATGGCCCTCCCCATGGCTTCCGTGGGAATGGCCGTGAGTGTACTCTCGGATACCGAGCGCGATGAGCAACACACCGGCAACCAGACTAACCGGGCCGCCGATTTGGACGCCGCCCACTATCGTAATCGGCTCGTTGACCTGTGTGAGGTCGAAGTACTCCTTCGCATAGAAGAACACCCCCACCATCGCGATGCTGCTGACGAGGTGGCCGACGCCGAGGATGAAACTCGCCGCGAACCCGTACACCCACTTGTTCGCCTGGTCGAGGGCGTACGACGCCGCGACCGGCCAGCCGTGACCCGGTTCGATGCCGTGGATTGCCCCGAGTACCACTGCCCCAGCCAGCAACCCGAATGTATCACCTGAGAACACGGTTCTAGGCTAGCCTTGGAAAACACGGACTTTAGCGGTTGTTAATACCGAATTGGGTGAATCGTCATAACAGGACGACCGTGGTAAGGGGGTATCTTGTAACTGCACGAGTCAGTTCTGAGTGATGCGGACGAGTTTCAACATACCCGACGAGGTGGTCGAAGAGTTCGACCGGGTCTGGCAGGACGAAGGAATCGAAAACCGCTCGCGTGCCGTTCGAGAGGCGATGTTGGAGTTCATCGAATCCCACTCCCGACTCGAAGATACGACCGGCGAGGTCGTTGCGCTCGTCGGCTTCGACTACCGCCACCACGACGTGATACAAGAACTCCACAGCACGCAACACGAGTATCAGGATATCATTCTCAACACCAGCCACACCCATCAGGGCGAGTGGTGTCTCGAATCGCTGTTCTGTCGCGGTCCCGCCGAACGCGTGCGCGAGTTGACGTACCAACTCCGGGATTTCGACGCGGTCCGTCGGGTGAAGGTGATGGTCATTCGGGATAGTGTGTCGTAGGCCGATTGCGAGTCACTTACGAGGGCGAGATATAGGGGGTTCAACTCGAACTTGAGAGTTCTTCGCGGAGTTCACCGAGTATGTCCGGTTCGAGTCCAGCGATGACTCCCCCGCTGACGGCGAAAGCGACGAGTGTCCCGACAAGGAGGACGGCCAGTCCAACCTCCTGCCACAGAGTCAACAGGCTGGGCGCGGCGCTGTTGATTCCGATGTGGACGGCACCTTGTGGTAGCCAATCGACTCAAACGCACCCGCACTGGCAAGATACACCAGAACCGCCCACGGGGACCCCCCGAGAAGTCCTGCGATACCGCCTGCGAATCTCGCAGAATAACACTTCGATAGTGGCGCGAGAACCGATTACCACTCACCCCGGCGTGGGCGCGCCTGGCCCAGTTGGCTTCTCTTTGTGGTCGGGGTCGCCGCGGTTGAGGATTGCATCGCGGATACGGTCGAATACCGATTTGTCGGTGCGAACAATGGGAGTGGACATATCTCACACCTATGTTAGAGTTTGACACACTTGGGCCTGGCGGGGACTACTACCGTTCGAGATGCGCACTCTCTATTCAGCACCACTTTGACAAACTGTCACTGATTAAAAATTCACTCAGAACCGTTATTTTCGTAGACGGCCGAACCGAGCTTTCGAGGTTTCAGTGGCTCGTTGCGGCCGTGAAATTGTTCTCAAGGGGGACGTTTCAGAGAGTCGAAGTCAGCCTAGCGCAGGAAGGATAACGAACCCGACGATGTCATTGAGCAGGTGCATTACTATCGGCGCGACGAGCGTCCGTCGCCAGAGGTAGACACCCGTGACGACCACGGACCACGCGCCAATCTGGAGCGTTGTTCCGACTCCCCACAGTGGGATGTGAATTGCAGTGAAAACAGCGAGTGGGATTCCGGCGGCGAGCCACACGTTGCCCGTGAGTTCGAGAAGGCGCTCGATAGGATAGCCGCGGAAGAGAACCTCTTCGACGATACCGGCGGTGATTGCCGAGGCGAGGACGACTGGAAGTGGTTGCGAAAGCAGGGCTTGGCCGCTGTTGGCATCGTAGAGACCGACCGCTGAAAGGAGCGGTTGGGAGAGCATGAACACCATGACACCGACGACGAATCCGACGACGCCAACCCCGATATCAGCCAGTGTTGGCCGCGCGACTCCGATTGACGCGAGCGACTCTCGTTCCCAGTACAAGACGAGAGCGACCAAGACACCGAGAGTCAACCACAGATGCCCGACCCAGAACGGGATTTCAGCCAGTCCCGAAAATTCAGCAGTCAAAGGGAACAAAAGGAACTCTCCGACCAGCATCGGGCCAGCGAGTGCGACGAACAGGCCGAAGAGCGTGGGAACGTTAGCGCCGAGGAATTCGGCGAGACTCTGACGCGACTCGGATGCCGTTTCGGTCATCGAATCACCACCGTTCGAGAACCGTACTTCGACCCGGTAGTAAGCGAGGGCTGAACGATTCGTACGGTGTCTTGGTTGTCTCTGTTGATGCCCCTACGCAGGGTTGAGACGCTGTGGTCCCTCTTCATATCGCTCAGGAGACATTACAGATGCATTATTTTTGTCCATCGGTACCTCCCATCTATCAGTGACTTCCCCATCACAGCTGAACGAATTGTAAACCACCAGCAGGAATCGAGCAGAGTCAGCTATTCGTTGGCTTCCGCCGCATCGCGTCGAAGATGCGCTTCGATGAGAGTGTTCACACCCCGACGAAGTCGCTCTGACATGGCCTGAGAGCCAATACCGAACTCCTGACTCAACTGACTGAGAGAAACACCTCTCGGGACTTGGAAATATCCCATCTCGCAGGCACTCTCTAGGGCGTCGTACTGGTCGTCGGTCAGAGTCTCCATCGCGGGGCACTGGAAGTCAACTTCGTCAGGCGGACTCGTTTCTGAATAGAGAGTGGCCAACTGGACGGAAACGTCCGTTTCACGGCACTCTGCGATGAATTCGGAGAGGGAGTCTCGGCTCGGGCTTCGGACACGGAGTCGCCAGTTTGAGTCTCCTGCTGGACTCGTTGCTTCGAGAATTTGGATGCCTTTTGTCGCGAGGAGTTCCGAGATAAGCGTCTGAGTAGCCCCTGCTGTGATGTTGTAGACGCGGACATCGGAGAAGTCGGCTACGCGCTCGCAGGTGTCGATAGACGGGTCTGATTGGACCTCCGCTTCGAATTCATCGAAGTCACAACCGCGGACGACGATTCCCGCTTGCTCAGATGTTCCCTGATACTGAATCCTGATTTCTGCCTCTGGAAGCGCTTGTAAAGCCTTCTCTGTTAAGATGGCACCCGGGCCAGAGACACGGAGTTCAGCGATGACTGATGCCATGATCCATTTACCATGTTAGCATAGCTCATTGCCGATGATAAGTGAGGGCTTTGCAGGCGAGACTCGCCATAACTCGTCTCAGTGCCACTTGTTTTCTTGTTCTCCCGTGGGACATTTCATCTTGACAGGGACCCAATCAACCAGTATGTCCTCCGAGCGCTTCCCGAGTATCGACGTTACAGGTGACCAACAGCCGAAGGATGTCCCCTTCCGACTCGGTATTGAGAAGGTGCGCGATTTTTCATCTGACGAACCCGCTCGGATTCGAGTGTCGTTCGAGAACCGTGCTTCGACGGAACAGATAGTCGGATTTGGGGCGATTCAACCGTTCACCAACATCTGGTGTGAAGGTGAGTTCCCGATTGTCCTCGTTCCGAGCGATACCGGGATTCAGAAGTACGCCTTCGGAACCGACGAACAGATTATTCCCGACCGCCCGGTCGAGGGTTGTTGGCAGACGAATCTCGTTCGATTCAGCTGTAACGACGTGCTCCGATTTCGGCCCCTCGATGTGGGCGAGACCATGCAGACGGAGTACACCGTACTGCAGTATCCAGAACGAGAGATACTGGAGGCAACGACAGACAAGTGGTTCGGCCCTGTCGCTGAGAGTGATGTCTGTCTCCCCGCAGGAAAGTACCGTTTTGTGGACTCCTTCTTGCCGAGGTTCAGAACGGATACGACGTGGGACGAGTTCGATTGGGGGTTCACGCTCACGATTGAAGAATAGCGAGCGCGACCGCACCTCTCTCAGCCGAGGAGAATATCTGTGAACTCGTCGCTCCCAGACCTGTGTCGCCGTGGCGTATCCGATGTCCCACCACGATGCAACCGAGATTCGAATCGTTCCGCCGTGCGGTGTATGCAGAGAACTACTCGCGGACTACAACGAAGATATGCGCGTTATCGTCCCTGTCGAAGGTGAAAACCGGGTTGCAAGCGCTATCGACCTTCTTCCGACTCGGACGTGATGAGTACCTGCTCGGGGGCCAAGTGAAAGTAACGTACAACGACGCCGAGTACCTCGCCGAGCGACACGGGATCGACGGACAGCGTGAGCGATTGGAGCAGGTCAACACCGTTCTCGAGTCGCTTGCCACGGGCGACCGCTAGTCTGAGGGAGTCATAGAACTCTAGGACGAGCTTTCCCGAAGATACCCGTCTCCCCATTCGTCCATCGCTTCGATTACGGACTCTAGCGAGGCCCCCTGTTCGGTCAGGGAGTACTCGACGCGGAATGGCTTCTCGCTCACGATTGCGCGATTCACGAGCCCGTTTTCCTCTAGGTCCTCCAGACTATTCGAGAGGACGGTGCTGGAGATGGTGTCGATCTCCGCTTTGAGGGCGTTGAATCCGAGCGGGCCGTGTGCGAGCAATCGATGGATGATGACGGGATGCCATTTCTTCCCGATGAGATGAGCCGAACACGTCACGGTACACCAGTCATCGTCGGCACACCACGACGCAACACACGCTTGCTCGGTCGCGTTCCCCATTTCTGTTGGCGGTAACGGATGTAAAGCTATTATTATTGCGCTACTAAGTCGCTTAGCAACAGTTGATACTGCATACTGGGTAGGTTAGGGATGTGCACCACATCAGTACGGCCTTCGCTTACGCTTATTCACTGTCTTGCTCACTGACCTCTATGGAAGACACATATGGTGCCCGCGTCGGGTCGGTTCGTCAGTCGACTCTGGATTGGGCTCTCACAGGCCTTCGTCTCGTTCTCGCCGCACTCGTTGCGAAACCGGCTCTGAGCAAGTTCATCACCCACGGGACTTCTGTTGCCTTCTTCGATGCAATCGGAATGCCCGCTCCGACACTGATGGTCATCGTTGCGGGGTTCATCGAAGTGGGAGCGGTCGTGCTACTCCTCGCCGGAGTCGGAGAGCGACTCGCGGCCTTCTCGCTCATCCCGGTGATGCTCGTTGCCGTACTGTACGTTGGGCCGGATTGGAAGAACCTCAGCGTTCTGGTCGGTTCTCTGGTACTCTTACTATTGGAGAGGGGTTCTGGTTCCCGCTCGTGGCCAGCACAGCGGCTACTCGGTTAGTCGGCCTCGTGACCGAACACAGACTGAAAGCGGGATTCGTACCGCGACCACGCCGAAGTTGCGGTTGCAACCCTCGTCCTGCATCTCGTCTACGGCAGCGTGCTCGGCTGGGTGCTGGACCGAAATACGTCGTCGATGGCGGAGAGACACAACAGCTGACTGACGAGGTGATGGTTAGGCTCCGCTAACTTGGTCAGGGAGCCCTTGTCCTAGCTTTACAGCGGGATCACCCAAAGGAGAGGTATGACGTCAGTCGAAATCGAATACTGCGTTCCCTGCGGACTGCTTGACACAGCGGTAGAAACCCAGACCCGACTCCTGGACGAATTCGGCCAGAAGCTGGATGGAGTGACACTCTCTCCTGGCCACGGCGGTGTGTTCATCGTGACTGCCGACGGTGAGACGATTTGGGATAAAGACGCCCACGGCGCTGCCCTCGACTTGGACCTCATCGTCGAGGCAATCAACGACAGGCTCCCGGCAGAAGCCTAACTACTTCCCAAACACCATACCCGAACTCTATCAAGCAGCGGGCTGTCGGTACTCGTAGACGGTACCCGAAACGCAGGCATTGCGGAGAACGATCTTCCCACTGGTCGCAATCGCCGCTATGAGTTCACAACACGGCAGCAAACGGGAATACAAACGACCAAACCCCGCATGGACGGATTCACCACATCGATGTCAGATAGCGTCGTGACTCGGGTTACAACCCTCGTCGACGAGTATCTACTAATCTGGGTGCTTCTTTCGGTCGGCGTTGGGCTTCTCACCCCGTCACTCGCATTTCTCACGCCGCTGTCGACGCCGATTCTGGCGGTCATGATCGGAGCGGTCTCACTAACACTTGCGCCCGAGCGGTTCCGCCAACTCCGTGGCCGGACCGTACTCACGATTCTCGTCGTGCAGACTGGGATGCCCTTGCTCGCGTTTGCCATCGCCCGGACGCTTGGCCTCTCTCCAGCGCTCACTGCTGGATTTGTGGTATTGGGTGCGGTGACACCAGAACTCGTTACGCCGACAATGACCGAACTCAGCGGGGGTGATACAGCCCTCGCAACGGTCGTTCTTGTCGTGGTCGGCCTCGGAACGCTCGTCCTCGTCCCTGGAGTCGTGACCGTACTTCTGGGCGCGTCGGTCCCGGTCGATCCGCTGGTAATCGTCGAACAGTTGCTGCTCGCGGTGGTCATCCCGATGACCCTCGCGGTCGGAGCCCGGTACCGGTGGCCTGGTCGAATCGGACAGTACGATGATATCTATCCGTCTGTGTCGGGAGTCATGGTGATTCTCATCATCGGAATCGTCGCTGCGGCCAACGCGTCGACCGTTCGCGATGGCGGTGCTGTGCTACTTCTCGTTGTGGTCGGTGCGGTCGTCCTCAACAGTACCGGCTATGCCGTCGGTTGGCTCGTCGGTCGGAACTTCACTCGGAGGGAGCGTATCGCCGCGACACTGTCGATTGGAATGCGTGACTTCGCCGTCGCCGCTGCACTCCTCGTCGGAGCGGGCTTCCCGACGGCAGCGACACTCCCCGCAGTCGTCTTTGGAATCGTCGAGATGACGACGAGTGCAGGGCTCGCAAAGTGGTTCAGCCAATCGCCCTGAACGTTATACGAGATTCTCCTGTTCGTCCGCCCATTCGAGAAGGGGGTCGAGCTTCTCCCGGAGTTCGTCACCCGTTTCGGTGAGTTCGTACTCGACGCGAGGCGGAATCTCCGCGTACTGCTCTCGAGAGAGGTACCCAGCCTCGACGAGGTCATCGAGGCGGGCCGACAGCGTCGAACTGCTCACCTCGCCGAAGGTATCTTCTATTTCGCCATATCTGGCTGGCCCGATTGCACCAACGACGCAGATTACCTGCATGGCGTAGCGGCGACTCAACAGGTCCATCACTCCACCCAATGGACAGTAGCAGGTTATATCAGAATTCTCCACAGTTGGGTCGTCAGGTAACGAGTCTGGTGTCTCTGGCATAGCTTTCATTCACCGAACTTAGTCCAATACTTCGGACTTGACAGTATAAACACTCTCATCTTCAAAGTAATAGCACACTATGAGTCAGAACGACTCGACAAGAGACGTTGTGTGTACCCTAACCGAAGAACAAGAGAAGGAACGGAGCAAGGAGGTCCGCTCGCGTCTCAGCGCCAACTATGTCGGATTTGAGGAGTCCGCGGATGGCTTGAACGTTCGGTTCGACGGGACTGACGAGTCGCTACTGGCGGTCGCTCAGTTCACGTCGTCCGAATTGAAATGTTGTGCGTTCGCCGACTACGAGATCTCGGTATCGCCGCCATACGAGGAGACGGTTCTGACTCTCACCGGCCCCGAAGGGACGCGACAGCTCTTCCGCGATGGTCTGATCGACCATCTGGAGTCGGAGACACCGTAGACGCCATCTAGTGCGGAAAAACGATGTTAGCCCGGGAGCAGTCAGTCACCGACCGGTAATCTAGAGCCTGAGACCTATTTCAGCTACCTGCTCTCTCGCTGTTCGGCCTTGTTCATCTCGATAAGCAACCGGAAAATCGCCTTCACGAGGTTCGAATCGACCTCGAAGTGCGCCGCGTTCTTCTCGGCGCGCTCCATCACGCGCTCTTCTTGTGATTCGTCGGTCGTGGGCAGTCCTTTCTCGTCTTTGACCTGCGCAACCGTATCTGCAACGTAGGTTCTGCGGGCGATGAGTTCGACGATTCCGCGGTCGATATCCTCGATTTCCTCGCGGAGTTCGTCGAGGGACATCTCCTGAACCGATTCGGCCGTGTCTGTGGTGTCGTCTGTCATAGAATTCGTGCTCCGTCAGTTCGTGTGGTGGTCAGTCTTGTCTCGCCGTCGCGGGCGTCCCATAGCGTCTGGACGCGTTCGAGGTCCGTGCGGTCGCCGACCGCGACGACGCTCGGGCCGGTTCCGGAAAGCGAGACGCCGTCGGCGATGGGCATCGCTTCGACGGCGGGGTCGGTCGGGAAGTCCAGTGCGGCGGAGAAGGCGAGTCCGTTGACGGTCATCGCCTCGGCGTACCGGCCGTCGAGGGCGAGGTCGGCGACGAGGGTCGCCATCGGCGCGACGTTCTCACATCGGCTTGCATCGGCGTCGGCGCTGTATGCGCGCTCGGGTGGTGTCCAGACGAGCACGTCCCAATCGAGTTCGTCGCGGGTGACTAATTCGTCTTCGGTATTGTCGGTGACGACGACGCCGCCGAGCATCGATGCGGCCGCGTCGTCGAACGCGCCGGTGACGGTGACGCCGACCTCGCGGGCGGCGCGGACGCCGAGTCGACACGCGTCGATGCGGGAGATGTCGTCGTCCGGGTCGGGACCGACCGAGCGGCCGAGTGCGGAGAGCGTCGCCAACACGGTGGCGTTGGCGGCGGCGCTGGAACTCTTGAGTCCGGCGGCCATCGGAACCTCGCTTTCGGTCTCGACAGTCCCGCCTTCGCCGTCTCCGAACTCCTCGACGACGAGGTCGACACAGCGCTCGATGAGTCGCGTGTCTGCGTCGGGAGCCTCCGCGATGGTGCCGCGGACTCCGTCGGAGTCGTTCAGTTCGACCGACGCGGTGGTCTCGGCGTCGATAGCAAACGCGGAGCCGGTGCCCGTCGCGAGGGCGTTCAAGACGGTTCCCGCCCCGGGGGCGGTGGCTCGGCCGTGCATACTTGCCGGAGGTTGGCACGCAGTGTTATGTGTGGCGGTCCATGCCGTTTTCGCCCGCATTGTTGCGTTCGCGATATCCCGCGGGATTGCGAGACGCGATGTTTTTCCCGTCCCCGCGGCTACGGTGGCGTATGAGCGCCCGAAACGACGTTGCTCCGAGCACCCTCGGCGTCGAACTCCACGACTTCGGCGTCGAAGTGGAGTACATCGACAACCGAACGACGGTCTATCGGGGCGTCCCCCAGACCGTCACGGGCACGCTATCGACCGGCCCCGGAAAGGAAGTGCACGTCCTCGTCACCGACCCGACCGAGACGGAAGGCGTGATGATGTACGTCAACGACCTGAAGACCCACGACGAAGTGCTCGAATCCAGCGGCGTCGGCCGTGTCATCCTCGCCGAAGAGGAAGAAGAAGAGTTGTTCCCCGGCGTCGTCGTGCGGCGGCTCCCCGGCCACCGATTCGAGGTGGAGGCCGACCCCGACGTCGCTCGCGGGCGCGTGTTCGTCTTCGTCGAGGACGACTGGGGCGAAGACTCCTACGAGTTCGTCTCCGAGTGATGCTCCGAAAGCGCTGGGAGCCACTGGAAAAGCGGACGATTGGAAGCGCGCCAGAAGCCTACGGCTACTACGAACTCGGCGACGAAGACGGTGACCTCGTCGGACGCGGCGTCGGCGTTCTCCGCGACGAGCTAAAGGAGGCGCTCGCCTACGGTGACGGCGAACAGGTCCGGTGGGAGCGAGCGACGTCACTCGAACACGCAGAGCGTATCGCAGCCGAGCACGACCCGACGTAGTAGTCACTCACACCGAGACTTCTCCTCCCTGCCGCCGATTACCGATTTCGCCGACCACTACTGCAGTTTTTGCCGACCACTACTGCAAGTACGACGGGCTATCAGTATCGCAGTTCTCTTCGTGCGCCTTTGCGTCTTGCTCGACGTCGAACAGCATCCCACACTCATCACAGCGGTACCACGTCGCACCATCCTTCTCCGTCGTGGCAACCATGTGTGATTGTACCGCACGAATCCAGAAAATGATTACTCCAGGAGAATGCTCAAGGGCAGAGCCGCCGAAGCGACAGCCATGTCCGAAAACGGGGTGACGCTCGTCGTCCGCGCCGCCGAGAAACGCGACGCGGGACGCGGCATCGCCCGCCTCCCCGAAGCGGCGCGCCGAGAACTCGGCGTGTTGAGTGGCGAAACGGTCGTCATCGAGGGGCCGCGCGAAACGGTCGCAAAGATGTGGCCCGCTCGTCCCGGCGCAGAAGCTGGCGAAATGCTCGTCGACGCCGACACGCGGGCGAACGCCGGCGTGAAAATCGGAGACAGCGTCCGCGTCCGGAAGATAGACGTAGAAGACGCGCGGGCGGTGACGCTGACCGGTCCCGGCGCGTTCGAGCGAACCAGCGTCGACCGGGAAACCATCGAGGAAGTGGTCAAATCGGAGATTCGGAATCGACCGCTCCAGTCCGGCGACCGCGTCCGCGTCGAACGACTCGCTGGTGCTGGCCTCGTCGTCAGCAAAACCCAACCGGACGGCGTGGTTCGAGTTACCGACTCGACGCGAGTGACTGTGACCGCAGAAAGCTCGAAAGGGGCGAGCGAGGCCGTCCGCGACGCCGTCAAGAGCGTGACCGGTACTGACGACGGCGATTCCGAGCGCGGCCGGGCGACCGGCGTTACCTACGAGGATATCGGCGGTCTCGACGACGAACTCGATTTGGTCCGGGAGATGATTGAACTCCCGCTGTCGGAACCGGAGGTGTTCGCCCATCTCGGCATCGAACCGCCGAAGGGCGTCCTCCTGCACGGCCCGCCGGGGACTGGGAAGACGCTCATCGCGAAGGCCGTCGCCAACGAGGTCAACGCCACGTTTACCACCATCTCCGGACCCGAAGTGCTCTCGAAATATAAGGGCGAATCCGAGGAGAAACTCCGTGAGGTGTTCCAGTCGGCCCGCGAGGATGCGCCGAGCATCATCTTCTTCGACGAAATCGACTCCATCGCCGCAAAGCGCGACGACGGTGGCGACCTCGAAAACCGCGTCGTCGGTCAACTCCTCTCGCTGATGGACGGTCTCGACGCCCGCGGCGACGTAGTCGTCATCGGCGCGACGAACCGCGCCGACAACCTCGACCCCGCGCTCCGCCGCGGCGGCCGCTTCGACCGCGAAATCGAAATCGGCGTCCCGAACGAAACCGGCCGTCGAGAAATTCTCGACGTACACACCCGGCAGATGCCGCTCGCGGATGACGTGGATATCGAGCGTCTCGCCTCCAGAACCCACGGATTCGTCGGTGCCGACCTCGAATCGCTGGCGAAAGAAGCGGCCATGACCGCGCTTCGTCGGGTTCGACGGGAGGGCGAAAGCGTGTCCGTCACCGACATGACGGTGACCCGCGCCGACTTCGAGACGGCGATGGCGTCGGTCGAACCCTCGGCGATGCGCGAGTACGTCGCCGAGCAACCGACCAAAGGGTTCGAGGCCGTCGGCGGTCTCGACGACGTGAAACAGACGCTCGAACGGGCGGTGACGTGGCCCTTGACCTACGCGCCACTCTTCGAGGCGGCCGCAACTGACCCGCCGACTGGCGTCCTCCTGCACGGCCCGCCGGGGACCGGGAAGACGCTTCTCGCCCGCGCTATCGCGGCCGAAAGTGGCGTCAACTTCATCCACGTCGCCGGACCCGAACTCCTCGACCGATACGTCGGCGAGTCCGAAAAATCCGTCCGCGAGGTCTTCGAGCGCGCCCGACAGGCCGCACCGAGCATCCTCTTTTTCGACGAAATCGACGCCATCGCGACCAACCGCGACAGCGTCGGGTCGGACTCCGGCGTCACGGAACGCGTCGTCTCGCAACTCCTGACCGAGATGGACAACGCCGCCGACAATCCGAACCTCGTCGTCCTCGCGGCGACGAACCGGCGCGACACCATCGACCCGGCGCTTCTCCGCCCCGGAAGGTTGGAGACTCACGTCGAAGTCCCCGCCCCGGACATCGAAGCCCGCCGCGCGATTCTCGACGTACACATCCGGAACAAGCCGCTCAGTTCCGACGTCGACCTGAACGACGTGGCGGCTCACATGGACGGCTACACCGGCGCGGATGTCGCAGCCGTGTGCCGCGAGGCCGCGCTCAGGGCGATTCAGGATGTCGCCAACGCCTACGAGGGAACCACCGCGAACGACCACACCGACGAGATTCGAATCACCCGCGAGCACTTCGACGCGGCGCTCGACTCCGTCTCGCCGACGCTCGTCTGAGAGCTGAGAGTAGCGGAACTCGGTACAATCTGTGTCCCATGTTCACTCGCAACAGAGGTGTGTCGTGAACGTGGTGTTTCGACGGGAGAGACACGAACCCGCCGATTCGTCGGAAGTCGAATCGGTAATAGCTCGACTCAGATTCGTCAGCGAAGTCGCGCCCGGTAGTAACTCGACTCGGGATTCGAGTACGTCACGTCGGCAACGTCGAGACCCGCATCGGCGGCGACTTCTCGGAGTCGCTCCGGCGAGACTAAGAGGAAGTCGAGGTCCGGCCCCCGCAAGTCGCCGTATTCGACGTGGAACTGTCGGCGCGCGAGTCCGGGTCGTGAGTCGGGTCTGTAGCCGAAGAACTGTTCAGGGTCAATTCGATTCGGGTCGTACGAGTCGACGACGAGTTCACCCGTCGAAGTAGTGAGTTCGTCGAAGGATGCGAGCAGGTCCGCAAGCCCGTCGAGCGACCCCGCGAGTCCGATTTGTGTTCCGATTGCGAGTATCGTCTCGAACCGCCCGGATTCGACCGCCGGGTCGAACATATCGCCGACGAAGGCTATCTCGACGCCTCGTTCTCGGGCCGTGCGAACCGCGTTCGGACTCACGTCGAAGGCGACGACATCGCCGCGTTCCTGCACGGCGAGCGCGTGCTGACCCGCGCCGCAACCGACATCTAACACGGGCGTCCGAAGCGAGTCGAGAAACTCCCACTTCGACTCGGGCCACTCCTCGGACGGGACGAGATAGTGCTCGTAGATGTAGGCATCGCCAACCTCCGCGCCGTCGCGGTAGACGCAGGGCGCGCGCAGGCACCCGCGAAATCTATCGAGCATCGCCAGTCCGAGTGCGTCGTCGGGCATGACGAATGAGCAGTTGCCCGCATGTCAGTTAAATTTAATGAGTTGTATGGTAGCGATGAACAAATTAATCGAGTCGCTCCAAGTCGCCGTGGAGTTCTCGATTCATCACGTCCGCAACGAACAGTCGGATGCGTTTGTGGAGTTCTTCTTCGGTGTCGTACGTCTCGACTCTGAGGTCCCAACGCGCCCGCGCCGCCCGAATCATCTCGCTCGTGACTGTCGCCTCGTGGACGAAGGCGATTCGGTCGCCGTGGGTCTCCGAGAGGCGTTCGAGGACCGACCCGGCCTCTTCGCCGACGCCGAAGTTGTGGCCGAGGAAGGGGAGAACGAACACGGTGGCGTTGCTCGCCTCCGCAAAGGCGATGCTCTGTGTCGCGGCGTCGACCTCGTCGGTATCGACGTCGACATCGACCGCAAGGAACGCATTCACACCGGGGTCAGCCCGGAGCGTCCCCTGTACACGACGAAGCAGGGCGAGCGCGTCGTCGATGTCGTCGCGCGCCGAAAACAGTCGCCGAATCGGGCCGGGGAGGTCCGCGATGTCGATGTCAGCTAGTTCCCGCTCCGAGAGGATGTAGTTCAGGTTAAACGACTTGTAGGGACCCATCACGTAGACGAGAAACCGGTCGTAGGTGGTCTTCCCGAGGGCCGCTCGAATATCGTCGCGTGTGATGGTGTCGCACATACACCACCGTACTGACCGGACCCATATATAAAAAACGGCCTTTTCAGCGATATTCGACTCAAGAACTGTTAAGCCGATACGGACCATCTATCGAACTGAGATGGCGACGAACAACCCGGCGAACTCGGACGGACTTCCCGAAGACCCCGCCGAGTTACTGCCGCCGACGAGCGTCCTCACGCTGGACGAGTATCTCGACATGCAGGCGGCCATCGGCGACCGAACGCGATTTACCCTCCTGTACCGGTTGGTCCACTTCGGCGAGCGAAGCCCGAAAGAACTGGAGGAGGCGCTCGACGTTCGGGCAAACACGCTTCATTACCACCTTCAAAAACTCGTGGACGCGGGTCTGGTCGAGAAGCGGAAACAAACGCGCGCCGACAAGGATGGCCTGTTCGCGTACTACCGCGCCACGTCCCTTGGCGAGGATATCCTCGAATACGGCGTCGAGGAACTCATTCGGCGCGAGCGCGACTACCGCGACGCCTATGCGTCGGGACAGAAATAGAATAGGGAAATACGAACCAGCAGTCGTTGGGTTGCCACGGCACCTGCCGCAGACGCCGCCTATTTGTTATTCCATAACACACCGAAAGGTGATGTCCAATCTCCTCCCCGACGAAGCACAGGAAACACTCGTTTCGACCTGCCGAACCGCCGTCGGCGACAGTCTTCGGTCGATTACGTACTTCAATCGCTTCGACTACGTGCAGGTCTATCTCCGCGACGACCTCGAACAGGAAGCCGACCTGAACTCCTTTATCGGCAACGAGTGGCACGACTTCAAGATGACCCAAGACGCCTATCGGGGGTCTGAACTCGGCGACTACCAGTACACGATTCGCGTGTTCGAAAACGGCTATCTCGTCCGCATCACCATCGAGGACTTCGGCGTGTTCGTCACGACCGACGGCATCTCCATGCAGGACTTCGAGGCGCTTGCCAGCGCGACGACCGAGATTCTCGAAGACTGGGCTATCGCGGAGTAGGCGGCATTCGTGGCGGACGGCGACGTCGAATCAGTCCCAAAACGACTGCGTCCGGGCGTACTCGCGCTCGCGTTCGAGGATGTCGCGGTAGAAGTCTGCGTCGTCGTCGCGGAGTTTGTTGATAATTCGGGCCGCGTTGTGCGGGCCGACCCCGCGGGCCGCGAGCGCGACGACGGCTTTGTTCCCGTGGGCCTGCACCAGACTCGCAGAGCGGTAGGCCCGCTTCGTCAGGCGCTCCTGTTCGTCGTCTTTTTCCGGGGCTCGAACCGCTTTCACCGCTTCTTCGTCCCACGGGTTGAGGGCGGCGACGCGGGTCGCGCCGCAGTTCGGACACGTCGGCGGGTCGCGCACGCGTTTGACCTTCGTCTTCCGCGTCCACTCCTTGCAGTGGAGACACGCGAGGAGCACCCGGTCGTTCTGAATCCGCTCTCGAATCGTCTCGATGACGCTGGCGTCGGCGTTTTCGGGGACGAGCAAGTCGGTTCCCGAACTCCGGCCGCCGGTACCGATGGGTGTCGGTTCGCGGGCGACGACGAGTTCGACGTCGCCGTCGTGGATGCGCCGTAGCAGGTCGACCGCCTCCTCGACGGCGAGGTCCGTGTGGAACACTTCTCTGATTGCTTCGTCGAAGATGGGGGTGTCTTCGAGCGCCGCGAGAAGTCTGTCGCCGCCGAAGCGGCCCTTTCCCTGATAGCGCTTGAGCGCCCCGAACTTCGCGGCGACCTGCGCGAGCGTGAACTTCAGCGAGTCCGAGCGCTTCAGCGCGAGTTCGAGCAGCGCTTCGACGTGTTTCGGGTCCGTCTCCCGAAGCACCTCGGCGAACGTCGTCGGGCTGACGTTCCCCGGCACGTCGAACTCGACCCGATACGGGTCGACTTCCATCCCGACCGACGAGCCGGTGCGCTGGCCGATGAGTGCCGACAGAAGCCTCCCGAGCGTTTCGTTCACCCGGTGGCCGTAACAGGAGTTGAGCGTCACCTTCCGTGGCGACCCTTCGAGGACGAGTCTGTCGGCGGTCGGAATCGACGCGTCAGCCTCGGCCTGTCGCTCGATGGGACCCAAGGCCGTCGAGACGGTTCCCTCGTCGGTCGGGTACCGCATGACGACATCGCGGGCGACGTGCTCGCGGTCTGCACCCGAGTTGAATTGGGGTGCCGCTACATCGCGGAGTTCGCCCACCTCGCCAGCCACGGGCGCGGGAACAGGAATCTCCGAGCCGACCCACGACGGCACCTCGCCGCCGGGGTCTTCGATGGGCGAGACGTTCACCCGCGCCGCTTCGTCGTCTACATCGTTGACGCGCCACATCTCGCCGCGCTGGATGAACGTCGCTCCCGGCGAGGCGAAGTTGAGGACGAATTTTTCGTCGAGGGTGCCGATTTGCCGACGCGAAGACATGTCGTGTACGTCGTAAGTCTCCTCGTCGGGTATCATCGAGAGATTGGCGTAGAAGTACTGCCACGTGCCGCCCGACTTTTCGAGGCGGTCCTTCTCCTCGTCCAGCCAGAGGAGCCGATTACCGGAGAGTTCGCGGACGACGGCGCGGAAGTCGTCTTCCGACAGGTTTCGGAAAGGGTACGCCCGCGTGACGATTTCGTAGGCCCGCCGGGCCGAGACGTCGCCGTAGTCCATGACGATGCCCACAATTTGGTTCGCTACGGTATCGAGGCTGCCGTGGTGGACGCGCGCGGGTTCGACCTCGCCTGATTCGGCCCGACGGGCGATAGCGAGTGCTTCGAGCGTGTCGTCCGGGTGGTCCGTGACGATGGTTCCCCGAGAGACGACACCCAACCGGTGTCCGGCGCGGCCAACGCGCTGGAGGAGTCTGGCGACCTCGCGCGGACTATTGTACTGAACGACGTGGTCGACCCGGCCCACGTCGATGCCGAGTTCCATCGACGACGTACAGATGAGCGCGTCCAACTCACCGGCTTTGAATCGGTCTTCCACGTCGATTCGCACGTCCTTCGAGAGCGACCCGTGGTGGACTTCGATAGGGTCGTCGAGCGCCTTGAACCGAGAGCCGAGCGCTTCCGCAGTCTGGCGGGTGTTGACGAAGACGAGCACCGACTGGTGGTCGCGGACGATGTCGCGTATCGTCCGGACGTGACTCGCGATTTCGGGGTCGGTGGCGAGTTTCCCCGCCAATCGCTCGTCCTCGTTCGTCACGTCGGGTCGAACCACGTCGAATTCGACGCGGTTGTCCACGTCGACTTCGATGATTTCGAAGTCGCGGTCACCAGTCAGGAACTTCCCGACTTCCGCCGGTGACCCGACGGTCGCCGACAGACCGATTCGCTGGAACGACCCCGCGAGTTCTCGAAGACGCTCTAACCCGATGGTCAACTGCGCGCCGCGCTTGGCCGACGCGAGTTCGTGGACCTCGTCGACGACGACGTGTTCTACGTCCGAAAGCGCCTTTCTGAGCTTCTTTCCGGTCAACATCGCCTGCAACGTCTCGGGCGTCGTCACCAACACGTCCGGCGGGTCGTTGGCCTGCTTCTGTCGTTGGTACTGCGTGGTGTCGCCGTGGCGAACGTCGATGTCGATGTCGAGTTGTTCGCCCCACCAATCGAGGCGCTGGCGCATGTCGCGGTTCAGCGCCCGAAGCGGGGTAATGTAGAGTGTGGAGATTCCGAATCGGTCCTCCGCGTCGGCGATGGCCGAAAAGACCGGCAGCATCGCCGTCTCCGTCTTTCCGGTCCCGGTCGGCGCGATGATGAGACCGTTCTTTCCAGCGGCGAGCGGCGGAATCGCACGACGCTGTGGCTCGGTCGGCGTCGTGAATCCGCGCTCCGAGAGGGCATTTCGGACGGGTTGCGAGAGCCTCGTAAAGGCGTCCATTCCGGCGGCCTCGCCGTCTGGCATCGACCGAGGTTACGCTTCGAGGCGATTAAGCGCACCGCTCGGGGTGGTCATCTCCGGCGGATTCATGTTTCGTGTGCGTCAAGTTCGGTCGTGTCCCCGAATCGTCATCGCAATCGTCGCGACGGCTGTGGTGGCTGCTGTGATTCCCGCCGCAGTGAACGGACTCTGGTATCCCGGCGACGACAGTGTAGCGACAGAGTGGGGCCCGCTCGTCCATTTCGTCGTCGGGAGCGCAGTCCGATACGTCGTGATGAATTCGTGGGAGCTCGTTTCGGTGGTCGCCTGATGTGGGTGCCACTCACCGAGGTTGGTGTGACACTGTGACCCCGGAACGAACGTTCTGGCTGTTGCAGGCGGGGTTCACGCTCGGGAATGTACTCCTCATGTTCGGTGCCGACGACGGCGACGCCGAACTGTGGCAACTCGTCTTCACCGCGGCGCTTCTGGCCGTGACGCTCGTATCAGTCGTGTACGCGATTCGAGAACGAGAATCGGGTGTTCCCGAACACTTCCGCGAAGGGTCGGGATGGCAACAAATCACACGCATTGGGAGTACTGCAGTGTTCGTCCTCGGCGTCCTCGTATTCGTCTTCGGGTAGTCCGCTCGTTGGCCCTCAGACGTTCCGGTAGTCACCCAACCGCGTTCCATCTAACAGGTACGCCTCACCACCGACCAGCCCGTCCGGGAGGAACGGCGACAGAAAGCCTTGCCCGGGGACGTTGACCCACGTTCCGCCGGAGGTGTTGTTGAACACCGGAAACACTACCAACTGAGGGTCGTTCCACTCCAATTCCGCCACGTCGACCCCGTAGTGGTCGGCGAACACGTCCGGAACGAGCGACCCGCGGAGCCAGACGCGCTCTTTTCGCGCGCCGCCGACTTCGTCTTCGAGTCTGACCGCCGGGTGTTCGTGGGCCGAACAGACCACGTCGGCGGCGAGCACCTCCCGTGAGGGCCACGTGTGGCCGTGGCAGAATCCCACGTCGCCGAGTCGGACGCCGGAACGGGCGGTCACCTCGACGCGGTCATCGAAGAAGTCCGCGAGGCCGCCGTCGTGATTGCCGGGGACGAGCGTCATCTCGGCGCAGTCGGTCACGGCGTCGACGAGGTCACGCAGCTCTTCGGCTTCGTCGCCTTTCGGGTCGCCGATGCGGTGGCCGAGGTCGCCGAGGACGACCAGACGGTCGGCTCCGGTTCGGTCGAGAAGCGACAGCAGTCGCTCGCGGCGGACGGCGGCGTTCGACGGGAGTTCGACCCCCCGTTCGTACCGCAGTCCGGACTCGATACCGGCGTGGTAGTCGGCGACGACGAGTGAACGCTCGGGGAACCCGCGGCGCGTTGTTCGGGCGACAGCGGCGGGATGGCCGGGAATCGGTTCGACGAGCGGCTCGGACACGACTTAGATAGCTTTCAGCACGCCGTCCTGCGGTTCGTAGCACCGACCGCCGAGAAGCGCCTCCTGAATGGCGTCTTCGACCGCATCGGGGTCCGCGCCGTACTCGTCGACGACGGCAGCGAGCACGTCGTCGTGGTCCGCGCCGTCGCCGTCGTCGAGGTCTTCCATCGTTTCGACGACGACCGATTCGAGGTCGATGTCTTCGGCGGCGGTGTCGTCGGCTTCCGTGTCCGCCGCTGCGGTGTCGGCTTCGTCCGCATCGTCGTCAACGGTATCCGAGACAGGTTCCGGTTCCGGCTCTGGTTCCGGCTCCGATTTTGGTTCAGACTCAGGCTCGGCCTCCAGTTCTGGCTCTGATTCCGACTCGGTCGCCTCAGCGTCCGCTTCGTCGGCCGAAACCGGCTCTGCTTCGAGTTGCTCGGAGAGTTCGTCTGCGTCGGGCACGTCGATGTCAGCCTCGCCAGCGGGGTCGACATCAGCGCCGGACGTGAACTCCGTGCCGAACTCGGATTCGATTTCGGCGCGTTCGTCGTCGTCGAGTTCGTACATCCCGTCGGGGTCGGTCGACTCAGCCGTGGAATCGTCCGACTCGGTGGCCGAAGACTCCGCTTCTGCCGAGGGTTCTTCGGATTCGGTCGAGTCGATATCGCCGAAGTCATCCTCGAAGTCACCGAGTTCGTCGTCGGCTGTACCGAGCGGTTCACTCTCGCTCAGGTCGTCCTCGAAGTCACCGAGGGTACCGGTCGACTCGGTTGCAGGTTCGGATGTTGGCTCCGGTTCTGGCTCTGCTTCCGTCTCCGGTTCTGGCTCTGGTTCCGGCTCTGGTTCCGTCTCCGGTTCCGGCTCTGGTTCCGGCTCGGAATCCAGTTCTAACTCCGGATTGGGTTCCGGTTCCAGTTCGGTTTCCGATTCAGGTTCGGATTCCGACGCTGCTTCCGGTTCCGTCTCGGTTGCAGCCGTCACAGACTCGGGCTCCGCCGTCTGCGACTCGGCTGCAACGTCGTTGTCGAGCACGTCTGTCGTTTCGGCAGTTGCCTCAGCTGTTGCCTCGGCAGTGACTGGCTCGGTGTCCGGTTCTGCTTCGCCCGCGTCACCAGACTCGGCGGATTCAGCAGTTTCTGCGTCAGCCTCGGTGGAAGCGATGTTGACGTTGTCGACCGGTTCGAGGTCGAGTTCCGGAAGCGAACCGAGTACCGCGTCGCCACCCTCGTCCGGTGACGTCGAAAGCGGTTCGACCTGGTCGCGCTCGTTCGCAACGAGTTCGAGCGCCTGCACGGCGAGTTCGCGAAGGGCTTCGAGGTACGTTCGGGTCGTTCCGTAGTGGTCGATTGCGCGCGGAATGCCAGCGGCGAGCGTCGGGTCGACGCCGCGGGCTTCGAGGGCGCGGGTCAGGTCGTCGCCACGGTAGGACATCGACAGCGCCTCGTCGAACACCGCGATTCGGTGAAGCGTCGCCTCGGCGGCCGAGACAATCCAGCGGTCGCGCACGTCGGCGTCGACGGTGTTGATGCTCTCGGGGCGAACCGACGTGTAGACCACGTCGGCGTCGTCAGGTTCGTAGGTCCGAGCCTTCCCGGCGAGTGAGACGAACGCCGGAGGCGTCGTCCCGTCGAGGAACGCCATCGGTTCGGGTTGGTACTGCCCGGCGTAGGTGACGAACGCGCCCGTCGGGTCGGCGATGCGCCCGCGGAGTACCTCGTCGTTGACGTGCTCGACTTCGGTGAGGACGCCCGCGACGAACGTCCGGTTCAGGCGCGCACCTGTCGGCGTGACCACGTAGTTCGGCGCGCGTTCCTCGTCGCTTTCGGAGTAGGACATCGAGGCGTCGTCGAACTCGGCGGCGAACGCGCGGTAAGCGACTTCGCGGGTGCCGACGACCGGCGAGGAACTCATGCGCGCACCTCCGTGAGGAGGGCCGCAGCACGTTCGGCCGGGTCGTCGTCGCTCTCCTCGAACTCGTCGGCTTCGAGGTTCGCGCCGTACTCGTCGACCGAGAGATTGCCGCGGACGCGGTACTCGCGGCCGACGAGTTTCGATGCGATTTCGTCGGCGACGACTTCCTTGTCCATCGCCTCGCGGGCGGCCTCCATCGCGTCGGCCATCGTCCCACCGTAGATTGCTTCGGTGATATCGCGGTCGAGAATAGCCGTCAGCGTGCCGGTTCCGTCGTCGAGAATCGCTTTTACTCGCATGTCGTCTTCACCGTCGACTTCGCCGTGCTGTCGGCACTGGCCGTTTTGAACGACGCGACTGCAGTCGGGACAGCGTTCGATGAGTCCGGAGCCGTCGCGTACTTCGAGGACGTTCCCGAGCACTTCCACGTCGAACATCCCGCCCGCGTCGACCGCCTCTCCGATTTTCAGTCGGGGCGCGGAGTCGGTCACGGAGACTGGTTCGTCGAGAACTTCGAGCGTCGTGAACTCCGAGAGGTTCACCTGCGGGACGCCGCGGAACTCACGGACGTACACGTCCGAAAGGCGCAGACTCGCGCCTTCTGTCACGTCCGGACGAGGTTGCCAGTCGGTGAAGGGGAGCCGACCGGTTTCGTCGGCGACGACGCCGGAGAGGATAGTCGTCTCGCCGTTTCGGCCGTCGATGGTCCGCGATTCGACTTCGAGAACGTGAACTTCGACGGTACGGCCGCGGTCACCGGCGGTGAGGTCGATAAGGTCTTCCTCGCCGCCGATTCGGTCGTCGTAGGGCGTCTCGACCGGCTCGGATTCGACGCCGACAGTCGACGATGCGCCGATGTTGAGTTCCGGTTTGCCGTCCCACTCGCGGACGCCGGCGTTTCCGATAGTCACGGAGTCGCCGGGTTCGAAGCCGAAGTCCTGCCACGCCGTGTAGGAAATGACGCCGGACTCGTCTGCGAGTTCACCTTCGTGGATAGTCTGCGCATCGCCCTGGTAGACGATAGACCGCGTGCCGACGGTGAGGACGCGGACCGTCACCGAGACGTTGCCGTCGTCAGGGTCGATATCGGCGATTTGCTTCGAGGACGGCGGGGCATCACTCCCCGAGGAGCCGCCGCCGTGTTTTCGGCGGACGCTCTGTTTAGCTTCGTCCAGCGGGACGCTGTACTGCAGGAGGTTCTGCAGGTCGGATTTGACCTCCTCTTTGTCGATACCGAGGGCGGAGGCAAGCTCCTCGGCATGCTGATCGATTTCCATCGGTGGGGCATTCGCCCCCATCGAATAAAAAGGATTGCCGGGGAGGGTACGGAAGGGTTGCCGGAGAGGGTGTGAAAGGGCTGACGTGGTGGGTACGGAAGGGCTGACGTGGTGGGTGTGACAGAGCAGACGTGGAGAGAGAACTGGTGTGCGGGCGAATCACTAAGTGTTCGCGTGTCCGTTGGAGGCGTATGACAAACGACGAGACACCAGATGCGGATGCGGACGAAGGTGACGAGGTGTCCTTCTCCGTGACTATCGAAGACAGCTGGACGACTATCGTGATGGAAGGCGACAAAGACACCGCAGTCGTCGTCCGCTCGGCGTCCGGCGAGCGAATCTACCTCCCGCCAGAGGACTTTGCCACCGAACAGTCGAGCGACAGCGCCTCCCAGCGCTCGGACAGTCCCTACCAGACAGCGTACGACTCGCCGTACCAGTCGGTCCAGACCGACGACTCGCCGTATCAGTCCGCGCGCGGGACGATGCCTCGCGAAGGGATGGTCCCGACCAGAGGCGGCTATCGGATTCGACACCCCGAACCCGTGACCGATGTTCGACTACTTCGGTGAGTCCTGTCCAATCTATCCCTCTCTATAAGCCCTGTCAGTCCGTTTCTTCGATGATTTCGTGGTAGAACGCCACCGTCTCGTCGACGACTTGGTCCCACGTGTACGGTTCGTACTCCGGTTCACCGTCGAGTGAGAGACCGTATTCGATACCGTCAGCGATAGAGCGCGAGTCCGGTTCGACTTCGATAACGCAGTCCTCCGGAAGCACCTCCGCTGCGCCGCTTTCGGTTGCGACGACGCGCGTCCCCGCTGAGAGGGCTTCGACGATTGTGATGCCGAAGGGTTCGGAGAGCGACGGCGAGACGAACAGGTCCGCGGAGGCGTAGTAGTCGCCGAGTTCTTCCTCGGGCACGTAGCCGACCCACTCGATTTGGTCCTCGACGTCGAGCAGTTCCGCGAATCGCTTGAGTTGCGCGGTGAGGTGGCCCGACCCGCCCATGACGAGCGTCACGTCCTCGCGGTCGAGTTTCTCCAGCGCGTAGACGAGATGCGAGATTCCCTTCTGGTCGGTGTGCCGACCGACGAAAAAGAGCATCTTGCCCTCGATTCCGAGTTCGTCCTTGAGGTCGCGGCCCGTCGTCTCACACTCCGAAAAGCCGTTGTAGATGACTCGGCAGTCGCCGCCGTACTCCGCTTTGACCGTCTCTGCGAGCAGTTCACTCACCGCGAGGAGATGGTCACAGCGTTCGGCGATGCGGCGCTCGGTCTCGACTTCCCGCTGCGGCGGGTCGATATTGCGGTCTGACGACAGCGAGTGGAACGTCGTTACCCACTCGACGTCCTTGTTGTTCGACTTCGCGCGCGACCCCGGGCCGTAGCCGAACCAGTCGTGCGTGTGGACGATATCGGCGTCTGCGGCGCGCTCGGCGAACGTCGAGCCGAGTCGCCCGATTCGCGTGATGATGTCCCCTTCGCCCGTCGGGACACCGATGATGCCCTCACGGTCCGGGGCATACTCCGCCGGCAAGACGAGTTCGATATCGACGTCGTCACGCGCTTCGAGTCGCTCGAACAACTCGCCGACGTGTGTGTCGAGGCCGCCGCTGACGTTCGGCGGAAACCCCCACCCCAGCATGAGGACTCTGGCAGTCATTGATGGCACAATGTACCACAGATGCCTATTTAACTCCTGTCCGGAGATATTGCGACGGCCCACCGAAAGGCGTTTTCACGGGCCGACCGACTCCCGAGTATGCACGTCCACGTCAACGCCGCTATGAGTGTCGACGGCAAACTCTCCTCGCGCCGCCGAGAGCAAATCAAAATCAGCGGCGACGACGACTTCGCCCGCGTGGACGAGATTCGAGCGGATGCAGATGCCGTGCTTGTCGGCGTCGGCACCGTTCTCGCCGACGACCCACACCTGACGCTTGACGACTCCGCTCTCGTCTCGGCCCGGGCGTCACGGGGCGAGACCGACCATCCGGCACGAGTCGTTGCGGATTCGCGGGCACGAACCCCGACCGACGCCCGAACCCTCGACGACGAGGCGACGACCTACGTCCTCGTCTCGGAGACTGCGCCGGAAGCACGCCGCGCCGACCTCGAAGCGTCTGGCGCGGAAGTCGTCGTCGCGGGCGAAGAACGAGTGTCGTTTCTCGCCGCCCTCGAGGCGCTCGAAGCGCACGGCATCGAACAACTGATGGTCGAAGGCGGCGGCGAAGTCATCTTCTCGCTGTTTTCGGACGGTCTCGTGGACGAACTCTCACTGTACGTCGGGTCGATGGTTATCGGCGGCCGCGACGCCCCCACGCTTGCAGACGGAGAGGGCTTCGTCGCTGACTTCCCACGACTTTCGCTGCGCGATGTCGAACGAATCGACGACGGCGTGCTCCTGACCTACGACTGCTAAAACCGCGGTCCTGTAGCTATCGAGGATCGCGCTTCGCGGTCGTGCACCACCGTGCAAACAGGCGCAATGAGTAAGAGTATCGCGGGAATATGTGAGGGCATGAGTTCACCAGAAGCGACCAGTGCACCTATCCACGTCGAGAGTTCGGATCACCTCGACGAACTTATCACCGACCACGAGGTCGTCCTCGTCGACTACCACGCCGAATGGTGTGGGCCGTGTAAGATGCTCGAACCCACCGTCGAGGAAATCGCCGAAGAGACCGACGCCGTCGTGGCGAAAGTAGATATCGACGAACTTCAGGAACTCGCTCGCAGCCAGCAGATTCGGAGCGTTCCGACACTCCAGTTCTACGCCCACGGCGAGCAACTAAAGGAGGTTATCGGCGTCCAGAGCAAAGAAGACCTCGTGGACATCATCGACGCCGCCGCGTAAGGACGACTGGTCCGGTCTCCGCTTCGTCGCCCTCGAAACGCTATTTTGGCAGTGTTTAAGCGATACTGGCGCGTACAAATTTGTGGTGGTTGATAGCATATATCAGATCAATCACTGACACAACTCATGGAGCCAGATTCACCGCGAGTGGTCACACAGCAGGATCTCGAAGCGGCCGAAGGCACCCCCGGTATCACCCGGAAGGTGGCCTTCCAAACGGACAATAACACGCTCGTCCAGGCGCACGTGGACGGCGGGGTCTCGTCAGGATGGCACCATCACGGTGACCGGCACGTCTATGCCCATCTCGTCGAGGGTGAGGCAGTTATCGAATACGGCCCCGGGGGGAACGAACGACTCGAAGTCGAGGCTGGAGGGTTCTTCCACCTCCCGCCGAGGGTCGTACACCGCGACGTCAACCCCATCGACGAGCCGCAGCGGTGGATAATCAGCTTCGTCGGCACCGGGGTGCTCGTCGAGAACGTCGACGGTCCGAGCCCCGAGACTTCCGCGTGACGTTCTCCCGGAACGGTAGAGTCGGAGGGCGCTCAGAACGGGAGGGCGCTCAGAACGGCGCGTCGGACACGTCGGGTTCGAATCCAGAGCCCGGTTCGTCGTCGTCGTAAGAGCCGCCGGTCGAAGCGTGCACCGCGTCGATTTCGTCGAACTCGGCGACCAGCCGTGATTTGAGTGCTTGAATCGTCATCGGCGAGATACCGCAGCCGGAACACGCGCCGGTAAGCGAAATCCACACTTCTCCAGTTTCCTCGTCGAGCGCGTCGATACCCGCACTGCCGCCGTGCATCTGAATCTGCGGGAAGTTTCGGCGCATGAACAACTCGATGCGCTCTTCGAGGGACTTCTCCGGCGCTTGTGAAGTCATACCGAAAGGTGTGGGGTGGGCGAGCATAACGGTTTCTTCGCGGGGGAAGCTGGCTGGTTTCGTGGGACCCCGGTGCTGTCGGCGAGTCGGCGAGGGCTTTTTAGCACGGAGAGAGTATCGGAACCTATGATTTCACTCGACGAGGCAGTCACGGCCCGCCTGGAATCTCACGGCGCGCGCTTCGAGGTGCTCATCGACCCCGACGCGGCACTGGCACTGAAACGCGACGAGTTCGACGGCGACCTTGAAGATGTCATCGCCGCCGAGGACGTATTCGAGGATGCATCCCGCGGCGACCGCCCCGCCGAGAACGACCTCGAAAAGGTGTTCGGAACGACCGACCCGCTGGAGATTATCCCCCAAGTCGTAAAGAAAGGAGAAATCCAGATTACAGCGGAACAGCGCCGCGAGATGCAAGAACAAAAGCGTAAGTCGCTCATCAACCGTATCGCTCGCAACGCGGTGAACCCGCAGATGAACGACTCGCCGCACCCGCCGGAGCGAATCGAGCGAGCGCTCGAAGAAGCCGGATTCAAAATCGACCCGATGGAGCCAGTCGAATCGCAGGTCGACGACGCACTCGACGCGCTCCGACCCGTCTTGCCCATCAAGTTCGCCGAAGTCACTGTCGCCGTTCAACTCCCCGCCGAGTACGCCGGGAGCGGACAGGCGCAGATTCGAAGTTACGGCGAACTCGAACGTGAAGAGTGGCAAAGCGACGGCTCGTGGGTCGGTGTCATCACGTTCCCCGCGGGGATGCAGAACGACTTCTACGACAAAGTGAACAACATCACGAGCGGGACAGCCGAGACCCGCATCGTGAAAGACGAAGACGACCTGTAACGACCGATAGACGACTCGGTTTGTCTTTTTCCACCTAGTCGTTAGCTAGGCCCCGTATGATGGCGTAACTAACGAAGAACGGTGCGAGGGTCGGCACCGCCGTGGACGAGACCTCGATAGCGAGTGCCACCGAAACCGATAGTTCACTCGCATGCTGTACGGCAAGGAACGACGAGGTGAGAGCCAGAACTTGGATGAACGCGGCACCGATTAAGAACACTACACCAGTGTGGACAGTGGCCCGAACGGTACCCATCGATTCCGGCGTCGAAACGCGCGACGGCGGGACAATCGAGTCTACCGCGATTAGCAACCCACCAGCCAGCACGAGCAGAATACTGTGATACTCGTACGAATACGGGGACGGCAGGCCGTCGAGGACTTTTGTGACGCTTCCGACTGCCGCAAACAGGAAATAAGACATCGAAAACGCACGGATTCCAGTGGAGATGCCACGAGAGTACCCGAGAATAAACTCACTTCGTCTTCGACCGTTCAGATGAGCGTATATTTTCGGCGAGAAGCGGTCCGCAATGGCGTCTCTGTACTGGATGGTTCGATACCACATCGCCACGAGAAGAACGAAAATTAGGAGTCCAACAGCGGTTCTGTGAGACATTCGCGCAACACCAACCGGCGGTTATCCCTTTTTGAAGCCGGCGAGGAAGCCGCCAGAGAAGCCGGCGGAGACAGAAAGCGTCGAGAGGATAGTCGAAATCCAGTTCGGCGGCGCGCCCGTAGCCGCGCCCTGCGTCGCCTGCACGAGACCGCCGGTGAGGCGTTCCCAGTCAACGGAAAGAATGCCGCGCGATTCGAGGAATTTGAACACGGCGAGTTGAAGCCCGACGATGACGGCAATGAGCTTTGCCACTTTCTTGGCGGCAAAGCCGATAACACCGCCGACGACGGCCCCGCTGCCGAACTCTAACCCGAGTTGCTGCGGATCGAGGCTTAGTTGTAAGGGATCCATACGGGCAACATCCTGCGTATTCCTATAAGTGACTTGTGGGAAACTGTCGCGACTGCTGGTAAGTTCGCCCAGTTGGAGGAAGCGGCACCAAGAGGTCGTCGCCGAAGATATTCGAACGCAGGTAAGTACGTTCGAACGCAGGTGAGGCTACATTCGAACGCGGGTAATCTACAAGACTCCGGGCAACCAAGCGCGGGTATGGAACGGGAGGTGACGAGCCGCCATCTCGACGTGTAAGCCCGGCCGAACGGGGCTTAAGTGCCTCCGGCGGCTAGTACTAACTGACACAGTGCAGGAAACGTACCCCACATCCGAGGTGCGACGATGACGCGCGTCGTCGTCGCAAAGCGTGTCGACCGCGGAGACGCCGACCTCACCGAAATCTCCGACCTCGCCCGCGCGGCGGGCTACGACGTGGTCGCGACCCTCTCGCAGACCCGCGAAGAGGACGCCGCGTTCCACTTCGGCGAGGGGAAAGTCGGTGAATTAGCGTCGCTCGTCGCTCGCGAGGACGCCTCGGCCGTCATCTTCGATAACCGACTGGGCCCGTACCAGACGTACAATATCGCCCAGAAACTCCCCGACGACGTCGAGGTTATCGACCGCTTTACGCTCATCCTCGAAATATTCGGTCAGCGGGCGAACACCCGCAAGGCGCAGTTACAGGTCGAACTCGCCGAGTTACGCTACGAACTCCCGCGCGCCGAGGCGAAGGCGTCGCTGGCAAAGCGCGACGAGCGCCCCGGGTTCATGGGGCTTGGCGAGTACGACGAGAGTCGCGAGCGCGACATCAAAGCGCAGATTTCGCGCATCAAAAACGAACTCGACGCCATCGCGGAGAAAGAAGAAACGCGGCGCGAACAGCGCCGCGAGTCGGGCTTCGACCTCGTTGCCCTCGCGGGCTATACGAACGCCGGCAAGTCGACGCTGATGCAACGGCTCGCGGCGGACTTGGAGGTCGGACAGAACGAAGACCTCCATCCGGACCTCGACCCGACCGCTGAGTCCGAAGACAAACTGTTTACGACGCTCGGAACGACGACGCGGCGGGCTGAAACGGGCAAACGAGACGTTCTACTCACTGACACCGTTGGATTCGTCTCCGACCTCCCGCACTGGCTCGTCGAGTCGTTCAAATCCACGCTCGATTCCGTCTATCGCGCAGACCTCGTGTTGCTCGTGGTGGACGCGTCGGAACCGCTCGAAGAGATGCGTGAAAAGCTCATCACCAGCCACGACACGCTCTACGAGCGCAACGAGGCACCCATCGTCACCGTGTTCAACAAGATTGACAAGGTCGACGACGAGGAACTCGAAGAAAAGCGCGCGGCGCTCTCGGCGCTCGCACCGAACCCCGTCGCAGTGTCGGGACTCACCGGCGAGAACGTCGAGGCGTTGGCAGAGCGCGTCGAGCGCGAACTTCCCGCGTGGGAACACGAGCGACTGCTCCTCCCGATGGCTGACGAGGCGATGAGCCTTGTCTCGTGGCTCTACGACCACGCGCACGTCGAACGCGAGGACTACGAAGGCGAACAGGTCCACGTCGAGTTCGAAGCGCGCCCCGCAATCGTCGAAAAGGCGCGGGCGAAGGCGGCGTCGCTATCAGCTGCGCCAAAGTAGCGCTCTCGTCACACCGGACGGAGCGCTCTCGATTCGTTTTTCAAAAAAAGTTCCCGCACAAACGGTGACTTAGTCGCGCCAAACCCGCGCAGCGACCAGTGCGAGTGCGGTGAGGGCGACCGTGACACCGAATCCAGGGGCGTCGCTCTGGGTGGTCTGGGCCGCCGTCGTGGTCGTCTCGGAAGCGGTAGTCTCGCTCGCCGGTTCAGTCTGTGTAGCGTCCTCGGTCGTCGTCTCGTTGCCAGTATCTGCGTGCTGGGACGAAATTGCGAACACGGAGAACCCTGGCGTCACGGCGGCGTAGCGGTCACCACCGAGGTGGGTCGTCTCCAGCGTCTGCCACTCGCCGTCGTGATAGCGAGACAGCGTGACATTCGCCGGGTCCGTGCCGGTCTGTTCGAGTCGGTCAGACGGGACGGTGAACGTGATTGTCGCGTCCTCGATGTCCTCGTCGGTCGTCCCGGAGAGGTCAATTTGTAGGTAGTCAATCACGGCCACATCCGTCGAATCGTCCGAATCCGCGCCCGTGTATTCGGGCGTTCCGTCGGGTACCTCGTCTGCCGAACTGACCGAGACGCCGAGTTCGGGCGCCGTCGACGAGAGGTTGAGGTCGAGTTTCGAGACCGATGGCTGCGTGTCGTTCGACGCGGCTTCCGCTTGCGTCGCGTTCGCCGCAGTCTCGTTCGTTTCGGTCGTGTTCGTGGTGGTGTTCGATGCGGTACTCAGCTGTTCGAGGTCGATGCTCACCGTCTCCTCTGACGAGGCGTTCGTGACCGTCACCGTGGTCTCCTCGCCGTTCGACGTGACACTGGCGGCGTCCGCACCAGCGACCGAGACCGTCACGTCGGTACTGTCGTTCGAACTCGTGGTGGTCGTACTGTCGTCGTCTGTATCCACCGGTTCGGCATCGTCGTCATCGTCATCGCTCGTCGACGACGAGGGTTCAGACTCAGACGAAGTCGTCGAGTCGGACGAGGAGGACGAATCGCTCGACTCAGAGTCGGTTTCTTCCGCAGGTGCCAGATTGATCTGCCCGGCGGAGTAGTGGATGTCAAAGCCAATATCGATACTGCTGTCCGAGTTAGACTGGGCGTTGACCGTCTTGTTCTCGCCCTCGTAATCCGCGGACAGGTCAGATGGGGACGACACCCCCCACTGGTTCAACAGGGCCGACGGGAGTGTCGCCTCGAACCGCCCCGTGTTGTTGTCGCCATCGACGGTCCTGTGCGGGCCAGCGACTTCGACTTCGAGCTGCCCAGCAGTCTCGTTGTATCGCGGTGGCGTGAACGCCTGCGCGTCCGTACCGATGACGAGCCCCGACATGTTCGGGTTATACTGCTGGACGCTATCGTTCGAGACGAACGCGAGCGAGAACATCGGCTTGAACGCGGCGTTCGCCTGGTCCTCACTCTCGGAAAGCGTCTCCCAGTCACTCACTCCCGACGCGTTGCTGGTGTACTGCGACTCGATTGGGTTCCCCGTGACGTTCACCTCGTAATAGGTGGACTTGTTGGTCACGTTCATCGAGACGTTCTGTGCCGTCGCGATGAGGACGCCCGGTTCGTACGAGTGGTTGACGTGGAGCGTCACCCGAATCTCTGAGTCGTTCGCCAGACCGGTTCCAGAGAGGTTCTGCGGCCACGTCTTCTGGTAGTCGTTGAGGTCGAACTGAAGCAGTCCACCCTGTCCCGACGGTGGAGCGACAGACGACTCGACGACCGTCGTGTTCGTGGGGCCGGAGACGACGCTCCAGTCGGTGACAGTCGCGAGGTCGTCGACGGCGACCGAGACGGGCGTCTCGTTACCGACGGCGAGTTGGTAGGTCCCCGAAGTGTACGAACTCCCGTAGGACACGAGGACGCTCACGTTTCGTTCGCTGTTCGGTTGCACCTCGAAGGTACTGCTGTTGAGCGCCTCGTACGAGCCTGTCTTCGGGTAGACGTGGACCGTGTAGTTCTGTGCGGTGCTGCCAGTGTTGTTCAGCGTGACGTTCACTGGGTACGACTGGCCCTTGAACAGCGGGTCGTCTTCGACGACGTACGAATCGAGCGTGACGTTGTTCGTGACGTTCACGGAGAATACGTCCTCGGCGACGGGGTTGAGCGACGCCCACTGCATCGAGTCGTCGATGACCGCCGCACGAACGCGGTACTCGCCTGCTGCGGCCTTCGCGGGCAGCGTGAACGTCACGGACCCGTCGAGCGTGGACAGCGAGTCGTTGTAGTCGATGACCCCGTTGGGGCCGCGGAGCGTGAGGTTCGCGTCCGTGAGGGACACGGAGTTCGTCACGTTGTACTGCACGGTCACGTCGACTGTCGACCCGGTCGTCGTCGACTGGTCGGAGACAGTTACGTTCGACGCGGAGGAACTCGAACCGCCCCCATCGTTGGTATCGTTAATCTGCACGCTCGTCGCCGTCTCGTTGTTGACCGTGAGGTCCTGTGTCGTCCCTTCGACCGACGAACCGTAGGCGACAGAGAGGTTGACCGTGGTCGTCGCGCCGCCCGCGAGCGTCTGTGTCGTGTTGTTCATCGGCGTCGAGTTCCACGACTGCCCGTAGACGCGGGCCTCGAACGTCTCAGAGACGCCTCCGGTATTGTTCAGGGTTGCGTTAACCCAGAACGTCTCACCCGGGTCGACTGCTGTCTCAGAGACGGTGTAAGAATCGATGGTGACGTTCCCGCCGGAGTCGACGACGAACATCTGCGAGACGATTCCCTGTCCCGAGGAACTGTTGTACGTCGACGCGGCGAGTCGCTTCGCACCCGTGTCCAGAGCGCCGTCCGGGATGCTCATCGTCGTCGAATCGGCCAACGGTGGACTGCTCGAATTCGAGACCAGCGTCCCCTGTCCCGCCGGGTCGACGACGCTCACGGTGAGGTCCGACTGGTCGACTGCGCCCGTCACGTTGTATGCAACCCCGATATCTGTCGTCTGCCCCGGTGTAATCGTGGTCTGTGCCTGTGCCTGTACCTCGGGTGAAGAAGATGGAACTGTCAACCCGGCGGCGGCCGTCACCATCGCTCCGAGCGGAACGACCGAGGTGACGACGACGAACACCACCAGAAGTGTCAGAAATCTTTCTCTATGCCGTTTCATACGCGAAAATAGATAGAAGGGGTTCATAAACCTGCGCTGCACGTAGTCAGAATTGATATCTAGGTACGCCCGATAAGACGCCCATAGCAGTAGCTGGCCACACGGTTTCTTTATCACTATAGGAGAGGAGATATCAGGCGATCCCGTGAATGAAGAAGTCGTATTACTAACAATTGAGGGCTCAATTAAGAGACTAGAAATTCAGTCGAGATAATCTAGTCGAGGATTGTGACTCCATACGTAATTGATTAATTACCTTTCTCTTTCCGAACCACCTCGACATCCGTGATTTTCGTCCCCGGATATTGACCGTCGTCGTCCTTTTCGGCGGCCTTCACCATGTCCCAGATGACGTTGAGTCCCGTCGTCACGCCCTCCAGAGCCTCCATCTCACAGCCCGTTTTGCCGGTCGTACCGACGGTGACCGAAAGCGTGACCGACTCGTCGGCTACCTCGAACTCGGTGTCGACGTTCGTGATGGGAATCTGGTGGCACATCGGAATCGTCTCCCACGTGTGTTTGACCGCCTGAATCGCGCCGATTCGGGCGGTTGCGAGCACGTCGCCTTTCCCGATTTGATTGTCGCGGATGGCGCGAATCGTGGACGCGCTGAGATGGATGGTGCCGCGGGCGACGGCCCGGCGGCGTGTGTCGGGCTTTGCGCCCACGTCCACCATCTGGACGTTTCCGTCTTCGTCGACGTGGGTCAGTTCTCGGTCGTCGCTGCTGTTCGCCGCAGTGTCAGGGTCGGTGTCGGTGTTGGGTTTCGTATCGCTCATTCGTCCGCTCCTCGGAGGGCCGCAGGCAGTCGTTCGAGTAGGTCCGTTGCAACCAGTCCGCCGTCGAACTCGTCGGCCGCGAGGTCACCCGCGCGACCGTTCGCGTAGGCCGCGGCGGCGGCCGCGTCGAGTGGCGGAAGCACGGCCGCGAGCGCACCGGTCGTTCCCGCGAGCACGTCGCCGGTTCCGCCGACGGTCATGCCGGGGTTGCCGGTTCGGTTGACGCGAACTTCGTCGCCGTCGGCAACCACGTCGTACGCGCCCTTGACGAGGAGCACGTGTCCGAGGTCGGTCGCAAAGTCGGCGACGAGTTCGCGCCGCGTCTCCCAGTCCGCGTCCGTTTCGCCGCCCATCTGTTGTAACTCGCCTTGGTGCGGCGTGCAGATAAGGGTCGCCTCGGTGTCCACGTCGGGAACTATCTGGAGCGCGTCGGCGTCGACGACGGCGGTTCCGTCGTATGAGGTGAGGAACTCACGGACTGCATCGAGTGACTCGGCAGCATCGCCGAGACCCGGGCCGAAGACGACCACATCGCGGTCGGCGGCGAAGTCGAGCAGGTCGGAAACGTGGTCGGGCGTGAGGCGGTCGCCCGCAAAACCGCGGACGATGAGATTCTCGGAGAAGCCCTGTACCTCGCGTGCGACGTGCTCGGGGCACGCAACGCGCGCGAGGTCAGCACCGGCCCGGAGCGCGGCCTGTGCGGCCAACGCGGGTGCGCCGGTATACGGTCCGCCGCCGATGACGAGCACGTCGCCGTGGTCGCCTTTGTGGCTCTGCGAATCGCGGTGGAGTGCGAGTAGGTCGCCGGGACCAGTGAATAGCTCTGCCGCTTCCGGGATTCCGATGTCGGCGACGGTCACGTCGCAGTCGAGTGTACCGAGACCGGGTTTGTCGTCGTGGAACGTGACGACGTGGTCGGCCGCGACTGCTTCGCCCGCGGCGTCGCCGGTGTCGGCGTCGACGCCGGATGGCACGTCAACTGCGAGTACGGTGGCACCGGAGTCGTTGATGACTCGCGCGGCGGTCGCCTCTGGTTCGCGGAGCGCGCCGGTGACGCCGGTTCCGAGCATCGCGTCCACGACGAGGTCCGGGTCGCCGATGTCGAAGGTCACGGAGTCGGTGACGGTTCGAAGGTCGGCCTCGCTGGCGACGAGCGCGTCCCAGTTCTCGCGGGCGATGTCGGTCGAAATCGTCTCCGGACGACCGAGGAGGTGGACGGTCACGTCGTACTCCTTCAGGAACCGTGCGGCGACGAGGGCGTCGCCGCCGTTGTTGCCGCGCCCAGCGACGATAGCGACCGTCGAACCGGGGTCGGCGAGGTCGCGACAGACCCGAGCGACGGCGTTTCCGCTCGACTCCATGAGTTGCTTCCGCGGGACGCCGAGCGATTCGGCGTTGTGGTCGACCGCGGCCATGCGTCGACTCGTAATCATGGCTTGTCGTTCGCCCGGCCTCGCGTTAACATATGTGGTCGAAAGCGGATTCCGAGGTAACCTGTGTGGTCGGAATCGAGTCCCACGTTACCACGTGTTGTCGCTGTCCGCTTCCGCAACGTTTGACTCGGGGGCCGGTGAAAGCCGTCTCAGTGACCCGTCGTCTCTTCGGCACACTCTGCGGACTCGTCTTCCTCGTGAACTTCGGTCGCGTCGCGTTTCCGCCGCTCGTGGAGACGCTCCAGAGCGACTTCACCGTCGGTTCCGGAGCTATCGGTATCGTGATGACGCTCGTTTGGCTTGGAACCGCGATTCCGCGTATTCCGGTCGGCTACCTGCTGACACGGGTGTCGAGACGACGCGTCGTCCTCGGCGCGGGGTCACTCCTCGTCGTCGCCTCGGCGTTCACCGCGAGCGCGACGTCGCTTCTGACGCTCCAAATCGGCGCGTTCGGTATCGGTCTCGCGTCGGGCGCGTACTTCGTCTCCGCCGTTCCGCTCGTCGGCGAGTTGTTCCCCGAACGCGTCGGCCGGATGGTCGGTATCCACGGCTCTGCGAGCCAGATTGCCGCCGTCGTCGCCGCGCCAGCCATCGTCTTCATCCTCAGTTTGGAGGGGACAACGTGGCGCGAGACGTTCCAAGCACTCGCCGTCGCCGCGGCGGTCGTGACGCTCTTACTCTACGTCGTCTCCCGCGACGGCAGTGCCAGCGCCGGAACCGGCACCGACCGGAACTTTTCGGCCGCGCTCGGCCACTGGAAAATCATCCTCACGGGCGTTCTGTTCATCGCGCCCGCGGGCTTCGTCTGGCAAGGGCTGTTCAACTTCCTCGTCGTCTACATGGACCTCGGAAAGGGATTCACCGCAACCGAAGCAGGGACGATGCTGACTATCGTCTTCGCCGCGGGCGTCCCGGCGTTCTCGTTGTCGGGGCAACTCGCCGATAAACTCCCGCACGTGCCCTACATTCTCGGCCTGCTCCTCGCCTTTATCGGGTCGCTCGTCGCGCTCACGTTCGCACAGGGATTCGTCGCCGTTGCCGTCGTCGTCGCCGTGCTCGGCTACGTCGTCCACAGCCTGTTTCCCGCGCTGGACACGTTCATGCTCTCGTCGCTTCCGAACGACGCCCGCGGCAGTGCGTACGCCGTCTTCAGCGGGACCGCACTCCTCTTGGAGGCGAACGGAAGCGGCGCTGTGGGCCTTCTTAAGGAGGCTGGCTACGAGTTCGAGATGGTGTATCAAACGCTCGCTGGCGGATTGCTCGTCGTCGTCGTCGTACTCGCCGCCCTCTACGCGATGAACCTTCTTCCCGGAGTTCGACGGGGAGAAGAGACGACAGTATAGTGGTATCCTATCGGTACTGTCCGAAACGGTTTACTTTCTCCCCCTGATTGTCGATATCATGTCAGGGTTGCTACCGTCCGACGGGAACGTCGACACAGGTGGTGAGAGTGCTCCCCGTGTCCACTGGCTCGACGACGACGAGACGGAGCAACTCATTGGGAGCCTCTCGTGTGACACCGCCCGCGAGATACTGTCGTGTCTCCAGGAGTCGCCAGCGACGGCGACAGAACTCGCGGAGATGGTCGACACGTCCATTCAGAACGCCCGACACCACCTTGGCAACCTCCTCGATGCCGACTTAGTCCGCGTCGCCGGAACCCGCTATTCCGAGAAGGGCCGTGAGATGAAAGTGTACGCCTCTGTGAGCGCACCGCTCGTGGTCTGTGTCGGCGGCGACGAAGACAACCGGGAGGATTTCGCGGATGCCATCTCTTCGTTCCTCGAATAACCGTCGCACAGCATCGCTACCAACCTACGCGACGCCGTCGCGTTCGACCCACCACACGCGAACGCACCAACTTGTACTCACGCGAATCTTCAAATACGAAACCGCGACCAGTCACCGACATCCCTATGGCCGTCGCAACTGGACCTGAGAGCGTGACCTGGCAGGAGGTGTTCGGCCACCCGGAGGCGTACCCGGAGCAAGCCGACGGAATCGAGACTGCGATAGCGACCGCTCGCGACGACGGATTCGCCGTCGTCGAAGGCGCGTGCGGGACTGGCAAGACGATGCTGGCGCTCACCGCCGGTATCGAACTCGTCCGCGACCCCGACTCCGACTACGAACGCGTGTTCGTCCTCACGAGCGTCAAACAGCAACTCCGGCAGTTCGAAGCCGACCTCCGCACCATCAACGAGAACCTCCCCGACGAGTGGAACCCCGTCTCCGGACTCACTCTCGTCGGGAAGGCCGACGTGTGTCCCTACAGCAGACAGCGCTGCGGCGGCATCGACGAATCAACCGTCTACGACCGCTGTGAAGGTCTTCGCGACCGAACGCGCGGCCTCGTCGGCGACGGCGGCCGAACCAGCGCCGAAGCGCTCGCCAAGGACGCGAGAGAACAGCAGACCGGCCTACTCGACACCGGTTCGACCACGGCCGGACCCTCCTACCTCGAAACCGCGGGCGAACCGACGCCGTATCCGAAGTCGATGCCCGAGTACGAGGACGTGGAGTACTGCCCGTTTTACGCGAACTTCCTCGCCGACCTTCCAGACGACGGCGACCCGGTCGAAGCCGTCCCCTTCGGATTCGACGACAAAGGCCTGATTACGACCGACGACCTCGTCTCGCTCGCCGCCGGGGCGGGGTCGTGTCCACACTCCGTGATGGGTGCGCTGTTACCCCACGTCGAGGTCGTCGTCGGCAACTACTACCACGCGTTCGACCCGACGACGGTCGGAACGTTCACCGGCGCGCTCGTGGACGACTCGACGTTCGTCATCTGCGACGAGGCGCACATGCTCGAACCGCGAGTCCGCGACCTCGTCTCCGTCGGCGTCGGCGACCGAACCCTCCGCGACGCAGAAAGTGAGTTCACGCGCGTCATCCAACCCGTCGAATTCGACGACGCGGGCAAATCGACCGCCGATGCCGACCTCGTCCGCGGCGAGTTGCAGGAAGCGGACGTGACGCTCCGCGAACTAAAGGAGACGCGCGACTTCATCCGCGACCTTCGGGAGGAACTCGACCGGCGCGTGACGGCACACCTCGACAGCGAATACGTCGGTTGGCGCGCTGACTTGACCGAACTCACGGACGAGGAGATGCCGCTCCGCAACCCCGAAGAACCCGGCGTCGACGCGCTCACCGAGTGGGCCGAGGAGAACGGGTACGACGAAGGAACGTGGGTCCGCGCCGAGGCGACGGGGTCGGCAGTCGCCCACATCCTCGACTCGGTCGAAGAGGACGACAAGCGACGGGCCGCCCCTGCTGCGGGTCGCGCGCTCGCGACATGGGCCTACGCCGACCACGAAAAGCACTTCCGCGAAATCGACCTCGAACGGACGTGGGACGAGATGGAACCACCCGAATCGTGGCGACGGGCCTACAACGCCCGCCTCTCGGTTCATAACTGCGTGCCCGGCGAGGCCATCGCCGAGCGACTGGATGATTTCGGCGGTGGCATCCTGATGAGCGCGACGCTCGAACCGATAGACGTGTTCCAGCGAGTGACGGGACTCGACGCCCTCGCCGACGACGGACGGCCGATAGCCGAGCGAACCTTCGGTCTCGGCTTCCCCGAGTCGAATCGCGCGAGTTTCGCCGTCGACGTACCGAAGTTCACTCACAGCAACCGCGGTCCGCCGGGCGAGGAGAACGAAACGCGACTCGCCTACACCGATGCCGCCGCCGAAGTCTGTCAGCGGTCGCCCGGAAACGTCCTCGTCGGCATGCCGAACTACGCCGAAGCGGAGTGGATGGCGACCGTCCTCGAAGACCGCGTCGACAAGCCAGTCTTACTCGACGAAGCGTCCGACGACGGTGCGACGGAGGAACTCAAACGCGATTTCTTCGGCGGCAACGGGAAAGTGCTCGTCACGAGCCTTCGTGGCACGCTGACCGAAGGTGTCGATTACAGCGGCGACAAACTCTCCGCGGCCGTCGTCTGCGGCGTCCCGCTCATCAACACGTCGTCGCCGCGGACGCGTGCGGTGAAAACGGCGTACGACAAGGAGTTCGGCTCAGGGTTCGAGACTGCACTGACCGTCCCCGCCGTCAGAAAAGCGCGACAGGCAATCGGACGCGTCATCCGCGGTACCGACGAGGTCGGCGTCCGCGTCTTCGTGGATGCGCGCTACGCGCGCGACTCGTGGAATGGCGTCCGCGACTATCTCCCCGAACAGGAGCGAGACGAGTTCCGACCGGTCAGCCCCGACATGCTCGGGTTCGGACTCGACCAGTTCTGGTCGGCCATCGAATAGCGACTCGCTCAGGCGGGGCGAGACGGCCAGCGCAGAAAACAGCAGGCTATCGTTCGTCGTCCCACGCGTCCCGACACTCGTCATCACAGAAGTGCCGGTGTTGAACTGTTCCGTCGTCGACCCACGTGACGACGCGGTGCGTCGATTGGTTGACGATTGGCTCGCCGCACGTCGCACAGGTCGGGGCGTCTTCGGGGTCTACGTTCTCTTCTAAGTCGGACGTGGGATCAACCATCGACACGCAGATGGCGCGGCCGGGCACTTCAAGCCGTCTCCGCCGGCAGAAGTCGCCCGTCAGATTCCCGTTTCGAGCGCACACGGCGCTCGCCCCGACTATGTATTTCACCCAAGTACCTCTACGGGGAACGTGTTGTTACCTGTAGATATTGTCAATGCTTACCACACTTAGTGAAGGTTATGTAATCACGGTCGCATCTGTATATGTGACGGCGAATGTCCGAAGTACCCGGCCCTCAAGATTCGGTTGCAAGGACTGCTGACCGCTCCGGTGCGGATACCGCCGGTGACTGTCTCCTCCATAGCGTCGTCGTAACCTACCGAGGAGGTCCAGATCAGGTCACCCTCTATCCCCGGCGCGACAGTTGTTGCGACCAAATGGAGGCGTGGTTGACTGCCGACATCGGCGCGTTCGTCTCGCTCGACGAAATGTGCTGACGTCCACGTGGCAGTCGCCGTAGCGTCTCCCGAAACCTCCCGTCTCAGATAGCTCACCCGGCGAACTCAGCGTCGGACAGTGTCTTTTGTACCGCTTCTTCACCCACCGCCGCCGCCAACGCCTCGAATCCGGCACGTTCCGCTCGGTCACCGGCATTCGCCACTAACCGCGAAACGATGAACTCCGGCGTGGATTTGCCGACGGTGCCGAACCGCGGTTGGTAGTCGACGCGAAGGTCCAACTCGTCGGTCAGTCCCTCCGCGAAGATGCCGTCGATTCGAGCTTCGGGTGGGAGCGGGCTCAGTTCGTCTGCGAGGTGCGTCACGTAGACGCCGAAGGCGTCGCGCTCGACTGTGAGATTCACCAATCCGTTGAGAAGGTCCGCCGCACGGCCGGGTTCGGTGATGGCCTCGAACTCGTCGACGAGCATCAATGTTCGTCCCGCTCCGGACAGCGGCGGCACGATGGATTTCAGGGTCGATTCGAGGACGCCCGCGTTGAAACTCGCGTGGCGTCGGTGGAACACGAGCGAGTCGAACTGGCCCACGAGCGCCGAGTCGGCGGGGACGGGAAGCCCCATCGACGCGAGAATCGCCACCTGCGAGAGCGTCTCCAGAAGCGTCGTTTTCCCACCGCTGTTCGCCCCGGTGAGGACCGAGACTCGGTCGCCAGTCGGCGGAACCGGCCCGGACGAACACGAGAGGTCGTGGTCGCCGACGGCGTACGAGACGGGCTGTGGTTCGTCGATAAAGAGATTCCGCGCGCCACAAACCGCCAGTCCCGTCTCGGCAATCGTGGGTCGCGTGAGGTCGTATTCGAGGGCGAACCGCGCAAGTGACAGCGAGAGCGCGACTTCGTCCACCGCTTCGACGGCGAGGTCGACGTCGTCGCGGGCGGCCCAGATACGGTCGCGGAGTTCCTCGGCGACGGTCGCTTCGCGCTCGTCAACGTCGGCTTCGAGTTCGTCCACGAGAGCGTGAAGCGACGTGCTCACGAAGTCGGTCGCATCGCGGGCGTCCTCCGCCGCGGTCGACTCGACCTCGCCACGAGAGAGGTCGGTCTCCTGTGCGATGTACTCCACGAACGCGGACCGGAAATCGTCGAGCGACCGGACACCGCGCGACTGGATAGTTTCGAGCACGTCGAACGAGCCAGATTCGAGGTCTTTCGCCGTTTCGAGGCGGTCGCGCATGCGGTCGAGGCGGTCGTCCGCACCGGGGGCGACCGACCCGTCGTTGTCGACGTAGCCGAGCGCACCGAGCGCATCGCGGAGGGCGTCGGGGTCGGCCTCGTCGAGCGCGTCGAACGTCTCGCCTCGGAGACCGGCCTCCCGGAGTTCGAGTGCGGCGTGGACGGCAGCGCGCTCGGTCTCGCCCGCCTCGTCGTAGGCCCGGAAGGCTTCCTCGACGGACGCGCGAGCGTCATCGTCGAGGGCAGCCCACGCGTCCTTGGCGGCGAGGACGCGGTCGAGTCGCTCTCGGCGCTCCTCGACGGTCGGAAGCGGCGTCAGCACGCGGATGCGGTCTGCGGCGTGCTCCGTCAGTGCGCGGTCGCTCGCGAGCGACAGCAGGTCGTCGTACACGTCTCTCGCATCGCGAGTTGCGAGCGCATCGATACCGCTCTTGCCGTCGGCGCGTCTGAGAATGCGGACTGCCCGTCCGCGGGTGACGCCGGCGTCAACGAGCGCCCGCACGTCGGCTGACTCGATGGCGGCAACTGCGCCCTCCGTGCCGAGCGCCGATTCCAGCCGAGTCGACGTTTTCGGGCCAACCCCCCAGTAGTCTTCGAGTCGCATACCGGGGGCGTCTCACTGGGCCGTCTTAGGTCCTCTCGTCGGGCGACCACGTCGCTTTCATTCCCGGACGATTACGTCGCTATCACTCTCGGGTAGGCGTCGCTATCACTCTCGGGTAGGCGTCGTTGCGGAGAAGAGAGATTAGTGAGACGTAACGCGCTGGTCGGTGCTTCTGGTTGTTGCATCGTCGCGCAGGAGGTGCTGTCCGGGCACCTCGGTGGGGTCACGTCCGAGGTCGTGGGCGGCACAGACTGCGAGGGCAGTCATGAGTGTCCGTACCGCATATTCGTGGTCATCGCGAGAACACCGAAGCGCCACCGGCCCGATGTCGAGTTGGTAGTACGGTTGAAGGTCGTCGCGCGAGGCGACACCTGCTTCGAGGTACTCTCCCCCGATTTCGACGAGCAGTGTGTGTAGGTGGATTAGTTCGTTCTTTTTCATGTAATGCACATATGTGCTTATCCAGCGTAAATGGCGCGGTGAAGCGTCCTTTTCGTCTTATATCTGTGTCGGCTAGAAATGAGTGTACGACCAGCAGATACGAACAAGACACCGTCTGCTCGGCGGTCGATTGCGCGGAAAGGGAGTTGGGTTTGGGCAGGGACACGTCCCCTGGGCGGAAAGAGGGGGGGAAGGGTTGTCGATATCCGCCGGTGGGGGCGTGCGGGCACGACGAGTGACCCGGGCAGGTCACTGTGGCCACTTACGACGAGGAACCAGGCGCTACTAATTCACCGCCCTACGTGATTAGGCTGAACTGGCCATGCCGGGAAACGCCCAAGTCGGTGGGGAGTGGAGTCGCAGTATGAAACTACAACAGGACGCTGACCGGGGGTGGGTACCGACGGATGCCTGGTGATTCTCAGACGCAGGGTGGGACGTCGTCAACTACGGAGCGAGAGCTTCAAGAGCGCCTCGGCATCCTTGCAACGTTCAACGAGGTCATCGCAGACGTTAACGAGACCATCGTCGACGCCTCGGCGCGCGCGGACATCGAACAGCAAGTGTGTGAACGACTCGTCCAGACCGACGAACTCCGGTTCGCGTGGGTGGGTGTCGTCGACGACGCGACTGACGCTGTCGAACCGCGGACGTGGGCGGGCGTCGAAGACGGCTATCTGGACGAGATGAATGTCTCGGTGGCGGCGTCCCGTCCCGGCGGAAACGGTCCTGTCGGGCGAGCAATCCGCACGAACTCGGTCCAAACGACACACAGCATCCCCGACGACTCGGATTTCGGCCCGTTCCGTGAGATTGCGGTCGAACGGGGCTATCGCTCCGCGGCGTCAGTTCCGCTGGTCTACGACGACACACGGTACGGCGTACTCACGATGTACGCTGAACACGAAGGGGCATTCACGCCCGAGTTGGTCGAACCCGTCTCGAATCTCGGCCACGCCGTCGCCCACGGTATCGACACCCACGTCCGCCGGGAACGTGAGCGCGAACTCGAACGCCGCGAGGAAATATTCTCGCGTATCGTCGAAGACATCGAAGAGTACGCCATCTTCCGACTCGACGCGGATGGCTGCGTCGAGAGTTGGAACCGGGGAGCAACGGCCATCAAGGGCTATTCAATCGACGACATTCTCGGCGAGCACATTCGGACGTTCTACACCGACGAAAACCGCGAGGCCGGACGTCCGAGTCAACTCCTCGAACGGGCGCGCCGCGAGGGTCGCGTCGAAGACGAAGGCTGGCTCGTCCGCGCGGACGGCACGCGGTTCTGGGCTGCTATCGCTATCACCGCGTTAACCGACGACGACGGGAAGGTCAACGGATTCGCCAAAGTAACCCGCGATATGACCGAACGAAAGCGCCGTGAGCAACAGTTAGACGCGGTATTCAACAGTACGTTCCAGTACATCGGGCTTGTCGAACCGGACGGGACCGTTCTCAAAGTGAACGACGCGGCGCTCGACCTCGTCAACGCCGACCGCGACGACATCGTTGGATTGCTCGCGTGGGAGACGCCGTGGTGGAACGGCGACGAAGAACGCATGGCCGACCTACAGGAAGCACTCGACCGCGCGAAAGACGGCGAGTTCGTCCGCTACGAGGTCGAAGTCGACGGGTCCTGCGGGGACCGTGCGGCGGTGATTGACTTCTCCGTGACGCCCGTCTTCGAGGACGGTGCAGTCTCGCTTCTCGTGCTCGAAGGCCACGACATCACCACCCGAAAAGAACGAGAACGCGAACTTCGACGCGAGCAAGAACGGTTGGAGTTCGTGAATCGAATCATCCGGCACAATCTCCTCAACGGTCTCAACGTGGTCGGAGCGCGTGCAGACATCGTCGGGGACTTCGTCGAACCAGCGGGCCAGACCCATCTCGACACGATACAGAACCGGGTTCGCGAGATGACGGACCTCGTGGGTACGATGCGGACGTTCATGAAAGTCATCGTCGAGCGCGAATCCCACGAGACGCACCCGCGGCCGATTCACGAAGCCGTCGAACACGGGGTGAAGACGCTCAGAACCGAATCACACGATGTTTCGGTATCCGTCAGTGGACTCTCTCGAATCTCGGTGGTCGCCGACGACTTACTGGACGAGGTAATCGAACATCTCCTGAAAAACGCCGTCCAGCACAACGACAAGCTGAACCCGGAAGTGACCGTGGAGGTCGCGCCCGGCGACGAAGTCGTCGAGCTTCGTGTCTCCGACAACGGGCCCGGCATTCCGGACGAAGAGAAACACCGAATCGTCGACAAACGCATCGAAGACCTGTCGAATCCGGGTAACGGATTCGGACTGTTTCTCGTCCGCGAAATCGTCGAGAGCTACGGTGGCGAGATTCGAATCGAAGACAACGAACCGAGCGGTGCGACGTTCGTAGTGACGCTCCCACGGGCGTAGTCGGTTTCGGCGAGACCACGCCCTGAACGTGTGGCAACGGCTAAATTCAACCTTCCACGATGGGCAGATATATTACTATCCAACGAGACTGTGTGTTCGATACGATGGTCACTGAACGCTCGGCACACGAGAGCCCAAGCCAGCGGGCCGCCGAGCAAGTCGTCCTCGTCGTCGACGACGACGAGGACCTCGCAGATACCTGTCAATACTGGCTCGACGGCGAACGGTTCACTGTCGAGACGGCGTACGGCGGTGAAGCGGCGCTTTCCCGTATCGACGAGCATGTCGATGTGGTCCTGCTTGACCGCCGAATGCCCAACGTCACCGGCGACGACGTGCTCGACGAGATTCGAGACCGCGGGCTCGACTGCCGCGTTGCGATGATGACCGCGGTCGAACCCGACACCGACATCGTCGACATGGCGTTCGACGCCTACCTCGTCAAGCCAGTCTCGGAAGCCGAGGTCAAAGAGACGGTCGAAGAACTCCTCGTTCGGTCGGACTTCGAGTCTGAAGTCCGCGAGTATTTCGCCCTCGAATCGACCGAGGCGGCACTCGAAAGTCGTGAAGTCGAGAAGCTCCGTGAACCGGAAGCGCTCGACGACCTCCGTGGGCGACTCGAAGCGGTGCGCGCCGAACACGAGGCGGCGATTCAGAACCGGGAAGCACAACTCGACCGTCTCAGCCGCGTCAACGGTCTCATTCGCGACATCGACCGGGCACTCATCGACGCGCGGACGCGCGATAAAATCGAACAGACCGTCTGTGATTCGGTTGCGGCCGCACACGAAGCCGCGTACGTGCTCAGACGGACCGCTGCCGGAACACACCGATGTACTGCCAGCGCGGGCCTCAGTGTTGAACCGGAGGCAGTCGACCTCAGTTTCGTCGATGAGGCCTTCGACAGCGACGGAATCGTCGGCGACGGCTACATCTTCGACCGCATCTCCGACGAGCACCGAGCCGCGATGTTCGGAGCACGCGCGAGCGACCTCGGCGATATCTCAGCGCTCTGTGTCCCAATCGTCTACCGCGACACGGTGTATGGGGCACTCGTCGTCTACGACGAGGCGAGACAGTTCGACGACGAGTCGGCGGCGCTGTTCTCAGACCTCGGCGCAACGGTCGGAAACGGAATCAACGCGGTCCAGAGCAAACGCCTTCTCAACGGCGACAGCGTCGTCGAACTGGAATTCCAACTCGAACGAGATGCCAGTACCCTCGCGGCGGTCGCAGCCGACCTCGGATGCACTCTCTCGCTCGACGGTGTGACCCGCCTCGATGACGAATTAGCTTGCTTCGTCACTGTGGGCGGTGTATCGGGTACTGACGCGGTTGAGGTAGTGGCCAAATACACTGATGTCTTGCGAGCGCGCATCGTTTCCGATGGCGACGACGAGGCCGTCTTGGAGCTCCGAATCGACGAAGAGGCAGTTCTGGCGACCGCAATCGACCATGGCGCGAGCGTCGATCGACTGGAACTCACCGATGGAAACGGAACTCTAGTGCTCCACGTTGCAGCCGACGCAGACCACGGAGCCATCGTCGAAGCAGTCACGAAATCGGTACCCGGTGTGTCCGTCCTCGCAAAGCGGGAGGTCGAACGGGCGGTCCAATCTGCGGACTCCTTCCGGCGAGAACTCGATTCGAAGTTGACCGACCGACAGAAGACTGTCCTCGAAACCTCGCTCGTCTCGGGGTATTTCGAGTGGCCACGTGGGAGTACGGCCGAGGAAGTCGCGGACTCACTCGGTATTTCACCGCCGACGCTTCACGAGCACCTTCGAACAGCGGAGCGAAAGCTCATCGAGACGTATTTTGACGAGATAGCGCCGCGTTCGGCGGACGACTAATCGACTGTCGCTTCGGGAGTATTACCGACGAATCGAGCGACTGCGTCGAAAAGTTGCGTCTTCGTGACTGGTTTCGTGAGCGTGTCGTCAGCGGGGAGATCGGACAGTTCGGAGTCCGGCATTGCACTCAACATAATGACTGCGAACGCATCTGACTCGGCTTGTCGGTGGAGTTCGTTGAGGACCGACTCACCCGAGAGACCGGGGAGGTTTCGGTCGAGAAAGACGACATCAACGTCGCCGTCGAATGCTTGGAGGGCCTCGCGTCCGGAGTAGGCGACCCTGACGTTATATTGTCGTTCGAGCCACAGTGCGAGGCTGTCAGCGAGGGCTACCTCGTCGTCGACGAGGAGGACAGTCGGCGCGTCTTTGGGAGTAGCTTGTGTCATCTCTCGAACCGGTGGTGCGTCGAGGGCGCCTGTTTGCTGGCGGGGATTGGGTTGATTGGCTGCCAATCAACGGTAGGAGTTGCGTTCACGCGTCGTTCATGCGCTGAGACCGAGTGTCGCCGCACCGCGTACACTGTGCCACGCGGTACGGTTCACGGGAGAACTCACGGTTCTCACGTTTTCGGCTCTCGGTCTTGATTTCGATAGAGACGTCGTGAGGGGTCCGTGACTCACACGAGGGACACTCTTCGACGAACTCGTTGTTTCGGGGACTGCTTTTACTCTTCGACATAGAGCGGTCGTAACAAAGGCTATGAACTGGATGTGGTTGAATACGGAACCTAATCGATTTGGGCCGGGAGAATATCCGCCGTGTTGTCGGCCGATTCGAAGTTATTCTGCGGCGAGAATCTTCTCGTCGTACTTGTCGCGGAACTCCTGAATGAGCGTACCCATCTGCGCGTACCAGTCGTTGAGCATCCGCTGCATGTCATCTGCGACTTCGTTGGGGTCGGTGGGGTGGTAGACGTGGTAGTAGCCGCCGTGTTCGTAGTTCACCTGCTCTTTCTGAATGAGCCCCGCCTGAAGGAGTCGCTGGATTGAGCGGTACGCCGTCGACCGCTCGCGTTCTACGGCGTCGGCAACTTCGTCGACGGTCAGGTGATCCTCGCTTTCGACGAGAATCTCGAAGCACCGTCGGTCGAGCTGCTTGAGTCCGTGGAGACATTCGAGGAGCCCCTCACACTCCATGTCCGATTGCAGATATTCGACCATCGAACTAGCCATTATCAACTCGGGCTACGGGGTCAGCACTCAAAAGGGTTTGTATGCTTTGCACAACACCGGGAGAAAAGCGGACTCCTGGTACGGCTGATTCGAGTTCGATGCGAGTGCGGTCGTCGCCGAGGCGAGGAGCGTAGTCGAAGCGTGTGTTCGAAGCGGGGAGCGACGATTAGTCCGCCGTGGACGTACCGGCGCTCGACGGCGCACGAATAGACTTGACGGCGCTGTAGAGCACCGCACCGGAGACCATGAGCGCGGACCCGAGGATGAGCGCGAGGCTGACGTAGTCGAGTACGCCCATACCGAGGTAGTTTCCGGCCTGGCGGACAGCGACTGCGAGCGCGCCGAGCAGCAGCATCAGTCCGAAGTAAATCTTGATTTCGTCCTCGTCGACGATGGAGGTCGCAGCGGACCCGATACGGGCACCGAGCGCAGAGCCGGCCAAGAGGGGTGCGACGATAGAGAGGTCGACACCGCCGGATTGGGCGTAGAGGAACGAGCCGATACCGCCCGAGAACATAATCTCGAACAGGTCGGTCCCGACCGCGATTGGGACCGGGACGCCGATGAGGTAGAACAGCGCGGGCATGCGGATGAAACCGCCACCGACGCCGAGGAACCCCGAGAGCAGACCTGTTGCGAACGCGACGAGAAGAATCATCCACAGCGAGACCTGAATCCCGCCGCGGAGAGTAATCATCGGAGGCAACGAGTAGCTCTGAATCTTCTTTGCGATTTCGGGGATGTCGTCGGCGTCAATTTCGGCGTCCGCGTCGACATCGTGGCTGACGCCGCCGTCGTCATCGCCGCCTTTCAGCGCCTCGTACGTGACGAACAGGCCGATACCGCCGAGCAGCAGGACGTACGTGACGCTGATGATGTTACCGGCGAGTCCGAGTTCTTCGAGGTAGAGGACGATTTCTTTCCCGACTTCGAGACCGACGGTGGTCCCGATAATCATCGAAACGCCGAGTTTGTAGTCGACTTGCCCGAGGTCACGGTGTTTGAGCGTCGCGATGACGGAGGTCCCGAAGACGAAGGCAAGTCCAGACCCGACAGCCACGCGCGAGGGGTATCCCATCACGAGGAGTGCAGGCGTTACGAGAAACGACCCACCCATGCCGAAGAACCCGAACAGAACACCGATGAGGACCCCAAACGCGACGAAGAGGCCCAGCATTCCGGCCGAGATTCCGAATAGCTCAAACACGGTTATTCACCACCGATGAGCCTCTGGACGGACGGTCCGAGCGCACGAGTCAACGCACCATAGCCGACGTACAGCACCATCGCCTCGACGAGTACGACGCTGACGAGGACCGCTGCCTGTGCGTTACCGGCCAGACTCTCGATGCCGAACATCTTACCAGCACCCCGTGGGGCGTCCAGTGTATATTGTACGAATCATACTTTCTTGTACAGTGCTGGCTAACCGGAGTGAGAATATAACGCTTTTGGGAAAACTATGCAAGACCATATTGGAATTGGATTTGTATAAGTTATCTATTGGACACAGAAATACCGTCAGAGTAGGCAATAATTGTATTACAGAGTATTACAAACATATATGGCCGCTATCTATGACAGAATAATAAATTATTTCTTGTGCAATACTATTATGAGACATTACCACCCGAACACGAGGTGAGACAATTCTACGGTTACATCTGTTGCGGAAGCCACGACATGAGCCCGTGACGGGGGATTGCAATGGGCTTCGTGACGGAGATTTCAATGAACTTCGTGACAGAGATTACGACGAAAGCTCCCGACGCGTTCCGGCGTGACGGTAGCAAAGTGGCTCACCCGAGGGAGAGGTGACAGAGTCGGGTGAATCTACGACCGAAAGATTCCGAAAAACGAAGCGATAGTGAGCGAAACGGGTTCGCTGTGGGCCGTTTCAGTCGGCCGAGGTGCTGCGAGCAGCGCTGTCGGCGCGACGAGCGCGCCACAGCCCTTGCAGGTACGCACCGGCGAACATCCCGCCGATGGCGATGAGAATGGGATAGTTGCCGACGCCGAGGCTGGCGTACGCAGCCCCGGGGCAGATGCCGGAGATACCCCAGCCAGCGCCGAAGATGACGCCACCGACGACGACGTTCTTGTCGAACGATTTCAGTCGGCGACCGTAGTTACGGCCGGTAATCGGCGCGCGACTGTCGGACGCTTCGGCGAGCGCGAAGACGATTCCGGTGACGACTGCGGCTCCGCTCATGACGAAGAGGAGTCCGAAGTCGTCGAACTGGAGGAAGTCGAGGACGACCTCCGGTCGGGCCATGTTGCTCAGTCCGAGACCGAACCCGAATATCAGACCGCCGAGGATGACGACCAACAGGAACCCAAGTCCGCGTCCGTCGTTACTCATGGCGACACACCCAGTGCACTCAGGAGTTGTGCGACCCCGATGGCGACGAGCATGAAGGTGGCGACGTTGACGAGCGAGGTTCGCGAGCGCGAGCCGACACCACAGACACCGTGGCCGGACGTACACCCTTTCCCGATACGTGTGCCGATGCCGACGAGGACGCCGCCGAGGGCGAAGCGCCACGGTTGGACCTCCGAGACCCACCAGCCATCACCGAGTGTGACGGTGTAGAGGGCAGCCCCGGAAACGATGCTCAGGGTGAAGACGACGCGCCAGTTGCGCGATGCGACGTACTTCGCCTTGTTGAACCGTGGGAGGTCGGAGACGTACGACAGTGTCGATTCGAGGAAGGTGCTCGCACCTGCAGTGATGCCCGTCCCGAGGTAGATGATGGCCGTCCCCAGACCGATGAGGAAACCACCGAGCGCGTAGTTCGCAATACCGTTCGGGAAGAGGCTGTCGACGAGGAGCGGCGTCAGACCCGTCATTTAGTTCGTCAAGGCTTCGTTACTTGCCGCGCAGTTGTTCGGACCGAGTTCGAGTTCGAACGCACGGTCGTCGTCCGACTCCTGGACGCCGAGGTTGGTCTCGATGATGTCAATGTAGTTAGCCGGCCGTGGCGGCATGTCCGAGAGGATGAATTCGACGAACTCGTCGCGGTTCATGTGCAGTGCGTCCATCGTAGCCGTGAGTTCCCCGAGGGTCGCGGTGTAGCTACCGTCGGTGGCAGGGGTTGCCGCGTCGCTGAAGTGTGCGGACGCGACGAGGAAGTCGTCGTCGTGCGAAAGGATGCGTTCTTGGAGCGAATCGTAGAGCATGCCCGCGGCATCGGGCGCGCCTTCGTCGCCGTCTTCGAGGTCGGGGCGAGCAACGGACTCGATGAACAGGCCGTCACCGGTGAAGAGCACGTTGTCGACCTTGTAGGTCGTCATGCCGGTCGTGTGGCCGGGCGTGTAGATAGCTTCGATGTCCGTGTCGCCGACGGTCAGCGTCTCGCCGTCCGCGATGGTCTCGTAGTCGGTGTCGTAGTCGACGCCACGGGCTTCTGCGGCTTCGGGGATGACGCCCGTAACGCCCGCATCTTCGACCAGCGTGCGGACACCGCTGATGTGGTCCGCGTGGATGTGCGTGTCGATGGCGTACGTCAGTTCCGCGCCCAGCGCCTTCGCGTCGGCAACGTATTCGTCGGCGAAGTACCGAAGCGGGTCGACGACGGCGGCTTCGTCACCGTCGACGATGAGATAGGCGAGACACCCGCTGGATGGGCGCTGGTATTGCGCGACGACGGCGTCGCCGTCGGTCTCCAGTTCGGTGTACTCGTAGACACTTGCCCAGCCGTTCATCCCGCGTTCGAGGGCGACGGCATCGTATCCCTCCTCGATGAGTAACCCGGCGACGTACTCGGAAGAGTGGCCTTTCGCACAGAGGACGACGAATTCCTCGTCCTCCGGTAAGTCTTCAAACAGTGACTCGTCGAGGTCCTCGTCCATGAACTCGAAGTACGGAATGTTGACGTGCGAAACGTTCTCGCCATCGATGCGCCAGTCCTCGTGTTCGGAGGGAACCCGATTGTCTAGAATAGTAAGCGCCTCACCGTCGTCGATACGTGACTTGAGCGCTTCGGGTTCGATGACGGGCACTTCGACGTCGAGTTTCGGCAGATCTGGAACAGCCATGTATTCATCACCCACTATTGGATGTCCAGACTTAAGGATTTGGGTAGTCGTTCCAAATTATCACAAGACTATCTGCCTCGTGAGTATCCGTCTCAGATGTATAGCTGTGTATCGGTGGGCGTATAATCTAGCTTAGACGACGTTATTCCGGCCATTATGGGCAATATAATAGCGAGAGTTTGATATTGTATTGTCATCCCAAGAATCGACAAACTTTTACGAAGCACCATGATATTGTGGGATACACCCAACACAGGTGAAATCGAAATATGAGTGAATACGAACCTACCGATACCCTCGACGTGAAAGGACTGTCCTGCCCAATGCCCGTCGTCAAGACCCGCGGTGCGGTCGACGACCTCTCCGATGGAGAGGTTCTGGAAGTCATCGCGACGGACTCTGGAAGCGTTAGCGACCTAAAGGGATGGGCCGACACGACCGACGGCGTCTCGATGCTCGACCAAGAAGAAGCCGAGGAAGGAGGCGAAGCGGTCTTCCTCCACTACATCCAGAAGGAATGAGCTCCGACGCTGACGCGCCCGTCGACACGACGACCGCCTCCGTCGAAGACCTTCGGGCACAGATACAAGCCCTCGAAGCGGAGGTTTCGGACCTCCGCGAGGCGACCGACGACAGCGGGCAGCAGTCGATGACCATCATCGCAACGAAAGGGACCCTCGACATGGCGTATCCGCCGCTTATCCTCGCGAGCACGGCGGCCGCGTTCGGGTGGGATGTCGTGGTCTTCCACACGTTCTGGGGGCTCGAAATTCTCCACGAGGAGAAGTCGAAGAACCTCAAACTCAGTGCGGTCGGCAACCCGAGCATGCCGATGCCCAACGCCGTCGCCGCGTTGCCCTTCATGGACAACGTCGCCACGAGCATGATGGAAAAGAAAATCAAAGAAAACGGGACCGCAACCATCGAGGAACTCATCGAGACGTCCCTCGATATGGGCGTCGACCTGCAGGCGTGTCAGATGACTATCGAACTGATGGGCTACGACGAAGACGAGTTCTACGACGGCGTTACGACCGGCGTCGGCGCGGCGACGGCCCTCCAACACATGGCCGACGCCGACGTGCAACTCATGATTTAGCGAGGTTTCTTTCTCCCACCAACTTCCCATACCTCGGTACCCTATCTCACCATGCCATCGTTTTCGAACTCTCACAGTGGACTTCGAACCCTGAAAAAGAACGGTTACTAGGTCTGTTCGTGCTCGTTCGGCCCGACGAGCCCCGTCGGTTACTGGCCGGGTTGGACTTCTTCGTAGGGTTGGACGATGACGAACCCGCCGTCACCCGCGAACTGGAGTTGGTACGTCTCACCCGACGAGCGACCGAGCAGTCCCTTGAGGTTGATATCGCGCTTCGACGAGGGCGAGACGTTGCCGCTCCATGCGACTGTCGCGTTCGGATCCGTCGTGACCGGCGTTTCGAGCACGAGGGGCGACCCGTGCGTCGTGATGGCGACGTGGCCAGGCCCTTCGAGGAAGACGTTGAACAGGCCGCCGGAAGAGGCACCGGCGATGCTCTTCATCATCTTGATGTCCCAGTCGATGCTGTTCTCGAACGCTAGCACGTCGTTTCCGTTGACGCTAATTTCCTCTCCGGTGTCGAGTTCGAGAATCTGGACTTCTTTCCCTTGGTCAGCCAAATAGAGGTGCCCGGAGCCGGAGGCTTCCATCATGACCTCCCCTTCGCCGGTCGCCTTCTTTTTCAGCATTCCCTTCAGCCCCCCGGTCGATTTCCGCTCGAACGAGATATCACCGGTGTAGCTCACCATCGACCCGGCTTTGGCCATGATGCTCCCGTCGAGCGTTATGTCGAGGAGTTTCGAGTTTTCGAGTTCGAAGGCTTCGCCACCCTCGGCCGGTGCGTGCGTGTCGATGAATTCGTCTACATCCATTGGAGTCACCGAGTCGTAGCGGAGACGACTCTGTTTAGATGACTGTCTGTCCAAAGTATAGTTCTATCTGCCAGATGTTGTCTAGTTCACGACTTCTTTGACGGAAATTCGTCGCTCCGTCGGTTGGGGGGAGGTCGTTGAAACGTGTGGGAAAAGCCGACCTGGAGTGGCATTGACGAGCCGTCCCTGCCCGGGGTATCGGCTGTTGGTGCGTCAGGATTCCTCAGTAGTCGGATACTGCTCCAGTTGTGGCTCCAACCCGCTCACGGTAGTCTGAGACCAGTGCCGAACGATGTAGACATCGTATTCGACATTCGCGGCCACTTCACCCCCGACGCTACTAACTGGAGTCACGATTTCCCCGACGTTTTCACTGCCCAAAAACACCACAGTGGGCCGAATATCGGCTGCCGCGGCCCGAATCTCCCTCGCAATCGATTGGGGGCTCGAAGATGTCGTACGTTCGTAGCGAAAGGTCGCATCGGGAGACAGCTCCGTTACTTCCTCACGAAGCGACTCGACCACGGATTCGATGTCGAAGGTCTCCTCCGACTGAGTCCATCCCTGCTGGCGGAGGTACACCTCGTCATCCGGGATAACGCTGACCACAACTACCGATTCGTCGAGCGCTTCTGCGTATTCCGTGGCTCGAACGAGCGCAGCCCGCGCCAAGGACGAGCCATCGAACGGGACCATGAAGGTCATACCTCAACGTAGGCTGGCCGTCAACTAAGTCTCTGCTCAGCACATCGGTGAAACTGTTGTGTGAACAGACGACGTGCTTAGAGGCTGCCCTGCCGGTAGATGAGGTTGCGCTGAATCTCGTTGGCACCCTCGTAGATGACCGGGATACGAACGTCGCGGTAGACGCGGGAAATCTTGTACTCGTTGAGGACCGAGCGACCGCCGTGGAGTTGCATGCCGCGTTCGGCCACGTCGACGGCCATTTCGGTCGATTTCGTCTTTGCAGAGGCGGCCCAGAAGCCGGTGTCCTCGCCGTTTTGGACCTTCTCCGCGGCGCGCCAGTTCAGCGCGCGGGCCGATTCGAACTCCATGCGCATGTCCGCGAGGATGTGCTGGACGGCTTGGAACTCCGAGACGTTACGACCGAAGGCCTTCCGGCCGTGGACGAAGTCCCACGCCTCCTCGATGGCGGCCGCGGCGAGACCGAGACTGTGGCCGCCGACGATGACGCGACCGTGGTTGAAGAAGTCCGCGAGCATGTAGAAGCCGCCGCCTTCGGCTCCGATGAGGTTCTCCTCGGGAACCTCGCAGTCGTCGAAGACGATGTGGCCCTGTTTCGACGCGCGCATACCCATCTTCTCGGGGATGTGTTCGGCCTCGTAACCGGGCGTGTCCGTCGGAACGACGAACATCGAGTAGTTGGAGTAGCGGTCGTCGGAGTCGCCGGTCTTGGCGTAGACGGTGAGCCAGTCGGCTTCGACGGCGTTTCCGACCCAGTACTTCTCGCCGTTGAGGACGTACCCGTCGTCGGTCTTTTCGGCGGTCGTCTCCATGCCAGCCATGTCGGAACCGGTCTGTGGCTCGGAGACGGCGAGTCCCGAAATCTGTTCGTTTTCGGCGACCGGGCGGAGCCACTTTTCTTTCTGTTCTTCGCTGCCGTAGTGCTCCATAATCTCACAGCCGAACGAGGCGAGTTGGAGCGTCAGGGCGATACCGGCATCGGCGCGGTAGAACTCCTCGGAGATGGCGAGAATTTGCTGGAGGTCGAGACCCTTTCCACCGTATTCTTCGGAGATGTCCTGTGCAACAAGTCCCGCTTCCATCCCCGCTTCGAGGATTTCGCGTGGGTACTCGCCGGACTCGTAGTATTCCTCGGCGGCGGGCGCGATGTGTGCTTCGGCGAACTCGCGTGCCTCCTGCTTGAGGGCACGGGCGTGCTCGGGCACGATGGATTCGTCGAGAAGTTCCATACGTTGCCGTGGGTTTGTAAGGTAAAATAGTGTATGGAACCAGTATAAACTTCAAACTCGTTGTCTTTTGAAAGTGTGAGTGGCGTGAAATCAGTTCCCCGATGGAGCCTCCTTGTCAGGTGTCTTCCCCTCGACGAGCGACGAGTCATCGTACTGGTTTCGGAGCACCTTCTTGTCGAACTTCCCGGTCGCCGTCTTCGGAACCTCCTCGATGAAGACGACTTCGTCGGGCGTCCACCACTTCGGGAACTCCGATTTGACGAGTTCGACGATGTTCTGCTTGAGCGCATCTTCGTCCGTGCCGGATTTCGGGACGATGAACGCGACAGGGCGTTCCTGCCAGCGCTCGTGGGGGACGCCGATGACGGTCGCTTCGGCCACGTCGTCGTGGGCCATAATGGCGTTTTCCAGTTCGACCGACGAAATCCACTCGCCGCCGGACTTGATGACGTCCTTTGCTCGGTCGACGATTTTGACGTAGCCGTCTTCGTCGACGGTCACGACGTCGCCGGTCTTCAGCCAGTTCCCTTCGAAGTCCTCCTCGTTCGCCTCGGGACGTTCGAAGTACTCGGTCGTTACCCACGGCCCGCGAATCCATAGCTCGCCGAAGTCCTCACCGTTCCACGGGACTTCGTTGCCGTCGTCGTCGACGACGCGCATCTCCAATCCGGGAGCAAGAAGCCCCTGTTTCCCGCGTTTTTCGTACTGCTCTTCTGCGGGGAGGTCCTCCATCCCAGGTTTGAGATGGGCGACTGTCCCGACGGGCGACGTTTCGGTCATCCCCCACGCGTGGAGCACGTCCACGTCGTATTCCTCGTCGAAGCGGCGGATGACCGACTTCGGTGCAGCCGACCCGCCGATGATGATGCGGTCGAGAGAAGAGATGTCGGCGTCGTTCTCGTCGAGGTAGTCGAGGAGACCGAGCCAGACCGTCGGCACGCCCGCGGTCATGGTCACCCCTTCTTCTTCGATGAGCTTTGCGAGGTCTTCGGGTGTCGGTGATGGTCCCGGATAGACGTGTTTCGCACCCGCAGCGGTTGTCGAGAACGGGAGTCCCCACGCGTTGACGTGGAACATCGGGACGACCGGCATGACGACATCTTTCGCACCGATGTCGAGTCCCGACTTGGGGAGCGTCGCCATCGTGTGCGCCCAGAGCATCTGTTGGGAGTACTCGACGCCTTTCGGCTTCCCCGTCGTTCCGGAGGTGTAGCACATCCCCGCCGGCTGTTCTTCCGGAAGGTCCGGCCAGTCGTACTCGCCGGAGTAGTCGGCGATGAACGACTCGTAGTCGGTCACCGGGTCGAGGTCGGTGTCGGGAACCTCCGAGGCCATCACCACGAACTGTTCGACGGAATCGAAGGCGTCCTCGTCGACTGCGCCGGCGAGTTTCGGCGCTAACGACGGGTCGACGAAGACGAGACGGTCCTGTGCGTTTTCGACGATGTACTGGATGTGATGGTCCGGCAGAAGCGGATTGATGGTGTGTAGCTGCGCACCCATCGAGGGAACGCCGAAGTACGTCTCGAAATGTCGATTGTGGTTCCAACAGAACGTCGCGACCCGGTCACCGGTTTCGATACCGGCGTCGGCGAGTGCCCCCGCGAGTTGGGCGACTCGACCCTCGTACTCCGAGTACGTGTATCGTTCGAGTCCTTCGGCAGTCCGCGAGACGATTTCACGGTCCGGATAGAGTTTGCCTGCCCGCCACAAAAACGGCCGAAGCGTTTGATTGGTAGTGCCTACCATACGTTCCCCTTGTGGTAAAACACAATGATTGTTTGGGAAGATACAGCAGGGTGCGGGCTACGGATTCGAAACACACACCAACTGTGTTCACTCGTCGCGGCTGGGTTCGTTGTCGTCCCTGTCGCGGGCTGACTCGTCGTCGGTGTTGCGCTTGTCGTGGGTGGCTTCGTCGGTGGAACCCACTCCGTAGCCGGGTTCGTCGTCGATAGTGTTCCCGTCGTGGTCGAGTCCGTCGTCAGTATCGGACACCTCATTGTCTCCGAGTTCGACAGTGTCGTTTGCGTCCTGCTCGAAGTCGTCTCTATCGGAGATGTCGTTTCGGCTGGAACCACCCTCGCCGTCGGAGGTAGCAGGATTCTCGCCGTTGCTTCCCTTTTCTTCGCCGCCGACCGTGTCGTCTTCAGCGTCGTCGACGATGTCATCTTCAGCATCACCAACTATGTCATGTTCGGCGTCGTCGACGATGAGCGAGTCGGCACCCGGAGAAACGTCGGTATCGGAGTCAGCGTTTGCCTCGTCGCTGTCTGAAACGTCGCCGTCCCATTCCGGTTCCGCCTCGGTGACCGGGCGAGCGGCCTCCAGTTGCTCGCGAACAGCCTCACGGTCGACCGTCCCCGAGACCGTCCGCGGAAGTTCGTCCGCCGTCTCGACCAATCGCGGAACCTTGAACCCGGCGAGTTGTTCGCGGCAGAACGTATCGAGCGCGTCTCGATCCAGCGAGATGTCCGGGTCAGAGGGGACGACGAGTGCGGAGACGCGCTCACCCCACTCGCTGTCCGGGATACCCAGGACGACTGCGTCGTCGATGGCGGGATACTGTCGGAGGACTTCGACCACCTCACCGGGGTCGACGTTCTCACCGCCAGTGATGATACGGTCGTCCTTTCGGTTGAGAACGTACAACAGACCGTCTTCGTCTCGATAGCCGATGTCACCGGTTCGGAGTCCCTCGTCGGTGAATGCCTTCGCTGTCGCGTCTGGATTCCGGTAGTAGCCGGGCGAGACAGTCGGCCCGGAAACGACGATTTCACCGGGCGTACCGGGTTCGACGATGAATCCGCCCTCACCGATAACCGAGAGGTCGGTGAAAAAGAGCGGTCTACCGACGGTTCCGACGGCCGAAAACGCCTCGCGAGGAGTTGCCGTCGCGACTTGGGAGGCCGTCTCGGTCATCCCGTAGGTTGGGTACACCGGAACCGAGTAGTTCCGACAGCGCTCGATGAGTTCGTCGGAGGCGGGTGCACCCCCGAGTAGAACGACCCGCAAGGAGTCGGAAAGCGTGCCCCTGCTGTCGAGCATTCGGGTAAGCATCGTCGGGACGAGCGAGACGCCGGTCACGTCGTACTTGCCGATATCGTCTGCAGCACCACCGGCATCGAACCCCTCGCGAAGGACAATAGTCGTCCCGTACAGTGGACTGCGGAGAATCGGCCCGATACCGCCCATGTGGTGCAATGAGAGCGTGACGAGCCATCGGTCGTCCGGTGACAGGCCGAGTCTGAACGACCCGGCGACCGCGTTCGCCAGGAGGTTCCCCATCGTGAGTCGGACGGCCTTCGGCGTGCCGGTCGTCCCCGATGTGAACAAGAGAAGCATCGTCTCGGAGAGGGTCCACCCGGCGGGCGAGATTCGTTTCGGCGCGATAGCCGAGAGGTTGATGACGCCCTCCCAATGGGGTTCGTCGACAGAGACAACAGGGACGTCAGTCGTGGCTTCGACTGCTGTAGACTCCGTCGATTCACCGCAGACGAGCGTCGTTACGTCCGCAATTTCGATGTTGCGCCTGATTTCGTCCGGCGTCAAGCGTTCACTGAGTGGGACGAGGACCGCACCGAGACGGGTCGCGGCGTGAATGAGGCGGACGTAGTCGATACCGGGGTCGAGGACGACGCCGAGGTGGTCACCCGCTTCGATGCCGAGTGCAGCAAGTTGTCCCGCCGTTTCGGTGACGAGCCCGTCGAGTTCGCGGAACGTCCACGAATCACCCGTCGGGGCGTGAATGAGTGCCCGTCGGTCGGGAGTCGCTGCGACGCGATGCGAAAGCCAATCCCGCATCGGCCCGGCAAAGCCGTGTCTCGTCGGGTCGGTGTCGGCGGTGTCTGTCAAGTCGTCGGTCATCGTTCACCGTGTGTCGTCGGTGCGCTCACCGGCGTGGGTACGCCGGCCGAAGTATCGGAAATCGACATAGGAGGCGCTAGTGGGAGACGAACTCCACGAGAACGCCACCTGTCGATTTCGGATGGAGAAACGCAACGTCGTGTCCCCACGCGCCGGGGCGCGGCTCCTCGTCGATAAGGCCGACACCGGCGTCCCGCGCGGTCTGGAGCGCCCCTTCGATGTCGTCTGTTTCGAGCGCAACGTGATGGATACCGCCCCCGCGCTTGTCGAGGAACTTCGAGATAGCACCTTCCTCGTGGGGTTCGAGCAGTTCGAAGTAACCGTCTTCGAGTTCGAGGAAGACGACCGTCATCCCGTCGAACGTCTCCTCGTGAGCCACCGGCGCGTCGAATAACTCCTCGAACAACGCGGCCAATCCGGCGGCGTCCGGCGTGGCGATTCCGATGTGGTCGAAGTGCATGTCACCTGTTCGTCGGGCGTAACGGATAAACCCAAACGGTTCCACGTACCTGTCATGATTGTAACTACAACGGGGTCTATCACAGGACGCGAAATCACCGAAACCCTCGGAACCGTTCGCGGAAACACGATTCGCGCCCGGAACGTCGGGCGAGACATTACGCAGGGACTCCGAAACATCGTCGGCGGCGAACTCAAGTCCTACACCGGGCTGATGACCGACGCCCGTGACGAGGCGACAGAGCGAATGATAGAGGAGGCCGAGGCAATCGACGCAGACGCCATCGTCGGCGTTCGGTACGTGACATCCGAAGTGACGCAGGGCGCTGCGGAGATTCTCACTTACGGAACCGCCGTCAAACTCGCCGAGAAGCCCGAATAGAACGAAGACAGCGAACGAGCGGCAGTACCGACGCCAACGATGAGGTTCGCCGCCGTAAACATAGTCGCGACCGAGTTGGTGCCGACGAGTTAGAAGGACTTGTCCGGTCCGCCGCTACGACTCCAGTCTATCGAGTCGCCGAGTCATCTCCGAATCGACCCAGTCTGCGAAGAGTTCCATATCCTCGTCGCGGAACTCAGCATACTTGTCGAAGAACCCGGAAACACCGAGAAACCTGACGGCCGCGTAGATGGGACGGCGGGTTTCGTAACCGTCGGGGAGTCCGCCCGCAACCGACCGATACCCGTCGTAGAAGGCGTCGATAATCTCCGCAGGACCCTCAGAGCGAAGCGAGTCGAAGAGTTGGACTTTGGCTCGATAGAGGTCTCTGGCCGGGTCGCCAACGTGTGCGATTTCCCAGTCGAGAAATCCGAGTCCGGACGCGGTCCGGAAGCAATTCGGTTGGGCGAGGTCGCCGTGGAGTAACGCGGCGGGTGCGCCGTCCAGCGTCTTTCGGTTCTCGACGACCGCCTGAGTCACTTTGTCGAAGTGATGGTCGAAACGCTCGGAGGGGGCGAGTTCCCGCATGTGGGCAATCGTCTCGACCAGAACGTCGGTCCACGGCCCGGAGTCCAGTTCGAGGGAGGTCGCATCACCATCCGTAATGAGTCCGTGGGTCTCGAACCGGAGTTCGTGAACGCGAGCGAGGGACGCGCCAACTTCTCGGGCGAGTGCGACTCGTTCCGAGGATACAGCGTCCGTCCACAACTCGACGAGATTCGGTCCAGAGACGGGTGCAGTCGCAATATATGGGACTGGACCGTCCGCTTCACGTGTCAAGATTGTCGGGACAGGAACGTCAGTGTGGGAATCCACGTAGGGAATGACAGCGGTCTCGCGGGCAATTCGAGAACCATCATCGTCGCTTGCGACTTTGAGATATACGGTCTCTCTATCGGCGAACTCCACGCAGACTGTGTTGTTCTTCTCGTTCCAAGAGATACCGGCAGAACCGACAGTGTCGGCGTCGCGGTCGGGAAACGCCAGTTCGAGCGCCGACGCGATTCGGTCGTCCATCGGTGGAACGATCACGTAGTACACTATCAAAACTGACGGATAGCTGTCAGCAATCGAACGACAGGCCGAGTCTCGGAAGAAGAGCGCGGAGCGGTGGGAACTGCTCGAAAACCGTGGGTGGAAGCGCGGCGTCAGCGGGTGTAGAGCGGACGCGACGGCGGCGAAACCAAACCGGCGTCAGACGGCACCAAGTAGGCCGTCGAAGTCGGAGCGTGGTTGGATTTAATCACCGGCGGTTCGAGCGACAGTCACTTCGAGTTGCGAACCGGGAACGCGGACGTTCACCGGGTCGCGCTCGATGCGGGCGACGGCGACTCGGGCGGCCAGCACGACGCCGACGAACATGGTCGCCACGACCAGCGAAATCACGGGGTAGCTGGCAACGACGACCGCGCCGACGGTCAGTGCGACCATGATGGCCTGCACCGTAAACGTCGGGGCGGGTTTGTGCTGGGGTGTGGGATACTCAGATGCGGTACGAGTGTCTTGGGGATGTCTTCGTGACATTCGTTGAGGTGAATGAACAGTCGGATACGATACCGGGGGCTGAACGGGTAAAGAGCCCCACGACGTGACGGTCGCCTCCGAAGAGACGGCTAACTGGTGGTGCAACGTTCGCACCGACAAAGTGGCGACCGACCGTGTGACGAGTTTAGAATCCAATAAGAGGCATCGTAAATCCTCGTTAACAGCCACTCAAGAGTCTGTAATAAGTTTTCTCAGTCGGGTGAAAGTATAGAACCAGTGACTCGTTGGCGGAGACTGGATATGTGAAAGCGTCTCGACTCAGGCCATTCCGGGTTCGTACTCGCCGAACTCCTCGCGGAGAACGCCGCATATCTCGCCGATTGTCGCGTAGGCTTTGACGGCATCGACGATGAACGGCATGAGGTTGTCGTCCGAGTTCGCGGCCGTCCGAATCGCTTCGAGGGCGGCGTCGACGGCCTCGTCGTCGCGGGCTTCCTTCCGGGCTTCGAGCGCTTCGACCTGTTTTTGCTCTTCTTTCTCCGAGACTTCCTGCACTTCGACGGTCGGCTCTTCGTCCACCTGATACTTGTTGACGCCGACGATGGTTCGCTCACCCGTTTCAATCTCGCGCTGACGCTCGTACGCCACGTCTTGAATTTCGCCTTGGACCCACTGGTTTTTCACGGCCTTGAGCATCCCGCCGCGTTCGTCGACTTCGTCGAGCAGGTCGAACGCCTCGTCTTCGATGTCGTCGGTCAGGGCTTCGACGTAATAGCTCCCGGCGAGCGGGTCGATAGTGTCCGCCGCGCCGGATTCGTGGGCGAGAATCTGCTGGGTTCGAAGCGCCGTCCGAACCGACTTCTCGGTGGGGAGCGACAGCGCCTCGTCCTTTCCGTTGGTGTGCAGCGACTGCGTCCCTCCGAGGACCGCCGCGAGCGCCTGATAGGCGACGCGGACGACGTTGTTCTCGACCTGCTGGGCGGTGAGCGTCGACCCGCCGGTCTGGGTGTGGAACTTCAGTTGCATCGACTTCGGGTTCTCCGCGCCGAAGCGCTCTTCCATGATTTTCGCCCACATGCGCCGGGCGGCGCGGAACTTCGACACCTCTTCGAGGATGTTGTTGTGTGCGTTGAAGAAAAACGAGAGTTGCGGGGCGAAATCGTCCACGTCGAGACCGGCGTCAACCGCGGCCTGAACGTACTGGATGCCGTTGCCGAGGGTGAACGCGACTTCCTGCGCCGCGGTTGACCCGGCCTCGCGGATGTGGTACCCGGAGATAGAGATGGTGTTGAACTTGGGCGTCTCCTCCGCACAGAACTCGAAGATGTCCGTGATGAGTCGCATCGACGGTTCCGGCGGGAAGATGTAGAGATTCCGCGCGATGTACTCTTTCATGATGTCGTTCTGGATGGTCCCGCGGAGTTGCTCGCGGGGCACACCCTGCTTGTCGCCGAGTGCGACGTACATCGCCAAGAGCACTGCTGCGGGTGCGTTGATGGTCATCGACGTGGAGACTTCGCCGAGGTCGATGCCGTCGAAGACCGTTTCCATGTCGTGAAGGCTGTCGATGGCGACGCCGGACTTCCCGACTTCGCCGGCAGCCATCATCGCGTCGGAGTCGTAGCCCATCTGCGTCGGCAGGTCGAACGCGAGGGAGAGTCCCGACGACCCGTTGTCGATGAGATACCGGAAGCGTTCGTTCGTCTCGGCGGCCGTGCCGAACCCGGCGTACTGCCGCATCGTCCAGAGTCGCCCACGGTGCATCGTCGGGTAGACACCGCGCGTGTACGGCTTCTCGCCGGGGAAGCCGATGTCCTCGTCGTAATCGAGGTCCGTATCGGCCGGCGTGTAGAGTCGTTCGACGACGTTCCCACCCGTGTCCGTCGTGAACTCGTCTTTACGTTCCCCGAATCGGTCGAGTGTTGGAGACAGGGTCTCCTCCTCCCACTCGGCTTTCGCCTCCCGAATTTCCTCGAGTTCGTCGGGATCAAACATGGTCGAAGATGTGGTTTGTCCCTACTTAAGCGTAGGCGGGTCGCGGACGGCGGGGGTAACTACCGGAGTAGACGCGGATTCGCACCTCGGCAAGCACGTCACGGAGTCGAACTTTATCCCACAGGCGAACCCTCAATATATATGGACATTGTAAGCGACGAGACACAGCGGTTTCTCACGGCCACCGCGCCCGAACACGACGAAGTGCAAGCCGAGATGGCGGCGTACGCGTCCGAAAACGGATTCCCAATCATCGGTCCCGAAGCGGGTGGCGTCCTCCGGTTTCTTGCCCACCTCAGCGGCGCACGTCGACTGTTCGAGTTCGGTTCGGGGTTCGGCTACTCGGCGACCTGGTTCGCCGAGGGAATGGCCGACGACGCCGAGTTAATCTTGACCGAACACGACCCCGACGAACTCGACATGGCACGCGACTTCCTCGAACGTGCCGGCCTCGCCGACCGGAGTACCTTCCTCGAAGGCGATGCGCTCGAACTCGTCGAAACCGTCGACGGTGAGTTCGACCTCGTCCTGTTCGACCACCAGAAACATCGCTACGCCGAGGCGTTCGATATCGTCCGCGACCGTGTCGAAGTCGGCGGACTCGTCGTCGCCGACAACGTGATGCGTGGTCCGATTGACTTCGGTGCGTTGACCGACTGGAGCGAGGGGACGGCGAAAGCACTCGACGGAGCGAACGCCGACACCCGCGGTATCGCGGCCTACCTCGATGCGGTCCGCGCCGACCCGCGGTACGAGACCATCGTCCTCCCCATCGGGAACGGTCTCGCAGTCAGCACGCGAGTCGAATAAATCGCTCCGCGGGGGTCGGGCGCGCCGCACCGACGTTCGCCACGCTTTTGAGAGCCGCCCCCCACCCTTCAGGTATGTTTGGAGGCGGCGGGATGAACCCGCGAAAGATGAAGCAGATGATGAAGCAGATGGGTATCGACGTCACCGAGCTTGACGCCGAGGAAGTCGTCATCAAGACGGCCGACGAGGAACTCGTCTTCTCGGACGCGCAGGTCACGCGCATGGACGCACAAGGCCAGGAAACCTACCAAGTCGTCGGCGAACCCGAGACGCGCGAACTCGGCGCTGGTGACGACGCGGCCGACGAGGCTGCTGCCGGAGAAATTCCGGAATCCGACATCGAAATCGTCGCACAGCGTGCTGGCGTCTCGAAGGACGACGCTCGTGAAGCGCTGGAGGCCGAAGACGGCGACCTCGCCGCGGCCATCGCAAAATTCGAGTGATACTCCTCGTCCACGGCGACCGGGAGTATCTCCGTGCGCCCGGTGAAGAACTCCACACCGACCTTGGGATGCTGACGGTCCCCGAGGATGTGGAACCGGGCCAAACGCTGGAGACACACATCGGTGAGGACTTCCTCGTCCGCGAACCCCGCGGGCCGGACCTCTTCAACCATTTCGAGCGCACCGGTGCGCCGATGATGCCGCGCGACATCGGCCTTATCGTGGGCCACACCGGCATCGCGGCGGGCGAACGCGTCCTCGACGCAGGAACCGGGACGGGCGTCCTCTCGGCGTATCTCGGCCGACTCGACGTCGACGTGACGACCTTCGAGCGGAAGGCCGACTTCGCCGACGTTGCGCGCGAGAACATGCGACTCGCGGGCGTCGAAGACCACGTCGATGTCCGAACTGGCGACATCACCGACGAACTCGACGACCTCCGCGAGGCGGACTTCGACGTGCTCACGCTCGACACCGAAAACGCACCCGAAGTCGTCCGCGAAGCGCCGGACCTCCTCGTGACTGGCGGCTACGTCGCCGTTTACTCGCCGTTCGTCGAAGGGACGCGCGACACCGTCGAGGCTGCCCGCGAGGCTGGCCTCTCCGACGTAGAGACATTCGAAACAATCCAGCGCCACATGGACTTCGGCGAGCGCGGGTCGCGCCCGTCGACCGCTGGCGTCGGCCACACCGGCTATCTCGTCTTCGCTCGCAACGAGTAATTCGTCGGGCTTGCAGGGGTCACACCTCACTCGACGCGGCGAATTACTTCAAATAACTCTTCCCTGAATCGCTCTGGGTCGATGGCTTCGCGGAGCACTGCGGCCGTCTTCTCGTCACCGTCAACGACTTCCCGCGGATACGCACCGCCCGTGAGTAGAAATTCGCCGTCGACGGGCGTCACCGCGAGGTAGGCGTCGGCCGCGAGTTCGACGCCGTCGGTCTCGACAGCCGCGTCGTACCGGACGACCTCGGCCTCGCCGCCTTCGACGGCGAGCGTCCGCGACCCGGTTCGACGAATATTCGAAAACCCTCGCGTTCGGAGACGCGACTCCAACCCGGACGTCGCATTCGAGAGGACCAGTTGCGTGAGTGCCTTCGACATCGGGGTCCGAGGTCGAATCACGAGTCGACTGGCGAAAAGAAAGCGCCACGGGCCGTCATCGCTCGTTGCCACTCGCGTTCGAAGCGTCTCGTCCTCGTACACTACCGTTCTGGCGCGCACCGTGACGAGGCCGAATTGAAACAGTCGGTCGGTCGATTCATCGACGCGGACCCACCCCTCAAGCGGGGGAAGCGTCGGTACGGCTGGCGAATCAACCATGCCACCGTCTACGGATGGAGGGTGGAAAAAGGCGAGTTGCTCAGTGGTCGTCTTCGCGCCACTTGTGGTCGCACTCGACGCAGGTGAAGAAACGCGTCTCGGACTCGTCGGCCGAGCGAATCTGCTTCATCTCGTAGCGCGCCACGTCGTGCTCACACTTCGGACAGATGGCCGTCGTCGTCGGACCGATTTCGGCGTTGTCGACGTCGGACATGTCGACAACTTCGCTCGACTCCTGGCCCTCGGTGGTGACCATCGCTTTTTCTTTCTCGCTGTCGCGTGCTTTCTCGTGCCCGTTCGGGCAGACCCAGACACCGTCCTCCGGCGTCATCAGGGACCCGCATTCGTCGCAGAACTCCATGATAGTACGTCCTACCGCTTGGAAGACTTAAACGCCTGGGTTACGCCGCGGGAATTCGCAGGCTACTCGGACGCGAGTTACCAAAAACGGGCCGAGAGACGCTCAGGCGTCGCCATCGGACTGCCTCGGTTCGCCGACCGCCTCGATGGGCATCGCGTTGTTGAGTTCGTAATAGAGGTCGGTCGCGTCAGCGAACTCACTGGGCAAACAGTTCCGAACCATCTCACCGAGGTCGGCGTTCCCGTCGGCCATGAGGACCGTCACGCCGTCGAGCGCCGCCGCAGCATCGTGGCGTGTGAGTGGATACGAGAGGTCTTCGAGAACGGACTCGACGCGGCTCAATTTGATGGTTTTCTCCATGATTATTAATTGCCTTTAGAGCACTTAGCAGTAGCAGGACGCGTGCTAACACAGGAATTGCAGCTCTCGGTTCGGCTCGCCCGGCGCGAGAAACGACCGCGAAGAAGGAAGTCTAGACTGTATACTACGTGCAGTCTCGGACTGCGTTACTCGAAGTCTGGGTCGCGATCTTCGACGAAGGCGTTCATCCCCTCGCGCTGGTCATGCGTACCGAACAGACCGCTCCAAACCCGAGTCTCGTAGTCGAGTGCGGCGTCTCGCGGAGCCTCGTGGGACATGTTGAGAGCCGCTTTCGCCCCCGAAAGGGCGTGTCGCGGCTTCGACGCGAGGTCCGACGTGAGGTCATCGACGTGCGAGTCGAGTTGGTCGTGTGCGACGACTTCGCCGACGATTCCGTACTCGTGGGCGTCGCTCGCGTCGATGCGCTCGCCGAAGAAGATGAGTCGGCGCGCGACTTCGTCGCCGACGAGTGCGGGCAGACGGACGCTTCCACCCCAACCCGGCATGATTCCGAGGTCGATTTCGGTCTGTCCGAGGAGCGCGCGCTCGGAGGCGACTCGAAGGTCGCAGGCGAGTGCGAACTCCATGCCGCCGCCGAAGGCGTAGCCGTTGATGGCTGCGACAGTCGGTGCGGGGAACTCTTCGAGTCGCGAGGCGATACGGTGACCCTGCTCTGCGTACTTCTGTGCCGCGGGCGTCCCGATATCTTTCATGTAGCTGATGTCAGCACCCGCGATGAAGGCCTTGTCACCGGCTCCGGTGAGCACGAGCACCCGCGCCTCCTCCGATTCGGCCTCGTCGAGGGCCTCTTCGAGCGCGTCGAGCGTATCTTTGTTCAGCGCGTTCATGTGGTCCGGTCGGTCGATGGTAATCGTCGCTACGTCGCCGTCCCAATCGAGTCGGAGCGTGTCCCAGCTCATATCCGAGCCGACGCGAGGCACAGGGATAATAATTAACGTTCGCCGATTCCGCTGGAGAATCCAGAACAACGTTATACCACCTCCGTCGAATCGTCCGAGTATGACGCTCTCCGACGAGGCGAAAGAACGACTCGCCGACATCGTCCGCCTCCAACCCACGAAGAACAAAGCGCTACAGAACCGATGGGACCTCGAAAGCGGAAGCGAGGTCCACCAATACCTCGAATCAGAGCTGAAAGACTACTACTACCGCGACGACAACAGCCTCATCCGCGCGACGGCCGAAGCGGCGGAACTCGTCGGCGTCGACCCCGGTGTCGAGGGGGACGGGGAGGAAGAATCAGTTCCGAGCGTCATTCGCGTTCCGGCACTCGAAGCCCGCGTGTTCGAAGTCGTCGCCGGACCCGACGACCGCTCCGAGAGCGTCGTCAGCGTCCTCAACAAACTCCGTGAGGAGTTCGACATCGACCCCGACGTGGACGACGTTCGTCGTGCGCTCCAGAGCCTCCGTCGGAAGGGTGTTATCGAAGTCATCTACCGAACCGTCCCGACGTTCCACCTCGCAGTCGAACGCGACGAAGTTGACGTAGAGGTCGTCTAGCTTCGAAGATGGCGTTCGACTCGTCTAGCTTCGAAGACCACGTCCAGCACGTCTACCGTTCGAAGACCAGCCCGTAGTGGTACGGTGGGATATCGAACTGCTGGTTCACCGTACCGTCGATTGCGCCTTCGACTATCGCTTTTGTCTCCTCGAGGGTGAGTCGCAGGTCGGTCGGCGGGCCGCGGGGTTCGCCGTCGATTGTGGTCGTCTCCCGGGGCAGGTCTCGCCAGTTGACGACGACCAGTCGCCCGCCTTCCGCGAGGACGGAGGCGATTTCTCTCACGAACGCGTCGTGGTCTTCGATTCCGTGGAACGCGTTGGCAATCAGTGCGACATCGACCGGTTCGGGGACGTGCTCGGAGAGCGACCGGGCGTCGCCGTGTCTCGTGACGACGTTGTCGATTTCCTGCTGGTCGGCGAGATGGTCGAGTTCCACGAGAAGTGACGCATCGAGGTCGACCGCGTACACCGGAGCGGGTTCGACGATGCGCGCCGCGGGCAGCGCGAAATACCCGTTCCCGCTTCCGATTTCGACGAGGCGGTCACCCGCGGAGAGTCCGAGTCGGCGAAGCGTTTCACCAGGTGTCGGCCAGAGTTTCCCCCACCAGTCCCAGTCCGGGAGGCTCGTGTTCTGAAACCGTTCCATGGGAGAAATGAGGACAGAACGGTCTTAGCGGTTCTCACTTCACCGGCGGAATTGTGGCTACCGCGATTCGTGTGCGGACTCTCCGACTCGCTCTCTGACGCGCTCGCGGCGGTCGTCCAGTATCCGTCGCACCCTTTTCCCCGGCCCACCTTCGATGGGCCATCCCTTCATCCGCCACGCTGGCGGTTCCGGCTCGAACGACGGGCACGAATGAGCGCACTCGCGTTGGCTCTGGTAACAGTCCTTTGCGACACAGCGCGGGACGAGCGCCATGCCGCGGCGGTCGAGTTCGAAGTGCCGACAGTCGGGTCGCATCGTATCGACGTAGCTTCGCCAGCCGCGGTCGTACGCGCGCTCCGCGAGGACGAGTCGCCGCCGGGCGTCGTCCGAGTCCGGCGTGAGTTTGCTCGGATGCCACAGCACCTCCGTCGAGCCGTCGCCGACGGCGAGGATACCGACTTCGACCGGTAAATCCTCCAACAGCGCGGGTTCGACCCGACGGCCGGTGGCCTCGGTCGCGACCCAGACCTCGTCGGCAAGCGCCCGCGACACGTCGTGTTCCAACTGGTCGGCGAGGGCGCGCGCGGCGCTCACATCGAGGTTCGGCTTGTTCTCGATGGCGACGATTCGTTCGACCCAATCTGGGTACGGGGTGATGCGCCGGTACTCGACGCGGTTGCGCGACCCGCGACGCTTCTCGACCAACCCCCGGCCCGCCGCCCGGTGGACGACCGGGACGACGTGTCGCCACGGAAAGTCCGGTTCGGGGATGGCGTCGCGGTACCACGCCCACTCGGCGGGGGCGTGGCGCACGACGCGCAGGAGGTCGGAGTCGAATCCGTCCGTCGAGAGGGCGTGACGGACGGCGAACGCCTCGGGGTCGACCTCGACGACGACTGTATCCCACCGACGCTCGCGGGTTCCGAGTTGTCGGGCGATGATTGCGGGGCGCGGGCCGTCCGGGTGCCACGCGCGTTCTGCCCAGCGACAAACCCGTAGCTCGAAGGCGAACTCCGGGTCGCGGTCGGCGGTGTCGCTCACGGCGGGGAGTCGGCGTGGGTCACCGAAGGCGTTTCGGTCGGTGGCGCGGTAGCGGTTAGAGAAGTGTGTTGGCGACGAGAGGAACGAGTACTGTCGCTCTCGGTGGGGTAGAACACCGGCGTCGGTCGAAACCGACCGCCGCTACTTCAAGTACTTGTGTTCCCCTTCGTTCGTCTCGGCGACTTCGTCGAGGAACTGGTGTGCCTGCTCGAAAATCTCACGCGGACCGTCCTGCGTGATGGTGTTGATTGCCTGCTCGTAGTCGCGCCACTGGAGGTCGCGATGCTCGGTCGAAAGCTCTGCGGATGCCTCGAACGAGCGAGCGATAAACAGGTGAACCGTCTTGTGAATTGTCGTGCCATTCGCCTCGAAGACGTAGTCGTAGTCTTCGCGGAAGCCATCGATGAGGCGGAAATCGGAGATTCCGGCCTCCTCTTTGACTTCTCTGATTGCCGTTTGCTGAAGCTCCTCGTCCCCTTCGACCCCGCCTTTCGGGAACTCCCAGTCCCCGGGACGGCTCTTCAGGAGTAGATACTCCCTCCGGCCGCGGGTGTCGCGGAAGAGAATGGCTCCAGCACTGACCGCTTCGACTGCCATTACCCGAAATAAATGTGCCGCCCTTTAAGAGGGTATCGGAGGCTGTACCGTGTTGACACGGTTATTCGCTCGGGTTTACCCGTGACAAGGTGTAATTCCCGAGTTCGTGTAGATACATTCCCGAGCCCGTGTAGATGCGCTTTTACCGTCGGAGCAACCAACAAGGAGTAGTACCCAGCATGACCTTCGTCACGAAACTTACCTTCCAAAGTGGGGATAAGGCGGTCCTCGACAGGCTCGTCGGGGACCTCAAGGAGTTCGTCGAACGAAAAGGAGCCGAATGCCGCGGCCCGCACGCCGACCAGCCGAAACAAGTGAGCGTCCCGCAGTATCGGACGCTCCAACCCGGCAATCAGTTCTCATCGTGGTCGTACCCCGTCTTCACGCGCCGACTCGAAATCCACGGGGCCGACCATATCGCTCGCGAAGTCGGCCACAAAGAGTTCCCCGACAGCGTCCACGTCGAAATCGAAGTCGAACAGAAGAAACCGCTCGGTCACCGTCGCTAACGACTGGTAACCGGTCAAAAATAGACGCAGGTCTTCTTTCGTTTTCAGGACAGGCGACGAAGGCGCTCAGCCCTCAGGGCCGAGCACTTCGACGAGTTCGCCGGTCCCGACGTGCGAGTCCGTGTCGAACGACGTGACCTTTAGTCGGACTTTGTCTTCGACTGCGGCGTCCTTTCCATCCGCAACACGGATAGTGGAGTCGCCGACGCGAATCGAGAGTCCACTGCCGTTGCGTTCGCTAACGAAGGCAGTGATGACCTCGTCGGCTTCGAACTCGGGCGTCGCAGTACGGAACGTCCAGCCCGCGAGGAGTTTGTCGAGACGGCTCATACGCGACTCACCTCCTCACTGGTACGGTCAGAAACGTATTCGCGGCCGTAGCCGGTCCACGCAGCGACGAGGAACACACTGACGAGGAACCAGCCGTGGAACACGTAGGGGAAGACAGACGCGGGGTTCACGAGCATCTCCTGGGTGAACCACGGCGTCGCCTCGCCACCGACGAGACCCTGCATGGCCCCGAACCCGGCGAGGAGTCCGCCACCCCACGGGAAGATGTACCCGAGCGCCGAGGTGTTGGCGTCGAGGATGTTGGCACGGCGGTAGCCGTTGATGTTGAAGCGCTTGCCGAGCGTGGCGACGTAGGGCGCGATGGCAATCTCCGCTGCCGTGTTGATGGTGACCGTCGCGTTTACGAGCGCCGTTCCGAGGACCATCGTGGTCTCGGCGCGGCGGACCGTCGTCGCGATGGTGTCGATGATGAGTTCCTGAATCGCGTCGAACCCGCCACCGGCGCGCATGACCTCAGCACCTGCGACGAGGAGCAGCGTCAGCACGATAAGCGGGAAGAACCCGACCGCGCCGGAGTAGATGCTCCCGCCGACGCCGGCTTGTGCACCGGGGACAGTTTCGACCACTGCACCGATGATTGGCAGGGTATCGACCATCTGCGTGAACCCGTTTTGCGGCGCGCTGAACAGAATCATGCTGCCAGCGGATACGTCAACGAGTCCGGCTGCGCCGAGCATGATGTTGAACAGTGCAGCAGCGATGAGGCCCCACGAGACGGCCTCGATGATGTGCCGACCGCGGATGGCGAGAACGATAACCACCGCGATGTCGAGCAGGTGGACGAGACCCCACGGCGAGACGGACGCGGAAACCTGCCCGGTTACGTTCGCGTGTGGCATCCCGCTCCAGAGTCCGGGAATACCGAACCCTGCGATGAGATACGCTACGATTGCGAACGCCGCCGCGACGACGGCGTATTTCACACGGGACGCGACGACGCCGCCGATGTCGGCGTCTTGGGTCACCGCGGAGACGATAGTCGTGTCACTGACGGGTGCGAGATTGTCTCCGAAGACGGCTCCGGAGAGAATCGCACCGAACAGCAGTACTGGGTTTGCGCCGAGGAGCAGGCCCGCCGGGAAGACGAGGCTCGTGAAGGCAATTGCGGTGCCGTAGCCGGTACCAATACCCGTCGCCAGGAGTGCTGCGAGCAGGAACGTCGCCGCCGGGAACAACCCGGGACCGACGTTCAGTACCGTTGCAGCCCAGACGAGACCATCGACGAAGCCGCCGACCTGAATGGTCTCGGCGAACATGCCCGCCCAAAGCCACGCGACCACAGCGGTCGCCGCGACCCGACGGGTCATGCCGGCGAAGATGACATCCGCATAATCCTTCCAGTCTCCCCGAACAAACAGCATTCCCACGATGAGTCCTGTCAGCATCCCCGTGACGAGTCCGGTCGTATCGCCGATACCGAGGAAGCCACTTTGGAATATCGCCCATGCGATGAACAGAGCGATGGGGAGCGCGCTGACGAGGCGCCCACCACGGAAACTGAGCTCGATGTCCGGTTCTTCTGGCATCGTCTGTCACACTTTCGGTCTGGTATATAATAGGCACGAATTTCCTCCAATTAGTCATCCAAGATTTCGAGTTTACTGCCACATTAACACAAGAAAGTAACATGTCCCACGGAGATTATCGGCATATTATCGCAAGTGTTTATCATGAATCCCGGGAAATAGGCGGGTCATGAGTCAACAGGCGACGATAGCGGACCTCGTATCGTTCCGGCGGGACCTCCACCGCCACCCCGAACCCGCCTGGCGCGAGTTCTACACCACCGCGCGCATCGTGGACGAACTGGAAACACGCGACCTCGATGCGCTCTACGTCGGCCCCGAGATACTCGATGACGACGAGCGGATGGCCGTCCCCGACGATGACGAACTCGGGAAATGGTTCGAGCGGGCACGCGATGCAGGTGCGCGGGCGGATATCCTCGAACGTCTCGCTGGCGGCTACACGGGTGCTGTCGCCGTTCTCGAGCGCGGCGAAGGACCAACTGTCGGCCTCCGCGTGGACATCGACGCCCTCCCAATCACCGAATCCGACGACAGTGACCACCTCCCCGCGGCGGAGGGCTTCCGCTCGGAGAACGAGGGCTTCATGCACGCCTGCGGCCACGACGCCCACGCAACCGTCGGTCTCGGCGTCCTCGACGCCGTTTCCGACTCCGACTTTCAGGGAACATTCAAGGTCTTCTTCCAACCGAGTGAGGAACTCGTCGCCGGCGGAAAAGCCGTCGCAGAGGGCGGCCACCTCGACGATGTGGATTACCTACTCGCGCTTCACGTCGGTCTCGACCACCCGACGGGTGAGGTCGTCTGCGGCGTCGACGGGTTCCTCGCCGTCTCGCACTTCCGCGCGGAGTTCACCGGTGCGCCGGCCCACGCGGGGGCGAAACCTGAAGCGGGCCACAACACGAACCTCGCGGCCGCCGCGGCCATCCAGAATCTCTACGGAATTTCTCGGCACTCCGACGGCGCGACTCGGGTTAACGTCGGGTTAATGGGCGGCGGCACCGCCACGAACATCATCGCCGAAGAGTCGTTCATCGAAGGCGAGGTCCGCGGCGAGACGACTGAACTCATGGAGTACATGGAAGACCGGGCCCACACCGTCATCGAGTCGGCCGCCGAGATGCACGATTGCGACGTCGACATTGCGGTCGAGGGGAAGGCACCGAGCGCCCGGAGCGACGACGCGCTCGCGACCATCGTCGGGCGCGTGAGCGAGGGTGTCGACGGCGTCGAGTCAATCCTCGAAAGCGACGAACTCGGCGGAAGTGAGGACGCGACTTACCTCATGCAACACGTCCAAGACCAAGGCGGCCTCGCCGCCTACGTCGGCGTCGGCACCGACCACCCCGGCGGACACCACACCCGGACGTTTGATGTCGACGAAGAAACAATTCGTATCGCCGTCGACGTGCTCTCGGAGAGTATCGGCCGTATCGCCGCTGACCAGCCCTGAGTCGCGGGGTCTGGACATAATCGGTGGCGAAGTCCCGCACGAACGTCGGCGACGAATCGCCAGCGCTTATTTGTCCCCCCCGTGCATAGCCGCCAGCGATGGGGCCGTTACGAGGTAAATCGACCGAAGACACCGACTTTCGGCCGAGCCTGGCCGTTATCGGGGTCGTTGCCGGGGTTGCCGGCATTCAGGTCGCCCTCTTTTCTACCGCCCCGGGCATCTCGTTGGTGCGGTTCGTCGTCGAACTCCTCTTGGTCCCGGTTCCACTCCTCGGCTCGTTCGCCCTCGCCGGGCTTCGTGATGCACAGGCCGTCTGGCGGCCGCTCTACGCCGGGACGCTACTCGTCGGCATCTATGCTGTGACCGACGCACTCGACGAGGTTGTCGTCCAGCCAGACATCTTTGCCCTCGTCTTCGAAGACGGCATGCTGTTGGTTGGGTCGCTCGCGCTCGTGCTCGGAGCCGTCAGATGGACGGCCCGTCGGGACGCCCGCGAAGAAGACCTACGCCGACGAAACGAACGACTCGACCAGTTCGCGCAGGTCGTGACCCACGACCTACGGAATCCGCTGAACGTCGCGCAGATGCGCCTCGAACTGGCTCGCGAGGGCCACGGTAACGAACACCTTTCGACAGTCGCCGACGCGCACGACCGGATGGAGGCGCTTATTCAGGACGTGTTGCAGCTCGCACGAAGCGGCGAGACCGTCGGTGAGACCGAACCGATTGGTCTCGCGAGCGTCGCAGCGAGCGCGGTTGCGAACACGAGCCTCAACGCCGCTAGCCTGACCGTCGAAGCCGACGCCGAGTTGCAAGCGGACCCCGGACGACTCACTGCAGTGTTCGAGAACCTCTTCCGTAACTCGGTCGAGCACGCAGACTCTGGTGTTCACGTTCGTGTCGGCCCCCTCGAAGACGGCTTTTTCGTCGAAGACGACGGTCCGGGCATTCCACCGGAAGAACACGACCGAATTTTCGAGTCCGGCTACACGACCGACCCGGAAGGAACCGGGCTCGGCCTCGCTATCGTCTCTGGCGTCGCTGACGCGCACGGCTGGTCGGTTCGTGCGACGACAGGAGAATCCGGGGGTGCCCGATTCGAGTTCCGAGACGTAGTGTTCGCAGATGAGGTTAGTACTTCGGCGTCGCGCCAGTGACCTCGTAGATGTCGTCCATGATACGGTCGCGTTCGGCCTGCCAACCTTCGAGTGCGCTCGGTCGGCTTGGGTAGCGGCCGTAGTGGGCCATCAGGTCGTCGGCGAGTCGCTTCACCTTGAAGAAGTTCACAATCTGTCCCCAGTGGCCGTAACTCGATGCGGCAGTCTGTGCGAGGAGAACTGGGCCGAACGAGGTCGTTCCGGAGTAGAGCGCTTCGGCGAGCTTTTCTCCGGGGAGGGAGGCGATAAGCCCCATCAGGTCGTCCACGTCGACGGCCGTCGAAAGGATGTTGTACACGTCGAGGCTGGCGTAGCGCCCGCCGAAGTGGTCCATGACGCGCTGGTTGTAGCGCCAGAGGATTTCCTCGCTCACGTCACCCGTTTCGAGTGCGATGATGGCCTGTTCGCCAGCGTACGAGCCAGCGTAGGCGGCCCCGGCGATGCCGCCGCCGGTCGTCGGGTTGACGTGGGCCGCGGCGTCGCCGACGGCCATATAGCCGGGCGCAGTCGCCGAGTCGTACGGACGCCGGGTCGGGAGCGCGGCACCGAGTTTGTCGATGACTTCCGCGCCCTCGAACTCGGAACGGGCACGAAGGTCCTTTTTCAGGTCGTCGACGAGCTTCATCGGTTCTTCCGTCATCTGGAAGCCGAGTCCGGCGTTGATTTCGGTCTCGGTCCGCGGGAAGTACCAGACGTAGCCCGCGGCGACGTCGGCCGGTTTGAACACGAGCGCGTCGGACCACTCGACTGGCTCTGGTACTTCGACGACTTCGCGGTAGGCAGACGAGAAGTGCTGGTACGAAACGTTCGTGTCGAACGTCGCGTCGGAGAAGTCGACTTTGTCCTGTAGGAGCGAAAGCGAACCCGCACCGTCGATGACGATGTCGGCGTCGAACTCGACGACTTCGTCGTCGTACTTCGCCCGGATACCCGTGACGCGGCCGTCGTCGTCCTGTGTTACGTCCTGTACGACGGTGTCGTAGTGGAACTCAGCGCCCGCTTCGTCGGCACCCTCGATGATGAGCCGGCCGTACTCCCAGCGGTCGACGACTGCAAGTTCGCCGGGGACGGGAATGTCGAGAACAGTGTCCTCTTGTGGAATCTCGAACCGGCCGTGGTCGACATCCGTGTTCGTGAACGCGGGTTCGATTTTCGACTTCGGAATCACGTCGGGGAACGCATCTGCACCCTTCAGGGCGTCACCGCAGGCGATGTGTCCTGCTTCCTCTGCGGACTTTCGCTCGACGATTGCCACGTCGTAGCCCGCTCGTGCGATAGTCGCGGCGGCGTAGCAGCCAGAGGTTCCTGCGCCGACGACCACCACCTCGTACTCGTGTGTGGACATGGTATCACCTCCATATCGCGGGCTGAAAACTCTTTACTCCCGCACCGGTCGTTCGCACGACGATAGAGCGACCGCTGCGGAGTCAACACCAAAAAACGAGTGATTTCGAAAGTACAGACGCCTATCGGTTGTCTTCACCGCTGTCGTAGTGCTCGCCTGCCGCGGACGGGATATACGTGCGGCCGACGAATGCGAGGATGACGATGACCGTGATATACGGAATCGTCTGGATGAGCGAGTCGGGGAGCGTGTACCCCTGTACCTGCTGGAGACGAATCTGGACGGCGTCCAGCCCCGCAAAGAGGAACGACGCGCCGAACGCGCCGAGCGGGTTGTAGTTCCCGAAGAGGTACGCGACGATGGCGATGAACCCCTTGCCGTTGACCATCGTCTGGTTGGTGCCGATGAACTGGCCGAGACCGAGCGACAGCGCCGAGCCGCCGATACCGGAGAGGAACCCGGAGAGGAGCGCACCCGCGTAGCGGACGCGACTCACGTCGACACCGACGGTATCGAGCGCCTTCGGGTTCTCACCGGACGCGCGGATGTGGCGGCCGAACGCCGTCCGATTCAGGATGAACCACGACGCGGGAACCGCGACGAGCATCATGTACACCGCTGGTCCGGCGCTGAAGAGCGCGCCGAAGAACGGGATTTCGGAGAGCACGGGAATGGCCCACGTTCCGAGCGACGTGCCGAGGTTTTCGGTGTTGACGCCGCCGTAGTAGACGGTCGAAACGAACGGCGCGAGTCCGAGCGCGATGAGCCAGACGGCGAGACCGGCGATGATTTGGTCCGCCTTGTAGCGGATGCAGACCACGGCGAAAATCGCGGAGAACAGCACCGACACGAGAATGCCCGCGAAGAAGCCAATCCAGATGGCGGTGAGGCTGACGCCGACGACGGGGACGGTGAAGATGACGGTCCCCGGACCGATGACAGCCGTCGTGATAACCGCTGTAAACGCCGAGATGATGAGCAGCCCTTCCAGACCGATGTTGATGACGCCGGATTTCTCGGCGAAGATGCCGCCGAGCGCGGCAAACGTGATTGGAACCGAGAGTCGAAGCGCCGACGAGAGGGTACTGCGACTCGTGATGATGCCGAGGAGGCTCGCCCAGATACTGCTCGGGAAGAGCAGTCCGAGCAGGGCGATGAGCAAGAAGGCACCCACTGCACCGCCGACGAGCGTCGTTCTGTAGGACAGTTCCGCGTCGCGGAGTTGGTCGATTGTGGACGTACTCATTCGTCGTCACCTCCAGAAAGGTGTTCGCCGCCGTCCGTGGCCACGGCCTCGCGGTCCCGCTTGGGCGTGATGGAAGTGCCAATCATACGGAAGAACTCGGGCATGGCGACGAACAGGATGATGAGGCCGCGAAGGACGCCGACGAGTTGTTTCGGGACTCCCGTCTGGAACTGGACTGCGAGCGACCCGGACTTGAGCGTCCCGAACAGAAGCGCCGCCGGGATGACACCGAACGGGTTGTTCCCCGCGAGAATGGAGACGGTGATGCCGTCGAACCCAAGAGACGGAACGTCAGTGAGCCAGTTTCCGATGACCATGAGAACCCAGATAGCCCCGCCGATGCCGCCAAGCGCACCGGAAAGGAACATGCTGGTGACGGTCGTTCGCTTGGCGTCGACACCGCCGTATTCGGCGGCTTCTGGCTGTTCACCGCTCGTCCGCAGGTCGTAGCCGAACGACGTCCGTTCGAGCAGATACCAGACGGCGACAACCAGGGCGAGACCGAACACAAGCGCGAGAATCGAGAAGTCGCTGCCTTTCGGAAACGCCACCGGAAGGAGTGTCCCCCAGTCCGGAATCGGCGCTGTCTCGATGACCTGCGAGTCGGGGTTGCGGAAGAACTCGCTGACGAGCACCTTTGCGATGCCCGCCGCGATGAAGTTCAGCATGATGGTCGTGATGACCTCGTTCGCATCGGAGTAGGCCTTCAACGCACCCGGAATCGCGCCGTAGAGACCGCCGACTAACGCGCCCACGAGAACGGCGAGCGGAATCAGGATGATGCCACCAATGATGCCTGCCGGAAGGAACGGTGCAATGAAGACTGCGAACAGCGCCGTCGCGAGCCCACCGAGGACGAGTTGTCCTTGCGTCCCGATGTTAAACAGGCCTGCACGGAAGGCGACGGCCACCGAAAGCCCGGTGAAGATGAGAAGCGTCGTCTCCTTGAGCGTGAAGGCGAGACCGAAGTTAAGCGGGTTCCAGTTCGGGTTAAACAGCCCGGGACTGTCGAGAAGGAAGGGTTGGCCGAGCGCTCCGTTGAACAAGACGAGGTACACATCAACCGGGTCGTAACAGAAACCGACACCGAACAGTGTTGTCGCTGCCGTCTGACATGTGGCGACGCGTCCCGAAACGAGGACGATGGCCGCACCGATGAGCGTCGCCATGACGAGCGCGGCGAAACTAATGAGAATCCGTTCGGCCACCGAAGCGTCCGTGAGTCGCCGAAGGACGGTTTTTACCCCTCCTCTCGCACTCATTGAACGTCACCTACAGGAGTTTCCGTACTGGTTTCTACGGATTCGGGTCGTTCACCGGCCATAAGCAAGCCAATCTCTTCTTCGGTGGTGTTGCGTGGGTCTACGATATCCATGAGTTCGCCGTCGTGCATGACGCCGAGGCGGTCGGAGAGTCCCTGTACCTCGTCGAGTTTCGAGGAGACGAGGAGGACCGCCTTCCCCTGTCGTCGGAGGTCCAAGAGACGCTCGTGGATGAACTCCATCGCACCGATGTCCACACCGCGCGTCGGATGGGTGGCGACGACGAAGTCGGGTTCGCGCTCGAATTCGCGGCCGACGATGAACTTCTGCTGGTTGCCGCCCGAGAAGGACTCGGCGTCTGCGTCGGCGTGCGGTGGCCGCACGTCGTACTCGTCGATGATTCGCTCGGTGTGGCCGCGCGCGCCGGGCCAGTCAATCTGTCCGCCCGAGGAGAATTTCGGGTTGTGTTGACTACCGAGGATACTGTTCTGGACGAGGTCGAAGTCCATCACGAGTCCGCGCTCGTGGCGGTCTTCGGGGATATAGGCCATGCCGTCGTCGATTCGGGACCGGCGAGACGCACTGGTGATATCCCGTCCTTTGTAGGTGACTCGCCCGTCGGTCGGGGTTCGGAGGCCGGTGATCGCCTCGACAAGTTGTGACTGTCCGTTGCCGTCGACGCCGGCGATACCGAAGACTTCGCCCTCTCGAATATCGAACGAGACGTCGGAGACCGCCGGAATCCCGCGGTTGTCGTCCGCGTGGAGTCCGTCGACCGAGAGAATCTCGGTACCCGGCTCGTTCGGTTCGGCCTTCGGTTCGAGAAGGACTTCGCGACCGACCATTAGTTCAGCGAGTTCCTCGTTCGAGGTCTCGTCGGCCTTCACCGTCCCCACGTTCTTCCCGTTGCGGAGAACGGTGATGTCGTCGGCGGCGTGCATCGCCTCGCCGAGCTTGTGGCTGATGAAAATAATCGTCTTGCCCTGCGCTGTGAGTTCCTCGAAGACGTGGAACAGTTCTTCGACCTCCTGCGGCGTGAGAACCGCAGTCGGTTCGTCCAGAATGAGGATATCTGCACCGCGATAGAGTGCTTTCAGAATTTCGACGCGCTGTTGAACGCCGACACTTACGTCTTCGATAGTGTCGTCGGGGTTCACGTCGAATCCGTATCGGTTCGAGAGGTCGATGACCTCTTGGCGCGCGCGCTCCCGGTCGACGGTCGTTCCGAACCACTTTCGCGGTTCGTTGCCGAGGACGATGTTCTCGGCGACCGTCATGGGGTCGACCAGCATGAAGTGCTGGTGGATCATACCGATACCGGCGGCGATTGCATCCGCAGGGGAGTCGAAATCCCGCGGTTCATCATTAACGTAGACGGTCCCCTCTGTGGGTTCATAGAGCCCGTAGAGGATGTTCATCAACGTCGTCTTGCCGGCCCCGTTTTCTCCCAGAAGTGCGTGCACCGTGCCGCGCTCGACGGTCAGGTCCACGTCGTCGTTGGCTACGACGCCGGGGAACCGTTTGGTAATTTCGTCGAGATGAACAGCGGTGCTCATCTTAACCCATTTTTCGGGGGGGTTTGCTTAAACTCGTGGTATTCGAGTCGCCGCGGGAGTCGTCCACACGGTTTGTCGCGCCGATTTACGGGAGATTCGAATTGTTCACCAAATCATCATTTCCGCTGGTCGATACCCACAGAGCTTGTCGGAGGTGTCGGGTCGACTCACACCAGAGTTCAGGAGTCGAGATGGTGAACGCTCGGTGCAGTCGCTCCCTGTGAGACGCGTCGAAAGAAAACCGTGCGTCGTGTCGCCGCTTATTCGGTCGTCGTCGGGACTTCGATGTCGCCGGCGATGATGGACTCGCGGGACTTCGTGAGTTTATCCTTGACTTCCTGCGGAATCTCGGAGCCGAGTTCGTTACCGTAGACGGCGGCGATACCGTCTTCTTCGAGGCCGAGCGTCGTGACAGAGCCACCCTTGAACTCGTCGTTCACGACGTTTCCGACAGACGTGAAGACAGGCGTCTCGACGCGCTTGACCATCGATGCGAGGATAACGTCGGCGTATTTCGGCTCGGTCACGGACTGGTCGGAGTCGACACCGATTGCGAACTTACCCTTCTCCTCTGCGGCTTCGAAGACACCGAGACCGGTCGCACCCGCCGCGTGGTAGACGATGTCCGCACCCTTATCGTACATCGAGACGGCGATTTCCTTCCCCTTCGCGGAGTCGGAGAACGACCCGGCGTAGGCGACGTCGACCGTGATTTCCTCGTCAGCGTGCTTCACACCGGCTTCGTAGCCGGCCTGGAACTTCTTGATAAGCGGGGCGTCGACACCGCCGACGAAGCCAACGCGCTTCTTGTCGGGCGTCGTCTCGCCAGCGCCAGCAGCGAACTCCTGCGTCGTGAGCAGTCCGGCGAGATAGCCAACCTGGAAGGAGCCCTGTTCCTCACGGAACACGTAGCTTGCGACGTTGTCCAGCTCAGGAAGCTTGTCGTCGACGAGCATGAACTTCTGGTCCGGGAAGTTCGGTGCCGTCTCCTTCAGCGCGGACTTCTGTGCGAAGCCGATACACGAGACGAGGTCGTAGTCCGGACTCGTCGACTGCGCGAAGCGACGCTGGTACTGCGGGAACTCCTCGGACGCAGACGGCTGTGCTTCTTGGTACTCGATTCCGAGTTCCGTCTTCGCCTGCTCGATGCCCCGCTTTGCCGCGTCGTTGAACGACTTGTCGCCGAGGCCGCCGAGCGCGTAGACCATTCCGACGTTGGCCGCCGGAGCGGATCCATCGGTCGTCTGTGCGTCCGTCGTGGTTTTCTCGTCACTACCGTGTTCGGTCGTCGTGGTTTCGCCGCCCTCGCTTGGGCCGCCAGTACACCCTGCGAGACCCGTAATGCCCGCAATCCCTGCCGCTTTAACAAAAGAGCGTCTGTCCATATCTATGGTCACCTATTGAGATAGCGGCTCCGAAAATTGCATAAAGGTGTCGTTTCGGAGTTCAAAGCCATCAGATGTCCGAACTCAACCACCAGAATGACAAATGAATTCAATTTGTTCCGTGGTGACAGCGACCGGGAAGGGCAGAATGTTCCGATAGCGCAAGATTGCGGTGACGGCGTCCTGCAGGACCGGAAACGGCCCAGCCTATGCGTGTTCGATTTCTGCTTCGACGACGGTCGTCACCTCGTCGACGAGCGCATCCACGTCGTCGGCCTCCGCGTAGACGCGGATGTATGGTTCGGTCCCCGAGGGCCGGACGAGCGTCCACGATGCGTCGGCGAACTCCAGTCGGACGCCGTACTCGGTGTCGACGGACTCGGGGTCCATCGCGTCCGGGAGCGACGTTTCGAGTGCTGCCATCGCGACCGCCTTCTTTTCGTCGGGGCAGGAAACGCTAACCTTGCGGTAGGGGCGCTCCGTGACCGGCTCACGCAGTCCGTCCATGCCGGACTCGGCCGCGAGGCGGGCAATGAGTGCCGCGGAGGCGACGCCGTCAATCCAGCCGCCGAGAGACGGATGGATGTGCTTCCACGGTTCGGCCGCGAACACCACGTCGCCACCGTCGGCACGGGCGCTGGCGATACCCTCGTGGAGTGCGCCGAGGCGGACGCGCTCAACCCGGCCGCCCGCTTCGCGGACGCGCTCGTCGATGCGCCCGGATGCGTTCGGCGTCGTGACGATAACGGGGTCAGAAACGTCGGAAACCCGAACGTAGTGCTCGGCGACGATGGCGATAATCGTGTCCTCGTGGACGATTTCGCCCTCGTCGTCGATGATGACGATGCGGTCGGAGTCGCCGTCGTGACCGATACCGAAGTCGAAGTCGCCCTCAGCGACGAACGCTCGAAGGTCCATCAGTGTCTCGGGCGTCGGCTTCGATTCGCGACCGGGGAAGTGGCCGTCGATTTGCGCGTTCAGCGTGACGACGTGAGCGCCGAGGTCGCGGAGTACCTGCGGCGTGCCGAGTGCGGACATGCCGTTTCCGCAGTCGACGGCGACGCGAAGACCGTCGAGGTCCGAGCCATGCTCGGAGGCGAAGTCGACGATAGTTTCGCGGTAGTCGTCGAGGACGCCGCTCGTTCCACGTGCGCCCCAATGGTCCCACTCGACAGGGTTCGCACTGGACTCGACGCGAGTTTCGATGCCTCGTTCGAGGTCACGGTCGTACTCCTCGCCGTCGACGAACATCTTGATACCGTTGTCGGTCGGCGGGTTGTGCGAGGCGGTGAGCATGATGCCGCGGCGGCCCTGCGAGGCGAACGCGAGCGCCGGCGTCGGAACGACGCCCACGCGGGTCACGTCTGCACCGGCCGAGAGCAGTCCGGCCTCGACTGCGGCGGCGAGTCCCTGCCCGCTCGTTCGTCCGTCGCGGCCGACGACGAACTCGGCCGAACTGTCCGATTCGAGTGCGGCGAGACCGGCGGCGCGGCCGACGTCGAGGGCGAGTTCCGGTGTCACTCGCTCCGTCACGCTGCCGCGAATACCGGCGGTGCCGAAGAGTTCCATAGTCCAGCGTTGGGAGGGTCGCACTTAGATGCTGACGGTTTGCGGGATGCGTGAGAGGCGAGCGCACGGCCGACTCGACGCTCCCGCGGCCAGTTCTGTGAGACGTCACGCCTTTGCTGCCGGACGACGAATCGTCGGCGCATGAGCGAGAGCACGCGAACGCGCGCACACGTGTACGTGTCCGGTCACGTTCAGGGCGTGTACTACCGAGCGACGACCCGCGACACCGCCCGTGACCTCGGCGTCGACGGGTGGGTGAAGAACCTCTCTGACGGCCGCGTCGAAGCCGTTTTCGAAGGGCCGCGCGACGATGTGGAGTCCATGGTCCAGTGGTGCCACGACGGGAGTCCGATGGCCAGCGTCGACGAGGTTGACGTGACCTACGAGTCACCAGAGGGAGTAACGGGATTCCGAATCGAGCGGTGAGTTCCGGATAATCGCGTCTCGTGTCGTACCATCGGTAACATCAGTGAGACGGCCAAATCGTTCAAGAGGCGGTCAATGAGATGTGGCCGCATGAACTTCCGGAGCGACACGCGCGCAATCGGCGTCGCAAAGCTGTTTTTCACCCTCGTCACGAGCGTCGGTCTCGGTCTCTCGATGGGAACCTCGTTTCTCATCGTCCGCGGACCGTTTCTCGGCGGTCCCACGCTCGACCCGTTCCCGATGATGGGCGCGCTGGCCGTCTTCATCGTCGGTATCGTCGTCTTGACGTGGGGAACGACGCGACTCTTCGGCGTGGGGAGCGGCGCGTAGTTCGCCCCGACCGTGAAATGGGGTGCGTAGTTCGGCGACGGAGCTTCAGGCGTGCTGGTCGACGCCGAGTTCGGCCATCGCGCGGATGACGACGTGTGCTTCGACGAGGTCGCGCTGTTCGACCATCGGGTTGTCCGCGTTGCCAACGACCTCGTGGGCCTCGGCAAGCAGTTGCTGTTCCTGTTCGGTCTGGTCCGGTTCGTCGCGGGTGCTGTTCAACAGTGCCTCGAAATCCTCGCGGATGCTGAAGTCGGCGCGCGCAACGTTACAGCGCGAAAGCGGATGTGTATCGAGGTCGAGAACCAACGCTGAAACGAGTTCCCAGTCGCTCTCACAGAACTGAAGCGTCACGTCGCCGACGATGTCGCGCCACGCGATGGGTGCGGCGTTCTGCATCAGTGTCACTGCCCGCGGCGGGACAGCGATTCGAGTGACTGTCTTCGGGTCGTCGCAGAGACAGCACGGTTGGTCCGTCCTGCCGGTGTACATACGCGGGGTTAGGAGAGGGGGAAGATGTACCTTCGGGCTAGAAGAGACGATGTTTGGGTGCGGGGACAGTCTGAAGAGACTCTCAGCTACGAGTGGCGAAACGAAAGGGTTCGAATCCGGGGCAGGGATGTCGAACCCCCAAGAGGCACAGGGGCGCGACCAACTGATTGGCTGGCACTGAAGCACGCGTTGGGCTGGCTGAATGTTCTGTGGCTGCGACAGCGGCCACGCCATATTATTAATTGTAAACCATAGATAAAAATCTTCGTTCTAGTGGACTACCAAACACTATATCCGACTATATAATTCTGTATTTCAAAATCTAGGCCCCATTATGGCTAGAATGCCAATACCATTTAGTCCCGGCGCGCAGAGGATAGCCACCGCCACTGACCACAGCTTCGTTGTGATACGAATTCTGGATGGAAGGTGAGACCCGAAAGGGAGACTTACGAATCGAGTGCCATAGTCGTCAACTGCTGGCAGGTCTCTCGAAGGTCGCTGATGACGGTGTCGAACTCCACGTCGAGAGAGACGAGGAGTTTTACTTCGTCATCGAGCGGAATCCGGACAACGAGGGTCTCCTCGATTGCGAACGCGACGAGGTCGGGTGCACCGATGGACAACTCAGCTAATGGTTCGTCGAGTGCTTCTTCGTTCGTGAGTGTCGAGACGAGCGTCTTCATCGTCTCTTCGTCGTAGCGGTCTGCAAGCGAAGGCGAGAAGAACCGAACCCACGTCTGGACGGGTTCACACCAGACGACCGCGCGAAGCGAATCGCCGTACGACAACTCCAGTTCCTCGATTAGCTCGGGAGACGGGAAGTTACCGGGGTCGACGACGGTAACCTCCGCTTCTTGGTCGAGTGCGACCCGTTCGTACGCGAGTTCACCGAGGTCGGTCAGTCCATACAATCGACCTTTCTGCTGGGACTCAGGGACCAGTAGTTCAACGATTTCTCGCTCTCGAAGCTCCGAGAGCGCACGAGACACGTGTGGTTGCGCGAGGTTAGTCTCCGCCGCGATTCGCGACGGAAGCCCAGAGCCGTGCTCCGAAAGGTACCGACACACTGCCCGGCGGTACCGAGAGCTCGCAATGTAGCCTGCGGAGTCCCAGGCGTCAGTCATAGCTGGGAATCACCGTGGATGTTCTTCACCATCATTGACACGTTCTAGGGAGATATGCAATGCCTAGCTGGGTATATCTTTCGAGCGTGAACAATATTACCACAGTTGTATCATGTTTAAGTCCCCTACACTGATGGCCTGAGTGGGTCGAAAACGCACCGCACCGTGGTGAAGACGACAGGAGTGTCTGGTCTACTCCAATTGTGTGTTTCTCAATATACTTAAGCGGAGGGTCTGGAGTTCGCTCGTCAGCACTTAGAGAGGAGGAAGTGAAGCAACTAACCTACGACGAACCAAAGACACCAGCACACAGAACGTATCTCTCTGGGAGAGAACTAATCGTCCTTCCAGATTATTCCCTCGACCGTCGCGCCCAACACGGCCTCACCGTTCGCCTTCTCGCACACGACGTCAGACGTGAATTCGTAGCGGTCGTCCCGTTCGACGACCGTGTCGTACGTCGACGAACAGGTAATCGGCTCGCCGGTGTAGACCGGTTGCAGAAATTCGAACTCCATCGTCCGGGCTAACACTTCGTTGTCACCGCCCAACTTCGTGGGAAGCGTTGCCGTCAACAACCCTTGGACCATCACTCGTCCGTCCGCATCCGGTTCGGTATGTCGGGGCTGTGCGTCTCCGGAGAGCTCTGCAAATTGCTGGACATCTTCGACCGTGAACGTTCGCTCGTACGTTTGCGTCTCGCCCTCGACTGGTTGATTCATCTGAATCTCTACTCCATATCACGTGACCCGGTGTAGTAAAACTGTAGTATAATGTAAACGTTAAACAGTGGTAATTATATCGGATGTCCACGGCGGCCCGTCGGAAGCGAACGCGAGTCCGTCGACCGAGTCAGTCTCGGTTGCACAGAGTACCGGGAAGCTTTATCTCAGGGTCTTTTGTCTGTCCGTGTGATGAGCGACGTGTCGTTGTCGAACCTACTCTCGTTTCTCGAAACTGACGACGTAGCGACCGTCGTCGAACGAGTCCGGGCAGCACGTGACGGGAGAACCAAGCGGAGTAAACGCGACGGTCGGATGTTTCTCTTTGCGGCCCCCGCGGGCGAACAACAACCGACCGAAGTTATCTGGGTCGACGTCGAAGCGGCGTTCGACCAACAGACCGTCGAGGCGTTTGCCGAGCGCTGTGAAGGGCGGGGTATCGAGGGAACACTTCTGACCACGGGCGACGAAGAACGTGCCCGAGAGACGCTTGCATTCACCTTTGCGACCGAAGAGCAACTCGAAGAACCAGGGGATACACCCGAAGAGCCGGAACTCCTCGTCGACCCAGAGGAGGTTGACGTACCAATCACCTTGGAGACACTGGACGACCTCGTAGCAGCACTCGAAGAGACCGACCTCGCCGACGAAGTCATCGACGAGTACCACGAACCACACGAACCGGAGTTCGAGGACATCCTCAACGAAATCGACGAAGAAGAAGCCGAGCAGGCGGCAACCGATGCTGAACAGGAATCCGGGTCGGGGTCCGGACTCATTTTCGTTCTTCTCGTCGTCCTTGTCGGTATCGCCGCCGTCGCACTGTTTCTGTTCGGTCCGTTCTGAACCGGGTCAGTTCGTTCTCTTCGTTTCAGCCTATTTAGAGTCTTTTTACCCCGTCTGAGCCTGTTCACCTGTTCAGCCCTGTTTGTTCTTCGCGGACGTTGCTAGCCGGTCGATTCGGCGGAGCGCGGCCACACAGACCACCACATAGGGACCGGCGAGTGGTGGAATCTCGAATGCAACCTCACACCGGTCGATACCAACCGCTTCGACTCGGTGGCCCGTCGCTGGAATTCCGGCGACCCGCCACGTCCATCGGTGGTCGTTGCACGTTTCGATAGTAAACGGAATCCAGATGCCACCGACGCGGACCTCGCCACGACTCCCCGCTTCGATTTTCCCGTCGACACCGCGAACCGCCGAGACACTCGGTCCCCACTCGGGCCAGTCCTCAACGGAGACCAGCATATCCCAGACAATCGACTCGGGCGCTGAAACCTCCCGACTAACGACTAAGCGTCGCCCATCCACGGTCCGCTCGAAGTGGGGCCTTATCGCACCTATGTTGTCTCCCACATATCCTAATATGCTAATAAGTCGTAATATAATATCCCCGAAAGCCTTATGCCTCAACCATGGTAGTCAGTAGCAAGGACATGAAGCACACAGACACCCGACCGAAACCGACGATGCGAGACGTTAGCCACACACCACCGATGGGAGAGAGCGTCACGAACGTCTGGGAACGCGGCAACGAGGCTGAATCAAGCGAAACATAACAGAGCAGAAAGAATCGACTGCAAAGTAACAGAGCAGAAGGGATTCGCAAACACGAAGTACCGACCACAATCCACCACCATCACCACCTTCTCACCTCCCGCTGGAGACGGGAGCGCAGGCAGCCGTCCTACCCCATGCCTGCTATTGCGACCGACCGTGTTGGCCCAGTCACTGGCTGACACGCCCGTTTTGATTTGCAGCAGCGTAGCCGTCACCTATCGGGACGTTTAACCCCGAGTCCGACGGGCGTTCGAATATGAAGGCGACCGCCAAGGCCCACCCAATCCAGGGCCTCGTGAAGTACCACGGGATGCGAGACCCTGAGATTCGACTGCCGTATCACGACAGCATCAGCGTCTGTACGGCACCGAGCCACACGAAGACGACTGTCGAATTCCTCCCCGACGCCGACGAGGACGTGTACGTCATCGGCGGTGAGGAGGTCGAAGGCCGCGGCGCAGAGCGTATCCGCGACGTGGTCGAACACGTTCGCGACCTCGCCGACTTCGACCACCGCGTCCGCCTCGAAAGTGAGAACTCCTTCCCGTCGAACATCGGATTCGGTTCGTCGTCGTCCGGGTTCGCCGCCGCGGCGATGGCACTCGCCGAGGCTGCCGACCTCGACCTGACGCGTCCGGAGATTTCGACCATCGCCCGCCGTGGGTCGTCCTCAGCCGCCCGCGCGGTTACGGGTGCCTTCTCGCACCTCTATTCGGGCATGAACGACACCGACTGCCGCTCCGAGCGCATCGAGACCGACCTCGAAGACGACCTTCGAATCGTCGCCGCGCACGTGCCCGCGTACAAGGAAACCGAGCAGGCCCACGCTGAGGCCGCCGACAGCCACATGTTCCAGGCCCGGATGGCCCACATGCATAAGCAAATCGACGACATGCGCGACGCGCTCTACGAGGCCGACTTCGACGCCGCCTTCGAACTCGCCGAGCACGACTCGCTTTCGCTCGCCGCGACGACGATGACCGGACCCGCCGGGTGGGTCTATTGGCAACCGCGCACCATCGCCGTGTTCAACGCCATCCGCGAACTCCGCGCGGAAGAAGACATCCCGGCCTACTTCTCGACTGACACGGGAGCCAGCGTCTACATCAACACGACAACTGAGTACGTCGACCGTGTCGAGAAAGTCGTCGCCGACTGCAACGTCGAGACCGACGTGTGGGAAGTCGGCGGTCCCGCCGAAATTCTCGACGAGTCGGACGCGCTGTTCTAAGCGCGCTCTCGCCGTCACCCTCTTTTCACTTGCGTCCGAGGTGATAGCCATGCGTGTCCTGGTTCTCGGTGCCGGGTACGCGGGCCTCACGCTCGCTCGCGAACTCGAACGCCGACTCCCCGCCGACGCCGACCTGACCGTGGTGAACGACTCGCCGTATCACCTCGTCCAGCACGAAGTCCACCGCGTAGTTCGGCACCCCTCCGTCGCCGACGCGATTCAGGTCCCGCTGGACGAAGCACTTCAGCGCGCCGAAATCATCGTCGACCGCGTGGAGCATGTCGACCACGACGCTCGCGCCGTCGCCCTCGCTGGCGGTGAGACGCTCGACTACGACTACTGCGCCGTCTGTCTCGGCGCGGAGACCGCCTACTACGACATCCCCGGCCTCGAATCTCACTCGGTCCCGCTCAAGCGACTCGACCACGCCAAGGACATCCGCGCCCGCTTTTTCGACGACTGCGACGAGGGCGGCACCATCGTCGTCGGTGGGGCCGGTCTCTCGGGCGTCCAAGTTGCGGGCGAACTCGCTGCCCTTCGAGACGAGGAAGACGCCCGCACCGATATCGTTCTCATCGAACAGATGGATACCGTCGCGCCGACGTTCCCCGAGAACTTCCAGCGAGCAGTTCGTGATGAACTGCTCGATAGGGGCGTCGACGTTCGGACCGAGACGGCGGTCCAATCGGTCACCGAGACGACCGTCACAACCGACACCGGGTACCTCGACTACGACATGCTCGTCTGGACCGGTGGCATCACCGGCAACGGTGCGATGGCTGGTGAGCGGCCCCCCGTCAGAGCGGACCTCCGACTGGACAAGCAAACTTTCGTCGTCGGTGACGCCGCCCGTATTGTGGACGCCGACGGCGAACCCGTTCCGGCAAGCGCATCTGCGGCCCTCCGCGAGGCGAAAGTCGCCGCGAAGAACATCGCCGCACTGGTCGACTACGATGACTGCGGCGACGAGAACGACTTCCCTCCGCGACCCGAGCCGTACCGGTTCGAAGTCCCCGGTTGGATTGTCTCCGTCGGTGACGGCACAGTGGCGCAGGTCGGCCCGAGTATCTTCCGTGGCAGCGCCGCGAAGGCGATGAAAACGACAGTCGGAGCGGGACATCTCACTTCGGTAGGGGCCGTATCGCAGGCGGTCGACCTCGTCGAAGAGGAGTTGAACCCCTGAGATTCGTTGTGAACCGAACGGTGTAATCAAAAATCGCTGTTCACACCCAGATTGGGCGTTCGAGTGTCTGTTTATACGGCCATTTACTTCCGAACCTATCTTCGATGCTACCTACTCCGAATCCATCATCGTCATCCTCGTCATCTATCCCGAATCCATCATCGTCATCCTCGTCACCCACCCCAAATCCGTCGTCGTCATCGTCACCCACCCCAAATCCATCATCGTCATCCTCGTCACCCACCCCAAATCCGTCGTCGTCATCGTCATCATCTATCCCGAATCCATCGTCGCTGTCTTCACTCTTCTCTTGGTCCTCTTCGTCCGCTTCATTCTCTTCGTCCGCTTCATCTCTCCCATCCTCATGTTCGGCTTCAGGACCCTCGAAGTCGGGCGATTTGACCTCTGATTCAAGGCGGAAAACCGTACCAGATGACCCGTCGACGCGGACTTCAGCATCACCCGTGAAGTTACCGCCGGTAAGTTCGAACTCGAACTCGTAGTAACCGGAATTGTCGTGGTCGTTCCCTTCGAGAAGTGACCAAGAACCATTTGATGGCGACCTGAGTTCGTTGCGGGCCATGTCGAGCGCGGCGGACTCGTTGATGGAGAAGGTAGTGTCGTTGTCGCGTTCGCGTTCAATCTCACGAGACGTTTCACCACCTTCGCTCTCGACGCTGATGGAAACCCCCTGGGTTGTCTCGATCTCAATTGTACCCGTGGCCAGGCCGGTAAAGTGCTTCAACAGCGCCTCCGTACCGCTCCCAGTCACGGTATCGAGTTCGTCATCAATGGTCTGGAGCTGAACGTCGTCGAAGCCAGCGGTCGACAAACTCTCGTTGGAGACGTTTTTCGAACGGGTTTTGAGTTGCTCAACGCTCCGAAGAAGATGTCCACTCCGCGCGTTGAGCGTTGCAATTCGTTGGGCATACTCCGAGCGGGTCAACTCACCGGATTCGTAGGCCTCGGTTGCTTCTTCGTAGCTATCGAGAATCTCTTCGGCACGCGCTTCGAGTTCTTCGGCCCGGTCAGCGATGACTACTGCTCGGTCAGCGTCCCTACCGGACGCAACCCGAACCTCGAACGCGCTTTCTTCCATTTCCGTTCGGACCTCGCTGTCCGTCTGGGAAACGATAGTCGTGAGTTGTTGGCCCACTGTGACCCTGATAGTTTGGTTCGCCGCGGAGTCATTGCCGGACGAGACAGTGGTCGTGTTATTCGCTGCGTACCAACCGTCAGTGTCGACAGTAAACGCTACCGGGGTCGAGACAGTATTCGCTGCCCCGCTTGCCGCTGCTACGGGTGTGGCGACACCCAGCACCAGAGTACAGGCGAGCAGTACCGGGAGCAGTTTTCGCATCATATTTGTTTCCACTCTCGTCGGAGATATCATAAACCAGAATTACCGTGAGTACAGTTTTCGGTGAATTTCAAACTGTTTCAAATCGTTTCAGATTGTTGTACTTCGGAAATTCACACGTATCATAGGTTATAGCCTTCAATTACCCGTTCGAAAAGACATATCAAGAAAGATACTTAGAGATGTGAGACAGTCCACGCGGTTTATATATCGTACACTGCTACCCAGAGTCGTCTAGATGAATCGTCCCTCTGTGCGCACTATCCTCGTCAGTCTCATCGTCTTTAGTCTCGTCGGCGGAGCGCTCAGTGCTACCGGTGTGGCCACTGCACAGGTAGTTTCCATACCGACAGCAGCCACACAACCACAACCCAACATCGATACGACCGTTCTCAGAGTCACAGTCCACGAGAACACCTCTGCGACCTGGACACTCCAGGTCCGAACGCGACTCAAAACGAAACAGGACCTCACGGAGTATCGAGCGTTCCAATCGCAGTTCGAAAACGACACAAACAGTTTCCTCGGCCCGTTCGCAGCGCGAATCAATGGGACCGTTGATGCTGCGGAGCAAGCAACCGGTCGGGAAATGGACGCGACAGACTTCGCCGCGTCGACGAGCATCCAATCGCTGCCCCGGAAGTGGGGGGTAGTCACATACCAATTCCGATGGTGTAACTTTTCGACGCTCCGAGACGAGCAACTCGTCGTCGGTGATGTCTTCCAAAGCGGCCTGTTCATCGCTGAGAACGACACGCTCGAAGTGGTTTCACCTCCCGGCTACCGAATCAACTCAGTCAACCCACGTGCAACACAACGTGACGACGGCATTGTCTCATGGGATGGCCCCGAATCGTTTGCCAACGGACAACCACTCGTTGTCTTCGAGCCACGTGAATCAAATACGAATGCGACGAATACGACGAATACGACGAATACGACGAATACGACGAATACGACACCAGTAACAGAACCGAGCCGTGTAGCCAGTAACTGGCAGGTCGTTGGTGGTCTCGCGGTCGTCGGCGTGCTGTTCGTATTCGTGATCAGCACTCGATGGCGTAACTTGGAGGGTTCCAGTGGGGGAGTAGAAACAAGTGCTGATATCGGTGACGGGGCTGTCGGCGGACCCAACAGTGGATACGTCGACAGCAGCCCAGCCCAGATTGACGACGGTGGCGTCGATGACGCTGGCAACGGTAATAGCGCCGATGATGACGACGATTCCACCGATGGGGACACTAGTACTGACGACGGTAGGAAACAGACGAGGGATGGCACAGAACAGACGAAGAGCGGCCCAACATCCAAGTCAGTAGACCAGCATCCGACTGGGACCGAACCATCCGCAAAGAAGCAGCCAATCTTGACCGACGAAGACCACGTTCGGAAGGTCGTCAAAGATGCTGGTGGTCGAATCCGACAGAAGGACATAGTGACGGAACTCGAGTGGTCGAAATCGAAGGTGTCTCGGGTGCTCTCGCGCATGGAGGACGACGGGTTGGTAAAGAAACTCCGACTCGGGCGCGAGAACATCGTCGAACTCGTCTCAGAGTCTGACGAAGAATCGTAGGCTCCGTAGTAGGTGACTGGCGCGGCGATTCCATCTTTTCTCTATTTTTCCATTACACAAGTTTTGAGTTGTTTATAGTGTCAAAAACATTATTGGTGAAGTGTGTGACCATCAATCATGGACTACAACCTCTCAGACGAACAGCGAGCCATCCGAGACGAAGTCCGGCGGTTCGCGGAGAACGAGATTGCACCCGTCGCGGGCGAGTACGACGAGGAAGAGAAGTATCCCTACGAAATCGTCCAGAAGGCGGCCGAGATGGGGCTGACGGGCGCACACTTCCCCGTCGAGTACGGCGGCGTCGGTTACTCGTCATTCGAGAACGCGTTGGTCACAGAAGAGTTGTTCGCGGTCGACCCCGGTATCGGTCTCTGCATCACGAGCGCCGGATTCGGCGCGGAAGCCATCATCAACTTCGGGACTGAAGACCAGAAAGAGCGCTTCCTGCCTCCCATCGTCGACGGCGAGTCAGTCATGGGTACGGCAATCAGCGAACCACAGGCAGGGTCCGACGTAACGTCCGTCCGAACCACCGCCGAGAAAGACGGCGACGAGTGGGTCATCAACGGCAACAAGATGTGGATTACCAACGGGACCGTCGGTGATTACTTCGTCGTCATGTGCCAGACCGACCCCGACGCGGACGACCGGTACTCGGGATTCTCGCAAATCATCGTCGAAGCGGATAGAGACGGTTTCTCGGCCGACAAAATCACTGGAAAGATGGGGATTCGCGCCAGCGACACCGCCGAACTCATCTTCGACGATGTTCGCGTGCCCGAAGAGAATCTCGTCGGAACCCGCGGGATGGGCTTTCTCCAACTCATGCAGTTCTTCGATGAGACGCGGACCGCCGTTGCTGCGCAGGCGGTCGGTATCGCCAAGGGTGCCTGCGAGCAGGCACTCGACTACGCCAAAGAACGGGAGCAGTTCGGTCGCTCCATCAGCGACTTTCAGGCTGTTCAGCACAAACTCGCCGAGATGCACACCGCCACCGAGGCGGCCCGGCAGTTGACGTACAAGTCCGCATGGAGCGTCGACAACGACGAAGGCCAGTTGACCGCGCTGGCGTCGATGGCCAAAGAGTTCGCTTCTAACGTCGCAACCGACGTGGCCGACGAAGCCGTCCAGATTCACGGCGGGGCCGGGTTCGTCAACGACCACGACGTGGAACGACTCTACCGCGACGCGAAAATCACGCAGATATACGAAGGGACGTCGGAGATTCAAAAGAACGTTATCGCCCGTGAACTGCTCGGGAAGGGCATCTAACAGCCCAACAGGCGGTTCCCCGACCGCACTTCCGAGTTCGGGATGACCGTTTTATTCTTCGCTCTCGTAATTCAGGAGTGGCACCTTTCGACGCGATACTGTTCGACCTCGATGGGACGCTCTGTACAAACGACCAATGCGGCGAGACCATCTACAACGGAGCGTTCGCCGCTGCTGACATCGAGCGCTTCGGTGACCCCGCCGACCTCTGGGCAGCGCTCGACGGCCCGCCGGACCCTGACAACCCTGAAGCGCACCTCACAGCAAGCTTCGAGCGGGTGGCAGCGCAGTACGGCCGCGAGTCGGTCGATGCGACGGCGCTCGCCCGTGGGTTCCTCGAAACAGTCGACCACACAGCCGTCTCGTTCTTGCCGGGTGCTAAGGCGGCGCTTTCGGCGGCCCGCGCCCGGTCACACGTCGGCCTCGTCACTAACGGGCCGGAACGCCGCCAGTCGGTCAAACTCGATGCACTCGGTATCGACGACGCGTTCGACGTGGTCGTCTTCGCCGGTGACATGCCGCGGCGAAAACCGCATCCGGACCCCTTCGACCGGGCACTCGACGCACTTGATGTCGGTCCCGCCGTGAGTCTCTACGTCGGCAATTCGCTGGAGTTCGATGTCGGCGGCGCACAGCGCGCCGGCCTCGATGCCGCGTGGTGCCCGGACGACACTGGAACCGACCTCGACCCGGGAGCCTACACTCCCGAGTACGTCCTGCAGTCACTCCACGAGTTCACCGATATTCTCGATACCCATTCTGATGTTCGCCGATAGCGGGATGGGAATCATCCAACGTTCGGTTGACACGAACTACTAATTCGGAGTGCGTGTTACTACCCGGCATGGTCCGAGAAGATGGCAAACGCAACTTCGTTCTCGTGGAGGACGACGGCGAAGAGACGAGCGTGTTCAGCGGTAAGTATCCCCGACAGGCAGCGTTGAAGGCCGCCCGTCGACTCCCCGCCGCACCGAGCCTCGAGGATGTGGATGGGAAAGCGACGATTCGACTTCGTGAGCGAGGGACCGACAAGGTGCACGTCTACGAAGGCTGGGCGTGGATTGAAGAGAAAGACGACGACGCACCCGACTGGATGGACGACGAAGTCACCCGGGCGAACGTCTCGAAACAGCGTATCGAGCACATCGAGTCGTAGGTGGTTGGTGCCGAGGCTGCCGACTTTTGTGTGGTGGCGTGGAGAGTGTGGGGTCGGGTCATTCTGGTTTTTGTGCGCTGATGTCTTGTCGTCGTTTGTTCAATCGCACGACATAATGAGATATGTGACAAAAAGACACTATCTGAATCACGGGTTTAAAATGCCTTATCAAACCGATAATAATCTACGCAGGAATTCGTCTCGGAGTCGGACATGCGTAAAATAGTCATGGTACTCGCCATCACCGGAGTCATTGTCGCCGGGACGGTGGCCGGTGCTGTTACTGCCACAGCCCAAGAACCAGGAACACAACCAATCACTGATTGTACGACAATCACCTCACCGGGCGTCTACACGTTAGGGAAGGACATCACGAACACCACCGCCGACACGTGCATCCAGATCGAAACCAGCGATGTCGTGTTGAATGGTGGAAACCACACCCTGATCGGCGACGGTGACGGGATTGCGGTCGACGCGACTGCAACCGAGGAGCGTGCCCAAGATGCCTACGAGAACGTTACGGTCCGTTCGCTCAACGCCGAGTCTTGGGAGACCGGGATTTCCTTCGTCAACACGCGGAATGCCACGGCGACGAACGTCGCTATCGCTGATTCGGTTGTGGGTGTTCAAATCGGGTCGGCCGAGTCACGACTCGGGTACGTGACGGCGGCACATCGCTCCACCGTCAGTAACGCAACACTCAGCAACGTCGACAGCGGCGTTCTCGTGGTTAAGTCGAACAACGCTACCGTCGTGGACAATACGCTCACCGACTACAGCGATACCGGCGTCCACTTCAATGTCGCCAGCAACTCCTCCGTCCACGGGAACGAGATTACCGACCCCAACGGCTCAGCGGGGACTGCGATTTCTCTCAGCGTCACGGCCCAAGAATACGGGGGCGGGGTCGACAACAACGTCGTCGCGTCGAACCGAATCGTGAACGGAACGATTAGCGTCAATCCCGATCAGTCACAATCCACCGGAAACCGGATCATCCGGAACGAGATCACGAACGGAAGTATTGCCGTCAGTTGGAGTCGAGGTGGCCACACACTCGTTGCGGACAACCGGCTTACGAACAGCGACGTCAGCGTAGAAGTGTCTACAAACGTCACCGTCGAGGACAACGTACTTACAAACCCCAACGAGGCACCTGAAGAGAGCATCTATCTCAGCGATGCGGGGTTGAATACCGTCCAAGACAACACGGTTATCGGCGCACAGACCGGTATCCTGCTCGATGCCGTCGCACAAGAGAACGCGATTGTGGACAACAAAGTTATCAATAGTGAGTCAGGAATCGAACTCGACGGAGACTCGGTGAACAACACAGTTGCCGAGAACACGCTTATCAACAACGGGAACGGCATTGTGGTCTCCCTTGTAAATACGTTCTCCGAGGGGACGAACGATGTCCGCAAAAACAATATCGTGAACAATGAAAACGGTCTCCTCGTGAAGGCAACGGACCGACCGCTTATCGTCGAGTCCAACAGCCTCAGAGCCAACACGAACGGTATCCTCATCCAGAAAACTATCACTTGTTCGCCCGATGCTGAGGGGGCCGAACTCGTCTCGGTACACGGCAATGTCATCGCCGGTAGTGGAGCCTACGGTGTGCTGAACGAGAACCAAGACATACTGAATGCCACAGGGAACTTTTGGGGCGCGAGAGACGGACCGTCGAGCGCGGACGACGAGATACCCGGTGACCCTGTGACGGGAACACTGGCAAACGGAAGCGGCACAGCCGTCTCGGAGGACTCAGGTCACGCCGGACAGTCGAACGTCCAGTTCGACTCGTGGCTCCAGCAGCCCCCCGAAGACGCGGAGAGAAGTAACGAAACGGCGTCATAACCGTCATAACCGCAGCGCTGTCCCGCGTCCTCAGTTTTCTTTGAACGGCCTCTAAGCGGACGGCAAGAGTAGGAGCGGACGACGAGTGTCGGTTTGTTCATCCACGGATTCGACAGAGGAGAATCCCGGGTTCCGGAACTGGGGATTCCTTCATGCGGTCGTCGGGCGAGAACAGGACCACCAAATATGATATATCAATTATGCGTAAGTGAGCGCGTCGTATGAATTTATGAGAAGGGAATAACTCTGCACAGAAGATGGCTGATGACCCGACTCCGCTCCGGTTTCGGACATACCCCTGGTTTCCCGTGCTCACTGTGGGAACGCTCCTCTTCTTGAGCATCCTCTCTGCTACCGGGACCGATTTAGGGGTGTTTGTAATCCTCCAGTTTTTCTTGCTCATGGGGCTATACGTCTCCGCCCTCCTCGGTATCCACGGAATACTCCGAGATATCGGTTCACTCAACGCGGTAGAGGCGGAGTGGCAACCGTCGTGGCCGCGGTATATCGCTGCGATCCTCGGCATCGCTGCGGGGGTGACGCTTATTACGGTCTTCCCGCCGGTACCGCTCCCAGAAGACAAGCCCCTCGGATTGCTTGGTCTCCTCGGCCTCGGTATCGTGTCGATCACGCTCGCGAGCGGCCCCGTTTGTCTGGTCTATCTGCTCATTCGGTGGCGACGAGTCGGCCTAAATTACTTAAAGTAGTAGGAACGTCGAATGGTAGATATGACTACCGTGATACCCACCTTCATTGGTATCGGACTGCTGATATTCTACTGCGGTGCTTTCGAGTGGTTCGCGCCGGAATATCACCGTCTCCCCTGGGTTGATCCACCGGACGGCGCAGGAGAGGTAACGCATAGCGGTCTGGAAGTGGTCGCCGGTGCGGGTTGCGTGTTCGTGATGTATCTGGCTGGTATTTGGTTCCTATTTGGCTGGATTCCGGTCTTCGATCGACTCGAGATGGTTCTTGTCCAGTTGTTATCCGCATTTGGACTGTGAGAGGGGTTCTGGGTATGACAGATTCAAATACTTCTCACTCTCCGCAGATGATCTGCAGACAGTGAGTTCCCACTACTGTGACGGAATTGTTGGTGCTCTACTCGGTCGTGACCGTCGTGTGGGTGTGAACCATCGTTGCGCGGTGGGTACCCGACCCGACTTGGAAGTGAATCGTGTGTTCGCCGGGTTCGTACTCGTCACCTAACTGTTCTGCGAGATCGAGACTGCCACTCGTCGAGCCATCGCCGAAGTGGATGTGGCGTGCGTCGCTCGGAATGACGTCGCCGACCGGGACGTGGTCGGTGTCGATGAGCGCGTGGAGATGACCAGCGTTCGAGTTGATTCCGTTACTGGACGGTTCGATGGTGTAGTTCTCGGCGGTGATGTCCCACTCGACGACGCTACCGTCGACACTCGTATCGAGGCTGAGGCTGGCCTCGTCACGAACGGTAACCTCGACAGTCTCGACTAGGTCCATCGCCTTGTGCTTACCGTCGCCGACCTGCAGATGGAGCGTGTGTTCGCCCGGTTCGAGTTCGAGAACACCATCCTCCTGACCAGTTCCGTAGTGGATGTGTGAGTCGTCGCTAGGGATAACCTCACCCGGAGTCACGGGTTCGGTGTCGACCAGGATGTGATAGTGGCCGGCACCTTCGTTGACCGCACCGGCTTCCTCGATGGTGACGCCGTCCGCGGTGGCTTTCCACTGTACGTACGTGCTGGTGAGTTCCGCCCCCGCGGACGGCACCTCGAACGAGACGCTGGCGTCGGAGCTGACGCCGTTCATGTACGTATCGGAGTCAGCAGTCGTGGTCACTGCTTCAGACTCCGTCGCGGTTTCTTGTTTCGTAGTCGTTTCGTTGGATTCGGTCTCGGTCCCATCTGATGGGGCACCGGTACAACCGGCGAGGCCGACAGCGACTGCACTTGCAATCGTTCCGACGAACGCCCGTCTCGAAACGTTGTTTCGCATAGACATTTTTTACGTTGATGCTGGTATGTCATCAAACTATAATTTTGCGATTGTCGATGAGTATCTGGATAGCTAACACGGAACGGGGATTGATAGCATCGAATAGGATAGTTTTTGTCGCACAGGGAGGCGTGCGCGATGGTGGTCAGACAGATCTGAAAGTATCGTGGTAATCTCTCGGGGTGCTAACCACTCAAAGAACTGACTAGTCGTATTACTGGCGTCCGACCTTACAACCGGACACCGTATTGGTTCTCGAACTTCTTCTTAAGCATAACGTAGGCGAAAACACTTCCAACGATGGCCGTCCCGAAGGCGATAAGCAAGAGAATATCTTCGAAGATGGTGAGGCTCACGCCCATGATGACGACGAAGTAAACGGAGGGCGCACCGTAAAGGAGGGCCTTGAGTAGGGATTCGGAGACGTCCTGTTGCTCTGAAGTATCCATACACAGTCGCCACACTCGGCCTATAAATTCACAATGTCAATCTGATAGTATATAGATGATAATTCATCCGACACAAGTCGGGCTTTGGTTCCCAATTGTGTACTATATGCTAGGTTTTTGGGGTCGTTCCGGTAGGGCGTTCCCCAGTTGGGGGTGCTTCTCGTCTACTCCCTTGTTCTCAATGATTGCCTACCCGACGTGTTTCCGGAAGATGAGGTCACGAGCGTTCCCTCCGTTTGCGTACTCGCCCGCTTCGTCCCTCGATTTGCCCTGCGTCGAGTGGATGAACCAGACTGACGACCAGGTACTGGAGCTTTTAGACGAATCTGACCTGATTCTCTTGCCTGCTGTCGTTGTGATGAATCTCGATTACACTCGGAACTGGGGTTCTCGCCGAATGAGCAAACTCAACGATGCCGGGGTGATTGAAGAGGTCGAGCGAGGGTACTACCGGATTTCTTCGAAGGGTCGCGCCTATCTTACCGGGGAGATCGACGCAGTCGAGTTAGAGAACAGCGAGTGAGGTAGCACCCATTTCCCTTACCCGTAAAGGGGGCGGGTGGATGGGTGGGTGAAAATCAAGGTGACAAATCAATTTGGGTGGTAGAATACGTTTTTCAATATGAAGCGAGATCCAGAAAATATGAAAGGAGAAGTTGAATTTTCTGAACTTGAAAAGAAGACACCGTTTACCACTGCTCTACGAGGTCGAGTCATTCCTGCTGGCAATATCTACGACCCGGAACATGACAATGAAGAATTGCCTGATTTCACACAGGGTGAAGACTGGTTGAATTTCGTTCCAGATGCAGAAGGCAATCTTCGATTCTATAAGGGAGAGCCAATCTCAGGAGTATATTTCGGGAAGGAGCCAGCAAATCCAGAAACAGACCTAAACAACACTTTTGTGGAGTTGTATTATCAAAGGCTATCGTTTCCGCACATTGCAGGTTTAGTCCCAAGTCTATTAGACGATTTACGAAATCTAGCCACTGTTTTGTCAAAGATGGCGCACTACCAGTCAAACATCCCAAGCGGTTCATGGGCAATTCAGAGATTCATTCAAACCGAACTCGAGTACCTATTCTTACAGTCCAGAAGTATCTACGATGGTCTTCAATTCATAATTGCAAACACCTGGAAAATGATATACTCTGTCGAGGAAGAAGACGATTTCAGCGCCCAACTTCCAACAAGCTCTTTCAGGAAAATGGCGCTTATAGGCGAAGACCAAGAACCGATCTCAGCTGATTCATTAGTGAAAAAGTACGGAATTCCTGAGTCACTGGCCGAGTTCTACTCTAACGAAGCACCAATATTTTCAAAAATCAGAGACTTCCGAGATTCAATTGTCCACCATGGAGACTCACCAGAAACGATATTCATCACGGAAGATGGGTTAGCTGTTGATACTACAGCAGAACCATATTGTAAATTTGACATCTGGGAAAATAATCAACTTCTTGAAAATGAACTTGCACCTTTGTGGCCATTTGTTGCCTATGTGGTGAAACAAACAGTAACTGCACTGGACAGATTCCTATCCGGGCTTCTTGCTAAGCCCCTGCATTTACCATACAAGTTGGCAGAAGGGTACGATGTGTATATGCGTGGCCCGCACATAACGAATTTAAACCATTTAGACAGTCTGATTTCTTCTGATCAGTGGGGAGAAGAGTTCGTTAACACCGTCGAAGACAGATTATTTTAAAGAAATAGTTTTCGAAGGACTATTCTTGACTGTTTCAGTTGAGTGGTTCCGCATCTTGAAGGATGGAATGAAACTCTTCCCAGTCCTCAAACTGCTCCTGAAACAAATCACTCGGCAGGTTCCACGCCCACAGCACAGCATCATCCGGGTCGTACTTCTCCAGCGTCGGTTTGAGGTACAGTAGAGCTGAAGGGGACTCTAGTAAAACTAGTAAGTAGAGGTTGGTGGGCTATGACTCAGCAACCCGCCCCGTGTAGTAGTCTATGATGAGTGAATCTGTGTAAGCGAACTGTACAACAGCAAAAGTTCGAGCAAAGATCAATACAGGAAGTAAGAATATAGTCATGACCAACGATGATAACCAGATAGCAGGGGTAGAAAAATTGAGCAACGACATCAACAACATCACACCTACAGCACCAACGACAGCGTATGTGAGATTTTGTGCAAGGATTAGTGTTCGACGTAGTCGCCGCGTAGATGGAGAAATCCTACCTTCCATATATGACATAAAGACAGAGTACACTGCGTGAGGCCCTTTTGTGTTAAAATCAAAGCCAAATTGGTTTTTGAATGTTTCTTCAAAATCTCCTTTAGTTTCTGTGAAGATAGTTCCTCTTTCTTTATTTGCGGCATATGATTCACGTGCTTTCATTAGAGGCACAATAGATCGGATTTTGTTGGCATACTTAGCGAATGCAAGATCAGCACGATCGAGAATGGCGAGATCACGTTCATTATCGTTATAGTAGTAAACGACCTGTCTAAATGGCAGAGGAACTCTGAAAACCGTCGCGCGAAACATCTCAACAAGTTCTCCAGCGAATAAAGCCAGAATCAACACAGAAAGTATAGTAAATTGATTATTTGGATCAGGTACAGGACCAACTACGAAAATATATGGGATGGATGAAGACAAAAAGACTAACCCAGGGACAATTCTAGTCATGATATCCCCGAGATCAAATCCAGCAAATTTTACATTTGATGACATATTGTTGCCTTTCTGTCTAAAGGTGCATATTTCTTACCTGTGTGGATAATTCACACCCCCATAGCTTTGATTGGAGTAGTCCTCTACGTGAATCACAGCATCCGCACTCTCCGGGTTATCAAAAGCATGTTCTTTGACAAGATGATAAGCGTACCACTCAGCGCTATGAACCACAACGTTACACTTCGAGCACCGCCACATCCCGACTCTTTTGAGGTCGTAGTGTAGCCTTGTCTCTTGCAGTACACGCTGAACTGGCAGTTTCAGTGGAGCCATATCGACGCCACCACCGCCGAGAAGGTATTCCTCACCGTCGCGGTCGATGGTTGCTTCCAGTCACCACTCTGACCTGAGCGACGCACGCCGGAACGATTCTGGTTTCTCCTCGTCTTCGCCGTTCACCACCGGTTCGACGAAATTGGTGTGCTTCAGAAAGGTCGACGTCCGAAAACGGGGGGCGCTGCAGGATTATGAACTTCACTCGCAACGCTTCGCGTTGCTCGCTAGTTCAAATCCTTCGCGTAGATGATTCTCTGCTCACGTTGTTCGCGGAAGAATCATGGGCGCTGCAGGATTTGAACCCACGGCAACTTGGTCCGAAGCCAAGCACTCTGTCCAGACTGAGCTAAGCGCCCTACACAACTTCGTCTGTTGCGGATTGTTTTAAATGGATTGATTCGTGACGGCGACTCCGCGCGTTTTATACCTGCACTCCATACAGTACCCGGTATGTCTCTCGGAGCACGGGCGCGCGGGTTCGTCGAACTCACCCGACCGGGAAACGCCATCGCCGCGGGCGTCCTCACCTTCACCGGGGCGTTCGTCGCCGGGGCGTCGCTCGGTGATACGCTCGTCGTCGTCGCTGCTATCCTCGCGACCGTGTTCGCCACGGGCGCGGGCAACGCGGTCAACGACTACTTCGACCGCGATATCGACCGAATAAATCGTCCGGACCGGCCTATTCCCCGCGGCGCTGTCACCGCCGCGGAAGCCAAGTGGTTCAGCATCGCCCTCTTCGGCGGTGCTGTCGTGTCGGCACTCGTGTTACCGCTCGTCGCCATCGGTATCGCGGTGGTGAACCTCGTCGCGCTGCTCGCCTACACGGAGTTCTTCAAGGGCCTCCCGGGCGTCGGAAACATCGTCGTCGCCGCGCTCACGGGCTCGACGTTCCTCTTCGGTGGCGCAGCTATCGGCAAACCGCTCGGGGCGCTCGTCTTGTGCCTCCTCGCCGCGCTGGCGACGCTGACCCGCGAAATCGTCAAAGACGTAGAGGACATCGCCGGTGACAAAAAAGAGGGCCTTCGAACACTCCCAATCGTCGTTGGTGAGCAAACGTCGCTGTGGCTCGGTGTTGGCGTCCTCGTCGTCGCCATTGCCGCGAGTGCGGTGCCGTTCATCCGTGGCGCGTTCGGCTTAGCGTACCTTGGGCTGGTCGTCCCCGCCGACGTCGTGATGCTCGTGGCGGCCGCACGGTCGTTCGAGCATCCGGGCGTGGCTCAACGCCGGCTCAAACACGGGATGTTTCTGGCTGCGTTCGCGTTCATCGTCGGCCGAGCCTCGTCGCTCGCAGGAGTCACACTATGACGATACTGCACGAACATGGGGTAGGGTTCTCTGAAGAATACCCTGAGAAGGTGAACATCCGATCCTCCAATCAAAAAGAATATTACCAGTTCACCGTATGGTCGTACTATCCGATGACTCCCGGCGAGCGGAAGCGTCATGCGATTGTATCCCTCGGAGTCGACAGTGAGCCGAGGTACTCGCATGTATAATCTGGGTGCAGACCTCGACGTTGAGGTCGAACCGGGGACGAATCTTCTCATTAGCGGCCCGCCGCTAACTGGTAAGCGGTCGCTGGCGCTCGATATCCTCGAAGAAGGGACCCGAACCGGCGAAGGTGCAATCATCGTCACGACGAAAGACGGTGCAGACCGCATCCTCAAGGACTTCGGGAAACGGGTCGACTACGAGCAGAATCCAGTCTCCGCCATCGACTGCGTCACCAAACAGCAGGGTGTCGGCGACGTTCGCGACGACGAGCGAATCAAGTACACGTCGTCGCCGGTGGATATGACGGGAATCGGAATCAAGCTCTCCGAGGTACTCCAGGAGTTCTACCAAGACCGCGGGCTAGAGCAAAACCGCATCGTCCTCCATTCGCTGTCGACGCTCCTGATGTACGCCGACCTCCAGACGGTATTCCGGTTCCTCCACGTCTTCACGGGCCGTATCCAAAGTGTGGGCGGTCTCGGCCTATTCGTTATCGACGCCGACGCCCACGACGACCGGACGATGAACACCATCAAACAGCTGTTCGACGGCATTATCACGACTCACGAAGACGCTGCGCCCGATATCCGCCTCGCGGACCACTAACGGAATCATCACTGACTGCACTGCCGGTGCACGCTCGCACGGAGTTTTTACCCACAGGTCGTCTCCACACAGGTATGCCCATCACGAGCGACGACGAACTGCGCACGCTGTTCGACTACGAAACCATCGCGGTCGTCGGCTGTTCGGCGACGCCCGGCAAGGCGGCCCACGACATCCCCGAGTACATGCAGCGCCACGGCTATCGCGTGATTCCAGTCAACCCATTCCAAGACGAAATCCTCGGCGAGAAGGCGTACGACTCCCTTGCCGATGTCGAAGAAGACATCGACATCGTCGACGTGTTTCGCCCGTCTTCCGAGGCGGGCGGCATCGTTGACGACGCTATCGAGCGCGCAAACGAGCGCGGCGATATCAAAGCAGTCTGGCTCCAACTTGGCATCCGCGACGACGAGGCCGCAACGCGTGCCGAAGGAGCGGGTCTCGATTTCGTGCAGGACAAGTGCTACAAGAACGAGCACTCGCGGCTCATTGACTGAGCAGAACGTCCGAAGAGAGGGTGGAAACGAGGTCAACTCGTGACCGGTAACACACCCAGAACCGAGTTACTGCAGTTTCGTTAGCCTTCCCAGGACTCGAAGTCGCCGTAAATGCCCTTCGAGAGGTACCGCTCTGAGGAGTCAGGGAACACGGTCACGACAGAATCGTACGGGAGGTCGATTTCACCGGCGGCGGCGCGTTCGGCCACGTCGAGCGCGGCGAGAGAGTTCGCGGCCGCACTCGACGCGACGAGGTGACCTTCCTCCGAGGCGAGCCGTTGCATCTCGGCGTGGCTGTCTCGGTCGGAAATTTGGACGATTTCGTCGACTAACTCGGGGTCGAACAGTTCGTTGGTGTCGGGGTTGTGCGTACCGATTCCTTCGGTTTTGTATGGGGCTTCTTCCACGTCGCGGTCGTGGAGCGTGGAGTACAGCGAGCCTTCGGGTTCGACGGCGGTAACGAAGGTTTCTTCGTGGTGTTCGCGCCCGTATCGGGCCATTCCCATGAGCGTTCCCGCGGTCCCGCACCCGGCGACGAGCGCGCCGACTTCGTTGTCGAGGGTGTCGTAAATCTCCGGGGCGGTGGTCTCGTAGTGCGCTTCGGGATTGAGCGGATTCGAGAACTGCTGCGGAACGACGGCGTCGTCGAGTTCCTCGGCAAGTTGGTGAGCGCGGTCGATAGCGCCGCCCATACCGTCTTCGGTGGGCGTGTTCACCACGTCGGCACCGAGCGCGCGCATGAGTGTCTGCTTTTCGACGCTGAATCGTTCGGGGACGACGAACACGGCACGAATACCGAGTTGCCCGGCGGCGACAGCAAGACCGATACCGGTGTTTCCGGCGGTCGGTTCGACGACGGTTCCTCCCTCGGGGAGTTCGCCCGATTCGAGCATCTGTTCGAGCATGTACTTGCCGATGCGGTCCTTGACGCTCGCGCCGGGGTTGAACGACTCGAGTTTCGCGTAGACGGGTACCTCGTCGGGTGATGCGTGGACCCGGACGAGTGGCGTCTCGCCGATGGTGTCGAGCACCGAGTCGAAGGGTTCGCGGTGCGTGGTCATACGGGGGCAAATGTTGCCCCCGGTCCTGAACGTTTTCATCCGTTCGTCCGGGGTTCGTCGTCGGAGAAATAGCGGGGAAACCGGGGTTCGGAAGTCTACTGGTCCGTCGACGCGTTTTCGTCGCCGGCCGAATCAGCATCGTCGGACGCGTCGTCCGAGTCAGCGACCGAATCGGGCTGTACGTCCTCCGCTTCGGAGATGTGCGCCTGTGCGATGGCCGCGTCGAGGTCGACGCCTTGTTCTTCGGCAATCGCTTCGAGAATCGCCCGCTGTTCGGCGTTTTCGGCTTCGAGGCGGTCGACGCGCGCCTCCGTTTCATTGACGGTTTCTCTGACCTCGACGATTTGCTCGCGCAACTCGTTGAGCTTCTTGTACACGTCTTCGGCCATCTCTGCGACCTTCTGGAGCTTCTTTGCGGTTCCTCCGAGTGCCATATATCGCCCCTCGGACTCCGCGCTTGTACGAGTTCCGGTGCCAAATTATTGGGGGAGAGATGCATTGTCGGTCGAGGGTGACTGGTCGGTCCGGCGAGACTACCCGAGTTCGTTCGGGTCGACCCGAGACACGACGACGCGCAACCCTACGAGCGAAACGAGTCCAACGACGACCAGACCAATGACGGCGGCTCGAGCACCGAGACCGGCAGTCCCGAGCGCCAGTTTCGCCGCCGTATTCGCGGGGTTGAGCGGCAGGAGCGACGTGCCAGCGAAGACGAGGAGTACGCCGAGCGAGTAGAGCAGTTGCGACGTACGGCGGTCGGGTGCCGTAATCGCCACGGTTGCGCCGAGTGTAACGACCACGGCTGTGAGACCAGCGACCAGCCCGAACAGCCACGTGACGTTGTCGATGCCGGTTCCATTGAGTTGGAGGAGGAGCATCCACGCGACCGCCTGAATCGGAGCCAACCCGCCTGCCGCGAGGAGTTTTCCGTCCACGACCGCCGAGAAACTCACGGGTGCGACGCGGAGGAGTTCGAGCGTTCCGCGAGCAACCTCCTCGGTCAGTGAGTCCACGACGAGCGACCCCGAGATGAAGACGGGAAGGAACAACAGGAGCGGGACGAGCACCGTGTAGGTGAAGCCGAAGTACGGACTCGATTCTATCTCGACCGGCACGGGAAGCGGGTTCGTCGACAGGAACGCCCTCCGGTCGGCGCGCTCGTTTCGCTCCAGTTCGCGGAGTGCGTCGCGGAGTCGAACGACGACTGCCGTCGTCTCTACGCCCGTATCGGGCGCGACCGCCGAAACCTGTATGCGACCGTTCTCCCCCGTCGACGCCTCCAAGACGGCATCGACCTGCCGTTCTTCGAAGGCCGTCATCGCGGTCGACTGAGACGAGTACACGCGCCCGTCGAGTCCAGATTCGGACGCGACGGCGCGGAGCAAGTCCCTGACGGCATCCTCGTCGCCGGTGATGGCGACCTCGACCTGATAGCTCGCCGCACCCGGGTCGTACAGCGAGACGAGACCAACGACGAGGAACGACGAGAACGCCGCCACGAACAACTGGATGGCCAGCGCCAGTACGATGGTCTTCTCCTTCCGTAGACTACCGAGTTCGCGCCGAGCGATGGCGAATCGTGGGTTACCCAAGGGCCGTCACCACCTGCAGGTTGTAGACGAGGTGAATGCCAATCGCCCCGACGAGCGATAGAGCGTAGGCGGATTTCCCCCGACTCGCGCCGAGTGCGGTGACGCTTGCTGTCACGGCATGGAGCACGAGCGGCGCGAGGAGCAACCCGACCGCAACGACGATACTGATGCCAGTCGCGTCGGCGACGCCCACGCCTGCCGGGGCGAATGCGGTCTGCCCGAGTGTGAGCGACTGGAGTCCGGCGATTTGGGCGATAGCTGTGAACTTCTCGCCCACGAAAAAACCGAGGCCGGAGAGGCCGCCGAGGACGAGTGACGTGCGGACCGTCCGCGCAAAGCGAGCGTTCTCGAAGGCGGCGTAGACGTGGAGACTCTTGGCGAGTTCTTCGACGACTGCGACCGCAACCAGAATGAGCGGGACGGTCACGTCGATTGGGAGAACGAACAACACGGCGATAGCGAGGAGTTCGGCGATGAAGACAAACGGAATGGACAGCGCCGACAGTGATGCAATCGACCGCGGACGCGAGATGCGACTGTCGAGCGCGTCGAGGAACTTGAGCGGAACCGACCGCTGGGTGAACATATCTTCTTCGCGGTAGACGCCGATTCCGAGGAGGAACAATACGACTGCGGCGAGGAGAATCGGGCCGACCGAGAAGGCGAACTCACCGAGCGGGATTGCATCGCCGCCCAAGTCGCGGACGACGAGTGTCAAAGGCGAGATGAGCGCGATTGGCGTAACGTTCGTGAAGATGGCCGGGACGAAGGTGTACGTCGTCAAGAACACCGAGACGGTGACCGTCACGAACGTGAGTTCTTTGAACGACCGGGCGAACATCGCGCCGACGAACGTCGCCGCGAGGAACAAGAGACCGATTGGGACGACGGCCGCAACGGAGACGAACCCGCCGCCGACGGCCATCGCGATGGCGGCGGTGATACCGACCATCCCGAGCAGGTACGGAAGCGTCTTCCCGGCGACGATGTCGCCCGGCGAGATGGGTGCGACGAGTAGGAGTTCGCCGCGTCGGTTGATTCGCTCGTTGAGGATGCTCGACCCGTACGCCTGAATCACGAAATTCATCGGCACGAGGAAGACGAACGCGAGGACGAGCGACGCGAAGGGGAACGGCGGATTGATGCTCGCGGGCGACCCGCTGGTGTCGCCGCCGAAGAGACTCGCTGCTCCACCGAGCGGCGACGCACCGATTTTGCCGTCGTCCGCGGCCGCGGCATCGGATGGGGCCGTTCCGGCTCCAGTCGAGCCATCTCCACTCACTGTGCCGGTGGAGGAACCGCTTCCGTCTGTTCCGTCCGTACCCGACGAACCGCCGGAGCCATCCCCGGCCGCACCAGCGCCGCCAGAGCTATCGTCGACCCGGCTTCCTGCGGGGACGAGTGCACCACGCTCCCGGTACTGGAGGTTGACGACGACGGGGAACGCCGCGGATTGATTCTCCTCGCGGACCATCTGCCGCTCGTTGTACGACTGAACTGCATCCCTGAACGCTCCGTAAGCTGCGTCTCCGGTTCGCGTGTCGGCCACGGAGACGTGCCGTTCGGTGACGATGAGTTCGACGTTCGGGTCCGATATCGGTCTCGGGTCGAGCGTCGGTGACTGGTCGACTGCGTCGTAATACGGGCTGTCGGATGCGATTCCGACTCGGTAGAGGTCGCGGTCGAGGGCGGCTCCGCTTCCCGCTGCTCCGGCGGCGATGCCCCCAGCAACCAGTACAGCGATGAGTCCGAGAACGACTGTTTTGCGGTCGAGTGTACCGGCCGAACGCGACACCTCCCACCGGGCGATTCGGAAGATAGCGCGTGCGTGCGCGACGAGCCGCGTCTTGCGGTCAGTCACGACCGCCCGCGACCCCCTTCCGCGGTACTCTTCGTCGGTGCTTCTCCGGCGAGTCGGAGGAAGATATCCTCCAGTGATGGCTCGTCGGTTCGGATGTCGGCGACGCGACCGCCCGCCGACTCGGCCGCCTCGCGGAGTGCTTCCACCTCGGCCATGTCGTCGACGACGGCGACGTGGCGGGTACCGTCAGGACCGGCTTCCGTCTCAGTCTCGGGAAGTGAAACCGTCGTGTAGACGCGGTAGGTCGTCTCGCCGTGTTTCTCACGAATCTCGGGAATCGTTCCGCGGGCGATTATCTCGCCGCGGTTCATGATGACCACGCGGTCGCAGATGGATTCGACGTGAAACAGGTTGTGAGCGCTGAAGACGACGGTCTTGTCTTCGTCGCGGAGTTCCTGTACGAAATCGAGGACGACGTTCGTCGTCAGCGGGTCGAGACCGCTCGCGGGTTCGTCGTAGATGAGCAAGTCCGGGTCGTTGACGAGGGAGCGAGCGATTGCGACCTTCCGCTTCATTCCCTTCGACATGTCGCCGAGGCGTCTGTCGCGGTATTCGAGGTCGAGACGGTCGAGTACCGCCCCGGTCCGGTCGTCGGCCACGCCGCGGGGGACGTCGTACAGGTCCGCGAAAAATCGGAGGTACGACCGCGGCGTCATGTCCTCGTAGAGCGGCGACTCTTCGGGGAGAAACCCGAGTTTCCGGCGCATCTCGGGGTCTTCGGGGTCGAACCCGAGCACCGACGCCGTGCCGGAAGTGGGTTCGACGAGTCCGGCGAGCATCTTCAGCGTCGTCGTCTTTCCCGCGCCGTTTGGGCCGACGATGCCGAACACCTCGCCCGACTCGACCGAGAAGTCGCTGCCCACGACGGCCGGAAAGTCGCCGTAGGTCTTTCGCAGGTTCTCGACCGTAATCATTGACGGAACGTTCGGGTAGCCACGAATAAATGGTTCGTGCGGAATTTCAGAACTGATAGGCTTCCCCTCCGCGGGACAACAGTTTCGTCCCTCTCACGGCGAATGGTCGGGCATGCCCGCTGAGGATTTTCGTCGCCCGAGTTCGTCCGCTTCGTCGGTGGGGTTGTGGCCGGGGCGCTTCTCGCTTACGTCGCCAACGCCGAGTCGTAGGTGGTGTCTGGGTTAGCAGTGGCGCTTACCGGACTGGGCGGGCTGTTTCTCGTCATCGGCGTGGTTGGGGCCGGCGTGATGAAGTTCCGAAAAAGGTCGTAGTCGAACTGCCGCCGTGTCGGCGCGCGTCGTCTACTCGTACTCGTAGAAGCCCTTGCCCGTCTTCTTACCGAGGTCACCAGCGGCGACTTTGCGCTTGAGCAGGTACGCCGGTTTGTAGCGGTCGCCGAGTTCCTCGAAGAGCGTCTCGGAGGCGTCGAGACAGATGTCGAGACCGATGTGGTCGGCGAGGGTGAGCGGGCCCATCGGGACGTTCGTACCGAGGGTCATGCCGCGGTCGATATCCTCCTTCGAGGCGACGCCTTCGTCGTAGGCGCGGATACCCTCGTTGAGCCACGGCATGAGAATGCGGTTGGTGACGAACCCGGGTTTGTCGTCGGATTCCCACGTCTCCTTGCCGAGGTCTTCGGAGAACTCGTGGGCAAACTCGACGACTTCGGGGTCGGTCTTCTCGCCGCGGACGACTTCGACGCCCTTCATGATGGGGACGGGGTTCATGAAGTGAAGCCCGACGACCAGTTCGGGTCGGTCCGTCGCGGCCGCGATAGTCGTAATCGAGAGGGTGCTCGTGTTCGTCGCGAGAACGACGCCTTCGGGGACGATTTCGTCGAGGTCCGCGAAGATGTCGCGTTTGATGTCCATGTTCTCGACGGCCGCCTCGATGACGAGGTCACACTTGGTGAGGTCTTCGAGGTCGGTCGTTCCGAGGATGCGGTTTTTCGTCGCCTCGGCTTCGTCCTCGGTCATCTTTTCCTTCTCGACGAACTGCGAGAGACTGTCGTCGATGGCAGAAAGACCGTTCTCGACGTACTCGTCTTTGAGGTCGCGCATAATCACGTCGTAGCCACTCATCGCGGCGACCTGCGCGATTCCGTTACCCATCGTTCCAGCGCCGACGACGCCCACCGTGTCAATGTCGTTCGTACCGTGCATGTGCAGCACTGCGCAAGGTGGCGAGGTAAAACTTGCCGAAGCGTCCAAAATAGTGACAAACTCGTGACTATCACGGAAACGCTCAAGTTCGGGGCCGAAATGGAGATATGCAACGGTGACTGGCGCGAATGACACGGGCAAACACAACGGCGGCGGCGCTGAAGGGGGAATGGGGGACGTGCAGGATCACCTAAACGACGCCAACGAACAGTCGACAGAGACAGACGAACAACCGGCCGGCACGGATGGGGGTCCGACCGATTCGGATGGGGGTCTGAACGATTCGGACAACCATCCGACGGATGCCGACGGGCATGCAACGGACACTGACGAGCAACCAACCGATACTGACGAGCAACCAACCGATACTGACGAGTACGCAATCGAGCCCGGTGAGTATTCGCCGGAATACGGCGAGTACGCAGCCGAAACTGACGAACTTCCCACGGACACCGACGAGGCGATAGAGCACCTCCTCAGACCGCGTCCGTACGACGCGCCCGACGCCGTTCCGGGCGGGCTACAAGACCTGAAGTACATCGGCCCAGCGACGGCCGACGCGCTCTCCGCGTCGAACATCGACGCGGGAGCCATCGTCGACGGGGAAGTGTGCTACCGCGACCTCGTCGAGGCCGGCGTCAATTCCGGCGTCGCGGCGAAGATTCGACGCTGGCACTCGCTGTCGTGGTCGTTCGGGTCGGGAGACGACCTGGACCGCCGGTCCTCGCAGGTTCGGGGGTTGGGAGACGACGAACGCGAATGGGTCGCCGCGAGTTCCGGCGATTGGGGGTCCGCCGATGACGCAGACGAGTCGTCCGGTGATTGGACGCCCACGGGGCAGACTGCGGCGTCGAACGGGCCGAACCGGGACGGCGACTGGACACCCACGGGGACGGAGTCGTCAGACGATGAAACCCCGACCCAGTCGGAGGACTGGACACCAACCGGGAACACAGAAACGAAAGGGGACAGCCCGAACCGAGGGGGCGACTGGACGCCGCGCGGACAAGCCGATACGTCGGCTGACGGGTCCGGAGACGCGCTTGCTGCTGAGGTCGCGTGGCGCGAGCGGTCGAAGCCGGAGCCGCTGACGACGCTCGATGGAATCGACGAGGACAACGCCGAGCTACTCGCCGAGGCCGGCGTCCGCTCCGTCCGGCGACTCGCCACCGCGGACCCGGAACACGTAGCAGATGCACTCCAAATCGACCCGACCGTCGTTAGCGCGTGGAAGTCACAAGCGCGTGACGCGATGGAGTGAGGCAACCGGCAAATCGGCGGAGGTCGCCAGCGAACGACCCTCCGAACATTTACTATATATGTAGTAAGTTCTATTCATGGCACAAATTGCCGTAATATTTGGTTAGGACCTCCATAAACGCAAAATTCGGCATAATCTCCAAAGCGCCCTAGACGTAGTTTTTATATACTGGGTTACACCATCTTGAACCAGATGATGTCCGGTTCCGACACGACCGTCGCCTCCCCGCAGGCGGTCTCTACGTCCCCGACAGCCTCCGGTCTCGGTTCCCGTCTCGATGGAACCGTGGCGCGCACGTCTCGCGGTCCCTCCGAGGGGTGTCTGTAATGGCGACCAAAGACATCAACACCGCAGACACGGCACACGAGATTCGGACTATCGACGAAGTTGTCGATGTCATCGCCAGCACCGCCCCCGAGATTCGAACGGGGCTGCCGGGCCGCCGCGTCGCCGCCGAGGAAGAAAACCCGAGCGGCGAGACGCAGATGGCTGCGGACGTGTTCGCAGACGACCTGCTTTGCGAGCGAATCGGTGCGCTAGAGGGTGTCGGCGAATACGCGAGCGAGGAGCGACCCGAGTCCATCGACGTGGGTAACGGCTCGCTGTCGGTCGCACTCGACCCGCTCGACGGCTCGTCGAACCTGAAGCCGAACAACACCATGGGGACCATCTTCGCCGTCTACGACGGGCCGCTTCCGGCGCACGGCCGCGACCTCGTCGCCGCCGGCTACGTCCTCTACGGACCCGTCATGACGATGATTGTCGCCCGCGACGGCACCGTCAACGAGTACGTCGTCTACGACGATTCGAGCTACGAACTCGTTCGAGAGGATATCACACTTCCCGAGGAGGGAACCGTCTACGGCTTCGGCGGTCGCGTCCCCGACTGGACCGACGACTTCGAAGCGTTCGCGCGCGAGGTCGAACAGGATGCGTCGCGAAAGCTCCGCTACGGTGGGTCGATGATTGGCGACGTGAACCAGATTCTTACCTACGGCGGCATCTTCAGCTACCCGACGCTTCAGTCGGCACCTGAAGGCAAACTCCGCGTGCAGTTCGAAGGCTACCCAATCGGCTACGTCATCGAGACGGCCGGCGGTGCCACGTCTGACGGCACGAAGTCGCTTCTAGACGTTGACAAGGACGAACTCCACGCGCGCACCCCGCTTTACATCGGAAACACCGACCTCGTGACGGAACTCGAATCGGCGCTTGACTGAGTTACTGGCTGCATCCGTTCTCGACTGACGGCACGGCTTGGCGGTATCCGATTTTCTGGTCGTTCGTCGAATCATACATGGAAAACCATTTTGAATACGGTGACGCATCCCAGAGTATGAAGGTCAGAATCGGCGACGGCGCGACTGGTGACGAGGCCGAAGCCATCGCGAGCGCGCTGGCTCGACACCTCGGCACGGACGTAAACGTCTTCGTTGGCGATGGCGAGGAATCCGTGGCGGATGCCGAACCGCCCGCGGACGCCTTCCCGCTCGATGCCGACGACGTACATCCGACGGAACGGGAAGAAACGCTCCGCGAGGAAATCGCCGACATTCTCGGCGGCGGTCCGCAGAAGTACAAAGACCGGCTTCCCGAGTCGGGGAAACTGTTCGTCCGCGACCGCCTCGACCTCTGGTTCCCCGAGGGGCTGAAGTTCGAAGACGGGAAATTCGCCAACTTCGACTCGTGGCACGAGAACTCCCCCGAAGTCGACGAGGCGGACCCGAACACCCGCCTGCCGGGAGACGGTCTCCTCACCGGTGCCGCGGCATTCGAAGGCCGCGACCTGCACTTCATGGCCAACGATTTCACCGTCAAGGCCGGGTCGATGGCCAGCCGCGGCGTCGAGAAGTTCCTCCGGATGCAACAGCGGGCGCTCAAGACCGGCAAGCCGGTGTTGTACCTGATGGACTCCTCCGGCGGCCGTATCGACCAGCAGACCGGCTTCTTCGCCAACCGCGAGGGCATCGGGAAATACTACTACAACCACTCGATGCTCTCGGGCTACGTCCCGCAGATTTGCGTCCTCTACGGGCCGTGTATCGCCGGTGCGGCGTACACCCCGGTCTTCGCCGACTTCACCATCATGGTCGAGGGGATGTCCGCGATGGCTATCGCCTCGCCGCGCATGGTGAAGATGGTCACCGGCGAGGAGATTTCCATGCAGGACCTCGGCGGCGCGCAGATGCACGCCCAAGAGTCCGGCAGCGCCGACCTCGTCGCCCGCGACGAGCAGCACGCCCGCGAACTCGTCTCGCAACTCATCACGTACCTTCCGGACAAAGCGGGCGAGAAACCGCCGCGCTCGAAGCCGAAGCCACCGCGGCTTTCCCCCGGCGGTATCGACGAACTCATCCCCGAGTCGCCGAACCGCCCCTACGACGCCCACGACCTCATCGAACGCGTCGTCGACGCCGAATCGGTGTTCGAACTGAAACCCGACTACGGCAAGGAAATCGTCACCGCGTTTGCGCGAATCGACGGCCGCCCGGTTGGTATCGTCGCCAACCAGCCAACCGAGCGCTCGGGCGCAATCTTCCCCGACGCCGCGGAGAAGGCCGCAGAGTTCATCTGGACGTGCGACGCCTACGAGATTCCGCTGCTCTATCTCTGTGACACGCCGGGCTTCATGGCCGGGTCGCAGGTCGAAAAGGACGCCATTCTTGAGAAGGGGAAGAAGTTCATCTACGCCACGTCGTCGGCGACGGTCCCCAAACAGACCGTCATCGTCCGCAAGGCCTACGGTGCGGGCATCTACGCGATGGGTGGACCCGCCTACGACCCAGACAGCGTTATCGCACTCCCATCGGGAGAAATCGGAATCATGGGTCCGGAAGCGGCCATCAACGCCGTCTACGCGAACAAACTCGCCGCAATCGACGACCCCGAGGAGCGCAAACAGCGCGAGGACGAACTCCGCGAGGAGTACCGCGAGGATATCGACGCTCACCGGATGGCGAGCGAAGTCGTTATCGACGAAATCGTCCCGCCGTCGAGCCTCCGCGAGGAACTCGTCAACCGCTTCGAGTTCTACGCCGACGTGGACAAGTCGCTCCCGGACAAGAAACACGGCACCGTTCTCTGAACGGGGTGTCGGGAGTCGGGTGAGCGGTAGGCAGCCCAACAGCCAACCGAACTCGTACTGTATTTCTGCAATCTGCTCCGCGTTACGCACCGGTTTCGCCGGTAGTTACTGTCTAAATAATTGACTTAAGCAGTTTGTACTGAGGATGGACGCGACTCGATACGTTGTATCGCAGGTCGACACGCTCCCATTCGGGGGGTGCTCGTCTGTCGGTTCGTCCATCATGAGTCACGAAATCCCCCGGGCCGGGATGATACAGGAACTTCTGTCAGATGTAGTGCACGGTGACCACGGCCTTTGGCTCGTGACCATGCTGGCGCTCGTCCTCGACGTGTTAACGACGCTGTACGGGCTTGGACAGGGATTGACGGAACTGAATCCGGTCGTCATCAAGCTTATTCCGAGTTTCGGGCCGGTCGGGTCACTGCTCTTATTGAAACTCGTCGTCCTCGCGGTCGCTCTCGTCGCGTGGGAGATGCTCCCAACTCGTTATCGCGCGGCGATACCAATCAGCGTCGCCGTCCCCTGGGGTGTCGCCGGGTTGATGAATACGCAACTCATCCTCGTCACGATATTTGGCTAGGCGACTGGGCGACCGCGTTCCGTTCCTACAGACGAAACAGTCACGGATACAGGTGAGACAACCCCGGCTACAGGTGAGATAACCTCGGCTACGGACGAGACAGCCATGACAACTCACTCGGCGTCCACGAACTCTTTTTTCAGCGATAGCGCCGTCCGCTCGAACTCACAGACGAGGTCGTCGTCCTGATTGAACACCTCGACGTTCATCGTCACAACGCCACGTTCGCCGTCGGAGGTCTCGCGCTTGTCGAGGACGGTCGTCTGCGCGCGGAGCGTGTCGCCGTGGAACACCGGGTTCGGATGCGACACGTCGTCGTAACTCAGGTTCGCCACGATGGTTCCGTCGGTCGTGTCGGGAATCGAGAGGCCGACGGCGAGACTCATCGTGTAGAGACCGTTGACCAGCCGCTCGCCGAACTGCGTCTCGGACGCGAACTCGGCGTCGAGGTGGAGCGGCTGCTGGTTCATCGTCATATCGCAGAACTGCTGGTTGTCCGACTCGGAGACGGTGCGGCGCTTTTCGTGTTCGATAGTCTGGCCGACCTCGAACTCCTCGTAGTACAGACCGGTCATAGCCGAGGATGTGTAAGACCATGATAAAATCGTACCGGTCGAAGCCGGCGTCGCGGTGCATGACAACTATTGCCCCGAGCGAAATCAGATAACAACCATTATAATTACCGACCGTCGAGGAATGCGAAAGCGCCTGCTGACTACGGAAATAACGGTCGGCGATGGCGTGAGACAGCACCCCTGTCGACTGGCTTCGCCGGGAAGCAACCGGCACGAATGCACTATGGCATCCGCAGCACCATCCACCTCGACGGACGACGAACCGACGGAAGAGACAGCCCTCGAAACGGCCCGCCGACAGCTCGAACGCGCGGCGGCACACCTCGACGTGGACCCTGGCGTCATCGAGCGTCTTCACCACCCAAACCAGGTTCACCGCGTCTCGGTTCCCCTCGAACGTGACGACGGCTCGACGGCCGTGTACACCGGATACCGCGCACAGCACGACAGCGTCCGCGGCCCCTACAAGGGCGGCCTCCGCTTCCACCCGGATGTGACCGAAGACGAGTGCATCGGTCTCTCGATGTGGATGACGTGGAAGTGCGCCGTGATGGACATCCCCTTCGGCGGCGGGAAAGGCGGCATCGTCGTCAACCCCAAGGACCTCTCGACCGACGAGAAAGAGCGTCTCACCCGCCGCTTCGCCGAGGAACTCCGACCCTTCATCGGCCCGACGAAAGACATCCCCGCGCCTGACATGGGCACAGACGCCCAGACGATGGCGTGGTTCATGGACGCCTACTCGATGCAGGAAGGCGAGACGCAAGCTGGCGTCGTCACGGGCAAGCCACCAGTCGTCGGCGGCAGTAAGGGCCGCGACACCGCGCCGGGTCGCTCGGTTGCCATCATCGCCCGCGAAGCCATCGACCATCTCGGCTGGGACATCGAAGACACCACGGTCGCCGTGCAGGGCTTCGGTTCCGTCGGTGCCCCCGCTGCGCGCCTCCTCGATGACTCCGGTGCGACGGTCGTCGCCGTCTCCGACGTGAACGGCGCAATCTACGACCCCGAGGGTCTCGACACCCACGACGTGCCGACCCACGAGGAAGAACCCGAAGCCGTCATGAAGTACGACGCGCCGGAGAAGCTTTCCAACGAGGAACTCCTCGAACTCGACGTCGACGTGCTCATCCCCGCGGCCATCGGCAACGTGCTGACCGCCGAAAACGCCGACGACGTGCAGGCGAATCTCATCGTCGAGGGTGCCAACGGTCCGACGACCTCCGCAGCGGGCGAAATCTTCGAAGAACGCGACATTCCGGTCGTCCCCGACATCCTCGCCAACGCCGGCGGTGTCACCGTGAGCTACTTCGAGTGGCTGCAGGACCTCAACCACCGCTCGTGGTCGCTCGACCGCGTCCACGAGGAACTGGAGACCGAGATGCTCAGCGCGTGGGACGCCGTCCGCGAGCAGGTCGAAGAGTACGACGTGACGTGGCGCGACGCCGCGTACATGGTCGCGCTCAAGCGCGTTGCGGCCGCCCACGAGCACCGCGGCCTCTGGCCCTGAAACGACCGTTGACGCCGTAACCGACGGCGAATCACCTCCCCGCTGACGAATCGTTTTTGTTCAGACAACTGAACGGTATCATTCTTGGCAGCGCCGAACGATACTCCACTCACTATGCCACGACGAAGCGTCCTGTTTTCACCTGGCGACCGACCAGAACTGATGCGAAAAGCACCCGAAGCGGGGGCGGACGTGCTGGTGTTCGACCTCGAAGACGCCGTTGCTCCCGAGCGAAAAGACGAGGCGCGAGAAGCTGTCACCGACGTCCTCTCGGACCCCGACTTCGACCCCGACGCCGAAGTGACGGTTCGAGTGAATCCGGGTGAGACCGGTCTCGACGATATTGCCGCCGTGTGCGACCGCCACCCGCCGGACGCGCTTGTCGTCCCAAAAGCGACGAGCTCGAAGGACGTGACACGCGTCGCCAGCGCTGCCCGGGAAGTCGGTGCCGACTGTCCTGTCATCGCCATCATCGAGAGCGCTGCGGGCGTCCTCGCCGCCCCCGACGTGGCCGCTGCCGCCGACACTACCGCCGTCATCTTCGGGGCGGAAGACTTCGCGGCCGACGTAGATGCGACCCGTACCGACGCCGGAACAGAGGTTCTCTACGCCCGCGAGCGCGTCGTCGTCGCGGCCGCCGCCGCAGAGGTCGACGCCATCGACACGCTCCACGTCGATTATCAGGACGATGCGGGACTCCGTGAAGCGGCCCAATTCGGCCGGGAACTCGGTTACGACGGGAAGCTGGCGATTCACCCCGCACAGGTCCCCATCATCAACGAAGCGTTCTCACCCGACTCCGAGGACGTGGGATGGGCGAAGAAGGTCCTTCGCGCCCGGGACGAGGCGGCGGCCGACGGTCGCGGCGTCTTCGGCGTCGACGGCGAGATGATAGACGCACCGCTGGTCAAGCAAGCCGAAAATATCCTCGACCGCGCCGACGAATCGTACTAACTCGCCGCCCGGCGTTTAATGACACCTATTACCAATGGGCACAGATATTATCATTATCGTATGGTAAAAATTCCGCTACGCTTAAACGGGTGCCCGGAGCGTATTACGTCATGGCACAAGAGGCGAATCCATTCGAGAGTCTGCAGGAGCAAATCGACGACGCAGCAGCCTACCTCGATGTTCGTGGTGACGTTATCGAACGTCTGAAAAATCCCGAGCGAGTCCTCGAAACAAACCTGTCTGTCGAGATGGATAACGGAGATGTCGGCGTCTTCCGCGCCTACCGCTCGCAGTTTAACGGCGACCGAGGGCCGTACAAAGGCGGTATTCGATACCACCCGGGCGTCACCCGCGACGAGGTAAAGGCGCTTTCGGGCTGGATGGTCTACAAGTGCGCCGTCGTCGACATCCCCTACGGCGGCGGGAAAGGCGGCATCGTCATCGACCCTAAGGACTACAGCGAATCCGAACTCGAACGTATCTCGCGAGCGTTTGCAAAGGAACTCCGCCCGCTTATCGGCGAAGACCGCGACATCCCCGCGCCCGACGTGAACACCGGCCAGCGCGAGATGAACTGGATTAAAGACACCTACGAGACCCTCGAAAACACCACCGCACCGGGTGTCATCACGGGCAAGGCGCTCTCGAACGGCGGCAGCGAGGGTCGCGTCGAGGCGACTGGACGCTCGACGATGCTCACGGCTCGCGAGGCGTTCGACTACCTCGACCGCGACATCGAAGGCGCAACCGTCGCCGTACAGGGCTACGGGAACGCCGGGTCCGTCGCCGCGAAGCTCATCGAGGACCTCGGTGCAACCATCGTCGCTGTCTCCGACTCCTCCGGTGCCGTCTACAACCCCGACGGTATCGACGCCCGCGCCGTCAAGCAGTTCAAGAACGAGACGGGAAGCGTCTCCGACTACGAGGGCACCGAAGCGATGACCAACGAGGAACTGCTCACGCTCGACGTGGACCTGCTCGTCCCCGCGGCGCTCGAAAACGCCATCGACGGCGACCTCGCCGGTGACGTTCAGGCCGACATGATTGTCGAGGCCGCAAACGGCCCGCTCACGCCCGAGGCCGACGAAGTCCTCACCGAGCGCGACGTGCACGTGCTTCCCGACATCCTCGCCAACGCCGGCGGCGTCACTGTCTCGTACTTCGAGTGGGTCCAGAACCGCCAGCGCTTCTACTGGACCGAAGAGCGCGTCAACAACGAACTCGAACGCATCATCGTCGACGCGTTCGACAACCTCGTGGACGCCTACGAGACGCACAACCTGCCGAACTTCCGTACCGCGGCGTACGTCGTCGCAATCCAGCGCGTCGTCGACGCGTACGACTCCAGCGGCAACTGGCCCTGAGAACGTCGGCACCGACTGCCTGCGTTCGGTCACTCACGATGGGCGGCTAACAGCACTACCATGGTGGGTTTTTACCCGCCACTTCGGATTCGTGGTTCGTTCTTTTTGTGCATGGTTTTGTATATCACACCTTTCGGACGATGCCGGGAGATTCAAGTCGGTGTAGGTCTGCTACTTCATCGATGCGTCAGGACCACCTCATCTCCGCGGCACACCTCTCGCGGGAGGACATCGAGGCGGTGCTCGACCGCGCGGCCGAAATCGACGACGACACGGCTGCGTTCCGGCAACGACACGCCGGAAAGGTTCTTGGGCTCTGTTTCTTCGAGCCGAGCACGCGAACTCGAATGAGCTTCGACACCGCGATGAAACGCCTTGGCGGCCAGACGGTCGACATGGGACCGGTCGAGTCGTCGTCAGTCAAGAAAGGCGAGACGCTCGCCGACACGGTCCGCGTGGTCGAAGGCTACGCGGACGCCCTCGTGCTTCGCCACCCGAGTGAGGGCGCGGCTACGATGGCCGCCGAGTTCGTCGACGTACCCCTCGTCAACGCCGGTGACGGCGCGGGCCAGCACCCGAGCCAGACCCTCCTCGACCTCTACACCATTCGGGAGAACGCCGGACTCGACGACCTCACCATCGGCATCATGGGTGACCTGAAATACGGGCGGACGGTTCACTCCCTCGCTGAGGCGCTGACGAACTTCGACGCCAGCCAGCACTTCATCAGCCCCGAGAGTCTCCGACTCCCCCGAAACGTTCGATACGACCTCCACGCCTCGGGCGCGCAGGTCAAGGAACACACCGAACTCGACGAGGTGCTCCCCGAACTCGACGTGCTCTACGTGACGCGTATCCAGCGCGAGCGCTTCCCCGACGAAAACGAGTACCGAAAGGTCGCGGGACAGTACCAAATCGATGCTGAGACGTTGAAGGCCGCTTCCGACGACCTCACCGTCATGCACCCGCTTCCCCGCGTGGACGAGATTTCGCCCGACATCGACGATACCGACCACGCGACGTACTTCGAACAGGCTCACAACGGCATCCCGGTTCGGATGGCGCTTCTGGACATCCTCCTCTCACAAGCCGATGACTGACGACCACCAACTCCGCGTCTCGAAGATTCAAAACGGAACCGTCATCGACCACGTCGCCGCCGGACAGGCGCTCAACGTCCTCGCCATTCTCGGCATCGACGGCACGAGCGGTGAGGCGGTCTCGGTCGGGATGAACGTCCCCTCGGACCGTCTTGGCCGCAAGGACATCGTCAAGGTCGAAGGCCGCGAACTGAGCCAGTCGGAAGTTGACGTGATCTCGCTTATCGCACCGGCGGCGAGCATCAACATCGTCCGCGACTACGACGTTATCGAGAAGAACCGTGTCGTGCGCCCAGACGTCGTAACGGGCATCATCTCCTGTCCGAATCGCAACTGCATCACCAACGCCGACGAACCGATTACCTCCCGCTTTACGGTCCTCTCGGACGGCGTCCGCTGTGACTACTGCGAGTCCATCGTCCGCGAAGACGAAGTCGCAGCCAACCTCGACGTCAACTAATCGTCGAAACCACTCTCGACGTCAACTAATCGACGCTTACGTTTTGCTTGGCTCAGATTCGTCAGAACTCTCGTCCACGTTGTCGGTGTCGCGGTCCGTATCGATGTAGTCTAAACCGTCGAAGTCCGCGTCATCGCAGTCTGTATCGGAGAACGTGACGCCGTCGAACTCGAAGCGAGCACCGCCCGACGAACTGTCGACAACAGAAACAGACCAACCGTGAGCCTCAGCCAGCGACCGGACGATGTCGAGTCCGAACCCCGTTCCGTCCGGTGCGGTCGTAAATCCGGGTTCGAACACCTGAGTAGCGATACTGGAGTCGATGCCGTTGCCGTCGTCTTCGACCGCAAATCCGTCTTCCGAGTCCAGAACCTCGACAGTTACCGTCGGCGACGTACCAGCGTGGTCAGCGACGTTTCGAAAGAGGTTCTCGAACAGTCGCTGGAGGCGTCCGGGGTCGGCATGGATTATTTGCTCCGAGTCGATAACGAGTGTCGCATCACCCGTGTCAGCGGTATCCCACGCCTGTCCGACGATGCCTTCGAACGAGACCGGTGAGAACTCGACAACTGTGGTCCCCCGCCGTGCCGCTTTCAAGACGTTGTTGACGATTTCACTCATCCGGTCCAGCGAGGTTGCGACCCGTTCGAGATACTCCGAGTCGTTCTGCTGTCGTGCAAGGTCGAGAAAGCCCGTCGAGATAGAAAGGGGATTTCGAAGGTCGTGCGAGAGGACGCGGGCGAACTCGTCGAGGCGTTCGTTTTGCCGAGCGAGTTGTTCTTCGTGTCGACGGAGTACCGTGATGTCGCGACCGACTCCGCAGAAACCGACGACTGTACCGTCCGGAGCGACGAGTCGGTGTCCGGTAAGTTGGAACAGTATCGTTCCCTTCGTCGTCGGTAGTCGGGCTTCAAAGACTGTCTCCCCGTTCTCCAGCACTTGGTTGACTGCCCGCTTGACAACTTCTCGGTCGCCCTCTTCGAAGAACGACTCGGCGGGCGTTCCGAAGAGTTCCTCGTCGGATTTCTCGGTGAGTTCGCTAAAGCGACTGTTCCACGAGACGAGCCTTCCGGACTGGTCGTAGACGTAGAACACGTCGTCGAGCGCGTCGAGTGCATCTTCGACGACCCACTCTCTATTGTCTACCTCCCCGCTTTCGGTGACCGAAACTCGGGTCGATTGGTCGACTCGGTATTGGCGTGCAAGGCGTCCGACGCGCGGAGCGAGTTCGGTCTCCGGGTCGAGGTCGTCGTTCTTGAGGTAGCCCGAGATACCCAAGTCGACGAGTTCAGTCACCGACTGTGACGTGGGTTCGTCCGCCAGAAAAACGACCGGGAGGTCCGACTCCGACGCTCGAATCTCTCGGAGGAGTGACGAGCCATCGCCGTCCGGAAGCGTCTCAGTCAGGACGAGACAGTCGAACGGACTGTCCGCATCGAGTGCCGAGCACGCAGCGTCGAATGTCTCGGCGGTTTCGACCGTCACCCGCGTTACGGCATGCTCTACAGCACGGGCGATTTCTCGGCCGCCGCCGACCGAGAGGATACGAAGTGACGAGTCGAAGGACATACAGAATCAAGCACGAATTGTGCAAGTTAGTGAATGTCTCCCAGAGTGATAATGCTTCTGTGGTTGTTTACTCGGGTCCGTAATCAAGTCAAATTCGAGTCGTTGGTCGGACTCCCAGAACCAATCGTGTTGAAATCATGTCGTAATCAATTAGTGTCGTGCCGTCGTAAATCAGAATATGTCCAAGAAGGCGAAACTCGTCTTGGTACTGGCACTCGTCGCACTCCTATACACTGTCTTCTCCGGCAATGGAGAGACCGTCGAAGTCGAGATCGAAGAGTAACTTCCCCCATTCGTTTATCGCTCGGTCACCCTCGACCGAGTTCCACAACTGCAGCTCTAAGAGTGAATACACCGCCACACGAAAGAAGATACACCGCCACGAATGTTGTGAGTTATATGGCCGACTATCCACCGATTTCAATTCTCGGTTCGCGTCTTATCCATCCTTCCGAAGCCTGAGAACGAACGACTTACCCGACGGCCACGCGAAAGCGGAACCATGTACGGGGTCGTCACGCGCAACGCAGACGAAGTCGACTGGCCCGAGTTCGACCGCGGGTTCTACGAGGTCAAGGACGTGACCGGACGGGCGGCCGCGCCGCTTCCGAACGCCGTAAACATGATTTCGTGTTTCGGCGACAACGCCGCCGCAAACGAGAGTCCAGACCTCGTCCCCGTCGACGGCGAAGGGAATCTGGCGACGCGGGACCGAACCTACTTCGACTGGGCGTACATCTGCCCGACCAACGAGAAGTACCGCGCGGGCCTGTTCGAAATCATCGACGACGCCGCCGCAGAAAACCGGGACGTGCGACTCGACGACGTTGGCTTCCCCCGCGACGAGTACTGCCAATGTGACCGGTGTACGAGTCAGTTCGAGACGTGGGCCGACGAACACGACCGCGACGCCGACGACGAAGACGCGTGGTTCGAGTGGCGCGCCGAGGTCATCACCGACTTCGTCGCCGAGGCCGCCGAGCGAATCCCCGGTCGCGTCTATCTCACCCTCTACCCCGACCCCTATCCCGGCCACCTCTACCGCCGGGCGGGCCTCGACATCGAGGCGCTTTCAGAGTTCGTCGACGAGTTCGTCGTCCCGCTCTACGATACGTACTACGGGACGACGTACTGGTTAGAGACTATCGCCAAGGGATTCATCTCGCTTCTCGACCCCTACGACGTGGCGTTCTCGCTCGAACTGTACGCCGTCAACGTCGATGTCGACGACCTCATTCACGCGGTCGAAGTCGCAGACGAGTACGCGGACGACGTACTCTTCGGCTACGACGCGAGCAACGCGGCGGCGACGCTCCGCCGGATGACCGCGGACAAAAAGCGCGGACAGACCTTCCATCCGGACGACGCGACCCGCTGAGTTCGATACACAGGGGTACGCAGAGCCGAAGGGGCGTGATTCAAATCGCGCCAGAGAGGAAGCCGATAACGACGATACCGAGGAGGAAGATGAGCGTTGCGACCGCGAACAGGACGAACATGAGTCGCTGTCCACCCGACGATTGTGCCATGTTAGTTTATTGAGGACTGTGGGTACTTATTGCACTCGGCGCTTTTTCGGACACGGAACAGTCGCCGGTTGTCGGTGTGAAAAATCCGGGACGCGTCCGAGATGAAAACTCAGGGTCCAGTTCGCAAGGTGTCCGGTTACGGGACGACAAACCCGCCGTCGACGACCATCGGGTGTCCGGTGACGAACGACGCGTCGTCGGAACAGAGGTAGACGACGGCACTTGCGACCTCTTCGGGTTCTCCGAAGCGACCGACCGGTTCGCTCGCGAGGAGGCCCTCTCTCACTTTCTCGTTGTCGGCGGCAGCGCGGTCTATCATCGGCGTCTCGATGGCCCCCGGACAGACGGCATTGACGCGGACATCCTCGGTTGCGACTTCGAGGGCGGCCGAGCGGGTCAGGCCGATAACGCCGTGTTTGGTCGCGTAGTAGTGCGCGAGGTTCGGCGTACCGGTCAACCCAGCAACCGAAGACGTGTTGACGATTGCGCCGCCACCGTTCTCGACGAGATGCGGAATCTCGTACTTCATACCGAGGAAGACGCCGGTGAGGTTGATGTCGACGACCTGCTGGAAATCTTCCAGAGGCATGTCCGGGATGGAGTTGGGCGTTCCCTCGATACCCGCGTTGTTGTGCGCGAAGTCGAGTCCGCCGAACTCACGTACCGTCTCGTCGACGAGGTCAGAGACGTCCGCTTCTTTCGAAACGTCGGCCTCGAAGAACACGGCTTCGCCGCCGTTTTGCTCTATCTCGTTGACTACCTCCTGTCCCGCGTCAACCTGTACGTCCGAGAGTACAACCTTCGCACCCTCTTCCGCAAAGCGCAGCGCAGTCGACCGTCCGATACCAGATGCAGCGCCCGTAACGAGGGCGACTTTTCCTTCGATTCCCTTCATGATATTAACGCGACCTGGCAATCGTACTTCGAGTCGCCGAGGCCGCAGTGAACTAGTTGAACGTTTGCCACTATAACCTTTGTTCAATTGATAGTTCTGTACCAGAAAATCAGTCGGTGCAGCGACCAACTCCGTCGAGGTCTTCGATCGGGTCTGCGTTCCCGAAGTACGGGTCCGGGCCGTCGCCGGGTGCTGCCCAGTCGACAGCGTTCGCGAGAATGGTTCGAATTTCGGGTTGGTCGTAGATTGGGTACGTCTCGTGTCCCGGTCGGAAGTAGAAGATGCGACCCTCCCCGCGAGTGTAGCAACACCCGCTCCGGAACACTTCCCCGCCTTCGAACCACGAGAGGAAGACGAGTTCGTCCGGTGCGGGAATATCGAAGCGCTCGCCGTACATCTCGGCTTGCGGCACCTCGAAGGACTCGGGAAGTCCGTCGGCGATGGGGTGGCCGGGTTCGACGGTCCAGATGCGTTCTTTTTCGCCCGCTTCGCGCCACTTGAGCGAACACGTCGTCCCCATCAGGCGCTTGAAGGGCTTCGAGTAGTGGCCCGAGTGGAGGACGAGCAGACCCATCCCGTCGTGGACGCGCTCGACCACGCGGTCGACAATGTCGTCACCGACTTCCTCGTGGGCTTTGTGGCCCCACCACGCGAGCACGTCCGTCTCTTCGAGGACCGATTCGGAGAGTCCGTGCTCGGGTTCGTCGAGTGTCGCGGTGTTCACGTCGTAGCCCGCATCGCGGAGACCGTCGGCGATGGTCTCGTGGATTCCGTCGGGGTAGATTGCGGCGACGTCGTCGTTTTCCTTCTCGTGTCGGAATTCGTTCCAGACGGTGACGGTGAGGTCCTCGCTCATGTCGGCTTCAACACGGGAGTCGGTCAAGTAGCCACCGTTCAGAGAACCGTACTCACACAGGGTCGGTAACGAGACAGATTGTTACGCCGGTCGAACGATTCAGGGCGAGTCAAAATAGACTTCCTCCTTACCGACCTTCGAACTCCGGTTCTCGACGCGCCATGAACGACTCCACGCCCTCGGCGTGGTCCTCGGTCTCGAAAATAACGGCTTGTGCCGCCGCTTCGTGTTCGATGGCCGCGTCGATGGAGTCGTCGGGTCGGCGAAGCAGTCGCTTGGAGGCGGTGAGCGCCTTCGTCGGCCCGCTGGTGATGCGTTCCGTCAATTCGTCGAGTTCGGCTTCGAACTCGTCCACGGCGGCGACGCGGTTCACGACGCCGAGTTCCAACGCCCGCTCCGGGTCGAGCAGTTCACCCGTGTAGACGAGTTCCATCGCCACGTTTTGCCCGACGAGTCGGGGCAGCAGATACGAGAGACCTGAATCGACCGCGAGACCGACGCGGCGGAAGCCGAATCCGATGTGGGCGTCTTCGCGAAGCAGTTGGAGGTCACAGGCGATTGCGAGCGAGGCACCCGCGCCGACGGCCGCGCCGTCAATCGCGGCGATAGTCGGGAGGTCGCACTCGTAGATTCGACGGACGCAGTCGGCGGTGTCGTGGACGATATGGTCCACAGCGTCGGGGAGCGCCATCGCGTCGGCCTGAAGTTCCATCATCGCGTTCACGTCGCCACCGGCGCAGAATGCACCTTCACTCCCGCGGAGCACAACGCATCTGGCGTCGTCCGGGAGCGACGCGAGCGCCTCGCGCACCCCGGCCGTCACGTCAACAGTAAGCGCGTTTCGAGTTTCTGGGGCGTCGAGCGTCACTGTCGCGACGCCTGCGTCAATATCGAGTCGGACTGTGTCAGCATCGAGTTCGACCTCAGTCATCTTCGACGCAGACGTGCAGAATCGTGAAAAACGTTTGGTCCGTGGAGAGTTGAACGGAGCGGGCGGGAGGTCTCAGTTGAACAGTTTGTGGCGGCCAGTCTCAGTCGAAGACGTCGGTCACGTCAATGCCGAGTCCCGGCGCATCCGGGACACGCATCGTTCCGTCCCGAACGGGCGCAGGGTCGTCTGCGAGGTCGCCATCGAGGAACGAGGCGGTCGCCAGGCCGTGTGCGCGGTTGTCGGGCAACGATGCGGCGACGTGCAGTGCTCCAAGTCGGGCGACAACGGCGTCGATAGTCGTGGTGACGACGACGCCAACACCCGCGTCTCGGGCGCGTGCGGCCACGTCGCGGACTCGGTCGGGGCCGCCGAGCGCCATTGGCTTGCAGACGAGCACGTCCGCCGCGTTCGAAGCAATCGCTCGCTTGGGAGAAACGGTGGCAAGCGATTCGTCGAGCGCGATGGGCGTGTCGTGGAGTCGACGGAGGACCGCGTGGCCGTCGAGTTCCGTCGCGGGAAGCGGCTGTTCGAGGTATTCGAGGTCGACATCGGCGACCGCATCGAGGAATCGGTCGGCGGTCCAGCGGTCCCACGAGGCGTTCGCGTCGGCCCGAATCGACACGCCGGAACCGACCGCGTCGCGAACGGCTCGAAGACGGTCGGCATCTTCCGAAGGGTCCCGCGCACCGACCTTCACTTTCAGGCACTCGTAGCCCTGCGAGACGGCTGTTTTCGCGGCTTCGACGGTCGATTCGAGACCCGCGTCACCGAGTGTCGAATTCACCGGAAACGAGGTGTGCGAATCGGTGTCTAGTGTCGTCGCAAGCGGCTGGTTCGCGGCGCGGGCGCGGGCATCTGCGAGGGCGAGCGAGACGGCGTGTCTGGCTGCTGGTGCGTCGGCGAGGGAACCGTCTGCGAGTGCACGCTTCGGGTCCGAAACTGAGTTGAGTGCGTCCCCACACTCGGCGAGTGATTCGGTCCAGCCCGGAAGAGGGGTCGCTTCGCCGATGCCCGTCGTTCCCGCGGCGTCGACCGCGACGAGGAACCCTTCGCGGCGCTCGATATCGCCCTTGGCGGTGGAAAGCGGCTGTCGGAGGTCGACCGAGAACTCGCGAATTTGAAGCTCCATTATGCCAGAACGAGACCGACCGAGAAGAGGACGGCGTAGAGCGCGAGGAGTTTCCCAGTATCCTCTAGCGCCGGGTTGAGCTTCTCGCCTTTCGTCTCGGTCATGACGGTCTGGGCGATGCGGGCAGCGATAGGCATCGAGAGGGCCGGTAGGAGGACGAACCACTCGAACCCGGAGCGCGACCAGAGGTAGAACGGCACCGCGTAGGCGAGTGCGAGCATCGCGAGGTACTCGCCGCGGGCGACGCCGTAGCCGAATCGAACCGCGAGCGTCCGCTTGCCCGTGGTCGCGTCTTCCTCCTTGTCGCGGACGTTGTTCACGACGAGGATGTTCGTCGAGAGCGCCGCGATTGGGAGGCTGACAACGATAGCGACGAGAGTGACGGTTCCCTCTGGAATCCCGACCGGGAAGGGTGCGAGAAAACTCACGGCCTGCACGTAGAAGGTCCCGACGACGGCGACGAGACCGAAGAAAATGAAGACGAACAGGTCGCCGAGACCGTGATAGCCGAGCGGGTACGGACCGCCGGTGTAGGCGATGCCGGACGCGACAGAGAGGAGCCCGATGACGAGAATCGGAACGCCGCCGACGTAGACGAGGTAGGTGCCGAGCAGGATGGCGGCAGCGAACGTGAGGTACATAGCGCGTTTGACCTCGGACGGGGGGATGAGTCCGCCCGCGGTGACGCGCGTGAAGCCTTCGCGTGCCTCGGTGTCAGCGCCCTGAATCGCGTCGTAGTAGTCGTTAGCGAAGTTCGTCCCGATTTGGATGAGCAGCGCTCCGACGAGCGCCGCGAGCGCGGGAAGCGGGGCGAATTTGCCGGCGTGGACGGCGAGGGCCGTGCCGACGAGAACGGGTGCGGCGGCCGCGGGAAGCGTCTGCGGCCGCGACGCCATCACCCACGCCTTCGTGCGAGAGATGTCCTGCGTGCTCATTATCTGCATACGAGGGCCGAAGCAGTGAGTAAGTTCCTATCGAAAACCGTTCGACGCCGGGGAAAAGTGGGGGACTACGGCAGTTCGGCGTCGAAATCAGTCTTCGGAACCGGAATCGGCGGCGTTTTCCGCGTCGGAATCGGCGTCAGCGTCGTCATCGCGTTCGACGCCGATATCGAGGTGTTCCGCGAGCCGTTCGTGGCCGCGCGCCGCTCGCGCTTCGACTTCCTCTTCAGAGAGGTACGTCGAAAGTCGCCGGTCAATGTCGGCCTCACGAAGGTCGTGCAGTTCCGCCTCGTCGAGTTCGCAGTCGTCCGGGACCCGACTGTCGAACCACTCGCGCCAGTCGTCCCGGTCGCCGTCGAGTTCCGCCTCGCGCCGCATCCAGTCCCAGTGGCCCGCGATTTCCTCGGGATAGCCGTGTTCGTGACGGAAGTCGGCGATAGCTGTTCGGGCAACTCGCGCGCCGTGGCCGGCCGAGATAATCGCCTGCGCGTTGATTCCAGTCACCGGCGCGGCGACGTACAGGCCGTCGAACGGCGTGCTCCCGTCTTCGTCGGCGTAGTCGCGGTTGAATCGCTCGCGTTCCTCACCCTCGTACTCGTAGGAGATGAACATCTCGTCGTCGCCGAGCGGTTTGAGAAACTCGCCGCCGTATCTGGCCGCCGCGATGACGCGTCCGGCGGTGACGGTTCGGCCGTCCTGCGTCGTGACGGTGAAACCCGTTTCAGCCTGTGAGACTTCCTCTACGAGGTCAGAGACGAGTTCGCACCCGGCTTCCTCGGCGTGGTCGTGCATCAACCCGTACAGTGTGTCGATATCGATTCCCGCGGGGAAGCCGAGATAGTTCTCCAGATACGCACAGCGCCGAAGCGACGAGCGACCGCGGTCGAAGATGACGGTATCGAGACCGTAGCGTCCCGTAAACACACCCGCGGAACAGCCTGCCGGGCCGCCACCGACGATGACGACATCGTAATCGAAGTCGTTGTACTCCGTCGACTGGTGATTCTCGCTTGTGGACATACTCAGAAGTTTCCGTTGACGATGTCGGCGACCCGCTGTCGGTCGAACAGTTGGGTATCGCTGGTCACCTCACCGAACACGTCGGGGAACAGTTGCTGTGCGCCGCGCTCGGTTAGGAACAGGTTCTGAATCGGTCCCTGAAAGAGATAGCCACCGCGGTAGACGCGCTCGTTTTTGACCGCCTTGAGTTCGCTCGCGACCGGGTGCGACTGCATGAAGTCGAGCACCGTGTCGCGGAACTCGGTCGCCGACTTGCGTTCGTGAGCACGCAGGAGAATCACGTCGGGGTCGATTTCCAGCATGGTTTCGTAGTCGATTTTCCCGCGGTCGGTGGTGCTCAGCCCCTTCACGCCGGTTCCAGCCAGCGCGTCGCTGACGCCGAGGTCGTGCCACTGCTTCTTGCTCGTCCCTTGGTCATTGAGCCGGTACGGCGAGAACTCCTCGGGTTGGTCGCTGCCCGCGTAGACGAGCAACACGTTCGGTCGCTCGTCCGCTGGCGGAAGCTGCGTTTGGATGTCGGCGATGAACTCGTCGTGGAGCGCCTTGAACGCCTCGTAGCGCTCTTCTTCCTGGAAGAGCTGAGCGACCTTCTCGAACGCCTCGTAGAGGGTGTAGTACCGGTAGTCGTGCCACTCGTCTTCGCGGCGGAAAATGAGATTGCCCACGAACGGTGCGACATTCTTGGAAATTTCGTCGACGTCCTCCTGCTTCCAGCCGAACCAGTTGACGAGCATCTCCGGGTCCATCAGGTGGACTTCGTTGTCCAACTCGTAGAATATCTCCTTTGACATGTCGCTGTCCGACAGTTGGTTCTGCTCTATTCGCTCGCGGTCGATACTCACGCCCGGGAGTTCGTCGTACACGTAGCTGTAGTACCGGCCCGCACCGCCGATACCGGTCATGCTGTCGCCGCCGCCGAGCGCGACACCCATGTCGGCGTAGCCGCCGTCGTAGGCAATCCACGACTCGGGAACCGACTCGAATGTGACCTCGCCAGTCGGTGCCATCGTCACCGAGTACGACGTATCCTCCTCTGCCGTCTCGGTCGCCGTCGAAGCGTCCGTTTCAGTCGCGGTCTCGGCCGCCGTGGTCGTCTCTGCTGACTCGCCGCCTCCCGACGAATCGGACGTACAGCCCGCGAGAAGCCCAGCGCCGAGGACTGAACCCCCGTACCGCATGCAGTTGCGTCGCGTCAGTTTCTTTCGGCCCGTAGAGTTATCTTCCATGGGTTTAGGCTACCCTAAATGTATAAGACGTTTTCTAATTTTTGGCGGGCCTAAAAATACGCTGACACGCTTGGCGCGTTCAGTAGTGCCAAGGGTACTCGCGGAACCGCGGTTCGCGCTTTTCGAGGAAGGCATCGCGGCCCTCTTGAGCCTCTTCGGTCATGTAGGCCAGTCGGGTCGCCTCGCCGGCGAACACCTGCTGGCCGACCATGCCGTCGTCGGTCATGTTGAAGGCATATTTGAGCATCCGCATCGCCGTCGGCGACTTCTTCGTCATCTCGTCGGCCCACTCCAGCGCCACGTCCTCTAGTTCCTCGTGGGGAATCGCCTCGTTCGCCATTCCCATGTCCACGGCTTCCTCGGCGGAGTAGGTCTTGCCCATGAAGAACACTTCGCGGGCCTTCTTCTGGCCGACCTGTTTGGCGAGGTACGCAGAGCCGAAGCCGCCGTCGAAGGAGGCCACGTCGGGGTCGGTCTGGAGGAACTTCGCGTGTTCCTCGGAGGCGAGCGTCATGTCGCAGACGACGTGCAGGGAGTGGCCGCCGCCGACGGCCCAGCCCGGAACCACGGCGACGACCGGCTTGGGCATGAAGCGAATGAGTCGCTGGACTTCGAGGATGTGCAGACGCCCGGCTTTCGCCTCGCGGACGAGCGGGTCGTCGGACACGTCGGCCTCGTCGTCGTCGCGGTACTCGTAGCCCGAGCCACCGCGAACTGACTGGTCGCCGCCGGAACAGAACGCCCAGCCGCCGTCTTTCTCCGAGGGGCCGTTTCCGGTCAAGAGAACACAGCCCACGTCGGCGCGCTTGCGTGCGTCGTCGAGCGCAGCGTAGAGTTCGTCAACTGTTCCCGGACGGAAGGCGTTTCGGACTTCCGGTCGGTCGAATGCGATTCGAACCGCCGGAATGTCGACGGCGCGGTGGTAGGTGATGTCGTCGAACGCCTCAGAGCCGTCAACCGGTTCCCAGCGGTCGGGGTCGAAAATCTCAGAGACCATATCGAGTGGCGGCGCGGGCGGCGCAAAAAGATTCGCTTGCGACGTCGGCGCGAGTGGACCACGTCGGCACCGACAGCCGGAACAACCGCACTGCCCGCGCTGTACCCAAGTATATCTGTCATCATTCCAATTATTGCAACTAGCATGTCTCTGGCCTCGTCGCTCCTCGTGCGATTCGTCCACGTCTCGGGGATGGCGCTCATTTTCGGCGGTGCAGTGTTCGTGTGGGCCGCACTCCGCACATCCGACCGCTCGACCGAGCGGCTCGCGGACGGTGGGCGACGCTCGCTCGCAACGACCTACGAATGGGCCTTCTGGGGAACGATGGGTCTGCTACTCGTCACGGGCGTCGGAAACCTCGGCACGCTCGGCCCGCCGGGACCGACGACGCGGTGGGGGACGGTGCTGACGGTGAAACTCGCCGCCGTCATCGTCTTCGTGCTCGGCTCGTTCGTTCGGACGCTCGTCGTCCTCCGGCTGAGAGGTGAGCGACCGAGTGCCTCCCAAAGCGAACTTCTCAGCAAATCCTACGGCGCGACCGCCGGAGTAGTTCTCGTCTTAGTCGCCCTCGCCGAGGTGCTCGCCCATGGGTGACGCCGACTCGTTCGAGGTCTGGGTCGTTTCGACGTTCAACCTCGTGATTCTCAGTCTCGTTCTCCTCTTTATCGCCCATACGAACGGCGGGCTTGCGGGGTCGCTCTCCGGGTTCGGAACGCTTCCGGGTGTGCTCGTCTTCGGCTATCTGTGGGTGCTGGCCGTGGCTTCGACCCGACGGTCGCTGCGTGCTGGCGGTCTCGACGACCGACCCGAGGGCGGACTGCGGTCGCTCGCCTGGTACGGATTCGTCGGCGGCGCGCGCATCGGGTCGGCGTTCGTCCTCGGTATCGTCGTCGTTCTTTTTCTCATCGACTTCTTGCTGGAACCCACACGGGCCGTCTCGTCCTTCGCCAACCTCGCCCAGAATATCTCGCAGGTCGCCTCGTTCGCCCTCATCGTGCTCTTTGTCGGGTCGCTCGCGGGCATCATCGGTGGCGTCATCGGCGGGCTTTCGGTACTGCTCGATGCCGGACTCTACGGGGTCGCAACCCGACTCACGGGGCCTGCGACGGAGACGGCTCGGTCGAACACGGGCGAGTGACCTTAGCCCCGGAGCGGCCCGCGCGGACTCGTCAACCACGACGTCAGCCCGACGAGGACGCCGCTCGAAATGCCCGCAAGCAACCCGACGGCGACTGCAACAACGTAGGCAGTTCGCGTGGAGGGCATACGACCACGATAAAATCCGTCGCTGAAAAGTCAGTCGGTTAACTTGTTCACGACGCGCTCGCGGAGGTCCTCGCGGACGCGATGTGAGATTTCGGCGTCGGTGCGAACTTCGAGCACGTCGGTCCCGTCGGATGCGACGGAGTCGGCGTAGGCGTCGCGGAACTCGTCGGTGCCGACCGAGTCGAACGAGAGGTCGTAGAGGTCTGCTGTCGCCTCGAAGTCGAGACCGTGCGGCGTCTTGAACTGGTCGGTGAACGGCGGTTCGTACTCCTCGATGGGGAGCATGTGGAAGATGCCGCCGCCGTCGTTGTTGACGAGGACGATTGTTGCATCCACGCCGAGACGGCCGAGGGCGAGCAGGCCGTTCATGTCGTGGTAGTACGCGAGGTCGCCGGTGAGAAGCGTCAGGTGGTCGGTCGTCGCCGACCCGGCACCGAGCGCCGACGAGACGATGCCGTCGATGCCCGACGCACCGCGGTTCCCGAGGACGGTTCGTGCCTTGGTAGAGGGGCGGGCGAATCGGTCGAGGTCGCGGACGGGCATCGAGTTCGAGACGAAGACGGTCGCCGGTTCGGGCGCGAGGTCGGCCACGTCAGCCGCGATTCGACCCTCGAATGCGTCGGTTTCGGCGTCAACAGCGTCCCAGTGGGTCGCCTCAGCGTCGGCCCATCGTCGATTCCACTCGGTGTCCGGACGGTTGCGAACGAGTTGCGAGAGTCGCCACGAGAGCACCGATGGCTCGGCTTCGACGAGGTCCGTCGCGATGAATTCGGCTTCGCGCCACTGGCCCGTCGGGTCCACGAGATACTGCCGGGCGTCGGTGCGCGCGAGGTACTTCCGAAGCGGCTTGGAAGTCGGCGACGCGCCGATTCTGACGACGACTTCGGGGTCGGGCCAGTCGGCCGTGACGCGCTCGTCGAGGTAGGCGTCGTAGCCGCCGAGGACGGTCGTCGTTCGGGTGTGGCCGCCGAAGCGCAGGCCGGAAAGCGGGTCGGCGACGACGGGGAAGCCAGTTGCGTGCGCGAAGGCGGCGATGGCTTCGGCGTTGAAGCCCGGTGGGTCCGCCGGGCCGGCGATGATGAGACCGCGGTCCACGGCGAGTTCGTCCGCGAGTTTTCGCAGATGGTCGTCCGAGAGTTCGGGCGCGCCACTCGTCGTCTTGACGTACGGGGAACCGTTTCGGCCGTCGAGTGCCTCGCGGCTGAGGTCGGCGGAAACGTCGTCTTCGACGTAGGTTGGTTCGAGCGGTTTCCGGAAGGGGAAATTGAGGTGGACCGGACCGGAATCGACGCCCGTTGCCTCCGAGACGGCGCGTGCGGCGGTGGTTCGGAGGCTCCGGAGCTTCCGGTCTGTCGCCTCGGGTTCGGGCATGTCTTTGTACCAGCGGACGGCGTCGCCGTAGAGCTTCTCTTGGTCGACTGTCTGGTTAGCTCCGCTATCACGGAGTTCCGGCGGGCGGTCGGCGGTGAGGACGAGCATCGGGACGCGCGCCTGCGACGCCTCGATGACGGCGGGGTGGAAGTTGGCGGCGGCGGTCCCGGAGGTACAGACGATGGGCGTCACGTCGCCCGTCCGCCGGGCGCGTCCGAGCGCGAAGTAGGCAGCGGACCGCTCGTCGAGGTGTGAGAACGTCTCGATGTCGTCGTGGCGGTCGAACGCCTCGGTGAGCGGCGTCGAGCGACTGCCGGGTGCGATGCACACCGCGTTGATTCCGGTGCGTGCCAGTTCGTCGGCGAAGGTTCGTGCCCAGAGGGTGTTTCGGTTCGGCGCTGTCATCTCGTGTTGTCTCTAATCGTCGTGGTGAGTCGGTACGAAAGACGGCTCGAACGTTCAGTCGTCGCGTTCGAGTTCGTCGAGGATGGGTCGGTATTTGAGCTGTACTTCGTCCCACTCGGCGTCGGGGTCGGAGTCGGCGACGAGACCGACGCCCGCAAAGAGCGTCGCCAGCGTGTCATCCACGATAGCCGAGCGGATAGCGACCGCGAAACTACCGTCGCCGTCGGCGTCGAACCAGCCGACAGGGGCGGCATACCAGCCGCGGTCGAACGGTTCGGTCTCACGGATTACGTCGAGTGCGGCAGCAGGCGGAAGCCCGCCGACCGCCGGAGTCGGGTGAAGCGCGTCCACGAGCGAAAGGACGTGTTCGTCGCGTTCGAGCGTCGCGTCGATTGGCGTCCAGAGGTGCTGGACGGTGGCGAGTTTCCGGATGCCGCGGTCGCCGACGCGAATCTCGGCCGAGAGGGGGTCGAGCTGTTCGCGAATCGTCTCCGCGACGAGTTCGTGCTCGTGGCTGTCTTTTTCGCTCGATAGGAGTTCGTCCGCCAACCACTCGTCTTCGTCGTCGGTGTCGCCGCGGCCGGTCGTCCCGGCGAGTGCGCCGGTTTCGACCTCTCGGCCGCGAAGCGAGACGAGTCGCTCGGGTGTCGCGCCGAAGAAACTCGCCCCAACGCCGGGTTCGACGAGGAATCTGTGGCACTCGGGATACGTGTCACCGAGGCGGGCGAGCAGGTCGGGGACCGACGCGGGTCGGTCGAGTTCGACTTCGAGGGCCTGCGCGAGGACGACCTTCCGAAGGTCGCCGGCGAGGATACGTGAGATAGCCACCTCGACACTGTCGCGCCACGCATCCACAGATGTCATTCGGTGTCGTTTCGAAACACCCGGCGGTCCCTGTGGCGGGGCGTCGGGGAGGTCGGTAAGCGTCTCGCGGACCTCGACGAGTCGTTGTTCGACCATTTCGGGGTCGTCGCCGGCGGCAGTGACAGTAAGCCATGCCTCGTCGCCGTCGAAGACGAGTTGTACTTCGGGGACGACGAAGCGCGCCGCCGGGAAGTCACTCCAAGGGTCGCGCCCCGTAGCCCCTTCGTGGAACGCGAGTCCACCGAAGAAACGAGGTCGGGCAACAGACGGGCCGTCGATATCGGCACCGTCGAAGAGTGAAGCCGCTGTCTCTCGAACCTGTGTGAGTCTCGCTGGGCCGTCAGCCTCGACAGTCACGGCCGCGCCGCCGCCGACGACGGCTGGCTCGTCGGGGGCAGTCCACACCGTCCGTGGGCGGTGTACTGCCGCGAGAGACGCCGTGACGGGGGGCGCAGACAGTCGAACCGACCTACTGACGAGATGTGTTGTCACCTCGTCGGTCCGCAACGGTTCCATCGACCGAGGGTCAGGACCGGGGACGCTTGAAACTCTCCCTTCTGTTCTGCGAGAGAGTCGTGATATTGTCCATAGCACGCACAAATATGTGAATGAATCAACAGATTAGGCGTCTTGGGACGGGGATGCAGAGGACTCCTGCGTACTCTAACTATACCGCTCTTCGTTCCACGGGTTACGCCCACCTTTTTCCGAGTCTCCCTACGGTCGACTCGCAAAAATCTGGACCAAAAACAAACCTAACTATACCGCTCTTCGTTCCACGAGTTACGCCCACCTTTTTCCGAGTCTCCCTACGGTCGACTCGCAAAAATCTGGACCAAAAACAAACCTAACTATACCGCTCTTCGTTCCACGGGTTCGCCGTGTTCGAGTACCCACGCTTCTCCCAGTAGCCACGCTCGGGTTCGGTGAGGAACTCGACGCCCGAAACCCACTTCGCGCCCTTGTAAGCGTACTTGTGTGGGGTGACGACTCGAAGCGGGCCACCGTGGTCCGCGGGGAGGTCGTCGCCGTCGTAGCCCCAGACGAACATCACTTCGTCCCGCATACACTGCTCAAGCGAGAGGTTCGTCGTGTAGCCGTCCATCGCGTGAAACATGACGTGGACCGCATCCTCGGTGACGCCCGCTTCTTCCGCGAGCGTCGGGAACGTGACGCCTTCGAACTCGCAGTCGAACTTACTCCACCCAGTGACGCAGTGGAAATCCTGAATCTGCGTCTCCGACGGGAGGTCGCGAAACTCGTCAAAAGAGAGGTCGAGCTGATTTTCGACTGCTCCCCACACCTCGAACGACCACGTTTCCGGGTCCCACGAGGGCGTCCCGCTCTTCGAGAGAACCGGGAATCCTTGCGTCTCGCGTTGACCCGGCGGGAGTCGATCCCCGTCGAACTCCTCGTAGAGATGAGTCACGTCTTTGGGCATGCCCGAACCTTCGACCCGACGCACCTATCAGTAACGACTCCGGGCTCGTTCGATTGGTACGACTTCGGGCTGACTGGATTCGCTCGACTTCGAACCGAACTCGATTACGACGGAACACCACGCCTCCCCGAGTATCGGTTTCCACAATCATACCACTACAGAATACCGGACCTTCGTATTCTGCGAGATGAACTTCAGGAAACCCTATTGTCCCCCCGGTAGAGTTATATACGGCCCTTCCAAACCGACGGACGTTCAGATGCCCAAAGTAGAGATTACCGTACCGGAACACCTGGAGATGCAGATCGTGCAGCTCGTCGAACAGGGCGAGTTTGTCAACCGTGACGAGGCCATCGAGGACCTGCTTTCGACTGGCATCCGCGCGTACAAGACGAGCGGTCCGATGTCCGACGAGGACCGTGCATTCGAAGACGACGGCATGATGGGCCACGAAGACGAATACGTCTTCTGAGCCGAATGACAGTAACCCCCAATAACTCTTAAACCGCTCTCTCGCCTAACGAACTCTCATGCACAAGGACGAACTGCTGGAGCTGCACGAACAGATGGTTATCATCAAGGACCACTTCTCCGCTCGCGACCACGTCGATTCGAGTCTGTTCGACCCGTACGATGAACTCGGCGTCGAACCGTCGCACGTCCACAAATCCAAGAGCGAACACAAACACGCTGTCTTCGTGCTCGGGAACGCGCTCGCCACCGCGATGAGCGACGACGAGTTCTCGAGTGCCGGCCGCGTCGGCAAGCGGATGGAAGAACTGGCCGACGACGCCGAAGGCAAAATTTGAGCGACGGGTTCGCCCGCTTGCACCTTCCGAGCGGAGCTTGCTACTACCGTATTCGTGTCTCCTGCTAGCATATTCCAAGCAGTTCTCCGCGGGTTTCTTTATCACCCGTTCGTACGACACAGGTAGCCAATGCTAGACATCCCGGGCTGGATACCGCTCCACCGGCTCGCCGCCGTCGCCACACTTCTCGTCGCCGTCGTCGCGCTCACGCTCGCCGACCGGCCGAGCCGACTCGCGACGGCGCTCCGCCGTCGATTCCTCTTTGGGCTCCCGTGGGGAACCCTCGTGAGCGTCGGCGGTGTTCTCTTCGTCTATCTATTCGTGCAGGACGGACTGTCTTCGTGGTACCGGCCCATGGTCATCCCGTTCCGGGCGTGGTCGTACTTCTACCCGCTGGGGATGGCCACCGCCGCATTCTCGCATTCCGGTGCCGGACACCTTATCGGCAACCTCATCGGAACGCTCACGCTGGCACCGGTCGCCGAGTACGCGTGGGGACATTACCCGACCCGACGTGGGTCGACCTCGTTTGGGTCGCTCCGCGAGAACCCCTACGTTCGGGCATTCATCATCTTCCCCGGAGTCGTCTTTGGCGTCGGTCTCCTCACCTCGGTGTTCGCACTCGGTCCGGTCATCGGCTTTTCCGGCGTCGTATTCGCGTTCGCCGGGTTCGCGCTCGTCACCCGACCGCTCACGACGGTGCTCGCGTTCGTCTCTGGGCGCGTCGTCAGGGTCTTCTACAACGCGATGTTGTCTCCGGAAGTCGTCTCGACAGCACGGCCAGTGTTCTCAACGCCGAGGTGGGCGCAAATCGCCATTCAGGGGCACGCAATCGGTCTCCTGTTCGGCATCCTCCTCGGTCTGTGGGTCGCCCGACAGCGGAGAGACGAGCAACTGTCGGCATTTCGAAGTTTCGCGGGCGTCCTGCTGTTCGCAATCAGCGAGTCGCTGTGGGCGGTCTACTTCTTCCGCGGCGGCGGGACGTACGTCCTCTTTCGCGCCGTCGGCTTCGCGCTCGTCGTCCTGCTCGCGTTGCTCGTCGCGCTCACCGTCTCGGCATCTGATAAGCCGCTGCGCGAGCGCGCACCGACGGGACATGCCTTTTCGGCCCGGCGCTGGCAAGTCGGCGCGGTGGTCCTCCTCCTCGTCGTCTCCGCGCTGTCGGGGCCGGCAGTGCTGTACAACTTGTTTACTGCGACCAACGACGACCTGCCCGGAGAGAGCGTATCGGTCGAGGATTACGAGGTAACCTACGCCGAGGACGTTCCGAACGGGTTGACCGCCGCGTTCGACATCGAACTGTTCGGCGAGTCGACGACGACCAACACCTCCGGCGTCATCGTCAAGAGCCAACGGCGCGGTATCTGGACGACAGCCGTCTCGAAGAATCGGTTGGCATTCGACGGCGAAACGGCCGTCAGGTTGGGCGGCCTTGGCTGGCGGGACAGAGTTACGGCGGTCCGAGACGGATACGCCGTCGTCGGGTCCGGAAACACGGCATATCGAGTGTTCCTCGTGGACGATGGGAATACGACACTCGCCTACAAGACGGAGCCAGTACGGGCCGGTCCCGTCATCTCCCGGCGCAACATCTCAGTCGTGCCGACTGCGATGGGCTACGACCTTCAGGTGTCGTCCGAAAGCGGAACCGTCAGAGGACCGATGCCGACAACGAACGTGAGCACGACGCTCGGGGGCATCCGATTCGTCCGGCAAGGGCGCTCCATTTTCGCGGAGTCTCGGGGGACGCGCGTCCGGGTCGCTCGTCAGGAATCGTACGAGTAGGCCGTCGGGGAGAGACCGGACCCACCCCCGAGATTACCACTCGATACGGAATACTTCAGCATCGAGTTCGCGGCGGTCCGCGTCGTGGAAATCGAACTGACGTTCGAGGTCGAACGTCGCACGGAACGCGTCTGTCAGTTCACCGCCCGCGTCGGCGACGAAAGATTCCACGAACTCCTTGCTCCCCTCGTTGTGGACCGAATACGATACGTCTGCGACCCGCGAAACTGCTTCGAGGAACGCTCTATCCGCGTGTTCATTGCCGCGTTGGGCACCGAACGGCGGGTTCATCAGCACGGTGATTGGTTGGTCGTCGGGAAGCGAAACCGGGAGACGAGTCGCATCGCCGCGAATCCAGTGGATGGGGGCGCTGGCACCGACGCGACGAGCGTTGTCGACTGCCGTCTCGAGCGCGTCGGGGTCGAGTTCGACGCCGACGACGCGAGCGGGGGACCTGAGTGCGGCACCGAGAGCGAGCATTCCGGTTCCGGTCCCGAGGTCGAGAACGGTCGTCCCTTCGATATCACCCCGGAGGTCCGCGAGGTGGACGAGATGCGCCGCGAGGTCCGGCGGCGTCGGATACTGTTCCAGAGAGACCTTCGGGTTCTCGAAGCCAGCGACTACCGCCAACTGCGCCTCAAGCGCGGCCTTGGTTGCCATCAGGCGTCGATGGAACCCCGAACCTCAAAAGCGACACCCTCGCGGTGGGCACGTTCGTCGAGCGCCGCGAGTGCCGAGGACACCTCGTCGGGCCGACAGCATTCGCCGACATCGACGATGACGCGTCCGACACCGAGGAAAGCGGCGGCGCGAACGTACTCGCGGAGACGGTCGGATTCCGACTGCACTGCAAACGGGTCATCCTCGCAGAATTGCGCTTCGACGGAGAGTTCAGCCGGTAGGTATCCTTCGTCGGCGAGTCCGGCCTTCAGGTCACGGAGGTGTGCGGGGGCGGTCGAACCCAGACACGATGCGTCGAGCGCGACGGGCGTGAGGTCGGTTGGGCGGCCTGCTGCGACTGCGGCTTCCACGGAGGTCGTATCGAGCGTGCTCATGATACCCACACATTTCTATTGGTTATGTATATATCTTTGTAAATGCGCAATAGTAATTTTCAGGTGTATTCTATCTCAAGATGTTCGTGACCGTGTTCTAGACTAGATACTAATGGTGGAGGGGTACGTAATCGGTCTGGGGGTCACACGCTCCAACCCCCTTTCCCCCAAAACAGCGGTCTGGGGTCGCACGGTTCCCGTTCAAAAATACACCCCCTCGCTGAGATATACGAGCAGCAGAAGACCACAATTACTGAGTTATCGTAAGAAGACCACAATTACTGAATTACCGTACTGTCACTCGTACGTGTACGTGAGGACTTCCGTGCCGGTCGAACTCCGCACAGTGACCGTGTCACCGCCGTTGTTCCAGACTGCGCCGGAACGGCCCCAGTAAACGTCCGTTTCTGTGTCCGTCCCGGTCCCGGTGTGGAGTGTGAGTGTTGCACCGCTTGCGAGTTTCGTCCCGGTAGCGAAGGTGTACGTTGCTCCTGCGGCGTCCGAGATGGTCCAGCCCGAAAGGTCGATAGATTCGTCGCCGTCGTTTCGCAGCGTTACGTACTCGCCGTTGAGATTGTCGTTGTCGTTGCCGGGCGCGTCGGCGACGACGGAGACTGACAGTCTGTCGTCGGTCGCCGTATCCTCGCCACTAGCTGTCGAGCCTTCAGTTGCGCAGGACCAGAGACCCACACCGCCCTCGCGGGCCTCGCGCTCGGCACGTTCGTAGCGCTCGCGCTCCTCGAAGGAACTGTCGTAGAATCGAGCGTGGCCGTCGGTGATGAGGTCGTAATTGAACTCCGACCCGTCGACGACGACGTAGGCGAGGATTCTCCCGTAGTAGCCCCGCTTGCCCGCTTTCTCGTCGTATCGGAGTTCGACGGTCTCGTCCGAGAGCCGGGATTTCGCATAGGCACTCGCATCGTCTCCGGCCGCACCGAGACACGCCTTCCCCGCGTCGGTTTCGGGGATACCTTCGAACTCGTCGGGCGTGTTTTCGCCGTACACTTCGGGAGTATCGACGCCGAGGAGGCGAATCGTCTCACGGGAACCGTTCGGCATGACGACTTTAATCGTATCTCCGTCGACGACTTCGACAACGTCGACTGTGACATCACCCGATGCGGAGGGAGTCAACGACTGTGTCTGTGGTGTCGTCTCGGCGGCCGTCATCTCAGTTGTGGTCGGTTCAGCGCTCGGCGAATCAGGGGAATCGGAGCCAGCGCCACCCGTGCCAGCACACCCTGCGAGGACCACAAACAGTGCAATGACGAGCGTTACGGTAGTACGTCTGACCATTTGATTCACCGTTTGTCAGGGAACCGTATAAGTAGGTGAGTCGGACAGCTTCGAAGCCGAGCGCCACGAATCGCAAGACGGAGTCCTTTATCAGATTTCTGTTACAAAGGTTTAAATTCACGCTCCACCAGAAACCTTTTAATGGAACGTCCGAGCCGGCAGCGTCAGCGAGAGGAGGCAACGGCACAAGAGGACGAGCAAGTCAACTGCCCGGAGTGCGGGTCGGACCAGATCGTCACAGACGCAGATCAGGGGGAGTTAGTGTGTGACGACTGTGGTCTCGTTCTCGATGAGCGACAAATCGACCGCGGGCCAGAGTGGCGCGCGTTCAATCACTCCGAACGCCAATCGAAGTCGCGCGTCGGCGCACCAATCACCGAGACGATGCACGACCGCGGGTTGACGACGACCATCGACTGGAAGGACAAAGACGCCTACGGTCGGTCACTCTCGTCCGAGAAGCGATCCCAGATGCACCGTCTTCGAAAATGGCAAGAGCGAATTCGAACCAAAGACGCCGGCGAGCGTAACCTGCAGTTCGCACTCAGCGAAATCGACCGCATGGCGTCCGCGCTCGGCGTCCCGCGTTCGGTACGCGAGGTCGCATCCGTCATTTATCGTCGCGCGCTCAACGAGGACCTGATTCGCGGGCGCTCCATCGAGGGTGTCGCCACATCGGCGCTCTACGCCGCCTGCCGTCAGGAAGGCATCCCGCGCTCGCTCGACGAAGTCGCCGAAGTGTCGCGCGTCCCGCAGAAGGAAATCGGCCGCACGTATCGCTACATCTCGCAAGAACTCGGGCTGGAACTCAAGCCCGTCGACCCGAAGCAGTTCGTTCCGCGGTTCGCCTCCGCACTCGAACTCTCCGAGGAAGTGCAGGCGAAGGCGACCGAAATCATCGACGTTTCCGCAGAACAGGGCCTGCTCTCCGGCAAGTCACCGACCGGATTCGCCGCCGCCGCTATCTACGCGGCGTCGCTTCTCTGCAACGAGAAGAAGACCCAGCGCGAAGTCGCAGATGTCGCGCAGGTCACCGAGGTCACCATCCGGAATCGCTATCAGGAACAGATTGAAGCGATGGGCTTCCGCTAAACCGCACCGCACCGTTACTCCGCGCCGCAGCGTTTCAGTTTTTCACGAAGACCACAATCGGACGGTCCCAGAGACCGGTGTCGTAGTTGTGAGCCACGTAGCCGTCGAGCTTCGGCGCTAACGTCCCACGCTCCGATGCGGGTGCGATGACGACCGGAGGGACGGACGACTGTTGTTTAAACGCGGAGAGGTTCGTTGTCGATGTCGTGTCGGCACCGATTCGCTCCACGTACCACGCCATCGGCAGTCGTTCACCCCACTTCTTGGGGACCGGTGGGTAGTCAGCCGCGCCGTCCGAGACGTACATCGAACTGCCGTAGTAGAGCACTTCTACGTCCAAATCGTCGGTCGGACCGACCCACGCAGAGAGGTTGTCGCGGAACGCGGTGAAGTCGCTCGACGGCTGTCCGTAGTGTGCGAGTTTAGTGTCACGGTCGCTCGGGGCGTATACCTCGGTTGTCGCGACCGCACCAGTCTGTGCGACGAGTGCGAGCAAGATGAGGAGTGCCGCGGCGACGCGAGGCGTATCCCTGCTGTCGAACGCCTGTCTTCCCCACCGGACGAGTGCCGCGAGGCCGACCGCCGCCGGGATGGCGAGCGGGACGACGACGTAGACGCCGAGCCACGATGCGGAGACCTCCGTCAGCATCGGGACGAACACGAGTACAGCACCCGCCCAGTAAGTCGCTGCCGAGACGACAGTTCTCGGACCGCCGGATGCGTAGCGGTCGACGACGAAGACACCAACTGCGAGGAGCGTGACCGGGAGCGCCGCGAGGGCAAGCACCTCTACGAGATTCCCGAGGTACGGAAGATACTGGTGGGTGGCACCGGGGTAGCGGTTGACGATGCGGACGCCGACGAATCGCTGGACAGATTCGAACAGTGCGACATCGATAGCACCGAGAATCGTCCCCGGCGTGTAGAGACCGACTCCGTTGGTATCGCCCGCTCGTGGAGCGAACAGGAAGACGTAGAGACCGACGAAGACGAGGACGGCCCGTGCGGCGGGTGTCGCTGCACCGCGGACGCGAGCCGAGAGTTCACCGAGTCGCGTCGCGGCCGGACGTGAGGACGAAACGAGGGCAGCGTGGTCGAAGACGAGGAGACCGGCGACAGCGAGACAACAGAGCACGACGATGCCAAGCCCGGACGAGGCGATTGCGAGCACGCAGGCTGCCGCGAAACCGTAGGCGTTCTGTTGGCCCTTTCCGTCGAACAGTCGGAGGGCGAATCCGAAGGCGGCGAGGGCGAATCCGATTGCGAGCAGGTCGCCGCGGGCGAACCGACCGTAGTAGACGAGAAGCGGGTTCGCCGCGAGAATGGCCGCAACGGCGACGGTCTCGTCGTTTTCGAGATGGTCCCGAAAGAGGAGACTCACGAGCGGCAGGGCCGCGCCGACGAGCGCAACAGGGAGTCTGAGCGCGAAATCAGTGGTCCCGAAAAGCGCTAACGAAGTCCGCGAGAGGAGGTAGACGAGCGGCCCGCCAGCAACCGGACGGTACGCGAAAAAGCCACTTTCGAGGTATCGGAGACTCCAGTAGCCGACGCGTGCCTCGTCCCAGTGCAGCGGGCGGTCGCCGAGGCCGACGAGGCGGACGACGAGTGCCACGAGCGCCAGTGCACCGACGGCGAGCGTCGTTCGGTCGGGGCGTTGCCCGACGCGGGAGGGAATCATGAAGTCACGTGGTGCGCCGGACGGCAGAAAGGTTACGGAACATTTGAGGAAACGATTCCAGTCAGAGTGCCGACGAACTGGTGGCTTCGAAAGCGTCATCCCCACCGACCGGTAGCACACGGATATGGCACTCATCGATTCGCTTCCGGCGCGACCGTTAGAACCACAGGAACTCACGTCGCTGAACCGCTCCGAGGCGTTCGAACTCGTCGTCGCTGTCGAAAACGACGGTCCGGCCCGCGGCCTCCTTTTCGCCACCGAAGCGTGGGTCAAAGGGGCCGCCTACGACGACGAGTCCGGATGGTCAGTGGTCGAGACGGAGGAACTCGACGAAGAAACCGCACGAATCGACGGCCTACAATCCTGTGAATCGGCGGTGCTCTCCTTCCAAGACGCCGATAGCGAGGAGTAGAACTAACCTAATTCCGAACGAAGTATACGCCGTCATGTACAGCGAAATCCTCGTGCCGACCGACGGGAGCAGGGCCGCCGAACGCGCCATCGACCACGCACTCAACCTCGCGGAGACCTACGATGCACGGATTCACGCGCTGTACGTCGTCGATACCAGTATCTACACGTCGCTCGATGCCGGCGCAGACGTCGTCATCGACGCCCTCGAACGTGAGGGTGAGGCCGCAACCAGACACGTCCGCGAGGCCGCCGAGAAAGCGGACGTCGAATTCGAAAGCGAAGTGATGACCGGAACCGCCTACCGCTCTATCCGAAAGTACACCGAGGACCACGATATCGACCTCGTCGTCATGGGAACCCACGGTCGGACGGGGCTGAGCCACTACCTGCTCGGAAGCGTGACCGAGCGCGTGGTCCGAACCTCACCGGTTCCGGTCCTCACCACGCGGATGCAAGACGAAGAAGAAACCGAAGAATCGGCGGACGCGACCGGCGAGACGAACACCGAACCGGCCGAATGAGTCCCCTGACGGGCGACGAAACACCGACGAGCTAGGCTGTTTGACACCGATAGACCCGGCCGTTTGATAAACAGTTTTGGTGCGCTCGCTCATACGCCGCGGTATGACTGAGTACACCGTCGAGTTCGTCGGTACGGGCGAGACCATCACGGTTTCCGACAAACAAACCATCCTCAAGGCCTGTATTGAGGAGGGCATCGCACAGGAGTACTCCTGCCGCGTCGGGATGTGCCTCGCCTGCTCTGCGGAGATTCTCGAAGGCGACGTCACACAGCCTGCGGCCCGCGGGCTGACCGAAGAAGAATCCGAGAAGTACGCGCTCACCTGTATGGCTCGTCCGCAGAGCGACCTGAAGCTCGAACGTGGTATCTACCCGCCCAGCATCGAGGACGACGCTGTCACCGCGGGTGCCGCCGCAGACGACGACTAACGACGGGTGTCGACGGCGCGGATGGGAACACCCGCGCTCACGTTCTTTTCTTCTCACGCCGATTGCTGACTTCACGTACCGACTGGCGAGCGGTCGGCACGTGGTCGTTTGTTTCAGTCACTCGCCGTCGCCGCGCAGTTGTTCGGCCCTAACTCCACCTCGAAGGCCTCGTCGTCGGCGAGCGAGTCGCGTCCGAGATTGGTGTCGATGATGCGTTCGTAGTTGGTCGGTCGCGGCGGCATATCGTCGAGGACGAACGAAACGAACTCGTCTTCGTCCATCGAGAGCGCATCGAGCTGGTTGCGAAGCGCGTCGAGCGTGGCCACATAGACGCTGTTATCGTTGGACTCGGCCTGTTCACTGTAGTGTCCGGGCGCGATGCGCGTGCCGCCGTCGAACTCGCCGTACCGCTCGCGGAGCGTCTCGTAGAGCCGCCGAGCCGCTGCGGGTGCGCCCGCATCGCCGTCTTCGAGGTCGGGGCGTGCGACGCTCTCCAGAAAGAGACTGTCGCCGACGAAACGCAGGTCTCCGAGACGGTAGGCGGTCATCTCGCTCGTATGTCCCGGTGCGTGAACGGCGACGAGTTCCGCATCGCCAACCGAGATGGTATCGCCGTCTTCCACGAGTCGGGCATCGAAATCGAGACCGCGGTCGACTGCACCGACTGGAACGACAGCGGGTGCGTCTGCGAGTTCGGAGACGGCGCGGACGCCGCTCACGTGGTCGGCGTGGACGTGAGTGTCGACGGCGGCGACGATTTCAGCGCCGTGCTCGCGGGCGTCTTCGACGTAGCGCGATGCGAACGTCCGGAGCGGGTCGATAACGACGGCTTCGTCGTCGACGATGACCATGTAGGCGAGACACCCGCTCGATGGGCGGTCGTACTGGAGCACCGTCGCATCGTCGTGTTCCATTTCGCGAGCACGGTAGACGCGCGCCCAGCCTTCCATTCCTGTTTCGAGGTTCTCGGCTTCGACACCGGCGTCGGAGAGCAGGTCGGCGACGGTCGCACTCGCCCGGCCCTCCCCGCACGCGACGACGACCGGCTTTGGTGCGTCTCGGAACTGGTCTGCGAGCTCCGAGACGGTCCCGAGCACGTCCGCCTGCGTGAACTCAATCGCTGGAATCTGCGTCGCCGTCACGCGTTGTCCATCGATGTGCCACGCTTCGAACTCGTCGCGGTTTCGGACATCGAGTATCGCTGTCGGGTCGCCGCGCTGGAGTCGCGCCGCGAGTTCGTCGGGGGACATATCTACACCGTACGCACTCGGGGCGCAAGAACGCACCGCGGACTTCGAAGGAGAAACCACTCGGCCCGGAGCCTACTCTGTCGTCCCACCGTCGTTGCTGAGGTTCGGGTCGGGAGCTTCGTCGTATCCTGCTTCATCGAGGACGCTGGCCGGTGGACCGTCGATATCGCCCGAAGCGTCGAGATTCGTTGGCGAGGACAGTCCGTCCTCGTCGCCAACTCCTGACGCTCCCGAGTCATCGTCACTGCCGAGTCGCTCGGCCGCGTCGCGGATGGCGAGCACCTGCTGGGTCTGCGAGCGGGTCGCATCGGCGATTTCAGCTATCTGCTCCGAGACGTCGTCCGCTCGCATATTTGCATCGTCGACCATGTTCGCTATCTGTTCGGCGCTCGCGGCTTGGTCGTCGGTCGCTGACGCGACTTCACTCACACCGATGGTCGCCTGTTCGACCGCGGACGAGATGTCCGTTAGACTCCGCATCACGTCTTCTCCGCGGTCGATGCCGTCGTGAAGCCGGTCGGTCGTCTGCGAGAGGCTGTCGATAGTGTCCTGTGCTTCTTCCTGAATGTGGTCGACCGTGGTCTCGACTTCGGAGGCGCGCGCCTGCGACTCTTCGGCGAGGTTCTTGACCTCGCTCGCGACGACGGCGAATCCCTCTCCGGCCTCGCCCGCGCGGGCCGCCTCGATGGAGGCGTTGAGCGCCAGCAGATTCGTCTGCTCGGCGATGTCGTTAATCGCATCGAGCACTTCGTCTATCTCTTCGATTTGGTCGTGAAGGCGCTGTACGTCGCTCGATGCCGTCTCGGCCGCCTCGCTCACGTCGCGCATCACGTCGATAGCCTCGTCAGCCGCGTCCTCGCCCTCCGCCGCGCGGTCCGCCGCGTCGGCGCTGGTCCGTTCGACCTCTTCGGCCGTTGCCGCAATCTCTTCGACGGTGGCGCTCATGTCCGACACCTCCGACGCGACCGTTTCCATGTCGTCGGCCTGCTTCTCCGCGATGGTTTCGATGTCGGTGGTGCGGTCGGTGACTTGCTCGGATGTCGACAGCAGCTCTTCGACTGGTTCACTCACGTCGGCTTCGACTTCGGCCGCGAGTTCGCGGCGGCGCGCTGCAGCGGCCCGTGCGGCCTCACTGTGCGAGTGGATGTACGTGTCCATCGCCACCTGTTGGTCGAGAGAAAGCAGTTTCAAGACCGGAAGGAGTCGTTCGACGAGCGCATCGACCGCGTCGTCGACTGGGTCGTTGCTGCTACCCGTGCTGGTCTGAGCTTTATCGGTACCACTGCTACCACCGAGAAGGCCACTCAGTAATCCGTTGTTTTCACCCCCGTTACCGTCTGCTCCGCCGAATTCATCCTTTACTTCGGACGCGATTGCCTCGGTAATCCCCTCGTAGTACACCGAATACGCGCCGAGATAGAACTTCGGCCCGAGGTCTATCAAATCGTGTATTTTCCCGATGCGTGCCCGCTTTGCGAAGTAATCGGTGTCGTACTCGCCGGAGGCCAGTTGGCGAAGATAGGCCGCCTGGTCGGCTTGCAGCATCTCCATCGTTTTCGTCGACCGGTCGAAGAACGCCGTCGTTTCGGCGTGCTCGCCGAGGTGGTCGTAAAACTCGGCGGCGAACTCGTCCGCGAACTCGTCGAAGAGCGGTTCGAGGTCGCGAACGCGCTGCTCGTCGTCCGCAGAGAGACGGACGAACGACTTCCGCCACTCGATTTCAGCTTCGTCGATATCTAATTGCGAGAGAAGAGAGTCCCCGTCGACGCGCGCTCGCACGTCGGCTGTCACTTGCTCCGAGGGGTCAGTCATACATGTCACTCACCAGCCAACCATATTTCAACCCTCTCCACACGATATCACTATTGATATCCCCAAATATTTGCGGCCCGCTTCCGAGTCACAGCGAGAGTCGCTTGCAGGCTAACGTTCACATCGACGGCACCCCAGAGAGCATGTATGAACGCTGAAGAATTCTGTGAGTCTATCGAGGCGGCAAAGCAAACGCAACTCGAACGACTCGGGTCCTCGAAGCTCCTTCTCGCCCTCACCGAAGCGGACCTATCCAAACCGGCGGTACTCCGCACCGCCGCTTTCTCGGAGCACGCGGCCCGCGAGACGTTCCGCTCGTGGGCCGAAAGCGAGGACGACGAGCGCGCGAAATCGGCGTTCGAGACGACAGCACAACAGGAAGACGAGCACCTCCAGCGGGTCCTCGGTGCGCTTGACGAAGCTATCGACTTCCCGGACGAACCGGGACCGATGCACGCGTACCTCCGCGGGCGCGACGACACCATCGAACGAATCGCCGCTGGCATGGTCGGCCGCGGACTCGTCTCGCTTCGAACCCACACGCAGGTAATCGGCTTTTTCGTCAACGAGGCGGACAGACAGGGTGCGGACCTGTTCCGGGAGTTAAAATCCGAAACCGAAGACACCCTCAACATCGGTCTCGACCTGCTCGACGAGTTGTGTGTGAGCGACGACGACTGGGAGCGCGCCCGGATGGTCGCCGAGTACGTCATCCAAGTTGCCTATGACGACTACGCTGACGGACTCGCCGAACTCGGCGTCGACCCCAAGCCGCTTTGTTGAGGCCGACCGTCGACCAAGAGATGTTCGTCCGCCGTCGCTGTCCGAACCGACTCATCCGCCGTCGCTGTCCGAACCTATTCGTCCCCCCGAGTGGTAGCCCGAAGCATGACTACCGAAGTACGCGGACGCGTGGAGGCGCTCTACACCGCACCGTCGAAGGGCGAGTCGATGGTGGCCCACGAGACCGTCGCGGTCAGAGACGGGGGCGTCGACGGTGACCGGTACTTCGAGGGAACCGGCTACTACTCCGCGACCGACGGGTGTCAGGTGACGCTCGTCGATGCCGCGGTGCTGGACGACGCCGAACGCGAGTTCGGACTCGACCTTTCGAGCGGACAACACCGCCGAAACGTCGTCGTCCGCGGCGTCGACCTCGCAGACCTGCTCGATGCGACGTTCGAACTTGGCGAGGCTGAACTCCGTGGAACGAAACTCAGGCCGCCCTGTGCGTATCTCGCGGACCTCGTCGGCGACGAAGACGTGGTCGAAGCGCTTCGCGAACGTCGCGGCGGTATCTGTGCCGATGTCGTCACACCCGGCCACGTCGCCGTCGGTGACGGTCTTCGGGTGACCGAAGCGAACCCGCGCGAGATGGGGAGGCAGATAGCCGAACGACTCGGCGGAAGCAACGCAGAAACGGAGCCTTCGGGACCAGAGGTCGGACACGAATGACAGAATCGAATCGGCAGACTGAATCGAGTCAGCAGACTGAGCACGGCCCAGTCAACCGAGCGAGAGCGGGTCTTCAGACGGCGTTCGGTACCGGGTCGAACACGCAAGACCCAGTCGTCGCGCTCGCACCCGGCCGAGTGAACCTCGTCGGCGGCCACACCGACTACAACGACGGTCTCTGTCTCCCGATGGCCGTGGACCGATACGTCGCGGTCGCCGCCCGTCCCCGAGATGATGACCTGCTGCGTGTCCATGCGACCGACTTCGACGGGACGGCACGGATTGCCCCCGGCGACGACCCAGACGGCTGGGCCGCCTACATCGCCGCCGTCGCTCGCGTCCTCCGCGAACAGGTGCCGATTCCCGGTTCAGACCTCGCTATCGCTTCGACTGTCCCATCGGGGGCCGGTCTCTCATCGTCCGCAGCGCTCGAGCTCGCAACCGGGCGGGCGCTTCTCGCCGTCGCGGACGCGGAACTGCCGACGACCGACCTCGCACTCGCGTGTTGGCGGGCCGAACGAGAGGGCGTCGGCGTCGAGTGCGGTATCCTCGACCAGTTCGCCGTCGGTCTCTGCAAGTCCGACTCGGCGCTTTTTCTCGACTGCCGAACCCGCGAGTACGAACACGTCCCGCTCGGCGGAGCGGTCGGCATCCTCGTGATAGACACCGGTGTCTCCCACGAGTTAGCGGACTCGGGTTACAACGACCGCGTCCGCGAGTGCCGCGAGGCAGTTACCGCGCTCCGAGATGCGTCTGGCCGCCCGCTCGACACGCTCAGGGATGTCGACCGCGACCTGCTGGAATCCCACGCCGATGCCCTCGAACCAGTCCACTACCGCCGGGCGAAACACGTCGTGACCGAAAACGAACGCGTCAACGTTGCCCGCGATGCGCTCTCCGCGGGTGACTTCGAACGGGTCGGTGAAGCGATGGTCGCGGGTCACGAAAGTCTCCGCGACGAGTACGAAGTGAGTTCCCCGGAATTGGATGCCGCAGTCGAACTCGCAACCGAGGTCGATGGTGTCTACGGGGCGCGGATGACCGGCGGCGGATTCGGCGGCAGCGCCGTGGCGCTGGTCGACGGCGACGAACTCGGTTGCGCAAAAGAAGCGATTCGAGCGGTGCTCCCCGAGCGTGTCGGGTCGGATGCACGGGTGTTCGCCTGCCGACCCAGCGGTGGTGTTGGGTTGGTTCACTCCCGCTGACGACTTCGCCTCACCGCTCCGCACCTTACCTCTCCGGACCCCATCTCACCATACCTTACCTCTCTGCATCCAACCTCTCTGCACCTCACCTTACCTCACCTTACCTTACCTTACCTCACCTTACCTTACCTTACCTCACCTTACCTTACCTTACCTTACCTTACCTCTTTGCACCCCACTTCACTCGGGGAAGATGCTGTTCGGCAGGAATGCGGTGACCGACCAGTTGGGCGCGCCCACGACCTCGCTCATTTTGAGGTCGAGTGCTGCGGAACAGAGGATATAGGCCTCGCCGCGGGTCAATCCGTGCTCGGATTCGAGGTGCGAAATCATGTGCCGGACGGCCCGCTTCATCGCACCCATCAGGTTATCGTCGATGCCGGTCGTCCCATACGCCGGTCCCTCAGACCCAATTGAGATAGCCGCCGTCTCCAACTCAGGTTGCGAGATGGACTTGTCTTTCAGCACGTCGAATCGCGCCGTGACGAACATCGGCGCTTCGATACCGGTGACACAGACCTCGCCGTCGCCCTGTGCCGCGTGACAGTCACCGGTCGAAAAGAGCGCATCTTCGACTTCGATTGGGAGGTACAGCGTTGACCCCTTCGTGAGCTGTGCCACATCCATGTTGCCACCGGTGTCACGCGGTGGGAGTGTGTTGTGCGCGCCGCTGGCGGCCGGGGCGACGCCGGCGATTCCGGGGAACAGGTTCAGCGGCACTTCGATGTCGTTCACGAAGTGCGCCACGTCGTCGCCGAGGTCCCAGATGTAGAGCCCTCCCTCCTCGAAGTCTTCCGGGAGGAGCCCGTAGCCCATCTCGCCGGGCATATAGCCCGTATAGCCCCATCCCTTGTGCTCGAAGTCGAGGAACTCGACGGCGAGGACGTCGCCCGGCTCGGCACCTTCGACGGCGACCGGACCGGTAAGCGGGTGAACCGGGTCGAAACTCACGTTCCCGAAGTCTTCCGCTGTCGACCCCGGCGTGATTTGTCCGTCGAGCGCGTCTCGGCACTCGAATCGAACCACTTCGCCGGGTTCGACGGTGAGGACCGATTCGAGGCTGTTGTCCCACTTGTTGTGAATGTATTCGTCGTCGTCACTCAGCTCGTAGTCGATGGTGTAATCGTCCGTCATACGATAACATATAACGTTCTTATGTGACAAAAACTAGCTAGACAGGAGGCCCGCAGAATCGAGAAAACCGAAAGAGAGGAGGGTTGGAGTTCGGCGAAGTTTACGCTTCGTCGAAGAGGGTATCGCCGTCGACCATGTGCGCTTCGACGGTGTCCATGTCGAGCGTCAGGCCGAGACCCGGCTCCTCCGGAATCTCGATGTAGCCGTCCTCGATGACGGTCTCCTCGACGAGGTCCTCCCACCAGCCGAGTTCGTAGGAGTGGTACTCGACGGCAAGCGAGTTCGGAATCGCCGTGCCGACGTGCGCGGAGGCCATCGTCGCGACGGGTGACGAGACGTTGTGCATAGCGACCGGGACGTAGTACTGGTTCGCCACGTCAGCAATCTTCTGCGTCTCGCGCATGCCGCCGACTTTGGGCATGTCGGGCGCGACGATGTCGACCGCCTGATTCTGGATGAGGCGGCGGAGTTCGGTCACGCGGTAGCGGTTTTCACCGACCGTGATGGGGGTGAGCGTAGACTTCGTGACTTCTTCCTGCACTTCGAGGTTCTCCGGCGGGACGGGGTCTTCGAGCCACCACACGTCGTAGTCCTCGATAGCCGCTGCGAGACGCTTCGCGCTGCCGCCCGAGAACGTCCAGTGGCAGTCGAACGCCACGTCCGCGCGGTCCTTCACGCGTTCGGTGACCTTCTCGACGATTTCGGCCTTGTGCCGAATCTCGCCGGGGCGGAGGTGTCGGTTCGCGCGGTCCTTTTCGAAGCCGGACGGCACGTCGAGGTCGAACTTCAGGGCGTCGTAGCCGAGTTCCTCGACGACGCGCTCTGCCTCGTCGGCGCAGGCTTCGGGGTCGGCTTCTTCCTCGGTGTGGCAGTCGCAGTAGACGCGAACCTTGTCGCGGTACTTCCCGCCGAGAAGCTGGTAGGCCGGGATTTCGAGAATCTTGCCCGCGAGGTCGTGTAGGGCGATTTCAATGCCAGCGATGGCGGTGACGGTGACACCCTCAACGGAGCCTTCACCGGACATCTTTTGCACGAGGTGTTCGTATAGACGGTCGATGTCGAGCGGGTTCTCCCCCACGATGAAGGGCTTCATGCGCTCGATGAGTTCGGGGACGCCAGCACCCCAGTAGGCCTCACCGGTGCCGACGATACCCGCATCGGTGTAGATTCGGACGAGGGTCCACGGGAAGTTCCCATCGACCATCGTCGTCTGTACGTCCGTAATCTCCACGTCTCGGCCGCCACCGCGCTTTGCGGTCACGCCCATCGTCTCCGCGGAGAGCTCTCGCATCGTATACTCCGCGTTCGGGTCGTGAAGGTCCGCGTAGTTCTTACCCATGTGTTAGGGTTTACTCGTAGATTAGTAAAGTTTTCCGACGGAAGTGTCCCCTCCTCGGGTCGAGGGTGACGACTCGGTGATACGACCGGTGCTCAGAGCCGAGGGCCACACCCGTAGTGACTCGATAACCTCCGGATTTTGTGACTATCTGTAAGATGTGAGAGTACTTCGGAAACGGACACTCAGAGCCGGTTGGTATTCCCGTGTTAAGACGAGTTAAGGTATCATATTTTCGCAGACTGCGGTACATTCTGAATTCGTGAACCTCCAACTGTTGTGTAACTCATCCGGTGCGACTGAACCGGTCGTCTGTCTGGGAGTAGATAATTCGTAACGAAAGCCTCCGAAGACAAATATCGAGTTGAATCATGTCTCCGACTGCCAGCGCTGAATCACTCCATAGAACAGACACCGACACACCGGAGGTTGCTCGATGAACCGTAATCGACTCGGCGTCGCGGTCGTCGTCTTGGTCATCGTCGTATTCGCCCTGCTGTCCGGCGGCGTGAACACGTCCAGCAAGTCGGTCCCGACAGACGAAGCCGACGCGACTATCGACACGGACGTAACCAACCCGGACAGCGACGCGGACGGCACCAACGACGTACTCAAAGAACCCGCTATCGTCGACAGTGATGACGACTCGGAGACGGATAACAATAGCTCCGACACCGATACCAGTACCACCAACGGCACGTTCACGACGGTGAACGAGACGGATACCGACGACAACTCAGAGACGACGAAGAAAAACAGCGGGTCGAGTTCCGACGACTCGGACGACTCCGACTCGGATACCAACGACGGGTCGTCGACGGACGACAGCACCACAGACCACTCGCCGAGTACCGACGACGATGACAGTTCGTCTACCGACGACAGCGACTCGACCACCGACGACAACACAACAACCGACGATTCGTCCACTGACGACGAGACCGATATGTGTACAGTGTGAATTGCCGACACTGTAAGCAGGGTGGGGGGTATACCCATCCACGTTACAGGGTGGCATTGTCGGCGATAGTGCGTCGAGACAGCCTCGACGTATCGTACTCGGTCGACCAGCCGTTAGTCGACAAGCAGGTTGAGCGCGTACGCGGTTCGGAGCACCGACGCAGCGTCTCCCCGGTCGAACACTAGCTCGTCGGTTTCACGGACGTGTTCGAGCACGCCTGGCGAGGAGTGATCCGGTGCCGCGGCGAGACCCTGATCGTTTTCTGCGGCCCACGTCATCACGTCGAGGTCGGACTTCGAGTCGCCCATGACGAGCACGAACGGGTCGTCCACACCGAGCACGTCGAGGGCGGCTTCGACACCTGCAGCCTTGTTCAAATCGACCGCGGAGAGTTCCGCGGCGTCAGCGTGGTAGTACGCGACTGTAACGCGTTCGAGCGTCGCTTCGACCTCCGCCGGAATCTCCGTCTTCGGGTCCGGACGCTCGTCGCGGTCGGCGAGCACGCCTTCGATTTCCGGGTCTCGCGCCGCGAAGTAGGACCGAACCCACCCGGGGCCGTCCGGGTCGTCGGTGACGGCTTCGCCGAGGAGGTCCAAGAGGTAGACGAGCGCCTCGTCGATGACCGTCTCCGCGCTGTCGCTTCCGGTCTCGAAATTCGGCTTGAGTGTGACGTTGAACTCGTTGCCCTGCAGGTGGACACACCCGCGCAGCGAATCCGGAAGGTCGCGAATCACGCGCCCGCGAACCGACTCGAAGACCGACTGAACCGATTCGTCGAGCGTCTCGTAGAGCAGTCGCTTCGTGTCGGAGCCGTGTCCCGGCGTAAACACGCCCGTCCCCGCCTCGTAGACGATGCTCACGTCGCCGGAGTGGACGAGTTCGTTGCCGAGTCCCTGAATGGCGAACCCCTTGACGTTCTCCAGCGTCTGTCCGGTACAGATGACGATGGGGACGTCCGCCTCGTGGAACTCGGTGAGGAGGTGCAACACCTCCCGCGGAATCTCGTTGTCCGTTCGACCCGCCGAGCGAAGCGTCTCGTCCACGTCGAGCACGAGCGCGTTGACTTGACGACCGTACTTGGTGTAGAGGTCGAGGGCGGTAAACGCCTGATCTCTAGTGGCGCGGGCGGCGAGTTCGGCGTAGCGGTCGCCGTCCGAAAACGACCGCCTGATTCGGTCTTTCTTGTCTGTTAACTCGTCATCGACGGCCTGCCAGTGTGAGAGCGCCACCGAAGAGTCGAGTGGCGGCAAGAGGTCGACGAAGTCCTGTGCGTCCCGGACCGCGTCTGCATCGAAGTTCTCGTACAGTCGATACAGGATATCGTACCGCTCCATGACTCGGGGTCGTCACCCAACCGCATTAAACCCGTGTGGCAGGCGAATCGTGCCGCGATTGCTCGACCGGGTCCCGAAATCGTCGGACGACCCCGCAACTCTGATACTGACTGGCCGACGACGTGTGCACATGGCACACTGGACCGACAGCATCGTCGGCGACCGAATGACGGTAGACCGCGAGTTCAACGACCAGGTGATGAATTCCCGGTTCTCCAGTCAGGAGTGGGGTCTCATCATGACGGCGACCGAATTCGAAATCGAAGATGCGGACGACCCCGAGGCGGCACGAATCGTCGCGGAGACAGAGAAAGTCCCGCAGATTATCCCCGAACTGGACAACATCCGCAAACAGATGGGTTCGATGGGTGGGGGACAACAAGAGTCGCCGTCCGGTGGCGGCGGTATCGTCGACTCCATCAAGGGGGCACTCGGTCTCGGCGACGGCGGCAATCAGGGAGAACAGGAGAAACTGGAGGACGCAGAGCGTCTTACGCAGGCCTACGCGGAGACGCTTCAGGAACACCTCGAAAACAAGGGCAAGTGGGAACAGGTCCGCATCAGCTACCTCGAATAACGGTGGCACGACGGGGCAACCCGACCGAGTCCTCGGAGTCTACCTGTGAATATCAGCGACGTACTCCGCAGTAGAGACGAATCTCAGTACTCCTCGCCAGCGTGGAACAGGGTTCGCTCGCTCGCTTCGTAGATGTTCATCAGTTCGTTGATAAGCTCGTCGTACTCCTCGTCTTCTTCTCGGAGATTGTCGAGTCGGGCGACCGTCTCGTCGTCGAGGTGAATCTGCGGCATAGTTGTTACCAGGTCGGCTGATACCTTAAGCAGCGGGTCGTGTCCCGAATAGCGGCTCAGATACGAACACCGGTTAGAGCATGAACATATTAACCACTGCCCGTCCATACTATTCTGTATTGTGGATAGTCTGGAGAACGAACAAAACGAGCCGATTCGTGTCCTCTACGTCGACGACGATGAGTCGTTCGCAGACAAGGTCCAGACGAAACTCTCCAATATCGACTCGAACATCGATGTTACGCTTTCGAGCGATATCGAAACAGCACTAGAGCGTGTCACGTCTCAGTCAATCGACTGCGTCGTCACCACGTATTCACTTGGAGCGGCGACCGGTCTCGACCTTGTCGACGCAGTCCGCGAACGAGCGGCGCCACTCCCGACGATATTGCTCACCAAGCAACGAGATGGACACGTAACCGCCGAAGCGGCATCGAACAACGCGTCCGACCATATCACGCTACAGGCCGAACGAGACAATTTCAGTATTCTCGCAACTCGAGTTGAGACGCTCGTCAGCGCGGTCCGAAATAAGCAACGCGCCGTTGCGACAACCAACCGATTCAGGCGGACGCTCGAACGCACGACTGATGCAATCTACGCGGTGAACAGCGACTGGGAAATCGAGTACATGAACCAGAAGATGGCAGACCGTGTTGGCTGTGACCCTGACAGTGTCGTCGGGGCCATCCTCTGGGAAGAGTTTCCGTCTATTGCCGGAACCGAACTGGAGACGCGGTATCGAACCGCGGTGGAAACTGGTGAGCCGGTTTCATTCGAGCAGTATCTCGGGCCGCCGTTCGACTACTGGGTCGAAGTGCGTGCCTTCCCTGACGACGACGGCCTCACTGTCTTCTCCCGGGAGATAACCGAAGAGCGGGAACGGGAACGCGAACTCCAGCGCAGCAAGGCGATTTTAGAGAACGTCCACGATGTCGTATTCGTCATCGACTCATCGATGGAGATTCAGTATGCGAATCCGTCGGCCGCCCGTGCTCGTAGTGGACCCGACGCGCTGCGCGGAATGAATATTCTCGATATCATGAGAGACAGCGTTTCGGACGAGGACTACGAACGATTCCGCGAGGCAGTCCGCGAGACGCTCTCCGGCATGGAAGACCGGAGTGACGGTGGCCCAACTGGGCTGTATGATTTTGACCTCCAGATGACGGCCGATACGACGTTCGGACGCCGGGCGTTCGACGTCAGACTCGCGCCACTGTACGACGCAACTGAAAAACAGGTCCTCATTGTCGCGCGAGACGTGACTGAACGCTACGAAGCACAGCAGCAACTCGAACAGGAGCGAGACGCGCTTCAGGCGGTCCAGCGGGTGATGGGAAATGCAACCCTCTCGACCGACGAACGACTAACAAAGCTGCTCGAAATCGGCTGTCAGACGCTCGGACTCGACCTCGGTGTCGTCTCCAATATCGACGGGAACGACTACGAAATCCGTGCGATTCACCCGACCGGTGGCGAGATCTCTGTCGGCGACCGATTCGACCTCGGATCGACCTACTGCAAAGAGGTCGTCGAAAACGACGAGGTATGTTCATTCATAGACGCGGTCGACGCCGGATACGAGTCCCACCCCGCGTATCAGGAGTTCGGGCTGAAAGCGTATATCGGGGCCCCGCTCACAGTCGATGGCGAACGATACGGGACGGTGAACTTCTCCAGTTCGTCAACCCGTAAGACACCGTTCGGGGAGTTCGAGCGAACACTCGTCGAACTCCTCGGCGAACTGGTCAGCGCGGAGTTATCACGCGACCGCAGTCGAACCGAGCTCGAACAGACGAATCGGCGACTCGAATCACTCATCGAGACTGCACCGATGGCGATTATGGAAGTCGGTAGACGTGGAAACCTGCTTCTCTGGAATCAGGGTGCCGAAGAGATGTTCGGGTGGTCGAGAGAGGAGGTCATCGGAACGTTCAATCCGCTGGTTCCAGACGAGAAGATAGACGAGTACGAGAGTCACCTAGCAAAAACGTTTGCGGGCGAGCGAGTCTACGGCAAAGAGATTCGGCGGCAGACGAAAGCCGGAGACAAACTCGACTTGTTGCTCTCGACGGCCTCGATAGCGGACCCAGAAGGAGGCGTCGACCGGGTAATCGCCATCCTCGAAGATATCACGCCGCAGAAACGAATCGAGCGGAGTCTACGGGAACTCCAGCAGACCGCACAGGAACTCACCGTCGCGTCGTCGACCGAGGAAGTCGGCGAAATCGCCGTCGAAGCCGCGGTCGACGTGCTCGGACTCGAGGTGACGAGTATCTGGGAGTACGACGAGCAGGAAGATGCGCTCGTCCCACTCACCGAGACGAGCGCGGCGCGCGACCTGTACGGGGAGACGCCGACACTCACGGCCGGAGAGAGTCTCGCCTGGGAGTCCTTCGAGTCGGGTGAAATCCGCGTCTACGACGACGTTCGACAACACGACGGCCGATACAACAAGGACACCGAGATGCGAAGTGAGATAATCGTCCCGCTCGGGCGGCACGGTCTCTTGCTCACCGGTTCGACGTCGTCGCGGGAGTTTACTGAC